>CALKBV010000001.1 GCA_937775265.1 uncultured Pseudomonadales bacterium
ATGCTCTGTTCAGAAAGGGAGCTGGGCCTAAGCGAAGACCATGAAGGGTTGATGGAGCTTCCCCTTGATGCACCTGTTGGCGACGATATTATCGATTACTTGAATCTTGACGATTCGATCATTGACCTGGATTTAACCCCCAACCGTAGCGACTGCCTGAGCATGATTGGGCTGGCTCGGGAAACAGGGTTGATGAATCAGCTTGATGTGAATGAAATCGATCTGCAGAAGGTCGAACCTTCAATCGAAGACACTTTCCCGGTTGAACTTAACGCAGGTGCGGCCTGTTCGCGGTTCGTTGGACGGATTGTGCGCAACATTGACCAGAGCGCACAATCGCCGCTCTGGATGAAAGAAAAGCTTCGCCGGTCAGGGCTGCGGTCCATAGACCCGGTTGTGGATGTGACCAACTACGTCATGCTGGAGTTGGGTCAGCCGCTGCACGCTTATGATCACGCCAAGCTAAAGGACAAGATTGTTGTCCGGCAAGCAACAGCAGGCGAGAAAGTCACCCTGCTGGATGGCAGCGAAGTTGAAACACTGGCGGATACGTTACTGATTACAGACGGGTCCGGGCCTATAGGTCTTGCCGGTGTGATGGGCGGGCTTAGCACGTCGGTTACTAATGAAACAAAAGATATCTTCCTGGAAGGCGCCTTTTTCGCGCCAACCGCAATCGCAGGCCGAGCCCGTTCCTATGGGATGAACACCGATGCGGGCACCGATTTGAGCGTGGTGTCGACTGGCAGGGACAGACGCGTGCGATTGAGCGTGCCACCCAACTACTGATCCAGATCTCGGGCGGGCAAGCAGGGCCGGTGACAGAAACGGTTGACTCATCGAACTTGCCGACAGAGAAAACAATAGAACTGCGGGCGTCTCGAGTATCCAGGGTGCTTGGGGTCGACATCGATAACCGCGCGATAGACGACATTTTTGCCCGGCTGAACTTCCCGGCCAGCACAACCGATGATAATAGCGAGCATATATGGATAGTGAGTGCTCCCTCACATCGCTTCGACATCGCCATTGAGGCTGATTTGATTGAAGAGATATCCAGAGTCTATGGCTACAACAACCTGCCAACAAGGACACCTGTCGCCAGTCTGAGCATGTCTAAAAAGGCTGAAACAGAATTATCGCTGAATCGGGTACGCGATCACCTGGTTGGTCGCGGGTATTTTGAGGCCATTACCTACTCGTTCGTCGATACCGCCATGCAGGCGGCCCTGGACCCTGAGCAGACGCCTATAACGCTGGCAAACCCGCTGTCTGCTGAAATGAGTGTGATGCGGACTTCGATCTGGCCAGGATTAGTTAAGTCATTGATATACAACGTGAACCGACAGCAAACTCGGGTCAGGCTGTTTGAAAGCGGGTTGTGTTTCAGCCAGCTACCCAACCAGGCTGGCCTGGCTTTCGACAACATCTCACAGCTTAAAAAGCTGGCGGGTGTTGTCTGTGGCCCCAGACAGGACGAAAACTGGTCCAATGACCCACAACTCGTTGATTTTTTTGATGTTAAGGGTGATATCGAGAGTGTTCTTGCGCTGACGGGTCAGGCTGCAACCTTTGAATTCGTTGCCCAGACCCATCCCGCGTTGCACTCAGGCCAATCCGCTGCTGTTCAAAAAGACGGTGAAACCGTCGGGTATGTCGGGCTTTTGGATCCCAGAATTCAGCAGCAGCTGGATATTCGCTTCCCAATATTCCTTTTTGAACTAACAGTTGACGCTGTTATCGCCAAAAAGCTAGCCCACAGTGAGCCAATGTCGCGTTTTCCCGAGGTACGACGGGATATTGCGGTGATTGTTGATCAGGGCGCCACCGCCGCTGAACTCAGGCAGTGTATAATAGTAGCTGCCACTGATACCTTGCAGAACCTAAAGTTGTTTGACGTATATCAGGGCAAAGGTATTGATCCTAATAGGAAAAGTCTGGCAATAGGCTTGACCTTCCAGCACACTTCCCGCACTCTTACGGATGACGAGATCAACGATTCGGTGGACAAAATTGTGACTTCCCTTGAAGCACAGTTTGGAGCCAGCTTAAGGAATTGAAACATGGCTGCTTTAACCAAGGCTGAAATGGCTGAAAAGCTGTTTGAAGAGCTGGGCCTAAACAAGCGCGAAGCGAAAGAAGTTGTTGAACTCTTCTTTGAAGAAGTGCGTTCGTCACTTGAAAACAACGAGCAGGTAAAGTTATCCGGCTTTGGCAACTTTGATCTAAGAGACAAGAGCCAGCGGCCCGGTCGCAACCCAAAAACAGGTGAAGAAATCCCCATTACCGCGCGTCGGGTAGTGACATTCCGACCCGGACAGAAACTTAAAGCGAGAGTAGAGGCGTATGCTGGACCCAGATCATAACGCTGAACTCCCACCCATACCTGGAAAGCGCTATTTCACCATCGGTGAAGTCAGTGGCCTTTGTGCAGTAAAACCCCATGTTTTGCGCTACTGGGAACAGGAATTCCCGCAGTTAAAACCCGTAAAAAGACGTGGCAACAGGCGATATTACCAACGCCGTGACGTCCTGATGATCCGCCAGATAAGGTCACTGCTTTATGATCAGGGGTTCACCATCGGTGGTGCACGTCAGCGCTTATCTGGCGAAGAACAGAAAGAAGACAGCACACAATACAAGCAACTAATCCATCAGATGATTTCTGAATTGGAAGACGTGCTAGTCGTTCTGAAGTCCTAACCTAACCCTGTTATTTCGACCAAGGCACCCCTGTCATTTAGAAGTACCCACGTTCGTCATTTCGACAGTAGCGGAGAAATCTGACCCGAACGGTCATCCCGAGCGAAGCCGAGGGATCTTTCCTTAACCAAACCGCGTTCTTTCGTCCAAGCCACAAGTCCCCATTGAAACTAAAAGTCCAACCGCTAAACCGCCCTCACTAATTTTTTTGGCTCCCGCCCATCTTCAGACAAAGGAGCTGGGGAAGCGAACCAAACAGTCAAACAGGCAGCAAGAGCTAGTTCTTCTGTTCCTGACTTCATTACCTACTAACCTACTAACCAAAAAGCCAACACCATTTCAATCCTGACCGAATCAAGTACAATAGCGCCCCTCTGATCCGGGGCGTAGCGCAGTCTGGTAGCGCACCACACTGGGGGTGTGGTGGTCACAGGTTCAAATCCTGTCGTCCCGACCAATAAAAATAAGGCCTACAGTAGGTTAGGCTGTACTGAAACATCCCTCTGTCCTACAAAACATACGTTTTGGCTACCGTTACCAACATTTATCGCTGCTTTAAGTGACCCCCCGGGGGGCCGCAAAGCTTCCATCAATATTCCTATGTACCCCCTGACACACACAAGAAGCTCATTTTAAAAATAGCAGGGTAGACAGTTGGTAACGCCCGTCTACACGCGTTCTTCAGCGTTATAAGAGAATAAAAACCTATTTAAAACAGGTTACGTTACCTCTTGTTTGACCCCAGAGGCTGCTACTAGGGCCCACACCCCCCTTCTCGCTAGTCGTCTTCTGACATCACGGAGTCCATTAGCTTCAGAACACATTGGCCGTGTTCTGGTGAGCCTTTGGTTAGACCCATGTCGCCTCCAGAAATCTAGCAGTCAGACGTATGAGGCAGGTTATTGGTCGCGGTATGCGTAGCCCTGACGCTGAATGCCAAGTTCTTATATTTGATCAGCGTTGGAAACAAGTAGAAGCATTTGTTCCAAAACGCTTTATTGAAGGCTGGCAGCGAGTCCGAAGGGTGGAATGGACGACAAATGAAGTTGAGAAAGATTCTGCAGCTTTAAGTCTAGTTAACGACTAGTAGATGGTGATGCTCTGAAAGCTTTCATTAAGTGAGACACAGCGGCCTAGGAAATCTAAGCCGCCTTTTTTTCAGACAAATTGTTTTAGACTGACCTTTTCCGACTATTTATAAATCGGCAAGTACAATGTTAATGTTCATTGTGTGTACGGACCGAATGCCTGCTACCTCTCTCTGGAATGTCAAAAATGCCTTGGATGGATTGCTCGTTGCAAGCAGCGTTTCGAGGTTTGCTGCGCCAGCGAAAGCTATGTGTGTGACTTCACTAGTCGCGCCTCCTTGAACTCTCCACAGACCCCAAGCACCATTAACTAGGCCGTTCTTGGTTTGTGCAGCCATCAGTTTTTTATAGGCTTTTACGTAAGCTGCTTCATCTGACACATTAGTTTGCCAAACGGTGTACACGGTATCCTTCGTGTAGTCTCCACCTGTTGCCAGAGTGCGCACTAGTTGTTGAGACTGCCATTCAACACTCTTAGACAGCGTGTTGAAGGTATCAGCCCAGGCGCGACACTCTCTGAGTGCACCAAATGTTGACGACATATCTGCGGCGTCAGCAAAGTTCCAGATAACGGAATGCGTTGTTTCGTCTGCACCGTTATAATTTTCGTTCATAATGCGTATAGCGGTGGGTAGGTTTTTTCTGCAATCAGACTGGGCAAATTTAGTAAATGCTGCAGCTACACTGGACTGGTCTTTTGTAGAAAGTTGGAAAATCGTTGCGAACTCAGGAACTGAAGTTTCTTCAGCGAGTGCGACGTTAGCGTTTAGCCCTGTGAAGGCCAAGAGGCACAACATTAGTTTTTTCATTATTTTCATCCTCTATATTATATTTATCGTAACCTGTTGGACAAAATATAGACACGTGTGTCGGAAAACAACCCAAACTTCCTGAATATTGCTGAAAACAAGTTTTCAAGATGTTTTGGCAATTTGGGAAAACGCTGTTTAAGGTACCTACTTACCCTCCTTCCCTGTTGTTAGTTATCGACCGACTAACCGGCCGGCCTGAAAGAAATGTTAGCTGTCTCGACTTTTCTAAATATCTTTTCGCAAACTTCATACCAGGGCTAGTGGCTGAATGGCTTCCTTGCTAGCGCAAGCCCAACTGGCAGCCAAACAAGAAACCACAAATAATTCACCTTCTCGATCAACTCGTTACCATCAAGCAATGTTCCCGTCAGCCCAAAGGCCAGCAGCATGGAGCCCAGCAGCCTCACATTGTGCTGGCGCATCGCACCAAGCGATGAAATGGCTCTAAGAACTAACCCTAGGTAAAGCGCAAGACCGATCAAGCCCCCATAGTAAAAAGTGGCGATGAAAACGCTGTGGGGATGCTGGATCAGCAGTTCCGGCAATTGGAACTCAGAATCTGTCGTCATACCTGTGCCGATCCAGACATTGCTGGTGATCGTGCGTGAAATAAATTCCGACCAGATTTCTGGCCTGAAGCTTAAAGCCCGGCTGAACAAGGCCTCTGGCCCAAGAAAAAAATACGCAGCGGCAGACAGTGCCAGCAGTGTTCCGGCAACACCGGTTACCTGCAACTTCCTGTTGCCGGGGTAGTGTAAAAGCATTCCGATGGACATAGCCGCAGCCATTGCGAGGTAAACGCCTCGAGAGCCGGTTAATACGATAGCGACAATGAATAACACGATGGCAGCCAGGTAGCCGGCGCTAGCGAGGCGTCTCGTCTCGTTAAGGAACATATAAGCGGCCAGCACAGTCGCAAAACCATAACTTAATGCACCGATCACCGGGTTGCTGAGTCGCCCAAGTGCATAAAGCCTTGGTTCCGGCAGCGGCTGGTAATCCGGCAGGGCGTAGTGCAGGTAAATCGAATACCCGCTGTTAACGACAGCAGACAGTATGACCAGCACAACCAGCGCATTCAGGAACCAGTGGAAGCGTTCTATCGAGACGGGAACTGCCAGGCAGAATGTAAGCACCAGCAATGCTTCAGAGAACCTTTTAACAACAGGTTCGTTATTGCTGCTCCACAAAACGGACAGCGTCATGTACCCAAGGAACAAAGCTATTAGTCCTGCGAGTGTCCAGTCGATCTGGAGCGTCCGAAACTGAAGCGCGATTAGCGGAATCGTGCCCAGGCCCAGCAAGTAAGTCGGAAAGCTGTTGCCGCTGCCATTTTCCAGCAGGAAATAGGTGGCGCAGGTGAGCATCGCGCACACCGCGACCAGGTAGTAGAGCGAGTTGGTGATTTGCTGGCGAATAGGGTTTGCCTAACTGTGTGACCTACGCATCTTACCTTCCATTACTGACGAAAACATCGAGATCTCTCTGTAGAGGCACTTGTGCCGCAAGTCGAGATGACGTTTACGTTTAGAAACACTCAAGTTCCCTCACGACTGTTCTACCGTCCCCATCGTCTTGACCGTCCCTTCCGCTCATTTCGACCACCCCCTCCGGTCATTTCGACCGAAGCGGAGAAATCTAACCCCAAGGGTCTCCGCAACCCACGCCCACCAAGCACACTTCCAACAAAGTAAATACCCCACTAATAAGCTAAAATACCATGGCTATATATTTAAAGGACCTTTCTTGAACGCAACTCCTGTGATCCCGTTCTGCAACACCAGACGTCCTTTCCCAGTTCAATCATGAATCGATCGGTTATGTTGTTCGCAGGTTGCCTTGTGCTGACGTACTTGCTGGCACATGCATACCGCGCCGTTGCCCTCAGACTGCTCATCCTTGATAAGCCCAACCACCGCAGTGCTCATCAAGCGCAAACACCAACCGGCGCAGGACTTTCTTTCATCCTGGTTTTCCTCGCGTCCTTTACGCTTCCGGAACTTTCTGCTGCTTCGTCGACTGATACCATCTTGCAAATTCTGCCCGCCTTGATGGTGGTGGCGGTCGTCGGATTGCTTGATGACTACCGGCCATTACCATGGCCTCTTCGTGCCGCAATGCATTTGCTTTGCTGTGCCTATGTGATCTGGATAACCGGATATCCACATATCAATCTTATGGGGCAGATGGTTGATCTCGGCTGGCTGGGTTCTGTCCTTGCTGTTGTCGGATTGCTTTGGCTGCTTAACCTTTACAACTTTATGGACGGTATTGACGGTATCGCAACGCTTGAGGCTCTCTCTGTGATGGGCTTTGCCTTCGCCATTACACTTTATCTTGGCCTGGGCGATATTCCCCAGCCGTTGATCGTCCTGGCAGCAGTATGCTCAGGCTTCCTCGTGATCAATTGGCCGCAGGCACGAGTCTTTATGGGAGACATTGGTAGTGGGTTTCTTGGCCTTGTCTTTGGCATATTCATTGTCACCCAGACCATGTTGCCGCTCTGGTCGTGGCTCATTCTGATGGGTTGGTTTATCACCGACGCAACCGTGACCATCACCGTGCGACTATTCCGTGGTGAGACTATTTCTGAAGCGCATAGCCAGCACCTATACCAGCACCTCAATCGAGCCGTTGGTACCCAACGAACCCTGTTTGGCCTTGTGTTGATAAATACTTTCTGGTTGTTCCCGCTAGCCTTTGCAGCGAGTATTTTTCAGGAATTAGGCGCCGTTCTGTTAGGCTTAGCCTACCTGCCAATAATTATTTTTCAGTATTATTGTGGCGCAGGGCAACCCACATCCAAATTCATGGGGCGAGAAGCTAAATGACGTCAGGAGGAGACAGCAATCCGGGAATGTCAGACCGCGTAAAGCGGTACGTGCTGATGTTCGCAGATGCCGTCGTTCTGCCAATAGCATTGTGGGCAGCGGTCGAGCTTCGCTATGGCGATTTAGAACATGAACTGTCTGCATTCTGGTTCCTGTTCCCGGTTGCTTCGGTCGTCGGCGTCCTGTCATTCCGGAAACTGGATCTTTACCGGGCGATCGTTAGGTATATTGGGCCTAGCTCCATTTTACCGGTCATCCAGGGCGTAACCCTGGCAGCGATAGCAGTTTCCTTAACGGCGTACCTTGCTAATGCCGTGACCTTTCCACGATCTGCGCCAATTATCTTCTGGTTCATAGCGATACTGATGATCGGCGCTGGCAGGATCGCCGTGCGTGCTTACTTTTATGGCTGGTTCAACAATTATCTGGTGCGTGAAGCCGTCGCGATTTATGGCGCAGGCGATTCCGGCGCGCAGCTCGCGATCGCCTTGCTAAATGGTAATGAATACATGCCGGTTGCCTTTATTGATGACAACCGTGATTTACGACGCAACACGATCCACGGCATAAAAGTGTATGACGCGGCCCAGACCGAAAAGCTGGTAGAAGATTTTGGGATCAAGCGAATTCTGCTGGCGATCCCAACCGCAACCGCTGAACGGCGGCGCCAGATTTTAAATGACCTCGCGCAGATGCCTGTTCACATCAATACTATCCCCGGTATCAATGAGTTGGTCACCGGCCAGGCCAGTCGACCCTCAGATCACGGATATCGAGATCGGCGACCTGCTGGGCAGGGATACCGTCCCGCCCGATGAAACGCTGCTTGTTAATGCGATTAAGGACAAACACATCCTGGTAACGGGTGCGGCGGGCACGATTGGCTCGGAACTGTCGCGCAAGATACTGGCCAGAGGCCCGGCAAAGCTGGTGTTATATGACAATTCTGAATATGGGTTATATCGGCTGGAGCAGGAACTGAAAGGGCAGGCAGGAGTGAATACGGAAGTTGTCGTATTGCTGGGCTCGATATTGAATCCAGGTCACTTGTTAAAAGTCATTAACTCTTTTGGTGTACACAAGGTCTATCATGCCGCCGCCTACAAGCATGTACCGCTGGTTGAACAGAACATCATTGAGGGCGTGCGGAATAACGTCGTGGGCACTTGGTTGGTCGCGAAGGCGGTGGCAGAATCAGTCGCGACCGAGTTGGTGATGATTTCAAGCGACAAAGCCGTTAGGCCAACTAATGTGATGGGTGCCACCAAACGACTCGCCGAGCTAATTATTCAGGGCCATGCTGATCAAGCTCAAGAAAATCAGACGGGTGAAAAATTTTCGATGGTGCGTTTCGGTAACGTGCTGCGATCTTCAGGTTCGGTAGTGCCATTGTTTGAAAGTCAGATTCTAATGGGTGGGCCAGTCACGGTGACTCATCAGGATACCACCCGCTATTTTATGACCTGCGGTGAAGCATCAGAACTGGTTATCCAGGCAAGCGCCATGGCGCACGGTGGTGAGATATTCGTGTTGGATATGGGTGACCCGGTTTTCATTCGGGAACTGGCCAAGAAAATGATTCACCTGCATGGCAAGGTAGCAGGACCAAGGGTTGAACCGTTAGCGCCGGAAGACGTGATAGACATCCACTACATTGGTCTGCGTCCGGGCGAAAAACTGACAGAAGAGTTGGTCATTGGTGAAAATATTACCGGGACCCGGCATTCGAAAATTATGCAGGCCAGGGAAGAAGGCATCGATTGGCCAACGCTCGAAAACCTGTGTGATCAACTTATCAATGCCTGTGAGACAGCTGACTATCCTACCGTTAAATTGCTTCTCGAGACCTATGTGTCGGGATACAAAATGATGGATGAAACTTTTGACCCCGGCTTTGCGCAGTCCAGGCAAACTTCACCGGGCAGCGCCACCATCACGCGTCTGGACGAGCGTAACAAGCACTAGTCTCCTTTACACCTGCACAGAAATTAGCCGCGCGATAAGCTAAACTGCAAGGAAATCATGTTGTAGGGTAAGTCTTGAAAGTTATTCCTGTCATCTTATGCGGTGGTGCCGGAACGCGCCTGTGGCCATTGTCACGTGAACTTTATCCCAAGCAGTTGCTGGCCCTGGTCGACGACTATTCACTCTTACAGAACACGGTTACCCGATGCGCCGGCCACCCTGACGTTACGGCACCCATGCTGGTGTGTAATGAAGAGCACCGGTTCCTGGTGGCTGAACAACTGCGGGAAATTGAGGTAGAGGCCTCGCGCATCATCCTGGAACCGGAGGGCCGTAACACGGCGCCTGCGGTGGCCTTAGCTGCACATGAAGCCATGAAAACGGACGACGACGCGATACTGGTGGTCTTGCCTTCCGATCATGTCATCCATAAAACAACGCTGTTTCTTGAGGCTTTAACGACGGCGATCGACCTGGCGAAAGATGACGCGCTGGTCACTTTTGGTGTTGTACCGGACAAACCGGAAACGGGGTATGGCTACATCAAGAAGGGGATGGCAACGGGGGCGGCCTTTAAGGTGGACAAGTTTGTGGAAAAACCTGACGTGGCCACCGCGAGTGACTTCCTTCAGTCAGGGTTGTATTGCTGGAACAGCGGCATGTTTGTCTTTAAAGCAAGCGCCTACCTGAAAGAACTGGCAGCGCAGACACCAAGGATTGCAGAGGCCATGGCAAAAGCGACGGCAAACGCAAGCGCGGATCTCGATTTTACCCGGGTGAATGCCGAGGCGTTCAAGTCAAGCCCATCTGATTCCATTGACTATGCCGTGATGGAGCATACCGCTGACGCGCTGGTCGTCCCTCTGGACGCCGGCTGGAGTGACATTGGGTCGTGGGATGCATTGTGGCAAATTTCTGAAAAAGACGAACACAACAACACACTGGTTGGCGACGCGGTTGTTCACGACGTAGAAGGCAGCTTAGTCTGGAGCGAAAGCCGTTTGGTGTCCGTGGTCGGATTGAAGGATGTCATTGTTGTTGAAACGGCTGATGCCGTGATGGTCGCGTCACAGGATCAGGCCCAGGACGTTAAATCCATCGTCAATCACTTAAAAGGCAGTGGTCGGATTGAGCGAACATTCCATCAGAAGGTTTATAGACCCTGGGGCTACTATGAAGGGCTGGATGCCGGGCCAGCTTTTCAGGTCAAACGTCTTGGGGTTAACCCTGGCGCAAGCCTGTCACTGCAACTTCATCATCACCGCGCAGAACACTGGGTGGTGGTGAGTGGCGTCGCGACAGTCACCGTCGGCGAAAAAGTCTTCGACCTGAATCCCAACGAATCCTGCTATATCCCGTTAGAAACCCGGCACCGTCTGCAAAACCTGACGGAAGAACCGTTAGAAATTATAGAAGTTCAATCCGGCAGCTACCTGGGGGAGGATGATATCGTTCGCTTCGAAGACAATTATGGCCGTTAGGTAGTATCCTCCTATCATGTCGACCGGAGTGTGTGGCGCATGAATCTGCCCCGTCATTACGACGGAGGTGTGTGAAGCAGGAATTTACCCCGTCATTACTACTGGAGTGTGTGAAGCATGAATCTATCCCGTCATTTCGACTGGAGTGTGCAAAGCACACGAAACGGAGAAATCCCGTAAACTAACCCTTCGAATAGCGAGCCAAGCAATCCAACAAGGACCCAAACTAAGCATGATCACCAAATGCCTCTTCCCGGCCGCCGGTTACGGCACTCGCTTCCTGCCAGCCACCAAGGCCATGCCTAAAGAAATGATGCCCATCGTCAACAAGCCGCTTATCCAATATGGCGTTGAAGAAGCGATCGAAGCCGGACTGACCGACATTGGTGTTGTCTCTGGTCGCGGCAAACGCGCTATTGAAGACCATTTCGATATCTCCTATGAGCTGGAACACCAGATTGCAGGCACCTCAAAAGAAATCTTGTTGGACGATATTCGCGACGTGATCAATCAATGTACTTTTTCCTACACCCGGCAGGTCGAGATGAAAGGCCTTGGTCATGCCATTTTGACCGGAGAGCCCCTGATAGGTGACAACCCCTTTGCTGTCCTGTTAGCAGATGATTTTTGTACCAACGGAACCGGCGTGCTTAAGCAAATGGTTAGCTTGTTTAATGAGTACCAGTGCTCCATCGTCGCGATTGAAGAAGTGCCCAGGGATCAAACCCAGAACTACGGTGTAATAGAAGGTACAGAAATCCAGGGCGGGCTGTTCAAAATTTCAGGTATGGTTGAAAAGCCCGCGCCGGAAGATGCCCCGACAAACCTGGCCATCATTGGCCGGTATATCCTGACGCCGGATATCTTTGACATCATCAGAAACGTTGCCCCTGGTGCGGGAGGCGAGATTCAAATAACAGATGCGATTAATGAGCAGTGCAAGAAACGCATGGTGCTTGGCTACAAATTTAAGGGCAGGCGATTTGATTGTGGAAGTCTGGTTGGTTTTGTGGAAGCGACTAATTATGTTTACGGGGAAATGAATAAATGAAAATCGCCGTTGTAGGTGCCGGCTATGTTGGTCTGGTCACCGGAGCCTGTTTTGCTGAAATGGGTAACGACATCGGCAGAAGCTCCGCGCTCAGTACCTAATATTATGGCGATCCTGGTTTTTGGTTCATCCGGTCAGCTCGCACAGTCTCTGCGAGATACCCAGCAAGATAAAGAGCCAATCTTCGTCGATCGAAATACCTGTGACCTTGCAGACCCAGGCCGGGTTGACGCGATACTGGAGCGACAAAAACCTGGCCTCATCATCAACGCGGCTGCCTACACAGCGGTGGACAAAGCCGAAGAAGAATCCGGACTGGCTCAGCTGATCAATGAAGCATCCGTTCGTCGCATGGCGGCCTACGCTCATGCAAACAACGCGCGGTTGATCCACCTCTCTACCGATTTTGTCTTTGATGGCACCAATCAATCACCCTACTTACCCGGTGACCCTACCGGGCCATTGGGGCAATACGGTGAAAGTAAGTTGGCCGGTGAACTCGCGGCGCTGGAAGAAGCACCGGAATCCACAATGATCATTCGCACCGCCTGGGTCTACAGCGAATACGGCAGCAATTTCGTAAAAACGATGCTTCGCCTCATGAGTGAAAAACCAGAACTGGGTGTGGTCAACGATCAGCGCGGCTCGCCAACCTATGCATGCGACCTCGCTGAGATGATCTGGCAGATCCATGAACACGATCTGTTCTCGCCGGGCATCTACCACTGGACTGATGAAGGCAACATCACCTGGTGTGACTTCGCCCGCGCTATCCAGGAAGAAGCGCTGGAGTCAGGGCAACTCGCCAAGGCAATCCCCATCAACCCCATCACCACCGACGATTATCCCACACCGGCAGCCCGCCCAGCCTACAGCGTGCTCAACAACACCAAACTAGCAAAACTCGTAGGCATCGAGCCCACCCCATGGCGCCGAAACCTAAAACTCATGCTCTCGCGGCTCTAGCTCCCGCCATCGCGAACCGAATCCAGTCATCTAGCCCCTAACCCTCGTCATTTCGACCAAAGCGGAGAAATCTGGTCCTTCCGCCACCACACCCCGTCATCCAACCCCAACCCGCGTCATATAGCCCCTACACCCCCGACCATCCCATCCCCAACCCAGTCATCTCGGCCGAAGCAGAGAGAGCTCTCTTTTTTGTCGCAATATGCATAATTATTAATACTATTCCAAATTACTCGAAAAATGAGTAAACTTCACATATCAGCGACAAAAACACCGCCAATGGCCCTAACACTACCAAACAGCCTCTACCTCAGCCCAGTCGACAAGACCGGCGAACGCCCCCTGTGGGACAGCCACCTGGTACTCCAACAACTCCAGACCCAACAGCCCAATATCTCCCTAAGAACCGCAGAAAGAGCCATCATTGAGGCTAAGTTAGTACCCACTTCGCTTAAACTCGTTGAAATCAGGGACGAGCACGGGGCAGCACTTCAATCACCTGGTACGCGACAACCTGGAGTCGCAGGCCAAACAACAACGCCAACCCTCGCTGGTCATTCAGCAGTTCAAGAACGAGCGCAGCCACGTACTCATGGCAAACGATGGCCGGTTGGGTCGCAAGTGGATGTTTACTGATAGTGACCCGCAACCCAATGATCTTCTGCAGTTTCTTGACGCACTGTCAGCAAGTTACGAGAAACCGCTGCTGATCTGGCCTCACGGACAGCTGACCAGGACAGTAAAGCAACTCGCCAGGGAATCGAACCAACACGCAATCGAACTGGCAAACGGCCGCAGCGCAACACTCGCTCTGACGGCCTACCCACAACAACCTGTGGTGCTGGAAACAGTCACTACCAAGAAAACAGTTGAGAACAGCATGGATATGACCCACCTCGACCGGCTAGAGGCCGAAAGCATTCACATCATCAGGGAAGTCATGGCGGAATCGGAAAACCCGGTGATGATGTACTCCATTGGTAAGGACTCCTCCGTGATGCTGCAGCCTGGCCCAAAAGGCCTTTTACCCCAGCAAACCACCCTTCCCGTTATTGCATGTGGACACCCGCTGGAAGTTCCAGGCCATGTATGAATTCCGTGACAGGGTTGCGGAGAGAAACCGGCATGGACCTGATTGTTCATATCAATCCCGAAGGTATCGAAAAAAACATCAACCCCTTCGACCACGGTAGCTCACTACATACTGACGTCATGAAAACCCAGGGGCTGATCCAGGCATTGGACAAATACGGTTTCGACGCGGCCTTTGGCGGTGCCAGGCGCGACGAGGAAAAAAGCCGGGCAAAGGAGCGTGTCTTCTCGTTCCGGAACAACGCTCATCGCTGGGACCCGAAAACCCAGAGACCCGAGCTCTGGAATCTTTATAACGGCAGGAAAAGCCCCGGCGAAAGTATTCGGGTGTTCCCGATCTCCAACTGGACAGAGTTGGATATCTGGCAGTACATCTACCGGGAGGAGATTCCCATTGTGCCGCTTTACTATGCAGCGGAGCGACCCGTCGTCGAACGTGATGGCATGCTGATGCTGGTCGACGACGACCGATTGAAGCTGTTCCCCGGCGAAAAAATACGAACAAAACGCGTCCGCTTCAGGACACTCGGTTGTTACCCCTTGACCGGTGCCGTTGAATCCGACGCTGATGACTTACCCAAAATCCTGCTGGAGCTGCTAGAAGCCAGAACCAGCGAACGCCAGGGCAGGGCAATCGATACAGACAGCTCTGGCTCTATGGAGAAGAAAAAACAGGAAGGTTATTTCTAACATCACCGTGATCGCGACCACTGCCGGTCATCTCGACCGGAGTGAGCGAAGCGCCCACCCTCGTCATCTCGACCGGAGTGAGCGCAGCCACGGAGCGGAGAGATCTAGTCCTTCGCAAAGCGAAGGACCAACAAAGAGTAAAAAAATGGAATCCGAACTACCCGAATACCGCGAATCACACCTGAGAAGCTTCCTGAAAGCCCTCTCCTGGCGCGTAGTAGCCACCACTACAACAGCCATCATTGCCTGGTTCATCACAGGCGATATCTCGACCGCTATCGCCATCGGCAGTATCGAATTCGTCGCGAAATTCTTCATCTACTACGGACACGAACGCGCCTGGCAGTTAGTCCCCCGGGGCACCATCCGCCGCATCGTGCACCCCGAGGAGAACCCTGGTTGACCATCATCTCGACAGAACTCTACCACCCGGGTCATCTCGACCGGAGTGAGCGAAGCGAACGCAGCGGAGAGAACCAGGAACGAGATTTCTCCGTTCCGGCTTCGCCTCCAGTCGAAATGACGGAAGCCGACCGCACCGTCAGCTCTACCACCCGGGTCATCTCCACCGGAGTGGCGCAGCCACGAAGCGGAGAGATCTAACACCAAGGCAAACAACGAACACACAGAGACCAAACAATGAACAACCTAGTAAACAAAACGACGAAGTCGTCCCGAGCGAAGCCGAGGGATCTAAACGCAGGGAGAATACGATGAACAACCCAGTCACAAAAATCGACGAATACCTAGAAACCCAGGCCAAACTCAGCCTACTGCGCTTCATCACCTGCGGCTCAGTAGACGACGGTAAAAGCACCCTGATCGGCCGCATGCTCTACGAAGCCCAACTGATCTTCGAAGACCAGGTCGCTGCCCTGCGTAATGAATCCAAACACCACGGCACCCAGGGCGGCGACATTGATTTCGCGCTGCTGGTAGACGGCCTTGCCGCCGAAAGAGAGCAGGGCATCACTATAGACGTCGCCTACCGTTTCTTCGCCACCGACCACCGCAAGTTCATCGTCGCCGACACCCCTGGCCACGAACAGTACACCCGCAACATGGCCACCGGCGCCTCTACCGCAGACGTTGCCGTCATTCTGGTCGATGCATCGCAGGGTGTGCTCACCCAAACCCGCCGCCATTCATTCATCTGCTCATTACTTGGCATCAAGCACGTAGCGCTGGCCGTCAACAAAATGGACCTGGTGGACTTCAACCAGGAAACCTACGACAGCATCGTCGCGGACTACCACACCTTTGCCGAACAACTGGAATTTGAATCCATTACCGCCATCCCAATGTCAGCACTGCAAGGCGACAACGTTATCGAACGATCCGCAAAAACCACCTGGTACTCTGGGCCCACGCTGATCGGATTTCTGGAAACCGTTGAAGCACACAAATCAAACATAGCATCGCCCTTTCGGATGCCCGTGCAGTGGGTTAACCGACCGGACCGAACCTTCCGTGGATTTTCAGGCACCGTCGTGTCAGGCATCGTAAAGAAAGGTGATGACGTCAGAATCTTGCCCTCAGGCGAAACTGCCAAAGTCGACGACATTGTCCTCTACAAAAACAGCCTGCCACAGGCAATAACAGACCAGGCCGTTACCCTGAAACTGGACAAGGAAGTTGACTGTTCCAGGGGCGATGTGATTGTCGCCGCCAAAGAACCCATTGAAGTCGCCGACCAGTTTGAAGCGAACATCGTCTGGATGGACCAGGACGCAGGACACCAAGGCAGAGCCTACTGGTTAAAGACCAGCACCACCCGGGTAAACGCCACCATCAGCGACATAAAATTCAAATACAACATCAACACGCTGGAACACCTGTCATCCAAAGAGATGAACCTGAACGACATTGGTGTTGCTACCATCACGGTAGACCGGGGTATTCCTTTCGAACCCTACAGCAACAATCGGTCGTTAGGATCATTCGTTTTAATCGACCGCTACACCAATGCCACGGTGGCGGCAGGCATGATTAACTTTGCCCTGCGGCGTGCCAAGAACATCCATGCACAAAAGCTGGTAGTTGATAAATCAGCTAGGGAAACGCTGAACGGTCACAAGGCCAGGGTGCTCTGGTTTACCGGCTTAAGTGGTTCGGGCAAATCCTCCATCGCCGATGCGCTCGAGCAACGCCTGCACAAGAGGGGCATACGCACCTACATCCTAGATGGCGACAACGTGCGCCACGGCCTGAACCAGGACCTGGGTTTT
Source organism: uncultured Pseudomonadales bacterium (assembly GCA_937775265.1). Lineage (GTDB taxonomy): Bacteria > Pseudomonadota > Gammaproteobacteria > Pseudomonadales > Azotimanducaceae > UBA9659. The sequence goes on from CALKBV010000001.1 coordinate 16,908, forward strand.
GCCGATGCCGACCGCATTGAAAACATCCGCCGCATCGCAGAGGTCGCCAAACTTCTGGCTGACGCAGGCATCGTTGTGCTGACCTCGTTCATCTCACCGTTTAAAGCGGAACGTGATATGGCAAGGCGTCTTTTCAATGATGACGAGTTCGTGGAAATCTTTGTGGACACGCCAATTGAGGAAGCAGAAAAAAGAGACGTAAAAGGTCTGTATGCCAAAGCAAGACGAGGCGATTTACCCAACTTCACCGGCGTCGACAGCCCCTATGAGGCCCCCGATAACCCCGAAATTCACCTGAACTCAGGCCAGGATTCCATCGAAACCTGCGTACAGCAGATCGTCGACTACCTGGGTGAGGAGTAACAGTACAACCATTATCTAGACCGAATTATAATCCTGTCATCTCAACCGTAGCGGAGAGGTCTCTCCTTTATACCCTTGAAGAATATAAATAACGTTAGTTATTCCCTCAGAATCTAAGCAACTAACCACACAGTCTAAAGGGCCGTCTGCAATCCTTGTAGAATGCGCCCTTCATGTCATCTCTACCCTTCTCGGTCATCTCGACCGAAGCGGAGAAATCTGACTCGAAGGGCCACAAGGATAAGGAACAATAAAGTGACCGGCATACTCGACAAAAAAGACCTGGAAGCCAAAGCCGACACCGTCGTCGAACGTATTCACAACTACCTGGACGCCGGTAAAAAAGTCTTCACCTCCAGCTCTTTCCAATCACAGAGCCTGCCGCTGCTCCACATCATCAGCCGGGTAGACCGCGACATCCCCGTTTACTACACCAACACCGGTTTCCTCTACCCGGAAACCGTCCAATTTGCCGATCAACTAAAACGGGACCTGGGCCTAAACGTCATCGCACTCCGCCCAGAAACGCCAAAGATCAAACAACTCGATACTGCAGGGCGTTTCTTCTACGCATCAGACCCCGATCACTGCTGCTACCTTAATAAGGTACAACCACTGGAACCCGTCCTGATGGAACACGACATCTGGATCAACGGCGTCAGGGCAGACCAAAGCTCCGTGCGAGCAGCAATGGCTGAGGAAGAACCAGCGACCCACGGCTGTATGCGTTACCACCCGATGTTAGGTTGGGATTCCAAAATGGTTTATTACTATAGAAAGTACCATGACCTGCCAGAACACCCTCTCGAAGCCCAGGGCTACCAGAGCATCGGCTGCGAACCCTGTACCTTAAAAGCAGGCGAAGGAAATGAAAGAAATTCCCGTTGGTTCGGCATGAACAAAACAGAATGTGGTCTAAACACAACCCTTGTAGTAGGCGGAAACTAGGATGAAAATCATGGTCACGGGCGGCGCCGGCTACATCGGCAACGAACTCGTCTATCGCCTTTCCGCAGAACCGGGTATCAAAGACATCCTGGTCTACGACAACCTGTGCAAAGGTAACTACAACCTGTTCACCGGTTTACGGAAGGTACCTACCAATAACGTTCGTTTCATTCAGGCCGATATTTTGGATTCGCGAAGTTTGCGTAAACACATGGACGGCGTAGATGTCGTCATTCATTTGGCGGCGAAGGTGGAAACACCATTCGCCGACCAAAACGCGCACGACTTCGAACAAACCAACCATTGGGGCACTGCAGAAATTGTATACACCGCGGAAGAGGTTGGCGTACAACGGCTGATTTACCTGAGTAGCCAGTCTGTCTATGGTCACGGTGAAGCGTCAGCAGCCGACCACCCCCGAGTGCCGGACAGTTACTACGGCATTTCAAAAATGCGAGGCGAAGATCATGTCATCCGGCTGATGGAAAAAATCCCGGTGCAGTTGATACGATGCGCCAACGTCTATGGATACTCTAAGAATCTGCGCGTAGAGACGCCTGTCAACCAGATGATCTTTGATGCCCATTTCACTAATCGAATAGCAATTCATGGGTCGCCGGAACACAAGCAAACCCACATTAGTGTTTACCGCTTGGTTGAGGTCATGGCGCGCATGGTGAACCGTGAAATGGAATCCGACGTTTACAATATGTCGCACAGGAAGATGTCGTCTCTCGACATGGTGGATGCTTTAAAAGAGCTCTACCCGTGTCTTGAAACTATTTTTGTTGACCAACACATTCCGTTACGTGACTTAACCATGGAGTGTGATGAACGCCTTCAGGAAATGTTACCTGAAGACACCACGATGGTTGAGGATTTAGTTAAGTTTCAAGAGCTCTTTACCTTCTAAAAACTCTCGAATCGTTTGTTCTTAGGCAATGTACTCCTATCTTTATGCTGATTGCAGCGATGGCTTGTGTATCTTGTCTATTACTTGGCGCGGGGGTATTGCGTGCGCCGCTAGGATGATCAAAAAGCGTCTGGTGTCTCGGTCGGTCCTACCAATTTAGCTGTGTGAGAGTTGACAAAAGCAATGCTGGTGCCAGCAGAAATCCTAACAAGTGTCTGTTTGAAGATGATAAAACTGTTATCGAGGGAAATTTCGAACCAACCTTGAGGCCTAGTTCTTGACTAGTACTGTTTGAAGAGTACAATTCGCTTTCCCAAAATGACTTGGGTGTTTAGCTCAGTTGGGAGAGCGACGGCCTTACAAGCCGTAGGTCGCAGGTTCGACCCCTGCAACACCCACCAACAATAAAATTTCATTCTTTGGACCGGTAGTTCAGCTGGTTAGAATGCCGGCCTGTCACGCCGGAGGTCGCGGGTTCAAATCCCGTCCGGTCCGCCATTTTTATTATTGTACATCCAGCGATATCTTCCGATTGTTCAATTGGCTAAAGGTCGACAAAGCTGCGCAGTAAAGGCTGTTGTCTAGCCTTTACTTGGTCACCTCGCACGTTTTCATTTTGACTCTGACTCTGTCAGAGCCAAACCTATCGAGCTGTTAGCTCACAACTCGATCACTGACATCAGATTGAATGTCTGCGTCCGCTTGTTTGTTCCACTAACGAGCTACTCCTTGTTCAAACGGTAAATTGCCTAAATGGGGTTTGGTGACCCGGACGTCTTCTGAGTAATTTTTTGTTGGCAAGTCCGATACAGCACATTCATTGTTGTCGTCTCGTCTTGCTGGTGTCGCCGATACGTCGGATTATCGACGATTGCTCAGTATCCAAAGAGGGATTGAGAGTAATATTTCGCTATTGATGACCAGCCTAGCTGCTGCCGCGGTAAATCGGTGCTGGAGAGCCATCAAGCGCACGCTTTGACTAACAAAAAGCGAGTGGTTGAGAGCGTATACAGGCGTCTAGTTTCGGTTACCGCAGGAGGGGCGGCATGCTAAAAGCATTGGTCCACATCCTCGGCGGGAGAACTGCCAGTGGGTTTCCCAACAACTTCAGCAGGGACGCCAGCAACAGTGACATGCGCTGGCACGTCTTTCATCACAACACTGCCGGCGCCTACTTTGGCGCCTTCGCCGATGTCTATATTACCAATGATAGAGGCCGCGGCACCGATTAAGACGCCGTGCCGTACTTTGGGGTGGCGGTCACCCTGTACTTTGCCAGTGCCGCCCAGGGTCACACCATGGAGCATGGTGACATCGTCTTCCACCACGGCGGTTTCGCCGATAACAATGCCTGTTGCATGGTCAAACATGATGCCGCAGCCAATGCTGGCGGCAGGGTGAATGTCTACACCGAAGATTGCGCTCATCTGGTTCTGGAAGTAGAACGCCAGGCTGTGCCGTTCCTGCGTCCATAGCCAGTGCGCAATGCGGTAAGACTGGAGTGCGTGGAAGCCCTTATAAAACAGTAAGGGTGTTGAATAGCTGTTGCATGCCGGGTCGCGCTCACGAATGGCCTTGATATCAATTTCTGCGGCGCGAATGATCGAGGGCTCTTCCCGGTAGGCTTCTTCGATAATCTCCCGGATCGCCATAGAAGACACCACGGAGCTATCCAGTTTGCCTGCCAGAAGGAAGCTGAGCGCGCCCTCAAAGGTATCGTGGTTCAGAACCGTCGCGTGAAAGAAGGTCGACATGATGGGCTCGAAATCGGCGCGAAGTTTCACCTCGTGGCGAATCGCCTGCCATAGTGAGCCGGCCGATGCGATGTCCTCGATATTGTTTTCTTCTGCCAGTTCCCTCGCGTAACGGGAGTTGATCCTGGAGTTCATGTCTTACCCTCTGCCTGGCGCGCAATTTTGCGCTGTTTTATAGGATTATCAAGGGTCAAACCATTCGATATTGGAATAATTACTATGTGTTTGCTGATAAATAGCGCTGAGAGATCTCATGATTGAATGGCCCTTAGAAGTGGCAGAGTCGATAAAGGGCGATCTCTGTTTGAATATTTCAGGTATCTGGCATTTAATGCGCCTCTTGGATGAATTTGGTGTGGCGTTAGATGGCTTCATTTAACCGTATAGGGCTGGTTGCTCGCGTCGCCAGTGACCAGGTGCGTGATTCCCTGATAACTGTTGAACAATTTCTGCTTTCTAATGGCGTTGAGATTTTTGTTGAGCAGGTGTCTGCTGCTGCCCTTGGTGGCGACAACAGGGCTATTTCCAGTCTGGAAGAGATGGGTGCCAGCTGTGATTTGCTGATTGCGGTAGGCGGTGATGGCAATATCCTGAGTACCGCCCGGGTAATGGCGCCCTTTGGTGTGCCCATTCTTGGGATTAACCGCGGCAAACTAGGATTCCTTGCCGATGTCTCGCCCGATGAAATTGAAGCGCGCTTAGGTGAAGTCCTTTCCGGCGACTACACCACGGAAGAACACTTCCTGCTGGAGGGCGAGGTTGAAGGTCACGATGAAGTGCCCTGCGCCCTTAACGAAATACTGATTCATTCGGTGAACATGCCGAAGATGATCGAGGTGGAACTCTACGTAAACGACCAGTTCGTCTACACGTTGAACTCAGATGGTTTGATTGTTTCATCACCAACCGGTTCAACGGCTTATGCGCTATCTGCCGGTGGTCCTATTATGCACCCAAGCCTTGACGCCATTGTGCTGGTGCCCATGTTCCCTCATTCACTCAATAACCGGCCACTGGTGGTGCCAGGAGGCGATGAAATCAGGATTGTCATCGGCTCCGACACTCAGATGAAAGCGAAAGTCAGCTTTGACTCGCATCTTGAATTCCAGATTGAACCCGGTGATTCACTTCTGATTCGTAAAAAGCCTGAGCATCTCGTACTGGTGCACCCTCCGGGTCACAGCTTCTATGGGGCCTGCAAAAGTAAACTCGACTGGGCCAGTCGTAATACCAATCATTGAATCGTTGTGGCGCTATTGGTCGTTGCAGGATTAGATAGAGTTTCTGAATAGAAAAGCCACGTTCCATGATCTCTCGTCAGTTGAAAAATTTAGCCCTCTTTACTTTTATACTCGTTATTTTCAGTGCTCCAGCGGTCTTCGCGGTGCCTACGGGTCCGATTAACGGTAAAGTCACCTTGGTATTGGGCGAGGTGTCTGGACAGGATCAGGATGGTGATACGGTTGTGGTTGAGCGGTGTACTGATCTATATGGAGGCTATACCCTTGACACTGCCGCTGGCCGTGGCTACGTAGATCCAGACACCTAATGATGTTGGTGTTATTTCGGTGCCAGAATCTGCGCCCGCTGGAGGTGCTGAGGAAATCGTAGATACCAATGGCAGCGCGTCTACTACTGAAAAATAAATTCAAGGAAAGGTTGTGTCTGAAAAAGTCGCTTTGATTACAGGGATCACCGGTCTAGATGGCTCTTATTTAGCTGAATTGTTGTTGGACAAAGGCTATGTTGTTCACGGGATAAAGCGCCGTAGCTCACAGCTGAGCACCGACCGAATAGATCATCTATACCAAGACCCCATGTCGACAACCGCAACCTTATTTTGCATTACGGTGACTTAAGTGATGCTTCCAACCTGACGCGTATTGTTCGGGAAAGCGAACCTGATGAGATTTACAATCTTGGCGCCCAGGGTCACGTGGCGGTGAGTTTTGATTTAGCGGAATATACTGCAGATGTTGATGATCTGGCTGCAGCCTGAGCGCATGTGATGGGGCTTGAGAAGTCAGTGATTGAATCTGCTACTGCGCCGATGCGTTCTCATATCAATGTCGGGACCGGGGTGGATGTCACTATTCGTGAGCTTGCCGAGACAATCAAACTAGTGGTCGGATTTGAAGGTGAGCTTAAGTTCGATGCCAGTAAACCCGATGGTACGCCGCGGAAGTTGCTGGATGTCGCGAAGATTAATTCGCTGGGCTGGCGGGCGAAGATCTCGCTGGCCGATGGGCTTCGGTCAACCTATGAGCGGTTCCTAGAGAATCAGGAGTCTGTTAGAAGTTAGATTGTGGTTAATCCGAGGAGAGATCTCTCCGTTCCGGCTTTGCCTCCGGTCGAGATGACGGGTTGAGGGGCATCACCTTCCGTCATTTCGGCGAAGCCCGAAAAACTCGCTCGTCATTTCTACGGAGCCCGAAGGGCGATTGGAGAAACCTTTTGCCCGCGAGACTGTCTTTAGAGATCTCTCCATTTCGGTCGAGATGACCAGTGCGTGGGCCTAAGATGACCGGAAGGTGGGTCTTAGGTGACGGCTTGGTGTGTCTGAGGTGACGGCTTGGTTATAGGTCTTCAGGTGTGTCAACGTCCTTTAATACGCCAGGGTCATCTACAATCACCTCGATCACGTTTGACGTGTTCGCGTTCATTACCGGCCGGGCACCTTTGTCTCCTGTTAGCGCCGCTAGTTCATTGAAGTAGCTTGCTGCGAACCCGACTGGATGGCCGACTTGACCATTGTGTGTTGGCGCGATTATTGGATTGTTTGTTCGGTTAGCGGTGAAAGCCTCCTTCAAGTGGTTGATGGTCGCTTGTTGTAAGTGCGGCATATCTGCCAGGAATATAAAAACACCGTCCCAGTTGTTCACTTGCCGTATTGTGTTGGCAAGGCTATGTCCCATGCCCAATGCAGAATCCGGCGCCTGGAAAATGTTGAGCTTTGGGTCGTTGATCAGGGTTGAGAGTTCTTCAGCGAGTGCATTATCGCCGTAGCGCAGTGCCAGAGTGACTTCGTCGAAACAGGTGAGGGCCGTCTCAACTGATTGTTGAATCACCATCTTGCCATTGGGCAGTGTTGCTTTTCGTTTGTCGCCGCCAAATCGACGGGAGCTGCCAGCGGCTAGTACGATCGCACCATACATTTATCCGGCAACGGCTTGCTTCTGGCGGAAGTCAGCCTCCAGGGCATGGTCTTTTTCACTGCGAAGTGCCGTTAACTGCGCAAGAATAGCGATAGCGATTTCAGCCGGCGTTTTACTGCCGAGGGGCAGGCCAACGGGCGCGTGTAACTTGTTGATCTGCTGTTCGCTAAGATCAAGCTGCAAGAGCCGTTCACGGCGCTTGGCGGAAGTTCTGACCGATCCCATAGCGCCGATGAAAAATGAGTCGGTTGTTAGCGCCTCCATCAGGCCCATGTCATCGATTCGCGGATCATGGGTGAGCGCGATGATCGCCGAGAAGTAGTCGTCCGCATACTGACGAACGGCGTCGTCCGGCATGTCGTTCACCAACTGGGTACCTTCGATGGCCCACTGCTCAATCATTTCTTCACGTGGATCACAGACGACGACATGGTAGTCCAGCATCTGCGCCATCTGCGCCAGGTACTGTGACACCTGACCCGCGCCAATCAAGAACAATTGGTACCTGGGGCCGTAGGTTTGCACCAGGTGCTTTTCGTTGGGTGTGGCTGAATTTTTGAACTCGCCGGTGAACTGCAGGTGCTTGAAGCGATCCCTGTCTTCTACGGTGATTTCGCCGGTTGCGATATCAACTTTGCGTTCTATGCATTCCCGTTGCGCCAGACGATGGGTGATGGCCTCAAATTGAGGCAGATTGGTTTTGCCCATCTGGGGTTCGACAACGATATGTAACTGGCCGCCGCAGGGCAGGCCGAAACGTTCGCTTTCTTCGGTCGTCTTGCCGTATAGCATGACCTCTGGGTTTTTGGTGGCGAGTTCTCCGTTAGTGATTTTTTCCAGCAGGTCTTCCTCGATGCAGCCGCCGGAAAGGGAGCCGGCAACATGACCGTCTTCGTTGCAGCACAGCAGTGATCCCACGGGCCGGGGTGATGAGCCCCAGGTTTTAACCACGGTGGCGAGCCAGGCTTTTTTGCCAGCCTTGATCCAGCGGGTCAGTTGGGACAGGACTTGTTGGTCTGCGTTTTCAATCATGTTTGTTGCTCTTCAGTAATTCGAGATCTCTCCGCTTCAGTCGAGATGGCAGTGTTCTCTGCGCTCGGTCGAGATGACGGTGGTGTTCGGTTCTCGTCATTTCTACGGTAGGCGAAGCCGCAACGGTGAAATCTCGTTCCTGGATCTCTCCGCTTTGTTCGCTGCGCTCACTCCGGTCGAGATGACAGTGTTCTCTCCGTTTCGGTCTAGATGACAGTGTTCTCGTCACTCGGTCGAGATGACGGTGTTGTTCGGTTCTCGTCATTTCGACTGTAGGCGAAGCCGGAATGGAGAAATCTCATGCTCGCGAAGCTGCCTTGCCGTAGAATATCATTTTATACCTAATCCCTGTTCCCTTGCACAATCCCATTTTACAGGATTTTCCTTGATCAAAGCGCTCGAAATTCCGTCTGATATTAACCTTGCAGCCTTCAGCCGGTTCCTGTCATCCCGTGGGGTTAGGCACAGGATTACCGAACAAGGCCTGAACCAGGTGGTCTGGGTGCCGGGTGAGCAAGAACAGGGCTTCGTCCGGTCTGCCTATTCGCAATATACGGCTGGCGAACTTGAGTTGGATGAGGCGCCCATAGTGCAGACTCAGACGCAGATTGTCCCGCGGCTGTTGAGCGCCGTTCGCAGGTTTCCGCTGACCTTGTCGCTGATCGTTATTACTGCCCTGCTGTTTCCTGTGGGTATGGGCTTGGGCGACGGGGCTATTGATGGCCTGTTCGAACGATTGATGTTCCTGGCCTTAGAGGAGGTCAACGGCCAGCAGTATTTCACCACCATGAGCTTTACCGTTGAGCAGGGGCAGTGGTGGCGTTTCATCACTCCTATGTTTATTCACTTTAGTTGGCTGCACATTGTGTTCAATCTTCTATGGGTCTGGGAGTTTGGCAGGAAAATTGAATTTACCAACGGTGCTGTTGTGCTGCTTGTTGTGGTGATTGCATCGTCTTTGGCGGCGAACGTCACGCAGTACCTGTTGTCCGGCCCAGGTCTGTTTGGTGGCATGTCCGGGGTAGTGTTTGGTTTGCTGGGCCACTCGTTGATTTGGAGTCGTCTTGTGCCGTCGAAAAGCATGGGTGTACCAAACGGCATCTACATTTTTATGCTGGCCTACCTGGTGATTGGTTTTACCGGGGTGATCGATTTGCTGGGGCTGGGCTCGCTTGCCAATGGCGCTCACCTGGGCGGATTGATCGGCGGCGTTGTTACAGGAGGCTTAGCTGGCCTTCTTGCGCGGCGGGGGCAGGCGCGTCCGTCGTGACCTCTACCTCGTAGCTGGTAAAACGCCTCAGGTTAATCACACCGACATCGAAGATCAGGTACTGGCCCTTAATGCCAAGTAGGGTGCCAGAGATTTCAGGTGTCTTATCCAAATTAAGGGAAACGACCTTGGTGGGGTACTGTTCTACCGGGTAGGTCAGTGTTTGCACCTCTGCGTCCAGGATCGGCTGTATAGCCTGTATGCCGAAACGGTGAATGAGTGGGTCAAGGTCGGGCTTAAGTTCTGCGAGTAATTCATCGCGTATGGTCACCAGGTCCAGGTGCTCATTTTCACCACGCAACATTTTCTGCCAGTGGGTCTTGTCTGACACCAGTTTTTTGAACGCGACTTCCACGAAGCCTGATTGCTGCCGGGTCATGACGCTCATCACTGGCAGTGCCTGCACTGCGCCCTGGTCTATCCAGCGGGTAGGCAGGTTTTCTGGTCGGGTGATGCCGACTTTAATGCCGGATGAATTCGCCAGATAAACAATGTGTGGTTGCATGCAGAAGTTTGCTGCGAAGTCAGCGTCGCGGCAGGTGCCCTGATCGAAGTGGCAGCGTTCCGGGCTGACAATACACAGATCACACTGGGCGAGTTTCTTAAAGCAGGGGTAACAATAACCCTGGCTGAAGCTTTTTTTGCTGGCGCGGCCGCACTCAAGGCATTCGATGGTGCCCAGGTGTTTAAGGGTGACCTTCTGGCCTATGTATTCATTCAGGGGGTACGCTTCGTCGTTCAACCGAAGAGAATATTGAACCGGGTTCTGGGGATTGCAGCCGCCTGTTGGTAGCTGGCTGGACATCTTTCTAAGGAAACCGTGCATGAGCGATAGTGTACAGGAGAAGGGGGTCATTTCGAGCAAAATGGCTTAAAATTCGCGTCCCGAAATGTAATGCGAGCCCACTGTGAAAGAAGGTCAACCCAAGGCGATTTATCTGAAGGACTACAAGGTTCCGCCGTTCCTGATTGAAGAAACCCTCCTGCATGTCGACATCCATGAGGACGTCACCACGGTGACGACGACACTGAAGGTTGTACGTAATCCGGAAGCTGAAGCCGAGGATGCGGTTAACCTGGTGCTGGATGGCAGTAAGGACCTGGATACACAGTCTATCGCCATTGATGGGCGGGTGCTCACATCAAACGAATACCAGGTTGAGGCGGCAGAACTCTCGATATTTGAAGCCCCTGATGCTTTTGAACTAACGACGTCTGTGCAGATAAAGCCGCAGGACAACACAGCGCTTGAAGGGTTGTATAAGTCTGGTGACATGTTCTGCACGCAGTGTGAAGCAGAAGGTTTCAGGAACATTACCTGGTACCTTGACCGGCCGGATGTTATGTCCAGGTACACCACGACCGTGGTCGCTGACAAGAAAAGCTACCCCGTGCTGCTGTCAAACGGCAACGACATTGATCGTGGTGAAGATGGCGAGCGGCACTGGGTGACCTGGCAGGATCCATTTATGAAACCGGCTTACCTGTTTGCCCTGGTTGCCGGTGACCTACAACACATTGAAGATGAATTTGTGACCATGAGTGGCCGTAAAGTTACGCTCAGGATTTTTACCGAGGCGCACAACATCGACAAGGTCGACTACGCCATGGTGTCTCTGAAGAACGCCATGAAATGGGACGAGGAAGTATATGGCCGAGAATACGACCTGGATATCTTCATGATCGTTGCGGTCGAGAGTTTCAACATGGGCGCAATGGAGAACAAAGGGCTTAATGTTTTCAATACTTCCTGCGTGTTGGCCAGACCTGATACAACAACCGATGCTGCGTATCAGCGTGTAGAAAGTGTTGTCGCCCATGAATATTTCCACAACTGGTCTGGCAACCGTGTGACCTGTCGTGACTGGTTTCAGTTAAGCCTGAAGGAAGGGTTTACCGTTTTACGTGACCAGCAGTTCTCTTCTGACATGGGATCGCCCACGGTTTGTCGGGTGAATGATGTAGCTGTGCTCCGTAGCGCGCAGTTCGCAGAAGACGCCGGGCCTATGGCGCACCCCATTCGCCCGGACGCGTTTATCGAGATCAATAATTTCTATACGGCAACGGTGTACGAGAAGGGCGCGGAAGTCGTCGGGATGATCTGCACCCTGCTTGGCGCCGAACAGTTTCGTGCAGGGAGTGATCTGTATTTTGATCGTCATGATGGCCATGCCGTCACGACGGAAGACTTTGTGAAGGCCATGGAAGATGCCAATGGGGTGGACCTTTCCCAGTTCCGGGTCTGGTATCGCCAGGCAGGTACGCCAGTTTTAGACGTGACAGGTGATTACGATAAATCGGCAAAGACATTCACGCTGAACGTCGCACAATCTTGCCCGGCGACACCGGGCCAGGAAGACAAAGACGTTTACCACCTACCCCTTAAAATAGGGTTGCTCGATCATGAGGGTAACGATATCCGGTTCCCTGTGATGGATCTGGATGTGGCGAATATCGATGACACTGCGGGCTTCTCGGCAGTGCTTAATGTCTCGGAAAAAGAACAGAAGTATGTGTTCCGCGGGATAGAGTCGGCGCCAACACCGTCACTGCTGCGCGGTTTCTCTGCGCCGGTGAAGCTGGATTACAACTACTCTCGGGATGATCTGACCTTCCTGATGAGCCATGATTCGGATGGATTTAACCGCTGGGAAGCGGGCCAGCGACTCGCGGTTGATGTGATCCAAGAGATGGTGGGGCAGATTGAAGCGGGAGCGACGCCAAGTGTCGATGAACGATTGATCAGCGCGTTTGATGTGAACCTGACTCAGGCAGTGGATGGCGACAGGAATCCTGCGCTTGATAAGGCAATGATTGCACACATGCTGGTCCTGCCTGCAGAGAGCTACTTGACCCAGTTATCCGAGGTGGCCAATATCGATGCAATTCACCAGGCACGAAGTCTTGTCAGAAACACCATTGCAAAGAAGCTCGGCGGGCTTCTGCTCTCGGTTTACAAACTGAACCAAAAGAAAGTGGCCTACGAGGCGAACGCCGAACAGATTGCAGAAAGGTCTCTTAAAAATGTAGCGCTGGCTTACCTGATGCAGCCCGACGATACGGAAATGGTGCAACTCTGCGTCGACCAGTTTACAACCGCCAACAACATGACAGATACCAGCGCGGCGCTTCGTTCGCTGGTTGGTTCAGCCGCTGACGCTGCGCAGGCGCCGAAAGAAAAAGCACTGGCTGATTTTTATAGTCGATGGGCTAACGAAGCGCTGGTGGTTGACCAGTGGTTTGCGATTCAGGCGAGTTGCCCATTACCAGGCACGCTTGATCAGGTGAGGGCGTTGATGAGCCACGAAGCATTCGATATGAAGGTACCCAACAGGATGCGCGCGGTGATCGGACAATTCGCGGCTGCGAACATGATGAACTTTCATGCCGCGGATGGTAGCGGTTATGTGTTTCTGGCAGATCAGGTGATTGAGCTTAACGCCATCAATCCTCAGATGGCGGCACGGGTTTTAGCGCCCCTGACCCGGTGGAAAAAGTTTGACGCCGGGCGACAGGTAAAAATGAAAGAAGAATTGCAGCGTATTCTGAATGTTGAAGGCATTTCACCCGATGTGTACGAGATTGTGACCAAGAGCCTGTAAGCCTGCACCGCTGTGTCGCTTGTCATTTCGGCTGGAGGTTCCCTTTCGCATCGCGTCCCCGTCGTTTTGGCTGTAGGTTCGCGATCGCTCCCCCCGTCATTTTGACTGTAGGTTCCGTAGGAACCGAAATGGAGAAATCTCCTGCTCACGATGACTAATCAGGCTCTATCGATTCCCCGTCGGGATTGATTGACTCGATAAGCGCAATTTTCTTTTCCCTGCTCCATCTCTTTATCTTTTTCTCTCGCGCAATGGCGTCAATTGCCGTTTCTGCAGATTCTGCGAATACCAGTTTCGTGGTTCTGTATTTTCCAGTGAAAGTGGCGGGGTCCAAAAGCCGATGCTGATGTAATCGCGTTGCTATATTTCGAGTCACCCCGACATAAAGGGTTGAATGCGTTTTGTTGGTGAGGATGTAGACCTAGAACATTGAAAGAGTCAATCAGAGGCTTTGGCTGCGATTCTTTGGTGAATCGCTGATTGTGGCGTGAGATCTCTCCACTCCGTGGCTTCGCCACTCCGGTCGAGATGACAGTGGGGTGGTCGCTACTTCGGTTGTGATAATCGGGTTAGAAAGGGTTCAGTTTGGTCTGAAGCGCGCTATCTTTGGGCTTCTTGGCTTTGCCGTTACGCAGTTCGGTTGTCATCGTTAAGATATCGCTGCCGCGCCATGAATCTTTGTCGCCTTCGCCGTACAGATGCGTTTCTAATAGGGTGATTTCTTCAGCCAGTGTTGGGTCTAATTTGCCCAGGTCCAGTACGGAGTGGATTTCCGGAAAGCGTGCTTTGCCCCACAGGAACAGTTGCCTGTGGGTGTCGGCGGGGCGGTTTCGGGTGCAGGCTTTTTTCAGTTCACCGAATTCACGTGACTCGTCCGGGTCGCTGAATACTGGGGCCTCGTAACGTGTGGCATTCGCCGATTCCAGTGCTCGTACCTTGCGTCTTAGTATCAGCCACTGCCAGGTAGAGAGTAGCCAGAGAAAACCAAATGCGATTGCGGCCCATTGCCAGTAAGGTTTTGCAGGTTCAGAAATGAAGGTGGGTTGGTTCAGTTCTGATAAGGGCACAGTGACAGTGGGTACATTGGTTGTTTCGCCCAGCGCAGGTAGCACTTGGTAGGTAGCCGACGGGATGATCGCGATTTCTTCGCGGTCAGTTTGTGTGTTCCACCAGGGGATGCGAATTTCTGGCAGCACCAGTTCGCCTTCTTTGGTTGGCACAACGCCAACCGTGGTGATCTGCAATGCGGTGATGCCATCTGGCGAGACGCGGTTTTCAGTTGTGGGAGGGTCTGCATAGACCTTCGCGTTTGCGACTTCCATTTTGCCTAGCTGGGGCAGTACCGCGTCTGAAAGGCCGATGGCGCTGATGGCCAGCTGCCTGTTTACTGGTTCACCCACGCGGAACACTGGGTTGGTTTCAGTCCAGGCTTCCTTCACGCCAAGTGCCTTGGCGGGAATCCAGTTTTCCCCGGAGAATGACGGGGGAATGGTTTTTACGTTAATCGTATGCGATTCAGAAATTGCGTTTACTCGCTGTCGCTGTGAAAAGACGCCGCCACCGCCGCGTGTGCCAATAAATCGTTCACGCTCAATTTCAAGTGTGCCGCTACGTTGTGGGAACAGGGCATAACGTTTCTCGAGTACGTAGTAGCGCTGGCCGTCGACGATGGATTCGTAACGCTTCTCTGTTTCCAGCACTTCCACCACCGTATCTGGCAGGCTGGGTGGCTGCGGGAAGTCGCCGCCGATCGCATCCGTATAGAACAGTTTGACCGAGTAAATGATCTGGCCCTGGACATAAGTGTCGTTGGTGTCGACCAGCGTCTCGAAGAACACGAACTGGTTCATCCGCTGGCGTTGGGACGCAGTCTGCTTCTGTACGCGAATCGTAATGGGTTGGCTGCGGTCGTTACCTGCCCTGAACGAGGGGATAAGTAGATTACCCATGCGTTTCGGGCTGAGCGTAAGCACATGATCCTTGTATACAACACTGGTTCTTCTGCCATTGATGATGGACATAGAGCTGTTCTGTCGGTTGGATTCAGTGATGATCTTGAAGTCCTGCTCCAGTGACGAGAAATCCAGGGTGGCATCTGCAGTTTCGTCAGAGGCACGTACAGTCAAGGTGATCAGGTCCAGGTCCGAGATAATGCTTCGGTCCACGGTTGCCGTCAGGCCTGCCCATGCGACATTACCAAGCAACAGGGTTGCAGCGATCAGTAACTTACCAGTCTGTTTTAGAGTCATTGCTCGATACCTTACCTTCACGTAGTCGTTCTTCATGTTGCATTTGGAACTTACGGCGCAATAATCCACCGGGGTCGTCGGGCACCCGTCGTAGCCACTGCTGTAGTGCCTGCTTTTCTTCTTCATCCAGAGGCTCAGCTTCTTCCTCGGCAGGTTTCTGGTTGGCCTGCTCTTCCTGTTGCTGTTGCTCCTGTTCTTGCTGTTCTTTTTCCTTTTGTTCCTGTTCTTTTTCGTCCTGGTCTTGATCCTGTTGGTCTTTCTGGTCCTGTTGTTCTTTTTCCTGCTGGTCTTTTTCCTGTTGGTTCTGGTCCTGCTGTCCTTCGGAGTCTTCGGAGTCTTCGCTGTCTTCGCTGTCCTGGTCCTGCTGCTGTTCTTGTTGCTGTTGTTGCAGCTGTTCGATCAAGGCTTTGTTAAATTGCGCATCTTCGTTGTCAGGATCCACGGCGAGAGCCTGGTCGTAAGCTTCGATTGCTTCGTCTAACAGGTTCTGTTTCGCGAAGGCGTTACCCAGGTTGTACTTGCCATCTGCCGTATCGATGCCGCCATATTGGCTTGCAGCATCCTCAAATTTTTCACCACGGTAGTTGGCGGTGGCTTTCCACTCGGGGTTTTCGAATAGCGCTGCCGCTGCGTCAACTTCGCCTTCAGACATTAGCTGCATGGCTTGCTGATCCCTGGTTTGCCATAGGTCATCCCATAGAGAAGCTTTAGCGTCTTCGACGGGCAAGATGAGCACCAGGGTAAAGCCCCAGATCCAGCCGCGGCGGAAGCCGAGTGCCGCCAATGGCAGAAGTAGCAGCAACAGCCAGGGGCCTTCCTCAAACCAGACGTCAAAATCCCGCTCCACTTCGCGATAAGTGTCATTCGGCATGAGTGGCTGCTCAGCCAGCAGGTAACCCAGATCTTCCTCGGTTAATGTCATGGGTGAGTAACGACCACCAGCCAGGTCGGCAAAATCCTTGAGGCTACTGGCGTCCAGTTTGGGTATGACCAAGTTTCCGCGGGCATCTTTTAGGTAACCCGCATCAGGGCGACCGTTGACCAGCGCAACCGGCCCGCCTTCTTTGGTTCCGACGGACATGACAGAGACAGGGTAGGCATAGCGGAACTCTCGGGCGATTTGCTGCGATGCCACCACGTCGCGGATTTCATCGGTGATGATCAGGATCCTGCCGCTTGCCGTACCGCCATCCCGGAACAAATCGACCGCCTTGAGCAGTGCCGGTGCAAGCGCGCTGCCGGGGGCGGGCACAATATCCGGTGACAGTGCCGGGATCATCGCGGCGATGGTCTTGGTGTCGTCCGTTAAGGGAGAAACAACATGAGCGTCGCCGGCAAAGACTATCAGCGCGGTTACGCCTTCTTCGCGCAGCTGAAGCAAGTCGATCAGCTTACGCTTGGCGCGAACCAGGCGATCCGGTTTTACATCCGTTGCAAGCATGCTGCGCGTCAAATCAAATATGACCACCAGGGCATCTTCACGTTCGTGAACCGGCTGTGATGTTTGTCGCCAAACGGGTCCCGCGACGGCAACCGTCGCAAGCAACCACGCGACCAACAATAAACTTAAGGGGCTTTTGCTGACCACCTTGTCTGGGTTATCCAGAATGTGAGGCAGAAGATGCGGGTCAATCGCTTTCTCCCAGTTACTGTGGTGGCTCTGTCGGTAACGAAGCAGGGCAAACAGAAGCACGGCCGGTATCAGCGCGTAGAACCACTCCGGTCGCAGGAAATGAAAGTTGGCCAGGATGTCGGCCAGCAGGGCATCATTCATGGCGCTGCAGCCTCATTTTGTTTTTTGCGAAGGCCGATCGAAGCCCAGAGGTTAGTGGCCCAAGTGGTCAGGGTCGGGTGCAGCAGGCCAAACAGCAACGTCAGGACAAGGCTGAAGGCGAGCGGATACCAGTATAGGGACCTTACAGGCCGGTATGTTTCCAGGTCTTGTTCAATCGGTTCAAGTTCATCAAGGGCCTCGTAAATAGACTTGAGCTCCTCGCTGGAACGCGCGCGCTGGAAAATGCCGCCCGTCAACTGCGCGATCTGGGTGAGGGTTTCGACATCCAGTTCGGCAGAGGGGTTAACCGTTCTCTGGAACAGGAAGCCAGGCACGACCATTTCGTCTGCACCGAAACCGATGGTATAAATGCGGATTCCTTCCTGGGCGGCAAGTTTGGCTGCCTGAACAGGGTCGACTTCGCCGACATTGTTCACACCATCGGTCAACAGTACCAGTACCCGGCTTTCGGCGGGTCTTTCCTGCAACCGTTTGACGGACAGTCCAATAGCGTCGCCAATGGCGGTCTTGCCTCCGGCAATCCCAAGAGGTGTTTCCGTTAACAGGGTGCGGACAGTATTGCGATCGAAAGTCAGCGGCGTTTGCAGATAAGCGCGGGTGCCGAACAGGATCAGTCCAAGTCGGTCGCCCTTGCGGCGTTCCACAAAGTCGCCGACGACGTCCTTGACAACGGCCAGGCGAGTAGCTGTTGCACCATTTTGTTTCATATCTTCCGCTCCCATGGAACCGGAGATGTCGACTGCCAGCAGCAGGTCTCTGCCGCTGGTGGGTAATGAAATGGGTTCGTCAATCCATTGCGGTCGGGTGGCCGCGAGTACCAGGGCTGACCACATCAGAATCATGAGCAAGCGGCGGATAAACGAGCGCCGCTGTCCGCTGCCTACCCCCTGGCTGAACGATGACGCCTGGCCAAAAAAAGGCACCTGCAGGGCCGGTTCCTGGCGGTTGGCTTTGGGCACCAGCCAGTACACCAGTAAGGGTAGCGGCAGTGCGAGAGCTGCCAATGGCCAGAGAAATTCAATCATGTGACCTGGCCTGAAGGGTTGAGTGGCAAATCGTCAAGTCGTTGTTTTTCGGCTTCAAGATGTCGCGGGTGATGTTTCCGGATCCAGGATTTTGCGACCAGGTGCAGGCTTTCTACATCAACCGAGATATCTGGCCGGTAGGTACCGTCTATTAATGCTTCTGCTTCACCGATGCTGAAGTCATGGCTGCCGCTGGTTCGGTCCAGAAATTGGACCCAGGCCTCGCCTGTCAGACTAGCCACCTCTTCACGCGGGAAGCAGGTCAGGGCGGCGCGCTTCAGCAGTCTTTGAAGTGCCTCGAGGTAGGCCTGGTCATCCTCGTCCTGATGCTGGTTTTCAAGTAGTTGGGCCAGTTCACTCATCGCTTCACGGCGATAGCGGTTGGCGCGCCAGTAGCGGAATAGCCAGGTTAGCCCGGCGATCACCAGCAGGGCGCCGAGCGCAGCCAGGATCCACCAGCCTGGTGCCGGTGGCCACGCTTCTATCATGCCCGGCACGTGTATGTCCCGAAGTTGCGCCAGCGGGTCGCTCGCCTGTTGCATCATGCCAGGTGGAGCGTCGGTTACTGGTGGTGCTGCGGCCACGGGTTATACTTTTGCCGCAAAGCTGGCCTGGCGGTTCAGGCCAGCCAGTATGGGTTGGTGGGTCTGCAGCATTAAAATCGGCGCTTTCACACGCATAAATTCTTCCTGTATAGCCGCTAATTGTTGCTGATACCCTCGCTCGTAGGCATCACGGGTTTTGCCGCTGGCGGTGTTGATCCTGGTCCGTTCTGTGCCATTGGTAATGCTGTAGAGGTCCGGGGTCGGCAGGTGCTGCTCAAGGGGATCAGAGATATGTATGCCAACAACTTCACTATGTCGCGCCAGTGGTTGCAGGTGGATGCGGGACTCTTCTGAAAAATTAGTGAAATCACTGATGATAAAAATCACGCTACCGTGTTTTGTGACTCGCCTAACGTTCGAGATCGCCTCAGTAAAGTAGTTATCGCTATAAGTTGCGGATTCTGTGGTAGATTCTTTTTTAAGGGCATGGTTAAAATCATGCAGCTCGTTTAACAATCGAAGTACCGCGTGTTTGTTTCGCCTGGGCCTGATTTCCCTGTGCCCCAGTTCCGAGAACACAAGGCCGCCAACGCGATCACCCCTTTCAAGCGCAGCCCATGCAATGATGGCGGCTGTTCTTGCGGCGAGGACTGACTTGAATGTTACCTGGCTGCCAAAGTACATGGAGGCAGACTGGTCCACCAGGATAAGTACGGGGCGCTCTTTTTCTTCCTGGAATACCTTGGTGTGGGCCACCTGAGTGCGGGCGGTGACGCGCCAGTCTATTGTTCTGACATCATCGCCGGGTTGGTAAACACGGACCTCTGAGAAATCGATACCCCGTCCCCTGAAGTTTGAGGACAAAAGCCCAGCCAGCGGGTTCGAGGTTTTGTTACCGGTGAGATCGGCCATCTCCCGCGCTGTATATCGGAGGCGAATCAAGTCACGCAGATCCGTATAGGCGCCGCGGTATTCCTGCAGGGCGCGGAATTCGTCGATGGGGCTGGTCAGGCGCTTTGCCACAGTCGTTCCTTAAACAATATCGTTCCTTAAGCTGCAGCGACCCGCTGTACCAAAATGTCCAGGATCTTGTCTGCGTCGACGCCCATGGCCTCTGCTTCAAAGCTCACGATAATGCGATGTCGGAACACGTCATGCACTACTGCCTGCACGTCATCGGGCGAAACAAAGTCTTTGCCTAACAGGAACGCGTTGGCGCGGGCGCAGATATCAAGGGCAATGGTTCCCCTTGGGGATACGCCGTAGTCGATCCAGTTGGCCAGGTCTTCGCCGTAGGCGCCGGGGTTTCGCGTGGCCATGGTGAGCTGCACGATGTATTCCTCTACCACGGGAGCCATGTGCAAGTTCAGTAGTTCCTGCCTTGCGCCGAAGATTGTTTCCTGAGAAACCTTTGCGGGCAGCGCGTCAGCGTCAGCGTTCATTGCCTCGTTCCTGACCAGTTGCAGAATGCTGCGTTCGGAAACTGCGTCCGGGTAATCGATCGAGACATGCATCAGGAACCGGTCAAGCTGCGCTTCGGGCAGGGGGTAGGTGCCTTCTTGTTCAATGGGGTTTTGTGTGGCCATCACCAGGAATAACGGCGGTAGCTCAAAGGTCTGGCGTCCAAAGCTGACCTGGCGCTCTGCCATGGCTTCCAGCAGTGCAGACTGCACCTTCGCCGGTGCGCGGTTGATTTCGTCGGCCAGGATCAGGTTGTGGAATATCGGTCCCTTCTGGAATTCAAAGCTGCCGTCCTGTACCCGGTAAATTTCTGTACCGGTAATGTCCGATGGCAATAGGTCAGGGGTGAACTGGACTCGATGGAACTCGCCTTCGATACCATCGGCCAGGGTTTTGATCGCTTTGGTCTTCGCTAGCCCCGGGGCTCCTTCGACAAGAAGGTGGCCGTCAGCCAGTAGCGCCACGACCAGGCGGTTGACCAGTTTTTCCTGGCCAATAATCCGGCTCGCAAGCCAGTTCTGCAATTCAACAATATGAGCGCGATGTGACATAGCTCGATTACAACTCCTTAAATCTTCCAATAAACGCGGTACGAGTCTTGCCCCAACTCTAGCCTTTAGTGAAATGGGGTCAGATATCGCTAAATCAAGGTTCCCATAGGGGTGATCCTGATTGAAGTGATTATAGACAGTAGGTTGCCCGCGAGGTTCCCGAGCCATGATACACCAGGGACCTCCGGGTTTGGTCTGTTGCCAGGATTTCGAGCCCTGTCCGATGGGGTAAACTGGGGGCACTTCAAGATACTGATCGGGCATTGTCATGGTTCAAACCCTTAACCCGCGGGTAGCGGCGAAAATCGAGGGTGATTTTGTGGTGTTCCTGATCGGTGCTCGTTTAAATCGCTGGTGGAAATTTTTGTCGTTTATCCCAATTGCTCGAGCGATGAGGCGGATGGTGGGCGAACTGGAAGCGAACCGTGATCATGGCATGTTGCATGTTGAAATATGGAACGGCAGGACCACGGTAATGGTGCAGTACTGGCGGTCGTTCGAGCATCTTCATACTTACGCCCGTATGCGCGATGCGCAGCACCTGCCTGCGTGGGCGGATTTTAATCGCCGGATTGGTTCAAACGGTGACTTCGGCATTTGGCATGAGACCTTTATGGTTAAGGCAGGGCAATACGAGGCGGTCTACAACAACATGCCAGAGTTTGGCCTGGCTAAAGCCAGTGAGTGGGTGCCGGCAGCCGGCAAGCAGAATACTGCCAAAGGGCGCTTGCAGTTGAGTGACGGTTCGGATGAGCCTGTCTATGAAGAATATCCGTCCTGACCCGTCATTTCGCGGTGCCTGAAACTAGGCCTTTCGTTATTTCGAGGGAGTCTGAAAGGAAGCACATCCGTCATTTCGACGGAGCCCGAAGGGCGATTGGAGAAATCTTCTGCTCGCGAGGCTGTAGCTTGCGATCTCTCCGCTTCGGTCGAGATACGTGATAGCAGGTCTAAGGCGACGGGAGCCGGCCATGAATGCTCGATCCGTCGTTAATCGCTGCTACCGGCGTATTGATTGGCCTTTGGTTGTAAGGGCAATCGATGATTGATTCACTCCATGGGGCGTCAGCGGGAATGCCTGTTGGTGATCTTTTTGGAATAAAGCCAGGGGGTTATATTCGCGGTGGGCATAAGCGGCAAAGTTAGGCTCTTCCTTGGGATTTTGATGGGCAATCCGTTAAACTCGACAGTTAAAATTAACAAGGCACCTATTCGTTTGCTGCGTCGGTGCCAATGAGGAGAGTCTCAATGATCAAGGCCGCACTTACTGTGTTTTCACTCCTGTTGATTTCGCCGCTGGCGATGGCAGATGAGATTAACCAGGCTAATACAGCGTGGATTCTAACTGCCACTGCGTTGGTTTTATTTATGACCATCCCAGGGCTTTCGTTGTTTTATGCCGGGCTTGTCCGGGTCAAGAATGTGCTCAGTGTTTTGATGCAGTGTTTTGCCATTACCTGCGTCGTCTCCATTATCTGGTTGATTGCGGGTTATTCACTCGCGTTCTCTGACGGCAATATGTTTATAGGTGGGTTTTCGAACTTCATGATGGCAGGGATCCAGGAAGGCACGATGAATGGGGATATTCCCGACAGTGTTTTCGCCATGTTCCAGCTGACTTTTGCGATCATTACCCCCGCGTTGGTCGTGGGTGGTTTTGCAGAGCGAATGAAATTTTCATCGATGCTGCTGTTTTCAGCGGTTTGGTTGGTGATCGTCTATATACCGGTGACTCACTGGGTCTGGGGTGGCGGCTGGCTCGGTGAAATGGGTCTGCTCGATTTTGCAGGTGGCACCGTGGTTCACATCACTGCTGGTGTGGCGGCAATTACAACTGCCATGGTGATGGGGCCAAGGCGCGGTTTCCCGACAACACCGATGACGCCACACAATATGACCATGACGGTCACCGGTGCAGGCATGCTGTGGGTAGGCTGGTTTGGGTTCAATGCGGGTAGTGCGCTTGCTGCTAATGGCGATGCGGGTATGGCCATGCTGGTGACGCATATGTCAGCGGCTGCAGGGGCATTTACCTGGATGTGTATCGAATGGATTAAGTTTGGTAAACCAAGTGCGCTTGGCGCGGTGACCGGCATGGTTGCGGGCCTGGGTACGATTACGCCGGCTTCCGGTTATGTTGGGCCTGCAGGTGCTCTTGTTATTGGTATTAGCGCAGGTTTTGTTTGTTTCCATATGACTATGTTCCTCAAGCAGAAGCTTGGTATTGATGACTCACTCGATGTGTTTCCGGTCCACGGTGTGGGTGGAGCCTTGGGTACTATTCTTGCGGGTGTTTTTGCGAGTAGTTCATTGGGAATCTTCAGCGGCCAGGGCGATGGTCTGCCGATCAGTGAGCAGGTGGTGATTCAGTTGATCGGTGTTGGTTCAGTGGGGGTTTACACTGCGGCACTAACCTTTGTTCTCCTGAAGGTCGTTGACTTTTTGGTGGGGCTCCGCGTCTCTGAAGAAGAAGAGACCGAGGGGCTGGATATTAACCAGCACAACGAACGCGGTTACGATATGTAGTAGTTTTTTGTCAGGACCGGCTGCGCCGGTCCTGATATTGATTGTTCTAGGCGCTCGCGATATCCAAGATTTCTCCGTTCCGGTTCCTTCGGAACCTCCAGTCGAAATGATGGGTGATGGCTTAGCTTTCTTTACGCTTCATTGCCCGGTCTACCAGGTACTTCACGAGCTCCGGGAATTCCAGGCCGTAGCCTCTGGCGCCATCGGGGTAGAGGCTGGTGGGTGTCATGCCAGGCAGCGTATTCACTTCCAGTAGATATATATCAGATTCTGTGACAATGAAATCAGCGCGCGACAGGTCTCTGCAGCCAAGGGACTGGTGAGCGGCTACTGCAATCTGTTGAAGCGCGATTAATTGCGCGTCGGGTAACTCAGCGGGCATTAGGTGCTCGGAGAGGCCGGGAGTGTAGCGATGGTCAAAATCGTACCAGCTGTTCTCTGGTGTCGTGATTTCGATAACGGGGAAGGGGTTCGTGCCGGTATCGGTATCAATGACACCAACTGTGATCTCCCTGCCGTGGATTCTTTCCTCAACCAAAAGGCGGGGGTCGAATTCGAATGCTGCGCTCACACCATCACGAAGTTGGTTGGCGTTATCTATCGGGGTCACACCTATAGCACTGCCCTGGCAGGCTGGTTTCACCACGACGTTCTCGCCCAGTTCGCTGGTGATCATATCGATGGCGTTTGCGATGCCATCCGCTTTGGAAACAACGCATTGCCTGGCGACGGGCAGGCCCACACGCCGGAACACTTCCTTGGCAACAATTTTGTCCATGGCAAAGGCGCTGCTGTGCACATCGCTGCCGACATAACTGTAGCCAAGAATCTCAAGGAAACCCTGCAGCGTGCCGTCTTCACCGGGCGGCCCATGCAGGATGGGGAAGACTACGTCGGGGTTACAGTCAGCCAGTGAGGTTGCGAGCTTGCTGTCGAGTTCGATGTTGGTGACCGAATCATAGTTTTCGCGAAGCGCCTCAATGACGCCCTTTGCGCTGCTGCGGGATACGGCAGCCTCGGCGGAATGGCCGCCGTTGATCACTGCTATTTTTGTGCTGTTCATTCTAACGTTCATGGCAGGCCGGCACCGGCGTGTTTTACGGTCACGAATTCCACGGCAGCGGATTTTTCTGTCTTGCATTCATCCGGGTGCGAAGACTTTGATGTCATGATGAAAAGCGTCTTGCCATCCGCGCCACCCAGCATGCACGCATAAGCCTGGTTTTCGATTTTTACCCGGTCGGTGACTTCGCCGCCTTCAATGACTCGAAGCGCCTCATGGCTAACCGGGGAAGCAACCCAGATTCCACCTGCTTCATCCAGGCAGATGCCATCGGGCACGGCACCGTCCATCTTTGCCCACTCGCGTCGATTGGCCAGGGATCCATCCGGGTTGATATCGAAGGCAGTCAGCCTTGCTCCGAACGATTCGCCGACGATTAGGCTTTTCCCGTCCGGCGTAATTACGGTGCCATTGGGAAATGCCAGATCGTCTGCCGCGAGTTCTGTTGTTCCATCCGGATGCACCAGGATCAGCGCGGCTTTCTGGAACTCGGCATCATTGTGCAGGTCGTAACCAAAATTGCCGACGTAGGATCTTCCCTCGAGGTCGGTCACCATGTCGTTGCAGTGATACGTGGCGATGCCTGACAGGTCGGCAAACTCGGTGAGTCCACCGCCGTCCAGTACCAATAGTTTTCGGTTTCGCATTGCAACGATGAGCATTCTGCCATCGGGCAGCCAGCCCAACCCGGAAGGTTCGTCGTCTTCCAGTTGGACGATAGTTTCCAGATTACCGGACGTATCTGCGGCGTAAACGGTGTTGCCGTGCATGTCTGAGAAGTAGAGCCGGTCGTTGTGCCACCGTGGCCCTTCGCCAAAGCACAGGCCGTCTACCAGAGTTTCAGTTTTGGTTATGTTAGTCACAATTGTCCCTTAGAGGCCAGTAAATATGAAGTCTAGAGCGGAAACCCGACCTGTTAAAGGCAAACCGAGTGAAATCCTGTGGAGATTTAAACATTGGAGTAAACTATAGGGTAACGAAACACCACAGGATGATTGCTATGGGCTACCTGAAAATTGGCGAGTTAGCGCAAAGAACTGAAACAAGTGTTGAAACACTGCGCTACTACGAAGTGGAGGGTCTGCTGCCTGCGCCGAGAAGAAGTGCGTCGGGCTACAGGCTTTACACGGAACCGGATGTTGGGCGGGTTCATTTTATTCGTCGGGCAAGAGCGATGGACTTTTCACTGAAAGAGATTGGTGAACTTTTATCCCTGCAGGTGGAGAAAGAAGTGGCGACCTGCGGCGAAGTGAAGTCGTTTGCAGAACACAAGCTTGCTGCGATCGATAAAAAGATTGTCGAGTTGGAAAAGATGAAGGCTGCGCTTAAGCAGATAACAGAGGCTTGTGCCGGTGGTCAGGCGTCGGCGGTTCATTGCACGATACTGAATGCCTTGGAGGCATAGCGCAGACATTTCGACTGCAGGTTGCTCAGGCGCCGGAATGGAGAAATTTAGTGCTCGCGAGAGTTCCGGGCGAGATCTCTGCGCTCCGTGGCTGAGCCACTTTGGTCGAGATGACGGGAACAGCCTTGAGCGGGGTAATTTCTTGTTGTAGATGTTCATGGACAGCCTTGAGCTTTACTTGGCATGGCCTTAATTGGGGTCTTGCCGCGGTGAGCTGGGTAAGGTCTTATCGCAGACGTTCATGGAAAGCCCAAAAAATGAATGTTATCATCGGCATACGACACTACGAGGGTCAAGTCTTGGTTTTCCGGACTGACCCAAACTAATATTAAGAGAGGGCAATCTAATGGGCGATATCGCGTTGTTTACGAGCCAGGGTCTGGACTATCTGTTTCGCTGGGGTCACTTCATGGCAGGTATTACCTGGATCGGAGTTCTGTATTACTTCAACTTTATTCAGGGTGAGTATTTCAAAGAAGCGGAAGATGCGCATCGCTCTGGAGCGATTCAAAAATTGGTGCCTCGCGCGCTGTGGTGGTTCCGATGGGGTGCCATGTTTACGTTCCTTACCGGTGTTGTACTGCTGGGGTTCCGGGGTGCGGGGCTTTCCTACGATATTACTGTGGGCGCAATCCTTGGCACATTGATGTTTCTTAATGTCTGGCTGATCATCTGGCCAGCACAGAAGATCGTTATCGCTTCTGCAACCCAGGTTGCACAAGGTGGCGAAGCACTGCCGGAGGCTGCAGGAGCTGCACCCAAAGCGGCGTTGGCCTCACGGACGAATGTACTCTTTTCAGCGCCGATGCTATTTTTCATGGGTTCTGGTGCCCACTTGGGGGGGTTCGGTCTTGTTACAACCGCGAGCACTGTTGGCTTAGCGGTTGTCATGCTGCTGATTCTTGCACTGGAAGGAAATGCGATATTCGGTAAGCAGGGTCCGATGACCAAGGTTTCTGGCGTCATAGGGTGTAGCCTAGGCTTGACTGCGGTTCTTTACGGACTCATGGTTGCCCTGTAACAACAGAAAAAGCTGTTATGAAAGGGCTCCTACCGGAGCCCTTTTTGTTAAAGCGAAAGGTAATTGACCAGAAATTTATGTCAGACGAGAAAGAAAATATCCCTTCTATAAAGCCCGCTCAGGATGAGGTTGCGTCCTATAGGCGAAGTGGCCGATCGGAGGCACCGAAGCAAAGTAATTTCAACGGTTTGCTGGTGTTTGTCATCGTGCTTATGGCAATCATGATGGGTATTGGTGGGTACACGCTGTTCGAGGTTCAGGAGAAGCTCGTGCGCTCAAACCAGTTACTTGAACAGGGCCAGGAAAACACCCGTCGGCTCGATAGCAGGCTGGCAGCGACAGGTACTGACGTCTCCAAGACTCTGCAGGACCTGAAAGCCCAGATGAATACAAACTTCACAGAGATAGACAAGCTGTGGGCGGTCTCTCACCGGCAGAATAAACCCGATATTCAGAAGAACGTTCGAGCTATTGCAGGCCTCAAGCGTGACCTGGGTGCGAAAGTTGACTCAATGAGTGCGTTGGTCAAGAAAATGTCATCCCAGTACCAGGCTATCCTGAATGAATTGTCCGGACTTCGGGAAGGCTTGCGACAGGACAATGAAGAATTGATTACAGAAATAGCCTTGCTTCGGGGCCAGGTTCAGGATCAGGCAGTAGTTCAGGGCGCCACGAAGAGAAACCTCAGTTCGCTTGACCGACAGGCAAAGGAAATGCAGGCAGCAATTGATTCAATTGATGCGCACCGACGTCAGATTTCACAGAAGCTCAACGAACTCGAGAACAATATCCAGGCCTCCGGTAGCCCGATTCAGTAGCGCTTTTGCCGCCCTTCTATGGGTTGTTCTGCCAGTCCTCAAGAATATTCATCGCGTAGGCGTAGCCTTCGAAGTGCATCACCACCCCGTCTTCTGTGATTTCCACCAGCAGTAGAGAGTTGGTGACAAGATCTCCCTCCTTTCTGGGTACCCCATTGATGTTCACCATGCGCAGGTCCGAGTCGGAAGCAAAAATATGTGTCGTGATCTCAATCTCAGGTAATCGACGAATCACCTGGTCGGGCAGGTCGTTGATGTCGACGGTTTTACCCGAGGTAACCGGGGCTGGAAACTCAGCTGGTTGAGCTGCGGTTAAACTCGAAGATGTCATGGGGCCGTCAACTTTGGCCGCGTTGGCAGGCACGAGTGAGTCAGCAGAAGGATTTTTTGCCTGCGGCGCAATGCGAGTCTCTGACTGGGATTTGTTGCCGAAATAAATGAAAACGCCAATGGAGTTGAATATAGCCAGTAGTGCCAGCAGGTAAAGGAAATGCCTGAGCTGGAACCGGTTGGGGGATGGTTCACCCCGCAGGCTTTTCAGGCCCGGTGTTTGTTTGCGTTCACGTTCCTGTTCCGATTTGTTCAGCGCATCAAGAATGTATGACATGACGCTACCCCTGGTCTCGTGAATACAATGTTGGGATGCTCATCGCTTCTACGTCATTTAAATGTATCCAGGTGACAGGGTCGACGATACCGTTTGGAGATAAACCGGCTCTTCTTTGAAAATCCCGCACTCTTTCTTCCAGTGAATCATTGAAAGTGAAGCCTGCTTGAATAGGCGGCGAATGACCCTCGATCAGGTCCAGTTGTGTCACCAGCCAGTCAACTGTGGCACCGCGGTCATTCTTTTTGAGCGGTGCTTGATAAGCGGGTGGCATGCGCCACAGCATCTGGGCCATGCCATTGTAGTTTGATTCAAACTCAGCCTGCGTCAGACTTAATTGGGCTGATCCCGCGATCACAGTAAGGGTGCCATCGAGTATCTGTGCAAGCGTAAAATACTCAGTGTTTAGTTGAACAATAACCGGTCTGTCGAGTTCCCTCAGCTCTGGAAGGGTGGCGATGCTTTCGAGACATCTGAGCCCTATCGCTGTGGCAAGTTCGCAGGGGTTTGATGCTTTGTCGTCAAAGCTGGTTCCCCACAAGGCGAACAGGTCGTGATAGGCATCGGAAGCAGAAGCATGTCCCCGGATGTTTAGTTTGGCTGGCACCGGAACGGTTGGTATCTGTGCCGTCAATGTCGTTGCCAATGCAGGCTGGCTGGTCGCGATCTCAGTAACGCGGGGCGTAACCACCTCTTTGGGGAGGAACGTCCAGACGGCTATGATTGTCAGCAATACGGCGGCAGCAATGGCGACTATCCGAATGGGCTTCGCACTGGGGCGGCGATTGCCAAGAACCTCATCAGCCGCACGACTAATAATTCGTGGTGTTACCTGTTGCTTGTGTTCGGCATAGGTGCCCAGTAGCGCACGATCACAGATAAGGTTAATAACTCGAGGGATACCGGCGCTGATTCGGTAGACTCTTTTCATTGCCGATCGGGTGAAAAGTTCCGGTTGGCCATGAGCAATAGCCAGGCGATGGGTAATATAGGCTTTGGTTTCGTTTGAATCGAGAGCATCCAGATGAAATCTTGCGATGATTCGTTGGTTGAGCTGCCGCAGGCGTCTGTCTTCCAGCATTTCCAGCAGTTCTGGTTGCCCTAGCAGAATGATCTGCA
This sequence comes from uncultured Pseudomonadales bacterium, assembly GCA_937775265.1. Taxonomy (GTDB): domain Bacteria; phylum Pseudomonadota; class Gammaproteobacteria; order Pseudomonadales; family Azotimanducaceae; genus UBA9659. The sequence goes on from CALKBV010000001.1 coordinate 46,130, forward strand.
GTAACTTTCGCTCGTTTGTCTCCAGGTTGGTTAACAGTCTCAGTTGTTCAAGGAGTTCGTAAGAAAGGTTCTGGGCTTCATCGATGATGAGTACAGCTTTTCGATGGTTGCTGTGACTCTCCATGAGATAGGTGTTTAGTCGGTCGACCAACATTTTTAGCGACGCCTTCGCAGGGTACTTGATGCCAAATTCGCTGCAAATTGTGGCCATAAGTGCACGACCCTTGCCTGCGAGGGGGTTCAGTACGAATGCTGTTTCGACATCATTGGGGATCTGTTCAAGCAGGCATCGGCACAATGTCGTCTTTCCAGTACCTACTTCACCTGTCAACAGGACGAAACCACCATCGGATTGAACACCAAAGAGCAGGTGGGCGAGCGCATCACGATGGCGTCTGCTCATAAACAGATATCGCGGATTAGGCGCAATGGAAAAGGGTGCTTCGGTAAGACCAAAGTGTTCCGTGTACATATCAGTACTTTATCAGGCGGTCTTTCCAGTCGCTACTGCGCACTCACCTCGCTTTGCACCATTTGTCCTGTAACCTCTCTATGAATCAGTCGTTCAGGGAGCATGCATTGCCTGGAATAGTTAAAGTCTCAATCGTGTTTTGTTTTTTGACCCTTGTGTCTGGATGCGAAACTCTTCAGTTCTATCATCAGGCAGCTACGGGTCAGGCTTCATTGTTGTGGCGCCGAACGCCTACCGATGAATTACTGCAATCGAAGATTGACCCGGTGCTCCGTGACCGGATCGAAATAGCCGACCAGATATTGGGTTTTGCGTCAGAGATTGGCCTGCCAGTCAGTGGCGCTTATCTGAGTTATGTGGAGACCGGTGAACCCTATCTTGTCTGGAATGTGTTTGCGGCGAAACCCTATGAGCTGGCGCTCAAAACATCGTGTTTTCCTGTAGCAGGATGTGTGACCTATCGCGGCTATTTCAAGCGAGTCGATGCGGACAGGTATGCAAAGCACCTCGAGAACAAAGGCTATGAAGTCTATGTCGGTGGGGTGGCTGCCTATTCAACACTCGGGTGGTTTAACGACCCGTTGCTCGATACCTTCCTGTTTCGTTCCGATGAACAACTGGCGGCGCTACTGTTCCATGAGCTGGCACACCGGGTTATTTACATCAAAGATGACACTCGATTCAATGAAAGCCTGGCAACAACGATTGAGTTGTATGCCCTGGAACAATGGCTGCTGGCTCGAGGTGAATCGCATCGGTTTGATCGATACAGGTTAAGCCTGGCTCGAAGGGATTCGGTCATTGAGCTGATCATGCTGGCACGTAGTCGGCTGGCGGTGCTGTACGACTCTGGAATATCGGTGGCTGAGCTGGAGGTGAAGAAGCAGTCCATCTTCCGGGGAATGCGCGATGCTTATTCCCTGTTACATGAGGCCTGGGCTGGTGGTGACGAGTTTTACCGCTGGATGCAGGGGCCTATGAGTAATGCAAAATTGGAAACTGTGGCGGACTACAATGAATGGGTCCCGCAGCTGACCGCCAAACTGGACAAGCTGGGTTATGAACAGTTTAAGCGCGAGCTTTCAAGGCTCGCCAGCTTATCGCAACCAGCGCGTGACGCAGAGCTTAGTGCTTTTAAATCAACAGGTAACACATCACGCTGATCAGGATGACGCCTACAAAATTAAGCACCAGCCCTTCACGGGCCATCAGGCGGGTGGTAAACCTGCCAGTAGAAAAGACTATCGTATTGGGCGCGGTGGCGACGGGCAACATAAATGCACAGCTTGCACTCATCGCGGCAGGCACCATCAGAGCTTCGGGTGCTATACCGGCTGCGATAGCGCCAGCCGCAAGGATTGGCATCATTAGTGTCGTCGTAGCCGTGTTGCTTGTCATCTCTGTCAGGAACGTAATACAGAGGCAAATGACTGCCATCATGGCGAGTATTGGCCAGCCAGCGATTCCTGCCAGTGCGCTGCCGAGTGCAGCGCTCATACCTGAAACAACAAACGCTTTCGCAATGGCGATGCCGCCACCAAACAGAATTAACATACCCCATGGAATGCGGCCTGCCGTCTCCCAGTCCAGTAGTCGAGAGCCTTTGCCGTTAGGTATCAGGAACATTGCTACTACCGCCAATAAGGCAACGCTAGCGTCGTTTGCGCCAGGGACATCGAGCCAGGTTTTCCAGCCACCGAAAGGTTGACTCCTGGTTACCCATGCAAGCGCGGTGAAGGCGAAAACGATAAATACCCGTCGTTCTTCCGTTTGCCATGCCCCGACCTTTGGCATATCAACATGCCCCTGATGGTTTAGCCGCCTGGTTAACCACAACGCAATAATGGGCACAAAGATCAGCACGACAGGTACACCCCAGCTCATCCAGGTTAAAAAGCCGATTTCGATGCCGGTGTTCTGCTGATAGATTTCCCGGAAGACCAGGTTGGGTGGTGTGCCTATGGGTGTACCTATTCCACCAACACTCGCTGCGTAGGCAATACCAAGGAGTAGGGGAATGGCAAGATTGTCATCATCAGACCTTTCGATCACAGCAAGAGCGACCGGTAATAACATCAGGGTAGTCGCGGTGTTCGATATCCACATGCTCAGGACTGCTGCGGCAGCCATAAAGCCAAACACGAGTCTGCGACTGCTGTTGCCGCCGAACAGGTTAACCATGCCAAGAGCAACCCGCCTGTGCGCGCCGCTTTTTTCCATGGCTGTGGATAGAATGAAACCACCCATTAGTAGCAGTACCAGTGGCGAGCCATAGGATTCGCCAACCTGCGCAGGCGTCAGTACACCAATGATTGGCAGAGTAGCGAGCGGGATAAGGGAGGTTGCGGGTATGGGTATGGGCTCGAAGATCCACCAGACCGCACAAATGACCGTAATTGCGGCAGTCCAGCACGCAGTTGCCTGCCAGCCGAAACCCTGAAGTGTAAAAAAGGCGACCGCCGCAAGGAGCGGGCCGAGTGTTAAGCCGATAAAATTTTTAGATAAGGTCATGGAATGCCTTTGACCAAAAAGCTGGGATTATACACACTAGGTGAATTGTCCTTTAGTAGAACTGACCCCAGAGCAAAATATGACCGAAACCCTTTATTGGTATGACCTGGAAACCACTGGAATTGATTCGATCCTGGATCGGCCCTTGCAGTTTGCAGGGGTCAGGACCGACCTGGATCTAAATGAAATTAAACCGCCGCAGAACTTCCTGGGCAGGCCTGGTACCGATGTTCTGCCGCAACCGGAAGCGTTGCTGGTCACCGGCATCAGTCTGGTCGAGATCCAGGAAAAAGGTATATCCGAGCGTGCGTTTGCAGAAAAAGTACTTGAACAATTCAACCAGCCCCAGAGCTGTGTCGTTGGTTTTAATAGCCTCAGGTTTGATGACGAGTTTACGCGACAGATGTTGTATCGAAACTTTCACGATCCGTATGCCCGCGAATGGCGAAACGGCAATTCACGCTGGGATGTGATTGATCTCTTTCGCGCGGCCTATGCGCTGAGGCCTGAGGGTTTTAACTGGCCGATAAAAGATAATGGGTCGCCGAGTTTCAAGCTTGAAGACATGGCCCAGTGCCAATGGGCTGGCGCATATTGATGCCCATGATGCACTGGCAGATGTCAGGGCGACCATTGAGATCACAAAGATCCTTAGGGCGGCACAACCCAAGCTTTATGATTTCATGTTCCGGCTCAGGGACAAAAAGGCTGTGTTGCAGCAGTTGTATCCGCTGGGTAAGAACCCGGTTGTGCACGTTTCTGCCATGTATCCGGCATCAAGGGGTTGTACTGCCGTGGTGATGCCGATTTGTCAGCACCCAAGCAACAACAATGCGATTATTTGCTTTGACCTGTCACAGGCACCGGAATCCCTGATATCCGCCTCTGCTGCTGAACTGGCGAGACTCGTCTTTACGTCCAATGACAAGCTTGAAGAAAACGAGCAACGGATTGCATTGAAAACGATTCAGATCAATCGATGTCCTTTTGTCGCTCCCCTTGCAACCTTGAATGATGAGAGTGCCGAGCGGCTTGGGATCGACCGGAGCCAGAGCGAATCGCGGGCAATCCAGCTAATGGGTGTTGCAGGGCTGGTTGAAAAGATCCAGGAAGCCTATACGGCAGGAGCCATTATGCGGACTCGGAAGACCCTGATTATCAGCTCTACCAGGGCGGCTTCTTCTCGGATGCGGACCGGAACACCATGTCTGAGTTACTCGCAGTTCCCCCGGAGCAGCTCGGAAGCTTTGAGGGTCGGTTTCAGGATGATCGCCTGGACGAAATGTTGTTCAGGTATAGGGGAAGGAACCATCCAGAGTTGTTCGATGAAGCCGAATTGATTCAGTGGCGAGCATTTTGTGCCGAAAAATGGTCAGGCGGACAAGCCATTGATGAGCTTGAGCTGAGGGTCAACAAATTGGAACAAGGCCTGGAGGATGCAGCGAAAACGGTTCTGGCTGAATTGAGAGACTATCTTGATGAGCGACGAAGCGAGTTAGTCGACAGTTAATCGGCATCGAAACGGAGGTTGCCGGTGACTTCTCGTGGCCGATCAAAGAAAAGCGGCTGATTGAGTTAGAAATGTTTCTGCGTGCTTCAGCCGGCTCAATCCCGGCCTGATCGATGTTGTTGTGCCGAGCCGAATTTGGCTACTGTTCGGTTGGGTCTAGAATCAAATTGGCGCTAGAATGAAAAAGCCTCGCAAATCCGGATGAACTGATGCCCACCCTTCGATAATCGTTTGTCCCGTCGGTAGTAGATGCCAAATGTCAGCGGGATCGTTGAAAAAGACAAGTGATCAATGATGCCGAGTTCGGGCTGCTCCGCCAGGATTTTGTCATCCAGGTAAGTCATGCCAAGGCCCTGATTGACCAGCGCAAGTCTTAATTCAAGGTCGTTAACTTCCCAAATGGTGCCGAAGCTGTCGCGAAGCTTGTCCAGTGTAGGGCGCAGATCCGGGTCATCCAGTTGCGAGACGATTAACGGGTTGTCGTGCAGGACATCCTCAGCAGATGCCCCGGGTTTGATTTTGTCTTTACGAACAACCAGGTGTCTTGTTTCTTCAAACAGCGGAATCGTCCTGAATCGGTCGGGCATGGTTTGTTGGAAAGGCCCCAGACCCAGCTCCCACAATTCGGAACTAACGGCGGTGATGATCTGGCGGCTTGGGAGTACCGAAATCTTTATTCGGGTGAGAGGATGTGCGGTACAAAACTTGTCTACCAATGACGCACCGAACAGGTGATTGACGGTGCTGTTCATCGCGAGGTGCAAAGTTGAGAGCACACCATTTTTGATATTACTCAGATCAGAGAGAACTGTATCTTCTTCAGAAAGAACCGTTTGTGCGTAGTGTAAGAGACGTATGCCTGCTTCGGTCAGCTGGAGTGGTTTACGCTGAAACAGAAGCGTGTCCAGCTTGTGCTCAAGGTTTGCAACAGTCTGGCTGACCGCGGATTGGGTAACGAATAGTTTTTCCGCGGCACGGTTGAAGCCGTTCTCTTCGTAGACCGTTTTAAATACGCGGATCTCGTGAGTTTCCAGGTGAACCGGCATGCTGCCACCACTAATTATTTGAGACCCTTAGTTTACCGTGCGGGATGCCGCATGCAATTTATTAGTATGTTGATTGGATTGGTTGATTAGCTTATGCGATATCTGCTTATTTTATCTGCGCTTCTTATCTGCGCGTTAGTCAGTTTAAGTATCCAGGCTTGCTGTTACGCCGTAATAATCTCTGACAGTTTTATTAAGTGGAGAAGAAGGTGAGTCCTGTTCCAGGACTGGAAGGTGTTGTTGGAGAAAGTCGCCTGGGGTTTAACGCAGGGCGCCGAGTGGCCCCGGGTCTTTGTAGAATCCGCTGAGTACTCGATACAGGTTGAAGGCGTCTCGGGTTCCGGCCAGCTCCCGTATTGAGTGCATGGCAAATGTAGGCACGCCGACATCCAGAGTACGAACACCGAGCTCCTTGGCGGTAATCGGCCCGATGGTACTGCCGCAGGCCATATCCGCCCGATTAACGAACTCCTGGCATTCAATTTTCAGGCCCTGGCAAAGTGCCTTGAAGTAACCTGCAGTTTCGCTATTGGTTGCGTAACGCTGATTTGCATTGAACTTTATTGCAGGTCCTTTATTGAGGATTGGGCCGTGGTTAGTCTCGTGTTTTGTTGGGTAGTTGGGATGCACGCCGTGAGCATTGTCAGTAGATATGAGTAACGAATTTGCAAGGGTGCGAATTTTTGAAGTTTCGCTTGGCGTAATTCTGGCCAGCACATCCTTGAGGAATGTACCCCCTGCGCCGGAAGTTGATGCGCTGCCTACCTCTTCGTGATCATTGCAAACCAGCAGGCTGCTGACTGAATCGTCTGCTGTTAGTAGGCTTTGAAGACCTGTGAAACAGCTCAGCAGGTTGTCCAGTCGAGCGCTGGCGAGAAAGTCGTTCTGTAGCCCGATGATCTGGGCGGGATTAGTGTCGTAGAAGCATAGGTCCGTGGCAAGGATCTCTCCACCCTGGGTGGCTTCATCAAGAACACTCGCCAGTGAAAACGCCTCGTCCTCGTTAAGCAGTATGGGTGGTAGGTCGGTCTCAGGATTGATGGTTCTTTCCTTGTTCGCGTCTCTGTCAAGGTGGATGGCCAGGCTCGGGATTACGGCGATGGGTTTTTCCAGGTTAACCAGTATGCTCGTCACCTGGTCTTTGCTGTTTTTGAACGTGACTCTGCCCGCCAGGCTCAGGTCGCGGTCAAACCAGGGGTTCAACAACACGCCACCGTAAACTTCCACACCCAGCTGCTGATAGCCCTGGCTTTTTCGTTCAGGTAGAGGCTTTACTTTCAGGCAGGGGCTGTCCGTGTGTGCACCGACCATCCTGATGCCTGTTTCTTCCAATGAGCCGCGGCCAATGACAAAAGCCACAATAGAAGAGTCGTTGCGAGTGACAAAGTACTTACCAGTAGGTGTGTCCCACTTATTCGACTCTTGCAGTTCGTTGAACCCGTTTTTGGTAAGAATTGCGGCCATATTCTGTGTGGCATGAAATGGCGTTGGTGAGGAGTTCAGGAAGTTTATGAGTTGCTGGTTGAAATCTGCGTTGTTCATGTCGTGTTATGTTGCCTGGAAGCCCCGTATTCTAGCAGGGATTGAAGAGACTCACCCATTTCGTTGCACCTTCTCGAACAGCTAATGTACAATCTATCTTGCGCCGATTTGATGTCAGCTTGCGGGCGCTTTAGAAATGCCGCTAAAGAGGGATAACCTGCTGTAGCGGCGTGCTCGGTGGGTTTTTTTGTTAGGGAGCTTAAGAAAATGAGATTCACTTCAAAGATTGTTCATTCGGATCGACGCGATCCGATCGAGCATGGATCTATCCATAAGCCTATACATACGGCAGTGACCTATGCCTATGATGACGCGCGTGATCTTGCGGCGGTTTTTCAGGGTAAAAAGAGTGGCTACACCTACGGGCGTCAGGTTAATCCAACCGTGACGGCGCTGCAGGACAAAATCACGCTGATGGAAGAAGGTATTGCCACCGCAGCGTTCGGTACTGGAATGGCAGCAATCGGTACAACGCTATTTGCATTGCTTCGTCGTGGCGATCATTTTATTTCTTCTTCTTATTTATTCGGCAATACCAATAGTCTTTTCAACACGTTTGCAACACAGGGTATTGAAGTGACGTTTGTCGACGCAACGTCTTCTGATGCTGTTGCGGCAGCAATACAGCCGAATACCAAACTAGTCTTTGTGGAAACGATAGCCAACCCACGAACCCAGGTTTCCGATCTTGTTGGAATCGGTGATCTGTGCCGCGAACATAATCTGATTTACTTTGTGGACAACACGATGACCACGCCGTATCTTTTTCGCCCCAAAGATGTAGGCGCAAGCCTTGTTATTAATTCTCTGACAAAGTACATCGGCGGGCATGCGAATGCCCTGGGTGGTGCAGTAACAGAAACTGGGTTGTTCGACTGGTCGGGCTTTACCAACTTGTATGATAACTATAAGAAAGGCGATGTGAGTGGGTGGGCGATTCAGCAGATTAAAAAGAAAGGCCTGAGAGACCTGGGTGCTTCACTTGGTCCTGAAGCTGCTCATCATATTTCAGTAGGCTCCGATACCCTGGCGCTCCGCATGGATCGAATTTGTGGAACCGCGCAGCGGTTAGCCGAGTACCTGGATGGCCATGAGAAGGTCAGGAAAGTTTACTATCCCGGTCTGTCTGGTCATCCAGAGCATGATCGCTCTGCGTCTTTATTCCGCCATCATGGCGGGATATTTAGCATCGAGCTGGTTGACGATGTGGACTGTTTTGATTTTATTAACAAACTGGATCTTGTGATTTGTAGTAGCAACCTGGGTGACACCAGGTCGCTCGCGATACCTGTCGCTCATTCGATCTACTTTGAAATGGGCGCTGAACGAAGGGCTTCTATGGGAATTGATGATTCCCTTGTTCGGTTCTCTATCGGAATCGAGGAACTTGACGACCTGCTTACAGATTTTGAGCAAGCACTTGCGTAACTTTTAACTTGAACAAGCATCATAGAAAGGAGCAATCATGACTGAAGCAGTTATGAACACCGATTTGCCATTGGGTAATAAACGAACAGGAAAAGTCCGTGACCTGTATGACATGCCACTCGCTGATGGTGGAGACGGAATTCTTATTGTGGCGACTGACCGGGTTAGTGTCTTCGACGTGGTTCTGGGCAATGGAATACCTGGGAAAGGTGTATTGCTAACTCAGATTTCGAAGTTCTGGTTTGACTTTTTCAGCAACGATTATGCGCATCATCTGGTGTCCACGGACCCGTCAGACATCGACGGCCTGACAGATGAACAGCGTCAGTTGCTAGAGGGCCGAATCATGATTTGCCGTAAAAGCGAAGTCGTCCCTATTGAATGCATCGTTCGGGGATACCTGACCGGCAGTGGTTACAAGGACTATCTGAAGACAGGCGAAGTTTGTGGCATTGCACTGCCGGAGGGCATGACTAATAGTGACAGGATTGAAGCGCCGATCTTTACGCCTTCCACAAAGGCGGAAGAGGGCCATGATGAAAACATCAGTTTTGAGACGGCTGCTGACACCGTTGGCCAGGATGTCATGGAGAAAATCCGGGACACGTCCATGGGTATTTACGAGAAGGGTCGCGAATATGCGCTGGGGCGTGGAATCATTATTGCAGACACCAAGTTCGAGTTTGGCTGGAATAAAAACCGTGACATCGTTCTAATCGATGAGGTGCTGACCCCCGACAGTAGCCGTTTTTGGCCCGCGGATGATTGGGGGCCTGGCCGGGAACAAAACAGCTTTGATAAACAGTATGTCCGTAACTACACGGAAACTCTCGTCACCGCGGGAGAGTGGGACAAAGAGTACCCGGGACCAGTGCTGCCCGATGAAGTCATCGACAATACGCTGGCGCGCTACGATGAGGCATTACATCGCCTCACGGATTAACCCGGCTGCACAGTTCTATTTAAACTTTGATGACATTGTGAGCATCATCTGCTTGAAGCGTTCCAGTGCAGTGTGTTCTTTGAGTGTGCTGGAATTCACCGGCATCGAAAAGATGCCGTAACAGACGGGGTAGGCTTCGAACTTGATGTGGTGCTGGTCCTTGTCGACCATGGCTAACATGGTTTGTCCGCAGCGGGGGCATGCAATATCCCTCATTGCTGCATACCTGGGGTCAACCTGTTCGAATTCGCTATGGCCCTTTGGCCAAAGCGTATTAAATTTCCTGGACTGATCAGTCAGCGTAACAAACGCCAGTACCGCCCAGGCCACAGTATCCATTAGGGACCTTGGCGAGATACTGTTGGTGGTAGTGCTCGGCATAGTAAAACTGAGGGGCAGGGGAAACTTCCGTCGTAATGGCAGGAAATCCTTGTTCTTCGAGTCTGTTTTGGAATAACTCCTGGCTTCGCAGTGCATTTTCAAGTTGCTCATCCGAGAACGTGTAAATTCCAGAGCGATATTGCGTGCCGACGTCATTTCCCTGCCGCATACCCTGTGTCGGATTGTGGCTCTCCCAGAAAGTTTGTAACAGGGAGGCATAACTCACGACCAAAGGGTCAAATACCACCAGTACGACTTCGTTGTGGCCGGTCATGCCAGAGCAGACTTCCTCATAGCTGGGGTTAGGTGTGCTCCCGCCCGAATAACCAGCGGCCGTCACATAAACGCCTTGCTGTTCCCAGAAGCAACGCTCTGCTCCCCAAAAACAACCGAGACCAAACATTGCGGTCTGCATAACCTCTGGGAATGGTCCTTTCATCGGTCTGCCATTCACAAAATGCTGTTCGGGTACGGGTAGCTCATCTGTTCGACCGGGCAGCGCCGAATCAGCGGATGGGATTTCCAGTTTCTTGGTGAACAGTCCCATGATGGGTTCTCCAAATTTTTTAGTTGGCGCATTATAGCGTCATTCTGGTGAACTGTAGTGGCTGAAATTCATCGTTTGATAGGTGATATACGTCAAGTTGTCCCTGTTCGACAAACTGGTAAACTTGATTCTTTTAATCCAGGAAGAAACCATGGGCGATTTCAGCAGTGTGAGCCGCGAAGGTGGGCTCACGATCATTACTATCGAGCGACCTGAAGTTATGAATTCTCTGCATCCTCCCGGGAATGCTGAGCTTGCTGGAATATTTGATGATTTTGTGGCTGACCCCGAGCAATGGGTTGCGATTATCACCGGCGCGGGTGACCGGGCTTTTAGTGCCGGAAATGATCTGAAGTATCAGGCGTCAGGTGGTGACATGAGTGGCCAGCCGTCGTCGGGGTTTGCTGGTTTGACCTCAAGATTCGATAACCCCAAGCCTGTTATTGCCGCAGTGAATGGCGTGGCAATGGGGGGAGGTTTCGAAATCGCCCTCGCATGCGACCTGATCATCGCCTCAGACAATGCCATCTTTGCGTTACCTGAACCTCGTGTAGGTCTGGCGGCGTTGGCGGGTGGTATTCATCGCCTTCCAAGAGAGATTGGCATGAAACAGGCTATGGGAATGCTGTTAACCGGTCGGCGTGTTAGCGCAGAAGAAGGAAAACAGCTGGGGTTTGTCAACGATGTTGTGCCAGCAGGCGAGGTTCTTGAAGGCGCGAAGAAGTGGGCCGAGCTGATTCTTGAATGCGCACCGCTGTCGGTTCGTGGTAGTAAACAGGCTGCCATGGACGGTATGAATGCAGACTCTTTGGAAGCGGCTATCAAGGGCAAGTATGAGCAGATTCAGGCTATGTACAAAGGTTCTGATTTTGTAGAAGGCCCCCTCGCATTTTCCGAAAAGCGTGCCCCGAACTGGAAAGGGGAATAGCCTTAAATTTTGATCGGGTAATCTGCCTCTTCCAGAAAGTTGAACACCTTAGGCGCGCTAACGGTTTCTGGATCGTCGGGCTGATTGTGTCTGCTATTTTCTTGATTTAGGGCAGGGTATCATGGCCGCTTTGTTCAATATTGGCGAGACTCAGGGAGACTCCGAATGACAAACGGTTTGCAAATTGGGGTGTTAACAGTATCTGATACTCGTACGCTGGAAAACGATACTTCTGGCCAGTATCTGTGTGATTCGCTGCTGGAAGAAGGCCACCTTCTGGCGCAAAGACTGATCGTTATTGATGACATGTACCAGCTTAGGGCTGCCGTTTCCAACTGGATCGCTGACAGTGCTATAGAAGTGGTATTGGTTACGGGTGGAACGGGCTTCACCAGCCGTGACTCGACCCCTGAAGCCCTCACGCCATTGTTCGATGTAGACATCACCGGTTTTGGAGAGCTTTTCCGGCAACTTTCCTATGAGGAGATCGGTACATCAACCATCCAGTCCAGGGCGTTTGCGGGGATCGCAAACAATACGGTCGTATTCTGTATGCCCGGGTCTACCGGCGCGTGTAAAACTGCCTGGAACGGTGTTCTCAAAGACCAGCTCAACATAGAGCATCGGCCGTGTAATTTCGCCGAGTTGATCCGAAAGGGGAGTCATTGATTGTGTCACTAAGGCCTGTTGATGAAGTGGTGGATCAGTTACTGGGTCTGGTCAAACCGACAGGAAAAAGTGAGCTTAGAACCATTGTTAAAGCGGTAAATTGTTGTGCCGCTAAAGATATTCAGTCACCGATTAATGTTCCTCCCGCTGATAATAGCGCAATGGATGGTTACGCGGTCGCCCATGCAGATGCCAACCTGCAAACCAGCTACCGCGTGTCAGCTCGGATTCCTGCAGGATATGTGGGATCAAGGTTAGCGTCTGGCACCGTCGCCAGAATATTTACCGGTGCGGAAATTCCGGTCGGTGCTGATACCGTTGTAATGCAGGAAAACACAGAACTGGTTGGCGACGAAGTGAAACTTCTGTCGCTTCCCGATCAGTTCGAGAATGTAAGGTCGAAAGGGCAGGATATAGAGGCTGGTTCTTTGATTATCCGCAAAGGAGATCTATTGTCGGCGAGAACATTAAGCCTGGTCGCATCTGTTGGCGTCGCACAGATCGAGGTGGCAACGCCGCTTCGAATAGCAATCATGTCTACCGGCGATGAGCTGGTTGAGCCTGGCAACCCAGTTGCGCCAGGTCAGATTTACAATTCAAACCGATACGCGCTATCAGCCATGTTGCATAATATGGGAATGAAGGTGATTGATCTGGGGATCGTTGCTGATACACCAGAGGCAACCGAGCAGGCACTGATGGACGCCGCGTCGATGGCAGACTGTATTCTGACAAGCGGGGGCGTGTCTGTCGGGGAAGAGGATCATGTGAAGGCTGCCGTTGAAAAACTAGGCAAGCTTGAGTTATGGAAACTCGCCATAAAGCCAGGCAAGCCTCTCGCTTATGGTGAAGTCCAGGGGGTGCCATTCTTTGGTTTGCCGGGGAATCCGGTATCAACGTTTGTGACGTTTCATATCATCGCCAGGCAGTACCTGCTCGCGATGCAGGGGCGTGGTGATTACAAGCCTTTCTGTGTCACTGGGGTATCTGACTTTTCATTCAAGGGCGGAGGCCGGCGTGAATATTTGCGCGTCCAAATCCAGAATATTGAAGGCCAGACCAGACTCTCGAAGTTTCCCAATCAGGGTTCTGGCATCATGACTTCTGTCGTATGGGCAGATGCGCTTGCAATGGTCGAGGCAGGCCAGGTTGTTCAGCCCGGAGACCGGCTTACGATTTATCCTCTGGCCCTATGTTAGACTTGCATTTTTTATGTGAAGGCGAGTAATGGGCTTGATAATACTCAGTACTATTCTGTCCATTGTTCTGGGCAGTTGTGCCTGGCTGGTTCTTGGCGATAAATTCCCGGTTGGGGGTGAGACCAAGTGGCCGGTGGCCAACAACATATGTGTTTATGGCGCTATATTGCTCCTTCCTGTTTACCTGACTATCTTTGTCTTCTTTTCGTTTAGCTAATGATAAAGTCATCGATTGATATTGACACGGTCAAGGGTTTTCTTGATCCGAAAGAAGGACACGCCCTGTACTCTTATGCTCTGGAAGCGGGCGCTCTTGGGCCAGTGCTGGAAGTGGGCAGCTACTGCGGTAAATCAACGGTGTATCTTGGTGAAGCCTGCCGGGAGAAAGGTGTTTCGCTTTACGCCATTGATCATCATCGAGGCTCAGAAGAACATCAGCCTGGTGAGGAATACCACGATCAGGATCTGTTCGATGGTAAGGCAGGGTTGATGGATACCTTCCGGGAATTCAGGCAGACCATGCGAAATGCAGTGCTGGAAGATGTAGTAGTACCGATCGTCGCCTCGTCCTCGGTTGCGTCACGCAATTGGCATACCCCTCTGGGCATGGTGTTTATCGATGGTGGTCATTCCCTGGAAGCGGCGCAGACTGATTATCGTAGCTGGGTTTCGCATGTGGTGACGAACGGCACCCTTGCTATTCATGATATTTTTCCGGATCCGGCAGAAGGTGGCCAGGCGCCCTACGAAATACTTAAGCTGGCCGTTGCTTCAGGTTTGTTTGAAGAAGTCGACAGGGTAAAAACGCTGGGAATACTCCGGCGCCTTTAACCGCTTTTTTTAGCGGTCAATCGCAATGCCCTGGGTAGCGCGTCCTTTAATCCTGATTGAAGTTAGCCATGGAAGCGTTTCTCGAGGAAGTCACTACGGATTCGTTTCTAAACAGGTGGGCTGCACCGGTTTTATTCGACAGCGCGTCTGCTGCCAGCAGCACGGCGCCGGCTGTCCAGGTTGGTTTTTCCAGAGGCCAAAGCGCGTGGTCCCGATGGACATACCCGGTCCAGTAGGCCCCCTTCTCGTCGCGAAATTGGTGTAGCCAGCTAAACAGTTGAACGGCCGGTTGGTATTGTCCTGCAGTTAGTAGTGACATCACCAGTTCACAGGACTCTGCCACGGTTACCCAGGGCTCGTCGTTGACGCAGACACAACCCAGGTCTTTTACCACAAACTCATTCCATCGAGATTTCAGGTGATTCTGGGCAGTTTTGTCTTTAATGACGCCGGTGAGAACAGGGTAGAACCAGTCCATCGCGAATCGGCTTTTTGAATCCCAGGTGCGGTCAAAATATTCGGGGTGCTGTGAAATTGCGTTGCCGAGCCTGGATCTAGCGGTTGCCCAGTGTGGCACTTCTTCTTCAAGCCTGGTTGCTATATTGAGTGCGCATTCCAGCGACTTGTAGATACTGCTGCACCCGGTAACCAGGGAGTCTTGCTGAATGCCAAGCGTCGTGTCTTCACACCAATAGACCTGGCCCTGGGGTCCCCGAAGCCTGAGGACGAACTCCATCGCTGATCGGACGGTATCCCATAGGTCAGAAAGAAACTCTTCGTCGCCGGTCACGAGATAGTAGTGCCAGACTCCGGTTGCAATATAGGCGACGAAGTTTGATTCTGCGCGCGTACCGTCCTCGACTTTGCCGTCTTTATAAGCGGCAAGCCAGCTGCCGTTTGGAAGCTGATTGTTTTTTAGCCAGTGGAAAGCTGCTTTGGCCTGATCGAAGTGCCCGCCAATAGCCAGTCCCATGGCAGACTCAATGTGGTCCCATGGGTCCATGGGACCACCATCAAACCAGGGGATAGCACCATCTGCATCCTGTAATTTAGCGATGTAGTCTACGGTGCCGGCGAAGTAATCATCCGGGAAAAAACCCATGGACACAAAAACCTGAGTCATGTCGGTTTCACCTGTACTGTTTTTACCTGTACTGTTTTTACAAAGTACATGACGACGCTTTTACCCATGATTGGGTTGAGTAGTTTATCCATCCACCGGGTGATCCAGGGTTGTTTCATCAGGTCCCAGGTCAGGAACGCATGATACTTATCGACGATCCATGCATCAGGCTCACCTTCCTCCCGCCAGAAGAGACATTTCAACCACCAGTACGGCACATGAAGGGAGTGTGAGTGATGCTTGTCATAAAAGATGAAGCCTGCGGATTCAATGTCCGTGCGAAGCCGCTGCGCGTCGAAGATTCGAATGTGGCCGCCATCCATTGCATGGTAGGCATCGCTGATCTGCCAGCAGATCCACTCCGGAAAGTATCGCGGAACGCTAATCGCCGCTACACCGCCAGTTTTTAATACACGGGCAATCTCAGCAATGACTGCTTCATAGTTGGGAATATGTTCCAGAACCTCGGAACAGATGACCTTGTTAAACGTTTCGTCTTCGAATGGCAGGTGTTCGCCGTTGGCGGCCGCTATGACCAGACTTTTATCGTTGTTGTCTGGTTCGGCAAACTGTTCGAACCGTTCCTGGGTGATTTTCAGGTCCTTTACAGAAAGGTCAATTCCGACAGCGTTCAGGTTGTTTGTCATATAGGCAGAGATGGCATGCCTGCCTTCACCGCATCCAAGGTCGAGCAGCCGCTCATTCTCTGAAAGTCGCATTGTTGAAAAATTGATAGTTTGTAAGGACATTAGTGAGCTACCTTTCGGGAGACTACTTCGCCATATAGTCGAACCATGTCACCTGCGGCAACTTCCCAGCTGAACAGCTCAAGTATTCTTGCCCGTCCTCGGGCTGCCAGGGTGTGCCTAAGGTTTGAATCAGCGAGCAGTGTTCTGATCGCATCAGCCAGAGCGAGGTGATCTCGCGTTGGTACCGTAATACCCGCATCACCAACCACTTCAGGCAGTGCACCGCCATCTGTCGAAATGACGGGGACGCCACAGGCCATCGCTTCCCCTGCTGGCAGTCCGAAGCCCTCATAGATAGAGGGAACAACGGCACAGGTTGCTTTCGCATACAATTCAGCCACTTCCTGTGAACTCAGGCCTGAGTAAAAGTGTATCCGGTTTTCTAACCCGAGCTGGCTGACAAGTTTTGCTGTTTTACCATCTTCTTTCAGCTTGCCCAGTACCGTGAGTCTTCAGTTCTGGTATTTCGCCTGCAAGTATCGAAATTGCCCGGATAAGATAGTCCAGTCCCTTGAGTGGAGCATCAGCTGATGCAGTTGCCATGACGTTGAATTCCTCGGGCTCTATAGCCGGGATTGGCCTGAACACCCTGGTGTCTATGCC
>CALKBV010000002.1 GCA_937775265.1 uncultured Pseudomonadales bacterium
TATTTGCCGCTTAATCTGTGAAAATACAGCGACATTTATTGATTGATGTTCGACATCAGGCAATGCAGCTATATAGGCAGCTTCGGGAAGCTAACCGGCAGCACCTATTTTTTGGGTTGCGCGCACGCGCTGTATTAACAGCGCTTCCCAATGATCAGGGACGGAACATTCTGGGGCACGACATAATGAACAAACTGACTAACGCGGTGCGCTCGGCATCCACCGCTGTATCCTCGCCCAGGCGACTAATCGCGCGGCTGGTTGTTGTCGCTGTGACGCTCTGTTCACCCCTCTCCTTTGCGGTTACCTATCAGAACTCCACTATTGAGACCGGCGAAGTTGGCCAGCAGACCGTCCTGGCTGCATTTTTATCTGCCACCGACGTCGCTGACCTGGTGTTGATCCGCATCGAAAAAACAGGCCGTCGAACCGTTTCTGTAGTACCTCAGCGGGCCGGGCGGTACGCAGCGCCTGGGCCGGGGCAGGAGCTTGATACTGATCTGGTCGCCATTGATGTGGGTCGCTATCAGGGTCGTGATGCCATTCTCGGCTTTACGCAGTCAGCGGCTTTCCGGCTGGATCCGTTTACTGGCAAGAAAACCAAGCTTGCTGACATCTCAACCCTTTATGGCTCGGCGATTAAAGATGCGCTACCGCACATTGATCTGTTCACTGACATTAACAGCGACGGCATGGATGACCTGGTGATACCGGGGTTCGATGGTTTCCAGATTCACACCCAGCGCGCTGATGGTTCCTTTTCTGCACCGATCAATCTTCGCGCGCCGCCTATTGTTGAGCTGTCGTTCAATGACTATCCCTGGTATCAGCCGCGGCAAAAATATATTGGTGATATGACGCTTGATGGTCGGAACGATGTTTCGGTACTGATTGATAATCAACTGCATGTGTTTCCGCAAGTCGACAACGGGCTGTTTCTGACGGTCCCTATAAGAGTCGATACCGGTATTGATCTGGATTTCGGTGGCATGGAGGAGTTGAGTGTTTCCATGCGTGATATGGATCAGTCGGACAGTTTATCGCGGGCGCTCATCAAGCTGCAGGATCTCGACGGAGACGGGCTGACCGATATGCTGGTCATCTCTGTGAAGAGTAAAGGTGTGTTCCGCAAACAGACGTCGTATCAACTGCATCGCGGTATCGAAGTTAACGGGAAGCTGGAGTTTACCAGGGAGCCGGTCACGACCATCGAAAGCAAGGGTTACCAGTTTGAAATCGAGGGGCTGGATTTTAACAATGATAACCAGACAGACATGCTGATCTCGGCCGTTGATATCGGGCTTGGCAAGGTGCTGGGTGCACTGGTTACAGGGGCCGTCAGCATTGACCTGAACTTCTATCAGATGAGAAAGGGGCTTTATTCCGCTAAACCCGATTTGAAGCGCGAGATTAAGGCAACGTTTGATCTGCGCTCGGGGGATTTCTTTTTCCCGTCGGTACTGATTGCCGATGCCGATGGCGATGGCATCGATGACCTGCTGGTTCAGGAGGGAGAAGACCAGCTTAATATTTTTCTGGGTTCGGGTGATGCCAGCCTATTTTCGAAATCGCCAACGGTGATCGATGTGCACATGCCTTCTGATCCGGAACTTGTTGTTGCCGCGGACCTCAACCGGGATGGCAAAGTTGACCTGATGATGAGGCACGAGCCCAGTACCGGGCCAAAGAAGATTGTTCTTTTGGTCAGCGAGTAAACCAGCCGCCCTCGCCCACAGCCGCGTCAACGGCACATTGCCAGCGCACCGGGCGTGGTGGAATGTTGACTGGTGGTGCCGCTGCTCTACTGCTCATCATCCTTGCTGATTTTTCTGTTGTGAGGCGCACCAGCGTGGTCTAACTCTATCCAATCCAGTGTCAGATCAAAGCGCCCATCGATGCCATCAGCCAGAATCAAACCCATACCCGCGATGTCAGCGGCAGCCAACGGAGGACGCTCCAAACGGCGTCCACGCCATGAGGCATAAAATTCATCAATCGGTAACTCTATGACCTGCCATTCCCCAGCGGTCGTCGCAAAGTCATTTTGATATGACGCCCGATCATCATCTACATGTAGCCTGAACCTGAAAGTACGACCATCACCCAGAACCTTAAGGCGAACAACTGAAAACCCGGACAAGTCCCAGTCCTGGCGATTACTCCGCAGGGACGCGAAGCCACCGCCGTTCGTGTTCAGTCGGCCGCTAAACTGGAGCTGCCCATTTTTGCTGACGAAGCTGCTCTTTGAACGCCCGCCCATAACGGTGTCGTTAACCACCTGCCAGCCCATATCGGTCTGAATCGAATCTTTGCCCATTACCCGCAAGGGTTCGGCGGCAGCCGATGAACTTAATGTCACCATGAGTACCATCATTTTTTGTAATAACGTCATCGAGCAAAAAACCTGAATTACAGTGAAGCTGGGGGAAATCAAAACACAGGCACATCCTTAAGTCACGCAAGGCGTGGCTTGGCGCTGACGATGAGGCGTTATGGGCCTGCGGTGCTGACTGATTCCGATCAAGCCCCTGAGTCTGATGCGATCACATAGCTTAAGTCGAATCCACAACATAGCGCATTCGATAGGGTTGAGATTAATGGTTTAGAAGTCGCCCTGTCTGACCCAGCTAGTACCTCTGTGTTGAACATACATCGCTGGTTCTCATTCGGAGGCTAACTCATATCACTAGGATGGTGATGATTGAATGCAGCAATCACGTGCCATACAATCTGGTAGTTTATTCACTCCGGGACCACCCCCATGCGTGTGATTGATGTTGATGCCCACCTTCACGAGCCGGTTGACTGGCTTGAACAGGTCGACCCCCAACTCGCCGGCATCCTTGGCGAGCCGCTACGTTTTATTGATATAGCCGACGGCATTTTTGGCATTTCCAATTCCGGGGTCGCGCGCCTGCCTGAACAGCAGCAGCCAGCCAGCCGCGCGGAAACCCTGCTACCGGGTTTCGCACATCATCTTGAAATGACCGATGAACGCCAACCCGATCATCAGACAGACACGCATGGTGACGCCACCTGTGATGCCGGGGCACGCCTGGAACTGTGCGACGCAGAAGGTATTGATGTGCAGCTCTTGAACCCTTCCTTCCTTGCCAGTTCGTTTGTTCAGGCAGCTCGCGCTAAACGACACGATCTTGCGCCACGCATTAAACACTGCTGGAATCAGTGGGCGATGCAGGTCGTTCAGGGCCACGTGGACCGACTCATACCCGTCACGCAAATCGACCTGAATGACGTACCTGCTGCAGTCAATGAGATGACCCGCATGCGCAAGCTAGGCAGCCGGGCGTTTGCGATAGGAGAATCGCCAGTGGGTGTGCGTTCTGCGACCGGCAGCAACGAGTTAGCGCGCTCGATTACGCATCCCGATTTTGAACCGCTGTGGTCAGCGGCTGAGGATCTGGGCATGGCCGCGATTGCTCACGTTGGATTTGGCCGCGAGCGGATACAGTTCGGCTGGGCAAACAATGGTGGCGGCGATCTCAGCACCTACAGTTTGTTGTCATTGGCGATCGCGCCTCAACTGTCACCACAACTATTACTCGGTGCATTGGTATTCGATGGCGTCCTTGAGCGCCACCCGAAGTTAACGGTCATCATCGAAGAACTCGGCATCTCATGGCTGCCACATCTATTGACTGTGCTCGATAGTGCCGTCGGCCGCAGTCAAAATGACCAACTTTCTGATGGACAGGTTCGACCGGATTACGCCGGGGCCGCCTATCGTTTGCCGCTTGCACCGTCGGAATATCTTAGACGCCAGGTCAGTGTGACGCCCCTAGTGGCCAGCGAACCATTGCGCCCGACACTGGACCTTGCGCCTGAGATGCTTTGTTTTTCAAGCGACTACCCGCATGTCGAAGGTAGCGGTCAGGCCGTTGCAATCTGCGACAGGCAGCTGGGTGATCTTGACCCGGCGGGCCGTGCTGCTTTCTATCAAGGCGTGGGGGAGTTGATTGGCCTATAACTGCGCTTGCGCTTTAATAAACAGATGACCCTATAAGCTCAAGCTAACGAGTTCCCCTTAAAGAACGCACACCCAAAGGGTTAAAGCAGGTTTCTGTCACCATCTCTTGTTGAATTCAGTACACTGTGCACGAATTTTTTTCGGATATCGTTCCATGTTGGGTCCCACTTCGCACTCGTACTTTTCGCAACGACTTCGCCTGCACTACGTCGACTGGGGTAACCCTGATGCACCACCCATGCTGCTGATTCACGGCGGACGAGATCACTGTCGGAACTGGGACTGGGTTGCTGAACAGTTTAGACACGACTACCACATCGTTGCCCCTGACCTGCGAGGCCATGGTGACAGCCAATGGATGATGGGCGGCGCCTATAACCAGCTCGACTATGTCTACGACATCGCTCAACTGCTCAATCAAAAACAGATGACGCCACTGACGATCAT
The DNA here is from genome assembly GCA_937775265.1 of uncultured Pseudomonadales bacterium. Taxonomy (GTDB): domain Bacteria; phylum Pseudomonadota; class Gammaproteobacteria; order Pseudomonadales; family Azotimanducaceae; genus UBA9659. Next base: position 4,436 of record CALKBV010000002.1, read on the forward strand.
TGGCCACTCTCTCGGCGGTTCAATATCGTTGCTCTACACTGCCCTGCATCCGCAGAACGTTAACAAGCTGGTGGCGATCGAGGGGATGGGTCCACCACCGGCAATGGTGCAGGAGCATTTAGATAAGCCAATGAAAGATCGCATACATCATTGGATGGATGATTTGCGCGCCCAGTCAGCAAGGTTGAGCCGGCGTTACGCCACATTGGAAGACGCCTGCGAGCGGATGCAGTCGGAAAACCCACATCTCTCGGCAGAACAGGCGCAACATCTCACCATTCACGGCGCCAATCAAAATGAAGACGGTACGTTCAGTTGGAAGTTCGACAACTACGTTCGCTCATTTCCACCAACAGGCGTGCCATTCGAAGAGACCGCTGAGATGTATCGCGACATCACCTGCCCAACGATGCTGGTCAGAGGATTGGAATCCTGGGCTGCCGACCCAATCGAGGATGGTAGAGTGAACAATTTTACCTGCCCGCTGACGGTTGAGCCTTTTGAGAAGGCAGGTCACTGGGTTCATCACGATCAACTGGAAGGGTTTGTCGATAAGGTGAGACTGTTTCTGGATTGAGCCAGGCTATAAAGCAGCGCAGCGAAATTTACAGCAGGACGGGTTGATTGCCGGTCACGGCCCGAACCAGCGACCGACACTGCCGTCGACCGCACAACCATGGCATACTTCTGCAAAACTGGAGGAAAGACAATGGCCAAATTAGACCCCCCTGTAGACAGCGAACGGGGCTGGCAAAGCATGAACAAGTTCATCGCAGAACAAACCAACCCCAAACACAAGGCGTTGCTGGAGATGGTCCAGGAACACATGCGCACCGAGGTCCGAGGTGAGCACGCGGGCCTCATGGCAACGCTGGTAGACGAACCCCAATACCATATGTGGGGCGGCCCGGCGGATACCGGCCCCAAGGGGCGCCAGGCAGTTTCAGATTTCTATCAGGTGATGTTCGATAACAACGGTCATGGGTTCGAGTTCGAGATACGCAAGGTGATCGTAGACGACAATGGTGTGGTCACCGAGGGTGTGCTGCGAACCAAAGTTCCTGGCAGCGGAGTACTGGCTGCGGGGGTCGATGAAGTTGAGGGCGAGCCCGTCGACACCGACGCAACTTATGTCAACGAAGGCCAGTTGCTCACAGTTTGGCCTGCGGGCGCTGGCGGTAAGTTGGTTGGTGAAGACATCTACTTCGGCACCGCGGGCATGGGCAAGCTAGTTCGCTGGAACTAACGGCTTAGCTGACCAAACCCTCTCCGCCATCGGCTCTATTCGAATAATGTGGCTGGGTCCGTCGGTTTGTGAAAAAACAAGCGATTTGCGTTGAGAACTAACGCTAAAGCCTATTTTCCAGGGAGAAATATACGGTGCATACAAGGCAGAAAGGTGGTTCATGCTTCCTATATTCTGCGACACCGTTTTCTCCATGAGTGCTGACACTAACCTTGGCGAATCAATGGAACGACTCAGCCTGCCTGACGAGGCCTAGCGACATCCCAATCTATCGTCTTTTTAGTGGTTTCTATTTATCATCAGCAATGAAACAATTTAATCACCTCGATTGTTTTAGGATTTGATGTTGGCAAGCCTGTGGAACCCCGAAGCGGAAAACATGACCCGGGCCGAATTGCGCTCACTGCAATTTGATAAACTCAAAACCCTGGTCGAAAACGTCGACCGCGAAAGCCCCTACTACCATACAAAATTGCGCGAGGCTGGCGTCACCCCTGAAGACCTAAAGAGTCTCGAGCACTATCAAGACTTCCCCTTCTTCGACAAGGATGAAGAACGAAAAAGCCAGGAGCTTTCGAAAGAAGAACTCGGCCACCCCTTTGGCATGCATATCACCTGCGACCCAAAACTCGTGAATCGCGTTTCATCCTCATCCGGCACCACCGGCTCACCGACATTCAGTGGCTTTACTCGGACAGACCGAGCAATCGCTGCCGAAAATACCGCCCGCGGTCTTAAGAGAATCGGCATCGAACCTGGCGATGTTGTCTTACATGCCAGCGTACTGTCGATGTGGATCGCCGGTGTTCCGGCTATCGATTCGATGATGGCGTACGGCGCCTGCGTTGTCCCAGTAGGCGCCTTAAGCGGCGTTGAACGCGTCGCCCAAATCGCTAAAGAAACGCGGCCAAGGATGATTCGCACCACCGTATCCTTCGCCAGGCATCTAGCGGCTACGATGCAGGACAGAGCCGGTATCAATCCCAAAACTCTTGGCATCGAAAAGGTTGTGGTCACCGGAGAACCCGGTGGCAGTATTCCAGAAATTTATAGTGAAATTGAAGCAGGCTTCGGAGGTGCCACCGTTTACGACAATATGGGTGCAACCGGTTGTCACAGTCCAACCGGCATATCCTGCGCAGCTCATGCGGGCATTCACTTTTACGCTGAAGATAATGCCTACTTCGAAATTGTTGATCCCAAAACTCTTGAACCATTACCGATCGAAAACGGTGTTGAAGGAGAGATTATCTTTACCGGATTAGAGCGAGAATGCGGACCGCTACTACGCTGGCGCGACAAAGACATCATTCGTATCAATACTGAACCCTGTGACTGCGGCCGACCCGGTGTACGAATGACGTTCAAAGGCAGGGTAGACGACATGTTGCTGATCAAAGGGGTCAACGTCTTTCCTAACGCTGTGCGTGATGTCGTAAACCGACTTTCTGAGCAAACTACCGGAAATATCAGAATGGTACTGCCTAAACCTGGCCCAGTTGCCGAGCCACCGGTCAACGTCCTGGTTGAACATATTAAGGGGCTCAGCCCAGAACAACTTACTTCCCTTGCAGAGGTAATCGAAAAAGCGCTCCATCATCAGTTACGTTTTAGAGCAGCCATTCAATTTGAAAGCGAAGAGTCCTTTGAGATACAAACGGGCACAACCGGCAAATCCAAGCTGGTTGAAGTACTAAACCCATAAGTACTATAAAACTAAAAGACGCCATAAAACCAATGACCCAGGATCTACTATGAGTGAACGATTTCAAGACCGAGTCATATTAGAACGAATCGATAGAGTTGCGATTATCTCTCTTGATCGGCCGGAAAGACTCAATGCCTTCGACGCGGCAATGTATGAAGGCGTCAATGAAGCGCTGGCTAAGTTCGCCAGCGATCCTGATCTATGGGTTGCAATCATTCAAGCCAAAGGCGATCGAGCGTTTAGCGCGGGCGCCGATGTTAGCGCTCTGAATGAAAATGCAAAAAAGGGTGTGAACGCAGCACTGGGTGGATTGAACCTCGACAACCATATGGTGACAAACAAGCCACTTATTGCTGCTGTACATGGGTTTTGTGTTGGTGAAGGGGTTAGCTTGGCGCTTTGTTGCGATATGATTATTGCAGACCCAAAAGCGAGCTTTATTATTTCTGAAGCCAAGGTGGGTACCAATGCTGTTGATATCCCCATTAAGTTGGCGAAGAAAATTGGCTATTCCAAAGCCTTTGCATTTCTAACTCCGGGAGATCCCAAGAGCGCTGATTGGTGTGAAAGGGCGGGTTTTGTAGAAGTAATCAGTGAAGTAGGCCAGGTGCAACAGACTGCCCTCGACGTCGCCCAACGAATCTGTATTGAAAGCGGCCCACTTGCCTTACGTGCCCAGAAAGAAACGTTGTGGCGCAGTGTTTTTGAAGACGACGTTAAAGCAAAGGAAGTTGGCCTGTCGATGAGGACTGCCATTCGTCAATCCAGTGACTACAAAGAGGGCCGCGAGGCGTTTCTTGAGAAGAGATCACCGGAGTTTAAGGGTACGTAAACCGTTGGCGCATCATAGTCGGAATCTTACAGATTCTCGCTGTTGCCACGGTAATACGTTGAACTTCATTAGCTCAGGATTCACTGTTCGATGCCAGGAAGGCCGCAGCTTGGCAATAACAGACGAATGTATTTTGGAATCTGATAAGTTTCGACTTCTTGAAGAACTGAAGGGACTACGGCAGTCTTTTCGGAGGCGTAGCCGTAAACCAAAGACGAAATTATAAATTTAACGCCGACCGCAATTATTATGACAATACCTCTCACCAATGGCACACTGTCAGGTCACAATTTAGCCCGGAAGACCACTATGCAGCCCCTTCTCCTGTTAATGCTAACCTGGTTATTTACTAGTCCAGCGTTAGCCGACCAACATGTACAACACATTGTCAGTGATCAGGCCGCTGCACTGAGTCTGCCGTTTTCAGATGGTGTGCAGGTGGGCAACATTATTTTTATGTCGGGCACGCTTGGTGTTACGCCTGCTGACTTTAAATTGGTCAGCGGTGGGATCACGGCAGAAACGCACCAGATTTTTGCCAATATGAAGGCCTTATTAGCATCACAAAAAGCATCACTCAGCGACATCTTCAAATGCACGGTGATGATGCGGGATATCGCCGAGTGGCCCACATTCAATGAAATTTACGTGACGTATTTCCCGGGGGACAAACCGGCCAGGTCTGCCTTTGGTGCAAATGGGCTGGCCTTGGGTGCTGCAGTTGAAATGGAGTGCTGGGCGACGGCAGGTAGCGACTAGGCACCGCGTTCTTTCGCAATCTCCTCGATGGCACCCAGTGTTCGATTCAGCTGATTGTCGTTGACCATAATGTGCAATGACATTCGATTGGCGTCCCAGTCGATCTCTTCGTGGACAACCTCCCGGATGTATATCCGATGGCGTTCCCACAGCATACCCGACAGCTCTTTGGTATCGACACCTTTCACCTTGAACGAGACAAGCCCTGCACATAGTCTCGGGTCTTCTGAAGCAAACACTTCAACACCTGACATGTTTCCAAGCGCCTGTTTTGCGGTTGTCGCCATATGCCTGTCGCGCGCTTCAATGGCGCTGGAGCCAATCGCATTGTGAAAACCGAGCGCCGCATCGATCGATTTGGCTGCTGCATAGTTGGATGACCCATGGGTCTCATACCGCTGCGCCGTGGTGCCACGTTTAGCATCATCAATGGCGCCGTACATGTTCTTGCCTTGCACCGGACCTGAATAGATAGACGGCCAGATCTGCTCCTGCAGGTCCTGCCTCACGTAGAAGAAACCGGTTAATTGGCCTGCCAGCATCCACTTGTGACAGGCACCTGCATACATGTCACAGCCAAGGTCAGCGATGTTCATCTTCAACATGCCAGGTGGATGCGCGCCATCAACTAACGTCAAAATCCCTTTGCTTCTGGCAAGTTCACAAATCTCTTTCACCGGCAGCACGCAGCCGTCGGTGTAGTTGATGTGGCAAAAGCTGATTAGTCTTGTTCGCGGCGTAATGGCAGCGTCGAAAGCTTTGATAATATCGTCTGGACTTTTTGGTGGGTGAAACTTTTTATCTGACAAATCGACCACCACAGCTTTGGTTCCCTGCCGCGCACAACGCAGATTGACAGGCTGTCCGCCGCTTGAATGATCATGGTTAGTGAATATTATTTCATCACCGGGATTCAGGTCGGGCCCATTGGTGCCGATCGCCATCCCTTCAGTCGTGTTGTTGGTTATGGCTAGTTCATCGGCACTACAACCGAGGAAAGTTGCAAGCTTTTCGCGCAACCCGTCCTTGAATTCAGCATTGTGCACGTACTTGGCGTAACTGAGGCGGTCTTCATTGGATTGTCGAATGGCATCCAACTGAGCTTGATACACGCTGCGCGGTGAGGGCCCTCGGGTACCTGTGTTCATATAGGTAAGGCCCGGTTTCAGCAGAAACTGATCAGCCACCCAGCCCCAGTATGCGCTATCTCCCGCTTCAATAGGCGCTTGATTGGCGAGTACCCGTGGCAGCAAGGAACCTGCCGTCAGCGCTGCAAAACTGCGTTGGAAAAAGCTTCGACGCGACAGCTTGCCCAGATCCTCCACATGATCATCTGCCTGAAGTAACGTTGTTAAATCCTGCACTGAACTCCCGACAAATTCTGCAATTATGATATCTTATGCCTCCTCTATCCCGGCTTCAAACTAAGGCACTGCGCACATCACATGAAATACGCTTGTTTTCTAGTGAACTTGCTCCTGCTGATGGGCACCAGTCTGGCTGCATTGGCAGCCCCTTCTGCTGCACCAGTTGCAAGCGCCGCCCCTTTAGAACAAGCGCCATTGATGGATGGTGACGTGCTGAACGATGCCGCGTGGCGCAAGGCACAAGCTATTACCGGGTTTTGGCAGATACAGCCTAACGATGGACAAGCAGCCTCGCAGCGCACTGAAGTGTTTATCGGTTACACCGAACAGATGCTATATGTGGCTGTCATTTGCTATGACAAAGATCCGAACCAGATCATCGTCACGGACAGCCGCCGCGATTCATCGCTGGATGAATCCGACAGCTTTCAATTTATCCTTGACGGCTTTAATGATCGCCAGAATGGATTGATCTTCGGTACTAATCCCGCAGGACTCGAATACGATGCCCAGGTCACCAAGGAAGGTACCAGTAATTTTGGATTCGGCGGTGGCGAGTTCAATCTCAACTGGGATACCTCGTGGCAGGTGGAGACGTCCATCACTGCAGAGGGCTGGCAGGCAGAGTTTGCGATTCCCTTTAAGTCGCTGCGCTATGGCGGGGGCAAAGATCAAACCTGGGGCATCAACTTTCAGCGCAATATCCGGCGCAACAATGAAATATCATTCTGGGCGCCGCTCGGCCGCCAGTACAACATCAACCGCGTGTCCGATGCCGGCACCATCACGGACCTGCAACCACCCCACCAGAAAAGCCTGAAGTTAACGCCTTACGGTGTCGCGAAAAGAAATGAAGGCAACAGGATTGCGAACGGAACAGACTACGAAACGGGTTTCGACCTCAAGTATTCACTGACACCCAGCCTGACGTTGGATGTCACGTACAACACAGACTTTGCGCAGGTGGAGTCTGATGAGTTTCAGGTAAACCTCGACCGATTCAGCCTGTTCCTTCCTGAGCAGCGTCCCTTCTTTCTTGAGAACGCAGGTCAGTTCTCAGTTGGGATCTCTCAACAGGCAGAACTCTTTTTTAGCAGACGCATTGGCATTGGTCCAAACGGCGCGCAGCTGCCCATTGATGGTGGCCTTCGCCTCACCGGAAAAGTCGGCACGAAAACCAATGTCGGTTTGCTGCATATGAGATCTGAAGCCGTGCGGGGCATAGCCCCTGAGAATGACTACTCCGTTGCACGCGTGAGTTATGAGTTGGGTAACCGGTCGTCTATCGGCGGCATCGTAGTTAATCGCCAGGGCGACGGATCCATTGTTGGTGACAAGGACGATGACTACAACCGGACCTACGGGATTGACGGCCAGTGGGGCATCGGCGAATCTGCACTCTTGTCCGGGTTTATAGCTCGCACTGATACCCCTGGCCTGTCGGGTCGGGACCATGCGTTTCGGGTGCGCAGTGACTACAACACCGATACCTGGTCAACCCAGGCTTCCTACTCCCAGGTGGGCGAGAATTTTAATCCCGAGGTAGGCTTTGTCTCGCGTACCGGCTACAAACAGCTTGCCTTATTCGCCCTAAAAAGAATCAGACCCGATGATCTTTGGGGACTGCACGAACTCCGACCACATGTTGCCTATCGCGGCTTCTGGAATTTTGACGGTCTGTGGGAAACCGGTTTTCTGCATGTGGACAACCACTGGGAATGGGAAAGCGGTTTTGAGATCCACTCCGGCATGAACTTCCTGCATGAAAGTGTGGATACACCGTTTGAGGTCGTCTCTGGTGTTACAGTGCCGGCGGGCAACTACAATGATCACGAGGTTGCGCTGGTGCTGCAGACCGATCAAAGCGCACCGCTCAACTTCAGAATTAACGGCAAGTTCGGCGGTCTCTTCGGCGGCGATCGAACCCAACTGATCCCAACCGTTGGCTATCGCATTGGTGAGAGGTTCACCAGTGAGCTGTCATGGATCCACAACGATGTGGATCTGCATGAGGCCGGTGACTTTCGCGTGGGTGTCGGCAGGTTGCGGCTTACCTATTCGTTCTCGCCGAAAATCTCCCTGCAGGCCTTGGTACAGTACAACGAACGCGATGAACTGCTGTCGACCAATCTGCGGTTTGCATGGTTAACGTCTGCTGATACTGGTCTGTATGTGGTTTACAACGAAGTGGATAACGATGGATTGGGGATCGAGCGTAAGGAGTTCATTATCAAGTTCAGTCATATACTGGACCTGATGTAATTGTCACCAGGCCAGCGCTACTATCATTACCGATGGTAACCGCTAGTGCCCAAGGTGGTGACTTAGATGGCAATAGTGGTCATAACAATAGGAAACCGGTGAGTACCATTGCCACAGGGAACCGTGTCTCTCCACTCCATCAACAAGTCCAATCAGCGACGAAAGAAACAACCAGAACCAGTTACTCCACTCTCTTCGAAAGGTACCGCCAGCATGGTAGTGTCTACAGGTGCCTCTTAAAACACCGTCGCGCCGATTACGGTCAACCCTATTACGATGAGTGTCGCGCCCAACGCCCGGTCGATGATGACGCTTGCCCTACGTAATCGTGCCAGTACCGGCGGTCGTGAAACAATCATGACGACGGCGGAATACCACAGCGCGTCCAGCGTCCCCACCGTTGCCACCATGGTCCAGCGCTGTCGCCAATCGGTGTCCACCGACAGGAACTGGCTGAATAAGGCCAGCATGAATACCGCCAGTTTCGGGTTCAAAAATGCGACCAGGAAGCCGTCCAGCATGGCGCTGCTGCGGCCGCCGGCATTTTCACTGTCATGTGACTCCAGGTAGCCGCTCTCCACCATCAGGGACTTTATACCGAGGTAGATCAGGTAGGCCGCCCCGGCCAGTTGCAAGCTAGAAAAAAACAGCGGGGAGCCGGTAACCAGCGCAGCCAGGCCCGCGACGGTAATAAGGCCGTACAGGCCCACACCAACCCCGTGGCTCAACGCGGTCGCGTAGCCTGAGTGCTGGCCATCTCGCAGCGTGTGTGACAGCACCACTACCAGGCTGGGCCCGGGGGACATGGCGCCCAACAGGCATACCGTTGCCAGTGGTAGCCATTCGATCAACGACATCGTAAATACCTGTATTGGGAGGTAGTAGCATAGCAGGCCGCGGCTAGATGAGATCTCAGCTGGTTCCGGTTGCCCGAATTCCTGACGACACGTTGGAACCTGCCCTATTCTGGTGGATCAACAACCAGTGCAAGCCTAATAGATATTGATCACATCATTCCGTTCAAGTCGGCGCATGGTCATGGTGAAGAGTTATCAATACAGAACCATGCACCGAACCTCGATGCTCCATCGGTCTGGCGCATCTTTAGGCGTTTGTGCATCATAAAAAGCACTATGAAAACTGAACGTACAAGGACCGTCGGCCATCTGGTCAGCTTTCGCGCCCCCACTCTGTGCCAGCAATCCCGCAGAATCCCACTGTTTGATCAGCAATACTTCGCTGCGCGTCATGGCTGGGTAGCAATAGAACAAGTGCCGCTCATCGTACTTCGCCCAATAGTTCTCACCTACGCGGTCAGGCATGTGAATCTCGAATACAACAAGGTCTTCAGGTCGGACGCTCTGCCCGTCGCACAAAGCTAGTGGATGGGTTGCAACCGGTTCAGGTTCAATGTTACGCCACACATTGATGATTGCGAATCGACCATTGTCCTTGAGAGCCGGGTTTGCCGCATCTTCGGGAATCAACCCATGGCCCTCTGGCGTGACTTGTCTAAGCGTGTCGTTAACACTAGATGCCTGCGTTAATTGCGTGAGCCGATCCCGCGCGGAACGCAACGTGTAGTCGCCGTGAACAATATGCGCCGGGCCCTGGACGTCTTGCCCGCCTTTGACCTTACGTTTATCAGCCAACCCACCGGCCGAACGAATGTTATGATCGAAAGCCCATACCTTCCCACCTGTTGCCTCCGCGACAATTTCCTCGCAGTCTCGATAGTAACTGGTTATGACTTCTTCATGATCCAAAAAATCGTAGCTTGGCACGGGCTTTTGAAGCAACTCAAAACCATTTCGCGTCAAACTCATCGTATCTTCCGGCGACAGTTGCCGCGCATCTTTTACCACGATCTCGTGAGACTCGGTTTCTACGCCTTCGCTATCTACAAAGTTACCTCGATCGTCGCGGGTCATGCGCACACGATCATTTCGGTAGAGAGAAGATTCTGTCTCTGGCGTTAGAAAATGAAATTCACCAGTGAAACTGACATTGGCATTAGCGATAGTTTTCTCCTAAAAGAGGTTGATCTAGAAAACAGAACTGTCGATCGTCCAAGGCTAAGACGATCAAATGTTAGCACTCGTCCTTATGATACCTCTCGTTCCAGTGACATCGGATCATTTCCGAACCACTCCTCGCTCATACGCTGGATATAAGCCGACAAGTTGTCGTGATCTTGCGCTGCATCCTTAAGCTGCGAGGTGTACGGGCCATTCAAGATCTGCCACAAGAAAGCGTATGTCGTGGCATCAACAGAGGTCGGCTGATCTCCAAGAATATAAGGGTGCTCGCCCAAAAATATTGAGAGGGCATCCAGGTCCTCCCTACCACGTTTGTCGAGCTCGTCTTCAGTAAAAGCCCCGACACCATGCTCAATACATTTGCGCCGACTATCATCCCGTGCTTCTTCATAACTAGCCTGATCGAACTCTTTCAGCATCCCCGGAGTGTCCCAATATGGATTCTCGGGCGCCCACCATCGCTCGCGCGCCATGATCCACCAAATATGCTCCTCGATCATGCGCTTGATTGCGTGGCCCTTAGCTCGCTCACTGCTACTAAGTGCCCCATCCAGAGGATCACCGAAATGTTCTTTTAGGTAATCGACAATGATGCTGGAATCAGCGATCTGAGCGCCGTCGTGCTCTATGTAGGGAAGTTTGCCTTTGGGAGCGGTCTCGGCAAAGCCTATGCCAAGACTCCTGGTTTCAAATTCGATACCCGCCATGCGCAAGTAAGTCTCAATTTTTAGTACAAACTGGCTGATGCACCCAAATTTATCCCAGGCCGGACCAAACCGAAACAATGTAATCACAGTCTCCCTCCGAATGATGTCTTCTGCGAATACTAGTCTAGCTCAATCTGTGAGAGCACGTCGATTCAATTCGGGGTAAGGCGAGTAGATGGACATCCAGCATCACAAGTGTAGGTAAAAGGAAAGCAGCGTGATTGTAAGAAAGTTGGATTTCATTATCCCGGTTATCGCTTCGTGACCGGTAATGTTTGAAGATCTAGGCTTTGTCTCGCGTACCGGCTACAAACAGCTTGCCTTACTCGCCCTAAAAAGAATCAGACCCGATGATCTTTGGGGACTGCACGAACTACGACCAAATGTTGCCTATCGCGGCTTCTGGAATTTTGACGGTCTGTGGGAAACCGGTTTTCTGCATGTGGACAACCACTGGGAATGGGAAAGCGGTTTTGAGATCCACTCCGGCATGAACTCCCTGCATGAAAGTGTGGATACACCGTTTGAGGTCGTCTCTGGTGTTACAGTGCCGGCGGGCAACTACAATGATCACGAGGTTGCGCTAGTGCTGCAGACCGATCAGAGCGCACCGCTCGCCTTCAAAGACATACCATTCTGCCCCTGAAGTATCTCTGCTTCACCCGTTTGCGCAGGCTGCCAGCGCATACTCCATTCAATAACTGCTTCGCGCTCTTGCAATACTACGTGGTCCATCTCCCAGTTTGCGTTAGTTTTCGGCGCCACCTTACACCAGTAATTGGCTAAAGCTTCAGCCCCAACAACCGCGCTGTGATCGACGAAATAATGAACAATATCAGGGGTAAGCATAGACATTATCAAATCAAAGCCTTGGCTATTGCAGCTGCGATAGTAAGCAAAAATAACTTCTATATAAGGATGACCGCTTTTACGTAACTGCATCTATCAACTCCATTAGCGCTAAACCCAAAGCCAGCACCTTGCCATAACAGGTAGGCTGAGAGAGGATTTCAAACATGGTAGGCCTGCAATTTCAGCCTAGCCGCAGTTTCCCTTGTACCCTTCTAAATAGAGTAATCAGTCACGACTCGCGGGATCTTATTCTGGTTCCCGAAAGGACTCCTCAAACGCGCGAGTTATAGGATAGGTAAAGTAGCTGATAAGCCGCCGCTGCCCCGCTTTTATATCAGCTGAGGCTAACATTCCCTGGTTAATCAGAAAATCTGCCGGCATTGCCGATTCAGATAGTGGTCGAGTCTTGATCCGACCTCTGTAATAAAAACCTTTTTCCCCTCCTAAGGACTCAGAAAAAGTATCTTGTGAAACAAAGATTACTTCTCCTTTAATATCTCCATATTTTTGAAAGGGCATGGCATCAATTTTCACAGACGTAGAAAGACCCATTCGCAAGTCGCTAATATCCTTTGGATCGATGTCAACTTCTAGATAAAGTGGTTCGTTTGCTTGTACTAACGTGAGTATCTTATCCCCCTCTTTAACGATGGCTCCCTCAGACACTGCAGGCAAATCTAAAACAATTCCGTCAACAGGCGCCCTAACGATAACACCGCTCGCCAATTGGGTAAGCTTAATTTTTTCCTGTTGAGCTTGCATGAGCTGTTCATTAATACTGGTAATATCCGAAGTCAGAGTTGAAGCCCATTGCGCAATAAATGCTTTTGTATCCGACTTAAGAGTCGTTATTTCCGCACCTATCCTGTTGATCGAATTCAGTGAATTCAATGACCTTCTTTCCGCATTTAGAGTCGCGTCCGAAGCGGTAAGATAATTTATTAAAGTGACTACTTGTTTCTCGTAAAGATTTTTTTGCACCGCTTCAATTTTCGCCTTTAGAGACTCTTGTTTAACAGTAAGTTCATGAATTATGTTTTCTGCAACAAGTTCAGTTTGGAGTTTGGCCAGCCTGGAATTAAAGGAATTGATCTTTTCTCTGTACTCGGCGACCCGTTTTATCAACGTATCGAAATTCAAAACATCAAGGTTTTTCGTCTCAATGATGGGAAGATCGTTTTCAATATATGATTTTTCGAGCTTAAATCTATTTAATGTTTGCTCCAAGTTTCGAATTATTTGTTTGTTTTGACTAAGGTTAGCTGTCGTTATCGTGTCGTCTAAAAAAGCGATGACTTGGTCTTTCTTAACTTCCTCTCCACGTTCTACCAAAATTTCCCGCACGATGGAGTTAGCCCCAGCCTCTACGACTATATTTGGAGTTCTGGTAGTAAACTGACCACGTGCTGAAACGGTAGTGTCCACTTTGCTCAGAGTTCCAAACAAAATGCTTAATAACAAGAAGGCTAATAGTGAACATATCGTATATAAGAATGGAACACTCGGCCCCCTATCATAGATATCGTCGGTATCGTCTATCTCACTCCATAATGCGTTTCTTGATCGAAATGGCCCATCGGAATTCTCTTCGGAAGAAATGGGTGAAGAGCCAGCTTGAGCTATCATCTGGTTTGCACTTCTTAAGTTTTCTGATATGTTTTTCATGATCCGGATAGCGGCTTCCGGATTTTGTTTAATGTATTGGCCAAAAGCTGTAGATGTGACTTCCGTTAATGTCGTATCGCCTTTAGCACGAGCACTCGCACTTCTGGGGCTTCCGTCTATTAACGCCATTTCACCAAACAAGCTGGGCGGTTCCAACCTGACTAAGATATCTTCCCCATTCGCACTAATTTTTGTTATTTCAATAATTCCACTACTGACAATATAAGCGTATTCCGCACTTTCACCCTCGCGGAAAATATATTCGCCATCTATAAAAGAAAGATTCCCAGCCACAGCAATCCTCAAGCAGGTTTGTCAGAAGAGATAGTATCAGGATTAGATAATTGTTGATCCATACTCCATAGCATCTTATATGTATCGCAGTTTTCCAATAATGATTCGTGCTTGCCAAAACCAACTACCGCTCCTTCATCAAGCACGGCTATCTGATCAAATGACTGAATCAAACGCATTTCATGGGTAACAACTAACAGGGTCTTACCCGCGCTGATTCTATCAATATTTTTGAGGAATCCTATTTGCGCACTCTTATCCAAACTAGATATCGCCTCATCTATCATTAATATTCGCGGTTGAGAAACAAGGCTTCGAGCTATTGCCAAGGTAATGCGGTTGCCCTGCGAAAGCGGTACTCCAAACTGGTTTATTTCCGTCGAAAGACCGTCAGGAAAGTCTTCCAGAATTTGTCCAAGACCAGTTATCTCTATGATTTCTTCCAACTCTCTTGCGCTAATGTTGGGTCTTATTTTTCTAAGGTTTTCTTCGATGGTCGCCCCAAAAAACATTGGCCTTTGATCAATCATCGCTGCCTGTCTTCGGTAATTATTGATGTCTAAATGACGGAAGTTTTGACCGTCAATCTCCATTGTTCCGAGGTTGGGACGCAAGAAACCTTGGCACAATCTAAGAAAGGTAGTTTTCCCTGAACCGGAAGGTCCCACTATTCCTACTTTACTGCGGGCAGGTAATTCAAGGTCCACGTTATCTAAAGCGAGACTCTCATCTATTTTTACGGATACACCACGCAGTAATATTCGTCCTTTAGCTACGTGTTGTATGCCGGCCCCAACTCTTTCTGATGGGGCATTCCACGTGTTGGAAATTGAATTAATTGTACCCTTGAAACTATTCAGGTCGGCAAAAAAGGTGAACATACTCTTTACAGGACTCACGACCTTGCCTGCCAACATATTGCACGAAATAATCGCCCCGGCAGAAAGCGCGCCATCTAAAACGAGCATGACCCCCGCAAAAACCAGGGATATCGTCATAATTTGCTGAAGCGTGTTATTAAGGTTGGTAACTAATATATTGGATACTTGGCGCGTAGAATTTTGCCTTATGCTCTTCGACGCCAGATTTCTCCAATCTCGTCGTTGTGATGGCTCTAGAGAGAAGGATTTTATTGTTTCAATCCCGGCAATACTTGACTGCATAACACGTCGTTTTGATGCTTCGGTGGGGGCTCCTTTTTCTTGAATTGCTCGTTCTCTCCATTTCCCAAAAAGCGCTATCCCGCCTATTACGCAGGTAAAAACAATAACCAACGAACCCAAAAGAAGACTGTAAGCAAAAAGAATAGGGAGAAAGACAAGCACTCCGGTTGCGTCAAAAACAGTACTAAGTATCTGGCGGGATAAGAAATGTTTTACCGCTGACGGAGATTGGAGTACTGATTCAAAGTCACTATTGTTGCCGGTTTGAAAAGTTTGAGCGGGTAACTCCATTGTTTTATCAAAGAGATCACCCGCCAACCTGGCTTCAATTGAAGTAGAGATAAAATCGATTACGTAATCGCGAATAAAATTTAGAATACCATTAAAAATTAATGCACCCACTACTCCAAAGGTAAGTACATAAAGAGTCGAAAGAGCGCCGTACCCTAACACTTTATCAAGTGACACCTGGATGAAGATGATAGGCGCCAACGCCAAGAAATGCGTGAGTAAAGAAATGATTAACGTCACGCCCAAAAGATATTTAAAGCGATATAACTCTGGGATAAACCAAGACCAATCGAATATTCTGTCTTGGGAATCTATACCTGTCTCTTTTGAAGCTAATAATAAAATACCTGACCAGTTTTTCTGGAATTCTTCGCTCGACTCAATTTTTGCTTTTGATGTCGGATCTAAGGGATCTATCGTATAGAATTCTATCTCTTCGTTGGCATTCTCTTTACAATTTACAACGATCTTAGCGTTTCCCTGCAACGTCTCGACAACACATGGGAAAAAATAACGACGATTTACTAATTCGCTAAAAGTCGGCCTTATGAACTGTATTTTTACTTCATATTGCTTAAATAATGACTGAAGATCTTTTGCAGTACTCAAATTTCCATGAGCAATATAATCATCTAACTGGTCTGGCGTTATTCGTATCCCATGCTGACGAACCAGGCCTATCGTACCCAAACCTAAAGATCTTAAAGATTTCGGATCTAGCGCTGCTGCAGCGCTAGTTATAGTATTTGTTAGAAGCTCAGTATAGCGGCCAATAATATCTGAAGTTTTTGACCTCAGTTTCCTGACCATTCCCGAGACTGGTATATTTTCCATCAAAGCAGATTACATAAAAGCGGATTACATAGACAGTAATGTCGAAACATACCCGAGGGTAGCAATGCAAAATTCTCCCACCCTAGCTTTATGGGGTTAGGCTGCGGCCTCGAACCCTCGGACTCGAAATAGTGACGCTTATCGGATAAAAGTCCGTCACCCCTTGACGGAACGATGCCTAATTGTTTGACTGAAGATCAGAATGTTGACTTTTGGAGGGTTTTCGTGAGCGACGTGGAGAGTAATGAAGAAGATGTGATGCAAGAAGGGACAGGTCTTGGTGATGACTTCGAGCAGGTGCACGAACCCGCTTGATCAAGTTGAGGGTGCTGCGGATGCGGCCTTTCATGAAGCGCTAGACAATGGAGCGGGAGCAGAAGAGGCTTTTGAGGCAGCGACCGTGGCTGCAGAGGAAGCGGCGGCTGAAGCCGGTATTCCACCAGAAGAAGTCCAGGCACGTACTGAAGCCGCGAAAGAGGCCTTTGATCAAGCCCTTGAGGAGGGCAAGGATCCAGAAGAATGTTTTGATGAAGCGAGGCGATGCCGCAGGCTTTAATGCCGTTGATCAAGTCGAGAGTGCTGCGGATGCAGCCTTTCATGAAGCGCTAGACAATGGAGCGGGAGCAGAAGAGGCTTTTGAGGCAGCGACCGTGGCTGCAGAGGAAGCGGCGGCTGAAGCCGGTATTCCACCAGAAGAAGTCCAGGCACGTACTGAAGCCGCGAAAGAGGCCTTTGATCAAGCCCTTGAGGAGGGCAAGGATCCAGAAGAATGTTTTGATGACAGCGAGCGATGCCGCAGGCTTTAATGAAGGAGAGCAACCGCCACCGTTTGATGGGGAGCATCAGGAAGGAGAGCAACCGCCACCGTTTGATGGGGAGCATCAGGACGGAGAGCAACCGCCACCGTTTGAGGGGGAGCATCAGGACGGAGAGCAACCGCCACCGTTTGATGGGGAGCATCAGGATGGAGAGCAACCGCCACCGTTTGATGGGGAGCATCAGGACGGAGAGCAACCGCCACCGTTTGATGGAGAGCATCAGGACGGAGAGCAACCGCCACCGTTTGATGGGGAGCATCAGGACGGAGAGCAACCGCCACCGTTTGATGGGGAGCATCAGGAAGGAGAGCAACCGCCACCGTTTGATGGGGAGCATCAGGACGGAGAGCAACCGCCACCGTTTGATGGGGAGCATCAGGACGGAGAGCAACCGCCACCGTTTGATGGGGAGCATCAGGACGGAGAGCAACCGCCACCGTTTGATGGGGAGCATCAGGACGGAGAGCAACCGCCACCGTTTGATGGGGAGCATCAGGACGGAGAGCAACCGCCACCGTTTGATGGGGAGCATCAGGACGGAGAGCAACCGCCACCGTTTGATGGGGAGCATCAGGACGGAGAGCAACCGCCACCGTTTGATGCAGAGCATCAGGACGGAGAGCAACCGCCACCGTTTGATGGGGAGCATCAGGACGGAGAGCAACCGCCACCGTTTGATGGGGAGCATAGGAAGGAGAGCAACCGCCACCGTTTGATGGGGAGCATCAGGACGGAGAGCAACCGCCACCGTTTGATGGAGAGCATCAGGACGGAGAGCAACCGCCACCGTTTGATGGAGAGCATCAGGACGGAGAGCAACCGCCACCGTTTGATGGGGAGCATCAGGACGGAGAGCAACCGCCACCGTTTGATGGGGGCATGAACAGGACCGCCAGCGGGATGCAGAGCATCAGGACGGAGGCAACCGCCACCGTTTGATGGGAGCATCAGGAAGGAGAGCAACCGCCACGTGATGCAGAGATCAGGAAGGAGAGCAACCGCCACCGGATGCAGAGCATCAGGAGGAGAGCAACCGCCACCGTTTGATGGGGAGCAGCAGCAGGAGGGCCACCGTTGAAGGTGGCGGGGCAACGCCACCTTTGAGGGGCGAGGAGAGCAGCGGATGGTGGGCAACCGCCACCGTTTGTGCAGAGCATCAGGAAGAGAGCAACCGCCACCGTTTGATGCAGAGCATCAGGAGGAGAGCAACCGCCACCGTTTGATGGGGAGCAGCAGGATGGAGGGCAGCAGGATGGAATAAATGGTGGCGTGGGTAATGACACGCTTTCAGGTGGCGATGAAGAGCATCTGGATGGTGGCCCGCGTAATGCAGGCTCAGGGGGCGATGACAGAGCATCGGAGGGGCAACCGCCACCGTTTGATGCAGAGCATCAGGAAGGAGAGCAGCAAGGGGGCGGGAGTGATGGCGGTTTAGGAGCGCTGGAGACTGCGATGGGCCCAGAACCAGACACGGCTGGCGCAAATGCAGGAGAACCAGATAGTCTAGACGATGCTGTGGGGCAGGCTATGGACGCGAACACAGATCAGGGTGGTCCTCCTGCGGGGGATCCGGGAACCCATATCGAACCGGATGTCGGTGGAGAGCCCGATGGTTTTGCCCCTGACGAGGCTGAGGAACCAACTCCAGAGCCTGGTCACGACTAATTTCGCCTGACGACCCGGCTTAGGTCATCATGGTTAAATTTATTGGGTGAAAAAGGAACGCGGCAAACTTCGTCATTCAGTTAGCGCGGCTTGCGCGCGGTGGTGCTTAGTGGCGAGTTCGTTTTTTATCCCGGTTATCGCTTCGTGACCGGTGATGTTTGAAGATTAACGTTGGTCGGTTGAGTTGTCCGTGAGCGGGTTTTGTACGGACTTTTTCCATCGCGCTTTCCACAGTGCTATCGATTTCGCGCAGGGTCTTGCTCAGGCCAATAAACGCGGCTGTAACCACGACCAGCGCAATGCAAGCACCCAGTATTGCATTGGCAGCGCCAAAGTAGTCTGCTGCGATGGCCATAGGAAATACCCCAAGGGGAGTCAGACCAAACGACATCATCATAAAACTACTCATTCGCCCCCTGACACTATCATCCACTAAAATTTGAACTGTCGCGTTATTGACGGTCTGGAATGCGCTAGCGCAGAGGTTCGCCAGGGCAAGGGGCAGCAACGCAAGGTAGAAAATACTTGTCTGGGTAAACACGCCCAGCAACACTGCAAAGCTTATGACCGTTACACACATTAACTGCAGCCTCTCGGACTTGTCTCCACGCCTTGCGATCCAGATCGAACCCAGTACGCCGCCAACGCCGCCGGCGCCCATGAGAATACCGATGCCTGTTTCGCCCGTTTGCCAGCTTTGTTCCACGAGCATGACTAATAGACTTTGAAACGGCATCGCGAGAAACATGGGTACCAGGCCAAAGAGAAGACAAACCATCACTGGTTTGTTGGCTTTGATGTACTGAAACCCATAAACGATATCCGCCAGAAGCGGTTGCTTTCCTCCCTCGGGTTGAATCGCAATATTGCGTTTGACGAACAGCATACAAATTACGGCTGCACCGTACAGCAAGGTTGAGACGATGTAAGCTGCCACAACTGAAAACTGAGCAATGATAAGCCCGGCCATCGCAGGTCCGGCGACTCGACTCAGATTCATGGCACCGCCTGAAATCGCCATGGCACTTTGAATGCGCTCGTGACCGACAACGTTGATAGTAATCGCCATCCTTGCAGGCATGATAAACGGGAAAGCGCAGCCGGCTATAAATGCAGTGCAGAGCAGGTGCCAAAACTCTAGTTGCCCCAGCATCAGCAGAATCAAGATAAAAATTTCGTTTCCCGTAATCAGGCACTGCCCAATAATGACCAGCTGGCGCCTCTCAACACGATCGGTTATTGCGCCACCAATCATTGATGCAAACATCATTGGCACGGCGACAACGAGGTTGATGTAGGCGAGCGATTGGGCTGAACCCGTTAGGTCCCAAGCAAGAATGCTACGGGTCAATATTTGGCCCTGCATAGCAAAGAAAAAAGCGACATTACCGACGAAAAGCCACCTAAACTCAGGGATCGACAGTACTGAAAAAACACCAGGCTTGCGAATAGAGGGCTCTATCGAAGGGGTGGTGATGGTCAAGCATCCTTAAATGAAGCGGAAGTTAGAAGCAGACGTAAGGTCTTTTCTATATAAGCGGCAAGAGTATAACGCAATCAGGAGCAATGAGTGGCGAGTTGCTCGATCCACGATCAGTGTGTCCAATGGTTCAGACTGAGAAGCTGAAACGCTATTCGTCCAGCCCGGACTCAACTAACGCCTTTATGATGATGTCGGCACGCGATAGTCGCTCAAAGGGTTGGACAAGTTCCCCACCGTAGAGCTCTGTTTTGGCATCCCGCAACCGGTGCTGTTCGCTGAAGATGGTTTTCATATGGCAATTCCTATACTGATATCACTAAGATAGCATCAACCGAAAGCAACAGCGTTGATCAGCGCTCGATGGATTTTCGTGCCCTGTTTCGACGGCACCCGGTTAAAGGCCGGAGCCATCCTCAGAATAGATTACCCAGATCTTGGTATAGCCGTCAGTATCCCAGACGCCGATCCATTCTTTGGGCACCGTTACCCCTTCACCAGCGTTGATAACCTGCGCTGAGCCATCCGCTGAAGTCAATGTAACGCCGCCTTCGAGAAAAAACATGAATTCATCAACACCGTATGGCTCCTTAATCTCGAAACGAGTTTTGCCGGAACGATACATGCCAGAGGCAAACTTCTTGTCGCTGCTCAATAATGTCGTGACCTCAAGCGTAACGTGACCGTCTTTGTGTTTTGATTCGAGCATATCCGAGCGCTCGAATATCGTGCCTGATATATCTGACTTGCTGAGTTTCGCTGGCAACACGGTGCCTTCACGGTCCGCTGCGATCGCTGCGGAAATTCCAAGAATGGTAATACCAACTGTAACAAGAAACTTTTTCATTGATCTGACCTCGTTGAGAAAATTCACTACCAATACGCGAGCACAGCGTAACCCGCCAAAGAAATTTTTACGGCGTTAGGGGCGTAGGTAAGAAGTAGTTCCATGGTCCCCACCACATAGCCTGCCAGCGCGGCGATGACTGACCAGAAGCCTTCCCCCAGGATCTATTCTAAGCATGCCTGATGAAGATACTTTTGTATTCCCGGAAAAACACGCTTTATACTTCCCATTCTGCTGTGAGCAATTGGATCAAGATAAAGTGGTTTATGCTTCTTGTCTTCAACCCTGCCAACACTTCAGTCACAAACATTGATCAAATCTTTAGCTATTACTCCAGCGCACCAGTGGGCCATACCTGAGTGAGGTCCCTGGCTAATTCCCGGATTAGGATCGAGGCATCGCCTGGCAATAGGAATCGGTCCCGAACTGATTCATTAATCGCGCGCCGATAGCGATCAACCAACGCCGCTTTGTTCCCGTAACGCGCCAACAGTTCCTCGGAATTGAACGGCACAAACCCTCCGATCAAAAAACAAAACCCACCGCCCCGATTACTTCCCAAATATTGGCCTAACGGCGCACTGAGTGCCGGAGGGCGAAGACCGCCAATCGCATTGCCGGCACTATCCAATAGCATTTCTTCTGTTTGCGGGTCGAGTTCAATCATCTTACTTTTTGGCGGAGGTTCTCCGTCAATCCATTGATTCAGCACGTCTAATAGTGCCGACTGAACAATACCTATTCGTAAGGGGTTAATAGCCAGCTCACAGCCGTTGCTATAACTGGATAACGCCAGGTCTCTTGTTAGAGTCTTCGCGCCGAGTTGCGCCGTTACCACGTCAACGTGTGCCCCACCGGCCATTTCGTAAATCCGAACAGCGGCGTTGTCAGGTTCATGTTGCCGGACTCTGTAAGCGCCGAAGCCCACGACTTCTGTCTGAGTCTGAAAGCGAACCACGGGCGCTGACACCGAAATTTTATTGTTGACATGACCGCTTGCAAGCTCTTCGACACTATCCAGTCGGTTGATGCGTTTTGCATGCTCACCGCCCCCCGCCAGAAAATAGCCGGAAACCAGCGCGCTCTGATGAAAGTGATTAGCGTAGGTCACCTGAAAAGCAACCGACTGAGAATAGCCCACTAAAATAACTCGCGTCACCTCAAAACCGTTGAGCAGACTTGATCCGTTACCTTCAGCCCTTAGCAGGGTCAGCGTATCCGTAATGACATCCCATACCTGCCCGAAGTGCGGCATCTTCAGAGACGCGTAGCGGCTACGATCTCGTTTCGCCGCAACGCTTGACGTTCCCCATTGATCACGAAGGAAATCGACACTGACCGGTTTCGATGTAATGCCAACGTAAGCACCGCCATTACGCATCATGTAATCGTGCGTATTTTGCCAGGTCGGGTCACCGTCCCATCCGGCTGTCGCATTAAGAATCTCGACGTATACGGTGCCATTAAAATGGCTGGCCGTCTCCGGCCTTCGCACTATTAGCCTTGTCCGATAAGGCATTGCTGGAACGACAACCTCTATGTCGCTTCCAGACTTAACCGTGTCACTGTAGCCGTAGACGGCTGCGTTTCCAGCGAGCAGATACTCCTCCTCGACATAGCCCGCTGATGAGAGGTCTTCAAACCAGGCGATAAAGGGTGTTGATCGAGTTTCTTCGGAGCCGTCTACAACAGGTAAGAGATAGACCGCGGGACCTGTATCGGCCCCAGCATGCCCCGAAAATATAAGCGCAATAAGGGCTAAAAACGCCTTAGTGCCATGTTTTAAACATTGCATTGATAGTCCTCGCCAGGGTTGTGCATAGAATCCGAGCCCAGCCTTTGCTGGGAATGGTTCACGAAAGATTGTCGTTCAACGTTAGGCCACGCGAGCGCTTCAAATACAACATAAACAGACGTCGGCGACCATTCCACTATGATCAGTGGCTAGTCAGACATTAACCGATCAGCTGTCCGTGAACATTAGATTTGCTGCTGCGTCTTCGATCTCCCGCCTGTCGATTGAGTCAAACCCGTTTACTATCCGCTCACTCGAACGCCTGACCCGCTCCCTTATGACCGGCCAATCTGCGTGCATGAGTTCACCTCCATCTTTTACCTGGCGGCCAGCGACATATACCGAGTCCACGTTGGATGGATTAGCGTTCAGTACCAACGCACCTACCGGGTCTATACAAGGCACCATATTTATATCATCACAACGAGTCAGCACAATGTCCGCCTGCTTCCCTGGTGTGAGTGAGCCAATTCGACTCTCCCACCCCAGCGCTCTTGCACCACCCATTGTGCTCATCTCAAGAACGTCTTTCGCTTTGAATCTGATCTCCCTTGGCGGTCCAGCATGTCGTGCATTCTCTATTCCTCTTTGCGCCTGTAGCAATAACCTCATCTGCCCCTGCATGTCACCAGAATAGTTGGATACAATATCGATACCGATAGAGGTGCGTACCCCGGCTTCAGCGGCGCGAACAGCAACCGGATTCCCCATTCCCATCTGCAATTCAGTTTCTGGTGTCACCGAGATGGCCGCTCCGTGATCAGCCATCCACGATAGTTCAGTATCAGTAAGCGTTGAGCCATGAACAAACAGCAGATCATCAGCCATGAGCCCGGCCTCCCCTATCTGGCGCACAAATTCCACGCCAGCATCGTAGTTACCCATAGACACATGGCAGGAAATTCTATGTGCGCCGAGTTCTCTGGCAAATTCTATCTCGCGACATCCAGTTGCAAAATCGGTTAATGTCACTTCTGTTGGCGCAAAGCCAAACACAAGAAGACTTTCATCAGAAGATAGTCTTTCCTGCTTTATGCGCCGCGCATCATCGTGGCGCCATCCTTCCTTTAGCACAGTAGGTGTTGTCGCCCAATTTTCAGGATTTTCAAACAGCCCATAGCAGAATATCCCGCGAATTCCTGCTTCCTGCAATCCTCTGACAGCTTCGTCAGAATGTTCGGGAGAATTCATAATGTGGCAGTGATCAACCACGGTAGTAATGCCAGCATTCAACGCTTCCAGCGCGCCAACGTGGTTTCCGAGAAAAGCATCATCGGGGTTATAAAATCCACTATAGATCGACCGCATCTGCACGAAGTAGTCGAACAGACTCCAGTCTGTGGCGATGGTCCGCAGCTGCGTTTGCCAGATGTGTCGGTGTGTATCGACAAAACCTGGACTTACTATCATGTTTGTCGCATCGACAAGTGAAGCATCCGATGCCTCTATCGAAGCTGCGACCTCGAGTATTCGGTCACCCTCAATCAGGACGTCGCCTTTCGGCAGGATGCCAATTTTGGGATCCATAGAGACAATTGTGCCGCCTCGCAGTAGGGTTCGTTGTTTGCTCATTGGCTGAGTCCACAAATTATTTCAAAAACCAGGTTGCCTCAACTGAAGATCGCGCTCAGGTCGGTCTTCAAGAGGGATATTGCACTCATGTTCGCCAAGTGCACCCTAAGGACACCCTCACACTCGGTAGTAAACACTGACCTCTTGGACGAAGCTGTGCAATCTTTTTTGGCAACAGTCTGCCGCTAGCCAGAGGATACGAATAAACCACGTATTTTCTCCTGAATCAAAGTAAAGGCTGATCCCGACCTAATTCAGAAAATTCCAGATCATATTGCAGCACAACCACCACCCATTAAACGTGCAACAGCTGGCCAACCCTAAAACATTCGCGGATAAACAGCTAAATCAACTTTGCGCTGAACAAAAATCGTTTCAGTAATCAACACTGCCGCCTGCAAGACAGTAGATCATTGGCTATTCAGGCATTGACCATTCTCTGCCTAAAAACTGGCTCCCTGACTTTCCGATGAAAAAAACCAATCAAGATACCTCTGAAACTCTGGATAAACGCGGTTTATGCTTCCTATCTTCGCAGTCTTTAATGACTCAGGAAATCCGGTAATTAGTAACGCGTTTGCTTTAAAGTAAGGACTTCACTTACTGAATTTTTTAACCTGGTACTAAGGACCGATGCTAGTAACAAGCTCCACACCGCATAAAGCGTAAGACCGTGCTGGGAATAAACACAGGGCTAACAATCGAGATCCTTTGGCTAACTTCTCCTGTAAGCGCGGATCCGACTTAGCCGTGTATCTCGGCACTCATAGAAGGTGTCATAACCATTCAGTATTTGAACAAAGCTCTAATCATCCCAATAGAATAATTAACCTATAGTGAACCCTTAAGCTCTCTCCTAATCGGCGAGCAAACCAAACTTCAGTCGTTCTTTCTTTTTTGCCTCAATGTGAGTGCCAAGAATCCGATCCCAACATGCTAGGTATGTCCCAAGGTTACCATGACCGTGCTCAATACTATGGTGCAATTGATGCTGAGCTGGACTGATGAACCACTTTTCCGCGTAGCCAAAGCTGAGCCAAATATGCGAGTGTCTTAGGTTCGCGCCCGCGGCGTTAAGCAGGAAGCCCAAAAGATCAACGCCCATTATATGAAAAGTGCTCAGTTCTCGCCCGAACAGCCAAATGAAAAACCCGCTGACCAACCCGAATACCAAAGACCCTCTAATAAAATAGAACACGGCTTCGATTGGATGAACCCGAAAAAGGGTAAATGGGGTCAAAGTTGTTGCGCTGTGATGTACTTGATGGAGTTTCCAAAGAAACGGAATACGATGCATCGTATAGTGCAACCCAAACCGACTGACATCCTCAGCAACGAGAAATGTCAGGGCATAAAGAGAAGCAATAATAAACCAGTTTAGTTGGATTTCCGGGGCGTCCCCTAGCTCGGATTGCAAAAACCGGCCAGTTTCCAAGGTAAACCAGAGGTGGCTGCCGATGATCGGCAACAGCACAGCTATCCGGAGCGCGTTATTAAGAAACATGTAGCCGACATCGACAGCGCAGGTTCGCTGAAACCAGTATTCTGGACTGAACAAACTGCGCATTTGCCGATTTAGATCAAATCGTTTTGTTTCTATTGTCACAACGAGTGAGGCGAGTAACAGCGAGGTCAAAATGCACACCCAGTAAAGACGCTTCGCTGGGTCTGCTATAAACCATAATGGCGAGAGAAAATCACCAATCATTTCAGTGTTCACGGTTTAAAATGTATATTTAACGCGACCCATAAGGCTGCGCGTTCGGTTAGGTCTGGCCCCATAAGGGCGATGGGAAACAATCGCTGATTCATCAAGCGCATTTTTGATGCTGATCTGAGCTTCCCAGTGATCGTTTACAATCCAGACTCCAGAGAAATCTACTGTAGTGTATTTATCCGCATGGAGTCCTAATTTCACATCCCCTTTACCGGCTTCTTCTCTCATTTCGGTTTGCGTATTGACTGATGTCCACACTCGCCATTTGTCGGCGACTAAACCGATTTGAATTTGACCACGATGCTCGGGCAAATAAGGCAACTCGTCTCCTTTTCTGACCAGACCCCACTGCGAAAATTGCGAGAAGAACGACTCCTGGAAAGCAGACTCTGTATAGGTGTGAACGAGCGAGACTTCCAGTTCCAAGCGGTCACCAACGTCAAACGAACGGGAAACTGAAAATTCAGCTCCCGCAATTTCAACACTACCGCCATTAAACTCTTGCCCAGGATTACACCCTGCGTCACTCACCCGACAACGGCCGAGAAGGTTCTCATAATCACTAAAAAAACCAATCAGCTCTAAACGACCCAAGTCCCCATCGTATCTGCCACCGTACTCGTAGTTAGTGGTCTCTTCCGGTTCAGCACCGGAACCTGGAGCTGCGGGAGAAAAACCCTCATAAGCACCAATAAGAAGACCGATAGAATCTGTCACCTGCCAATGAAGCCCCGCACCTATCGTCGCAGCATCCTGATCGCTGTCAGATTCAATAGAAGTAAGTTTGTTTTGGAGCTCACCCTGTATATCTTCAAACCGGCCACCCAGCGAAATCGTCAGATCACCAAACACTATTTCGTCCTCGACAAACAAGCTCCAGGCATCGGTTTCGGCATGATTAAGAACTTTAGGACCGCGTACTTTTCCATCAGAGGTCATGAGACCGTCGATCATTAAAAAACTGGCCAATTGATGCTTTCGGTCTACTTCATCAAAATGGTACCGAAGGCCAGAGCTAAATCGGTGACTCAACGAACCTGTAACAAACTCGTAATGCGCGGTAACTTGCACGCCACTTGAGGTGAAGGTGCGGTCGTTATTGGTAACATCTAAGACATCTGTGTCTGTGTCTGATGGTATTGAATTTCGTTGCCCTGATATCAGTCGATATTGGCTAACAAAAAGTTCGGGATTCGCTAGCACGGATTGCAATGAAGGTCCTACAATAAACCCATCTAACTTGTTCCACTCACGATTGAACCGATGCCAATAAATTTTGGTATTGACCGACAACGAATCGCTCCACTGGATACCATGTATTAGGTGCACGGTACTATGGTCTGATTTGAAGTTTGCTAATTGCGAGGCGCGATAACGCCTAACGGGATTGTCATCGAAATCTGCATCGGTAAGGCCTAGGTATGTCTCGTCTGCGTCCTCATCCGCCCACCCCACCTTGAAAGTGAGAACTTGCTCTTTTTCACCGGCGAACTCCCGATGAATCTTCAGATTAGCTTCGTTTTTAACAAACCCAGTGTCTCCACCACCGTCCAGTTCTTTAAAACCGTCGGTTCCTACAGACGCTAAATCTATCGCAAACTCTAGATCTTCAAACCGATCACTATAGAGGCCCTGCAATTTATAAAATTCATCGGTCCCATAGCTCGCATCGATCTCCGCGAATCTCGAAGGACGAACGTCAGCGGTGACAAGGTTAACCGCCCCACCAACAGTGTGCGGTCCGTGCCTAATAGCGCTAGGCCCTTTCAAAACCTCAACCGCTTGCATTCGGCTAACATTGGGCACGTAGTAGGCTGCTGGCGCGGAATAAGGCGCAGGGGTGATCAGGATTCCATCTTCCATGATCGTGATCTTTTGACTTCGCTCTGCAACAGCGCCGCGAATACCAATGTTCGGTCTAAGGCCGTAGCCATCCTCTTCTCTAATATAGACACCGGGAACGCTACCTAAGATTTGATGTAAATCCGTATAGTCAAAACGTTCAAGCTGTTCTAGGTCGATGGCGACTCCAGAGCCAGGCACCGAAGAAACATCCTCCATGGAGCCGACAACAACAATTTCTTCTAGATCATTGTTTGCTGCATTTAATATGCAGGCGTGAAAGAGAAATATGAGGGGTAATGTATTAGTTATTTTTTTAATCATTGTCAGACTGCGCGCTGTCAGGGATCATAACTCCGACGATTGTGACGAAATCAATCTTCAAGTCATCAGTGATACGCTTTATTGAACCAGCCAGCCGACAGGCATTGAGCTGACTCGGTTGATCGGGGGCCGCAAAGGCATTTGTGCATGCCGTTTCGTCAGCGGCCGTCTTGATGGAAGCCACCTCTACACTGATGCTGGCGTCAGCAGCATCAACCACTGCTATGGCTGCATTGATGTTTTCTAAAAATCTTTTTGAGACGTCTGGGAAGCCTTCATTATCGATATAGTCGTCAAAGCCCAATCCACCGTCGCCAGAAAATATATTCCTGAAAGAAAGAAGGTTGTCCCTGACGTTCTTGTAGGAATTTTCGGAATATGGTGACTCAACCAGGTTAGGGCAAGTGCGAGCAGAGCAATCCTTACTAAAGCCAGTCGGCACAGTAAGCTTCAGGTCCTTGACTAATTTGTCCAGAGCAAAGAGGCCATCGGTAATAAGTTGCAGGCTATCACCCGCGTTATCTTGATTAACAAAACTGGCTCGATAGGTTCGCCAATCCACGTCAATAATTGAGGCCGCTTCCGCAACATCGATTGCTATTTTAGAGGCTAACTCACATCTTTTTATCCGCCGCTCAGACTCTGGGCGTTCGTTCCAAGATTGAGTCTCTGGAACCTGAGACGCGCAGGTGTGGGTTAAGTTTGAATTAAATAGTAAGTACCCAATGGCGCCCATCCCTCGCTGATTGATGGATCTTGACGAAACATCAAATCCAGCTTCTTCAGACAACACCACGGTCTGATCAACCCCACAGGTGCTTAGCTTGCCAGCACCGTAAGAGTGCACGCGACTTCTGAGCGCGTCTTCGTTATTCGCAGCAGGACCCAAGACATGGATTTCAGTGGCCTGCACAGCAGCCATGGTCAAACGCCATTGGTCCCGCGCAGAGTCAAATGCAGCCGCTTCTTGGTCAGTTCCAATGGCACTACAATAAGATTTGAGACTTCCATCGCTTGCTGCAAAAGATGCAGCACTCTCACTGAGAGCGGCGTAATTGGCTACAAAGACTTCGTCCGCTATTTGAGTGATCATACTGACGGCATCGAACGCTGCGGGCGACGGTTGGCTATTCTCTTCTTGTCCAGCGGGAGTCTCTTCAACCCCGGAGTCAGGCGCTAGAGCAATCGGTTCAGCATCAGAAGAACCATCCACACCGCATCCTGACAAGAGGTAAACTCCCGCCACTGCCAACAGAAAAGACCGCAATAGTCTCGTCAAAATATTACTCCTAAAAAAAGAGCGCTGCTCAGAGAGCAGCGCCAAAATAAAAGCCTAGGGCCAACTTTCGGCCAATGTCTTAGGCTTGGTCCACTAAACCTGATCCCCCTGGCCCATGTTCTTGGCTGCCAAGTTCTCAACAATATTACCAGCCTGCGACTACCGCTGAATCGAATGTATAAGCTTTTTCCAAAATGTCTCGCGCTTTTTTCAAATCCGCGAGGTACGCATCAATTGCGGTTTGCGCTGTTCCTGTTGCGGACACCCCACCTTGCGAACCATCGGCAAGCACCGGAGCGTCACCCATTAGAGTTAACATCAGGCGTAATTGTTCCACGTCAGTGCCAGCCACAGATCCGTCTCTAAACGGAGAAGCTGGACTGAACTGCAGCGCAAGTGCGAAACCTTTCATCTCACCCCAGTGCTTCGCCAAGTCATTGAAGTTTTTCAGATCAGCGAAATCTGGCGCCACAAACTTACCCATGTCACCTGTCACATCATTAATGTAATGAACCACCGTCGCCGCAACGCACTTTTCCCATGTCACAGAGGCTATTTTAATTTGTGCGTCTAGCGCCGCTTGTTCCGCCTCGTTCAGTCCCGGGTTTGTTGCAGCATTGCCAACTATTTTTCTACCTATCAAGAAAGCATCAAACACTTCCTTAGAGAAATCAGTCCTTGCAACGCCGTCTTCGCCCTTTGAGCCGCGATCACGTTTTGCGCAATTTTGCGCATGGCCTAGCACAACTTCACTACGCACATCTATGCTGCCATCTCCGTTTGCGTCATTGTAGCCATTGCCCCAAGCGTCTCTACCACCTTTGCCAGCTGCTTCGTCGTCGGTGAAATCATTCATGTTTCGAGCGCCGCCGTAGTAGCCGAACGCCTCGTCAAAATCATGTTCTCCTGCGGTATAAGGTTTTGTACCTTCCTGACCTGTCGCGCTCGCGAAATCAGTCTTGAAGTAATCATTCGTTCCCTGGGAAAAGGATACTGCGCCGGTTAAAAACTTCTGCATTAACTGGCGATAGTTGAGGCCATTAACGTCAGTGACAACTGAATCCAAAGCCACCGCTGGATTCCCTACAACGCTTACCGTTGGCGTTGTCCCGTCTGTTGACTCCGCCGCCATTCTGTCAATGAAGTAAGCGACTAGCTCTATAGGTAATGGGGTCGAGTCTAAGCCAGTTTGCCAACCGAAAAATCCAGCCCCGATTAACTTTGAGGTTTCACCTCCTCCCTCGCCGTTTCCTCCGGCAATTTTACCATCCAGATTTTTCCCATTGCTGATATCTCCATAGGTAGGACCAGGAATCACTGGCTCTCCACCTTTTACATCAAACCCATGTGGAGTTGCGTCAGCACCGTCACCGTTTATGTAAAAGGTAAGCTCAGCATCTACCGCGGCTTGCTCGCCAGGACGCTCTGTTAACCCGTTCATCGCATCCACCAAACCTAGCATCAGCAACTGCCGAGCGGTCTGGCCCGTATAGCTGATAGAGCTTTCGCCCTCTGTGATCGAACTGCTAAAAGTGTAAGTTGTTGGGATCGCATCACAGGCGTCGCCTGAACCATTAGCGTCACTGTCGAGTTGGTCAGCGTTTGCATCACTCAAACAGTTATCACCGTTATCGCCAACCCCGTCTTCGTCCGTGTCCACAGTCTCGCTATCATCATCCGGAAATGCATCGCTGTCATCGTCGACACCATCTCCATCTGTATCAGCGACTACTACGGCCGCTGGCACTGGTGCAGAGCTACTGCCGCCGCCGCCACACGCGTAAAGGCCGAAAATTAGGGCTGCGAGCAGTCCTACTCTTGAAATCATCAACATAATCTGCTCCTTAACATCCAGTTTCTTAGTTAGGCGGAATCTTAACGCGAATGATTCGTATTAACAATAGATGTCCGGTGAGTTATCTGCTGCCGATCTTGAACCAGGTTATATGGACCTTCAGCTGACTTGGTCGTTGGACATTGGTTCGGGTAGACGGCGATTAGATTTAGCATTCGATCCACAAATCAGCGCCATTAGCTAAATGCTGCCATCTACAGGCTTCCTAACCAACAGTCATAAAATAGTGGCCGCCGCAAGTGCGCGCAATACGGTGTCGAACTTTAATCCCGGCGATAACTATCTTCTTCTCACTTAAGAAACGATGTCAGGATGTAAAGGTTGCCACGATATTTCTTCAACCAGGGCAACGGCCTGACTTCAAGGTATTTGGTTTGACGGAAAAGCAGGATGCAAGGCGTGGCGATGATTTTGACGCGATGGAACGCAGGTTGATGAAGCGCTGCCACGTGTTGAGCCGCCCATAAACGCGCGCTGGATTAGTCCAAGTGCGCCCTAAGGGCAGCCAAAACAACTTCCGGCCCTTGCCGTCGTTGGTAGTTTTCAGCAACATCCATCCAAAGAACCGTGCCGTTCTTATCAAGCAACAATGTTGCTGGAACGGGCAGTGCCTCGGCTGCATCCTCACCAATAGGTCCGGAGTGTATAGCCTGGTTACGCAAGCCAAAGGCATCGGTCACGGCCAAATCCCGGTCTGACAGCATGGTGGCCTTAAGGCGATGAACGCCGCGTTTGGCGCGAATCACCTCGGGGTGGTCCGTGCTAACAGTCAATACCTGTATGCCGCGTTTCTCAAATTCGTCTTCTATTTCAGTCCATCGCCGTAACTCGGCGACACAATAAGGTCACCAGTGTGCCCTGAAAAACTTGATGACAGTGGGTGTACCGTAAAGCACGTCGGATACGAACTGATCGCCCTGATCATCCACGGCGGTGAAATAAGGAACTGTATCGCCAACGGTAATGGGATTGTCTGCGACCTGCTGACGACTGATGGCGATGGTTGCCGTCAGGAAAACACCACCAATGATGGCTGCCACAGCGGCAATGCTGCCAAACCAGCGCGCTTTCATGACAAAAGAAGCCACACCAAGAACGGGAGCCAGAAGAAAAGCGAAAATAAAGAGCGTTCGGTTGGCGGGTATAGACACCTTATTCGCGAGGTTAAACCAAAACATCACGGTGGCGATCAACAAGGCCAGTGCCGCAAAGGCGAGAGCCGTGCCTAGCGTCTTACTTGAAGCTGCATTTTTCATAACCGCTTTTTGTTCATCCATGAGCCAGAATCTTTTTTGTACCACACATGACCGTTCCAATACGAATTTTTGAATGTGCGATGTCACGCGAGCCTATGCTCCGTGGTCATAATTCAACCAGCCCCCATATCCCGTGATAAAAAGACGCCCGCCGAAGCATGTCCAGATGGTGCGCCACTACACAAAGCAGTGCCTCTAAACTCATCAGCAAGTCCGATCAGCGACAAAAGAAGCCACCAATAGTCCTCTTGAGACGTGGTTAGCACATCCAAGTTGTTGTTAAGGGATTTTAAGGAGTCTTTCGGATACTGCAGAAGGTACTTGATTCTTAATGTGGTACCGAGGGCCGGAATCGAACCGGCACTCCCGTGAAGGAACCGGATTTTGAATCCGGCGCGTCTACCAGTTCCGCCACCCCGGCACGTAAGAGGCGCGAGTATAGCAGCGAGTTAGCGGGCTGCCCAGCGTTCAATCAGCAGGTTTAGTCATCCAGACCAGTCAGTACCAGGCACGGTCAGGTACTTCAGCTGCTATATTGGGGCAACTCGCAAAGCCGAACATATTATGGACGCAAGCATCCAGACCATTCCGGTTATGAATCTACTGATTGCATTTATTCCCGTTGCTATCGTGCTGATCATCATGCTGACCTGGGCGCAGAAAACTGGCCAGGCGCTCTACGCCATTGCCAGGATGGTCCTGCAACTGGTGGTTATCGGATATTTGCTCGTTTTCATCTTTGAAACAAAGCACAGCCTTATTGTTGTGGCGGTGTTAACGGTCATGTTGGTCGCCGCCGGGTGGATATCACTGAACGTCATGGAAGAGTCAAGACGGCAACTCCTGCTGCCGGCAGTGGTTTCTCTTTTCATTGGCGGCGGGCTCACCCTGTTGGTGGTGACACAGTGGGTGCTGGCGCTTGATCCCTGGTTCCTTCCCAGGTACATGGTGCCACTTGCAGGCATGACGTTTGCCAATGCCATGACGTCGTTGAGTCTTGCTGGCGAAAGATACGCTGCAGAAATCGACAAGGGTGAACCAAAGGAGGACGCCAGGCGTACGGCCATGACAACGGGCATGATTCCTGTGGTTAATGCCCTGTTCGCCGTGGGCCTGGTGGCGCTTCCAGGCATGATGACCGGGCAGATCCTCTCGGGTATTTCGCCACTGATCGCAGTGCGTTACCAGATCATGGTGATGTGCATGATGTTTGGTGGGGCAGGTCTGTCCGCAGCCTGTTTCCTGTGGTATCTGGGTCGCTCACAGTTCACGCGGCAGGCTGCCTGACAATCGACCCAACCTTCCTACTATTAAGGGCACAAAGCGAGCATGAGTAATAAAGCCTTATCCCAACAGTTCTCTCTATCGCGGCCCGCTGGCGATAGCAGTGTCTTTTCCCTGGTCCCGTCTAAATTCGCAATAATATTTTTGATTGTTTTTATCTCTGCTTTTTCGCTGGGAGTGCTCGCAGCCGTATCGTCGGTTGAAATCTAGAGCCTGCACTTGATCGTTCAACTGCTTTACTATTTTTGGTTAGCCGGTATTTTTTCTTTTCTAGCAATGGGCTGGCTGTTTGGCATTGCACTGCTCCTGGGTAAAGAACGGCTGATTTTCTCGTCGGGTTATTTGATTGTCCGAAAGGATCTTTTTTGGACTAGGGTTCAGCACGTATTTTATTGCCGACTCGATAACGGACTTCGCCTGTCGCGCCGCCAACCCAACACCTTCAGCGTCAGATGCTCGCTAGGCGCCCACATTATCTTCCGTTATCAACAGGAAACCATCACCTGTGGCACTAACGTAACGCGAACAGGCGGAACAAACCCCCAAAAATTCAGCAACAGGCTTTAAACCAGGCACCCAGCACAGACCTGCTCGTTAAGATTCAGTCCTATGAAAAAACGACTAAAGAGATAATTGCCGCGCAAAAGCGGCACCACCAAACCGTTAGCCTTTCAAAAACGTCGCCGTCTGTTCTTGCATTAGTACTGGTGAACGTATTGCCCATTGTCGGGGTTTTGCTCTTGGACTGGACAATCGCCGAGGTCATTGTGCTCTATTGGTCTGAAAGCGCCGTGATCGGCATTTTTTGCCTCTTCAAAATGTGGTTCATCGATCCTTGGGCGTCATTAATTGCAGCGCCGTTTTTCACCCTTCATTACGGCGGGTTCATGGCTGGTCACTTGCTACTTGTATATGACTTTGTCTTACCCGATGAGGGCTTGGCGACAGAGTTTTGGGAGGGCGGCAACGTTGTATCACTCTTAACACTGTCGTTTTTGGCACTGTTCGTGAGTCACGGAATCTCTTTCTTCCAGAATTTTATTGGTCGAACAGAATACGTCGACAGAGACATCCGCAAGCAAATGAATGAGCCCTATGGCCGCATCCTAATTATGCAATTTTCTTTATTACTCGGCGGGGTCTTAGCGGTGGCGTTTGATAGCGCTCTGCCCATCCTGCTGTTACTGATTCTGTTGAAAATCGTAACCGACTTCCGCGCACACCTTTTGGAACATCGAACCGACCTGAACTCCGAATGCAAAGTATGGCTAGGGGAATGGCGAAAAACGTAGCTCGGGGTCAAACCCGCAGCGGCATAACGCTGCGGGTCCTAAACTAACACCATCGACGATCAGTCAGCTGGCCAGTGGAATGCATCACTTAAATAAACCCGGGGAGCACCACAGGACAGTACCTTCTGGCGGGCCTGCATCTCGTCACTAAATTTTCCGGCTCTGTACAGGCTCATAGACGATCCCCACGCCGCCAAATCAGGGAAACGGCGAGCATGTATATACTTGCCTTCCAGGCCATTGGGTACGCCGATGCCGCTGTGCCACAAGAAGGTAGAACCCTTGGAGCCTTTTTCGGCCATGGCCTTGCTTACCGAGCGAAGTTCCGCAGCGATGTCCGGCATATCCGCGTCGCCGGCCGGCGAACAGGTGCTCAACATGACCACATTGCTTTGGTCACTGCTTTCTACGCCCCGGTAAATTACTTCGGTGGCCATCATCATACGTTGTAGATTGGTGCGAACTTCAGCGAACGCCTTTTCTGTTTCGCCGCCAATTTTCAGGTACTGCTGGTGAGCTTTGGCGAAATCAGAAGGCGACCGTGAGGCCCCCAACCAAATTGCGTCAAATGACGGCGCAATACCCGTAGCTGCGCGGTCAACAAACAGCGGCGTCAACACCGATGCATAATAGGTGGCCCCGGTCTTTTCAATCGTGGACGCGAACGATTCACGCAACGCCATAAAGTCGGACATGTCTTTGCCGTCCTTGAGCGCAAACGGAATAAGATCCAAAACACCCTGGCCAGCTGGCGCAGCATCGCGCGCTGAAGCGCTCATGCTCATGCTCATAAAAAAAGTGATACTGATAGTCAGAAAAAATTTCATTGTTGCTCCTCAAATGTTAGTTCTATTTCCAACGGGATGGCCACACCGCGCGTGACCATCGATCCGCTGTACTGGTTATTACCTGGCGTTTAATTCTCAATCATACTCAGCACTTCGCTTGACCAGACCGTTGGCAAGTCGCAGCTTGCATATCGCCGGTTATAGTCGGCGATTCGCGGCTGTCGGCGCGGCATACCTGCCAGATTGGCAGCGTAAGCCTCGAAATCGGCAAAGATATTGGCGTGCCGGAACACGTTCCTGCCGTCAGAGCCGCCAGCACGGGGCAACATTACCCCCCAGTAAAGATTGGTGGCCGATTCATCACGTTGGTCAAGCGCGCGCTGGTGCACGGCACGCATATCGTCCCCGGTAACGCCTTCGTGTATCTCACAGCGCGTGAATGTCACGACCCGTGCCCTGTCTTGCGCCAAGGCTGCCATGTCCTGATACTTCATCACCAGATGTTGCAGGCGCATAGAACAGGAAGCAATTTCACCCCATTCTTGGGAAAACGACTGGCCTTCATCAGTGCCAGTCCAGTCTGCGAACATGCGGCCACCCTGTGCGTAGTCGGTGACCGTCAATTCAATGAAATCCAGACTGGATTGACTGGGTGGCAGGCTGGTGATGACAGGACTCAGCAATTCATTAAAAAGGTTAATGCCTTTGCTTTTAGCCCACTTTATCCAGCGGTTTTGAAGGCTCACAACGTCGGCATAGGTATGCCCGTCGTTAAGCGTGCAAAGGTTAAGCGTGACCATTTCCCCTGGCGCATTTTGGCCGTGGTGATCAGCTTTAGCGGTGGTGATGAACGCAAGCGCCGACAATAGCGCTAAAAATAGTATCGGTTTCATGGTGTTTTCTCCAGTTCGGTTCGTTGAATAGTGTGCCTAACGCTACGCGTTCACTAAAAAGGAGACAATGTTAGTTCGATATTGGTCGAGACGGCGTCTGGCTCAGAAAATTTACGTAACACCCATCTGGAGCCAAAGGCAAAAAAGCCAGCGTGTCAAAGTACGAGATGCCCTAAGCCTAAAGGCGAATTCATAGGGCATTAAGCGCCAGAGCGGAGCGCGTGTCGCGAGCGCTGACTATTTCAGCAAACGGATGATTTGCTGGTAATTGCTTGGAAGCCCAAAGGGCTACCTTGTGCGCCATGGATTTCTGGGAAATATCCAGTTTGGCTAGCGGCTGAACAAGCTGATCATGCACCAGCAGCCTGTAGATGTACTCGATCTTTTCATGCTGCGAATCCGTCGCTTCAAATTCAACGACACCCCGCTTTTCACCGTAGGCAACGCCCAGTCGAATACCTTCTTTCAGCAGCTCTGCTTCGTTCTTCAGCTTTTTCTTTTTTGCCATGGGACGAATCCGAAAGACGTATTAGCACTGTATACCTGCTGAGCCGCGATTTCGATATTGATACGTTGCTTACTTAGCCAACTCTGCAAGCAGCAGCCGGGTCTGTGTCACTAACGCCTTTAGCAGCTCGGCGGCCGGCAATTCTTGCAGCATGCCAACGCCCTGCCCTGACCACATGGCCAGGAAGTCCGGGTTACCCTGCTGTGCAGCCTTCTTTCGAATAGCGCCAGATAATGCGTACTGCAGCGGGTAAGGCATGGGCGCCTCTTCAAGCGCTTCCATGTCCTGGATGTACCTATTGGCAAGTCCGCGTGCCGGCTTACCCGACATGACCGTGGTCACTGTTGTGCGGCTGGGGGATGAGGCCTTGAGTTGTTCACGCCAGACGTCTGGAATACCCGACTCATGACAACCCAGGAAAGCAGTACCCATCTGCACGCCACTGGCGCCCAATGCTTTACAGGCAACGATGCCCCTGGCATCCATGATGCCGCCCGCCGCAATCACCGGCACTGAAACCGCATCAACAATCTGTGGCACCAGGGCCATGGTGCCAATCAACCCCCGCTGGAAGTCGCCCATGAAGGTACCGCGATGGCCGCCTGCCTCGCTGCCCTGCGCAATCACCGCATCACAACCCAGTGATTCAAGGTGCACGGCTTCTTCAATGGTGGTGGCGGAACAGATGACTTTCAAACCTGCGGCATGAATGGCGTTGACATGGTGCGCTGCTACACCAAAGTGGAAACTGATCACCGGGACTTTTTCTTCTAACAGAACTTCCAGTTGTTGTTCTGCCGGGCCGAAAATACCGGAGGGCGCAGGCAACTCACCCAGGCCTAACTCCTGGTGGTATTTTTCCAATAACGCTCTGGCCGCGTCCC
Source organism: uncultured Pseudomonadales bacterium (assembly GCA_937775265.1). Taxonomy (GTDB): domain Bacteria; phylum Pseudomonadota; class Gammaproteobacteria; order Pseudomonadales; family Azotimanducaceae; genus UBA9659. Next base: position 42,554 of record CALKBV010000002.1, read on the forward strand.
CAAGCATTGCATCTGCGTCAAAGCGCTCTGAGGCCGGTGCAAACAGATTGATGTTGAAAGACCGCCCGGTAAGGGCTCGAATCTTCTGGATCTGCGCGCGAAGAACGTCCGGCTTCATGGGCGCGGCGCCAAGGCTACCCAGGCCGCCGCCGTTACTAACCGCAGCCACCAACGCTGGTGTGCAGGCGCCGGCCATGGGTGCCTGGATGATAGGGTGTTCAACGTTTAAAAGGGCCTGAATAGACACACTATTCCTTGTAGCAAAAACGTCATCATAGGAATGGGAGGACGTGAACGCCAATAAAAAAACCCAACACTTGTCCTGGGGAGGGGAGCAAGTGCCGGGCTCACTGTGATCCCGGGGATGTCCCCCGGGATTAGAACTCAGCCAATCAGGTCTCTGCCTCGCGCTGATCTTCAATTTCGATTTCTTTTTAAATTCGAGCTTTTTTACAAATTCGACCTCTTTTACAAAAGCTGACATTATTGCAACGTTAAAAAAATCTAACCCGAGGGAATATGAGCGCACAACAGGAAGAAACACCATTCTGGCTAAAAGATAACTTTGCACCCGTTTTTGAGGAGCGAACCGAAACAAACCTAAAAGTCACCGGCGAGATCCCAAGGGCATTAAATGGCCGCCTGTTGCGTAATGGCGCAAACCCCCAGTCGGGTTTTTCCGCGCATTGGTTCCTTGGTAACGGCATGCTGCACGGTGTCGAGATTCAAGATGGCAAAGCTAATTGGTATCGCAACCGTTACGTTAAGACGCCCCTGTACCTGGACCCTGATGCCGACGTGATGGCCTCGATGGGTGATCTGAGCATGTCTTCTGCCAACACGCATGTGGTGCACCACGCTGGCAAGATCATGGCGCTAGAGGAAGGCCACTGGCCCTTCGTTGTATCCGACGAACTGGAAACAATTGGCCCCAATAACTATGACGGTAATCTGACCTGCGCGATGACAGCACACCCCAAGACCTGCGGTGAAACGGGCGAACTATTGGCGTTCGCCTATGGCATGACCGAACCGTACCTGACATACCTACGCATATCGGCAGCAGGCGAACTGCTGGCCCAGGAGCCCATTACGGTTAAAGGCTCTACCATGATCCATGACTTTAATGTCACACGAAATCACGTGGTGTTCATGGACTTGCCTGCGGTATGGAATCTGGAAGGTATTGCGGAAACCGGTCTGCCGATCGTTTGGGATGAAGACTATGGCGCCCGTCTGGGCGTGATGCCCCGCAATGGCACCGATGCCGATGTCACCTGGTACGAAATCAATCCCTGCTACGTGTTCCATCCATTAAACGCGTACGAGCAGGGCAACAAGATTGTGATTGACGTGTGCCGCATGGAAGACACTATGAAGCCAGGCTCAAGTTCACCACCCATGCTGCATCGCTGGGTGATTGATCAGGACAAGGGTACCGTCACTGAAACCCAGCTTGATGATCGCGTCGTCGATTTCAGCCGGGTTTGCGATACGGTGGTTGGCCTGAAAAACCGCTACGGTTATACGGCTGCATTTTCATCTGACGGTCCTTTCGCTGAAGGCTTTGTGAAGTACGATCTTGAGAAAGGCAATTCACAGTTCCACAACTTGAACGGCGGCCAGGGCAGCGAACCCGTGTTCGTTAAAGACCCTGCCGGATCATCAGAAGACGACGGCTGGGTCCTTAGCTATGTTCACCAGCCTGCAACCAACACCAGTGAAATCGTCATCGTTGATTCACGCTCGTTCGACAAAGAGCCCATCGCAAGGATTCATATTCCTGCTCGTGTGCCGGCGGGTTTCCACGGCAACTGGGTTCCGGACGGATATTAATGAGTTCCGAGAACGCCGAACAGGCGGAATTCTGGAATGGCCGAATGGGCACAGCATGGGTCAATGTGGAAGATTACATTGACCGAATGATGGCCCCGCTAACGGCAGTCGCTTTAGACGCTGTTAACGCCAAAGCCGGCGATCGTATTATTGATATCGGCTGCGGCTGCGGCACGACATCGCTTTCATTAGGCGCCAGCGGTGCTGAAGTGTGGGGTGTCGACATTTCAACGGCAATGATCGATCGCGCCAAAGAAAAAGACAACACCGCCGGTAATGTGGCCTTCTCTGTCGCCGATGCGGCTAGTCAGGCCTACAGCGCCGATCACTCTCTGGCGTTTTCCCGGTTCGGGGTGATGTTCTTTGCTGACCCGGTCAAGGCGTTTGCCAACATCCGTAGTGCCCTGGTGCCGGGCGGAAGGTTGGTTTTTCTTTGCTGGCAACTACCCGCCGCCAACCCCTGGTTGTCTATTGCCGGTGCTGCCTTGCAGCCTTTTCAGCCCGCTGATGCGCCGCCCCCAGATCCCGAAGCGCCAGGACCTTTTCGGTTCGGCGTGCCGGAATATACCCAGGAGGTGCTGAGCAGCGCAGGTTTCACCAACATCAAACTGCAAGCCGTGGTGAAAGACCTTCACCTGGGCGACACCGTGGATGAGGTGATGAGGTTTCAGAGCAACATTGGTCCACTATCCGGATTGCTTGAAACCCTTGATGAATCGCGTCATGCAGAGGCGACCGCCGCCGTGCGGGATGCATTTGCAGCAAAAGCTGATAGCAATGGTATCAACCTTGAAGCATCCACCTGGCTGGTGACCGCCACTAACGGTTAGTCTTCAATGGCGCCATAGATAATATTCTTGATCTGGCCACGGAAGTTAAACGTGGCCGAAGGCATTAGCTGGGTCATGAAAATGACAAACATATCTTCAACAGGATCTACCCAGAAGATGGTGGACGCAGCACCCCCCCAGTAATAATCACCGGCACCGATCGTGCCCGCCGCCACGTCGTCAAGCGTTGACGCAAACCCAAGTCCAAAGCCGACACCGTCATAGGCGGTTTCAGAAAAAGATCCCATTGCGATGGAACCAAGGTCTGTGCCGTTCGGTAAATGATTACGATGCATGAGCTTTAAGGTGCGGTCACCAATAATCCGCTGACCATCCAGTTGCCCGCCACCCCGGAGCATTTCGCAGAAGCGCCCATAGTCAGCTGTCGTACTCGCCAGGCCGCCGCCCCCTGAAGGGAACCGATTTGGATTCGCGTAACACTGTTCATTGGATCATCAAGCAACTTGAGTGTTTTGTCTGCCCGGCGCCCGTAGTTGGCGGCAAGCCGGTCCAGCTTCTTCTCTGGCACGACGAAAGACGTGTCAGTCATACCAAGCGGATCAAATATCCGCTCCTGCAGAAACTGCGCAAAGGGCATCCCTGAAATGAATTCCACCAGGCAACCGCAAACATCTGTTGCCAGCGAGTAACACCACTGGGTGCCTGGGTCGTAACGCAGTGGTACCTTTGACAGTTTTTCTGCGAAGATTCAATCGTTTCGCCCGCGTCGCGATTAACCCCGAGCGTATCGTAGAACTTATCAACGGGATGCTCCGACGGAAACAGGCCGGTGCCATAGGTGAGACCCGAGGTGTGGGAAAGCACGTGCCGCATCGTCATCGGCGACTGCTGGCTCGCGGGTTTCCATGTCATCCCCGTCACCCGAAACCCACACTCGCTGACCCTTCCACGATGGAATAAACCGCGACACTGGATCATTCAGCTGGAACCGGCCTTCTTCGAACAACATCATCAGGGCAACCGATGTGATCGGCTTGGTCATAGAATAGATCCGGAAGATCGTGTCTTCCTGCACTGGCTTGTCGCGCTCTATGTCCATCTGCCCAAAGGACCTGAAATAAGCCGGCACACCGCCGCGAGAAACCATCACCTGACAACCTGCGATTTTTCCCGGTGTGATGTAGTTTTCCATCAGATGACGACTAATGGTTTCTAGTCTGTTCGGGTCTAGCCCGGCTTTTTCTGCGTTAACTTCCATCGTTTTAGCCTAATGTGTAAAGTGATGAGCAGTGTAAGGCAAGACTGCTGATGAATTCAGCCAAAATTCAGCATTTAAATACTACCTATAGGTACCATTGGGTTATCACCATCATTAGACGATGACCGCAAACACCGGCAGACAATAGCAGCCACTTAAAATCAGCTATACCAGAGCTTAGCGCGCCTGCGGCGGGGATTGACCATCACCATTTGTCACCGCCACAAAGCGCTAGGTGCCGCCCGTGACATAAAGGCATTGGCCCGTGACCCAACTGGAAGCAGGCGACGCCATAAACACGACAGCATGGCCAATATCATCCGGCGTTCCCAGTCTGCCCAGCGGTACACCAATAATTTTTTCGACGGACGCACCTTCCGGGAAGTTAGTCGATTCATTGAAATTCTTTGTTGGAACAGGCCCCGGGGCGACCGCATTCACCCTAATGTTAGGGGCAAGCTCTAAGGCAAATGTCTGCGTCAGGCTGTTTACAGCTGCTTTGGACGCGCCATATGGCCCGTTCTTCACACTGCCCTGCGATTTGGCTGAACTGGAGGAAATATTGATGATTGCCCCCTCTTCCATATTGTTAGCGGCCACCTGACAGGCGATAAATACCGCCTTAAGATTCAGATCCAGCTGAGCGTCCCAGCGATCCTCTGGTGTCCTGGTCAGGTAACGCGGTGTTGCATCCGGCAAACCTCCGGCATTGTTCACCCAAACGTCAATGCCCCCTCCGGCGACAGCCTGGGCCGCAAGATCTTCAACCTCTGCAGTGTTAGTCACATCAACAACGACTTTGGTGGCCTGTCGCCCTAGCGCCTCAATTTCAATCGCCAGGCTATCCAGATCTTCCTGGGTTCTCGAGCTAATCACCAGGTCTGCCCCTGCCCTTGCCAGCTGCAAAGAAATACCCCGGCCAATACCTTTACCTGCGCCAGTGACCACTGCGCGTTTACCATCCAAACGAAACGGATCAGACATCTTTAACCCTCAATTTGATCAAATTAGACGGTTACAATACTGACATGCCGGCACAAACGAAACACCCGCTTAACCTGGTTATTTACTGGGCAGTAAACCCGCCATCTACACTGAGCACCGAACCCTGGCACAGACTGGAATCAGCTGAAGCAAAAAAGAAAATCGCGCCCGCCACTTCGTCCGCGGTACCCATACGACCAATAGGCATGGTGCCTTTGAGCATTTCTTTTGCCTCACTTTTATCCGGCATCAGATCGGTCCACCTTTCCATCATGCCGGTATCAATAACACCTGGACACACACAGTTAATCCTGACGCCGGTGTTAGCCAGCTCAATAGCCATGTCCCGGGTAAAAACCACCAGCCCACCCTTGGCACTGCCGTATGCTGTAGAGAGCGGAAATCCAACCAGACCATTAAGAGAAGATATATTGATGACGCTGCCCGACCCCCGCTCAACCATGGGTGGCACAAAATGTTTGCAGACCAACCATGGGCCTTTGAGATCTGTATCCAGCACTCGGTCCCATTCGTCGACGGTTGTTTCATTGTAGGCGCGGTTGAGCTCCGAGCCGGCGTTGTTAACAAGGACGTCAATGTGGTCCCATCTTTTATAGGCGGCTTCTGATGCAGCTTTAACTTCCGGCTCAAGGCGAACGTCGCACTTTACGGCAGATACAGCTTCGCCCAGCTCTTTTGCCAGGGCATTCGCCGCGTCAAGGTCGCGGTCAGCGATTAGCACTTCTGCGCCCTCAGCGACGAAGCGGCGAACGGTTGCAGCGCCTATCCCGTTGGAGCCGCCGGTGATTACGCAATTCAGGCCTTTTAATCGCATGGTCAATTCTCGTTAAGTGAAAAGGTAATCGTAGCACCGTCGGGAGAGATTTCTCCACTTCGCTACGCTACGGTCGAAATGACGGACGGACTGGAATAGCCTATATTGTTGGGATGACTAGAGACTACGATGTAATAGTAATTGGTTCGGGTGCCGCCGGTTTATCTGCTGCTGTTGCTGCTGCCGATGAAGGCGCCAGTGTTTTGATTGTAGAAGGTGACAAACAGGTGGGTGGTTCATCACGGCTAAGCGGCGGACATTTCTATGCTGCTGGCACCTCTGTCCAGGAAGAAGCGGGCGTGATTGGCGACACGCCGGACGCTATGTTTGAACACTACATGACGCTCAACCAGTGGCTGGTTGACCCTGCCGTGGTTCGTCAGTACTGCGACCAAAGCGCACCGACCTTCGAGTGGGTAAAGAACCTTGGCGTCAAATTTTCCAAAGAAGGCGTTTATCCGTCCGGCGTTGGTTCAACTCCGCGCGGCCATCAGCCGGAGGGCGGCGGCGAAGAAGTGGTGAACGTCCTGGATGGCCACCGCAGCCACAAAGGTGTCGAAATCGTTTTGAATTCACGGGTGAGTGCGTTGTTAACCGACGAAGACGGGCGTGTAAATGGCATCAGCATCGGCGATGATCAGGCCACTTGTGGCGCTGTCATTATGGCTACCGGCGGGTTTGGTGCCAACCCGGAGATGATTGAAAAATACTACCCGCAGGCTTCAGCAACCGGAGACTGGCGCTGGTATATCGGCAGTGATGGCGCCCAGGGCGACGGCATTACACTTGGGGAATCAGTAGGTGCGGCTGTCGACGGCCATGATCGAGGGCTATTACTGGTGACACCGGGCTTCGGCCGGGACCTTGAGGTTCTGTTGCCTGGATGGCTTATTCTGGTGAACAAAGAGGGTCGTCGTTTCACCAACGAGTCTGCTCCCTACTCTGTGCTGGGTGGGCTCATACAGAACGAGGGTGGTCACGCTTTTGCTGTGTTTGATGAGACCGCGCGCAGCGCGGCGAAGCCTGGCCCGATTTCACAAGCTAACTGGGTGAGTGACGTACTTCACCAAAAAGCTGAGGAAGGTCGCATCTTCCGCAAAGAAACATTAGAGGATTTGGCCGCAGCGATGCAGGTTGATGTTGGCGGATTACTGGGCACGGTGGAAAGATATAACGATGATGTTGTCTTTGGTTCGGATACTGCTTTCTTTAAGACCCAAGGCCTGCAGTCCGTTACCCGCGCGCCTTTCTATGGCGTCGAGATCCGGCCTGCCATTGTTTGCTGGACAGGTACGGGCGTGCGAGTCAGTCCAGATACGGCTGTGATGAACAAGCAAGAAAAGCCAATACCTGGGCTATACGCCGCAGGCGAAACAATCGGCAACCTGCACGGGGATAGATACATTGGTGGTGGTGGATCGTTCGGGCCTTGTATCGTTTTCGGGAAACTCGCGGGTGAAAATGCTGCTCGGTATGCGCGAGCGTTGAACGACTAAGATCGTGCTGCAAAGGTCCTTGCGCCGCGATTCAAACTAACGAATTCGGTTGCCCGCGCTGATTCATTTCACTTTTACGGTTGCGTTCGAGGATTTACAAGAGTAAATTTTACCGTACCGGCATTGGGTTGATCTCAGTAGTAGTCGGCGATCTTCAACAGGAGATGGCCATGCTTACGAGTGTTGTCAATCGCTGTAGCTCGTTAGCTGTCCTGCTACGTGATTTTGTTCTGGGTGAGTTATGACTGAGTCATCTCTCTGGCCCTTGGTTCTATATTTTGTCTCGATTCTTGCTTTAGTCGGCATCATTCTTGTGTTGTCTGCTTTGGTCGGCGAGCGTTCCCCTATGGAGCGAGCGAGGGCTGAGCCTTTTGAAGGCGGAGTTGTGCACATTGGTTCTGCCCAGATGCCTCTTTCGGTCGAGTTCTACCTGGTCGCCATATTCTTCGTGATCTTTGATCTGGAAACGGTATTCATCTTTGCCTGGGCCGTCGCATTTTATGAACTCGGTGTATTCGGGTTTCTGGCCATCTCTGTTTTTATTCTCATTCTTGTCGTCGCACTGATCTACGAATGGAAATCCGGCGCACTCGACTGGGGCGTTAAAACCCGCAAGGAACTGCCCGCAGGGTTCACACTTCAAAAGCTGGAGAACTGAGCATGGAATGGAGCCTCACTCAGGCCGAACCCAATATCCCCGTTGTCGATACTGCGCTGGACGAGCATCTCCGCCGCAACCTTGTGATGACAAACCTTGAAGACATGCTGGCCTGGGGTCGTAAAAACTCCATCTGGCCGTTCAATTTTGGACTTTCATGCTGCTATGTAGAGATGGCGACATCACTCACCAGCCGCTTCGATCTTGCTAGATTTGGCTCGGAGGTAATACGCGCCACTCCACGGCAGGCAGACATGATCGTCATTTCAGGCACCTGCTTCCTGAAGATGGCACCGGTGGTGCAAAGATTATATGAGCAATTACTTGAGCCCAAGTGGGTTATTTCTATGGGCTCCTGTGCCAATTCCGGTGGTATGTACGACATCTACAGCGTCGTGCAGGGCGTCGACAAATTCTTGCCTGTAGATGTTTACGTACCCGGGTGCCCACCCAGGCCGGATGCTTTTCTGCAGGGGCTGATGTTACTGCAGGATGCCGTAGGAAAAGAAAGGCGCCCCCTCAGTTGGGTTGTTGATGACCAGCGTGTTTACAAAGCTGAAAAAACAAGCCAAAGAGACCTGAGAAATGAGTCGCGGATTCAATCGACCGAATTGAGGAAGCCTGATCACGTGTAATTAGAGTAGTAGAAGGGGAAGGCTGTTGTCTGTAGTAGCTGAACAGGTAGTATCTGACGAATTCGCATTGAAACTGGATCAACAGTTTCCTGGTGCTTCCCTATACGTACAACGAACAATCGATGAGATCGCCACGATCTGGATCGAACGTTCACACCTCAGAGAAATCATCAGGTTTACCAAAAACAGCGGCTTCGAAATGTTGTTTGACCTGTGCGGCGTTGATGAACGCATGCGCGAACATCGAGATGGTCTGCCTGCCGCTGATTTCACCATTGTTTATCACTTTCTCTCGTTCCGCCAGGGCACCGAGCTAAGGCTGAAAGTGGGCGTTTCAGGGGAAGACGCAAATGTACCCAGCATCCATGATATTTACCCGAACGCCAATTGGTATGAACGAGAAGCCTGGGACATGTTTGGCGTCACCTTCACAAACCATCCCAACCTTTTCCGCATCCTGCTGCCACCCACCTGGGAGGGTCACGCACTGAGGAAAGACCACCCTGCCCGCGCGACTGAGATGGAGCCATTTCGCATGGACTTCGAGAGACAGGACAAGGAGCAGGAGGCACTGCGCTTCAAGCCTGAAGAATGGGGGATGACCCGGCGCGACAAAAATACAGAATTTATGTTCCTCAATCTTGGGCCGAACCATCCCTCCGTTCACGGCGTGTTCCGTATTGTGCTGCAACTCGACGGAGAAGTGATTGTCGATGCTGTGCCGGAAATCGGTTACCACCATCGCGGCGCTGAAAAGATGGGAGAACGGCAGACCTGGCATACCTACATCCCCTACACCGACCGTATTGATTACCTGGGCGGTGTCATGAACAACCTGCCCTACGTCATGTCTGTTGAGAAGATGGCCGGTATTGAAGTGCCTGACCGAGCAAAAGTCATTCGCATCATGATGGCGGAGCTCTTCCGCATCTCCAGCCACCTTGTTTTCTACGGTACTTTCGCTCAGGACGTTGGGCAGATGTCGCCGGTTTTTTATATGTTCAGTGACCGAGAGAGATTGCTCCGGATTGTCGAGGCAATAACCGGGGGGCGCATGCACCCGGCCTGGTTCCGCATAGGCGGGGTCGCGCAGGACTTGCCCGACGGCTGGGATGTCATGGTCCGTGATTTTCTCGACTGGATGCCCAAGCGGCTAAAACAGTATGAAAGTATGGTGATGAAGAACAGCATCCTGCGCCAGAGATCCCACGGTATCGGTGTTTACACTAAAGAAGAGGCCCTGGACTGGGGCGTTACGGGCCCGGGTCTGCGGGCAACAGGAATGGATTTCGACTGGCGCCGTGACAAACCCTATGGCGGGTATGACCAGTTCGACTTTGAAGTACCGGTGTACCAGAACGGTGACAGCTTTGACCGTGCGAGAGTTCGCGTTGATGAAATTACCCAGAGCCTTCGCATCATTGAGCAGTGCTTGAACAATATGCCCGCTGGGCCTTACAAGGCCATACACCCGCAGACGACCCCACCACCCAAAGAGCGGACCATGTTTGATATTGAAACCCTCATCCATCACTTTCTGAACGTCAGCTGGGGGCCCGTGATTCCTGCTGGGGAATGCAGTGTGACGATCGAAGCCACCAAGGGTGCCAACATGTACTACCTGACGAGTGACGGCGGCGGCAGCTCATATAGAACCAGGATTCGTACCCCTTCATTTCCGCACCTGCAGCAGATCCCACTGATCAGCAAAGGGCTGCTGATTCCCGACCTGATCGCGATTCTCGCCAGTATTGATTTTGTCATGGCGGATGTAGATCGATGAGCAATATAGCCACTGACAACCCGACGAACTTCCTGACTGAACAGGAAATTGCGGAAATCGAAAGCGAGATCAGTCATTTGCCAAACAGGCCTTCTGCCGCGATCGACGCGCTTAAAATCGTGCAGTCCTATCGAGGCTGGATATCTGATGGAAGCCTGAACGCCATAGCAGAACTAATAGATATGTCTGCCGGGGAACTGGATGGTGTCGCGACTTTCTACAACCTGATCTACCGGCAACCGGTTGGAGAGAAAGTCATTCTTTATTGCGACAGCGTCAGTTGCTGGTTGATGGATGGCGATGTGGTGTGCGAAAAAATTAAGCAAAAACTTAATATCGACTACGGCGAGACAACAGCGGACAACAAATACACGCTCCTGCCGGTGACCTGCCTTGGCGATTGCGACCACGCACCAGCGATGATGGTGGGCGACGAATTGCACCACGACCTCACCATCGACAATATCGAGGAGCATTTGTCATGAGCGATAAACCGCTCACCAAGAATATTATTGGCTTCGACGGTCACACCGACCTGGCCCGTTATGAGAGCCTTGGCGGCTATGCCGCGGTTCGAAAAACGATTGGCCGTACTGACCCAGATGCCGTACTTGAACTGCTGAAGGACGCGAATCTTCGCGGCAGAGGCGGTGCAGGATTCCCAACGGGAATGAAGTGGAGCTTCGTGCCAAAGAAAGAAGGCAATGGGCATCGCTACCTGGTTGCCAACGCCGACGAAATGGAACCGGGCACTTTTAAAGACCGATTGCTGATGGAAAAAGACCCGCACCAGCTGATCGAGGGCATGATCCTGTCGGCCTATACGATCTCTGCAGACGTGGGTTATATCTTCATTCGGGGAGAATACCATGTTGCCATCGCCCGTCTGCAGGAGGCTATAAACGCTGCCTCTGCCTCAGGTTTGCTTGGTGAGCATATCCTGGATTCCGAGTTTTCGTTTCGACTACATGTACACGTAAGTGCCGGGCGTTATATCTGCGGCGAGGAAACAGCGCTACTAAACTCCCTGGAAGGCAAGCGCGCTATCCCCCGGGCGAAACCGCCCTTCCCACAGGTTAGCGGGCTATGGGGGCGGCCTACTATCGTCAACAATGTCGAAACCCTGTGCAATGTCACTCATATTGTTGCCAATGGTGCTGACTGGTTTAAGTCCCTGGGACTTGGCGTTGATGGCGGCACCAAACTGTTCGGCGCAAGCGGCCGGGTCGCACGACCGGGCTGCTGGGAACTACCCATGGGCACGCCCATCAGGGAAATTCTTGAGGAACATGCCGGCGGCATGGCCGAGGGCTATCAGCTTAAAGGTTTCCTGCCAGGCGGGGCTTCCACAGACTTCCTCACTCCAGACCATCTGGATGTGCCCATGGAGTATGACACCGTCATGCAGGCGGGTAGCCGTATGGGCACGGGCACAATGATTATTCTGGACGACCATTCGTGCGCGGTCGGCATGATCGCCAACCTGGAGAAGTTTTTTGCCCGTGAATCCTGCGGGTTCTGCACGCCCTGCCGCGAAGGGTTGCCCTGGGTACAGGAAGTACTGGATCGAATCGAGGCAGGCAACGGCGAGCTGGACGACATAAAAGTCCTGGAACGACAATCACAGTTTATCGGTGCTATCGGCAACACTCACTGCGCTCATGCGCCGGGGGCGATGGAACCACTGGCCAGTGGCCTGAAGTATTTCCGGGATGAATTTATCACTCATATTGAAGGTAAGGCCTGTCCTTACCAGCGAGAGGTGTAGGGCGTGCCTACCATATTCGTCGATGATCGTGCTATTGAAGCAAAAACAGGTGACAACCTGCTAGAGGTTCTACTATCGAACGGGATAGACGTCCCGTACTTCTGCTGGCATCCGGCAATGGGAAGTGTTGGCGCGTGCAGGCAATGCGCTGTTGTTGGCTACGCTAATCCCGACGACACGCGGGGGCGAATAATCATGTCCTGCATGACGCCAGTGACTGAAGGCGCCCGGTTCTCGGTGGAGGCAGAAAACGCCACCTCGTTCCGCAATTCCGTTGTCGAAAACCTGATGCTGAATCACCCACACGACTGCCCTGTCTGCGAGGAAGGCGGGGAATGCCACCTGCAGGACATGACCGTAATGGTTGGCCATAGCGATCGTCGTTACAAGGGCCTTAAAACAACTTTTCGGAACCAGTATCTGGGCCCGCTTATCGGCCACGAAATGAACCGCTGCATTACCTGCTACCGGTGCGTTCGTTACTACCAGGATTACGCCGGCGGCGATGATCTTGCAGCATTTGGGTCCAGAGACAGGGTGTTTTTTGGCCGCGCTGAGCCAGGTGTGCTGGACAACGAATTTTCGGGCAACCTGGTAGAGGTCTGTCCGACAGGTGTTTTCACAGACAAAACATTATCGAAACACTACAGCCGAAAATGGGACCTGCAGTCTGCCCCTACCGTGTGTCAGGCCTGCTCGTTGGGTTGCAATACTTATACTTCTGAACGCTATGGCGAAGTTCGCCGCGTACACAATCGCTATCACAATGAGGTGAACGGCTACTTCCTATGTGACCGCGGGCGGTTCGGCGCGCAGCATGTGAACTCACCCAAGCGTATTCCCGGGGCAGGAATCCGAAATGCAGGTGGTCTGTACGAACCTGTATCGATCGCAGATGCCCTGGACAAAGTTAAAGGGCTACTGACCGGGAAGGTCATTGGTATTGGATCACCCCGCGCCAGCCTCGAGTCGAATGAGGCCCTGCGTCAACTGGTCGGCGCCGATAATTACTGCAACGGCATGACATCAACCGAGCGTGAAATGCACGGCGTCATTCTTGAGGTTCTGGCTAGCAACCTAAGTGTACCAACGATGATGGAGGTCGAGACCTTCGACGCCATACTGGTCGTTGGTGAGGACGTCACCAATCATGCGCCCAGGCTCGCACTTTCGATCCGGCAAGCCGTTAGAAACATCGGGCAGCAGTTGGCGGCCGATACCGGCATCAGTCAATGGCACGATGCAGCGGTGCGCGAACTGGAGCAGGACGAGAAAAGCCCGCTGGTCATTCTTTCCCCCATGACTGATCGACTGGATGACATTGCCAGTGATACCCATCGTTTGGCACCAAACGATATTGTCTCGATGGTTGAACAAATTATCGAGGCCATTGACGAGGATAAGCCCTCCGACGCCAAAGATATTGCAAGCACATTGCTGGCGGCAAAACGTCCGCTCATTATTTCAGGTACCAGCCTTAGCAGCCCCAATATTCTGAAGGTTTCCGCCAACCTCGCTGCTGCGCTTGCAAGGAAAAACCCCAGCACCGGTATTTTTCTGTGTGCCTCAGAGGTCAACAGTGTTGGCGTTGCAATGATCGACAACACGGGCAATGCGGAAGAACTTTTGGGCAACAGGTCAGAGACCGTCATCGTGCTGGAAAACGATATCGATACCCGCCTTGGCAGTGCACTGCTTGATGAGGTGAGAAACCTCGTTGTCATTGACGCAATGGACAACCCAACGACATCGCGTTCCAGCATCGTTCTGCCTGCCGCTTCATTCGCTGAAGCAGAAGGAACCTTCGTCAACAATGAAGGCAGGGCACAGCGTTCAATGGCAACCTTTAACCCTGCAGGGGACATCACACCTGGCTACCAGCTTCTTAGCGCGCTGGGCGGTGATCACTTGTCCGCCAGCGGATGGCAACAAAAGCTGACTGCTGAACATGCTTCGCTTGCCGGGGTAGTGACCTGTGCGCCCGATGAACAATTTCGTATTGAAGGAAGCCGGATTGCACGCATGACCCACCGTGCCAGTGGCCGCACCGCGATGCTGGCGGATGTTTCCGTGCACGAACCGCAGCAGCCGCTGGATACAGAATCACCACTTGCCTTTACCATGGAAGGCAACCAGACAAGGGCTCCCGCGAGTCTGCGCCCCTATACCTGGTCGCCGGGCTGGAATTCCAATCAGTCCATACACAAGTTTCAGGATGAAGTGGGTGGGCCCGATAAATCGGGCACCACCGGTACTCGCCTGTTCACAGGGTCAACCGAGCTGACAGGGTTTGAACTCTCGGAAGAGGCATCCGCCAACCTGATCGGCCAGGTACACATCTTTGGTAGCGACGAGCTCAGCAATGAGGCTGCAGAATTATCCACGCTGATTCCCCAACCGTATGCCCGCATGTCTAGCGCCACCGCCGCCAGCCTGGAGGTCTCTCACCATGACGGCCTTGCCTTCGGCGACATCATCATGACAGTACTGGTGGACGACGAAGTCGCTGAACGCTGCGTCGTCTATCCAATGATCCCGGGCACCGAGGCCCTTGGGAGCGCGCAGTTATCCGAATTACAAAAAGTAGCAGGTTACACATCGCCTTCTGACCCACTGCGGCCAAGCCTGATCACCACAGACAGGACAAGTTGATGGAAGAGCTGTTTATCTATGTTGTGATCTTTGGCACCCTGTTCGGGGTCTTTGGCGGTGCAGCAATTCTGGTCTGGTTCGAAAGACGACTACTGGGTATCTGGCAGGATCGTCTGGGCCCTAACCGGGTTGGACCCTTCGGTATCGGCCTGGCATTAGCGGACATCATCAAGCTGTTCGCAAAAGAAGACTGGATACCACCCTTTGCTGATCGGTTCGTGTTTGTGTTCGCGCCAACCGCCATTGTTATGGCCATGCTGCTGGGGTTTGCTGTCGTCCCCTATGCGCCCGGTATCCATATCGCGAACCTTAATATCGGATTGCTGTTCTTTCTCGGCATGACCTCTCTCGCCGTTTACAGCGTGTTGCTGGGCGGCCTCGCGTCCAATAACAAATACGCTCTGCTGGGCGGCCTGCGAAGTGCAGCACAAATGGTCAGCTACGAAGTATTCATGGGCCTTTCTTTAATGGGCGTTGTCATGCTGACGGGTTCATTTAGTCTTGTAGACATCGTCCACTGGCAGGCAGACAACTACTGGTTCGTGATACCGCAGTTTATTGGCTTTGTGGTGTTCGTGATTGCCGGAATTGCGGAAAGCCACCGCCTGCCGTTTGACCTGCCTGAAGCAGAACACGAATTAGTAGCCGGATTTCATACAGAATATTCAGGCATGAAGTTCGGCATGTTCATGGTGGGCGAGTATCTGGGACTAATCCTGATCTCATGCATGATTGTGACTATCTTCTTCGGTGGTTGGCTTGGCCCTGCATTCCTGCCCCCGTTTATCTGGTTTTTTATCAAGTCGTTCGCCTTTATTTGCTTCTTTATTCTTCTAAGGGCAGCCATACCACGACCACGATATGACCAGCTGATGTCATTCGGGTGGAAGTTCATGCTGCCCCTGACACTGATCAATCTTCTTGCGACTGGAGCCATCGTGTTATGGATATGATTCTGAAAGCTATCTGGAGCCAACTGGTTACCCTGTTCGAGGTGCTCCGACATACGTTCACGAAAGCCGACACAGTTGAGTATCCAGAGGAGATGCCGTATCTCGCGCCTCGCTATCGCGGCCGCATTGTACTGACCCGTGACCCCGACGGCGAAGAGCGATGCGTTGCCTGCAACCTTTGTGCTGTGGTCTGCCCCGTCGATTGTATTGCTCTGCAGAAAACGGAAGACGATCACGGCCGCTGGTATCCGGAATTTTTCAGAATCAATTTCTCGCGCTGCATCATGTGTGGCATGTGCGAGGAGGCCTGCCCAACCTACGCCATCCAGCTCACGCCTGATTTTGAAATGTGTGAATACGACAGGCAAAACATGGTTTACGAAAAGGAGCACCTGCTGATCAGTGGCCAGGGCAAATACCATGGATACAGCTTTTACAATGTCAGCGGCAAATCGATCGAGGATAAAGACAAGGGTGAGGCCCGGAACGAAGCACCACCTGTCGATGTAAGGAGCCTCTTACCATGATACTGGAACTATAAAATGCTTGAGCTGGGACTATTCTATATCGCTGCGACCGTATCGCTGATCTCCACCGTCCTCGCGGTGACTCGGTATAACGCGGCGCACGCACTTATCTACTTGATCATCTCCCTGCTTGCGTCCGCCATCATTTTTTACCTGGTGGGCGCGCCCTTTGCCGCTGTGCTGGAAGTCGTGATTTATGCTGGCGCCATTATGGTGCTATTCGTCTTTGTCATCATGCTGCTGAACCTGGGTCAATCAGGTGACGTCGCTGAACATGTGCTGCTCCGACCTGGGATGTGGATAATTCCTTCACTACTCTGCGTGATACTGTTCATTGAGATCGTCTATGTCCTGCAAAGCAGCGAGCGTCTTCTCGAACGGGATGGTCGTTGGACCCAAAGAAGTCGGGTTGGAACTTTTTGGACCTTATGTTCTGGCTGTAGAGATCGCCTCTATGCTGCTACTCGCAGGTCTGGTAGGCGCCTATCACCTGGGACGGCGTTATTTTACTGATGTCAGGGACGTGCCCACTGCGCAACCTCTAGCCGCTGTGTCGGGAGACGACCATGAATGAAGCCATCGTCATCCCCATGGAACACGGCCTGCTGCTGGCGGGCATTCTATTCCTGATTGGTCTGCTGGGTGTTCTGGTACGCCGCAACATTATCCTCATTCTGATGTCCCTGGAGATCATGCTGAACGCCTGCGGGCTCGCGTTTATTGTCGCCGGCGCTCATTGGGGAGTCGCCGACGGACAGATCATGTTCATGCTCATACTAAGCATCGCCGCCGCTGAGGTCTCGGTTGGCCTTGGTTTGCTACTACAAGCCCATCGTCGCTTCGGTTCGTTGGATGTTGATCAAGCAAGCAGGATGCAGGGGTAATATAATGGCAGACTATATCTACCTCATCCCGCTGTTACCCTTAATGGGGTTCCTGCTGCTATTCACCACGCTGGGCAATCTTCCGAAAGCACTGGTTGCCCTGGTGGGCGTTGGCAGCGTCGCGAGTTCAGCTATGCTCGTTTTGCTCACTGCACTCGAATTCATGACCTTACGAGAACCACTTAGCACCACGTTATATACGTGGATCAATGTTGGTGGCTTCAGCCCCTTCGTCAGCTTCTACGTAGACGGACTAACGCTGACCATGCTGTCCGTGATTACCGGCGTGGGTCTGCTGATCCACATCTACTCGTCACTCTTTATGCTGGACGACAAGGATTACTCCCGGTTTTTCAGCTACATGAACCTGTTTGTATTCGCCATGCTGGTACTGGTACTGGCCGACAACCTGCTCCTGCTGTTTGTCGGTTGGGAAGGCGTGGGTTTATGCAGCTACCTTTTGGTGGGGTTCTGGCACGAAGATAGCGCCAATGGCGCCGCAGCAAGAAAAGCGTTCATCGTCACCAGGGTTGGCGACACGGCGATGGCGATTGGCATGTTCCTGTTATTCGCGCATCTAGGCACACTCGATTTTGCACCCATGACTGCCGCAGCAATTAGTCAGTGGCCTGAAGGAAGCCCGATATTAACAATCGCCTGTCTGTTACTGCTTGGTGGCGCGGTCGGCAAATCCGCTCAGCTGCCACTACAAACCTGGTTACCGGATGCCATGGCGGGTCCAACACCAGTCAGTGCGTTGATTCACGCGGCCACCATGGTGACCGCGGGCGTTTACTTGATCGCCCGGACACACGACCTCTTCCTGTTGTCACCCTTCGCCCTGAACACTGTTGCAGTAATAGGGGCTGCTACTTTGCTTATGGCCGCGTTCACCGCCATCACTCAACATGACATCAAGCGAATCCTTGCCTACTCTACAATCAGCCAGATTGGTTACATGTTCCTGGCGCTGGGAGTTGGCGCATGGGCATCCAGCATCTTCCACCTGATGACCCACGCCTTTTTCAAGGCCTTGTTGTTTCTTGCCGCAGGCGCCGTCATCTACTCGCTACACCACGAGCACAATATTTTTAAAATGGGCGGGCTGCGCAAGAAACTCCCCGTGGCATTCTGGAGCTTCCTGATTGGCAGCGCTGCATTGGCGGCGCTACCTTTCACTTCCGGATTTTACTCCAAGGACGCCATTTTACTGTCAGCTTATGAGAACGCGTGGCAAGGTCCCCTGCTCTGGGGCATAGGGTTGCTCGGCGCCCTGCTTACCTCCATCTACAGTTTCCGTCTGGTTTTTATCGTGTTCTTCGGCGAGGTAAAAACAGAGCCCTCCCAGCCCGCTGGCTGGCTGATGGCAGCGCCATTACTTGTCCTTTGCCTGCTTGCGCTGGTGGGTGGATTCATCGTGATACCGGTCATGGACGTATTCCCTGCGGCGACGGGACCGGCTCACGACGGCCTGATAGCGATCATTACGCCTGCGGTCCCCATCGTTGGCGTGGTCATTGCCTACCTTATTTTTCTGTCACACAGCATCGACATCTCTCCCTGGACCGATTCCAAAATTGGTAAGGCGCTTAACCGGTTCTGGTTTTCACACTGGGCAATGGACTGGTTATACGACACCTTTATCGTAAAACCGTATGCGTGGATGGCACACGTCAATCGAATGGATATCGTCGACTGGTTCTACAACTTCACCGCCGATGTGGTCCGCTTCCTTCATGATCAGACTACCCAAAGCCAGACAGGGCAGCTGCGCACCTATGCCGGGGTGATGGTCCTGGGCCTGGCAGCCATAACGGCCATTGCGCTCTTCTCCGGTGGAGGCACGGCACCATGACGATGATCCTGATCATGCTGACCCTGTTCATCGGCGGGCTTGCTGCCTGGATGATCGAAGGCTGGAACCGCGACCTGCCCCGTTGGATATCAATTGCCAGCATTACACTTGCCGCCCTGTTACTGGTACCGCTATTGGATGCGCCTGTCGAGATGCTACCGCTGGCTCATGGGGTCAGCGCCCCCTGGCTGGAATACATCAACGTGCCCTGGATTCCACGTTTTGGCATCAGCTTTGTATTTGCCATTGACGGCCTGAGCCTGCTGCTGGTGGCGCTAACGATCTTCCTTGGTTTCGTCGCGGTACTGTCTTCCTGGAGTGAAATAGAAAAACGCCCGGGCTTTTTTCAGTTCAACCTGATGTGGACACTGGCGGGCGTCGTAGGCGTTTTTGTCTCTTTAGACCTGTTCCTGTTTTTCTTCTTCTGGGAAGTGATGCTGATCCCCATGTACTTGCTAATCGCCATTTGGGGACATGAAAAGAAATCCTATGCGGCGATGAAGTTCTTCCTGTTTACCCAGGTCAGTGGTCTGATCATGCTAGTCGCCATTCTTGCGCTCGTACTCGTCCACTACAGCCAGAGCGGCGTCCTGACGTTCAACTATTTCGACCTGTTGGGACACAGCATCGATCCCGATCTGGCTTTCTGGATGATGTGTGGTTTCTTTGTTGCCTTCGTGGTCAAGCTGCCGGGCTTCCCGTTCCATTCATGGCTACCAGACGCACATACCCAGGCGCCTACCGCTGCCAGTGTCCTGCTAGCGGGCATCCTCCTTAAGACTGGCGCATATGGGTTGATTCGATTCACGGTGCCATTGTTCCCGGATGCGGCGGCGGAAATTTCCACCCTTGCAATGTCGTTAGGCGCCATTGGCATACTCTACGGTGCACTGCTGGCCTTTGGCCAATCAGACTTCAAGCGGTTGGTCGCTTACAGCAGCGTGAGCCACATGGGGTTCGTGCTGGTTGGTGTGTTTGCGTGGACCGAACTATCCATTCAGGGGTCAGTCATGCAGATGGTTGCGCACGGTTTCTCCACGGCAGCCCTGTTCATGATTGCCGGAGCACTACAACATCGATTACATACCCGGAACATGAATGAGATGGGCGGACTCTGGCAGGAAGCGCCCAGGATGGGTGCTATCGCTATGTTCTTTATTGTCGCCTCGCTTGGCATGCCCGGCCTTGGGAACTTCGTTGGCGAGTTCCTGATCCTGCTCGGCGCATTCGCCGTAAACAAGTGGATCACCATCCTGGCAACTCTCGGACTTGTAACCGGCGCCATGTACGCGCTGATGTCGTTACAGAAGGTTTTCCAGGGCGAAAGGGAATATCCCCACAAAAATGGAGGCATCAGTATGCCTGACTTCGGCATGCGCGAGATGATTGCCATGATCCCCATGATGATAGGGCTCATCTATATTGGCGTTTACCCTCAACCTGTATTCGATCTGGTGAATCCGGTGCTTGCGAGCCTGTATGAGTTAACGGGTACCAATAACAAAACCTGGGTTGGGGTGCTGCCATGATCACCACCGACCTGCTTGCACTGCTGCCAATCATCACGCTGACGGGCGTCATCCTGGTTGTCATGATGGTCATCGCCTTCGCCAGGAACCTGGCATTGACCTGCCTCTGCTGCTCCATCGGCCTGGCGCTGACGCTCGCCGCCATCGCCTGGGTCAGTATCAACCTGGAGCCTCAGTATGTGACGCCACTGATCGTGGTTGATGAGTATGCCCTGCTCTTTTCCAGCATCATCGTCATCGGCGCCTTCTTCATCTGTCTGCTGGCATACAGTTACCACGCTGACCGCGGTGAAAATCAGGACGAGTATCTGATGCTGATGCTCCTATCTACCCTGGGTGGCATCATACTCGCTCACAGCGCTCACTTTGCATCCTTCATTCTGGGCCTGGAACTGGTTGGTGTTTCGCTTTATGCGATGATTTCCTACCCGGTCCGCGGATTTTTCAGCCTTGAAGCTGCGCTGAAGTACCTCATCCTCTCCGGGGTGTCGTCCGCCACCTTACTGTTTGGTATCGCATTCCTGTTTGCCGTTACCGGAAGCCTGTCGTTCCAAGGTATGGCAGATGCAACTGCCCACATGGAACACGCCAGTGTGTTTGTCCTGATCGGCGCGACTTTTGTACTTGCTGGTATCGCGTTCAAGTTATCTCTGGCTCCTTTCCACATGTGGACGCCGGATGTTTACGAGGGTGCACCTGCACCAACCACAGCATTCCTTGCGACGGTTTCCAAAGGCGGTATCTTTGCGGTGCTGCTGCGCTTCTTTGTGTCATTCGATGGTTTTAGGTTCGAAGCGATTCTGGAATCACTGTTCTGGGTTGCACTCCTTTCAATCCTCGTCGGCAATATACTGGCCTTAATGCAGGACAAGATAAAACGAGTGCTTGCTTACTCTTCGATCGCGCACATTGGTTACCTGCTGGTTGGGTTCCTTGCGGCCAGTGCAGTGGGCGGCAAGCAGCTTGCCATAGAAGCCAGCATGTTCTTCCTGATCGCCTATTTCGTGACGACCATCGGCGCCTTCGGAGTGGTGACTATTATGTCCGGGAGCACCGAGTCGGAACACGATACCGACCAGCTCTCGCAGTATGAGGGCCTGTTCTGGCGCCGCCCCCTACTAGCTACTTTCTTCAGCGCGATGTTGCTATCACTGGCAGGTATACCGCTTACGGTAGGATTCATCGGCAAGTTTTATATCTTCGCGGCTGGTGTACAGTCGGGCCTGTGGCAATTACTCGCGGCCGTTGTGGTTGGCAGCGGTATCGGTCTGTACTACTACCTGAGAATCATTTTTTCCATGACGAAGCAACCCGTTTCAGAGGATGAGATCGACATACCCCTCGCCGGCGGGTGGGCACTTGGCATGGTTTCAGTATTGCTAGTCGTATTGGGTGTGTATCCGACACCCGTCGTGGAATGGGTTACATCAGTAGCTCGGGCACTTACCTGAACGACCCGTGATAGTACCGGCTCTCAGTTAATGAGCCGGAAATGACCAGGATTAACCCTGATGAGGAGGTAGAACCATGTTAGGTTCCGTAGAACTTAAGGATTACATGATAAAAAACCCGGTCACTGCCAGGCCGGAGCTCACCGTTTACGAAGCAGCACTGCGGATATTGGATCACAAAGTATCCGGTCTTGTTGTTGTGGATGAACGGAAGGCATTAATGGGCATGCTGTCGGAACTGGATTGCTTGCGAGTTATTCTTGCGGGAGTCTACAATGACGAGGAGTTTGGCGCTGCGCTGGTGGGTGATGTCATGGCCCGTGAAGTTGAAGTCCAGCATCCTCACGATGATATCGTGGATGTTGCCAACTCAATGCTGGACCATAAACATCGCAGAAGACCCGTCGTGCAGGATGGGCTGCTGGTTGGGCAAGTGACGTGCCGCCAGATTCTGAAAGTTGTTACTGAAGGGCTTATAGACCAAAAACGCCGCTAGCCCAAGGTTTCGATTAGTTCCTAGTACGGCTGGAGGTTAAATCCAGCCAATTCGATCTATATCCCTGCTATTGTTAGTCTCCACTGACAAGCAGAGGAGATATAGAATGACCCTGGTCACACCTAAAACCCGGGAAGCGCTTCCAGACATGGAACCCATTTTCCAGGGAGTCGAAGCGGCCATGGGGTTTGTCCCTAACAGTATGCTCACCATGGCTCACTGGCCGGAACTGCTGCAATCATTCGGAGGCTTCGCCGGTGGCATTATCGGCGGTGGCGAGCTGGAAAGAAGCTTGAAGCAACTAATCGCATTCGTCGTCAGCAATGCAGCTGGTTGCCGCTATTGCCAGGCGCACACTTCCCATGGAGCAGAAGTAAACGGGATCAGCCCCGAGAAAATCCAGGCGGCCTTTGAATTCGAAACAAGCGCCCTTTTCACTGAGCCAGAAAAAGCCGCACTTCGAGTTGCATTACATGCAGGCATGGTACCCAACGCGGTAGAACCAGAACATATGGATGCCCTCAAGGAACACTTTTCAGACAAACAGTGTGTCGAGGTTGTCGCGGTCATTTCGTTATTTGGTTTTCTAAACCGATGGAACGACACCATGGCGACGACACTCGAAGATAAACCTCGGGCGTTTGCTTCTGAAACAATCGCTGGTGCTGGCTGGGATGTCGGCAAGCATAGGTAAGCTGACAGGGTTTCCAACTTCGACGCTGCAATAGAAATGACGGCGGTGTATCGGCAGCTGTGTCGACACGACTGAGCACAAGGAAATGTAAATGACAGAAGAAAAAACAATTTTCGGGAAGATTGTCGATGGCGAAATCCCATCAGAACCGCTTTATGAAGACGATCACTGCATCGTCATTCAGGACATCAACCCACAGGCCCCGACACACGTGCTGATTATTCCAAGGGCAAAGGATATTCCCCGGCTGGCTGATGCAGATGAAAGCCACCAGGCGCTGTTGGGCCATCTATTACTGGTCGCGGGCAAGGTCTCTAAACACCTTGGTGTAGACGACGCCTTTCGCCTGGTAATCAACAATGGTGCCGCTGCTGGTCAAACCGTGTTCCACCTGCATTTGCATATAATCGCCAACAAAGCCTTCGATGAAGGGTCATTAGGGAAGGAATTCGGGTAAAACTTATCTTTTTTTGCACCCCGGCAAAGCACACAACATCTCAAAAGCAAGATTAGCGGCCAGCAAAGCGGTATTGCCGCTTGGGTCGTAGGGTGGAGAGACTTCTACCAGGTCAGCGCCCACAAGATTGAGCCCGGAGCAGCCCCGTATCAGCTCAATACCCTGTGTCGTGGTAAGCCCGCCGGGCTCGGGCGTTCCGGTACCCGGTGCGCAGGATGGGTCAAGGCCATCAATATCAAAAGACAGGTAAACCGGATGCTCACTTCCGAGATTGCTTCGGTAGCCTTCCATGAGCGGCGCCAGGGAATGGTACCAACACTCCTCGGCGGGAACGACCTGGACACCTTTTGACTTCGCCCAGTCAAAATCTTCAGCCGCATAACCGGTGGCGCGCAGTCCGACCTGGATCATTTTTTTAGGGTCGATCAAATTTTCTTCAATCGCCCGCCTGAAAATAGTTCCGTGCGTGACCTTCTCGCCGAACATCTCATCATTCATGTCAGCATGAGCATCGACATGCACGACAGCCAGTGGACCGTACTTCTTTGCATAGGCACGTAATATGGGTAACGTCACGGTGTGATCGCCCCCAAGAGATATCGTTTTCAGGCCCTGCTGCAACAACTCATCAAAGTGGCGTTCGATGATGCCGACCGATTTTTCAAGGTTATAGGTATTGAGGGCCACATCACCAAGGTCGGCAACATTGAAAGAGTCAAATGGCGCCGCACCCGTCGCCATGCCATAGGGGCGAACCAATACCGACTCAGCTCGAATCTGACGTGGACCATAGCGGGCACCCACCCGGTTACTGGTACCAATATCGAGCGGAACGCCGACGATCCCCACATCCACCGATGATGGGTCCAGCGCCACCGGCAGCCTGAACATGGTCGCCGTTCCCGCAAACCGGGGCATTTCATTACCTGACAGCGGCTGATTGTAATCACTCATGTGTTCAGCATATACGGGTTGAGCTTAGTTCGAAATATAAAACCGGGTTGACCCTGTCTTAACGTGTAGACTGGCTCTTCCCCCAATTAACAGGTGACGCTATGCCCAGGTTGTTGCTACTACTACCGCTGCTTATCGCTTTCTCAACCAACGCTACGCCAAAAACCAGCGTGGTTGAGGCATTGATGGATGAATCCAGATCCACCGAGGACAAAGCCCGGGACGGCGGCAGGAAACCTGCAGAGGTTATAACGTTCCTGGGGGTTGAACCGGGAATGACGGTCATTGACGTGATTGCAGCGAGCGGGTACTACACCGAGGTTCTTTCCAGGGCTGTGGGGCCTCTGGGCAAAGTGTACGCCCAGAACCCGGCAGCCGTTCTGAAATTTCGAGAGGGCGCAAATGACAAGGCACTAAACCATCGGCTCGCCGACAACCGCCTGCCCAACGTCATTCGCTGGGACAGAGAAGCGACAGCGTTAGGAATAGCACCAGGCAGTATTGATTTGGCGATGACCGCGCTAAACTTCCACGACATATATAACAGCGCGGGCAAAGACGCGGCCGTTGGTTTCGCAAAGCAAATCTTTGATGTGCTAAAGCCAGGCGCAGTGTTCGGCGTCATTGATCATGAAGGCGCCGCTAGCGCAGACAACCAGTCGCTGCATCGAATGCAGGGGGGGCTGGCACTTGAAGCACTGCTTGAAGCCGGTTTCAGTATTGAATCTACCAGTAACACGCTAAGAAACTCCGAAGACGACCTCAGCAAGATGGTGTTTGACCCTTCTATACGAGGGAAAACTGACCGATTCCTGATTAAGGCCGTAAAACCCAGATAAAAATACCTGAAAAAAGAATCCGGGCGATCTCACTGGTGACCGGCCATAGTTAAATCTCTTTCGCTGGGCAGCTTCGGGGCTTCGCGGCTAAGCTGACGATACTTTTACAGCCCGGTACACTCTGGGATAGGTGGCAGCCCAAATCCAATAGCCAACAAAAAAGCAACGTAGTAAAAAAACGGATACGAGTAATAGAGCGGAATAAGCATTATTGAGGACAGGGATTTTACCAGGACTCTTCAGTCAACATATTGAATGTAGCTACAAGCGCGCAATTGAAAACCAGTGTTATGTCGCAGGTGCCAACCGCGTCGCTACTGATGGAAATGGTGTTGAGTACAGTGGTGATAGTGTCATGGTAAGATGCCGACCAATAACGTTCTCGGAGAAACAGAAATGTCACGAATTAATTTTGGCGCTTTTCTCGCTCCTCATCATCCCATCGGTGAGCATCCTATGCTCCAATATCAGCGTGACCTCGATTTGGTAGAACACCTGGATCGTCTCGGTTACAACGAGTTTTGGTGTGGCGAACACCACTCGACTGGTTGGGAGATGATTGCGTCTCCCGAGATGTTCCTTGCCGCTGCAGGTCAACGCAGTCATAAAATAAAACTCGGAACGGGCGTCATCTCTTTGCCCTATCACCATCCCTATAATGTTGCTCAACGCATGGTGCAGCTTGACCATATGACCGGCGGACGCGCCATCTTTGGTTCCGGCCCAGGGGCGTTACCCAGTGATGCCTACACCCTGGGTATTGATCCAATGACACAAAGAGATCGACAAGACGAGGCTATCGGGGTTATCAAACGGCTCATGAAAGGCGAAGACCGCTTCGATCACGAATCAGAGTGGTTCACGCTAAAAAATGCCGCACTTCAGCTACTCCCGCTTCAAGAAGATATGGAGTTTGTTGTTGCTTCAATGGTTAGTCCTTCCGGCATGACGCTGGCAGGGAAATATGGTGCTGGCGCTTTATCGATTGGTTCAATGTCAACCGCTGGCTTACAGTCATTGCCGCTACAGTGGAGTTTTGCGCAGGACAGTGCGGGAAAACACGGCAAGTCTGTTGATCGATCTAATTGGCGTATCGTGATGAATTTCCACATTGCAGAAACAAGAGAACAAGCTAGAGAAGAAGCCAAACACGGTCTTATGAAATGGCACAACGAGTATACCGTCGGTACGTTAATGCGACCTGGGGCTGAAATCTACGATTCCCCCGATGAAGCGGTAGACGACATGGCATTTGGAGACAACTCTGCCATCGTCATCGGTACACCTGATGACCTGGTAGACTCGATCAGGAAAATGTATGAACTGACTGGCGGCTTCGGCACAGTAATTGGCTTTGTACACGACTGGTGTACGCCAGAACAAAATTTTCGAAGCTGGGATCGAGTTGCCCGATACGTTGTGCCAGAGATCAATGGCTATCTGAAGGCCTACAAAAGGTCTCAGCAAGACGTGATTGAAAACCGAGAAGTATTCGACCGCGCAGGTGAAGCGGTTGCATCGAAAATTATGGAGAACGAAAAGGCCGTTAAAGCGCTAGCTGAACAAGCGAATGCAGGTTCAGCGATGCAAAGCCCCAACGCGCCTGACCTAAATGAGATAACAACCAAGGTCTAGTAAATAGGGGCTATCGGGCGCCTCTCTGCCTTAATTCCTTGTTCTGTAGAAAAACAAGAACCGCCATCTTAGATGTAACCGGCCCGGACGTGATCCAACCCATTCTGACGCATCTGAAACAACATGCGCCGCCCCCCAATTTACATTTTATTGTAATCCACCGAGAACCAGGTCTCCGGTGCTATTGCAACAACGATGCTTCCCTCACCACCATCTGCTGAGTTCTCGGCATAAGCCTTGCCCTGCTCTTCACCCAGATAACGCACGGCCATAGCCAGCAACTCTTCCTGCGTTGAAGGCCGTGTGGTGAATGGCCCCTCAACAGAAACATACTGGTATGGCGCCGTTTCCGTTTGAGCACACAGGCTGATACGTGAGGTTTTCGTCAGAAGCTTACCCTTAATCGAGTCCGCGTCAGTGATCACCCAAAGCTCGCCGCCAGGCCGGTAGTCGTACCAGATCGGCACTGTCAGCGGCCCTTTAGTGGCACGAGGAATACTAATGATCCCAACATGTAATGCGGACAGGAAGAGTTCACGTTCACTGGAAGACATGGTTAAGGACATCACTGATCTCGATTAGGGATTTTCCCTAAGCCTATCGACTTTTTTGCCCACTGTCCCTAACCTGAGAGGCATGAACCTTATTCAAAACCCCTACAACAGAAGCCCCCAATCACTTGCCGGGGACTGGCACTACATCATAGACCCCTACGAAACAGGGTTTTACGACCTGTTTGGAAACGAAAATCCATTCGGCTACTTTAGAAACCTGACGCCTGATGACCACTGGGCGTCTGAATACAACTTCAAACAAAGCCCCACCATGAAGGTACCCGGGGACTGGAACACACAGGAACCCACTCTCTTCTGGTATGAAGGCACACTCTGGTACTTCCGAGAACTGCCGGATGCGGAAATCGATGGCGGTAGAACATTTCTTCGTTTTTGCGCCGCTAACTATCACAGCGTCGTGTGGGTCAATGCCATCGAGGTGATGCGGCATACCGGCGGCTTTACACCGTTCGAAACAGAAATTGGCAGCTACCTTAAACCCACGGGTAACTTTGTTGTCGCAAAGATCAACGACGAGCGGCTCAAAGATGGCGTACCAACCCGCAATACCGACTGGTGGAACTACGGTGGCATCACCAGGGATGTACTGCTGATAAAGACGCCTCAAAGTTTTATCCGGGACTATTTTTGCCAACTTGATCCTGAGGACGATAGCCAGATCAAAGGCTTCGTTGAACTTGATAATGGTGCGAACAAAGACGTTAACCTCTCCATACCCGGGCTTGGCATTGAACATTTGATCACTACCGATAGCCATGGCTTTGGCCAATTCGCCATCAAGGCAGAGCCGGATCGATGGTCTCCAGAAAATGTAGCGCTTTATGAGGTTAGGTTCTCGATTGACGGCGACAGCATTGAGGACATGATTGGTTTCAGGATTATCGAAACGAGCGGGGAAGACATCCTGCTTAATGGCGAACCCGTTTTTCTGCGCGGCATATCAATCCACGAAGAAATCATCGGGCAAGCCAGCAGAGTCAACTCAGAAGCTGAAGCCCGGCGGTTGATGGAAGAAGTCAAAGCCCTTGGCTGCAACTACGCCCGACTGGCGCACTATCCACATAATGATCATATGTGCAGGATCGCTGATGAAATGGGTGTCCTGCTCTGGTGTGAGATCCCGGTTTACTGGGCCATTAACTGGCAAAGCGAAGAGGTACTTCACAACGCGCGCAACCAGCTGAGCGAGATGATTGTCCGCGACAGAAATCGCGCGAGTATTATTTTATGGTCTGTTGCCAATGAGACCCCCGCATCTGAGGCTCGAACGGAATTCCTGAAGTCCTTGATCACCACTGCCAAGTCGCTTGACCCCACCCGCCTGACCACCGCTGCCATGTTTATGCGGCCGGATAAGGTTGAGGAGAATGGCAAAGTCATCCGAACCTATACACTTGATGATCCACTCGCCGATCACCTCGATGTACTTGGTTGCAACCAATACCTGGGCTGGTACTACACCAAGGTCTCCGATATTGCCTTGTCTCGCTGGCATTCGGACAAGAAAAAGCCGCTCATCATGAGTGAGTTCGGAGCCAGTGCCCCGAAAGGAAAGCGCGGCGCCCCAGATGATCGTTGGACCGAGGATTACCAGGTCACTGTCTACGAGGCACAGTTTGCCATGATGGACGACATTCCCTTCCTGAGGGGGCTCTCGCCCTGGATTTTGAAAGATTTCCGGACGCCAAAACGCCCACTGGCCGGGGTACAGGACTACTTCAACCGCAAAGGAATCATCTCGGATCAGGGCGAAAGAAAGCTCGCCTGGGACACAGTGCACGCCTATTACAAAAATCGATCTTCCGGTTGACTTGATCCGTCTGCACCAAACGCGTAATTTCACATGATAGCCAGCATGTCAACTCGGAGCCCGCCATGGATCATCAGGAACACGTTCGTATCATCAAAGGCCTCATGCACTACCTGGACACCGATACCAACGTCGACGCAGGTGGCCAGGCACGTAACCCTGTCAGCAGTTATCTCTGCCCTGACATCGCCTTGAAAGAATGGGAAACCTTTTTTCAGGACTACCCCCACGTACTCGGTATGAGTGCAGACCTTCCCAAACCCGGTAGCTTCCTCACCAACAATGATTTAAAAAAACCTATCCTCTGCACGCGTGACAAAAATGGCGAGTTTCATGCCTTCCTCAATGTCTGCAGGCATCGTGGCACTATCCTTGAAAACGAATCTCGGGGACAAAAGAACCTGTTCAGCTGCCCGTTTCATGCCTGGGGATACGCTAATAATGGCAACCTGATAACAGTACCGAAGGAAAACCATTTTGGCCCGGTTGATAAAAGCTGCAATGGCCTGGTGAAACTGCCCTGCAGCGAAAAATACGGCCTTCTGTGGGTCAATCCAAACCCAGAGGGCGAGATTGACGTTGATGGCATTCTTGGTGATCTGGCACCAGAACTAGAATCCTGGCAGCTCAACCGTTACATCGCGAATTCCGAGACAACTTATGATCACTCGATGAACTGGAAGCTCGCCATTGACACTTTCGGTGAAACCTATCATTTCAACACGCTGCACAAGGACACGCTTGCCAACGATTTTTATGGCAATGCACAGATGTACGACACCCATGGGCGAAACCATCGAATGATGCTCTGCCTCAGGAATATCGACACGCTGCGCAACCAGCCAGAAAAGGACTGGAACGTGTTACTTGCAGCACTACCTATCTACTACATCTTCCCGAACATCCAGCTGATTTTGGGTCAACAAGGTCCGACGTTGGTCAGGGTGTACCCGGACGGCGATAACCCACACCAGAGCTTTTCAAAGATCAATTTCTATCTGTCACCTGAACTGACAGAGATCGGCATAGATGAAGAAGGGAAAAAGCGATACGAATCCGCCCAGGAGCGCATGCAGGGATTCGCAAAGGTTATCCAGATGGAAGATTATGTCGCAGCGGCCAGCGCTCATCAGGGAATGCTTTCAGGTGCCCAGGAGTACCTGACATTCGGCCGCAACGAACCGGCACTTCATCATTATCACAACACCTACCGCGAAGCGCTTGGCATGCCGCCGCTGGAACGAATCAGCAACTGATATCAATAGAAGCGCCAAACTAAAAATACCCCGCCGCACAAGGTACTGAGCGTAACAGCCTAGTGACAAGCTGTCCGATCAGCGCTCCGGATACGACGCTCCAAATGCGAGCGGCAGGCTCCAGGCAAGCTGCAGAGCGCCAGCGCATTGCAGGGCTATTCACCTGACCTCTAGACCATGAGACACTAACGCCCTGACACTCTGGAAGACGCACATGTCCGAATCGCTAGAATTCAACCTGCTTGAAGATGAGACAAGGGAATGCCCATTCAAGTATTTTGAGGCTATTCGCCATCTCGACAAACCTGTCTACTTCATGCCTGAGCTTGGCGCCTACTACGTCAGTCGATACGAAGATGTCAGGTATATTAAGAAACACCCGGAGATTTTCAGTAACGATATCTACAAACACGGCTCCCAGCGCGGCGGCACTTCCCGCAACATCGCTGAAGAATTCAAAAATGAAAACGGCTGGGCAAGGGTGTCCACCTTGCAACGAACGGACCCACCCGTACATACAAAATATCGAGGCCTGATCAACGACGCATTTTCGGTCGCACGCATCCGCAATATGACCAACTACATCGAAACCGTCGTCAATGACCTGATTGACAAGTTCATCGAAGAGGGCAAGTGCGACTTCATGTGGGATTTCTCTGTGCCTCTGCCGTGCACAGTCATCGCGGACCAGTTGGGCGTACCGCGTGAAAAAATCTGGCAGCTAAAGCAATGGTCAGACGCGATGCTCGCGCCAGGTGGCGGTTTTACGGATGAAGCCCAGGCGCTTGAGTGTGCAAAACAGGTTGTGGAAGCACAACAGTTCTTCGCCGAGGTATTGGGTGAAAGAAAGCACGAGCCCAAAGACGACATCATTTCAGATCTCGCCCACGCGAAACTTAAAGATGACCCGGATGGCCCAGAACGGGAACTCGACATGTTCGAACTCCAGGACCTGCTGGACCAGTTACTGACCGGGGGCAACGAAACGACCACTAACGCCATTGGTTCAGGTCTCATGCTGCTACTGCAACGTCCAGAATTAATGGATCGCATGCGCTCAGACCAAAAGCTCATTCGTAATTTTATTGAAGAGTCTCTTCGATATGAAACGCCTGTGCTGCACCTCTGGAGAGTTGCCGCAGAGGATACGGAGCTTGGCGGCATACCCATTCCAAAGGGTTCAAGTATCGCAGTCGGATACGCCTCTGCTAATCGAGACGAGGCTGTTTTTGATGATTCAGAAACATTCGATATCGAGCGCAAGAAAGCGGGCGCGCACCTTGCCTTTGGTTCAGGGCCACACCATTGTCCCGGTGCCGCACTGGCTCGCCAGGAGATGTACTCCGCATTCACCATCTTTTTACATCGACTGGATAACATCAGGACCGTCGACAGGAACGAACCATTCAAGCACGTTCCCAGCAGTTTCCTTCGCGGACTTTCAAATCTGCACCTTGATTTCGACGTAAGACAACGAGACCGCTATTTTCCAAATGCATCAGTTTATTAACCCCTCACCCGCCCCACGCGTTAAAGAAAGGAACACAAGTGACTGACTATCGAGAGTCTGTGGTACCGGATCAAACCGGAAAAACAGTTTTTATTACCGGCGCAAATACAGGGATCGGCTACGACACCGCGCGTGTACTAGCGGAACGAGGTGCGAAAATTTTGCTTGGGTGTCGCTCTGAAACTAAGGCCAGCAAGGCGATAGCGAAAATAAAATCGATTAAAGGTGACGCCGACATCACCTGGGTGCCTCTAGATCTTGCGAGCCTCTCCAGCGTTAAGGAAGCCGCCGAGCAGGTTAACCGAGAACCGAGACTGGATGCCCTGGTCAATAATGCAGGTGTCATGATGCCGCCTAAGGAAGTCACATCGGATGGTTTCGAACTCCAGTTTGGAGTCAACCATCTTGGTCACTTCGCGTTGACAGGACATCTGATCAATAAACTGAAAGACCAACCGGGTGCTCGTATCGTCAACGTCAGCAGCCTGGCGCATCGACAGGGCAGTATTCAGTTTGATGACATTCATTCAGACAAAAGCTACAACCGCATGCAACGATACGGCATGAGTAAGTTTGCCAATATCCTGTTTACCTATGAGCTACAACGGATGTTAGAAGCGGCTAGTTCACCTGCCATTTCTGTCGCCTGTCACCCCGGCGGGTCCAATACCGAGCTTGGTCGGCATATACCACCTCTGTTTTCACTCCTATTCATACCACTACGCCTGATCATGAATAGCTCAGCGGAGGGTGCCCTTCCCACGCTGATGGCCACCACCGACACCCAGGTAGAGGGAGGAGATTATTTTGGACCCAAAAAGTGGGGTGAAATGGCTCACTCTGCCCACAAGGTTGATACGATTCCATCATCAAAAGACGAAGCCGTGGCCAGACAACTGTGGGAACTTTCCGCAGAGCTCACCGGCGTAAAGTACACCATATAAGGAGCAACCATGAGTACACCATTTAGATTTGGCGTTCAATCATTCAACGCAGAGTCAGCTGAAGACTGGGCTGGCCAGGTTCAGAGGGCAGAAGAACTGAACTATTCCGCCTTTCACCTCGCGGACCATATCATTGGATCAGGCCCTGCACTGGAAAAAGCTAATCATCCCGAGCAGAATATGGCGGCCATTCCCGCCATGGCCTATGCTGCTGCAGTCACCAGTAAAATCAAGATTGGCTGCCGGGTGTTCTGTGTGGACTATCACCTGCCAATCGTACTCATCAAGTCAGCCATGACGATAGACAAATTATCAAATGGCCGTCTTGAATTCGGGCTGGGCGCAGGCTGGATCACTGAAGAGTATGAAGCTCTTGGTATAACCAAAGACGAACCCAAGGTCAGGATCGACCGACTTGCCGATGTTATCGAAGCTGTTAAAGCATTTTGTAGCGACGGCCAGGCCGACCTTTCTAACGACACGATTAAATGGCAAGGTTTTTCGGGGGACCCCAAACCCAAATCCATGCCACCCATCATGATAGGCGGAGGCTCACCGCGGATTCTGCGCCTTGCCGGGCGTGAAGCCGATATCGTTTCCCTTAACTTCAACAATCGTTCAGGGATGATCGGACCAGATGGCGTAAGCATGTCTACCGAAGAAGAAACACAGAAGAAGGTCAGGTGGATCAGGGAAGGTGCGGGAGATCGCTTCGATGACCTTGAGATTGAGATCGGCGCCTACTTTACCTTTGTCATGGACGACCCTTCACCTGTGCTCGGCCCTTTCGCGCAAGGATTTGGCCTAACCGAGGAGCAGATGAGAGTTCATCCTCACGCGCTGTTCGGGTCTGTGGATACAATTTGTGAGGAACTGGAGCGACGCCGTGAGCTACACGGAATCTCTTACATCACTATCGGCAAGGACAACATGGAAGCTTTTGCACCTGTCGTAGATCGACTGAACGGAAAATAGCCGCGTAGACACTGCACCATTTGTGTTTGCACGCCTATCGTGACTACAATCGAGACTTAAACATGCCCCGGAGAAATTATGAAAGCAGCAGTATTACAAGAAGCCAATAAGCCACTTACCATAGAAGACGTAGACATTATTGATCCGAGGGCGGGCGAGGTGCTTGTCAGGACTAGCTGTTCCGGGGTTTGCCATTCAGACCTGCATTTTGTGGACGGATCCTGGCAGCTACCGATGTCCTGTGTACTGGGCCATGAAGCAGCCGGTGTGGTTGAAGCAATCGGTGAAGGCGTCACCTATGTGAAGCCTGGTGATCGAGTAATCATGAGCTTCAAGCCGTTCTGTGGAAAATGTTATTACTGTCTGGGCGGCCGGCCCAACCTGTGCAATGACCCGGAAATTGGAGCTGCTTCTGCGAGCAGGCTGACATGGAACGGCAGCCCAATTCTGCAGTTCGCGTCAGTTGGTAGCTTTGCAGAAATGATGGTGACTTCGGAAAATGGTGTTGTAAAGATCCCCGAAGAAATGCCCATGGCCGAAGCTTCGCTCATCGGATGTGGGGTAATGACCGGTGTTGGAGCCGCGCTGTATACCGCCAAGGTGCCCGGTGGTTCAACCGTCGCTGTCATTGGCTGTGGTGGAATTGGACTCAATATTATTCAGGGTTGCCGTATCGCTGGTGCCGCGAACATTATTGCCATCGACATTATGGATTCCAAGCTTGAAATGGCATCGCAGTTTGGTGCCACGCATACCATTAATTCAAAAGAAGTCGACCTGGATGAAGCCGTCAAGGAAATAACCAAAGGCGAAGGTGTTGAGTACGCTTTTGAGGCAATCGGTGTACCAGCTGCCGCGACTCAGGCTTTTAACATTACACGAGCCGGCGGAACAACGGTCGTGGTTGGTATGCACCCACTCGGTTCGGAAATCTCGATACCCGGTCCAGCATTCCTGCAGGAGAAGAAACTGATCGGCTGCATGTATGGCTCTACTCGCTTCCGAGAGCATATGCCAAAGCTGATTGACCTGTTCCTGCAGGATCGTCTTGACCTCACCAGCCTCGTTTCTAGACGACTAAAGCTCGAAGACGTTAATGAGGCATTCAGAAGCATGAAAGCCGGTGAAGTCGCTCGTTCGGTTATCGAATTTTAGAGATGACACAGGACAGGTTGCACGCCGCTGCGGATAAGCTCGAGATCACTGACCTTTCATCAAACTACATGCGAGGCCTGGATCGCCTGGATGGAGAACTGGAACGTTCAGTGTTCTGGGACGATGCATTTTGCAGCTATGGCATTTACGAGGGCGGACCCGATGGTTTTGTTGAATATTGCCAGACCGGTCTTGCCACTCACCTGTCCAACCATCATTTCATTGGCCAGGTGAACATCGAGTTACAGGCTG
Organism: uncultured Pseudomonadales bacterium; assembly: GCA_937775265.1. Taxonomy (GTDB): domain Bacteria; phylum Pseudomonadota; class Gammaproteobacteria; order Pseudomonadales; family Azotimanducaceae; genus UBA9659. Next base: position 78,001 of record CALKBV010000002.1, read on the forward strand.
AAGAGGCGTTTGGTGAGGTTTACTATCAGGCTTTTCACCGGGTGAAAAACGAAGCAGGCGAACAACGTGACTTGTTTATCAGTGGACGTTATGTTGATCGGTACGAACGCCGAGATGGTATCTGGAAAATCGCATACCGGAGCGAACTGGTCGACTGGGTTCGCGAAGAGGCCGCAGCAGATGCATGGTTTAGTGGGTCGAAAATGATCATCGGGGCCCGCAAGCCCAATGACCCGCTGTACGACAGGGACACAATGAGGAAAACACCCTGATATGAAATCGGGCATCGACGCATCTCTCATACAGAAGTACCTGGATACAGACTACATCATCTCAGACGACCCGCCCCTGCTCATTAAAATTGGCGAGCAGAGCGATGATCTCAGAGTATTGCTCGGCAGCATGGGCGTTGAATCAGCAGCGTTGATCACTGCATGGAACCCCCGTAGTGAACAGCTCACCGATGATGAGAATGATGATCGGCAGGGCATGCTGTTAACCGATATCGAGAAAATACGACTGAACTACCTGGTCGGCTACGGTCAGCTCGATGACTGGCAAGAATATAGTTATCTTGTGCTGGGTATCGACCAAGATCAGGCAACTGCGATGGCAACGCGCTTTGAGCAAAATGCCTATGTCTGGATCGGGCCCGCTGGTATTCCGGAACTCATCACTACGGTTTAGACGTCCCGTCGCAAGCTACCTGAAAGCTGCAAACCGGATCATCCACGGCCAATAAACGGCATTTTCGTGGCCATAATGGTCATGAACTGCACATTGGTTTCGAGCGGGAACTCGGTCATCTGCACGATCGCATCTGCCACATGTTGAACATCCATGGTTGGCTCCGGCCTGATAGTGCCATCGGGTTGAGGCACGCCTTCAGCCATCCGCGCAGTAAGATCCGTTAAGGCATTACCGATATCAATCTGACTGCAAACAATATTATAGGGGCGCCCATCCAGTGAAGTTGATCGGGTGAGCCCGGTCACTCCATGTTTACTAGCTGTATACGGTGCAGATAGTGGCCGAGGCACATGTGCAGAAATGGAACCGTTGTTAATAATCCTGCCACCCATCGGCGTTTGTTCTTTCATTATTCCAAAAGCTGCCTGGGTGCAAAGGAAGGTACCGGTTAGGTTTACATTGATAACTCTTTGCCATTCCTCGAATGGGATTTCTTCAAAGGGTCTTGGCGGCGACCCTCCTCCGGCATTGTTAAACAAAACATCCAACCTTGCGAACTGATCTTTGAGGGTCTTAAACAGGCGCGCGACTGATTCCGGCTCAGCGACATCAGATTCAACGATGAGTGTTTCATTGCTGCACACTGATGCAACTTGTTCTAGCTTGTCCCGGCGCCTTCCTGCCAGCACCACAGAGTAACCTTTTGCTGAAAATGCAATGGCGCTAGCCTTTCCGATCCCCGAACCGGCGCCCGTGACCAGCACTATTTTCTGTTGTTCCAAAGGTCAATGCCTCCCGCATGAAAGAACAAAATATTACAGGAAATTTGCACGAAACCCGTGGTAACGTTTTAGGTATGCCTAGATTCGCCGCAAACCTGACAACGATGTACCAGGAACTACCTTTTCCCGATCGCTTTATGGCGGCCAGGAACTGCGGTTTTACTGCCGTAGAAATACTGTCCCCTTACCAGTACGACATCAGCGAGGTATCTGATTGGCTGGTTCAATCAGGCCTTGAAGCCATATTGATCAATATTCCACCCGGCGACACTGGAGAAGCAGGCACCGCAGCAGTACCGGGACGGCAAGCGTTCTTTCAATCCTCGTTCCAATGCGCCCTGGACTATGCAACAGGCATGGGCGCCTCGATGATTCATGTACTGGCTGGCAGGGGAACCGACGAAACACCGCTTTCTGAAGGTCTTTTTGTCGACAACCTTCGGTGGGCCGCCGACCTCGCCGCAGTGAAAGGTGTGAAGTTGCTTCTTGAACCACTCAACACACAGGATGTTCCGGGCTACCTGCACACCAGAACCGACCATACGGCTGAACTGATTCACACGCTAGACCGAGACAACATCAAAATGCAGTTCGACTTCTACCATATCCAGATTATGGAAGGGAATCTCGCCGCAGGTCTTAAACGTCATCGCGACATTATCGGTCACGTTCAGTTCTCAAGCCTACCGGGAAGACATGAACCGCAGTACGGTGAAGTCAATGTACACCTACTAGCAGATTATCTTGATGAACTGGGTTACGCGGGCTGGATTGGCTGCGAATATGTTGCAAAAGGCGATACAACCGAGGGCCTCAGTTGGGGAGAAAGATACAACCTAGGGAAACAGTGAGAGCTCCATATAGATATCGGCGCGAGAATACTCAGAGGGATGAGGGAACGGTTTTTCGATGAACCCGAGTTTTTTATAGAGACTAATGGCCGGCGTAAGTTTGCGATTACTTTCCAACACTAGCGTCTGGAAACCTCGCGCCCTGGCTCGCTCAACAGCGAATTCGCCCAATAATAAACCCACCTGCTTACCCTTCGCCTCTTCAGACACGGCCATTTTGGCCAGCTCTGCCTTTTCATTCTCAAGACGAATTAGTGCGCAGGTGCCAATAACCTGCTCGCGACCGGTTGATACGGCGAATAGTACCTCGCCCCCAAGGTTGATAATTCTCCCTGCTGGGTCATCCAACACCTGTCGGTCTGCCTCCTCCACCTTGAAGTAATGCTCGATCCAGCTCATGTTCAATGTTCGGAACGCTTCCGCATAGGCGGGTTTAAAGGGCCGTATCTCTACTGCTTCGGCCTCTTTATCCTGTTGGTCCCTAAACCGGCTGGCAAAATCTCGCCTGCCAAAACTCTTTTCCAGCGTGGTCAATTGCTCGATAAAGTCACCCCCGGATTCATCTACCGCGGCTTGCAACGCCTGTCTGATATCTCTCAAGGTCGGCTCAAGCAGTTGATATTTCTGCCGTCCGGAGCTAGTAAGCGCTAACACACGTTTGCGTTTATCGTTTCTGTCTCGGTAGGGAGCAACCAGGCGCACCTTGATTAATTCATTGGCAATCTTGTTAATTCCAGGGTGAGACACACCCAGCCCTTTCGCCAAGCCGGTGATTGAGGTTGGGCCCTTCTTGTACAAATAGGAAAAAACCGCAAACCATCGGGCCTGAAAACCGGGGTGAACCTGTTCATAGATCCTACTCCCATCCTGCATTAGCGCATCGGCGAGTCGCTTAAGGCGACCGCCTAGCGCCAATGCGCCGAGCTCTTCCAAAAAGTCTTCCATCGCGATATTGGCCGATCAATCATTTATGTAACAAGTTACGTTATATAGTACATAGATAGGCTATTGCAATAGCGAACATCGGCATCATTGTCGTTTGTGCTATCCAAGACATCAGAGTACTGTAACTATCTGAATATCAAGGAGTTCACACGATGATCATCCGCCCACTTACGGGGCTCATTGGCGCAGAAATTACTGACCTGGACCTCAACAACCTCGATGAAGCGTCTTTCCAGGCGCTGGATGATGCTTTTGCGCAGCATCTTGTTCTGTGCATTCGGGACCAATCGCTTACACCATCAGACTTGGTCGGCATCACTGATCGACTGGGTGGCCCTGGCGAGACGCCCTACCTGACAGGCCTTGAGGAGTACCCGAATGTTGTGCCAGTTGTAAAGGAAGCCAACGAGAGCTCGCCACATACTTTTGGCGCCGGCTGGCACACGGACTTCACTTTTCAGGCGACGCCACCCGCTAAGACACTACTTTACGCCGTAGACACGCCAGCTGCCGGGGGAGATACGCTTTATGCCAACCTATACGCCGCCTATGACGCACTATCTGAAGGCATGAAAGCGGCACTGACATCGTTAAAGGCCGTTCATAGCGCGACCAGATCCTATGGGCCCCAAGCGACACTCAAAAATCACCTGGAACATATGACGATCATCAACGATGACCAGGAACCAGACACCCAGTTACATCCCGTGATTTGCATGCACCCGGTGACCAAACGCCCTGCGCTTTGGATCAACCCAACCTACACTATCCGTTTTGAAAACATGACGCAGGAAGAAAGTAAGCCCCTTTTAGATTATCTGAACCAGCTGATTGTCAGTCCCCAGTTCTGCTGTCGCGTAAGATGGCAACCGGGCACTTTGACTTTGTGGGATAATCGATGCACGCAACATTGTGCCACCTCCGACTACCAAGGCCATCGCCGAGAAATGTGGAGGACGACGGTGGCAGGTAAAGCGCCAATCGCCTTCGCATAACAGTGGCCACCCTGAAAATCGAGACCGAAATGTCAGATTCCTCTGCACAGAGCAATGACACACCACTACAAATACCTAGGATAGAGCTATGAGAAGTAATCACGTTTTACAAGCCTGGCGCGCCAAGCAACAGACTATCGGCGCATGGATGTCCATCGACTCCAGCTACACAGCAGAGGCTATGGCTCATGCGGGTTTCGATTGGCTCTGCCTAGATATGCAACATGGCATGCTGGATTATATCGACGTTAAACACATGCTGACCGCTATCTCTACTTCTAACGCCATTCCATTTGTGCGAGTCCCCTGGAACGAACCATACGAGATTATGAAGGTGCTGGATGCAGGCGCTTATGGAGTGGTTATTCCGCTCGTTAACAATCGCGAGGAAGCAGAGCGAGCCGTGGCGGCCTGCAGATATCCACCGGACGGTATACGCTCTTACGGCCCCAATCGTGTCACATTTTATGCCGGTAAAGGTTATGCCCGGGCCGCCAATACTGAGATTGCGTGCATCGTAATGATTGAAACCGCCGAAGCACTAGAGAACCTGGATGACATCATGTCAACGCCGGGCGTTGATGCGGTCTATATTGGACCGAGCGATCTGGCCTACGCCCTGGGCCTGCATCCTGGCGGTGACAACAACGATCCCAAGCATGTCGCAACCGTCACCCACATTTTTGAAACCGCAAAGAAGCACGGCATCGCTGCAGGAATTCAGACAGGCTCCCTGGAATATACAAAGCGCTACCTGGACCAGGGATTCCATATGGTTACCCTCGGATCTGACAGGGCCTTTATGGAACGACTCGCGAGACAGGAACTGCAGGCAGCAAGGGAAGGAACCGGGGCTGAGAAGATCGAGTCGGACGGGAATTTTTATTAACGGTCGTCCACCGGCCTTGGTATCCCGCTTACCTGATTAGGGCCCAAACGGGCATTATAAAGTAAGGCTGACAGCCCCTCCTCTTCGTTCTCCACCCACTCGTCACCTCAACTGACGTATGCAGCGTAGCATCCAAAAAAACTTGAGCTTCGCGAGCAGGAGGTTTCTCCACTACGGTCGAAACGACGGGGGCGGGGTGATTGAAACAACGCGGGCTTTTTTATTCTGGCGCGGGTCCGACTACTTTTTCTTCTTGGGGTTTTTACGTTTACGGCGCTGATTACGAGCATCTTTAAACTTGTCTTTGCTCGCCGCCTTGAATGCACCCTGGACTTTTTTTAGCTTGGCTTCTTTTCTAGCAAGCACATGAGGGTTGCTGGCCTCAGAAAAAGAAATCACTTCACCGGCTTTTTCATCTGTCATTTTTTGCAATCCATAATCATTTTAGGACAAATTTTTATCATCTTTTACAATCCATAATCATTTTAGGACAAGTTTTTAGAACCCTGCTTTGAGTCGTGTCTAGCCGCTAGAAATCTAACAACCCTATGCTACACTTCGCTCGAATTTACCGGGCATTAACACAGTGTTTAGATATCGCGCAGACCGACTTCCAATCTTTCTTATTTTGTCACTGACGTTGTTAGACTTTCTAGTCTATTTCACGGCAGACAATATTTGGCTACTGCTGTCTTATTTTATTCTAACAATTATCCCTAAAGGGTGTATCTGCGCCTGGAACCATCATCACCAACACACCAAGACATTCCATTGGACACCGCTTAACAGAATTTTAGAACTCAGCTACGGACTGCACACCGGCGTGACAACGAATCAATGGTTACTGCATCACGTCTTTGGTCACCATCATAACTACCTTGACCAGGGCATCGATGAAAGTCGGTGGCAAAGAGCCGATGGAACAAAAATGAGCGAACTGGAATATACCTTCGCAGTTGCAGCGACAGCCTACCCACGAGCCTGGAAAGTAGGGAAAAAACACCCAAGGCATTTACGCACGCATTTAATCTACACAGCGTTGACGCTCACCATTGCAATATTGTTAGTCGCTGCTAACCCGATTCAGGGCTTTATGGTTTTCGCCCTTCCGATGTTTACCGGACTGCTGATCACCGCGTGGGCTACCTACGATCATCATGCGGGCTTGGACTCGAAGGACGAGTTCAGCGCCTCTTACAACACAATGAACTCGGTCTACAATTTTGTCACAGGCAACCTTGGTTACCACACGGCGCATCATCACAAACAAGGTGTTCACTGGTCCGAGCTTCCGGCGCTACACAAGAAAATAGAACACCTGATACCAGCAGACCTTTTCCGATCTTCCATGTGGGATCTGCTTAGCTACGTGCCAGGCCTTCGCGGATTTATCAGAATAAACCCAACCTAGCTGGCCGCCCTTCAGGTTTCAGCAAAGACACTGATTTCAGGCTGACCTTCCTGCACTGCCAACACGCACACCATCATAGGACAACAGCAAACCTGGCAATCCTCGATATACTCCTGGTCTGCTGAAGGGTCTACCACCAGTTCGATCATTTCACCGCAATGTGGACAATAGGTCTTGTGAGTATCAAGGTACATGCCAGTCATTATACCGGCGTATCAGTAAACACAACCTATAGGGCCAATGGAGCAAGTCAATGAGCCAATTACGATCTGATGCTAACCACTGCTTCGTCTGTGGGCCCGGCAATCCAATCGGACTGAAACTGGATTTCAGGCTTGAGGATGACATTTGCCACAGCGAATTTACACCGGGCGCGGATCATTGCGGCTACGACAGCGTGACACATGGCGGCATCGTGTTTAGTGCTCTCGATGATGTAATGGCGAACTGGCTCTTCCTTAAAGGCTTCAAGGCATTCACTGCCAAATGCGATATCCGATATCGAGACGCGCTCCCGATTGGCACCAAAGTCCGCCTTGAAGGGCACTGCATGAAACAAAAAGCGCGATTAACACAGATGAAAGGCTTGATGATTCGGAACGACACTAACGAGGTCGTCGCCGAGACCGAAGCCGCTTTTATGATGATTCCTGATTAGTCGGGCGTAGCAATTGCCTCGGACATCAACCCCACTGACACAGCATATTTATTAGCGCAGTTGTAATTCAGGATTGCACGATAGTTCCCCCCGACAAGATATCCCGAATTTGCACCTGCTTCAGGCGATACCAGAGCATAAGGTTGGTCAACTAACTGAACGCCAGGCACTACACCCAGGTCCTTCCAGTTGGAAATCGACATTTTACGAGAATGGTGCTTAAGCGCCCGACAGCTCGGGTCAATATTCAGCGGCTTCAAACTGACAAAATCCAACGTGTTAAACGACGCAGGGCCGCCCCAGCCTGCCCCCCTTTTCCAGCCAGCCTTATTCAGGTAGTTCGCGATTGAGGCAAAGACATCCGCCTTATTGGACCAGATGTCCTTTCGACCGTCTCCGTCGTGATCGACCGCAAACCGCAGGAAACTGCTGGGCATGAACTGGCTTTGCCCCATTGCGCCAGCCCAGGCGCCTACAAATGCCTCAGGCGCAACATGTTGCTCATCAAGAATCTGCAGTGCCTTGAGGAGTTCTGCGGTAAAAAACGCAGCCCTGCGCTGATCATGCCCCAGGGTGGCGAGAGACCGAATGATGCTGTATTTCCCCTGATAGCGCCCAAAACTTGTCTCTAAACCCCAAAAGGCAACGATGTACTCCGGATCCACACCGTATAAGCCAGCTACCTCATCAAGCAATGGCTGATGCAACTTAAACAACTTGCGACCTTCCTGTTTCCTGAAGTTCGTCACTCGCGCGGTAAGATATTCGTCAAAGGTCTGCACAAATTCAGGCTGTTTGCGATCGTAGCCTATGACCCGTTCGTCCCGCGTCAGCCCCCTGAATGCGGCATCTACTGTTTCTGACGCTATCCCGTTGCCGATCGCTGCCGATCGCACTTTCACCAGGTAATCATCAAAACTCTCAGCTCCATCTGCAGTTCTATCTGCAACTCCATTTGTAGCCCAGCCCTGGCTAATTATTATTGCCACAACCGCTGCTAACGAAACACAAAATACGCGCGCGAGGCGATGCTGCATCAAACCCATGATAGACTTCATTTTTTTTCTTCCTCACTCATGCCAATTGCCCCAAACACACCGGCCAGCCTGTGGCGAAGACTGGCGGCCATTCTCTACGACGCATTCCTGGTGGTCGCCCTCTGGTTCGTCACAACGACGCTTATAGTCGCGTTCCTTAATGACGGCAAAATAATAGCAGGACCTTCTTTCCAACTATTCCTTTACCTGGAAGCTGGCGCTTTTTACGCCTACTTTTGGCACATCAGGGGACAGACGCTTGGCATGCAGGTCTGGAAAATCCGCACCATCAACGATACAGGACAAATATTAACGCTGGGTGAATGTGCAGTGAGATTTTTCTTCGCTACTTTCTCGACGATGTTCCTTGGGCTCGGGTTTATCTGGATCTTATTTGATCGAGAAAAACTAGCCTGGCACGACCGCGCTTCAGGAACCCGCGTCATATTTCTGGGGGACGATCCCTACAATAAAACCTCCAACAAAGACTAACACCACTAACGGAACAGCATCGACGGTAGCTTATTAAGCTTCTCGGCCATCCATTCAAGCCTGTACATTAAAAACGTCGTGCCAAGGGCTATACCATGAACCCACCAGAGACCCAGATTCAGCGGTAAGCCCCCCTTCTCCAGCGCAGTCCGCGCGCCTGACAAGGCAAGGATATAGACGAAGCAGAGAATCATCGCCGGGACCAGACGCGTAAAACGTCCCTGCCGCGGATTTACCCGGGCAAGCGGTATAGCCAGCAGGGCGATGACGGGAATCAATAGAACAACTCCTAAGCGCCAATGAAGCTCCGACACAGCATTGGCATCTGTTGCACTAAACAATTCTGATGTTGGTATCGCTGTGCGGCGTTTTTCGCCCTGAATGAACGCACCACTCACTACCAGCTGACCATATTCTTCGTATTCGATGGACTGGTAATTCTTTTCTCCGGGTTTACCTTGATATCGCCGACCGTTGTTCAACACCAGAAACCGCCGTCCTTCGCCATCGACCTGAGTCTTGCCACTGTCAGCGATGACCGTCACCGCTTCTCTGGGCCCATTGCCGGCCGCCTCTTTGTAGTCGTTAATAAATACTCGCGCCAATTCTCCTTCGTCCGATATGCCTTCCGTATAGGTTACCCGTTTGCCTGAAGCCAGCGTCTGGAAGCGACCCGGAATAAGCGTGTCGAATTCCGTGAGGTTATTCTGGTCACCAAGGAGTGTTTCGACCCTTTGCTCACCCATGGGTTTAAGCCACAAAGAGATCATCGCCGTCATAATCATGACGGCCAGAGCCGTTAGCAGGGTCATCTGAATCAGCCGCCAGGTACTCATTCCACAAGCCTGGAGAACAATCATTTCGCTGTCGACATGCATCCGGCCATGCACCAGCATAATAGACAGGAAGTAGCTGACCGGAATGATGAGCTCAAGAAAACCCGGCAGTCTATAGGCCATGACAGCAAACAGAACTTCGCGGGACATTAGACCAGCGGCAGCATTCTCTAAATAACCACTGAATCGCCAACCCATAGAAATAACCAACACAATGCCCGCAACAGCAAACATCGTGATAAATATTTCACGGGCAAAATAGCGGAAAAGAATCACTTTAAGTGACCGGACATTCCATAACCGTTATATTAATGCAGTAGTTCACACGAGAAAATCCTCAGGAGTCACTATGAAGTATGGCACACGCACGGGTAATCCTGCGAAAGCCAGAACCCAATGCGCCATCGTTGGCGTATACGAAAACGGCCAGTTATCACCTTCGGCCAGGGTTTTGGATAAAGCAAGCAAAGGCTATCTGAGAAAAATTCTGAAACGTAATGACATCAGCGGTAAAACCAATCAGACACTGCTACTCCATGATGTGCCGAATGTCGGCGCCACACGAGTGCTTCTGGTAGGGCTCGGCAACGAAAAATCCATGAGCAGCGCGAAGTATGCGGACATAGCAAGAACTGTCATCGGCAAGATGAAGGCGACCTCATTTCGAACCAACTTATGCTGCCTGCTTGAAGTGGATGTCCCTGGCCGAAGCATTGAATGGAAAACACAAAAAATTGTCGAATCCTTCGAGGCCGGGCTTTATTCATTTACAGAGATGAAGGGTAAGCCACCAGTAAACACGGTTTCCATCGAGTCGGTGGATCTGCTCCTCGACGACAAATCCGAACTTGAAACAGTCCTAAGCGCAATCGCAGTGGGTAACGCGCTGACCGCGGGTATCAGCTCAGCGAAGACTCTGGGCAATCTTCCCGGAAACATCTGTACTCCTACCTATCTGGCGAATCAGGCAAAGCAACTTGCCAAAGATTATTCATCGATCACAACGAAAGTTATCGAAGAAAAAGAGATAGAGAAGCTGGGTATGGGCGCATTCATGTCTGTTACCCGAGGCAGCGTGCAGCCCGGCAAGCTGATTGTCATTACCTATAAGGGTGGCAAGGCAAAAGAAGCACCCCATGTGCTGGTTGGTAAGGGCATTACATTCGACACAGGTGGTATTTCACTGAAACCAGGCGGCGGTATGCACGAGATGATCTGGGATATGTGCGGCGCAGCCAGCGTGTTTGGGACGATGGTCGCGATCGCTGAACAGGGACTGGCAATGAATGTTATTGGCGTCATCGCTGCAGCAGAGAATATGCCGTCAGGAGATGCTTCGAGACCAGGTGACATCGTAAAAACAATGTCCGGACAAACAGTAGAAATCCTGAACACTGACGCCGAAGGTCGGCTTGTCCTGTGCGACGCACTGACCTACATAGACCAGTTCAATCCCAAGACCGTCATTGATGTCGCAACGCTGACTGGCGCCTGTGTAATTGCCCTCGGCAGCCATGCTTCAGCAATGTATGCCAATGATGAAGGTGTCGCGGCAGATCTCACCAAGGCCGGCGAAGACTCACTCGACCGGGTGTGGCGAATGCCGCTATGGGAGGACTACCAGGCGCAGATCAACAGCGCATTTGCTGACATGGCGAATATTGGTGGCCGCGAGGCCGGAAGTATTACCGCGGCCTGTTTCCTTGCCCGCTTTACCAAAAAGTATCGCTGGGCGCATCTTGACGTCGCAGGATCAGCATTCAAGGGGTCCGGCCCGTTAAAAGGCTCAACCGGCAGACCTGTCAGTTTGCTGTTTGAATACCTGAACAACCTTGCTGCCTGAACCCGACACGCAGAAACCAGGAAAGGCGACTTTTGACCAGAATCGATTTTTACCAGACATCAGGCGACGAACACGCTTTTGCTTGCCGCCTGATTGACATGGTTTACAGGAAGGGCCGCCAAATTTATGTGCACACTTCGACTGAAGAACAGGCCAAGACCCTGAACGAGCAACTGTGGACCTTTAAGGAAGATAGCTTCGTGCCGCATTCGCTGCATTCTGAGGCAATGGACGTTCCCATCAAGATTGGCTTCGATCATGAGCCTGAAGAACACCAGGATGTGCTGATCAACCTTTCCGGGCAAATCCCGCATTTCTTTTCCAGGTTCGACCGGGTTGCAGAGATCGTCCCCGTCGACCAAAATAGTCGCAAATCCGCCCGTGAGAACTACGCCTATTACAAAGAACGCGGGTATGTACTGAACTACCACGAAATTAGCTGACACAGGAAAAAAGGCCGCCTGCGATATATGGACAACGACGAAAACAAACCTGGCGTTACCCAGATTCCATTGATTCCCGACCTGGCGTTAGACCCATCGCGGCCGCTTAAACCATCAGGCAAGCGTCCGCGGTCATCTCAAAGTCCATCCAAAAAGACCGGCCCGTACCCTCCCGGATATGATCCGGATACAGTAGATCTATTCCAAGACATTGTTGACCCGGTTGGGTTCGCGAATGAGAATGCCCCGGACGCTCAGATACCAGATGTCGCGCAGAAAGCCGGCAACCCAACAACCAAGCTTGACGAGAACCTTCGAGCAGAACTCAGTGATGAACTAAGCACAATTCTGGAACACCTGAAAGACCACCCCGAGAGCTGAACATGGACTACATCATCACCCTTTCCTGCCCAGACAAAGCCGGCCTGGTACTGGCCGTATCGAGCTGGCTGGTGGCCAATTCATGTAACATCCTGGACAGCGATCAGTTTCAAGACGGGTCCAACAATACATTTTTCATGAGGGTTCACTTCGAGGGAGAAGCAACCCTCAAAGCGCTCGAGCATTCCTTCGAACCCGTCGCTGCCGGAAAGCAGATGAGCTGGCAAATCTGGCCATGCTCACAGAAACCCAAAGTCCTTATCATGGTTTCAAAACAGGAGCACTGCCTGACTGACTTATTGTTTCGTGAGAAAAATGGTGAGCTCCCGATAGAAATCGCCCTCGTGGCCTCCAATCACCTTGAAGCCAAACCAATCGCCGTTGCGCAAAACATAGACTTCAGGCACCTTCCGATCGACCCTGACTCAAAAGCCGCGCAAGAGAAGTTACTACTCGAAGAGATTCAGCGCAGGGGAATCAATGTCGTTGTGCTCGCTCGATATATGCAGATATTGTCACCTGAGTTCTGCCATGCGATGGCAGGCAAGATCATCAACATTCATCATTCCTTTCTGCCTGGATTCAAGGGCGCAAAACCTTACCACCAGGCGTTCGAACATGGCGTCAAGCTCATCGGCGCTACCGCCCACTATGTCACCGCCGAGCTGGACGAAGGTCCTATCATCGAACAAGGCATCGAACGGGTGGGACATCGAAGCACTGTCGCTGATCTGGTTAACGTTGGCAGAGATATCGAAAGAATCGTCCTCTCCAAAGCAGTCAAATATCATGCGGAGCATCGTGTACTGCTGAACGGCCATCGGACAGTGGTATTTCAATAACACCAACGCCTTCCAGACAGGACTCCAAAAAACTCACACCCCGTGTATAATCGCGCTTTCCCTGATTATCGAAAGCTTCCCAGCTTTTCCGATCCACAGGTTTCGACAACTTTTTAGCGACACCATTAGATCATGAGCAAGTATTCACCTCAGGACATCGAACAATCCTGGTACCAGAAATGGGAAGAGAACAATTACTTCGCCCCCTCGGGTCACGGTGAATCCTATAGCATCGCGATTCCACCCCCCAACGTAACGGGCAACCTGCACATGGGACATGCCTTCCAGCATAGCCTTGTGGATTCACTGATTCGTTACCAGCGTATGAGCGGCAAGAACACGCTTTGGCAAATGGGTACAGACCATGCCGGTATCGCAACCCAGATGCTCGTGACCGAACAACTTGCAGCCCAGGGTATCAAACCTCTCGATATTGGCCGGGAAGCGTTCATCGACAAAGTCTGGGAGTGGAAGGAAGAGTCCGGAGGAACCATATCCAAACAACTGAGACGCCTTGGCGCCTCTCTTCACTGGGAAACAGAACGATTCACCCTTGATGACGGTTTGTCAGAAGCCGTTCTTGAGGTGTTTGTGCGCCTTCACGAAGAAGGTCTGATCTACCGAGGCAAACGCCTGGTGAACTGGGATCCTGTTCTAAAGACATCGATCTCCGATCTTGAAGTTGAAAGCGAGGAAGAACAGGGCCATCTCTGGCACTTCCGCTATCCTCTTGCCGACGAATCGGGAGAGTTCCTGGTCGTCGCAACGACACGACCGGAAACCATGTTGGGTGATACTGCTGTCGCTGTCAGCCCGAATGATGATCGCTACAAGGCTCTGGTGGGTAAAGAAATTATCCTTCCTCTAACTGGGCGACGAATTCCAATCATCGCTGATCAGTACGTCGATATGGCATTCGGCACCGGGTGCGTCAAGATCACACCGGCCCATGACTTCAATGACTATGATGTCGGTCATCGTCACGACCTGCCGATCATTAACATTCTTAACGAAGATGCCAGCCTCAACGATGAGGTGCCTGAAAAGTATCGGGGAATGGACCGTTTCGAAGCTCGTAAGGCCGTTATCGCGGACCTCGACGCCCTAGGTCTATTGGAAAAGATAGAAGATCACACGATGGCCATCCCGCGCGGGGAAAGGTCCGGCGTCGTTGTTGAGCCTTTCCTGTCCGATCAGTGGTTTGTCGATATCAAGTCGCTCGCCGAGCCGGCCATCAAAGCGGTCGAGGACGGAAAAATTGAGTTCATTCCGAAAAATGCAGAGAACATCTACTTCTCATGGATGAGAAACATCGAAGACTGGTGCATTTCCAGGCAGCTCTGGTGGGGACATCGAATTCCCGCCTGGTATGACGCCGATGGCAACATCTATGTAGGGCGCAGTGAACAGGAAGCACGGGATAAGCATAATCTAGCTGCAAACATCGAACTTATGCAGGATCCCGACGTTTTGGATACCTGGTTCTCGTCTGCCCTTTGGACTTTCTCTACCCTGGGCTGGCCCGAACAGACCAAGGAACTGGAAACGTTTCACTCTACCGACATTATGGTGACAGGACACGACATCATCAGTCTGTGGGTTTCCCGCATGATTATGATGTCGATGAAATTCACCGGTGAAGTACCGTTCAAGAAGGTCTACATACACGGCCTGGTGACCGATTCCACAGGCCAGAAAATGTCCAAGTCGAAGGGCAACGGCCTGGACCCGATGGATATCATCAACGGAATCAGCCTGGATGAACTCGTTGCTAAACGAACCGATAACCTGATGCAGCCGAAAATGGCCAAGCGTATAGACAAAGCCACTCGAAAAGAATACCCGGAGGGCATCACGGCTTGCGGGACTGATCCACTTCGGTTTACTTTCTACTCGATTGCTACCCGCACCCGCACCATTCGTTTTGATATGAAAAGGGTCGAGGGATATCGGAACTTTTGCAACAAACTGTGGAACGCGGCTATTTTTGTATCCGGAAATATCAGCGATAACGAATCACGACTGGACAGCACAGGCGTTGAACTGTCAACGATCGATCATTGGATCATTTCAGAATTCCAGAAGACTGCAGCCGCGGTGAACCTGGCCATGGAAACCTATCGCTTTGACCTGGCTGCGAAAGAAATTTACGAGTTTGTCTGGGACGAGTTCTGCGACTGGTATCTAGAACTGACCAAGCCAATATTAAATAGCGACGATGCTACCCAGGCACAGAAACTGGGCACCCAGCAGACACTTGCGCGAATACTAGAGTCTGTATTACGGCTGGCTCACCCATTCTTGCCATTTCTAACGGAAGAACTCTGGCAGAAAGTGCCGTCAACAGTTCGTCTTTCAGGCGATACCATCATGCTGCAACCGTTCCCTGTTGCGGATGAAAAGCTTATCAGTGATGCGGCCAGCAAGGACGTCGACTGGTTGAAAACGGTGGTCACCGGCGTACGTAACATTCGCGGCGAAATGGATATCTCTCCAGCGAGACAAGTGCCCATCCTGTTTTCGAATGGCAGTACCGAAGACCAGGAACGCTTGGACAAATTTACCCGTGAACTTACGTTCCTGGTCAGGCCGGAGTCACTCACCTGGCTTAGTGACAACGCAGAGAAGCCCATGTCAGCGACCGCACTGGTTGGTGAAATGGAACTGCTGGTGCCCATGGCAGGATTGATCGACAAGGAAGCAGAACTGGCCCGACTGGACAAGGAGATCGATCGCAAACAGAAAGATCGCGCGAAAACAGAAGGCAAGATTAACAATCCAAGCTTTGTTGAGAAGGCGCCTGAAGAAGTTGTTCAGAAAGAGAGAGACAAACTCAAGGACCTGGATTCTGCACTGGAAAAGCTAAACGAACAACGAGTGAGCATTAACGCAATTTAGCCCGCGGTTCGAGTTCGATCTCACCAAGACTGGCAAGAGACTCCAGGCTGAAGATACAGCTGAGCACCAGGCTATAAGCTGGCTGATTAGTGGTCCACCGTTAATATCACTTTACCCGTCGTTGTGTCCGACGCGACGAGATCATGGGCATCCGCAATCCCTGTGATCGGAAATACTGCTTCTATGATCGGCTTAATTTCCTGGTTCACAATTTTCGGCCAGACTTTTTCTTCCAGCTGAGCCATCACGACTGCTTTTTCTGTCACTGGTCGCGTACGCAAAGTAGACCCAATAATCCTCGCTCGCTTCATCATCATCTGCGCAAGATCGAGTTCCGCCTTGATACCGCCCATCAGGCCAATTAAAACCAACCGCCCTCCAAGGCCGAGCAAGCTGAGGTTGTCAGACAGGTAACCCGCACCCACAGGATCCAGGATGACATCAACCCCGCTTTCGCCGGCAAACGTCTTCGCGGTTTCAAGGAATGATCCATCATGACGGTTGAATCCGCCACTGGCGCCAAGTTCGATGCAGGCGCGCAGCTTATCTTTGGACCCAACCGTGACAAAACTGCTGGCACCAAATGCCTTACATAATTGAATGGCGGTCGTCCCAACACCGCTGCCCCCCGCATGAATGATAGTTTTATCACCGGCCTTCAACCCTGCTTCTATGAATAGGTTCAACCAGGCCGTCGCAAATACTTCAGGCAATGCAGCGGCCTGCTCATCAGAAAGGCCATCCGGAATTGGCAGCACGCTGCCCTCATGGGCAGATGCGTACTGACTATAGCCGCCACCAGCCAGCAGAGCACAAACCTTGTCACCCGACATGAATCGAGTGCAGCCTGCACCCACCTCGACAATTTCGCCTGCACATTCCAGGCCCATGATTTCACTCGCACCCGGAGGTGGCGGGTAGAAGCCCTTTCGCTGCATCAGGTCAGCCCTGTTGATTGCGGTCGCAGAAATCCTAATCAGTACTTCATGATCACCGATTTTTGGATGATCAACTTCACCCCAGGAAAGGGAATGGTCTTCGTTAACAATGACAGCTTTCATAAGGTCAGCATCTAGTAATGGGGTGGCTTTTCATCCTCTGCTGAACCGCCATCAGGAATCGACGACTCCAGTTTCCTGAATTGGCTCAACAAATGTTTGAGTTGATCTTCAAGCGCCATAATTTGTCTCTGTTGTTCCGACGCGGCGTCATCAAGTTTTTGTAATGTGTCTTCCTGGAATGCCTGGCGTTCTTCCAGGAGAATAATTTTTTCTTCAAGGTATTCCGGCGACTCAGGCATCAGTAGCGCAATCTGACTTTGACGCCATGCTCATGCAGCCACTGCTTTAAACCGGACACGGTATAGTCGCCATAGTGGACCATAGAGGCAACGAGCGCTGCGTCCGCTTTACCTTCGGTAAGGACCTCAAGCAAGTGCTCCGGTTTCCCGGCCCCACCGGAGGCAATGACCGGAATTGAAACCGCTTCAGAGATCATTCTCGTCAGGTTAATCTCATAACCTTCCCGGGTTCCATCTGCATCGATCGAATTAACAACCAGTTCACCTGCACCTAGTTCTTCACCCTTGAGCGCCCAGTCCAGCGCATCGACACCCATCGGGGTGCGTCCGCCATTGATAATGACTTCGTAGCCACTCGGGAACTCCCTTGAAGTTTCGACCCTTAAAATATCCATCGAGAGCACTGTGTTTTGAGCACCAAACGCATGCGCACACTCTGCAATCAATTCAGGGCGCTTGACCGCAGCAGAGTTCACATTGATTTTTTCTGCGCCGGCCCAGAGCAATCTGTTGGCATCTTCAACCGTTCGCACTCCGCCACCGACTGAGAAAGGAATGTAAACCTGTTTCGCTACTTGTTCCACAACATCCAGCATAATGTTCCTGGCATCGCTGGAGGCTGTAATGTCATAGAACACCAGTTCGTCCAGGCCATCCTCGTAGTATTCCCTGGCTTTCAACACAGGGTCACCAATGTCTTTCGTATCAACAAACTTGACACTCTTGGCCAGCTTGCCATCTCGCACATCCAGACAGGCAATGATTCTCTTACTTAGCATGTTGCATCCCAATGTTTAAATGCACCAAGCAGCTTTAGACCCAGCGCACCACTTTTCTCCAGGTGGAACTGAGTGGCAAACAGGTTTTCGCTGGCGATCACAGAACAGAATGTTTTGTCGCCGTATTCTGTGGTTCCTACCATATGATCACTGTTGACTGGCCGAGCAAAATAGCTGTGGACGAAATAGAACTCATCCCCAGACTGAATATTTTTCAACATCGGATGCGGTCGATTGATCGTCAATTCATTCCAGCCGATATGTGGCACCTTAAGGGATCTATCAGAGAACTCGAATCTTTCGGACGCTCCTTCCACTAGCCCCAGGCAGGTTTTGTCGCCTTCCTCGGTATGCTCAAGCACGATCTGCAAACCCAGACAGATGCCCAGCAGCGGTTTCCCTGTTGCATAGAAAGATTTTATTGCCTCATCAAGCCCTCGGTCGCAAAGAGTATCCACGGCACTCTCCGCCGAACCCACACCCGGGAAAATCAACTTGTCTGCAGCCGCAACGACAGCCGGATCAGCCGATATCTCGGCGTCCATACCGACATACTGACAGGCACGCTGGACACTGCGTACATTGCCTGCATCATAATCCACGATGACCAGCATAGAGACTCCACTAAAAGAGCGCGCATTATACCCTCACGGTTTTGGCATTACAGCGCTGTATGAAGCTTAAACATACATTTTGATTGAGGTTTTTCAGGCGCGACATTACAGCGTATCGCCCAAGCCTAAACTATGGTCGTTCTCCTTCTGCCCAGATTCAAAGAATGCAGTAGAGGTGATGACTTGATACCATCAAGTCTTCGTAAAATGGAAGAATCAATATGCGATTACCAACACTGGTGATGGTTCTATTCCTGCTTGGCGGCTGCCAGGAAGCATCTGAATCGAACAGTTCCCTCACAGCCCATGATTCTGATACACCAATTCTCGCAGTGCCGATATCCGCCACCCCGCGGGGAGAAAAGCACGCCCTGTTTGGTGACTTGCACGTGCACACCATGTACTCATTTGACGCTTTTGTGATGGGCACATTGGCATCGCCTGACGCCGCCTATGACTTTGCAAAAGGTGGCGTATTAACACATCCGGGCGGGTTCGACATGCAATTAGAGGTGCCCTTGGACTTCTACGCCGTCACGGATCACGCTTTCTATCTAGGCGCGTTACGCAGCATGACGGTTGAGGGCAATGCGCTGTACGAACATGAACTTGCTGAGGGCGTTCGCAATCTGTCTAATGAAAAATCACGGGGGACTGCGTTCGCCACAATGCTTGCGTTTCTTAGCTCAGAACGCCGTGCAGAACTCATTGACCCTGTGTCGTCAACCAGCGCGTGGGATGATATTAAGGCTGCCGCGAATCGCCACAATGATCCCGGTAAATTCACAGCTTTTCTGGGATATGAATACACCTCATCAGGCGATGCGTTTGAAAATCTACACAGGAACGTCATCTTTAAGGGAGATACTGCGCCAGACTTGCCATTTTCAAGACTGGACTCCAGGAACCCTGAAGATTTGTGGCGCTGGATGGATGAGCAACGCCTCGCCGGATACGAGTCGCTGGCGATGCCCCACAATTCAAATGGTTCCAATGGCTGGATGTTTAGTCTGACGGCTTTTGATGGCAAACCACTCGATAGTGACTACGCAGATCTGCGCATGCGCAATGAGCGCCTGGTAGAAAATTCGCAAATTAAAGGCTCTTCAGACACTCATCCTGCTTTGTCACCCAATGACGAATGGGCAGACTTTGAAATAATGAAAGTCAGAATCGCCTCGAACCTGGCAAGCCAACCACAGGGCAGTTACGTGCGCGAAGCGCTACGAAACGGCATCGAATTTCAGACTAAGAAGGGTTTCAATCCATTTAAGTTCGGCGTGATTGGCTCAAGCGACACACACAATGCATCTTATGCCGGCGCCGAAGATAATTACTGGAGCAAAACTGGCAGGCTCGATGATGAACCCGTTGAACGCGGCTCAGTTCCGCTGGCACAACCCGCAGAAGATGGTTCAGCGTACCTTAAGACTTATCGAAGCCAGTGGAGCGCCGGTAGCCTGGCGGGTGTCTGGGCAGAGGAAAACACCCGTACAGCGATCTACAACGCATTGCATCGCAAGGAGACTTTTTCAACTTCCGGTACCAGAATTCAGGTTCGATTCTTCGCCGGCTATGACCTGCCAGCACTAGATACCAATGACTTAATTAACAAAGCCTACGCTGGCGGTGTCCCTATGGGTGGCGAACTTGTGGCAGAGGCAGGCCAATCACCGAGCTTTTTGGTATGGGCGCTACAGGACCCCAATAAGTCTGCGCTGCAGCGGGTGCAAATTATTAAAGCCTCGGTGCGTGACGGGAACTCGTCTGAGAAGGTTTTTGATGTCGCCTGCTCCGATGGAGCAAAGGTAAATCCTCAAACGCACCGCTGTCCCGATAACGGTGCCAGAGTAGATCTCACAGATTGCACCGTCAGCACGGGGGTTGGTGACCCCGAAATGCTTGTACGCTGGGTGGACCCAGAGTTTGACGAATCCGAGCACGCAATATACTACGTACGGGCGCTGGAGAATCCAGTTTGTCGATGGTCAACTTGGGATGCGCTGCGGACGGGCGTTGAACCGAATCCTGCACTGTCTGCGACTATCCAGGAGCGGGCCTGGACTTCTCCGATTTGGTTCAGCCCAGCCTCAGAGTAGGGATGATGCGCTGGCTTCGTGAACCGGTTCTGTGGTTTTGTTTGATTGGAGCATTGCTGTTTACCGCCAATCATCTACAACAGACGGATCGTATTGTTATAGATGATGCGGTGCGGGCGCGTATCTCTGCGCTATGGCAAGCACAAATGAATCAGCCGCCGACGGAACCTGAACTACAATCATTAGTTGATGCCTGGCTCCGGCAAGAGGTGTTGTACCGTGAAGCAGTGCGGCAGGGCCTGATGGAGGATGACGATATTGTGCGTCGCAGACTTGTACAGAAGCTGGGCTTTCTACATCAGTTTTCCGAAGACACACCGGTGAGCCAATCTGAACTCGACGCTTATTACCAGGCGAACATTAAGCGATACACGCTGCCACAGCGATACAGTTTCAAACAGATCTATCTGTCGAACCCTTTATCGGTTGCATCTGTTCATTCCAGTCTGTTGGCCGGTGAGGACTGGCAAGGCCTGGGTAGTGCCACGCTATTACCGCGGACTTACCTGTCTAAAAATGCACGTGAAATTACTGTTTTATTGGGGGCCGAGTTCGCATCGCAATTAGCAGAACTAGTAGCCGCGAGTTGGACAGGGCCTTATAAAAGCAGTTATGGGTACCATCTGGTTTATCTCGAGGAACGCATCGCACCCGACGCAACCCCACTTTCCTACATCACCACAAAAGTTCGCGCAGATCTGATCAGGCAGAAATCCGAAAAAGCCGCCGATGCCCTCTATAGGCAACTACTCAAGCGCTACGACGTGGTCCATCGTTAGATGAGATGGCTGGTTTTATTGATGTGCGTGTTCTCCTGCCGATTGTTTGCTCATGAAGTTCAGCCTGCTGTATTGCAGTTGACCGAGGCTAGCAATGGTGTCGATTGGGAAGTCCTGTTTAAACAGCCATACAAACAATCACGGATAGGGGGTGGCTTCTCCTCTTTAAAAGCATTCGATCTGGCGGTGATCACCAATTGTGTTGCATCCAGGGGGCGCCAGCGCACTAGCGGTGTGATACTCGAGCAAAGGTTTAGGCTGGAATGCATCGACGCGCCGCTGTCAGTGATGAGCATCAATGGTATTGAGCAGACCTTGGTCGACGTTATCGTTACCGTGAACTACAGACAAGCGGCCACAACCCGTTACCTGTTGAATGCACGCCAGCCAACCATCGAGTTTTCATCTGACACCGCCGTCCCGATTTTCCTGTTACTTGGAATTGAGCATTTACTACTCGGTTTTGATCATGTGCTGTTTGTGCTGGTGCTCTTGTATCTCGTACCTAGTTGGAAAACCCTGCTTGGCGTGGTGACAGCATTCACCGTTGCGCATTCGCTGACGCTTGGTTTGTCAGCATTTCAGTTAATCACCATACCTCAGGCACCGGTTGAGGCACTTGTCGCTCTTAGTATTGTGCTGCTGGCGCGAGAAGCTTTATCTTCAAAGCGCACCCTGATACGCGCCCAACCGTGGTTAGCAGCATTTGCATTCGGCCTACTACATGGCCTGGGGTTTGCGGGCGCATTGTCAGCAATTGGATTACCGGATGAAAATGCAGTTGGCGCATTGTTCCTGTTTAACGTTGGCATCGAGCTTGGACAACTGACGATCGTCGGTTCGATGCTTGCTTTGGTTTTCGTGGGCGCCCGATTAGGCCTAAAAGCGACGTTGGATTCATGGCAGCCCATGGGGTTAATGCTAGTTCCTTTGTATCTGGCGGGTGGAATATCTATGTATTGGTTTGTTGAGCGATGTGCGCAGATAGTTGGTTAGCGGGGCATTCCACAGGATCAACGCCCAAGTCTTTACAAACCTGTATTTTTTTTGTATCACAATAGTGATACAGTTTGCGCCATGAAAATTAGCGTTCAAACCAACATTGCAGCACCAGTCTTCCAGCAAATTGTCGACCAGGTCCATTTCGCTATTTCTGCCGGTGAATTATTGCCTGGTGAACGCCTTCCCAGCATCCGCGCCGTAGCAACGGAGCTCGGCATTGCGCCGAATACCGTAGCCAAGGCTTATCGCCAGCTGGAATTTCGCGGCCTGATTACCGCGCACGACCGTTCAGGTTACTCGGTTATGGCAGTAGTACCCGACAGCCGCTATCAGGCCAGAGGTGTAAGCGCGGACAAAACGGAAGTCCATAACGCCGTGGATAAACTTGAACAGGGCCTCTTCCCAGGCGCGTTCTGCAAAGTGACCGAAGACTTCCTTTCCGGTGACCCTGCAAAGTGCAATGTTATTCATGCCGATGGCGCGGGAACAAAATCGATAGTCGCCTACCTTTGGTACAAAGAAACCGGTGATGCTTCTGTCTTTCGCGGCATCGCACAAGACAGTATTGTCATGAACCTGGACGACCTGCTTTGTGTTGGCGTGAACGGCAGGATCCTTATTTCCAATACCGTCAACCGCAACGCTCTGAACTGCCCGGGAGAAGTTATTTCCGAGCTCATCGATGGCACTGAAGAGTTTCTCGAGTCCATGAGAGAACATGGCATTAACATTTATTCGGGTGGCGGTGAGACAGCAGACGTCGGCGACCTGACAGGAACCCTGGTTGTCGATTCCTGTGCAGTGGCGGTCATGGACAAGGCAGATGTCATCACAAACGATATCACCCCGGACCTTGCGATCATCGGGCTATCTTCTACCGGGCAGGCAAATTACGAACAACACGCCAACAGCGGTATGGGTAGTAACGGCCTGACAAGCGCGCGTCATGACATGCTTTCCTCCCATTACGCCTACAACTACCCTGAGGCTTTCGACGCCAATCTGAACCCCTCACTTGTTTACTGCGGGCCATATCGACTGTCTGACTCACTGCCGGGCAGTGAGTTTAGCGTTGGCGAGGCCATCCTTTCACCCACCAGAACCTATGCCCCAGCTATCTATCAACTAAGAGAAGCACTAGGGGATGATGTAAAAGGTGTTATTCACTGTTCCGGTGGTGCGCAGACAAAGTGCCTGCGGTTCGGCAACGGCGTGCATTACATCAAGGATAATCTCTTCGACGTCCCACCTCTGTTCTCCGCCATTCAGGCTGTTTCTGGGACCGGATGGGAAGAGATGTTTAAGGTTTTCAATATGGGACATCGGATGGAAGTTTACCTGCCCGCGACAAAAGTAGATGAAGCAATACGGATTGCGTCCGGGCTCGGTATCGACGCAAAAGTGATCGGATATACAAAAGTGGCGGATGGCCCCAACGCACTCACACTGACCGATACCGCCGGACGCCAGTTTCGGTACTAATCAGGATTCAGCTGTTGGTAGCCAATCCAACTCCACAGTATTATCCTAGGCCACCACCATCGCCGGCTGGACTAGAACCCGGCGTTCGATCAGCTAAAAGGAGTGTTAGCCAATGGCCCAGATAGAATTTGAAGAATGCTTGCGAATTCTTGTCGATAAGGAGGGCTCAGACCTTTATTACAGTGTCGGCGCACCTCCCTCCGCCAAGTTTCATGGCACCCTGAATCAGATTTCCGATACTCCCATGCTGCCAGGTGAAGTCGCAGTCATCGCCAACAGCGTGATGAATGAAGATCAGCGAAATGCCTTCGAGGATAACCCTGAGTGTAACCTCGCCATTTCCCGGACTGGCCTTGGCCGATTTCGGGTCAACATTTTCAAACAACGTAATGAATACTCCATGGTCATCCGGCGACTCGGTGACAGCCTGCCAAACCACAAAGACCTGGGACTGCCTCCCGTTCTGCCAAAACTCATCATGTCCAAGCTGGGTCTAATACTGTTTGTTGGCGGAACCGGTTCCGGTAAATCTACGTCCATGGCTGCGCTAATTGATTACCGGAACCAAAAATCCAAAGGGCACATCATCACGATTGAAGACCCTGTTGAATTCACGCACCCCCATAAGGGTTGTATCGTCAACCAACGTGAAGTGGGTACTGACACTAACAGCTGGGATGAAGCATTGGCCAACACACTGCGCCAGGCGCCTGACGTGATACTGATTGGTGAGATACGGCACCAGGAAACCATGGAACATGCCATGGCCTTTGCAGAAACAGGCCACCTTTGCCTCTCTACCCTCCACGCTAATAATTCTAACCAGGCAATGAACCGAATAATCAACTTCTTCCCTAAAGAACGTCACACCCAACTTCTAAAGGATCTGTCACAAAATCTGCGAGGTATCATTTCCCAGCGCCTGGTTAAAACAGTCGACGGTAAACGTGCTGCGGCGATTGAAATTCTGCTGGGCACCCCGCGAGCTGCTGACCTTATTGCAAAAGGCGATGTCGGTTCTCTCAAAGAGCTAATGGAGAAATCAGCCGAACAGGGTATGCAGACCTTCGATATGGCCCTGTTCAAACTCTATAAATCAGGGCAAATCACACTTGACGAAGCATTAAAAAATGCAGACTCCAAGAACAACCTCCGACTGAGAGTCACTCTGGACGGTAAGAAACCTCAGGAAAAAGGCAAAGAAGAAACCAGCCAAGCAGCAGCACCCAAAGCAGCCCCACCGCCGCGCGCCAAATTTACCGTGGAGGGGGAGAAACCAGCCAAGGAAGAGGCACCAGCCGAAAGTACGGAAAGGCTCTCCCTACTGTCCCTCGAAGAAGAAGAGGAAGAAAACCCATAGGATTAGTTCAGCTTCTCAGACAATGACTGGTAAAAGTTAGAGACGATGGGAAGGGAATACGTCGACTTTCGCGCGACAAAGCGGACAGGCCTGTGAAGGCCTTTTTCTCCAAGGTTGATCAGGCAGGATTCCGGCACTTTAAGCGTCTTCGCAACACCAATAGGCACCATCCCGTGACCAAACCCCGCAATAGCCATCTGCGCAACACTGAAAAATGATTCCAGGGAAACTTCCCGCTTAATTCGGAGCTTCCTGACCTCATCCTGGAATGATCTCCAGGCACCCGAATAGTCCTCGATTGTTATGACACTCAACTCGCCGCGGCTGGGGAATGTTATGGGTTCCAGACCAGACGGGATAATGACCATTGGCTCCATGGTAAGGACTTCAGATTGAAGATCGGTATCCAGCGTGTCGGACCCGGTACAGACGCCAACCATGAATTCACCGGAACGAATCCGGTCAAGCACAACCGGTGTCCGGTGAGTGTGGAACACAAAGCTCACTTCAGGCATATCAGTTCTAACCTGGTAAAACACTTCCGGGCCCCAGGACGACAAAATGGCATCCGATACGCCAATGACCAATTCACCCTTACCGCTCGCCACGTCATGGATAAACAAATCTCTCAATTCCGACAGAACCGGAGAGATCTTGTCGACCAGGTGCTGGCCGTGCTGGGTAAGCTCGACTCGCCGGCCCTTCTTCTGGATCAGCTTCCGATTGTAGTAACGCTCAAGCGCAGAAATTCGCTTACTCACCGCGGACTGCGTGATGCGAAGCTCGGTACTTGCCTCCATCATGGTGCCGGTACGTGCAAGCGTCAGCAGGGTTTCCAGATTCTCAATCATGTATTCAATCCAGGGGCACTTATTCCACAGGTTCATTAATTCCAAAGTTACATGCATTGTATTCCAACGATTCTCTTTTCTCATCTATAAAGAACACGCAGACTGCACCTCATGACTTACTTACTACTTGTTCTTGCAACTTTTGCGACCAGTATCATCTCCGGCGTCCTCAGCATGGCAGGTGGGATGATCCTGATGGGCGTATTCGGCTTCTTCCTGTCAGTACCTGCAGCTATGGTGCTTCACGGGATCGCGCAGACTTTTTCCAACGGCTCACGGGTCTGGCTCTATAGGCGCCACATAAAATGGCGGGTGCTGGGCTACTACTCTATCGGCGCATTCGCAGTTCTTGGCCTTTTTGCAACACTGACATTTGTACCCAGCATTGGACTGGTTTTTATTCTGATTGGCTGCTTCCCTTTTCTCGCGCTTACTTTGCCAACAACCATCAATCTGGATATGGAGCGGGGCCCTGTGTCTTTCTTTTCAGGCATCATCGTCACAACCGCGCAGATGCTGGCCGGAGCATCAGGACCGGTACTGGATATCTTTTATGTGAAAAGCGAGATGTCGAAGGAAGCAATTCTGGGTACCAAAGCAGTCACCCAGACCTTGGGGCATATCCTGAAATTGATTTATTACGCGATCATCATGACCATCGCCAGCGATCTGATTCCTGTCTGGGTAATTCCCTCTGTAGTCGCCGCTGCAATACTTGGTAATTACTGTGCAAGCCTGCTCGTCACCCGCATGAGTGACCACCAGTTTAAGAAGATTGGCCGCTACGTCATCAGGTTCATCTGTGTCATCTACATCGGCAAGGGTATTGCAGAACTTATTTAGGCAGACTCGCCGGCACTGTCAGCAACAGGTTTAATGACAAAGAGCAAATCCCCCTCGTTAACCTGTTGGCCGGTAGTAATGTTGATTCTGGTTATCTCGTATCGACCATCACCGGCGTACAATTCACCATCATCCCCGGAGAATGTATTGAGATTGACCGGCGTGAACATCTTCATCGCTTCAAGCTGGCACAAAACATCACTCGTCCCCACCACATCACCAACGTTGACATACTCAGGCTCTGACGGTGAAGGTGTTCTGTAGAAAACACCCGTCGATGGTGACAGCACCTTTAACTCATCGCTGTCATCGATCTTCAGCATTTCGATACTCAGACCGGAACCAACGGAGCCCGACGCTTCCTCAATTTCCTTGATCAGATCTTCCGCATCAATTCGATCAAGATACGCAGGCAGATAGCCAGTATCGTATTCGCCGCCCAGAAAGACATCATCCCTCAGGATTCTCTTTATCAGTGAGATGTTCGTACAAATACCGTTGATCACTACCCGATCAAGATACTCAGCCATTTTGTTAACAGCATCGTTTCGGTTTTCGCCATGACAGATGATCTGGATGATCAGAGAATCATAGAAAGGCGAAACCACCTTGCCGTCACCCGCCATAGAGATAAGCTGGATGTGGTCCTCCTCAGGCAGCACACATTTTGTGATTTCACCTGGCGTCGGGACAAACGAGACACTACCATCAGCGTCTAATACTGCTTTTTCGGCATTGACCCGCACTTCTAGGCCATAGCCCTTCCCGAGGAATTTCATCTTCTCGATCGAATCACCGGACGCGATCTGGAATTGCTTCTCAACGATATCAACACCCGTCACCACTTCTGTCACCGGATGCTCAACCTGAAGCCGCGTATTCATCTCCATGAAATAGATCGCATCGCTTGGAACATCGTATATAAACTCAACAGTTCCTGCGCCGGTGTAGTTCACCGCATCGGCAATCTTTTCGGCATAGGATAGTACTTTCTCTCTCCATTTCTTTGGCAGCATGGTAGAACCGGATTCTTCCATCAGCTTCTGGTTGTTTCTCTGCACGCTGCAATCTCGAATGCCAATCACTCGCGTGTTTCCATGCGTGTCTCGTAACAACTGGGCTTCGATATGACGGAGGTTGGTGACAAACTTTTCAATATAGAGGTCACCATTGCCAAAGGCAGCTTTTGCTTCGGTGGTCACCTGGTGAAATAGTTGGTGCAGTTGCTCCGGCTTGTGAACGACCTGGATGCCTTTACCACCGCCACCGTGAACAGCCTTCAGCAGAACCGGGTAGCCGATCTGTTCAGAAATCTCGGCTGCTTTTTCACTGGAGTCGACAATACCGTGGCTACCGGGTACCACTGGCACATCAATGCTCATCGTTGTATTGATGGCGTTGGATTTGTTGCCCATGGTTTCCATAGACATGACACTTGGCCCAATAAAATTAACGCCATGCTTACGAACAAGGTCTGCAAAGTTCGGGTCTTCAGAAAGAAAACCAATGCCCGGATGCAGGGAGTCGACTTTCTCAGCATCAGCAATGCTGATAACCGACCGGGCATTCAGGTAGCTTTCATCGGAGGTATTACCACCAATGCAGACCAGCGAATGTTTAGGGTCGTCACTCACCATGTCAGCCGGCACAGATTCCATATCCGGGTCTGACTGGATCAGCACCACCTCATGACCGAGCGCCTTAGCTCTTGAGACCAGCTTGACGGCTGTACATCCCCTTGCATGAATAAGAACTCTTTTAACGGGTCGAATCAGCTCTTCTTCTTTGGGTATATTAAGCTCGACCAGTGGACGCTGGGCTTCCAGGGCGCCCGACATGACTCGGTCAACAACCTGCTCCACAGTTTCACTGGGCACAGGAATGGTCGGGTCAATATTCCTTAACTCAACATCGTGATCTTCAGAGAACGGGTGCTTCACCAGTCCAGCCATAGAGCCTTCGTTGAGCGACAGGTAGTTACTTAACAAACACTGGTAGGGCAAATTGCGCTCTACCACAGCCTGACCGGCAAATGGCATTCTTGCGCCGCTCAGGTAATAGGTTTGTACCAGAGGGTGGGTAACAAAACTTGCCTGGGCACCACCCGTGCAATGACCGAACCCGAACATAATGATGGGCAGATCATTGTCCCGGATAAACCGGGTAATACGGTCGTTAATAGCAGCCATAGTAAAGAGCGCGGCGGCTCCTTCTTTGGTCTGCATGCCGCCCGAAGAAATAAAGCATATAACCGGAAGCCGCTGCTTCGCGCACTCAACCAGCAATTGGCAAAATCGGACGCAGTCCGAGTTATCAATACTGCCCGCCTGGAACGCCACATTAGACAGAACCAGCCCTGCACGGTAACAACCCTTCTCGGTTTTAAAATCACCGATCCCTGTAATCAGGCCATGAGGTCGAACGCCTGCCTTAAGGGCCTGCTCAATTGAAGGCCTGAACGTCGGAAAGGCGCATGGGTTAGCTGACATCAATGAGCCCCCTATCTCTTCAAAATGCTCTACGTACTTCTCAATGATCGTCTCAAAGCTGGTGCGCTTGGATCTGTTTTCCTGGTTCAGAAACTCGTTGAACAGAAGGTCGCGATAGGCAATGGTCAGCCTGTTCCAGAAATCTTTTCTTCGCCCAATTCGAACTGGCTCAATCTTCCCTTCAAATTTTCTGCCTGTTCGGCGTGATGAGTAATATTCGGGCAGGATCTTTTCAAAGAAGAAACTGATCACGACAAACAAAGTATCGGACTTGTCTTTGTGAACGACCCGAATCCATTCTTCGACTGATTTCAGAAAATTCATACAACCTGAATGACCGGCAAGCTCTTCCATCCAGCCAGAGAAAGACTGCTGAACATCTACCGCGGTGAAACCTTTAAACGCTTCGAGATTCAGCACATCCTGAATAGATTTATCCAACAGACCAGCCACAAAACCTCGCGGCATGCGTTTGGATTCATTTGCTTCCCTTGCCATCGAGACCAGGTCCGCGATCATATTCTCGTACACAAAGTCGAACAGGATCAGGTTTCTGCAAGTGCCAATAAACTCTTCACGGAGGTCTTCGTCCAGAATGACGTCCAGAATATCCACATCGGGACCTGGTTCTGCGCTGCTTGTGTCGGATTTTCGCTCAAGATATGAACCCAATGCATCTTCAAGAAGTCGGCGATTGAGCGGGGTGACGGACGAGCCCTCAGCGAGGGCCAGCTCAGTGCTGGCTGCAGAAAGATTAACACCCGCCAGTCTTTCCTGATCGTACAGAGATTCGCCTTCCAGGATAATGTTCAGCTCTGATAACAACTGGGCCAGCAAGAAGACTTCGTTCTTCTCTTTTATGTAAGAAACATCGAACAGTTTTTTACCTTCGAAACTGAATCGCGCCTTGAGGTCACTTCTAAATGGATCCGTGGCCTCTGAGAGAGTTTTCAGCAACCCCTTCACGTCTTTAACATCCCCGCTCCCCAGGAAGTAACTGCTGGTCTGCGTGTCACCGAGATGCTGGATCAATGCGCTAAGGTTATCCTCTGCGCTCGACTTCCACCTGTTATAAAGGTGGAGGCCAGAAACCAGGCAAATTTCCCTTTTCGCCGATTCGAAGTTTGCCTGTGGCTCACCAAAGATAAACTGGGCAATTCGACCGCGCTCAGCACCAGCTCCCTTACGTTTATCCTGGAAGTTTTTCCAGGCTTTGTTAAGCGAATCTTCGTACAGGACTTTATCCGGATCCTGAAGCCAACCCAGGAAGGCAGCGCGGCGCTCACGATGGATACGTTGCGAGAGTTCCCCCTCGGGGATCTCCGCGTCAACCAGACGCCCGTACTGGGTAACGGTTGTACTCTGGATTCTCCGTCGTAGGCCCAGGTACCTCAAGTATCGAAAAGCCACACCAAATACGTTTGGATATTCGGTGGGGGATGTTCGGAGTTTCAATGTCGAACTGGCATGCACCGCCGCCATTGTCGGGCTCAGATTGAAGTAGCGATTGATATTGCGATGGTAATGATCAAGCACTTCGGGATGCTCAGAAACAAACTTCTTGGTGCCCTCCTCGATAGAGGTGATACCTGAAACTATCGCATTTCGCAGGTTTTCAATTTTCCCACTTTCACCTGGATCGTAATCAACGATGCCGTCAATGTTCCCCTGCTTGTAAAGCTCATAGGAAGAGACGCCAACAAATTTGGCGCATTCCTGCCACGACAGGTTGTATCGCCTAACGAGGCTGGCAAGGCTCTTGGGGTGAATGGTGTTGAACACCCCGGTTCGCAGTGACAATAGTAAGTTGCTGGACGCTAAGGGAATCGCGCCACCGGAATATCCCTGACCAATGATGATACCGAGTGTCGGGACGTCGACATTACAAAGTTCAGCAATCAACCCTGATATTGCGTGCGCCTGGTTGTTCCCATTGGCCTCTTCATAGGGATCTGCGCCAGGCGTATCCATAAAAGTCACAATGGGCATTGAACGAACACCAAATTCGCTCGCGAGTTTTGCTGCAGCGTTATGGTGCTCCGGACCCCAGACGCCGGTTGCATGAGCCCGATTTTGTGTAATCAGGCCAATTCGGCGTGGTGTCCCGTTGAAATCAAACTCAAGTTCAGCGGCATACATTGGCCCATTCTCAACTTCGTTGAATGTGGGGACGTCCAATGCTCTGACAATTTCCTTTGAACCAGGACGAGTCGACTCTTCGGTTGGCGCGACAGTTGCCTCGATATAAGCATCTACCTCCATATTACGAAGGCTATCCAGCTCTTTCTCGATTTGTTGTTCTCTCAGCAAGCCCCGCATAACTGATGCCGGTTCTTTACGGGGAAACAACGAGAAGTCTTTAGCCAGACTTTCGGCATTCAAATACAACTGATCAACGGAGGTGGGTTCTTGTCCCATACTGCAAATATTCCAAAAAAGACGGGAAAACTAGCTCAATGCCGGAAAGCTAGCCTACTTCAAAGCGTCAGTTCTTTCAACGAAATGACTGTTGAATTAAGCCCTAACTTTATGATTTTTGTCGATTTTTCAGCCTTCGTGCTCATCCGTCAGGTCTCTGTCAGGGGTATTTTACCAATCTTACCCTGCCATTCCCGAGGTCCGGTGATATGGACTGACTCACCACGACTATCTACCGCCACAGTCACCGGCATATCTTCTACTTCAAACTCATGGATAGCCTCCATACCCAAGTCTTCAAACGCCACTACCCGCGCGCTACGAATGGCTTTAGAAACGAGGAATGCCGCGCCACCTACCGCCATCAGGTAAACCGCTTCATGCTTCCTGATGGCATCAATCGCTATCGGGCCACGTTCCGCCTTACCGATCATCCCGAGGATGCCGGTATCCTCTAGCATCATTTCTGTAAAGCCGTCCATCCTGGTGGCCGTCGTCGGCCCCGCGGGCCCAACGACTTCATCTCGAACCGGATCAACCGGCCCAACGTAATAAATAAATCGCCCTTTCAGGTCTACGCCATCCGGCAGGCCCTCGTCTCTAATTCTTTTGTGCGCCGCATCTCGTCCAGTTAGCATCTTGCCTGACAGCAGAACCGTTTCGCCTGGCTGCCATTCCTTCATTTCATCCTTTGTGACCGTATCGAGATTCACCCTTCTGGCACCAGGTCCGGCTTCCCAGGTAATCGAGGGCCAGTCATCAATATTCGGCACCTCAAGCTCGGCTGGACCAGTACCATCGAGGGTGAAATGTGCATGCCTTGTGGCCGCACAATTCGGAATCATGGCCACCGGCAGGTTGGCCGCATGCGTTGGATAATCGAGGATCTTCACATCCAGCACTGTCGTCAGGCCACCCAGCCCCTGGGCGCCAATGCCGAGAGAGTTCACCTTGTCGAAGATCTCCAGGCGCAGTTCCTCCACTCGGTTGGCAGGCCCTTTCTTCTGCAGATCCTGGATATCAATAGGATCCATTAGGGCTCGCTTGGCCAGTAACATCGCTTTCTCTGCCGTCCCGCCAATACCTATACCCAGCATTCCAGGCGGGCACCAGCCGGCGCCCATCGTAGGCACTGTTTTGATGACCCAATCGACGATACTGTCTGAGGGATTCAACATGACAAATTTCGCTTTCGCCTCTGACCCACCACCTTTCGCCGCGACACGCACTTCAACCTTACCGCCGGGCACGATTTCTGTGTGAATGACCGCAGGAGTATTGTCTTTGGTGTTTGTTCTCTTTCCCGCTGGATCTGACAGTACCGAAGCCCGCAACACATTTTCAGGCAGGTTGTAGGCGCGCCTTACTCCCTCGTTAATCATATCTTCCAACGAGAGATCCGATTCAAACCTGACATCCATCCCGACAGACAGGAACACGTTGACGATTCCCGTGTCCTGGCATATTGGCCGATGACCTTCTGCACACATTCTTGAGTTGATCAGGATCTGCGCCATCGCATCGCGAGCAGCTGGAGATTCTTCCCTCTCATACGCCTCGCCAACCCCCCGAATGAAATCCGGTGGATGGTAATAGGAAATGTACTGCAGAGAGTCCTGAATGCTTTGGATCAGGTCCTCTTTGGTTATGACCGTCATAAGATTGTCCCTCTTATAAAAAATCAGACTCAGCTAGTCACCGTACATATAACGAATCAGGGATTCGGCTACACAAACCGGCTTGTCACTACCTTCTACTTCTATAGTCACCTGACGTTTTACCTGGATGGTATTTGCGCCTTTCAATTCGGCAGACATTAGCGTGTGACGTGCCCTAACTTTCGAGTTAACAGGAACGGGCGCAGGGAATCGAACTTTATCCAGACCGTAGTTTACTCCCATGAACACACCTTCGAGGGCCTCTGGACGAAGCGGTGCGATGGATCCGCCTAAATGCACAATAAGCGACAGGGTGAGGAAACCATGCGCAATCGTGACCTTGTACGGTGACAACTCCGCAGACTTTTCAGGGTCGATATGAATAAACTGGTGATCCAGTGTCGCGTCAGCAAACAGATTGATCCTGTCCTGGTCGACGACTAACCATTCACCGACACCTTCTTCCTGGCCTTCAATGCTCTGGTAGATTTCCAGAGCCTTAGCTGCTTTTTCTGACATGATTTCTTCACCTTAATTATTGAAATGTGGTTAACAAAAAGTTGATACTAAAAAAAAATGCAGGATATCACATCCGTTTCAGAGGTTTCCTAGTTACGCTAAACCCATTAGCATGCACTGACACAGTCGATATAAACCATGAACCCAGCCCCGAAGATCACCCTAACTATTGCATCTGCCGCCGTCTTCTTCGGTTGTTGGATTCTGTTGATTCCCGTCCGACAGTTACCAGTATATCCTCCCCCTGCCGTTATCCCGGCCCCACAAAAAGGGCCTGTTTTCGACGCCCACTGGGTCTCCAACAACGAAACCAATGAAGCACATAGCGCCAGCATTGCCATCACCGACGGAAAACCTGTAGCGGTCTGGTACGGCGGCACCGAAGAGGGACACCGTGACGTCGCCATTTTCAGCTCAAGCTTCGATGGCACGTGGTCTTCCCCGCGGGTGATTGCGGACCGAAATTCAACCGAACAGGCGTTGGGCCGGTATATCCGCAAAGTCGGCAACCCCACCCTCTATTCATGGCCCGACGGGCGGCTCGGCTTGTACTATGTCTCAGTTTCAGTTGGCGGCTGGGCGGCCAGTTCCATCAACTACATGGAATCATTCGATCAGGGCATACAATGGACCAGCCCAATCCGTCTGGTCTCTTCGCCTTTCCTGAACATCAGCACACTGGTCCGCACAGAAGGGTTACCCCTGTCAGATGGAGGCATGCAGCTACCCGTTTACCATGAGTTTCTTGGTAAGTTTTCAGAAACCCTGACCCTCTCGAGCGACCTCACAGTCATGGACAAAGTCCGGATCTCACGAGGGAAACATTCATTACAGCCCGCTATCACCAATTTGGATGAATCTTCAGCCATTGGTCTTTTGAGATATTCCGGAGATCCACCTGGCCGAGTATTGAGCGTACTTTCAGAAGACGCGGGCGCCCATTGGTCGACGCCAGTCAGGACTGAACTTCCCAACCCCAATTCGGCTGTTTCAATCATCAACCCCGGAAGCGGGTATCTGCTTCTGGCCTTAAATGACCTTGAAGATGGGCGCCACCGGCTGAGTCTTGCCATGGGCTCAGCGAATGAGTGGACAATCGTGAAAGTGCTTGAGGAAGAAACCGCTACCAACCTTGACCATGAATATGAATTCTCGTATCCCTCCATGACAATCGGCCCAGATGGCTTCATTCATCTAGTTTATACCTGGAACCAGAAGCGTATCAAACACTTACGGTTCAACCGGGAATGGCTTGAGCTACCATAGGCGGGCAAATTCAGGTCCCTAATGTATCTCTGTGGGCTCTTTATGAGCAGGCTGAGGGCCTTTATGAGCGGCTAGGGCTGAGGGTCTATAAGAGCCGAGGGCTCTATGCTAGCAAGGCTCGGGGCTCTATAATGCCCCGCAACATTATACGACTAACGAGAATAACAGGACCCGACCATGACTGAATCCGTATATATCGCTGCTGGCGCCAGAACCCCTATGGGAGGCATGCAAGGATGCTTTAGTGATCTTTCTGCCGTTGACCTCGGAAGTGCTGCAATAGCCGCAGCCATCGAGCGCGCAAACCTCAAGGGTGAAGATGTCGAGGAAATCATCATGGGCTGCGTCCTGCCAAATGGACTTCGCCAGGGCCCTGCACGACAGGCGGCCATGGATGCCGGTATTCCAGTGGAATCAGGTGCGACGACGATTAACAAGCTTTGTGGGTCAGGCATGAAAGCGACGATGCTGGCACACGACCTCATCAAAGCCGGCTCTAACGAGATCATGGTGGCGGGAGGAATGGAAAGTATGACCAATTCCCCCTACATGTTGCCAAAAGCACGCGGCGGCATGCGTATGGGACACGGTGAAATCCAGGATTCCATGTTCACCGATGCGCTTGAAGATGCAAAGACCGGACGGCTCATGGGTTCTTTTGCACAGGAAATCGCGGACAAGTACCAACTTACCAGGGAAGACATGGATGCATTTGCCATCGAATCTCTGACCAGGGCAAAAAATGCTATCGACAATGGTTCACTTAAAGACGAAACCGTTGCTGTGACTGTGAAGTCCCGCAAAGGTGAAACTATCATCACCGACGATGAGCAACCACACAATGCAAAGATCGACAAAATTCCGACACTGAGACCCGCGTTCAAGGAAGACGGTACAGTTACCGCCGCAAATTCCAGCTCTATCTCAGACGGCGGCTCTGCACTGATCCTGGCAAGCGAGGCGGCAGTGAAGGAAAAAGGCCTGAAACCCATGGCGCGAATTGTCGCCCACACCACCAACTCTCGTCATCCGTCAGAATTCACCATCGCGCCTATCGGGGCTATCGAAAAACTGCTCGAGAAAACCGGGTGGTCAAAAGACGATGTTGACCTGTTCGAGATCAATGAAGCATTCGCGATGGTAACGATTTTAGCAACCCGCGAACTAGGGTTGGATCCTGAAAAAGTGAACATCCACGGCGGCGCCTGCGCACAGGGGCATCCTGTTGGGTCTACTGGCTCCAGAATCATCGTCTCGTTGATGTACGCGCTGAAAAAACTTGGCAAGAAACGAGGCATCGCTTCTTTGTGCATCGGTGGCGGCGAAGCGACAGCCGTTGCTATCGAGATGGTGTAGCGACAAGCTTCATTCAACCACGTACAATAATCTTCATTATGCAATTGAATTAGGTACTTAGGAGTTTATGCCTTGTCACGCCTGCCTGTAATTGTTGGCTTTGGCGGCGTTAACCCCGCCGGTCGAAGTTCATCTCATCATGGCTACCGGCGTATGGTGATTGATGAGCTGAGTTCTTCTGTACAAGACAAAACCTTTGCAGCACTAGCCGCGCTCATGAATCGTACGGATTCGACCTCGGCAGAAGCCAGAAAAGCGATGCTGGACCACACCTTAGTCCGACGCCTTGAAACCAATCTTTTTGATGCGAATTCGATCCCTCTTCACAAGAGGGCGACCATAAAAAGCACATCAGACAAAGCCATTAGTTTCTCCATCAAGCGAAACCACCTGCCTGACAATATTCCGGACGATTGGATCGTTGACGAAGCCGGCGACGGCGTGATCGTCTCGGTCAGGGGTGATCTGGATTTACTGTTCAATGACACTCGATCATCACGGGTACTGGCGGCCGGACAATTGCCTTCAGGTTTCGAACCAGAAAAATTGTATCAGTCACGCAACCATCCGCGCGGGCTGCAGCTCACGGTATTCGGCGCATCTGATGCACTAAACTCTCTTGGTATTCACTGGGATGAAGTTAGACGGCGAGTGCCCGCTGACCAGATCTCGGTCTATGCAAGCAGCGCGATGGGGCAATTAGATACCAATGGTTCTGGCGGGCTGTTACAGGCCGGACTGATGGGCAAGCGCGTAAGCTCGAAAAACCTGCCACTTGGTCTCGCCGAGATGACAGCGGATTTTGTTAATGCCTATATTCTTGGGAATATGGGAACTACCGGAGCGAACATCGGTGCCTGCGCGACCTTCCTGTACAACCTGCGTCAGGGGATTCAGGACATTCGCTCGGGCAAGTCCCGAGCGGTTCTTGTCGGCGCAAGTGAAGCACCACTAACCCCGGATGTCATCGAAGGCTATCGCACTATGGGCGCCCTGGCGGAAGATGAAGCATTGAAAAAAATTGATGGCATCAGCGAAGGTGAAGCCGATCATCGCCGGGCATGTCGTCCTTTCGCAGAAAACTGCGGCTTTACCCTATCTGAAGGATCCCAGTTCATTGTCCTGTTTGATGATGCCTTAGCGCTGGAACTTGGCGTTAATATCTACGGCGCTGTCGCTGACGTTTTTATCAATGCAGACGGATTCAAAAAATCAATTCCAGGCCCTGGTATTGGAAATTATATGACGGTCGGCAAGGCAATGGGCGTAGTCCGCTCCATCCTGGGCGAAGAGTCGCTGCGACATCGATCCTTTATTCAGGCCCATGGCACCAGCACCCCACAGAATAGGGTTACCGAATCCCACATTTTTAACGAACTGGCAGCAGCATTTGGAATCGAAAAATTGCCGGTCACAGCGATCAAATCTTATATCGGTCATTCTCTTGCCTGCGCGTCTGCTGACCAGCTTATGGCTTCTCTGGGTGTGTGGAGCGACGGGTTCATCCCAGGGATAGTCTCCTCAGAAAATATTGCAGATGACGTTCACCGGAGCCATCTTGACTTCCTCCTTAAACATCGCCAGGTCAGCAAGACCGACATAGATTCGGTGTTTATCAATTCCAAAGGCTTTGGGGGCAACAATGCTACGGCTGCCGTACTTGGCCCCCATGTGGTCACAGAAATGCTGCGGAAAAAGCATGGCAAGGCTGCGCTCACCAAACATGCCAGCCTTAATGAGCCAGTCAAGGAAAAAATCGAAGCCTATGACGAATCGATGATCGCCGGTAAGAATTCCACGATCTACAACTTTGGCGTGGGTGTCATTGAAGGCGAAGAATTAACGATCTCTTCTGACGGCATTTCCATCCCGGGCCAGGATAAAGAGATAAGCCTGAACGTCGAAAACCCCTACGACGACATGACTTAATTTATTAGCAAAACAAATTCCTGTGTTTTTCTAAGGGTCAAGCGGGCCGCAGGGTAGTGCGGGACTGCACTTTCCAGTTACAAAATAACTCAGTCGATTTCGCGAGTAGCCCGGAACTCGATATCCGGCCACCGCTCCTGGGTGAGCGACATATTCACTGAGGTTGGCGCGAGATAGGTCAGGTGCCCGCCGCCATCAACTGCCAGGTTTCCTTCGGCCTTCCGTTTGAATTCAGACAGCATTTTTTCATCCGGGCAGTACACCCATCTTGCCGCCGAAATAGTAACCGACTCGTAGCCGCAATCGACCTTGTATTCATCCCTTAATCGAAATGCCACCACATCAAATTGCAGAACGCCCACAGCACCAACAATCAAATCATTGTTAGTCAACGGCATGAATAACTGGGTCGCACCCTCTTCTGACAATTGCGTTAAACCTTGCCTGAGTTGTTTGCTCTTCAAGGGATCCTTGAGCCGCACGCGGCGGTATAGCTCCGGCGCAAAGTGCGGAACACCAATAAACTTAAGATCTTTACCACTGGTAAACGTGTCACCGATTTGGATAGTCCCGTGGTTATGCAGGCCGATGATGTCTCCCGGGAAAGCTTCATCAGCAGCAGACCTTTCACCGGCAAGAAATGTCACAGCATCACTGACCCTGACGTCCTTACCAATCCTCACATGACGCATTTTCATGCCCTGAAAGTATTGTCCTGAACAGACTCTCATAAAAGCAATTCTGTCCCTGTGCTTGGGATCCATGTTCGCCTGAATCTTGAATACGAATCCGGAGAACTCATCGCTTTTGGAATCGACGACTTCAGAGTTTGTCGCTCTTGGCAGGGGCGCGGGCGCAAAGTCAACAAACCCATCGAGCATCTGGTTCACACCAAAGTTTCTAAGCGCCGTGCCAAAATAGACCGGAGTCAGCTCACCTGTAAGATAGGCAGCTTCATCAAACTCATGGCTGGCACCTTTCACCAGCTCGATTTCATCTTGGAACTCTTCAAGGTCATCACCCAGAAACTCCGCGGCTTCCCTGGAACCGAGATCCTTGATAATTCGCGCGTCTGAAGCGACATCACCCTGACCTGGTTCAAACACATGGATTTCATCGTCATAGAGGTGATACACACCTTTAAAACGACTGCCCATTCCAATGGGCCAGGTGATAGGTGCGCATGCAATCTTTAATACCGATTCCACTTCATCCATCACATCGATGGGGTCTCTGACTTCTCTATCGAGCTTGTTGACGAAGGTGAGAATCGGCGTGTCACGAAGTCGGCAGACCTCCATCAGTTTGACCGTTCGACCTTCGACACCTTTTGCTGCATCGATCACCATTAACACAGAATCCACTGCCGTTAATGTTCTATAAGTATCTTCAGAAAAGTCTTCGTGCCCCGGGGTGTCGAGCAGATTGACTATTCGATCCTTATAGGGGAACTGCATGACGGAAGTGGTGACACTAATGCCCCGCTGTTTCTCCATCTCCATCCAGTCAGAGGCCGCATAGCGGTCAGACTTCTTGGACTTAACCGTACCCGCCAGCTGAATTGCTTTTCCGAACAGCAAAAGCTTTTCTGTAATGGTGGTCTTACCCGCGTCCGGGTGCGAGATAATCGCAAAGGTACGTCGTTTGTCGACCTCTTGCTCAATCATGGGAATCTATCGGAGTCATTGCGAAAGCCGCGGCATTATATAGACGCAAACCGTGCAGGTACAGGCTGGCTTCAGAACAGCTCTTTCGACAGAACCAGTGCGTCTTCCCGTCCAACGTTAGACGGGTAGTAGTTTTCCCGGATCCCGACCTCGTTAAAGCCAAGCTTATCGTACAGCTCACGGGCCGCCACATTCGAAGGTCTCACCTCAAGAAATATAGTCGACGCCTCTCCCTTCCGAGCCCGCTCCAGCAAGTGTTCGACCAGGATGCACCCAAAACCATGACCCTGGAAATCAGGATGCACGCAAACATTCAGCAGGTGAGACTCTCCAGCCGCAACCGACAGAATGCCATGACCGACATTCTGGTCGCTACACATCAACAACCAGCATTCCTGGCCGTTGCCGAGGCAGTCCCTGAAAACCCCCTCGGTCCAGGGATGCGTGTAACCCCGGCGCTCGTTTCGAAGTACATCAGGTAGATCGGTCAGCTGCATACGCCGGACCTCGCTGGACATCAAGACATCTCGCTGCTGCGCCAACGATGCATTGCCAGCATCAGTTCGCGCTTGGCTGAACCCGACCCAAGAAGGCCTTTCAGGGACGGCACCTTAAGGAATGTCTGCGCACCAACTGCTCCCACCGACAGCGGCGCCAAGTCGCGCAGCGGATTGTAGTACTCGCCAACGTCGTCCCCAAACACCAATACCCTGGTAGGCATTTGCCGGAATTTTTGGGTAACGACCTCTCTCGCCGCGTTAATGGATTGATCGATCCCCGATGTGCTTAGCATTGGCCATTTGAGTAACTGGTAACGCACGGATCCGATACTGCCACCCATGGCGCGCGCCACATCGTCACAAAACCTCCTGGGAAGTTCACTTTCAGCACGCAGCGAAAGGCAAATACCCATCGTTTCATAGTGAAACAATGCCAACATGAATTCAGGAATTTGTTTGCCGGTTGCAGCATCCCCGGTCTGAACTGTCGTATCTGTCTCAACTTTCTTAGCCGGCGCCTGCCTGAACACTTCCGTAGGGCTGTTCACGGGCTCGTTCGAAGCTCCCACTGCAGCATCCACCTGGGGCGCAACAGCTGACCGCGATGTCCAGACATCAATACCCATCGCCTTCAGGTAGCCACTTCTGGTTAGTCCCATTTCGTTAACACCATCACCTAACACAAGCCGTCACTTCTCACCGACCAGCTTATCATCATCAGGATGAACCGGGGCCCGGGCAAACACAAAACATAGCGACCCAAGGAGCGCGCCAATACCCAGTACGCTAAACCCGGTCACATAATCGCCATGAGTATCCGCCATATATCCGGCATAGATCGGCCCAATAGACATGCCCAACATCACGATCAGAGAAGAGAACCCCATGATCGTGCCGAAAGATGACGGGCCAAAATAGTCGGCACGCAGCGCGACCATCAATGGGCCCCGAATTCCCCAGGCAAGTCCGTGCATCGCAGTGAAGAGTATAACCATCCAGAGCTCTGTAGCATTTGCGAGAAGGAACAGTGCCGCGGTGTGGAACAACATGCAGACGACACAGATCAACTGTTTGTTAAATCTGTCCCCGATGAAACCACCACCTATCTGCCCCAGCATCTGGAAGCCGGTCAGCGCCGCAACCACAAGGCCCGCCTGACCCAGGGAATAATCGAGACCTTCGCTTAGATGCGAAACCAGGTGGACCATGATCGATGACAC
Organism: uncultured Pseudomonadales bacterium; assembly: GCA_937775265.1. Lineage (GTDB taxonomy): Bacteria > Pseudomonadota > Gammaproteobacteria > Pseudomonadales > Azotimanducaceae > UBA9659. The sequence goes on from CALKBV010000002.1 coordinate 120,125, forward strand.
AGTTAACAACGCGCAAGCGTGCCCCATGGAGATCAGCCAGAAAGAAGAAGTTCGCATCGCCTGTCGGGCCGTGAAATCGCGACCACTCGTAAACACCATTGGCATTCCCTCAATGTTTAACTGGCTACCACCATCGACCAGCTCCCCATAGTCCTGCGGACGATGGCGCACTAGGAAGACCAACGGAAACCCAACCACGATAACCATGGCTCCGGAATAGAAGGCTGTTGTCCTCCAGCCGAATGCTTCAAGACAAATAATAACAACAGGGACTGCGAGCCCACCAAGAGAGTAACCCATTTGAGACAGGGCAACTGCCTTCGCTCTATGACGGCTGAACCAGTTCACGATAGACACCATCACCGTGGCGAACCCGCCAAGGCTGGAGCCAACCGCTATCAGCGCAAAAGTCAGGTAGAACTCGAGAAGCGTCGTGATCTGGCTGAACGCCATGAATCCAATACCGAAGATAACAACACCCACGCCCAGCACAATCCGGGGGCCATACTTGTCAGTTAGCCAACCCTGCAGAGGCCCAAGGATCCCGCTTTCGATTCTCGTCAGCGCAAACGCACCGGCCACGAGCGCTTTACTCCAACCGAACTCGTCCTGCAGCAGGACAACATAGGCGCCATAGGAGTGCATCCACAACAGCCCGGAAAGAAGCTGCAAACCACCAGCCGCGCTGACGATATACCAGCCATAGAAGACATGGCCTGCCGGGCGAATAACACCATCGATTCGGGAGAAGAGCCAGGACATCAATCAGGCGACGTCGGCTTTGAAGAATCGTCTCGCAATGCCAAAGACTGAGATCGTCAACCACGCGGACTCGATAATGAAAGCACTCAGGTTAAATTCTTCCATCAGTGAGAACAGAACCATTCCTGCACCAAGCGCATTGAGCCCGGAAAAAATCAGGCTTGTCGGTTCGATTCGTTCAATTTGCAGAAGCAGATAAGTTGCAAGAATACACAATACACCGACATTACCGACCAGATCGTGAAATTCGTATCCAAGCATTTTTCATTACCTAACCAAAACAAGGAAGCATAAACTAAGGCCCCTACCCTTGACAGGTAAACGCCATGATGCGAGTCGCCGACCATTGGTATGACACCAGAAAACTCACTAACGAGCTGACACTTATTTATGAACCGCATGTGCATCCGTTCCTGAGGTGCAATATCTGGCACCTTCGCGGCCGTGATAAAGATCTATTGGTCGATACCGGGCTAGGTGTCAGTTCGCTGAAGAACGCCATTGCAGACAAGATCGATAAACTCGTGATGGCATTGGCCACACATATCCACTACGACCATGTCGGCTGTTTGCGCGAGTTTGATGAAAGATTGATGTACAGCAGTGAATCAGCAGCCATGCTGAATTATTCGGAGTTCAGCTGGCTTCGCATCGCGGACTTCCCTCAAAACTACCAGGCTGGACTTCGCACCGATGATTACCAGGACTACCTGATTAACGCTCGACCGGACGAAAACTACGACATTAAAAACTACCAGGTTACCTCCACCAGTATCACCCGCCACCTTGATGAAGGAGATGTTATCGACCTTGGCGATAAAGCACTCACGGTATAACACCTGCCAGGCCATTCACCCGGCAGCATTGGTCTATGGGATCCATCAGGCAGAACACTCTTCTCTGGCGACGCTCTCTACGATCGCCAACTTCTCGATCAGCTACCGGGATCGAACATCCCGGACCACATCAACACGCTGAAGATCGACAAGAGTTTTGTTGGTTCAATTAACGCAAGTGAAGAAGCGACTTCATTCGTCGATGCTATCGTGGCGATGGCGAAAGGATTGAAATTGAACCTGACTGCCGTTTAAAAAAACACAGGCAAGCACAGTACGGTGTTTTAACGGCGGTTGACTGCTAGAGCTGGTTGGCTCGTCCTAGCCACTTATGCATCGTTGTCTGCATGCGCCAGATCTTGGCTGGCTGGTATAACGTCTCGCGCATAAAACTATCTGGCTGTACCAGGTTCCTTATCCTCAGGCTGCAATCCAGATCCTTGCAAACGAGATTGCCCAATGTGTGCCGTCCCTCACTGCCTCTTACCGGCACCGTAAACATCGCGGTCCCATTTGCTTTGTGAACATGATGACACCAGGAACACATCTCCATCCGCCGGTTTTTCGTAACCCGTTTCGCTCGACTCATCTTAATACCACGACTTCGTCCATCGTTGGGTGACTGTAAAACGACGAAACCGACATGTCCTGAAGGGTGCACCCAGCCAAAGTAATCGAGTGACGGCCACTGAACATTTTCAAGATCAGGGACATGCAGAACTTCACCTTCATCAAAGGCTGCCGTGATTTCTTCCCGATTCAGAGCTAGCATGGGTGAACCATATCGAGTCAGCCGGTTTGTAGCGACCCTTTTCTGATTTGATGGGCCAATTCGGTCGTTTTGCCTGGTTCACTGTCTTTGCCATTCTCGCGAGCAACAACTAAGCAACATCCGTGATCGTCCACACAATCGAGTCTCCGCTGATTTCAACCTCTGCCTGTTTCATGTGCTGGAAAGATGCGAGAGCACCCAACCAGAGTTCTTTCCATACCGTTAGCACAGTCTCTCGATCTACCGGGTCCAGACCTTGAGTAATACGTAAACCAGTGTGAATAATCTGCAACGTACTACCGCTCAATTTCACGACCGATTCGTCGCCAAGCCCGGCAAACATCTTGGAGAGATAGCTTCCCGCCGAAGCTAGGTCGCCGTCCTCTGTCCCGATAAGCGTTCGCGTCTGGGTGCAGTACTGCAGCCCGATCAGCCTTGCTGCCCTACCGCCCAGCGCTTTTGTTTGGCTCTCACCAATAACCCCATGAAGTTCTATTAGTCCGTTTCGGACAAATTCCACTGCATAGTTTCGGTTCGCTTTCTCAAGTCTTTCTTCACCCCAGCTCTCGGCGGGCAGCTTGGGCTGATCTTCCTGATTGAACGGGGGTGGTCGTTCATTGGCAAACTGCAATCGTTCTCTATCCGTAAGGTCATGATCAAACTCCTTAAAATATCCACAGAGCCCAAACTCGCCTGTCATGTCTTCTGAGACGCATACAAAACCTAACCTGGGATTGTTCAGCGAAACACCGTTTTCAGCATACCAGCCGTTAAGGAAGCCACGGCTGACCTCAACAGGGATACCGCAGATAGTTGCGCCAAGATACATCCAGCGTGGATAGCGGAACCTGACCCAGGCCTTTGTGTCACTTTCTGCAAGGTACTCAACAGGGACACCACCAATGCTATTGGCCATTACATGGTATTGGGCGCAGGCAACTGCATCCGGCAAACCCTCTAGTCCCAACTTACCAAAGCTCGACAGGAATTTGTCTTTGTGTTGCCTGCGGAACAGACCGAACATCCAGTCATAAACTTCACTTCGATCTCGATTAGACGAGATCATGAGCTGTAACCCAAGCAACAAGGCATGGTGCATTTCCGCCTGAGCCACAATGCCTAAGGAATTCTGATCTCTGGCGTTCATCGATACTTTCATTCTATAGGCGCCCAACGGTGAGCGTCAGACATTACCACTCATGACACCCAATGGCAGTCAATAGCAGGTAAACTAGTCCTAAGTTAGCCATTTCAAGGCACCCCTATGCACTAACTGATTGCTCTCGTTTGTACTGTACTACAGAATTCGACCGCGATTGCCTAGAGCACCCCTCAGGAAACCCTGGAAAAGTATCTCTCTATCCTGACGGGACAGGAACCGGCAGGTATCGCGACCCTAATGGATTCCGGAAATATGGATAGCCTGAAGAAGACTATAGATGAGTCCATTCAGTACCAGGCGAATTTTGGTGAATATGGTTTTGCAACGCCGTGTTTTCGGACAGAAGGTTTCCATGAGTCGAGTGGCCAAAACACCAGCTGAGTTTTACCTGAACGCCCTTGCCAATGAAATCCTGAAAGCTTCGCGTTCACAACACCTTAAGGTCACAGACCGGGAGATCACCGGCAAGATCCAGGAGAATGACGACATGGTACATATCGTCGCTCGGCTCAAAATGTCCCAGGGTGACCACCTGGGAACAGATACTGTTGTACACCTTAGTGAAAGAGAAAGGTGAGTGGAAACTTAAGTTTCCCGCCACGATCAAACAGATGGTGATGATGATTGAGAGTAGGGCGCGACAGCGTCGCTAACAGGTTCGCGCGTAAAGCATAGAGGTAACCCTGATAGGTGAACTACCTTCTGAATCGAGCGGAGACGTCATTACAAAATGGAGGGCGTTATTCATTTGAGAAGCCTAGGAGCCCCCATAGTGTCGCAGCGGTAAATAACCAGTGAACAGCGATTTGTAACCTGAGGTGAACACAACCAATATAATTGTCAGGAAGAGGCCCAACTCGTTTGCACCATACTCAAAGCAAAGCAATAGACAGAACCCCAGGACAACCGGAATTCCCGCGCTAAATCGAAAATCCATTTCTACAAACCGATGGCAGCTCATACAGTTCGTACCATGGGCCAGTTCACCAACAGTCAGCTGGCCATGGTCACAATATGGACACTTTCGAACCTTTTTAAAGATTGGACTCAAATGACTAATTGTCAGAAAAGGCTGAGGCTACGCCATAAACCGCATAAGAAGTAAGGCCTCTCGACAGGTAGTATTGCCCAATAGTCCTGACTGCATGATGCGTTGCAAATGAAGCAACCGCTGCTACTAGCGGCACAACGCCTCCGCTGACACTTTGCATTTCCTCGTGAGACAACTCTCGAATCGTGTTTGATTTATTCATAACTGTAACTCCTTAGATGAATTGATTTGATCGTCTCCGATCAGAATGCATTTAGGCAGTTAGTCAGAGCCTACAAAATGGCAAAGCTCTTGGTTCAGCGTAGGAGAACAACAACAAAAAGTCATAAAAAACCCCAGTCGCTTTCGCGAACTGGGGTTTCTCAATTAATGCCTGACAATGTCCTACTCTCGCATGGGAACTCCCACACTACCATCGGCGCTAAGCAGTTTCACTTCTGAGTTCGATATGGGATCAGGTGGTACCTACTCGCTAAGGTCATCAGGCAAGCCGGTGTGGCGTCATCGTTTTGTACGATAAGCCTCGTCCGTGTTGCCAACACCAGGGTTAGATCCTGGGTGACTAAATCTTAAAAAGTAATATAAGTGACAAGTCTTTTTACGTCTGACATCTTTTGTCTTTCAAACAATCGTTCTATTTCAAGGTCTTATCCTATATAGCTTGAGTTTCTCTAAACCGGCGCCTTTTCTCTTCACGCTATGCGTTCAATTCAAGATGGCGGTTAGAGGATCATGTGGTTATACCACAATCGCTCAAATTATATGATCAAGCCTCACGAGCAATTAGTACTAGTTAGCTCAACGCCTCACAGCGCTTACACACCTAGCCTATCAACGTTGTAGTCTTCAACGGCTCTTTAGGGGACTTAAAGTCCCAGTGAGAATTAATCTTGAGGGGGGCTTCCCGCTTAGATGCTTTCAGCGGTTATCCTTTCCGAACGTAGCTACCCGGCAATGCCACTGGCGTGACAACCGGAACACCAGAGGTTCGTCCACTCCGGTCCTCTCGTACTAGGAGCAGCTCCTCTCAATTCTCAAACGCCCACGGCAGATAGGGACCGAACTGTCTCACGACGTTCTAAACCCAGCTCGCGTACCACTTTAAATGGCGAACAGCCATACCCTTGGGACTGGCTTCAGCCCCAGGATGTGATGAGCCGACATCGAGGTGCCAAACACCGCCGTCGATGTGAACTCTTGGGCGGTATCAGCCTGTTATCCCCGGCGTACCTTTTATCCGTTGAGCGATGGCCCTTCCATACAGAACCACCGGATCACTATAACCTACTTTCGTACCTGCTCGACGTGTCTGTCTCGCAGTCAAGCACCCTTCTGCTATTGCACTCGTTGCATGATTTCCGACCATGCTGAGGGTACCTTCGCGCTCCTCCGTTACTCTTTGGGAGGAGACCGCCCCAGTCAAACTACCCACCATACACTGTCCTTAATCCCGATAAGGGACCGAAGTTAGAACCTCAACGTTACCAGGGTGGTATTTCAAGGTCGACTCCACGCTATCTAGCGACAGCGCTTCAAAGTCTCCCACCTATCCTACACAGGTAAAATCAAAGTCCAGTGCAAAGCTGTAGTAAAGGTGCACGGGGTCTTTCCGTCTAGCCGCGGGTATACGGCATCTTAACCGCAAATTCAATTTCACTGAGTCTCGGGTGGAGACAGTGTGGCCATCGTTACGCCATTCGTGCAGGTCGGAACTTACCCGACAAGGAATTTCGCTACCTTAGGACCGTTATAGTTACGGCCGCCGTTTACTTGGGCTTCGATCAAGAGCTTCTCCGAAGATAACCCCATCAATTAACCTTCAAGCACCGGGCAGGCGTCACACCCTATACGTCCTCTTACGAGTTTGCAGAGTGCTGTGTTTTTAGTAAACAGTCGCAGCCACCTGGTATCTTCGACCGCCCTCAGCTTAGGAAGCAAGTTCCATCACTAAAAGCGGCGTACCTTCTCCCGAAGTTACGGTACCATTTTGCCTAGTTCCTTCACCCGAGTTCTCTCAAGCGCCTTGGTATTCTCTACCTGACCACCTGTGTCGGTTTGGGGTACGATTCATAATTATCTGAAGCTTAGAAGCTTTTCCTGGAAGCATGGCATTAACTACTTCCCGAGTACAAAGACTCGGTTCGTCCTCGGCCTCAGCCTTAAGAGATCCCGGATTTACCTAAGATCTCAGCCTACACCTTCTCACGCGGACAACCATCGCCGCGCTAGCCTAGCCTTCTCCGTCCCTCCATCGCAATAATTACAAGTGCTGGAATATTAACCAGCTTCCCATCGACTACGGCTTTCGCCCTCGCCTTAGGGGTCGACTAACCCTGCGCCGATTAGCGTTGCGCAGGAAACCTTGGTCTTCCGGCGGGGGGGTTTTTCACCCCCCTTATCGTTACTCATGTCAGCATTCGCACTTCTGATACCTCCAGCATGCTTTACAGCACACCTTCAACGGCTTACAGAACGCTCCGCTACCGCGCCCCCTTTCCGAAGAAAAGGAGCACCCGCAGCTTCGGTACACAGTTTAAGCCCCGTTAAATCTTCCGCGCAGGCCGACTCGACTAGTGAGCTATTACGCTTTCTTTAAAGGATGGCTGCTTCTAAGCCAACCTCCTAGCTGTCTGTGCCTTCCCACATCGTTTCCCACTTAACTGTGATTTGGGGACCTTAGCTGGCGGTCTGGGTTGTTTCCCTCTCCACGACGGACGTTAGCACCCGCCGTGTGTCTGCCATGATTGCACTCATAGGTATTCGGAGTTTGCATCGGGTTGGTAACCCGGGATGGGCCCCTAGCCGAGACAGTGCTCTACCCCCTATGGTGATACATGACGCTCTACCTAAATAGATTTCGCGGAGAACCAGCTATCTCCAGGCTTGATTAGCCTTTCACTCCGATCCACAGCTCATCCCCCCATTTTTCAACATAGGTGGGTTCGCGCCTCCAGTTGATGTTACTCAACCTTCACACTGGCCATGGATAGATCGCCTGGTTTCGGGTCTAAGCCCAGCAACTAAATCGCCCTATTAAGACTCGGTTTCCCTACGCCTCCCCTAAACGGTTAAGCTTGCTACTGAACTTAAGTCGCTGACCCATTATACAAAAGGTACGCAGTCACAGAACAAGTCTGCTCCTACTGCTTGTACGTATACGGTTTCAGGATCTATTTCACTCCCCTCTCCGGGGTTCTTTTCGCCTTTCCCTCACGGTACTAGTTCACTATCGGTCAGTTAGGAGTATTTAGCCTTGGAGGATGGTCCCCCCATGTTCAGTCAGAGTTTCTCGTGCTCCGACCTACTTGTTGCAAACTTAGTTCTTGTTAAATGTTTTCGGGTACAGGGCTATCACCTTCTGTCGCCGGACTTTCCAGACCGTTCCCCTAACATAAAACATAAAGATTGCTGGCTGTTCCCCTTTCGCTCGCCGCTACTAAGGGAATCTCGGTTGATTTCTTTTCCTCCGGTTACTTAGATGGTTCAGTTCACCGGGTTCGCTTCGTGCACCTATGTATTCAGTGCAAGATGACCCAAAGGGCCGGGTTTCCCCATTCGGAAATCTCGGGTTACAAATGCTTGTTTGTCAGCTCGCCCGAGCTTATCGCAGACTACAACGTCCTTCATCGCCTCTAACTGCCTAGGCATCCACCATATACGCTTATTCGCTTGACCATATAACTTGAACGACCTGGATAACGGAGTGTTATTCAGGAAACTAAATGCCTCTCACCTTTTGTGAAGCAGAGGCTGCTCAAAGCTATTGGTTTATCACCGGATAATACGCTTGAAATATACGAACTCTCGACCACTTTTCTGACCGGAAACCGAAGTTTCTTGTCTTCAACGTGATCTTGAATTTAAAAAAACAAATGAAGATCAGTTCCCTTTTAAATACCAACAGTGCGCGTTTGAATTAACACTACTGATATTAAAGAACATCTCTTAACAAGACTCGACCTGGCAAAAGGTCTTATCTTGGTCATTGAACTTGGGTTCGCTGACTCATTTGCGGATGTCAATTTTTGTAAACAGCTGATGTCATCACAACACCTTCTGATTACAGACTTTACTAAATTCCCCTTGGTTATTGCCTTCGAACGGATCGTGGTTTCTCTTGGTAGAGGCCCCTCGACTTCGATCGGGGCAAATTTCCGCAGGAAATTTGCTTTATCACTTATACACTTTTTTAAAGAACATCTGTTGGGTCCACCAACAGAGTTTCTCTGGCTAGAGCGCCAGAAGTCAGAAGACTATTGAGAACAACTTGAGTACTACTTAACCTCAATCTCAGGGTCTTCTGACTTCTGATGTCTATGCACAGGCGCCAACAGCAACTAACGAGTCGCTAATGACGCGGAATCAAACAATAGGTTGTGAGTGCTTGCAGTAGATGCTTTAGGTTAAGGAGGTGATCCAGCCGCAGGTTCCCCTACGGCTACCTTGTTACGACTTCATCCCAGTCATGAATCACACCGTGGTAACCGTTCTCCCGAAGGTTAAACTAGCTACTTCTGGTGCAACCCACTCCCATGATGTGACGGGCGGTGTGTACAAGGCCCGGGAACGTATTCACCGCGACATGCTGATTCGCGATTACTAGCGATTCCGACTTCACGGAGTCGAGTTGCAGACTCCGATCCGGACTACGAAAAGTTTTCTGGGATTTGCTCCACCTCGCGGCATTGCGGCCCTCTGTACTTTCCATTGTAGCACGTGTGTAGCCCAGGCCGTAAGGGCCATGATGACTTGACGTCATCCTCTCCTTCCTCCGGTTTGTCACCGGCAGTCTCCTTAGAGTTCCCACCATTACGTGCTGGCAAATAAGGATAAGGGTTGCGCTCGTTACGGGACTTAACCCAACATCTCACGACACGAGCTGACGACAGCCATGCAACACCTGTCACTGAGTTCCCGAAGGCACTAAGGTATCTCTACCGAATTCTCAGGATGTCAAGGCCTGGTAAGGTTTTTCGCGTTGCATCGAATTAAACCACATGCTCCACCGCTTGTGCGGGCCCCCGTCAATTCATTTGAGTTTTAATCTTGCGACCGTACTCCCCAGGCGGTCTACTTATCGCGTTAGCTTCGCCACTAAGGGGTCAAGCCCCCCAACGGCTAGTAGACATCGTTTACGGCGTGGACTACCAGGGTATCTAATCCTGTTTGCTCCCCACGCTTTCGCACCTCAGTGTCAGTATCAATCCAGGAGGCCGCCTTCGCCACCGGTATTCCTCAGAATATCTACGCATTTCACCGCTACACTCTGAATTCTACCTCCCTCTATCGTACTCTAGTCTGTCAGTTTGGAATGCAATTCCTAGGTTGAGCCTAGGGCTTTCACATCCCACTTAACAAACCACCTACGCGCGCTTTACGCCCAGTAATTCCGATTAACGTTTGCACCCTCCGTATTACCGCGGCTGCTGGCACGGAGTTAGCCGGTGCTTCTTCTGTAAGTAATGTCATATTACCGAGTTATTGGCTCGGCTTTTTCTTCCTTACTGAAAGTGCTTTACAACCCTAAGGCCTTCTTCACACACGCGGCATGGCTGTGTCAGGCTTTCGCCCATTGCACAATATTCCCGACTGCTGCCTCCCGTAGGAGTCTGGACCGTGTCTCAGTTCCAGTGTGGCTGATCGTCCTCTCAGACCAGCTATGGATCGTAGCCTTGGTGAGCCTTTACCTCACCAACAAGCTAATCCAACGCAGGCTCCTCCAATAGTGAGAGGTCTCCGAAGAGAGCCCCCCCTTTCCCCCGTAGGGCGTATGCGGTATTAATCCGGGTTTCCCCGGGCTATCCCCCGCTACTGGGTAGATTCCTACGCGTTACTCACCCGTCCGCCGCTCGTCAGCATCAAAGTCACCCCGAAGGGATCCTAGCGATCTGTTACCGCTCGACTTGCATGTCTTAAGCCTGCCGCCAACGTTCAATCTGAGCCATGATCAAACTCTTCAATTTAAGAGTATTTCTCTAACCTCCCTTGTTACACCCTTTTGAGGCTCCCTCAGGACATTAGTAGTGGTATAAGCCACCAATCTTTTCATGGCAACGGCTTTGATCTTCCGAGGAGGATCGTTTCCGTTACTATGCTCAGTCAAACAAGAATCGAACATCCTAGGATGTTCTATCATCCGCTGCGTCGGCCCAACGATGTTTCCATCAATGAACTGGCACAACAGAATTACTGTTACTTAGTAAGTATTGCGTCAACACCTCTTTGCCTAGCGGCTGTATATGTTTGCCTTACGGCAAGCCATGTACAAGAGCTGTCTTTCGCTTCTCAAATATAGTGTCAGTAACTTGTTGCTGAATATTTTTCGCATTCAATCAACAAGCACCCACACCTATTGTTTGTTTCCAACCATGTTAAAGAACAACTTCGGCACCAACGTACCCACCGTGTCATACACGTGGGGGCAGAACTTTCTGCGCAAAAAACCCCGCGTTGACGTTTATTTCAACGGGTGAATTTTAATCCTGGTTGTCCGAATGGCTTAACTACCCTTGGGTGAAAAGCCCTGAATTACGGCCTGTAATTCAGCCCCGATCCGCTGATCGAGGAGGCGCATTATACGCCTTAGAAGCCCCATTACAACCACCTTCGTGGATAATCGATAAATATTTTCGAACTACTTATTTACCGGTGATGGAGCCTTGATTCTTTCCCCGCCCTAGGGCGAAGAGGCGCGCATTGTAGCAGCGTTTTCTGGAATGTCTATTAAAACTGGAGAGTATTTAAACGCGTCGTTTAAGCGCCTCTTGGAATAACGCGAACTTATCCTTAAATACCCGGGAAAGCAGTAAAACTGTCACTATTACGCCATAGGCTATGGCCTCTGAATAACTGGACTTGGCTAGCCACGTCACATGCACAACAACCAGGATAGCGACACCGTATACAAGTCGGTGCAGAAGCGCCCAGCGATTTCGCAGCAGCCGTATGGCAAAGCTATTAGAGGTAAGTGCCAGGGGTACTAGCAGCAAGTAAGCGGTAAACCCAATAGTAATATAGGGCCGTTTTAGTATGTCAGCGCCCAGATTGCGAAAATCAAGCTCAAGCAGCAGGAACAGATAGGCCAGCAGATGTATCGAGGCATAGGCGAAGGTAAACAAGCCCAGCATCCTCCTGATCTTCTGGGCCTGATGCCATCCAGTAAGCCTTCTTACCGGCGTTACCAGAAGGGTGAGTAGAAGAAACCGTATAGCCCACTCACCCTGGAGCAGCACCAGCGCCTTCGCCGGGTCGGCCCCTAAAACATTAGCCCCATCCGTTTGCAGCTGATATACCTGGTAAATCGAATACTCAAGGGGCAGGAGACACAGCAAGAAAGTCAGGAGCTTAAACATCGAAAACTTAAACACGACAGAAACTCAATATCGGGGATCCAACCACTAGTACTGCTTTCGCAAGTCCATGTCTTTATAAAGGTGCGCTACCAGGGGCGCATAGCCATTGAACTTGAGGGTCTCAACGTAATTCTGGTTAAAGATAGAAGTGGGTAATCTGCGTTCGCGCGCCTGACTCCAGCGTGGATGGTCAACATCCGGGTTTACGTTGGCATAGAAGCCGTACTCACGACTATTAGAAATTTCCCATGTCGTCTTCGGACGACGTTTCGTGAATTCTATCTTGACGATTGACTTAATACTCTTAAAGCCGTATTTCCAGGGGACAACCAACCTGATCGGCGCGCCATTCTGGTTAGGCATTGCGTTGCCATAGACCCCCACGGCCAGAAACGCGAGTTCATTCATTGCCTCATCGATACGGAGCCCTTCTACGTAGGGATAGTCAATTGCGGCAAAGCGAGATCCCTGTGCGGGCATCTGTTCCGGGTCATGAAGAGTTTCAAATCGAACGTACTTTGCATTTGAGTTTGGTTTAAACCGCTTTAAAAGATTAGCAAGCGAAAAACCAACCCAGGGTACGACCATTGACCAGGCTTCTACACATCGAAGACGGTAAACCCGCTCTTCAAGCGCATAAGGATTGACAATATCTTCGAGGTTATACGTCCCCGTCAGCTCTGCCTCACCAGTTACCTCCACCTTCCAAGGATCAGTGACGAAGTTCTGCGAGTTATCCGCAGGATCCGTTTTCCCTGTCCCAAACTCGTAGAAATTATTGTAAGTACTGACATACTCAAACGGTGTTGCTGGTTCCCGTGTTGAATACTGACCCGGCGTCAGTGTATTTAGTTTGTTTTGGAGCCAGGCTGGCCCCGATAACGGTGCCTGGGTGGTATAGAGCTGGCGTTCTCCTGATGTTGCACCAGCGACAACAGGTGTACCCAGCGCAACAGCACCAATGCCCATCGCCTTTAAAATTTGCCTTCGTTCGTGAAAGACGGTTTCGCTGGTGATTTCTGATGACCGAATGTCACCTGCTTGCGCTCGTTTGATCAACATAACTGACTCCGGTTTGTCGCTTTTCTACTGAGGTAACAGACTGGCCAAACCAGACTATGTTACACCTCAGGCGCTTTATCCTTTTCGCGGACCAACCTCAACAGAGCCTGGATTGGTCCAGACACACCATAGGCAAGACCAACGCAGAACAACATACCTGGCGGGTAGATGGCGACCACAATGAACAGCAATACCGCCCCCACCATAATAGGAAATGGCACCCTGCCCTTGATGTTCTTTGGGCTGAAGTACCGAATGTTGCTTACCATCAAGAACGCGACGACCGTTGTAAAAAGGCCGACCAACACAGAAACCTCCATACTCTCCATTGGTGGGAAGTTATCAACCCAGATCCAGACCAAGGTGGACATCGTACCTGCAGCACCCGGGCTCGCAAGGCCGTAAAATACCTTAGTGTCAGGGGCAATATTGAAACGCGCCAAACGCAGGGCCGCGCAACACATATACAGGAAGGCAATAATCCAGCCGATCTTGCCAAGATCCTGCAGGGCCCAGCTAAACAATAAAATCGCCGGCGCAACACCAAAGGCAACCAGGTCTGCCATACTGTCGTACTGCACTCCAAACTGGCTGGTGGTATTTGTTAACCTGGCGATTCGCCCGTCCAGCGCATCAAGGAACCCGGCAATCACGATCGCGATACACGCAGTTTCGAATGCACCGGTCATTGCAGCAACAATCGCATAGAAACCCGAAAAAAGTGCGCCGGTTGTGATGAGATTAGGTAGCAGGTAGACGCCTTTTTTAAGGCCTTTGCGTTCTGGTAGCTGCGTTACGGTTCCCTGCTCCGGGCTTACCGGTTCCTGGTCTGTCATTGTCTCGCCTCAATGGTGGCAATGGTGGGGTACCCAATTATTCATTATTCCACCGTTAAACCCACCATTACAACTACGGTGTAAGCACTTTCTCGCCCCGGGAGAGTCCGGATACACCCGATCTCACGACTTCCATCACACTGGATTCAGGGAACGCCCGAAGGAAAGCATCGAGTTTTTCAGTCGTACCGGTCAACTGGATTGTGTACGTGCTCTGCGTCACATCAACAACCTGACCGCGGAAGATATCCGACGTGCGCTTTACTTCTGCACGCTGGGCACCGGTTGCCTTCAGCTTGATTAACATCAGTTCACGCTCGATGTGTTCACCCTCGGTCAGGTCAACCAGCTTTACGACCTCAATCAGTTTGTTGAGCTGCTTGGTGATCTGCTCTACCTGTTCGTCACCCGCAAGAGTAGACAGGGTCAGACGGGATAGGGTCGAATCTTCGGTAGGTGCGACCGTGAGTGTTTCGATGTTGTAGTTTCGCTGGGCGAACAAACCAATTACTCGCGATAAAGCACCAGGCTCGTTTTCCATCAGCACGGAAATAATTCTTCTCATCAGGTTCGTACCCCCTTACTGAGCCACATATCGCGCAACGATCCGTTCGGGGCAATCAGCATCGGATAAACATGCTCTGAAGGGTCAACCATGATATCGACAAACACAAGCTTGTTTTTGATCGCCATCGCCTCTACCAATACAGGCTCCAGGTCGTCCCGCGATTCGATCTTGAATCCCACGTGCCCGTAGGACTCAACCAGTTTTACAAAATCTGGCAGCGAGTCCATATAACTATGTGAATGGCGACCCTCATACTGCATATCTTGCCACTGCTTCACCATACCGAGTGACTGGTTGTTAACGTTGATAATCTTAATGGGCAATCCGTACTGCGAGCAGGTTGAAAGCTCCTGGATATTCATCTGGATACTGCCTTCACCCGTGATACAAACGACCTGCTCATCAGGGAAGGCAACCTGCACCCCCATGGCCGCTGGCAGCCCAAAACCCATCGTCCCTAGTCCACCCGAGTTAATCCACTTTCGAGGCTCATCAAATGGGTAATATTGCGCTGCAAACATCTGGTGCTGGCCGACGTCGGACGTCACGTAAGCCTTTCCGCCGGTGGCCTTATAGACAGCCTGCACCGCTTCCTGCGGCTTAATAATATCCTCACTTTCATCCCTGATAACCGCCAGGCAATCCTGTTTCCGCCACCCTTCGATCTGTTCCCACCATTCCTTCAACATTTGTTGCTGTTTCTCAGAACGCTTAGCAACTTCAGGTTCCAGTAGACTGATCATTTCATCCAGGACTGTATCTACGGGCCCAACAATAGGGACATCAGCATTAACAGTCTTGGAGATCGATGTGGGATCGATATCGAGATGGATAATTTCAGCATAAGGGCAAAACTTGGAAACTGTATTCGTTATCCGGTCATCAAAGCGGGCACCAATGGCAAACACCAGATCGCTATGGTGCATGGCGTTGTTTGCTTCAAAGGTGCCATGCATACCAAGCATGCCCAGAAACTGTTTGTCTGTGCCGGGAAACGCACCCAAACCCATTAAAGTGTTGGTAATCGGGAAACCCAGCAGCCTTGTTAATTCGATGAGTTGGCTGGAAGCGTCTCCCTGAACAACGCCCCCACCCGCATAAATCATCGGCCGCTCACACTTCGCAAGTGACTTGATCGCTTTCTTGATCTGGCCTGTATGACCTCTAGTCGCCGGTGAATAGGACCGCATCGTTACCGTTTCCGGGTAGCTATAGTCGAACAGGTTTGTCGGATCAGTCACATCTTTAGGAATATCGACGACCACAGGCCCAGGACGACCAGAAGTAGCGATATAGAACGCCTTTTTGATCGTTTCGGGAATTTCCGACGCTGTGCGGACCAGATAACTGTGTTTCACGATGGGTCTCGAGACACCCACCATGTCTGTCTCCTGGAACGAATCTGTACCAATCAGGTGACTTTGTACCTGCCCAGATATCACCACCATGGGAATCGAATCCATATAGGCTGTTGCTATACCCGTGATCGCATTGGTAGCCCCCGGGCCACTGGTCACCAGGACGACACCAGGGCGACCCGTGGAACGCGCATAGCCGTCCGCCATATGGGTTGCAGCCTGCTCATGGCGCACCAGCACATGCTGAATTCTATTCTGCCTGAACACAGCATCATAGATATGCAGCACAGCCCCACCAGGATACCCAAAAACGTGATCAACGCCCTCGTCCTGGAGGGCTCGGATCAACATGTCCGCGCCAGATAACTTTTCCACGATATACCTCTGATTTTTCCGTAAATTTCGCCCCGAAAGGGGCCGGCATTCTCATGTATCCTGAATGCCTAGTCAAACCTGACTAAACCGAGCCTGAAAAATGACTATTTTCATCGGTGCGAATAGTGCACAATCTTACAGTAATATTCTGGAAATATTGTTTTTCTGTGATGGTTTACATGACAAAGTTAGAATCTACCGCAGGTTTGATAGGCCTGCTCATTCTACTCTCATGCAACAACCTCTAACGCCGAAGATGAGTACTACACTTGGGTCGACGGGGATGGCGTCGTGAATTATTCGGAACATAACCCGCAAGGATTCGATGCTCGCTTTATCACCCGCAGCCAAAGATTCGGATACCAGAGCGACGAGCCGTTAGAGCAAGAAGCACCAGAACAGACTGCCGCACCAGCAGCGGAAGAGGAGCGCGATATTGATGTTGAAATCGCCACCCAAAGAGCCCGCATAGATAAGGAAATAGCCGCGGCCAAGAAGTCCAACTGTAATATCGGGAAACTAAACCTCGCACAGCTCCAGAGCTACAATCGCATCAAGGTTCAGGATGACGATGGACAAGTCAGGGTACTCTCGGAAGAAGAAAAACAATCCAGAATTGATAGGGCAAAGACAACCATCAGCGAAAATTGCAGCTAGACTGATCTTTCAGGATGAGTCCGCCTGGGCACTTACTCCATCCAGATAAACCCGCCCATGCGTCCTGTCACTCCATCCCTTCTGTAAGAAAAAAATCGTGACGAATCACAATAAGTGCATAGACCACCGCCGTAGACTTCAACACCCAGACTCTGTAGCTGTTCGTTTGCAATCGCATAAAGATCCATCGAGAACTTACTCTCGGCACTATTAGCATTCTCAGGACCTTTAGCAAACCCTGTCCCAGAGGAAAAACAGGCCCTGACATTCTCCCCCACTGTGTAATGGCAAGGCCCTATTGCGGGACCCATCCAGGCCAGCATCGACCTCGAACCCAGCGCCATAACCGTCGAGGACAAGACACCATTAGCAAGACCTCTCCAGCCTGCGTGGGCAATCCCTACAATATCGCCCCCACGTGACGTAAACATAACAGGCAGACAATCAGCCACCATGATTGCCAGCACCTTTCCCCGCTCTCTTGTGATGCTGGCATCACCCAGCCGGTCAGTTGCATCCATATCCGCATTAACGCAGATATCAGTATGGGTTTGTTCAAGCCAGTACGGTTCACCGGGAACATCGATTGAAGCTCTGTTTCGCGTGACCAAAGCTGCGTCGTCGCCGACATGAGATCCGAGATTAAGACTGGCATATGGCGCATGGCTACAACCACCACGGCGATCTGAAAAGAGCACCTTGATGTTCACGGGCGCCGGCCAACCCGGCTCCAGACTAGCCATATGGCGATTTATCCATATAGAAGGTCCAGCAACTCCGCGAAGTCCTCAGGTGGCTTTACAGTCCACGTCATCTTTTTGCCGGTTACAGGATGCTGTAATGCAAGTTTTTTTGCATGCAGCGCCTGGCGTTTGAAATCCCGGAGCGTATCTGACAGCCATTCATCTCCGGACCTTGGTCGCCTGTAATGCCCGCCATAAGTCGGGTCACCAATCAATGGATTGCCAAGGGATTGAAGATGAACCCTGATCTGGTGCGTTCGACCGGTATCCAACTGGCATTCAACAAGGGCGTGCTCGCCAAACTGCTCCAGGACACGATAATTTGTCCGCGCTTCTTTGCCGTCTCTGCGGATCGCCATTCTTTTCCGGTGAACAGGATGTCGGCCGATCGCCCGATCCACGCGACCCTGCCTCCGGGTGACCACACCGTAAACCAGGGCATCGTATATTCGCGACACCGTTCTTGCCTGAATTTCCTTGACGATATGGTTCTGTGTTTCCAGCGTCTTGGCGACGACCATCAAACCGCTGGTTTCCTTATCGAGCCTGTGAACAATGCCGGCCCGGGGGATTGAGGCTAGTCCTGGCTCATGATGAAGCAATGCATTTAGCAGAGTGCCGCTGGGGTTTCCGGCCCCTGGATGAACTACCAGCCCTGGCACTTTGTTGAGGACTAGCAAGTGCTCATCTTCGAACACCACATCTAACGGTATATCTTCTGCGCGGTCGTCGTCGGCTTCCTCAAAAACAGATACCTGCACCTTCTCACCACCGACCAGACGATCCTTTGATTTGGCCGGTTTGCCGTTGACGGTCAGATCGCCTGCTTTGATCCATTGTTGCAGGCGCGCTCTCGAGTACTGAGGCAGCAATTCCGATACAGACTGATCCAGTCGCCGAAGAGTGTGTATCTTGGGGATCACTAACTTATGATGTATTTGAAGGGGCACAAGCGCTACTAATTGGGCTTTGCGCAGAGGCTATGGTTTAATTAGCCGATTTTCAAGCACTCAGATCTTACTCATGCGTTATATTACTGTAATCCTTCTCTCTCTTGCTCTCATAACCGGTTGTTCTAAAGATGAAGTAGAGGACGATCTGGAAGCTACTGAACTGGCTTACTACACCTCTGCGCAGGATAGCCTCAGGGCCGGTAACTATGCAGGCGCCATCCAGAAGCTCCAGCTACTGGAATCTCGCTTTCCCTTTGGCCGGTACGCAGAACAGGCTCAGCTTGAGATTATCTTTGCCTATTACAAAAGCGCGCAGCCTGAGGCAGCACGTTCCGCTGCAGATCGATTTATCCGCTTGCACCCCACACATCCCAATGTCGACTACGCGTATTACCTCAAGGGCATGGTGTCCTATGAACAGGATAAAAACTTTCTATCCAGTTTCATCCCCATGGACCCCTCTACTCGTGACCCAGGTGCCGCCAGGGAATCCTTCCAGGATTTCTCCCAGCTAATCAATCGATTTCCAAACAGCGAGTATGCGCCCGACGCCCAAAAAAGAATGAAATACCTGCGCAACCTGCTTGCTACAGCCGAAATACATGTAGCCCGCTATTACATCAAGCGCGGCGCCTATGTCGCCGCGGCGAACCGGGGCCGTTACGTATTTGAAAATTTCCAGGGGGCCGTGGCGGTACCGGATGCGCTGGCAATAATGGTAGAGGCCTACCAATTGCTGAAAATGAACGATTTGGCAGAGGAAGCCTTGCTGGTACTCAATAGCAACTACCCTGAACATAAATCCCTGGACGATCAGGGGAACTTTAAAACCAACAAAGGTATTCGAGCGAAGGGTCGTGGATGGCTAAATGTGGTGACCTTTGGGCTCTTAGGCTAGCAAAAGACCATGAAGCAGTTCGACCAGTCATTCGTGGAAGAACAACAAAAAGCCCAACGGGCCACAATATTCCGGATTTATAATTATTACCGCGTATTAATCTCTTTCCTGTTCCTGTTCCTGTTCCTGGACCCGAATCTTAATGATTTTGTTGGCAAGGTAGACTCGGAACTTTTCAAGATCACTATCCTCAGTTACATCATTATCAACGTGGTGCTCGGCATCGCTACGCTGTTCGCCAGCGTTAACTTTCTGTCAAAACCGATGACTGCAATCTTTGTGATTATCGGAGACATCATCGCCCTAACGCTACTGATGTCTGCCAGCGGCGGGGTCAGTTCCGGGCTCGGTAGCTTCCTGTTCTTTACCCTCGCTTTCGCCGGAGGCATGGTTTACGGCCGAGTATCGACCGTGCTACCAGCGATCGCCTTTATCCTGACAATCTATGGCGAGTTCTATCTGTTTTTTCTTAATGAAAATGACATCCAAAGTTTCTTCCAGGCCGGGCTCCTGGGAATCGTCTACTTTGTAACCAATATCCTGTTCCAGGCCCTGTCACGCCAACTTCAAAAACGACAGACCGAGGTTTTTACGCTGGAACAAATCAACCAACTGGTCATCGGTGGTCTTCCCACAGGTGTTGTGGTGCTGACTAACAATAGTAAACCAAGGCTGATGAACAAGTCCGCAGAGAGCTTTCTTTCTAAACCCAGTCAACCTGGCGCTGATTATGAAAGTGTTCCAGATAACCTCCTTCACGCATTCACCCGCTGGCGGGATGATCCTTCGGACAGTGAAGTAACCTTTGACGTAACTGCGACAGGCAAGGAACTTGTTGCAACATTTTCGAAACTGCATACCCCCTCGCCAGAAGCCGATACGCTCATCTTTCTTGAGGACAGCACCGAAGTTCAAAAGCAGGCACAACAGCTCAAGCTGGCTTCCCTCGGCCGACTTTCCGTCAGCATCGCCCACGAAATCCGAAATCCGCTCGGCGCCATTAGCCACGCAGCTCAGCTATTAGGAGAATCAAAAAACCTGGACAAAGGTGACGCTCGCCTGTGCGAGATCATTCAAAACCACAGTCTCAGAATGAATGGCGTTGTCGAAAACGTGCTACAACTGTCGCGAAGAAAACCAGCAGAGCCGCAAACAATCGTGCTGGCCCAGTGGCTGTCGAACTTCGTCAGAGAGTTCGACACCAATTGGCAGGAAAAACCCCAGGTCACGGTACTGCTGAATCCCGACGATACCGTCATAACAGCAGACCCACTTCATTTATCACAGATTATGGGCAACCTTTGCCAAAATGGCGTTAGATACAGCAAAAAGAAAACAAACGAGCCGAGACTGGCGATACGGGGTGGAAGGGACCCGCAGACACGCTTACCGTTCCTTGAAATTATTGATTACGGACATGGTGTTGATGAGGAATTAGTGCCTAACCTCTTCGAACCATTCTACACTACAGAAACGTCCGGAACGGGTCTTGGCCTCTACTTGTCAAAAGAACTATGTGCCGCGAACGATGCTCGACTTAATTACCAACGAGCAGACACGGGCGGAAGTTCGTTCAAAATAACTTTCACGGAACCATAAAAACCAATGCCAAAGAAGAACGCACTTATTGTCGATGACGAACCCGACATCCGTGAGCTTCTGGAGATCACACTAGGTCGTATGGGCATCGAAACATTAAGCGCAAAAGATATCACCTCTGCCAAGGCGCTATTACAAAACAATGAATTCGACTTCTGTATGGCAGATATGAACCTGCCGGACGGTAACGGCATTGAGCTCGTCAAATACATTAACAGCGACTATCCACAGGTACCCGTTGCAATGATCACCGCACACGGTAGTGTAGATTCCGCGGTTGAAGCATTGAAAGCGGGTGCATTCGATTTCGTTTCCAAGCCAGTCAACATCGAACTCTTGCGGAGTCTTGTCAACGCAGCGCTGAACCTGAAGCCCCTGGACACCAAAACCGGCATCGCTACTCCCAGCGTTCTCGGTGAAACAGCAATAATGATCGCGCTGCGCAAGCAGATATCAATATTGGCGAGGAGCCAGGCGCCTATCTATATCAGTGGCGAATCCGGCAGTGGTAAAGAGCTCGTGGCAAGATCGATTCACGAAAGTGGTCCGCGTGCCGGGGGTCCATTCATTCCAGTTAACTGCGGCGCAATTCCCAGCGAGCTAATGGAAAGCGAGTTTTTTGGTCACACCAAGGGAAGTTTTACAGGCGCGGTTGCGGACAAGGAAGGCCTTTTCCAGGCTGCCAATGGAGGAACGCTTTTCCTGGATGAAGTAGCAGACCTTCCGCTTCCAATGCAGGTGAAGCTGCTGCGCGGTATTCAGGAGAAGGCGATCAGGCCAATTGGTTCGCAGCAGGAACTAAGTGTTCATGTACGAATTCTGAGCGCAACTCACAAGGACCTGACAGCCGAGGTTGAGCGCGGGACCTTCCGGCAAGATCTTTTTTACCGTATTAACGTCATAGAGCTCCGCGTGCCGAGCCTTCGGGAGCGCGCTGAGGACATTCCTGTTCTTGCCGAGGATTTACTCAGCAGGGTTGCAGATGACTACCAAGTCCCGAAGCCCAGGCTCAGCAGCGAGGCGATCAGCGAACTCAGCAAGTACCATTTCCCTGGGAATGTTCGAGAGCTTGCGAATATCCTGGAAAGAGCCGTCACGCTGTGTGAGAACGATATCATCATGCCCGACAACCTGCAGTTGACCCTTACGTCTCCGACAGACGAGCAATTCACCAAACCAGTATACGATGGTGAGGACCACGCGCGGGAGCCAGAAGCGGCGATCGATAAAACACCCGGATCAGCGCTACCTAAAGATGAGGAGTCGCTGGATTCCTATCTGGAAAATATTGAAAAGAGCCTCATCGTTGATGCCCTTGAAACAACTCGATGGAATAAAACAGCAGCGGCCAGGAAGCTGGGTATTACCTTCCGCGCGTTACGCTACAAGCTGAAAAAACTGGGTCTGAATTAGATTCACCTGTTGACTGGTTAAACGCTCGCACACCTGGACGAGAAGTCCTGCATTAATCCCACGGCTCCCGCTCTAATCTGATGCCAGATAGCATTATTAGTAACGGGACACTGTTATGCGCGGCCTTCGATCTGGATATTCCACCTTCGAGATGATCACTGTTCTGGGGATTAGCCTAACGTTGATAGCATTCGCGATTCCGCCCGTTAACGCCATGCTCATTCGCAGTAAAACGACATCCTCAATCAATCGACTGGTCGCCGCCGTCAACTTTACCCGTCACACAGCGGTGCAATACCACACGGTCGCGACATTATGCGCGACAAAGGCTAACGGAAAATGTGGCGCTTCCTGGGCAGGTGAACTGTCGGTGTTCCTGGACAGGAACAGAAACGCAAGGCATGAACCTGAAGAAAAACTCATCGCTCGTATATCAAACAATAATTCTGATAACTCAGTTACCTGGCGTGCATTCCAGAACAAACAGTACCTACAGATGACGTCGATGGGATATACGAAATTTCAAAACGGGAATTTTGTCGTCTGCCCGGCCAACGCCAACCCGAAGTATGCACGCCAGATCGTGATCAATGTACAGGGCAGGGTCAGGCAGAACCGTTCGGTCGATAAGGCTGGATACCCCATCGACCGCAAAGGTCAGCAGCTCAGGTGCTAGTATTCGACTTCCGTGTTGGCCGCAAGCTGCTTGATCACCATCGCAACTCTTGCCTGCCCCAGATCCAGGTACTCCACCTCTACCTTCATCCCAACGGACAGCAGTTCGAACGCGCCAACCGAAGTTCCATACAATGAAATTTCGGTAATGTTTTCCCCGAAAGCAGGACTTACATGGTAATCGTACCCGCTGACCTGGATCACCCGATTCGCGAAATCCATCTCAACGATAACGCCATTTTCAAACCTCGAAGGAAGGGGAGCCTCGATGCTGTCCATCAGTTCATCGAAAGTCTCAGCTAACAATCCCACCGGCATCATCAAGATAAGCACGACCAGCAACTCCCTCACAATAGTTCTCCTAATTTATAGTTTCCAGACGCTTCCAAGACAACCGGCCCGTGCTGGCTCCAAACGACGTGTTCGTTCCAATAATGTGCAGCGCCCGGCCATACTGGGTCACACGCTTGTCACCGATGAAAGTCGAGTCGGTGGGTGGTGCAGGATCCTCAAGGATAATACCTGCAGCCGTCTGAGCGCCGCCTATATCGTCACCAGCGTCGAAGATACCGTCATTGTTCAGGTCAAACACCGTTCGATTAAAGCAGATTGAACCACCGGTAGCCGGGCAGAACGACAAGACGGCACCACCCGCCAGCCCAACACAACTCCCAAGCTCCCTTGGGAAGACAGAGTTCACGAACGCAATGCCACCACGCAACTGTATGTTTCGTACGGCTTTCTCACCAGGGAACTCTGCGGGAGCGCCTGCCGCTGCGCCCGCCGCCGGAGAATCTAGGTCGTTATACCAACCTTTCTGGGCTCCGATCGCAGACACAGAATAGTCAACATCATTATTTGTGAGCGTTCTTAACTTGCCCAAAGTATCATCAACATTGGTATAGCTTTGAACCTGGAGATCAGACTTCAGGATCAGCTCTGGTCCCAGTCGATCCCAGAGACCGTACACAGACTGGATTTCTGAATCGGTAGAGTCGACGGTACGCACATACGCACCTGTACCGAAGATGATAATAAAGCCTTCCTCTTCAGTTGGGTGAACGATGGCAATCGGTTGAGTAGTGATCGGCTGATTCTTCTCATCTACAGTGCCTGGCTTGTACTGCGCCTTAAATATCTTGGTAACACTCCAATCATTGAAATCAGAGGCCGTGATATCAAAGCGGAAAAAATTTCCCTGCAGATCCCCGGCATAAACATAGTCAGCGGTACCGTTACCATCTGTATCGAGTACTCTTGGTTCACTAAGACCGTTGGGCAGCCCGGATTCCACACCGAATCCGGTATCCAGTTTAACGAAGTCCTGCTCGTCGCCGTCCTGACAATCAGCAGGAAAGCCTCCATCCGGGGTGACGTTATGGTTAATGTCAGGGTGACACCAGGTGCCATCTAACCCGCCTTCAAGGAACAGGATCAACAACTTCGCAATACCCGCGGTAGAGTTATAGCCATTACCCGCGATTGAAACCCACTTGTGTTCACCGTCAGACTCAACAATGTTACTCATCACGATGGTTGGCACACTAAACGTGTAACCAAGGTCTTTCACTGGCTGTGCGGGTGACAACAGGTCCTGGCGCTGGTCATCTTTACTACCGTCGTCATCCGTGTCAGCAAGCAAAGCGTCACCAAACTTGTCAGTCGGGTACGTATCATCTTCATCCGTGAACTCCCAGAGCACAACCTGCTCTGCTGAAGAATCCTTAAATGTGGCTGGATCTGTAACATCCAGCGCGAAGTAGGCTTTACCGCCACCTCCCTGGCCACTGATCAGGATAGTCCGCCACTCCTTATTACCATCACCATCAACGTCCATAAAGACATCGTTGACGGCTGGGGTCGAATCCACAAAGTACTTGTGGGTGTATTCGAAATCCAGCAGATCTGTGACGTCCTGACTATAGCTATTTAGCATCAGATTATTCGGCAGGTAGGCGATGACTTCATCGCCGGTTTCAGCGGCAAACCCATGCAACATACCATCGTTAGCGGCGACATAAACCACTGGACTGCGGGTATGATTGTCGGAACGAAACTTTGAGTAAAGATCAGCAGCAGACTGAGGGAATGGCGGGGAATCTCTGCCTACCCTCGACGGAAGACCGATGAAGGTCGGCGCCGAATGCACAATATCACCCAGCCGACCCTCAATGCCGGGGCGCTCCCGGAGGTTGCCTGCAGGGCGCTCGTTAGAATGGTCACCTCGCAGGTAAGCGACTCCCTGGTTTACCTCTAGGTCTTGTTGGCTGCCAGCGGGCTCCGCGCTAAATGCTGCTCGTTGATCGGCATTAAGATCAGCCTGCCTGAACGGTACCCCGTCTTGCCCGTCGTAGGTCAGGATCACGCGATCGTCAGGATCTCTTACATCTAGTCGAGCCGCAGCATTCCAGACAGGATCCTCCGTCACCGTTCCATCCAGGTCAATTTCCTGCGCAAGCAGGTCACCCGTGTTGTTCTTCGTATTGTAGAAAGAACGGAACACAAGGGTGTCTTCAAGAATTTCCTGCGAGTTAAATGATACGGCCGATGCAGCACCACTTCCCTGCTGGAACTCTTCGAAAGCCGCGATCAAAGCCTCTGCCAGAGTTGCAGCATTACCAGCACTGAGATACTGGCCCCGGCCATTAACCGCAGCATGACGCATGTCATCGATCTTACGCAAAGTATTGGTTGGATTGCCCCAATCAAAGGTTTGCGTGTAGTCCGTTGGCACGTCCTCCTCTGCGATAGCCCCGTTCACACCGAACCCAATAGTGAAAGTCTTCATGTGCTGGTGCATCAGGACATTCGAGTTATCCTCGAACGCATCAACTGCAGCGCCGGCGGTATCTCTCGAGGAAGTCGGTACTTCATTCGACAAGGAGCTGTGTAAATCAGACTCGTAGTACGCCATTGCAACGTCCGCCAGGGAGCTGGCGAATGGGCCTTCATAGACACCACCATCAAAGTTCGTATCGCCATCACCATCCCTGTTGCCGACAGACGGGCTATTACCATTCCATGCGCCATCAGAAATCAACAGCGTAAAGTTCTGCTGGCAGTTCCCCGCTGGCGCCTCAAAGATCGGGCAATTTGGATCACCCGGCGCAGAGTTGGAGCTGGAATTGAAGATGTCATTGCGCCTACAGGCAAAGTGTCGGCCTGCATCGCGAAGTGAACGTCTTAAAGGCGTAGCACCGCTGGACTGAGTTAGGTAGATCGCATCCAGCAGATCGGCCTTGGCACCCGTTCTTTCGGAAGTGTTCATGGACTTAATCGGCTGACCGTCACTACGACGGTTGAGTTTTGCATAGCCCACCCGAAGGTTCTCGGATGACGCAACGACTTTACCGAGTGCAGACTTAGCGGTGAACTCACGGCTACGGGAATAAGTAAACCAGTTCGAAAAGTTCTGCAGCTCTTCATCGAAGGAACAGGAATCCCCCGCGGCGACACAGTCAGTTCTGCTCTTTGGCCTGGGATAGGTATCTGACCCAGGCTCACCATTCGATTGTGTTTCTGACGCAGGTCGAATCTCTACCAGTACGCCGTCAGAGTTAGTCGGGTCCAGTATCGGAGACGGCACCGCATCAAGGTCTGGTGTTGTTTCTGTCAAATCCTTGTTATCCCAAATATAGTACCGCGGCAGGTACATATCTTCAGCAACCACCTGCCGAAAACCACTTGTGCCCCCAGTACACACCGTGCGAAAGTTTACGCACTTACCACGACGGAATCTGAAACACTGCCGAGAACAGGTTCGAGGACTTCTTATAACCGCCGCGCCTGTATAATCCGGTTGCAATATTCGGAGGTTGGTTGCAGCGCCTGAGGGTGAGAGCGGATTGTGCAGCGCTGCAGTCGGCGTTGAATTAGGAAAATCCACATCACTCGGGTTCAATCCGTTCCACGGGTCGTAGCGAATGGCCGGGTTATAGTAGTTCTTGTTGTAAAACGAATTCCTGAGACGCCACAAACCCTGACCAGGCGCATCACTTTCACCGGGCGCGACATAAAGGGAAGAACCTGCAGTCGCCTTCATGGTGTAGAGGATGTAGTTGCCAGTCGAGAAATAGTACACGCCACTACTCTGATCCGTAAGAATATCCCAGCGCATTGAACCTGAATCGTCGTTGACGATCAGCACATTCGCCTCTGGGCCCACGGGAAGTTCCAAGGGAATATCTGCTAGGCCAAAGTCCACCTCAACCACGTCGTCAGACAAGCCTGCGGGGGCATCTCCAATAGCTTCCACAACGATCGTCACCGGGACATCAAAAACACAAGTATCAGCCGCAGGCACAGGCGTCTCACATACATTGAAAACGAAACTGTCAGACCCAGAGAACGCAGCAAGCGGTCGATAAGTGAATGTACCGTCGGCATTAAATTCGTTTAGTAGTCCCTGCTCTGTGAGAAATCCATTAATCGAGAAGTGCAGGGTATCCACGTCTCGTCCCGCTGGCTGTTCACAGTCTGCGTCATTTGGATTACAGCCATTCCCATCAACGTGGGTGTTATCAACACCGGTTACCTTAGTAGCAAGGCCATCAGCCAGAGTAACAATCAGATCGCCAGCCTGCTCCATTTGGTAGACGATATTCGCAGGCACCCGAGGCAGGTCGTTAACTGGCGTCACGTTGACTGTCACTGTTGCACACCGGACATCATCCGGTGGTGTGAACGCCGGTTCCGATTCGGGGAACGCATCCTGCATGCAGTAGGTAAAGGTGTCTTCACCGTTGAAGTCAAGCGCGGGCTTGTACATGATCGAGTTATCCAGAATACCGGCAGCTGCGATAGTCGTATCGCCTGTCTGTGCGTCCTGGCATCCCGCATTCGCACAACTGACCTCACCATTTATCTCAATAGCGAAATCACCGACGTTATTTCTGTCGGCTAATCGCGATGTGGTTCGCCAGGTATGAGCCTGGCCGGAGCTATCCGTAATTGTCTGGCCCGCACTGATCACAAAAGAAGGGGTGTCACCCAGATAATCATTAGACAAAACATCGAAGACGATCGGCTCACCATCTTCTACCATCACCAGTCCAATAAAATCATGGTAATGGTCATCCTTCGCCAGCGGGGTATCGTTGCCAATACTCTGAACCGTGATCCTGAAGGTTACTTCGTCAAACAGGAAGATTGGATCGGCTCGGGCTGCCGGTGGTCGACCCTGATCAGTGGCGCGGACAGTTATGTCAAGGTAACCATGCCCATCCGGCGCCAACTGGATCAACATCGACGTATCGGTGGTCTCGTAAACCGCGGTACGCGAAACATCGGTATCGACATCGCTAATAATAGTAAACGGCAGATCGACATACACTCTCTCAACCGAAGCATCCGTTGGGACATCAACCACCGTTATCGTGTAAGTCAGTGAATCATCAATATCCGGATCGGTGAAAGCAGCTTCCAGCGGAAGCCGGATATCGGCCGAATCTTCATCCACCGCATAGCCAGAGGCGCTGTAGCTGCCTGGAATATAGGTAGGCGCGACATTATCTAGCGCTAAAGCGGAGTAACTAAACAGCTGGACCGCACAAAAAACAAAAAGCGGGAGTAATCGCGACCCCAACTTAAGTCGTCTGAATGTTGAATAGTTGCCCATGTCTCTATTCCCGACTTATCAATTTCAAGTAACAACTCACCCTAACGAGTGAATGGCAAACAACAATATACAAGCAGGACGTCGCTAGTAATGGGTAAATTGACTCAATGGTCGAATTAGCTGAACGAACGGCTCCACCATATTTTAAGAGCGCTAGAACCTTTTCCCGTAGGTTCCCTGGATCATGGCCAGGGCGGTTCCAGTAGCGCCGGTTCCACGGGCCGTGACTCGGAAGATCTCGGTTCGACCACCACCTGTGTCCTGGCCTATATTATCAAGATTCAGTGTGTCTGCATCCGAAATAACTGTTTTTACATGCTCGACGATGTATCTTGGCTGAACGTTGACACCGGTCATCGTGGTGTCACTCACTCGAGAGCCGGTGACGCCGGCCCAGACCCCAACCCCCGTCCAGTTTGGAGCTACACCAGGTGCTGCCTCATAGTAATAACCATTAGCCTCATTGGCACCTAGCGTCCCAGGGGCGCCTGAATCTCCAAAGGCAATCAGCGAGTTAAGACCTTGCAGAAGGTTTTCTCCATCCCTGAGCGCTAACTCAGCGGCCTGGAAAGCGAGATTTCCATCATTGGCGTTGCGGGCCATTCGTTGCTGCAGCGAAGTTGTCTGAATAGATGAGACACCGAGGACCGTCAATAGCAACAGCATGACAAGGCTCATAAACAATACGATACCTTCCTGCTTTTGTTTGTTTTGCATCGCCATCCTCATTAGCCTCAGTTTCTCAGCATAAAAGTCTGTGTGAAAGCTCGGCGTATCAAGCCATCTCTGCCGTTTGCATCATTAGGATTATCGTTATATCCGGCTAAAGCCCCCCCCACCAGCGTGTAAGCGCAGTTTTGAATGCCGCAACCATGGGTTGTCGCACTAGAACCGCCAACATCATCAATAGTGTTAGCGATCACCGTGACCCGAACAGTGACGACATTATTCATGACAACCTGATTTGCGGGCAGGTATTGGTTTGGGGTGCCGTTTCCGTCGGTAGATACACCATAAAGAATCTGGAGGTTTTCAATACCCTCAACAAGCTCAACCGGAGCTGTTGTTCCGGATTTTTTCCACAGTGACAGAGGAACATCACCGCTTCTATTTTCGCCTGTGCCAGGCGCGATGAAGTAAATGTGCGTCTCAATTGCGCTTACATTTGCGTCATCCTCAAAAGTGTTTCTTTGAGCCAGAGTCAGGAAGCTATTCCGCCAGGCATCAGTTGGATCCAGCGAATGTGCAATATCGACTTGCTCCGTAAGCGGATCAGGTGTAGCTACAAGCGTCACACCGGTCGCGTGGAATATGGTCGCTTTCTCGCAATCATGAATCATTGCAAGATCCCCTTGACTGAACCCGAGTGCAGCCAGCCCCCTGTTTTGGTCTACCAAGACAGAGATATCCCCTCTTGAAGTCAACATATTCTGCGCAAGCCGGATTTCACTGTCTTGCTGTAAAGTGTTTCTTATCACCAATACATCCGTGCCACTCACAATGTTGTTCGTATTGATGCCAGTGCCGGCAACAAAAACATTAGTATTAGTCGCCCCTATTGTCGTTGGCAGACCAGTCAGGTTTGGAGCCCAGAGTCCTACGCCAGAAGCGTCATGACCCCCGAGACCAGACCTTAGATCAAACTCATACGGTATGTTGTTACCGTTAGCTGCTGTAAAGAAGACCGGGGTGGGTGCGTTCGAGAAACATCCGAGATACCCTGCCTTATAGATATCACGACCAATGAAATCGAGCGCAAATCGGGCAGATTCCTGTATCCGGGACTGACCCATCATGACCCGATGAGTGTCAGAGTTGGCACTGAACAACTGCACAATACCCGCGGTAATAACTGACCCGACGGTCAACGAGATCATCAGCTCAACCAGGGACAAACCCCTTTGCAGTGAATGGTGCATCAGTTTGTTGTCCTAGTCCGGAGCGTTACTGAGGTGTAGGTCCGCTGACTCGGATCGTCAATCCACCGCACAATCACACAGGTTTCCCCCGGTTGAACCGCGCAAAGCGCAGAGGCAGCATTATTTACTATGGCGCCCTGCCCTCCAGGCAAGGTGCCGGTAACACCCAGGGCGATGCAAGCGGGGTAGCGATTGAGGGCGGCATTTAGATCGTTAATCGAGCATCTCCACAACGCAATGTCGTAGCCGCTCATCTGGGCGGCGTTACAGCCCCTGGCTACACAGTCTCTCGGCAACGCCGGGGCAGCGTTAAATCCCAGGCCGGCATAATTCTGGAGGGGATTTGCCCGCATTCGGTCGAGTATGTCACCACCAAGCATGAGTGCTTCCGCACGCAATAATGAGCTCCGGTTCTGTTGCAGGCTTAACACCTGCAGTCCCGCAACGCCAAGAATGCCCACTGACATGATGACCACTGAAACAAGCACCTCGATCAAGGAGAAGCCTTGTTGTCGTTGTCGGGTGAGTAAACGCGTTTTCATGGGCAAAACGGCCGCACAGACAGGACTGGATCACCGGGCTCTGCTTCTCTCCAGACCTTTGGCCGACCGATGATCGCTATCTGAATCCGGCGACCGAGCTGTCCCGAAAGGCATAAATCCAGGTTTCGAAGCTGGTTGTTTGTTCCACTCAGCGCACCCAAGCTGCTGAACTGAATCGAGGTGCGGGGAGCATTCCAGTTACCTCCGTTTGCGGCATCATCTCTACCTGCAAGCGTTGCTGTTCCCAACAATGCTGGAAAACGCCTGATAACGGGATTACCGCAGTTTCCCGGAGTGCCACGGACGATGCAGTATCCTCCACCGAACTCATTGCCGGGGGTACCAACCGCGGCCTGCAGGCTGGTAGTGTTCCCGATTCTGCTTGCTTCTGATCGGGCCAGGTTTATCGCCAACGATAAATCATTTGTCTGAGTCACGAGCCGGTTTCTTTGCAGCATTCCCTGAAAGCTGGGCACAGCAATGGACATGCCGATACCCATAATCACGATAACGAACAACATCTCTACCATAGTGAAGCCGTCGAAACGCCTCATACAAATCCCATAAACCGATACCCGACAAAAATCAGGCCTCCAAAGATTCTATAGAATTGTCATAACATGAGCGCCTGGCCCCGATAAGCGGGAACAATCGGGCGACAGGTGGTCAGGTCTCTAAAAGACGCTTTCCGTCCCATTGGACTCAAGCGAATAACACCTTTCATCACAGCCACCAATAACAGGGGTGGCTGTGATGGTATACGTTTGCCCCAGAGGTATCGGCGTCACCGCTAAAGTGTATTGCCTGGAAGCCTGTGCACCGCTGGCGGGCGACCAGAGCGTACACTCCGCTTCGCCTCCCTCGTAGGTGAACCCATTACCATAGAAACGCTCAAGCGCCATCCCACAGGCTTTCACGTCTGCCTGTGCCTGCCCATGAAAAGTATCTTCGATGTAACCCTGATAACTGGGATAGGCTATCGAACTAATCACCCCAATAATTGCCAGCACAATCATTAACTCAACCAGCGAAAACCCTTTCGTCTTCATAACACCGCCCCAATGCGATTATTTGCATTACGCGTATTTAAATTCACCCGTTCAATTACATCCGCAGGATCTCAGCAGAGATCTGCTCGACCTGTTTGACCTGGACGCTAAACAAAAGGTCCTGACCCGCGAGTGGGTGATTAAAGTCCACCTCAACCAACTCTTCGAACAACCGATTGACTACCCCGGGACGCTCGCCGCCTTCACCATCGGAAAAAGAAACGACCAAGCCCTCTACCAGCTCTTGTGACACATCAAAAAGCGCCTTTTTCATCATATGAACGTTTTCTTCGTTGGGCATTCCGAAGCCCTGCTCCGCAGCAATGGGCAGTTCCCCTGAATCGCCAGCTTTCATGCCGTACATTGCAGCCTCAAAACCTGGCAGCAGACTGCCATCACCCACTTCAAAGGTCGCTGATTCATCACCGGTAGAATCAATGATATCGCCTGAGGCAAGCGCGAGCTTGAAGATCAAGGTTACCCTGGTTCCAGGCCCAATCGGGACATTATTCATTTGCATGCCCCCGTTTACCTTGCCTTAACATATCAATAATCAACAATCCTGCACCTATACTTATGGCCGTATCTGCAATATTAAAGGCTGGAAAATAATAAGCCTCGTAATGAAAAACCAGAAAATCGACCACATAGCCCTGAAGCGCCCTGTCAACAAGGTTACCCAAAGCACCGCCCAAAATAAACGCCAGCGCGTGTGCCAGCAATCGCTGTTCCCTGTAAATACGATATAGCCATCCACCAATAAACAGGCTTACCACCAGAGAGACGGTCACCAGGAAGCCTTTTTGCCAGCCACCCGCATCGGCCAGGAAACTGAACGCTGCACCGGTGTTGTGCAAAACGGTGAGTTTAAAAACCGGCAGAACCTCAATCGACTGGCAATAACCAGGGACACACAATGGCAGAAGCCCAGCCATATAGTTTTTAGTCACCTGATCGACAACCAGAAATACCGTACTAATAGAAAAATAGTACCACACCGTCATGCGCCTCTGAAGAAGACCTTAGCGTCTTCAATATCGTTCATAATGGCTGCTTTTAATGCTTCTATTCCTGAGAATTTCTTTTCGTCCCGGATCTTCCGCCGGAAGACTACCTTTGCTGTCTTACCATAGATATCATCAGAAAAATCGAACAGGTGCACCTCCAGAATAGGTTTTAAGGTGTGGTCATCAATGGTCGGGCGAACGCCCACATTCGCGACCCCGGGAAAGGCCTGACCATCAAACAACATTTCAACCGCAAAAACTCCGGTGATCGGCGCAACATAACGGTTTAGCTGAATATTCGCGGTAGGAACACCCAGCGTTCTTCCTATCTGGCGTCCATAAATGACTTTGCCGGAGATAGAGTAAGCATAACCGAGCAGGCTCTCCGCCAGTTCAAAATCACCCTGGGCAAGGCTTTCCCTGATGCGGGTACTGCTGACGCGTTCATTATCATGGGAGATCGTATACATATTAATGACGTCAAAATGATGGGACTTCCCAGCATCCTGCAGATATTTAAAGTCGCCACTTCGATCAAACCCAAAATGAAAATCGTCACCCACAAAGAGCGCTGAAATACCGATTTCCTCAACCAGTATTCTGACAAACTCCACAGCGCTCATGGTCCTGGCTTTCTCATCAAACTTAACGCAATAAACGTAGTCAATACCCTGGTCAGAGAGCAGGTCGACCTTCTCTCGAAACCGGGTCAACCGCGCCGGGGCATCGTATAAATCAAAAAACTCTTTTGGCTGGGGCTCAAAACAAATCAACATGGCAGGCATATTCAGTTTGTCCGCCCTGGTCCTGACTTCTTTCAATATCGACTGGTGCCCTTTGTGAACGCCATCGAAGTTACCTATCGTGACAATTGCGCCACGATGTTTTTCCCTGACGTTGAGTAGTCCTCGAATAACTTCCATTAGCGAACCAACTGTTGGTACTTGAATCCAGTACAGAGCAATACAGCCGCATAACTTACAGCACCAGCGAAGCAGATTAAAACGATAGTGACCATTCTGGAGACAAAACCTTCGCTGATCCAGTAGGCCATGTCTGGAAGAATGAGGTAGAGCACCAGCAGCATGACAAGGCTGGAGATCGAAACCTGCAAAAGAAATGACTTCCATCCCGCAGAAAAACGAAGCACATCAGCCCTGAGAAGCCCGAACAGCAGCAAACCAGCATTAAGAAAGGCGGAAATACTTGTCGCCATAGCAAGACCAACATGCTTGAACTGCCAGACCAGAGCAAAGTTCAGCACTATGTTAGCCACCAGGGCGAATATCCCATACCTGACCGGTGTACGTGTGTCTTGCCTTGCGAAATATCCGGGCGCCAGCACCTTCACCATCATGTGTCCGAGAAGCCCAACCCCATAGGCAGCAAGGCTGTAACTTGACATGGCAACATCACGGACCGTCAGTTCTCCCTGGTAGAACAGGGCTGCAATCAGTGGCTCTGCCAGATAGACGAGCGCCACTGTCGCCGGGACTCCAAAAAGTAGCACCAGCCTGAGCGCCCAGTTCAGTGTGCCGGAAAAGGCTTCAACTGACTGAGTGGCATGTTCACGAGACAGGCCCGGCAGGATCACTGTAGCAACAGTGATGCCGAATAACGCCAGTGGCAACTCCAGCAAGCGATCTGAGTAGTAAAGCCATGACAGACTGCCCGTTTCTAAAAAAGATGCCAGCAATGTATCCACCAGCAAATTGATCTGGCTAACGGATGCCCCAAACACGGCCGGTAGCATCAGCCAACCAATTCTTTTTACGCCAGGGTCTTTAAAATCAACTGATGGTAACGGCAACAGGTTTTCTCTGGCCAGGAAAGGGAGCTGGAAGGTCAGTTGAGCAACACCCGCAACCAAAACTCCCCATGCCAGAGCCATCACGGGAACGCCAAGGTAGGGTCTTAAAAGAACAGCACTGACAATCAGGGAAATGTTTAGCAGTACCGGGGTAAATGACGGTACAGCAAACTTGTCGTAGGTGTTCAGCACGGCACCTGACAGCGCGGTCATCGAGATCAAGAACAAGTAAGGGAACGTGAGGCGCAACATATCGACCGCCAGGTCAAACTTGCCTGTGTCCCCGTGGTAGACAAAGCCGGGTGCAAACAGACCAATAACTGCCGCCGCACCAAGAACCCCGGCAAGCGTCAGAAGCACCAGGATTGCTCCCAGAGAACCCGCTGACTTGCCTATCAAGGCTCTGACTTCTTCGTGGGTCCGGTTTTCCTTATAGTCGGTCAGTACGGGGACAAAGGCCTGTGCAAAGGCACCCTCGGCAAACAGCCGACGGAAAAAATTGGGTATCCTGAACGCCAGGAAGAACGCATCAGCACCTGCCGCTGCGCCAAAGAAATAGGCAACGACCATGTCCCTCGCCAATCCGAAGATCCTCGAGAGCATTGTCATCAGGGAAACGACGAAGCTGGACCGGAGAAGCTTGCCTGACAATGAGTTGTTGGGTTGTTCCATTGTTAATTTACTGCCTTTGAGGCTAGATCATCTCACAGCACTGTACAAAACAGCGCGGAAAACCGTTTGACAATTCTGAGGTAAATCGCCATAGTCCGCGCCTACTTTTTTCCAGACCAGGTAACTACCTAGTGGCAAACTCAGCTCAATCCAAGAAACGAGCACGACAAAATGAATCCCGTCGCAGACATAACACGAGTCAGCGATCTACATTTCGAACAGCAATCAAGAAAACCCTTGCTGCTGTCGACGCCGGAGACTATGAATCTGCAAATGCGGCCTACATTAGTGCCGTACCTGTGATTGACCGAGCTGTTACACATGGAATTATCCAAAAAAACAAAGCGGCTCGTCATAAATCTCGCCTCAATGCCCGGGTGAAAGCGCTTAAAGCTTAACTCGCCTAGCTCAATACCAGGTTGTCACGGTGGATGAGTTCCTCTTCCACCACAAAACCCAACACGGATTCTATACGGTCGCTGGATATTCCGCAGATTCTCTTAATATCAGCTCCACCGTAGTTGACCATGCCGCGGGCAACTTCATGCCCGCTGGCTGATACGCAGCTCACCATTTCACCCCGCGTATAGTCGCCACGCGTTTCTGTTACACCCACTGCCAGCAAAGACCGACCGCCGGCAGTCAGGGCTTCGCAGGCCTTCTTGTCGAGCAGCAGGGTGCCCCTGACAGGCAATGTCGCCAGCCACTGTTTCCGTGCGACCATGGATTCATCAGCGGCAGTCAATAACGTACCCAGTTTCTCAGACCGGGAGATTCGAGAGATGACACTCGGCTCGCGCCCAGAAGCGATAATAGTGTTGGCGCCGCTCCTTGCCGCAATCCTTGCCGCCTGAATCTTGGTGATCATTCCTCCACGACCAAGGGCCGACCCTTCACCCGCCATATCGTCCAATGCTCTGTCAGCCGCTGGCATCGTCGTGACCAGTTCTGCGCCAGGTTCCTGCTCTGGATCAGCCGTCATCAGTCCCGGCTGATCTGTTAACAGCAGCAATGTTTCTGCGCCAATAAGGTTGGCAACAAGTGCTGCCAGCGTATCGTTATCCCCAACTTTTATTTCATCGGTAACGACCGTGTCGTTCTCGTTAACGACGGGCACCACGCCCAGTTCCAGCAACTGCCAGAATGTGCTCCGCGCATTCAGGTATCTTTGGCGTGACCGCAAATCATCATGCGTCAACAGGATTTGTGCCGTATGGAGATGATGATTCTGGAATGCTGACTCATACATTTCAATCAGACCCATCTGGCCGACTGCTGCTGCTGCCTGCAACATATGTATCGAATGCGGGCGCTCGGACAACCCAAGCCGTTTCATGCCCTCCGCGACCGCACCGGAAGACACCAGGACGATACGTCCGCCTGCATTTTTTAACGTCGCAATATCATCTACCCACCCCTGCACCAGGCTACGGTCTATACCAGCCCCGTGATTGGTCAGCAGAGAACTACCGACTTTTATTACCCAGGTTTTGCCAGGAGTGAACTCGGTCTTCATGGTTCGTAGTGCACCGACACATCATGATCATCGTCATCATCATCGTCGGTTTCACCCACAGCGCTGTGGCGTTTTTGCCAGCGCTCCTGGCGTTTGCGCAACGAGTACTCATGAGTTTCCCGAAGAATCCGCTCGTCATCTTCCGCTTGTTCCAACTCTGCCAGGAACTCCGCGATAGCGCCCATCAGGGCATCTGTACCTTCATTGGCTACCGCTGAAATCGTAAAGTACCTGTCTGCCCCAATTTGTTTTGCAAGCCCAGGAAGCCCTTGTCTAGCCTCAGCATCCAGCAAATCGACCTTGGTGAACACCAGCCATCTGGTCTTTTCAGCAATACCTTCACTATAACGAGCCAGTTCATCTTCAAGCATTCGACAATTAGTCACCGGATCGCTGCCGTCCATCGGTGCAACGTCGATAAGGTGCAACAACAAACGCGTTCTG
This sequence comes from uncultured Pseudomonadales bacterium, assembly GCA_937775265.1. Classification (GTDB taxonomy): domain Bacteria; phylum Pseudomonadota; class Gammaproteobacteria; order Pseudomonadales; family Azotimanducaceae; genus UBA9659. Next base: position 157,773 of record CALKBV010000002.1, read on the forward strand.
GAAAGGTGTTTGAGAAACTGTACCCCAAGGCCGGCGCCACCAGCTGCTCCTTCAATCAAACCAGGAATATCAGCGACGACGAAGCTTTGATCATGGCTAAGCCGCACAACACCGAGATTGGGCACGAGGGTCGTGAACGGATAATCTGCGATTTTTGGGCTGGCGGCGGAAACAACACTGATTAGCGTCGATTTTCCAGCATTCGGTAGCCCTAGAAGGCCCACATCAGCAATAAGTTTTAGTTCGAGCCTGAGCTGCCGAACTTCACCCGGTTCCCCCGGTGTGGTTTGTCGCGGTGCGCGGTTCGTACTCGACTTAAATCGCACGTTGCCAAGTCCATGTCGACCACCCGCCGCTAAAAGTAGCGTTTCCCCCTGATCATTGATGTCACCCAAATACTCATCGGTTTCTTCATCAAACAGGCTGGTGCCACAAGGAACACGAACGTACAAATCTTCCCCTTTCGGTCCGGTTCGATCGTTTCCTTTACCACTCCCGCCTTTCTGCGCTCGATAGTTAGGCTGAAACCGGAAATCTACAAGGGTGTTCAGCGCAGCATCACCTACAAGGTATACGCTTCCGCCCCTGCCTCCATCACCGCCATCGGGGCCACCACGTTCTATATATTTCTCACGACGAAAAGACAGACAGCCGTTACCGCCCTTGCCTGCTTCAATCTTGATACTTGCTTCATCGACAAAATTCATAATGGCTCACTGTTGCCAAAAAATGGTGCAAAAAAAAGCCCTGTCACTGACAGGGCCTTTATACACCTTCTTTAAGGCTTATACCCCAGCGATGGCTGCCGGCGCCACGACATTCACGTATTTGCGCTGCTTTGGCCCTTTAACGCTGAATTCGACCACACCGGCTGACTTGGCGAACAAAGTATGATCACGGCCGCAGCCGACGTTTTTCCCAGGGTGAAACTTTGTGCCGCGTTGCCTGACAATAATATTGCCTGCAATCACTTCTTGACCGCCATAGATTTTAACGCCCAATCGTTTCGATTCAGAATCGCGCCCATTTCGAGTACTACCACCCGCTTTCTTATGCGCCATCTCTAGTTACCTCCACTAATTTCTTTGATCTTCACTTCAGTGAAGGACTGACGATGCCCCGCCTGCCTTCGATAGTGCTTCCGGCGACGCATCTTGATGATCGTGATCTTATCTCCGCGACCATGGCTGACTACTTCTGCAGTGACCGCACCACCATCAACAAAGGGAGTGCCGATCTGGATGTTTTCACCCTCTCCAATCATCATTACTTTATCAAAGTTGACTGTTTCACCTTCGGAGGCGTCTAATTTTTCAAGCCGCAAAACCTCACCCGGCTCAACCCGATGTTGTTTACCGCCACTTTCTATTACAGCGTACATGCTAAGAATCTCATTCAGTTGCCCGCAAATAGCGGTATATTGGGTCGTGACTGGAATCCGGTCACTTTCAGGACGCGCAATTCTATTCGATGACCTTGCCAGGAGCAAGCAACATTTGGCGATTTCACCTTGACACCCGAATTGACCCCCCCTAGGATTCGAATCCTCTCAAATGGCCCGCGAAATCCGCAATTTACATGACCTATCCTTTCCTATCAGTCGTCAAACAAGATTTCCAGGCGGTTGACGACCTCATTAGGGCGAATCTGAACTCAGAAGTGCCGATGGTCGAGGAAATCGCCGCCTACTTGGTAGAGGCAGGGGGAAAACGCCTTCGGCCTCTACTCGTGCTACTTTGCGCCAAAGCCTGTGGATACCACGGAAGCGATCACGTAAAACTGGCCGCGGTGATCGAATTCCTGCACACCGCGATGTTATTGCATGATGATGTCGTCGATGAATCGGACCTACGACGTGGCAGGGAAACGGTAAACGCCGCCTGGGGCAATGCTCCCAGCGTGCTGGTAGGAGATTTCCTGCACTCAAGAGCATTCGAAATGATGGTCGACATTGGGAATATCCGGGTAATGGAAATTCTCTCAAAGGCAACAAACGTCATCGCCGAGGGTGAAGTTCAGCAACTTAGCTTTATCCGCAATCCCGCGACCACTGAAGTCGAGTATATGGAGATTATATCCCGGAAGACCGCCATGTTATTTCAGGCAGCTGCGCATGCCGGTGCCGTATTAGCGGGTGCCAATGAAAAAACGGAACACGCCCTGCGTGACTATGGCCTGCACCTTGGGATCGCCTTTCAAATGGTTGATGATCAATTAGACTACCTGGGCACACCAGAAGAACTGGGCAAGAATATCGGCGATGACCTCGCCGAAGGCAAAGTGACACTACCGTTAATCGTTGCTATGAGAAACGGGCAACCCGACCAAAAGGCATTTGTTGAAGATGCGATCAGGAGCGGTGGTGTTGAAAACCTTCCTGAAATGATTCGGCTGGTGAAGGCAACAGACGCATTGAAATACACCTCTGAGCAGGCAAACACTGAACGCTGTCAGGCTATGGCGTGTCTCAATAATGTCGCTGATTCTGAATTTAAAGATTCCATGAGCACATTAGTTAACTTTGTTGTTGATAGGCATCATTAGCAATTAAATGTCGTTGATGTGTGAGGGACGGGCTCTCGGTGCAGCGTTATAGCTGTTGGCTCTGAGTTAGATCACATTCCGTTACCTTAGTGCACATTGGCATCAACCCCCGCTTACAAGGCACCCCTAAAATCTCCTCCCATAGGGTAAACGGGCAAACAACATCTACAAGACTATCCTGGCTTTCTTACTCATCGCACTGACCACAGGTTGTTGTACTTATCGCGGCACACAATCTACTGCTGAAATGGAATTCTGCTGGGAAAGAGGCAGGAACTTCCAATGGATTGAAGCGTTTGACGCGGGTTGTGTTGATCCGACTGCCCAATCTTCAGCAATGCGAATTTCTAAAATCAGGTGGTTAGAAAAGAACCTGGGCACATTGGCTGGGCAGGCTTCACATAAAAGCACAAGAAGCATATAAGACCCGCAAAGTGACGAGCGATTCGCATCAGAACTTAGTCGAAGTTCGCAGGTCATCTGGCCATTAAGAGTGGATGACCAGAGGAGAACTCGACGCGTTGAATAAACAGCGTGCCCTTAAGCGAGAAAAATTAAAAAGTCTGATCGAGCAATCAACGTCAAAAAAATGCCAAATGGCCAGCGATTTCGCTTTGGCTCAATGCGCTCTTGCTGATCCCTTTATTCATGATTCTGCTTTTTTCGCCGATAGATCTAAGCTTCTGAGTCAAGCGCAATATTTGCTATTTACGATTGAACGATTGAACGATTGAACGAAATCTTCAGCTAAGGTGATTTTGGTGATGTCTACACCGCGCCTGAGTTACAGTGCCTCGAGCACCGCTGGCACTAAACCAAAAACACGCGTATCTTCTAGGTATCGACAATCAGGGGAAAACGACATGCACCAAGCACCCACTGTACTGCTTGTTCTAGCCACACTATTCATCGCCGCTTGCTCAGAAGCGCCAGAAGCGCCGGAGCTCGCAGAGACGGCCAAAGAAGCCCAGGCGATATCTGCTATCGGGCAGATTGATGATGCTCGCATCAACAATGCTGACTCCGAACCAGGAAATTGGTTGGCTCATGGGCGCACCTATGAAGAACAACGCTTTTCTCCCCTTAAGCAGATCAACAAAGAAACCGTAAAAGACCTTGGCCTGGCCTGGTACAAGGATATGGACACAAACCGAGCACTCGAATCAACGCCGATCGTGGTCGACGGCATTATGTTTTTCACCAGCACCTGGAGCCGGGTGTATGCCATCGACGCCGTCACGGGGGAAGAAAAGTGGTCCTACGATCCCCAAGTGCCTCGCGAGTGGGGTCGTCGTGGATGCTGTGATGTCGTCAATCGCGGCGTTGCTGTGTACAAAGGAAAGGTCTACTTCGGCAGTTTCGACGGGCGTCTAATTTCGCTGGACGCAACCACCGGTGAAAAAGTCTGGGAAGTGGACACTATTACCGACCGGGACCGTTATTATACCGTCACCGGGGCCCCGCGCGTAGCCAACGGCAAAGTATTTATTGGTAACGGCGGCGCTGAATTTGGCGTTCGGGGGTATGTCACCGCCTATGATGCAAACACCGGTGAGGAAGTGTGGCGCTTTTTTACTGTCCCGGGGGATCCGTCTAAACCCTTTGAAGGCGAGGCGCAGAAACTCGCAGCGGCAACCTGGAAAGGTACAAATTACTGGGAATACGGTGGCGGTGGTACCGTTTGGAACTCGATTGTTTACGATCCAGACCTGAACTCACTATATCTTGGCGTCGGAAACGGCTCGCCCTGGACTCGAGAGATCCGCTCGCCTGGGGGCGGTGATAATTTGTTTCTTTCGTCGGTTGTTGCGCTTGATGCTGATACCGGGGACTACAAATGGCATTACCAAACCACACCGGGCGACAACTGGGATTACACGGCTGTTCAAGATATCGCCCTAGCCGATATGGAGATAGATGGGGTCGAGCGAAAAGTCTTGCTGCAGGCGCCCAAGAATGGTTTCTTCTATGTGCTTGACCGCAACGATGGCACCCTGCTTAAAGCGAACCCCTTTGCCGCAGTGACGTGGGCGTCGCATATAGATATGGACACCGGGCGACCTGTGGAAGTTGAGGCTAATGCCTACGATAAGGAAGCGCAGTGGGTGCTGCCTGGTCCGTTGGGTGCGCACAATTGGCAAGCCATGTCGATCGACGTGAAAGCCGGTATTGCCTATTTGCCGGTTCAGGAAAACGCCCTCATCTACGCCATGTCGGATGAATACCATAAAACGGGGCTCTACAAACGGCACCCTGGCCGCTTTAACCTTGGTCTTGAATTTGGGCGCATTGCCCAACTCTTTGTGGACAACATTGGTGAGCAACCAAAGGTCCGGGGATATCTTAAAGCGTTTAATTTTTTGACCGGTGAAGAAAAATGGGCTGTTGAATTCCCCCATTACTGGAATGGTGGGGTACTCGCGACAGAAGGGGAATTAGTCTTTCAGGGTAACGTGCTTGGCATGTTCGCGGCCTATGATACAGAAACGGGGGAAGTGCTCTGGGACTTCAATACTTACGTTTCCATGCTCGCGCCGCCCATCACTTACCAAATTGATGGCATACAGTACGTGTCTATCCTGACTGGTACGGGCGGCGGGGATCTGTTTTCAGGCGCGCCCATTGACCCAGCGGCAAACCCAGCGTCGCTTACCTACAGCAATACCGGCCGATTACTGGTGTTCAAACTGGGCGGTTCTGAAAGTCTGCCATCCCCCACCTTGCGTGATATGACCATTCCTGAGCAACAATTAGCAGCTGTCAGTGATGAAGATTTGGCAAAAGGTGAAGTGCTTTATCATGACTTTTGTGCGCCCTGCCATGGGTTGATCGTGCGCTCGGGTGGGGTTATCGCCGATCTGCGAATGATGGGCGCAGAGTCACATACCAATTTTGATGCCATTGTGCTTGGGGGGCTGCTGTCTGGTGCTGGTATGGCGTCTTTTGCAGATTCCTTAACATCTGATGATACGGCGCTGATTCACGACTATGTAAAAGCAAGGGCTCACGAAGACCGTGGTTTAGCGATGGGTGAACCCGACGCCGGCCGGTTGACGTGGCTTAAGTAAGCAGGGCTAGCCCGGTACAGGCTTAGCCGGCAGGTGACGGGGTGGTGCGCGGTTGAAGCGAATATTCACTTCCTCGTCTGAAGCGCCAGTGACTGAGTTCTCACCGGCGTATCCCGAAACCGCATCACCCTCTTCACTGGGGGTCATTAGATTTCGCGACAGCGTCCCGTTAAGCTCTTGCCCTTCCTCGATTGCAGAGGCTGCCGCTTCTGCCGTTTCCGCCGCTGCCTCAGACCACTCGACCCGATGCGCGCGCGGCGGCCCAATCGGCAGATCTGCCTCGTCGAGCGCTCGCACCCAGTAGTATATGTAGCCTGGGTTTCTGTCCTCTTTCTTTCGTTCCTCAATAGAAACCCACAATAGACGGAATTGCTCAGGCAGCGGCTGCGTTGATGCCCAACCGGACATCGCCTGAAAGCCAAACCAGGTAACCATATAAAAGCAAGTCGTGACAACAATTGCTGCGACCTTCACTCGGGGCGCATGACTGGTTTTCAGGTTAAAGTTCAATAACAGCGCGGCCACAGCGACATAGGCAACAGACAACATCACCACAGCGTTGACCATCAGGATTTATCCAGAACCAAGGTCAGAAGTCGCTTCTGGAGTTCATTCGTACCTACAACTTCACCGGCACTATCGAGCCGAAATCGCACTGCGGTTTGCTCATCCCCTGTCCCCTTGAGAAGTCGTGTACCGTAGTAAACCAATGATACTTCAGGGTTCAGTTTTTCGACTTTAACGGTGACGGGCAAGCTTTCATCATAGTTAGATTGGTAGTGCAGCAGGTTCACCACATACTCTCCACTCTGCAGCGCCCGCACCGTAACAGTTTCCTGGTTAATCGGGTTCAATACCTCTTTCCCGTCGAGGGTGACGCGATCGGCTACTAGCCCGCGATCGTCCCTGTCCAGGTGCATCAGTTCACCATCACGATTGTGGTACCAGACAACTTCACCATGCGGGCCTTCCACTAACGCGTCAACGTCGTCCGGATGACCATCAGCCCAGCGCACGGTAATGAGCATCTCCGCCTTCGAATCGATCTTGCCCGCATCTTCAGGATCATTGATCAGCATAAACGCTATGATGAACATCATGGCGAATCCAAGCAGCGCATTAAACAGAAGGTCAGTGAAGGCGTCACTTGATGTGCTGCCACTTAAAGCTCTATGTCTCATCGACACCTAATCCAACACGGGTCTCAACATGAGTCGACACGCGATTAGCAAGATCGACGGCTGCTGAATCCAGCACATGATATTGGAATCGAAGTAATGTGCTGGAGACAAGACCGGCGAGCGTGGTGTAAAGGGCGACAGCCATGCCACCACTCATGCTGGCCAGCAGGCGCTGCATCACCGCTCCGTCAAAATCCTTGATGTCCGCCACCGGCAGGAGCATGAAGATGAAACCGATAATCGTTCCAAGCAGACCCAATCTGAGCAGCACATCGGTGGCAAAATGCCCAAAGGCGTGTCTGTTCATGAGCTGGTCATAATACAGGCTGAGGAGCCGTTCTCTGCGAGCCCCACCAAGACTAGATTCCAATCTGTCAATCAAATCCGACGTAAGACTGGCGGTGCCGGACGAAACCGAACCGCCATCCAGCGTTGCGGCATCATTAATGTCCCGAGAGAGTAACCAACCCACCCAAACCCAATGCATGGTTAATGCTATATACATCGCAAGAATTACAGATGAAAGGTAACTTCGATCGGCGCTGACAAAAAGGTCAACAAAACCATATTGAAAGGCCAGGAAAACACCGAAAGAGATTACGCCCAACAAAACCAGCATGCGCAGAAGCAATAAATGTCGATACACAGGGAATCACAGCTATTGGAATACCCGTAAGCATAACAGAACTTCTATGAGTCAATAATGAGGGGTTGACGATACCTGTGGATACTGACAAATAGACTCGTCAGAATTGACGGAATTGACCGATCAAAACATACAAACGCCATCGATTTCCTCTGGATTTCATTGCTTACGCTGCCTGGCTCTACTATCGATTCAATCTCAGTCACCGTGATATTGAAGATCTTCTAGCCGAGCAAGGTATGACTGCCAGTCACGAATCAATTCGGCGCTATAGGCATCAGAAGATTGAAACGAAAACACCGAGTTTGTTTTCGCTACTTGCTTCCCACGCGGGCTAGATCATCGGCAAGGTAATACCCCGCTCGCCAGTAGTGGAACGCCGCCCACAGGTTCACAAACCCCCAGGCAAAAAGGCTATAGCGCAGAGCATCACTATTAAAAGTGCCAACAAGCATGTCAGAAAGAAATCCAACAGCCGGTGGGCCAAATACAAAACCGATAAAGTTCAGAACAAACAACAACACTGCGGCGGCGACAGCTCGCATGCGCACCGGGGCAAGCCCCTGGACTTGAGCGAACGTCGTGCCCTGGTAGAAGTTGCCAAGCATAATAGGAAAGCTGAGCAACAACAGCGAAAGCCACCAGACATCAACCATGAATGCTGCAGCACTAAAGGGAACGGCCACGAGTAAGGCAAGAGTCACAACCCATAAATACCAACGCGTATCTTTGGCACCAAAGCGGTCTGAAAGCCATCCGCCAGCAACAATACCGATCCCACCGGGAATTCCAAGTACCAACCCGAGCCAGAAACCTGCTTCGGTGAGGCTCATATCGTAGCTGCGAACGAAAAAAGTGGGCGCCCAGGTAACAAGACCGTAGCCAACGAAAGCAGTTAAACCTCCGCCCGTTGCCAAGTGTAAAAACGAACGACGGGTAGCCAGGTACCGGGCCACTTCCAAAATAGTAGGGTTTTTCTCCGCTGAGTTAGTCTGCACGCCATCGGCATGCCCACGAGGTGGTTCCTTTACCGTCAGGAACACCACAAATGAGAGCAACAGACCCGGTATACCGACGACAAAAAATGCTATACGCCAGCCAAATGCATCGGCAATGGCACCACCGGCAAACATACCAAACATGATGCCTATCGGAATGCCCAGGGCATAGATACTCAGCGCTGTCGCTCGCTCTTTAGCTGGATAAAGGTCCGCCAGCATCGAGTGCGCAGATGGACTACATCCGGCTTCACCTATACCCACACCAATGCGCGCGACTGCCAGCTGCCAGAAGTTCATCGCAAAACCTGACAAAGCCGTCATGCCACTCCAAACGGCCAACGACAGACCGATAAGGTTGCGCCTGTTCCAGCGGTCTGCGACAAGTGCCAGGGGCATTCCTAACGTCGCATAGAAAATGGCGAAGGCAGTCCCGGACAATAGTCCCATACCGAAATCGGATATGCCTAGATCTGTTTTTATCGGCTCGATAAGGATCGAGAGTATTTGTCGATCGATAAAGTTAAAGGTGTAAACGACGACTAAAACGCCAAGCGTGTAGCGCTTTACATTTTCACTAATGAGGGGCTGCGATACTTCAGACAATGGGATACCTAATAAATATGAGGAGTTACGAACAATGTTATACGGAGATAGTATGAATTAACTACGATTCCGTAAAGGTTACCCCCCTATCTTACTCCCCCAATTCATCCTGCCAACCCAGCGTTCCGATGGATTCTTAGTTCAAACGCCAAGACATCGACCTGATTTTCGCAGAACGAACCACTTTCACGACCACCTCATGCCGCCAGGTAGAGACAGACTTTACCGGTAAGATGCAGCAGTAGCCCGGCAAATATCGAGCGCCTGCCGCTTGGCGGCATGTTGGCAGTGGCAATCAGTCTTTTACTGCTACTTCGATCAGCCCGATAACGACTGGAATTGTGTTCAGAAGGATGTCTTCATACATGCTGTCTTCCTGCTTATAGTTATGGTTTTAGGTTGTTCCAAGAAACAACAAAATCTCTTTCTTGCGTTATTACACTTTAACCTGCTAACTGCGCCTGAAATAACTTTCGTCTACCTGTCAAACCTACACTCGACAGAACCAGATTAAATTGAGCACCGTTGATGGATCGCACCACATTAAAAGAACTGCTAACGCTCGCTTACCCGATGATTATCTCTCAGGGTGCGTTTGCAGTCATGATCTTTACTGATCGTTACTTCATGTCACTGGTTAGTCCAACCCATATGGGGGCATCACTCGGCGGCGGCGTAGCATCGTTTTTTTGCATGTCGCTGTTTATTGGCGTTCTGTCCTATGGCAACGCGTTGACCGCACAATATTTTGGTCAAAAGCAATTCGACAAGTGCAGCCGTGTGGTGACTCAGGGACTACTTTTAACACTTTTTTTTGCGCCTTTACTCGTCGCTATCGGCTACCTCATCCTGGGTTCATTTGAGTTCATGGGTCATGCCCCGGAGCAGGTGGTACTTGCGCAGCAGTACTTTATTATTCTGATCTGGGGCGCCAGCTTCAGTCTGGCCAAAACATGCATCGCCTCGTACTTTTCAGGAATCGGTCGAACCTACATTGTTATGATTGCGGACACCGCGGGTGTTGCGATTAACATTCCACTTACCTGGGCACTGATCTTCGGCTTCGGCGAAGTCCCGGCACTGGGAATCGCCGGTGCTGCTTATGCCACCATTATCAGTTCATTAATTAGTCTATTGATCTTCTGCTACTTCTATCTTGAGCCGCATCATGCCAGCAGTTTTATGGTAAGGCGATCGTTCCAGCTAGACCGGGGTATTCTGCGCCGGTTTGTGCGCCTTGGGTTTCCTTCTGGCATTGAAATGTTTCTTAACGTTGCCGCCTTTAACTTGTTTCTGCTTATGTTCCAGTCCTACGGGATTACCGAATCTGCATCTGCAGCAATAGTGTTCAACTGGGATATCGTTTCTTTCGTGCCGATGATCGGACTCAACGTCGCGATTATCAGTTTAATTGGCCGATATATTGGGGCGGGTGATATGACACTCATGAGTCAGGTGATTCGGATTAGCTTTATGCTTGGCCTGGGCTACTCCAGCATCCTGGCGCTGTTGTTTTATTTGGGCCGAGAACCCCTGGTGGCAATTTTTCTGACAACCGGTAGTTCAAGCGAAATTCAAACACTCGCCTCTTTTATGATGATTGGTTTAGCGACCTACGTAATGGCCGATGCAACTATTCTGATTGCCGGCGGTGTACTTCGAGGTGCTGGTGATACACGTTGGTTGATGTGGGCGAGCGTGCTGATTCACTGGTTGATGCTGGCCGTGCAGTACTTTGTGATTAAAGTATGGGAGTTAGGGCCGAAAGTTTCCTGGGTTGTGTTCGTCGCAATGATCCTGATGACAGCTATTATATATTTGCTGCGGCTAACAAGTTCGCGCTGGCGAACACCAGAAGCTTTTGCCAGAGTCATGTCAGAACATTAGTCTTACAATGGTTCACGAAACTGCACAGTGAATGCGCCACTAAAGTGAAATCGCAGTGCCGCCACGTTCAGCAAATAGAGTCTGTACAACTTGATGGCTGAGATTGAATCGACGCACTCAGAATTTCCCTACAATGAAACCGGTAAATTGTTGCACAAAAGTTGTTAGGAAATGGAACAGGAATGAAGGACTGGTCAGCACCAGTTACGCGGGTTCGAAATAAAGTAGCGTTGCGCTGTTTTGTAGATGGAAAACGGGTTTTACTGCCATGCCGATGATCAACGCCTCTGGCGCAACATTGATCATTACCGAATTCAGCCGAACACCTTCGTTCAGTTCGACAACGACAATCAGTTGAGGAATATCATCAGCAAATTGCGGTGCAGTTGGTCTGCGTGCCACTGTGTAACTGTAAAGGGTGCCGTTACCCGTAACCTCCGTCCAGGTAAGGTTGGGTGAGAGACAGCCATTGCAATGACTACGCGGATAGAAAACCCAGGCGGCGCAGTCGTTGCACTGTTGCAATGTCACCTGATGATTAGCCAATCCCTTCCAGAAAGGTTCGCTATTCGGAGTAGGAATAGGTAACGGTCTATTCGACTCCATGTTACGCGCCCTCCAGGATTATCGCGGACTGCTCACTCATAATGCCACCGGTGCCAGTGATCAGCGCAGCATTGCAGTTAGCAATCTGACGGCCATCAGCCCTACCCATTATTTGTCGGACACCTTCAACGGGCTGTGACATACCACCCGCCATCCCTGCAGCTTGCCCCGCGCCTAGTTGTCCACCGTGAGTATTGACCGGGAAACTACCACTGAAAGTCAGGTCGTTCTCATTGACGAAAGCGGTGCCTTCTCCCTTGCTACAAAACCCTGAGTCTTCAATCGTTAAAAGCACCGTAATGGTGTAACAGTCGTAAGCTTCAAGCACATCAACATCTTTTGGCTTTTTCCCGGACATCGCGAAAGCACCTGCTGCTGCTGGTCCAACCGGCGATACCGTCATGTCCTCGGCATAGGTTACAGACCTAGTTGTCAGCCGCTCGCCGAACCCTGTCACAAAGACCGGCCGATGTTTGCACTTTTTAGCCAAACGCTCACTAACTACAACGACTGCACTTCCTCCTGCACACGGCATGACAATTTCAAGAATGTGTAGCGGGTCTGCAATCATCTTGCTCTGCAGTACATCATCTATGGTAATCGGTTCACCATAGAAGACTGCATTGGGATTGCCTTGGGCGTTGGTCCGCTGATCGACCGCTATTTTTGCCAGGGCCCGTTCATCATAACCATAGATGGCGGCATAGCGCTGCGCGATTAGCGCGTAACCGGCATTTTGCGCGACATTGCCATAAGGTACGTCATACTCTGCTTGCGGCGAACCCCATTTGGCACTAGTAGATCCATAGACTCGGGTCGGATCTTTGGGTGGTGGGTTTGGATGGGATGGGATCGGTAATCCAGGTGCGGCGCAGACAACGGCTTCGCAGATTCCCATTTCAATCGCGGCGGCAGCGCGCCAGATCATGCTGACAGGGGATGCCCCGCCAAGATCAACCGTTTCTGCGAAGTTGACCTGCAAGCCCAGATACTCAGCGATGGTCGCCGGGGCAAACATGGTGGACTCGGGAATCGCTGCGCAACACAGACCATCAACATCTTGTTTGCTGAGCCCAGCATCTGCGAGTGCCAATTGGGTAAGTTCTGCCCACTGCTCCAGGAAGAACTTCCGTTTGCCCGTGTACTTCCGAACATTCTTGTAATCTGCGACACCGGTTACAGCCGCACGACCCTTTAGACCCATCAGAACAATTCCTCTCATCGAGAGGAGGTACTATCGCAGAAAGATATTGAGATGACGAGGCTGTCATCCCGCCTGGATGTCTCGCAAAAAACCTTGCTGGTACGGGGATTAACTTATGGTTACTCAGCAATCGTATATTTATTCGCGCGGTCAATTTCGAACATAACAGCCTTTATCTCAAATTTCCGCTCGTTGTTACCATATTGGTAATTAATACCCACCATTTTAGTAGTTAATATCCACAAAACCCTTAGCACTGCAGCAATCGCGTCTACATTCATCAAATTAAGTACCATATTGGTGGATTTGTCAGGCCGATAAAGATACATTGCGCGACACCGCAAAGGGGGAGAAAAACATTATGTTTAAAAATATCCATCAAAATTTTAACGCTGCATTATTTGCAACGGCTATAGCGACTTTCGCTTTAAGTTCATTTTCAAATGAAGCAGCAGCACAGACTGCTGAGAGAAATAGTCTTGCTCTCGAAGAGATTGTTGTCACGGCCAGAAAGAAATCTGAGTCGATTCAAGATGTTCCAGTAGCTGTTACAGCTATCACAGATCAACTGCGAGAAGGCAGCGTGCGTCGTTTAGAGGACATACAGGCGTTTGCGCCTAACCTGTTCATTAATCGGACACCGGGTATTGCCAGTGGTGCCGCGATTACGATCCGGGGTGTCGCATCGCTTGAAAGTGACAAGAGCTTTGAGCCCTCTATCGGGGTGGTGATGGATGGCATGTTCCTGGGAACATCGAGCGGCGTGCTTCTTGATAATTTCGATATCGAGCGCATCGAAGTACTGCGTGGCCCACAGGGAACACTGTTCGGTAAAAACACGACCGGAGGGATCCTTAATGTCATCCGCACGCCTGTTTCCTTGAATGAAAGGGGTGTCGATCTAAAACTCACAGCTGGCGAGTACGGTCGGCAAGATGTGAGTGCCGTTGTTCAACTTCCGATTATCCAAGATACGCTCGGACTTAAATTATTTGCCGCCAAAGTGGAGCATGACGGACACGTCCGTAACACGACTCGGAACGAAGATGTTGGTGGCGACGATAAAACAAACTACGGCTTCACTGCACTTTGGGCGCCGACGGATAATTTCGATCTGAAAGTGCACTATGAAGTCATGGAAGATACGAGCGTGCAGGGCGCGTACGTTAATAGGAACCAAGTGGGCGAGTTAGCCTGTACGCTTACGCAGATTGGCTTTGATCCTGCAAACGGCTGTGAAAAAGACGCCAACGATGGTCCGGATAAGACTGAGTCTGACGGCGAAAACTTTAGTGACAATGATTACGAGTCAACGATCATCACAGCGAATTACGACACGGACGCCTTCCTGTATACCTACATCTATTCGAACCGCGACATGGATGAGCAAAACATGCAGGACTTCGACGGTGCGCCGGTCCACCTTTTGAGGATGAACTTCTTTAATGATTGGGAGCAAACGAGTCACGAATTCAGAGTGACCTCACAATTTTCAGACAAGGTTCAAGTTATCGCCGGCGTTTATGATTGGGAAGCTGACTTTGAGCAACGCTGGGATGTTTATGACTTGTTTTACCAGCTATCGCGCCTGGGCGTTCCGCCTTGGGGCGCTGGTAGACAGGGCGTTGAAGGATACGTCGATGTCTTCCCTTGGGAAGATGATGTTGCTGGTAATAATGGCCAGGCTCAGGTGACTGAATCCTTAGCCGTGTTCGCGTCAGCAGACTGGTACTTGAATGAGCAATGGATGCTGACATTGGGTTTCCGTTGGACGGAAGAAGAAAAGGACTTTGTGGGCGGTGCATCTGCGCCTGGCTATTACCCAGACAGAGGTGAACCATGGCCTGGGGTTTTTAATCCTTACCCTGCGAAGGCCAAATGGACAGAAACAACACCTAAGGTCGGTGTAAGGTACCAGCCTTCAGACGACGTCATGTACTACGCGTCATACAGCGAAGGGTTCAAGAGTGGTGGTTTCTTTGCCCGTCAGGCTAATTATAATATCGATCCTTCCTACGAACCTGAGTATGTTAAAAATTACGAGTTTGGGTGGAAGACAACATTGTTAGACGGAAGAATGATCTTCAACGGTGCAATTTTCAGATCAGAATATGATGACAAGCAAGAATCTATTTTGATCCCTGTCGATCTTTCAAACGTGGCGACCGTTGTTCGAAATGCTTCTTCGCTTGAAATGACTGGATTGGAATTAGAGGTAATGTACCAACTGACCGAGGCGTGGGACGTTTTGGCGACCTACGGTTACCTGAATTCGGAATACGATGATTACTTCGCGGACCTCTCTGGCGACGGAATCATTACTGACAACTCTGACTTAGTGCCGCGTAATACGCCTGAAAATACCTTTGGCTTAACGACGTCGTACACCGCGAAAGTGGGCAGCGGCGACCTGAAAGCACGAATATCTTACCGCTTTAGGGATTCCATGGAGAGTGAGTCTCAAAACAATCCATTAGGTAGCCTCGACAGCATTCATAATGTCAACGCGAACATAAGCTATACGATTAACAATTATGGTATATCCGTGTGGGGCAGGAACATCACTGATGAGAGAGAGCAAAGATGGTCAACCATTGGCGGCCTTACTTCTCGCGGCTGGTGGAATGAGCCTGCTACTTACGGGGTAACGTTGTCAGCCTCTTTTTAAGAACGGCTGTACAATAGCAAAATGATTAAGGGCGCTTTATGCGCCCTTTTTTTATCTGAGCCGGGTGGGGTTTCCTTCGATCAGGTCCGATGATTCCTAACTGGACCGACAGCTGTTTACCGCTATTCGTATCACGATGCCCTAGGTCGTTATTTTAGTGCTAGTCTTGTCTACCCGGCCGAAAGGAACAATTCTGATGCGTTCGATCTTGCTCATCGTGCTCTTGTTAAATGCTTCCCTGGTGTTTGCAGAAACTGAACCCGCCTCGATGGATGACTACACCACCTGTGCCGTCTATCACAGGATGATGGCAGGCTCTTTCAGGATGAAGGGCGATCTTCAGATCATGGCGGATCTCGAATCTGAAAAGATGGATGATCTTATCAAAATGTCCAAACTCGCGGCTGCCGAAGAGTATGGCGAGGCCTTCGCAGAAGAATACTTCCTTGAAGGGTGGCGTGATGTACTCGCCTATATGACCGACCAGATCAACCGCAACTACGAGAACGTCTCCGTGCTAAAGGCAAGATACAAAAAACGATGTGATCGTCTTGGCGCGTCATTGGTCAGTGGTGCAAAAAAATAGCAGCTCTAAACCCTATATTCTTCAAGTGCTTCTTCACGGGCTTCGTTACCGCTCGCCAGAGTCATGGCAGACTCAAAAATAGGCTGACTTGCAGAAAAGGCCGAATCATCTAGGATACACAATTCAAATTTTACGGAGCACCTTATGTTGCGAATCTTGGCTTTTGTTTTGGCCGGCCTACTGACTGCCTGTTCCGATAGCGGCGATACCAAAGTGCAATCCAGCTCGACACCTTCTGTGGCGCTGCCAAATATGCAAAAAATTCTTCAATCGAAATTTCTTAACGCCAAACCAGGTGATGTCATAACAATCCCGGCAGGAACGTTTGATTTTCAACGATCGCTCTCGCTAAAAGTTGATGGCGTCACCGTTCGCGGCGCGGGCATGGATAAAACCATCCTCAACTTCAAGAATCAGATAAGCGGCGCAGAGGGCATACTGGTCACGGCCAGCGATTTCACTATCGAAGACCTGGCCATTGAAGACACTAAGGGTGACGCCCTCAAGATCAATGATGGAAAGAACATCGTCGTACGTCGGGTTCGCACTGAATGGACTAATGGACCAGACACCGACAATGGTGCCTACGGCATTTATCCAGTGCAAACAGAGAACACACTGATCGAGGGAGTCATAGCTATAGGCGCCTCCGATGCTGGTATCTATGTTGGTCAGTCTCGTAACGTTGTAGTTCGTGACAGTAGAGCAGAATACAACGTGGCGGGTATCGAGATCGAGAATACGGTAGACGCCGATGTGTACAACAATGTCGCAACCAACAACACCGGCGGCATACTGGTGTTCAATATGCCTAACCTTTCTCTTGAGGGTGTTAGAACACGAATCTACAACAACCAAGTCGTCGACAACAACACGGCGAACTTTGCAGCACCGGGCGGTGCGGTCGCAGGGGTACCTGCGGGCTCAGGTATTTCAATAAATTCCAACGACCTTGTTGAGGTTTTCGACAATGACCTTAAGAACAATCAAACCGCCCACATTGTGATCTCAAGCGTCTACTCCACCAACTACAGCGACAGAGATAACGCTTCTTCTTTTGATCCGTATCCAGAAAAAATATCAATTCATGACAATCGTTATGAGGGTGGAGGTAATGACCCCGACACAAATTATCTTCCACAACTTAAGGCTGCCGTCTTTGGCGAAGAGGGATCGTTTCCAAACGTTATCTGGGATGGTTTTGTCAATCCAGAACTCGTTGTAGATGGCAAATTGCCAGCCGAGTATCAGATCTGTATCTACAATGAAGCTTCCAGCGCAGTCTTTAACGTCGATGCGCCAAATCAGTTCGCCAACCCAGGGGTCAACGAGACTGACCACCAGTGCCGGCATAGTCCGCTGCCTGCTGTGCAGTTAGAGAGCTTTTGAACGTTGCGCCTTAATCCTCTCGCTCTGGCGAGCTTCTTTCTATGCGTATTGGCTCTCGCGGGGTGTGCACCGCAAGCTTCCAGGTTTCCAGATAAAGATCCCGCCCTACTGTCAGGCTGGTCTCTCATGTCACAGCAGAGCAATCAGTTGGTATTGCACGATGACGTTCACCCGTACCTGCTCAACGCTAGCTTGTTTACCGACTATGCCCACAAACTTCGTACCATTACCATTCCGGAAGGACACCTGGTCACGGTGAATTCAGAAGGTTCCCTGAATTTTCCGTTAGGAAGCATCATCAGCAAGACCTTCTACTACCCGAAAGCAGATAGCGGTGTTCTGCAGGCTGATGATGATGGCAGCCTGTTCAAGCCAGATGTCGGCACAAGGGGTGGCCTTGATCTGACAAAAGTTCACCTAGTGGAGACCCGACTGTTAGTTCACCGACAGTCTGGCTGGGTCGCATTACCCTACGTGTGGAACAACGAGCAGACCGAGGCCACCCTGGAAGCTACCGGCGATATCAAATCACTGGAGCTTGTGCACGGTCCAGAGCGTCGGAGCTTCCCTTACATTGTGCCCGACCAGAACCAATGCGCCGGGTGCCATGGCACCAACACCGCCTCAAAATCAGTCAATCCCATAGGGCCCAAAGTTGCGAACCTGAACCGTAATGGTTATGACCGCAATCAAAATCAACTTGAGGCCTGGCAGGCAGACGGCTGGCTTGAGCTCAAAGCCAATCCAGTACCAGCCATGAAAAACTGGCAGGATACTTCAAATACTCTTGAAGATAGAGCAAGGTCTTACCTTGATATTAATTGTGGACATTGCCACAGTAAACAGGGTCCGGCGGATACTTCAGGTCTCTATCTGGACATCGCAACCAAACACAAGATGCGTCTGGGTGAATGCAAATTACCCATCGCTGCGGGCCAGGGCACCGGAGGTAACAAATTCTCTATTGTTCCCGGCAAACCTGAAGAATCTATTCTCGTCTACCGGATGACTTCCATCGATCCGGGGGCAATGATGCCGGAACTCGGCAGGAGTCTCGTTCACGACGAGGGTGTAGCACTTATCGCTGACTGGATCAGTGAAATGAAAGGCAGTTGCAACAACTGAGCACCATTTGCACTGGAGAGCTCGAAGGGATGCTCAAAAGGGGACTATGGGCGTTAATTGTCTTGCTGCCACGCTAAATCTAATTCTGACGTCAGATACAGCGCCCACCATCAACCTCCAGTGCAACGCCCGTAATCATCGCTGCATCGTCACTTGATAAATAAAGTGCCGTGGCAGCAATATCTTCGGGCGTTGAGAGCCGGCCCAGAGGGATAGACGCGATGAATTTTTCTCTTGTTGCCAGCGTATCGCCACCCATGAAGGAAGCCAACAAAGGCGTTTCACCCGCAACCGGGCAAATAGCATTAACTCGAATGCCGGCGGGGGCCAACTCTATTGCCATAGATTTGGTCGCCGTCACCATCCAACCTTTGGACGCGTTATACCAGGTCAGATTGGCCCTTGGGCTAAGCGCCGCCGTCGAGGCGATATTAACGATCGCGCCAGCACCGGCCTTTTTCATCCAGGGCACGCCATACTTGCTGGTGTAAAATACGCTTTTAGCATTGACCGCAAATACTTTGTCGAAGTCTTCCTCGGTAACATCCTCCATTTGCATGGGAAGGTGGGTTGTCCCCGCATTGTTGACGAGAATGTCGAGAGAATCCCATCGCGACCTTAGTTTGGCAAAGGTTTCGCTGACACTGCCGGAATCCGTCAAGTTGGCATATTCAAAGTGCACTCTGTCTGTTCCTAAAGAATCAATCAGCGCATTGGCCCCGGCTTCATTCAAGTCAACAATCGCAACCTTGGCTCCTTCCGCAAGAAACCTGGTCACGATCCCAGCGCCAAAACCTGAAGCTCCTCCCGTCACCACAGCAGTTTTATCCGTCAATTTCACTCGGTCTGTTCTCCGGAAAGTAATTCATAAGTTGCAATCGCCATGACCTTTGCAGATTCAACCATATCGGTGACACCAACATATTCGTTAGCCTGGTGAGCCAAATCAAGGATACCTGGTCCGTAAGCAATACAATCCTTTAACTTGCCAATACGATCAATATGCTTTTGATCATAAGTTCCCGGGGAAACCACATACTCCGGTTCTCGGTCAAACACCCTAGAAATACCTCGAGCGACAGACTGAACAACAGGTGCATTCTGATCGGTCATTGATGGCACTACTTCGAACAGGTCCTTAAGTGAATAGGAAAAGTTCTCTCTGGATTTCGTCAGCCCCTCAAGAAGACTCTGCACTTCGAGCTTAACCTCTGACAGTTGCTCCTCAATCAAAAATCTTCTGTCGAGCACGATTCGACAGGAATCAGCAACCATGGGTGCTGGAAACCCTGCAAAGCCTTCTGCCAGTCCGCCGTGAATGGAGTTAATGTTCAGGGTAGACTGTTTCGCGCCTTCCGGTACCACGGGCATTGCAGTTACTTTCCGTTGTAGGGATGGAAATAATTTCTGCTCAAATTCATCAAGCACGGCGGTCATATGTCGAATAGCGCTATCACCAAGGAACGGCATCGACCCATGAGCCACCGTGCCAAATGTTTCTAATTCAGACCACCAGACACCTCGATGACCAAGACAAATTCTGTCTTTATTCAGCGGCTCGGGAATGATCACATGATCTATTCTAGGTACAGCCATCCAACCCTTCTCGGCGAGGTATGCGACACCACCGTAGCCCCCGGTTTCTTCATCCGCGGTACCTGAGATTTCTATGGATCCAGAATAGCCTGGCATCCATTCAAGCAGCGCCTCGACGGCGATGATTGATGCCGCCAGACCACCTTTCATATCACAGGTTCCACGACCAAAAATCTTGCCATCTATTAATTTTGCATCAAAGGGATCGTCATCCCAACCCAGCCCCGGAGGGACGACATCGATGTGGGAATTAAAATGGACGCAGGGACCCGACCGGTTGCCTTCTTTCCTCGCGATGATATTCAACCTGGGATATTGCTCATCGTCACCAGGCGTGCCTTCTGCCCTGATGATATTGATTTCGAATCCTCGATCTTCCAACCGACTTCTTAGCAGTTCAATGCAGTCACCATAATAATCCCCCGGCGGATTGATCGTTGGAATTCGCACAAGCGCCTGAGTCAACTGAATCAGTTCTTCTTCTTTGCTTTCAATCAAAGCCAGCAACTTATCGATTGAGGGTTTCACATTACTCACCATCCACTCCTGATTGACGCTCCGTTAACCGCCCCTTAGTAGGAACTGCCACTAACTCTCTTCAAACTTTTTGACCCTTCGAGCCTAAGTTCTGAGGGCACGTTTAATGAGCAGCAATTCAAGGCTTGCGGTGACCATATCAAAAAACTCATGTTGGAACCTTCTACATTACTGCATTACTGCATTACTGCATTACTGCAAAGTTACTTCAATAAAATCACACGCGGTATAACCACTACCTTCGACTCGATCATTAAGCGATTGCCCAAGAAGCCCTACATCAAATGTCCAACGGCAAAGAAACAGCTCAGACAAGGCTCGAATCAGGACGTCAGCAGCCTCAAATTCGAGGGCCCTTTCAGCGATCAAGCGCATGGCCTCACTAACGCAGGGTATCACCACCCCATACCCCTTTGAACCGCTGGTCTTAAGCCCAGCCCTTCAAAGCATCGCGGGTAAACAGCCATTATAAATCGCATTTTTCCAGGATTTGGCAATATCCTGATCAGGAATTTTCTGGATTAAAAGACTCTGTAAGCAGCCTGAGATAGCGTTACCGGTCACCTTCCCATTGTGATTCAAGAATTAGTCCCAGCATGAGGTTCGCAGAATTCACGATTTCCATACTGCGCGTAGATAGCTAATTATATGACCGGCGGATGGTACCTACTATGGGAGGTTCAGAAGTAGCACCTGTCTTGGAATTATTAAGTAAGAAGTATAACCTCCCGGTTCGCCCGGGGGCGTTGCCAGCGGTTATGTATGGTTATTCCAGTTAGCGCCTCACAAGAATGCATGAGGGATGTGCATCTAGTCAGTTTTAACCGGTAAACATTGATAGTCGATTCTCTTAAATGCGACGGTTGTGACATTAACATTTCCGCTCGTTAAGCGAATTTCTGTAACCCCCATCAATAGGGATCAATTCGGGTCCCGTTTAATTTAAAGATTAGAGGAAAGAATCTTGAGTGACGAAAAATCAAAAGAATTACGAACAAATATTACCAGTGCTGGAAAATTAGAGCTTTCGATTCTATCCGTACCAATGCCGCAACCTAAAGATGGCGAAGTGCTTATTAGAGTTGAAGCGACGCCAATTAACCCTTCTGATCTAGGTTTGTTGTTGGGGCCGGCGGATGTTTCTACGATGACGATTGCCGGATCTGGTGACGATGCCGTTGTGAGCATGGATGTGCCCGAAGCTATGATGCCTGCAATGGCAGCAAGAGTTGACAAGCCGCTACCTGCCGGAAATGAAGGTGCAGGTGTTGTGATTGCAGCTGGCGCTGGTGCTGAAGACATGGTCGGTAAAACGATCAGCGTGGCCGGCGGAGCAATGTACTCGCAGTATCGATGCGTACCTGCAGCCAGTTGTTTAGTGATGAACGAGGGTACCACTCCAGCACAAGGTGCGTCATGTTTTGTCAATCCACTGACAGCCCTTGGCATGGTTGAAACCATGAAAATGGAAAACCACACGGCGTTGGTGCACACCGCTGCAGCGTCAAACCTGGGACAGATGTTAGTGAAAATTTGTTTGGCCGACGGTGTTCAATTGGTCAATATAGTCCGGAAAAAAGAACACGTAGAGCTGCTAAAAGCTTTAGGTGCTGTACATGTTTGTGATTCCAGCGAATCGACTTTTAAAGAAGATCTTGTCGATGCGTTAGTTGCAACCGGCGCGACGATCGCTTTTGACGCAACCGGGGGCGGTGGACTGTCTAGCCAGATTTTGACCGCGATGGAAATAGCCGCGAATAGAACCGCTGACGGACATAGTATTTATGGGTCAACTACCTATAAACAGGTCTATATCTACGGTGGGCTGGATCGCTCAGCGACAGTTTTAAACCGCGCGTTTGGAATGTCTTGGGGTCTCGGCGGATGGCTGTTAACCCCATTTATCGGAAAAATTGGTATGGAAAAGTTTGGCGAATTACGCCAACGGGTGGCAAATGAGATAAAGACAACTTTTGACAGCCACTACACTCAGGAGATTTCGTTAGCAGATGTGCTAAGAGCTGATGCAATCAACGCCTATTCCAAACAAGCAACCGGTGAAAAGTTTTTAATAAAACCTCATCAGTAATCCTTGTCGCAGAAGCAAAAGAGCCTGGCTATAAGCCGGGCTCTTTTATTCGCGCTAACTGATCTCCCGACACCCCTAACAAGTTTCACTTCCCGCAGAGAATATTCATCAGCCAGAACACACGCCTCTTTACCCGCTGGCGAAGGAACACTGGTCTGGGTTCCAAATGATCTTCGGAGAGACAAGGAAGCCTGGGCGAGGCTCACTAGAACTCGAGAATCGCACGGCCACTAATCTTGCCTTCCTCAAGCGCGGTGGTTGCTTCGTTGATCTGCTCGATGCTGTAGCGCTCCGTCACCATTTCTTCCAGCGGCAAATGACCATCCGCATGCCATTGCAAGAACGTAGGAAAATCCCTGTCGGGCGCGCAGGAACCGCCGATACTGCCACGAAACTGCTTCTCATTGATCAGTATATCGATAGCATTTAACTCAACCGGCGTAGAAGGCACGCCCACCAGCACCGCGGTCCCACCCACGTGTTCACCGAAGTGACAGGTTCTACAAGCCGGCGCAATTTGCTCCATGGTTTGCCGCAAGCCGATGCAATCAAAGGCGTAGTCCGCTCCGCTCACTAGCTGCCGGGTGATCGTGTATTCGCCTTCCCGAGCCGTCATGGCGTGAATGACAGCCACCGCGTCTTCACGACCCGCGTTGATCGTGTGGGTTGCACCAAAGCGCTTCGCGAATTCCAGCTTCGCATCGTCTAGATCAATAGCGATGATTGGACTAGCACCGGCCATGCGCGCGCCTACCACCGCAGACAGGCCTACGCCGCCCACCCCAAAAATAGCGACGCTTTCACCAGCTTTCACACCGGCGGTGTTTATTACTGCTCCGGCACCCGTCATCACCGCACAACCAATTATCGAGGTGACATCTTTTTTGATATTGGCATCAGTCTTCACTACATACTGCTCGTCGCAGAGGGTGTGATCAGCCCAGGTGAATACGTTTTCAGATTGCGCGGTGCCTCCCGTCACCTCAAGCGTTGCCCTCACCGGCAGGTCTGCAGCATCTCTTGCGGCCCGAGGAACCCAGGTGACAAGCACAATATCGCCTTCATCAACATGAGTCACCGCACTGCCTTTCTTTAGAATAATGCCGGTCGCCTCATGGCCCAGTATAATCGGCGAGTTGCGCTCCCGATGCATTTGGTGCAACTGCGAATGACAGACTCCGGAGGCGTATTGCTTCACCACCACTTGTGTGGGACCCGGATCGGGCAAAGTCAGCTCCTGAACTTCGAGCGCGCCTGGCTTCTGTGGCAACACAACGACCCTGGCTGCTGTCCCCATAATGTTCTCCTCTGCTGTCTTATTGAATGCATTATTTTGAGCGCGTACTGCGCTATTCCCTGACGGATATAAGCACTTCCTGTGACCTAGGTTCAAGCACTAATCTCGATAGCGCCAGCACCTGCGTCAGGATACCGAACGTTTCAATAGCACACCCGTTCTATAGTAGTGAAAAGACCCCCACAGAATAACCACTAAACTGGTCATCAGCGCATAGCGTAAGCCATCAAGACCGTATTCCGGTGAAAACACATCGCTAAAAAAGCCGACAGAAAAAGGCCCAAGCCCAAGTCCAATAATATTTCCTATAAACAGATTAATGGCCGCTGCTACCGAACGCATTTCCGTTGGTGTCTGATTCTGTATCAATGCGAAACCAGGCGCGACATACACGGTCCCTAGTGCAGCCGGTAGCGCATAGGCCCACAAGGCGCCCGTCTGAGTGGCTGCCGTAAAACAAATATATAGAAAAGGAATCCCTAGTAAACTTGCTATTGCGACGATCCAGGGCAGCCATTGCTCCCCGTGTCGAGCGGCCAACAGATCGGCCAAACGACCCCCAAGATAAATGCCTACGGCCCCCCCAACGCCAATAAAAAGGGCGAGATAGGTGCCAACCTCACCAGTCCCCATGCCATGAATGCGAACCAGATAAATCGGCACCCATATAACCGACGCATAACCTGTAAAAGAAATCAGTGTGCCTGCTGCAACAATGTTGCGAAGCACCGGGTTATAGAACATGAATTTAGCCACGCTCCAAAAAGGTGGCGCCTTCACTTTTGGCAGTTCTTGCCCTTTCGCTTCCGCATAACCGCGCGGCGGATCTTTTAAGGTGAAGCGCACCAGAAAGGCTAAAAAGATGCCCGGCAGGCCGACGACAACAAAGGCGGTTCGCCATCCATACCATTCGTTGATCCACCCACCGACGAGAAACCCGATAAGTATTCCCCAATTAATACCGGTACCAAAAATGGCCATGGCGGTTGCGCGCTGCTCTTTTGGGTAAAGATCGGCGATGATTGAATGCGACGGGGGGTTCGACCCTGCTTCACCCACGCCCACGCCAATGCGAAGTAATAAAAGCTGGCTGAAAGATGCTGCCGCGCCGCAGAGCGCCGTCATACCACTCCATAAGAAGACTGAAAAAGAGATGAGATTGCGTCGGTTTCGACGGTCTGCCCACATGGCCATCGGCATACCCAAGGTTGCATAGAAAACGGCAAACATAATGCCCGTCAACAAACCCAATTGGGTGTCACTAATCTGCAATGACTCTTTGATGGGTTGCCCGAGGATACCCATAATTTGTCGATCCACATGACTTGAGGTAAAAACAAGCACGAGTACAAACAGCGTGTAGTTTTTTTGCCGGGTGGAGATGATTTCAGTCTTGTCTGTCATAGGCGCAACAATTATTGATTATAGGTAGATCAAACTACTATCCTAGCTTTGGCGCCTACTTGATTGCCAGTGTCGGGATTCTGGCCAGCGTTAAACTGATGAGGACCGCGCACCAGCATCGCCAAGTATCAAATACCCGGCTGGCACAACCAGCAACGTCACTACCGTCGCCAGCATGCCCCCCCGGCAGCTGACCATACTCCCCTAGTCTCTATATCATACATGAGCTTGGAGGTTTTGAAGGTTTTTTGATTTTGTAAAGTAGATGGGATTGCAGGTTTAGGCGGCTGAAGTTAAATTAAGTCTCTAGTTTTCAAAGCCTTCAACAATTTTTCAAGTCTTAGAATAACCGCCTATCAGTTCAAGATTCTGGCGGCCTGAACCTGCCCACTAACCGAACAGTATCCTATAAGGTATATATAGGATGTTGTTCGGTTAAGCATATCTGAAATGGGCTTCTTCTATATTTCCCCAGCCAGATTCAAGGAGAGCCGTCCAATCCTCCTACGCCAACAGAAAATTACGCTGGCTAATCGGCCATCACCAGGTCAGCCAATCACCACAAACAACAAAAAACTTGGTAGCGTTTAACCACTGCAGTCATACGGCTACACTCTTCCATAAAACAAGCAGGCAACCGATCTGATTCGATACTCAGACTTTCGATCGAAAAGCCCTGTTATAATTCCTATTCTCCGTAAGTCCAAACAAGTCTCGACACGGGTCAATATGCAATGCAATATATATATGTCTTTAAGTCTGTAATATATTGCACGGTGTTACATATATTGAATTTCTGGAGGTGAACGCATTGTATTAGTCAATTTGATCAAGCAGCGTGAGCGGAGAGACCTAGACCGCTGCATTAACCTTATTATGGCCGTATAGCTCAGTCGGTAGAGCAGGGGATTGAAAATCCCCGTGTCGGTGGTTCGATTCCACCTTTGGCCACCATTCAAAGGGTGGTAAAGCATGAAAAACAAGCAATTGAAGATGGCTCGTATGGAAGTTGATATGACACAGGAAGGTTTAGCCCAAGTAGTAGGCGTAACTCGCCAGACCATCGGGCTGATCGAATCCGGTACATATAATCCCACGCTAAATGTTTGCGTGTCGATCTGCTACGCGCTCGAGAAGACTCTAGATGAGTTGTTCTGGGTTAACTCCGAAACAGAGCTCATGTCACAGCTACCGACAAGATGGTACGCCATTGAGGTCAATCCGGGGCATGAAGATGCTGTCAAGAGCCGTATCGAGACCGCAGTGATGGCCCGGAACTACCAACACATGATTAAGAAAGTAGAAATCCCTGAAAGGATAAACGACGAAGCCTTTAGCAATTGTGTGATGGTGAAGATGGTAATGGCAAATAAGAGCTGGGTCATCATTAGGGGCATTGAAGGCGTGAAGCAACGCGGACAGGTTCTTGAGAAGGGCAAATACTATCGAAGCAGTTAGTTCGCAGCGGTGCAGTATGTGTCACTTTTCCCCTATGTAACTGCGAGCACTGGTGGCGATGCTTCGCGCGAAGAACGGCCGAAAACCGGTCTAGTACCAAACAGTGGTGATGCCAGGGGCCTGCACATTTCCGCGCAGAATACTTAAAAGTGATCGCGTACCCGTCGATGTGATCGCTGGCACCAGCCTCAGCTCTTTCGTCGATGGCCTTTGCGCCAGCGGCATGTCAGTAACCGAAATTGAAAACCGCCGATCACCATGAAATCCTTGGCTATTCATACTTCTGACTCAGTACGATTACCCCTAAAATTGGTGCATGCTTCACAATCCGGATTCTGCGGCAGCTTGAGTTTTCGCCAATCCATGTAGCGCGCATCGAACGTTAAAAGGTATCCTGCGAGCGACTCGCCGATTCCAACGATCAACTTCAGCGTCTCCAGCGCCTGCAAGGTGCCAATAGCACCGACAACTGGAGCGGCGATGCCGGTTTCAGAGCAGTTCAACGCACCCTCAGAAGCGCTTTGGTAGAGGCAGCGATAGCAAGGCATATCCTTGCTAACGGCATCGACCACCATTAACTGTCCCTCCAGTCGAACAGCTGCTCCAGATACCAGGGTTGTCTGCTGCCTAAGGCAGGCGTCGTTGATCGCGAAGCGGACCTCAAAGTTGTCGGTACAGTCGACGACAATGTCCGCTAGAGCAACTTCATCTTCAAGGGTCGCCAGGCTCATTCTTTGCTGAACAAGTCGAATCTCTATATCCGGGTTTACCTCATGGAGTTGGCGTTTCGCCGACACGGTCTTGGGTTCCCCAATACTCGACGTCGTGTGAATAATCTGTCGCTGCAGGTTGGAAAGGTCAACCAAATCGAAGTCTGCCAGAGTTAGTGACCCTACGCCTGAAGCCGCCAGGTAAAGAGCTACGGGACTGCCAAGGCCGCCAAGACCAACAATGAGAACCCGCGCGGCGAGTAACTTTTCCTGACCTTCGATGTCGATGTCTGGAAGCATGATATGCCTGGCATACCTTAGTAACTGATCATCGTTCAAGGTCGTGGCTCCTTGCTATTACGGCGCGTGGCTGTCCCTGGAGATCCCTGAACCCTTGCACCTCGGTTAAACCAGCATTTACCAGCAGCTGAATGACCGGTTCCTGTTGATCATAACCGTGTTCAAGCAGAATGTGTCCCCCTGGAACCAGATGCTCATGGCAGTTGTTGATAATTTGCCTGATGCAATCAAGCCCGTCATCCCCGGCATTAAGTGCTCCCGCAGGTTCAAACTTTAATGCCTGAAGGTGTGGATCTGTATTCCTGATATAAGGTGGGTTACTGATAATAAGGTCGAACCGACCTTCAATATTAGTGAACCAGGAGCCCGCAAGAAAATTGACGTTCGCGAGTGTCCCTGCATTTTTTTGTGCGATAGCCAGGGTACTTTTACTGATGTCAGTGCCGAGTATCTGCCAGCCCGGTCTTTCCGCAGCAAGGCTCACAGCCAGGGCGCCCGTGCCCGTTCCTAAATCCACTACTTTGATTGATTGCTGATCAAACCGAGCCAGGGTAATTTCCATCAGAAGTTCTGTGTCTGGTCGTGGGATGAGCGTATCACGGGTCACGCAAAAATCCCGCTGCCAAAAAGATTGAAACCCCCTGATGTAGGCCACGGGTTCACCGATATGCCTTCGCGCGAATAGCGCTTGAATCCGTATCTGATCAACACTGCAAACGGCTTCTTCAGCGTGTGCGATCAGCCATTCTCGCGGCCTGGCCAGAACTTCTCCAATCAACAGATAACTATCTAGTAGGGGGGTGTCGGATATATCGCCCAGCTGCTCTTTGCCCTGGCTGGCGAGCCCTCCGATCGTCTCAGTCATCTTCCTGGCCAAGGGAACGAAGTTGGTCTGCCTGATGCTCAATAATCAGCTGATCAACGATGGGATCCAATTCACCCGTCATTACCTGGGGTAAACGGTGAATGGTCAGGTTGATTCGATGATCGGTGACTCTGCCGTCAGGAAAATTGTAAGTGCGGATCTTTTCTGATCGATCCCCGCTTCCCACCAGGCTACGTCTTGTTTCCGCTTGCTCGTCGGACTGCTCGGTTTGCGCCTTGTCCATCAGCTTGGCCTGAAGCAGACTCATCGCCCGCGCCTTATTCTTGTGCTGAGAACGTTCGTCCTGACATTCGACCACGATACCCGTAGGTAAATGGGTCAGCCTGACGGCAGAATCAGTTTTGTTGACGTGCTGCCCGCCCGCTCCCGACGCGCGATAAGTATCGACTCTTAAATCGTTCTTCGCGATTTCAATCACTTCAATATCATCGAGCTCAGGCAGGACCGCAACTGTACAAGCTGATGTGTGCACACGGCCCTGGGATTCGGTCTGCGGGACTCGCTGTACCCGGTGCGCACCGGATTCGAATTTCATCTTGCCGAAAGCATTTTTGCCATCGACCCTGGCGATGACTTCCTTGTAGCCGCCATGATCACCATGGCGTTCGTTTAGTATTTCCATCTTCCAGTTTTGTGTTTCTGCAAAACGGGTGTACATGCGAAACAAATCACCGGCAAATATCGCAGCTTCATCGCCACCAGTTCCTGCCCGTATCTCAAGGAAGACGTTGTTCGCATCGTGCGGGTCTTTTGGAAGAAGGAGTTTCTGTAGTCTGCTGTTGAGAATCTCGAGAGAGTCCTCCAGCTCACCAATCTCCATTTCTGCCATTTCCCGGATATCATTGTCGGGATCTTTTGACATCACCTGTGCGTCTTCGAGTTCTGAAGACTGTGATTCAAACTGCCTGAAACAAATGACCACAGGTTCGATATCCGCATACTCTTTCGAATAACTTCGAAACCGGTTTTGATCGGTGATCACATCGGCGTCACTAAGCAGCGCTCCCAACTCTTCGTATCGGTCGAGTAGCATATCCAGTTTAAACTTCAGGGACTTATTCAACGTTGTCGTCCAGGTTGTACAGGGTAGAAATGATGGCCACGAGGTCTTCCGCGTCGTCATCGATGGCAGCTTTAAGCTGCACGCTCGGGATGTGTATTATCTTGTTGGTCAGCTGATTAGCAAGCTGTGTGAGCACTTCGGTTGGGTCAGCACCTTTCTGAAGCCTTGCGACGGCTCGCTCGAGCTCCTCGGTCTTGATGTTGTTGTGGTGGTCGCGAAACCTGACCAGCTTTTCTTCTGCCCCTTTCGTTTGGTGCCGGGTGCGATAACTGGAAATTTCTTCGGTCAGAATAGTTTCTGCATCCCTCGCCGCTTCCTGACGACTATTAATGTTGGTATCCACGATCTGTTGCAGGTCATCGACGCTATAAAGGTAGATGTCACGCAACTCACTGACTTCCGGTTCTATGTCCCTCGGTACCGCCAAATCAACCATCAGGATGGGCCGATGCTTTCTGGATTTAAGGGCACGCTCTACGGTTCCTTTGCCCAGGATTGGCAACGGCGCGGCCGTTGAGGCGATGACGATGTCCGTCTCAGGTAGTTTTGTAGGAATGCTTTGAAGGTCGATTGCTGAGCCGCCAAGTTCATGCGCCAGTCGCCGGGCATTCTTAAGTGTGCGATTGGCCACCGTAATGTGTTTAACGCCGGCACTGACGAGATGCCGGCCTACCAGCCCAGAGGTTTCCCCGGCGCCAATAATAAGAATGTTGCAGTCCGACAGATCTGAGAACAATTGTTGCGCCAGCGTGACCGACGTAGAAGCAACAGAAACAGAGCTCTCGCCAATAGCAGTTTCCGTGCGCACTTTTTTGGCCACTCGAAAGCTGGTCTGTGACAGATGATCAAGTTCACCACCTAGCGTGCCGAGCTGGCGGGCCTGGTCGAAACAGTCTTTAAATTGGCCTAGAATCTGTGGTTCACCGACGACCATGGAATCCAGCCCACTGGCAACGCGCATGGCATGAAGAGCCGCTTCGTTGTCAGTTAGAATATAGATGCTGTGCTCTCAGGTCTGCAGGATCAATTTGGTGATAATCAGCCAGCCAGCGGGTGATTCTGAGAGCCTGGATGTTGTCTCCGGAAGCAATAATCTCAGTTCGGTTGCAGGTAGACAATATCGCGACTTCCTGCAATCCAGCCTGCGTTGAGATGTCGTTAAGCGCAACTTCAAGCTGGTCTGGAGTAAATGCGACCTTTTCCCTGAGTTCTACAGGCGCGGAGGTGTGATTTATGCCGATGATGAGCAGATTCATAGGTATCCGGTGTAGTAAAATGAACCCCTTGCGTTAGCAGGTACACTAACCGTAAGTCAGGACCCAGTCTTCGAAATTACGAGCCTCCCGGTATCCAAGGGAAGCGGCCGATTGGCCAAGGATCATTGTACGTTGCTTGACACGGTGAATACACTGTAAAACTAAGATTCACAGGGTGAATGTGAATGCCAGTAACAAAAAGGTGAATAACATCAGACGATCTTCATTTCTTCGGACCCTGCCTGAGCCACGCCGCTTCTGTCTGCTTTCTATCCTGGTGGCGCTGCTTGCCGGGTGTTCCACCGCGCCAGTCGAACCAGAACCGGTTAGTACACCGGAGCCAACAGTGGCAAAACCTGCGCCACCAAAACCGCGGCCAGACCCGGATGATTATCCGGTTGCTCCCTTTCCAGGCGATTCTTTGTACGAGTTACTGGTGGCGGAAGTCGCAGGGTATCGCTCCCGATACGACATTGCCCTGGATAAATACGTGGATGCGGTGGTCGAAACACGTGACCCGGGCGTCGCTGCCCGTGCAACCGGGCTTGCGTTGTATTTGAAGAAATACGCCGAGGCGCTCGAGACGGCCCTCATCTGGGCGGAGGTAGACCCTGAAAATGTTACCGCGCGCCGCCACGCCGTGGATCTACTGCTACGTGCGGGTAAACTTGAACCGGCGATTGGACATATGGAAGCGGTCAAGCAACTGGGCGGTAAGGCGAGCTTTGATGTGTTCGCCTACCGAGCTGTAGACTTGGCGCCGAAGCAACGAGCGGCCGTTCTGGCGGCGATCACAGAGATGCTGGACCGGCACCCGGGAGACGAACAGCTTTTGTTTTCAAGAGCGGTGTTACTGGAACACAGTGGTCAATTACCTGAAGCCTTGGCCATTGCTGAAGAACTGCTAACCGTCTCTGAAAAACCGAATGTCATCGTTCTGAAGACAAGGATTCTGGGTGCAATGCAGCGCGAGGATGATGCGATCGCCTATCTCACAGGAATAGTTACCGTTCCGCAGCCCGACCGGAGACTGCAACTTCTTCTGGCCAGGATGTTGTTCGAGGAGGGAGACCTTGAAGCAGCGAAAGTTCAGTACAACAATGCGCTTAATGTGTCACCCAATGACGGCGATGTCCTGTTTGCGCTGGCATTGATTGCTCTTGAGCAGGGAGATGATTTGCAGGCACAGGAACATTTGGAGCGGATGGTGCGATGGAACCGGCGCTCAGGTGAAGCGCATTACTATTTAGGAGGGATTGCCGAAAGGCGTTCAGACACCACGGCAGCCCTTCAGGAATACGTCCAGGCAGGGGAAGGATATGAGTTCATTCCGGCCCAGGCGAGGATTGCATCTTTACTTGCTAATGATGGCCTCTGGGAAGAGGCGAGAGCTCATCTCGACAACTTGCGTACCCAGAAGCCCGAGCACAGGCAACAGCTTATTCTCATCGAAGCGCAGCTACTGGCTGACCGGGGCCAGGAACAGGAAGCCTCTGGACTTTCTTGGCGCAATCCTCCAACAGGAACCAGAAAACGTCGAGTTGCTCTACTACAGGGCGATGACAGGTCAGAGATTCGGGCAGTTGGACATCCTGGAAGCGGATTTGCGCAGAGTCATTGAGCTGGACCCGGATAACGCAGATGCACTGAATGCGCTGGGTTACACATTGACCGACCAGACCAACCGGCATGAAGAAGCACTGGAATTGATTGAAAAGGCGTTAACAATCAAACCTGATGAGGCTGCTTTCATCGATAGCCTGGGTTGGGTGCAATACCGCCTCAACAATTTCGAAATGGCACTGACCTATCTTCGGCGAGCCTATGAGATGTTTCGAAACGATGAAATCGCAGCTCATCTTGGCGAAGTACTATGGGTAGCTGGCGATAAAAGCGAAGCGAATCAGATCTGGGAGGAAGCACTGGAGCTTGCTCCTGAAAGCGAGATCCTCAAGAACGTCATTCAACGCTTTCGAGCAGAATAGTTGCGCAGTTACCTCCCAGCCTTAGCCCTTCTCTGTTTGTTGGCCTCGTGCGCCACTCCGCGTGACCCGACGGTCCTTGATCTTACCTATTGGCGCTTTGACGGGAAGTTATCCATCCAGGAGGGTGGGAGATCACGAGTCGTCAACATAAACTGGCAGCAACGGGGTGATTCCAGCGATATTCACCTGAATGGACCACTGGGCATCGGGGACGTCCATATCCGAGCCATCGGTAATCAACTGATCATAGACACGGGTGGTAATTCCCAGGTCTACCCGCTAGACCAGGACCTGGTTATTGAGGGCGATTCCTTCCGGTTGCCCTGGAAGCGGCTGGCCTACTGGGTGCAAGGGCTGCAGGGTCCTGACATGGCACCGATTGAAGGCGCATTTTTGCGGGATGATTGGTCTGTCAGCATCCTTGATTCGGATAATAACGGCCCCAAATTGATTGTTCTGAGCCATCCTGAAGTACGCCTACGACTAAAGGTTCACAGGTGGCAGCGCGGTACAGTAAAAGGAACGGCAAACCAGATTTGACAGCGGCTGTTACGAACAGCACAATAGCGCCTTTTTTTCATGGCATCGGCTTCCGATCAGTCCCTATTTAGATGGATTTGAGGCGCTGGTTTGGAACGAATCCATGCCTCGTTCCAAGACTCAGGCATGGTGATGTAGAGTCGGCCTTGGTAGAATGGCAGCCCCGCAACGGCGGTCATACTCAGGAAAATAAATTTAAGACTTTGGGGTGTCGCCAAGTCGGTAAGGCACAAGGTTTTGATCCTTGCATGCGCAGGTTCGAGTCCTGCCACCCCAGCCATATTTCAAATACCTCTTTCTTGTAAAAGAAAGACCTGAAAAAAAAAGAAAGGTCTGAAAAGTAGTGGCTGAACTAAAGATTTTCTCTGGAAATGCGCACAAGGAGTTGGCAACACGCGTTGTTGACAGGCTCCGGATGGACCTTGGGGCGGCCCATGTTGGGCGATTCAGCGATGGTGAAGTCGCCGTGGAGATACACGATAATGTTCGCGGTAAGGACGTGTTCGTCATACAGCCAACCTGCGCGCCGACCAACGATAACCTGATGGAACTGATGATCATAGCGGACTGTCTGCAGCGAGCATCTGCTGCACGGATCACCGCGGTTATCCCTTACTTTGGATATGCGCGGCAGGATCGGCGCGTGAGATCGGCAAGGGTACCCATTACTGCGAAGGTGGTGGCCGACATGTTGGGAAGTGCCGGTATAAACCGAGTCCTGACAATTGACCTGCATGCAGACCAGATTCAAGGTTTTTTTGATATACCGGTAGATAACATTTACGCCACACCGGTACTGTTGCTAGATATTGAGCGCCAGAATTACGAGGATTTGATGATCGTATCTCCGGATGTTGGCGGAGTCGTTCGGGCACGGGCGATGGCAAAACAGTTGAACGACACTGATCTTGCCATCATTGACAAGAGACGTCCCGAGGCCAATGAGGCTGAGGTGATGCACATCATCGGTGACGTTGATGGTCGAACCTGCGTTCTGATCGACGACATGGTTGATACAGCCGGAACACTGTGCGCGGCGGCTAAGGCGCTGAAAAACAGCGGCGCAAAAAAAGTGGTTGCCTATTGCACCCATCCGGTATTGTCAGGACCGGCAATGGAAAATATTAATAACTCGGTGCTCGATGAGGTTGTCGTGACTGACACGATTCCCCTGAAAGAGGACGCATCGGCATCACCAAGAATTCGGCAGTTAAGTGTTGCCGATGAGTTGGCTGAATCTATCAGGCGAATCAGTAATGAAGAGTCTTTAAGCGCGCTTTTCAAGAAGCGGATCCAACCAACACTGTTTTAAGTACTGTTTTAGGTACTGTTTTAAGCACACTTTCGTGCATAACCCGCCAGACACATGGTCGCAGTGTGTGTGGTGCCAATCTCTAAGGAGTGACAAATGGCAGATTTCGAACTGAATGCCGAACTGCGTACAGACAAAGGGAAAGGTGCGAGCCGCCGCCTACGTCGTAATGCAGACATGATTCCAGCTATCCTCTATGGCGCAGGTAAGGACCCACAGTCCTTGACCCTTGCGCACAAAGATATACACAAAGCCTGTGAGAACGAGGCTTTCTTTTCTCACATTATTACGATCAACGCCGACGGGGACAGCCAGCAGGCCATCATTAAAGACCTACAGCGTCATCCAGCAAAAGACCGCATCATGCATGCTGACTTTCTGCGTATTCAGATGGACCAGGCTATTACCGTAGAGGTTCCGCTACACTTCCTGAACGAAGACAGTTGTTTGGGTGTCCGCCAGGGAGGCGGAAACGTTTCACACAATATGACTTCTATCGAGATCAGCTGTCTGCCAGGTGATCTGCCTGAGTATATTGAAGTAGACATCGAGGACCTGGATCTGGGTGATGCTATCCATATGAGCGGCCTCAAACTGGCTGAAGAGCTATCTATACCGTCTTTGCAGCAGGGTCCAGATCACGACCATGTAGTGGTTTCGGTTAACGCTCCCAAGCGGGCTGAAGAGCTCGATGAAGAAACTGCTTCTGCTGAAGACGCACCGGCTGATGAATCGGACGGCGATGACGAACCCGGGGACGAGTAACCTCGTCACCTTGTGTGACTATGCCAGGGTGTGACGATGTCAGGTTTAACCCAAACAGGTTCACCCCTGCCGCTTAAGCTGATCGCCGGGATAGGTAATCCTGGTGCTCAATATGCCAATACCCGCCATAACGCGGGTGTCTGGTTTATTGAAAGGCTGGCAGAAAAATTTGGCGCGTCCTTCAAACCTGAAAAAAAATTCTTTGGTCGTACGTCTTTGATTAACGTCGATGGCGTTGAAGTTCGATTGCTCGTACCCGATACCTACATGAATGAGTCGGGTAAAAGCATCGGTGTACTGGCAAATTTTTTCAAAATCGAACCCCCGGAAATGCTCGTTGCCCATGATGAAATCGATTTCCCCTCTGGCAAAATTAGATTCAAGCAGGAAGGCGGGCTGGCAGGCCACAATGGTCTACGAGATATTTCCAACCGGCTCGCCGGTGCCACCGACTTTAACCGATTGAGGATTGGCGTTGGTCACCCTGGGGACAGGACCGACGTGACCGGTCATGTGCTAGGAAAGGTCTCGGCAAAGGACCGCGAGCTGATTGAAAATTGTATTGAAGATGCCATCGCTACCATACCGTGTGCTGTAAACGGCGACTGGCAGTTAGCCATGCAACAACTGCACAACGTGTAATCCACCGGCTGGTTGCCATCAAGAGAGAGAATCATGGGATTTAATTGTGGGATTGTAGGCTTGCCCAATGTCGGTAAATCGACGCTGTTCAATGCGTTGACACGAGCGGGCGTAGGTGCTGAAAACTTTCCGTTCTGCACGATCGAACCGAACTCTGGCATCGTTCCGATGCCGGATCCAAGACTGGACAAGCTCGCAAGCATTGTTTCTCCGGAAAAGGTGATTCCCACGACGATGGAGTTCGTCGACATTGCGGGTCTGGTCGCCGGCGCCTCAAAAGGTGAGGGGCTTGGTAACCAGTTCCTCGCAAATATCCGCCAAACCGATGCCATTGCTCATGTTGTTCGCTGTTTTGAAGATGAAAATGTCACTCATGTTTCGAACAAGGTGAATCCGGTAGAAGACATCGAAGTGATAAACACCGAGCTGCAATTGGCAGATCTCCAAACCCTGGAGAATGGAATCAATCGGGTCTCAAGATTAGCCAAGAGCGGCGACAAGGAGGAAATTGCCAGGGTGGAATACCTGGAGGGTCTGCAGGCTCATATTGATGAGGGTCAGCCAGCCAGGACTTTTGCAACACCGGACGATTACGCGGACACCCTTCGGGACCTGCATCTGTTAACCATGAAACCTGTGTTGTATATCGCGAACGTTGATGAAGAAGGTTTTGAAGGTAATCCTCACCTGGATGCAGTTCGCAGAATTGCAGAGACAGAAAGCGCAGAGCTCGTCGCCATCTGCAATAAACTGGAAGCAGAAATAGCGGAACTGGACGATGAAGAAAGGGCCGAGTTCCTGGGTGATTTGGGTATGGAAGCACCAGGTCTGGATCGAGTGATCCGGGCCGGCTACAGACTGCTTGGCTTGCAGACTTATTTTACTGCAGGACCCAAGGAAGCGCGGGCCTGGACAGTCAGAAACGGCGTAAGTGCACCGCAGGCGGCTGGCGTTATCCATACTGACTTCGAGAAAGGCTTCATTAAAGCCGAAGTGATCGGGTACGAAGACTACATTCAGTATGACGGGGAAGGCGGCGCCAAGGGCGCCGGTCGTTTACGCCTTGAGGGCAAGGAATATATTGTTCAGGATGGGGACGTCATCCACTTTCGGTTTAACGTCTGATCTTGACAAAAAAGCCAGCCACTCGGTTTGTTTTAAAAGAGACGCGCTAACACCATGACAAACTATGTCGTTGCAACCTCGACTCTGTTGCTCAATACGACAAAACTTCCGCTTTCAGTTAACCATCCGTGGTTACCGCGACCCTGAAGAATCGTCTTAGCGCGATCTAGCTTATCAGGCAGCGTTTGCCTTCTTGATAACCTCTTCAGCGACACTGTTCGGACATCCCGCATAGTGGCTAAATTCCATAGAGAACTGGCCACGACCTGAAGTCATGGTTCGCAGGTCGCCAATGTAACCAAACATCTCGGCCAAAGGAGCAGTTGCCTTAACCCTGACGCCGGTGGACGCTGCGTCCTGGCCCTGGATCATCCCGCGCCGACGGTTCAGGTCACCAATAACGTCACCGACATGCTCTTCCGGGGTAAACACATCGATCTTCATGATCGGTTCCATCAACTGAGGACCGGCCTTCGGCATGCTCTGACGATAAGCTGCCCTGGAAGCCAGTTCGTAGGCAATGGCAGAAGAATCAACCGCGTGGAAACCACCATCAACCAACGTTACTTTCACGTCAAGCAGTGGGTAACCGGCCAGTGGACCAGCGTCCATACTCATCTTGAAACCCTTTTCTACCGCCGGCCAGAATTCACGAGGGACGTTTCCGCCAGTCACCTTCGACTCAAATTCAAATCCGGTACCTGCTTCCGCGGGCTCAACGATGTAATCGATCTTCGCAAACTGTCCAGCACCACCCGTTTGCTTCTTGTGGGTGTAGCTATCTTCCAGTTTTTGAGTGATAGATTCCCGATAAGCCACCTGTGGCGCGCCTACGTCAACTTCTACGCCGTGGGTCCGCTTGAGGATATCGACCTTGATATCCAGGTGCAGTTCACCCATGCCTTTCATGATGGTTTCACCGGATTCTTCATCTGTCTCAACTCTGAATGAAGGATCCTCTTGAATCATCTTGCCAAGCGCAACGCCCATTTTCTCTGATGCGGCCTTGTCCTTCGGGTGGATCGCGATTGAGATAACGGGATCCGGGAACACCATAGGTTCCAGTGTGGCGGGGAGCTTGGGGTCACATAGCGTGTGGCCGGTTCGGGTATTTTTCATACCGATCAATGCCACGATATCCCCAGCCTGTGCGGAATCCCTTTCAATGCGCTCATCCGCGTGCATTTCGACGATACGACCAATTCGTTCGGTTTTCCCAGTAAAGGTATTAAGTGCGCTATCACCCTTTTTAATGCTGCCGGCGTAAATGCGAGTGAACGTGAGTGCGCCGAACCGATCATCCATAATCTTGAAAGCAAGGGCGCGAAGCGGCCCTTCTGGGTCGACAATAGCGAATTCACCGGTTTCGTTACCCTCCAGGTCAACCTCTGGCTGAGGATTTACCTCAGTCGGGTTTGGCAGATAATCGACAACAGCATTCAGTACTAACTGAATCCCTTTGTTCTTGAATGCAGAACCACAGTAAGTCGGGAAAAAATCGAGATTAATCGTTCCTTTTTTGATACATGCCTTGATCGTATCCATCTCTGGCTCTTCACCTTCTTCCAGATACATCATCATGGCTTCGTCATCATGCTCGAGTGCGCTTTCGATCAGAATCTCACGATATTCTTCAACTTTGTCAACCATGTCGGCCGGCACGTCTTCCTGATGATAACTTTGGGGGTCGCCAGAGTCGTCCCAGATCCAGGCTTTCCTGGAGAGCAAGTCAACGACGCCGACAAAATCATCTTCCTCGCCAATAGGCAGTGTCATGATCAGCGGGTGCGCGCCCAGAACCTTTTCAATTTGATCCGTGACACGATAAAAGTCAGCACCGAGGCGATCCATCTTGTTGACGAAGATAATTCGTGCAACCTTCGAGTCGTTCGCATAACGCCAGTTGGTTTCAGACTGGGGCTCAACGCCTCCGGAGCCACAAAAAACACCAACTCCACCATCAAGCACCTTTAATGATCGATAGACTTCGATCGTAAAGTCGACGTGGCCAGGCGTATCGATAATGTTGAGTCGGTGATCATCCCAGAATGCTGTGGTTGCAGCGGATTGGATCGTGATGCCACGCTCCTGTTCCTGTTCCATGAAATCAGTTGTTGCCGCGCCATCGTGAACTTCACCCAACTTGTGGATCTTTCCCGTCAATTTCAGGATCCGCTCTGTCGTGGTGGTCTTGCCAGCATCTACGTGGGCGAAAATGCCGATATTTCGATATTTCGTTAAGTCAGTCATCACAATGGCTCGTGTTCAATTCAGTCAATTTGGAGTGTCCAGGGGCAACCTTGAGTGGGTGCAAATTCTAGCAAACCCTGGAGAGGGGGCGCTTTCACGCGGGCGCATCATATATCAAGAACAAGTTGTGTTCTATAGGTGTCAGGCAAAAACTCTGCGGCAAAATAGTCGAATCTAACTTATTTAAATCTATAGACTTAACTAGAGAAGGCCGGCAAGCCGGGCAACCCTGGCTTATTGGAGCCAGGCCGGTGGCCTATCGAACCAGCGAAACACGCTAAACACCCCGTCCGCCGTTGGTGAGACTTTTAAATCGACACCTCGCCAGCAACAACCGAAGCTTCCAGCGGTAACACCTTGAGTTGTGCCCCCGCCAGACCCGCTCGAGGCCATAAAAACCCAGATAAGCGGACGTACAGAGTGAATTGATAAAATAGATACAGAACTGACTTTGTAGGTCGAAGCTACTTCTGAGCGACGAATTCTCCGGTAGCTTGCAGGTCCGCATGGTAAGAAGACCTTACAAGGGGGCCACTTGCCACATGATGGAAGCCCAATTCATTCCCAACTCGCGCAAGTTCGTCAAACTCATCAGGATGGGCAAATCGTTCAACAGCAAGATGGTCACGACTGGGCTGCAGGTACTGCCCCAGCGTCAGCATCTCTACATTGTGGGCACGCAGATCCTTCATGACCTCAATGACTTCTTCATTGGTTTCCCCCAGACCGAGCATTAAACCTGACTTGGTGGGGACATCTGGGTTCTGCGATTTGAAAGCCTGGAGCAACTCCAAAGACCATTTGTAATCAGCCCCCGGCCGCGCCTTTTTATACAATCGCGGCACCGTCTCAAGATTGTGATTGAACACATCTGGTGGCGTGGCTGACAGTATTTCGACCGCAATATCCATGCGTCCCCTGAAATCCGGTACCAGCACTTCAATCGTCGTATCCGGATTGAGCGACCTGACACTCGAGATACATTCCGCGAAATGAGTGGCGCCGCTGTCCTTCAGGTCGTCACGGTCCACTGATGTCACAACAACATATTTGAGGCCCATTTCCTGCACGGCTTCTGCGAGTTGTCCAGGTTCATCCTGGTCCAGCTCTTTGGGGCTGCCATGTGCAACATCGCAGAATGGACAACGCCGGGTACAGATTTCACCCATGATCAT
Organism: uncultured Pseudomonadales bacterium; assembly: GCA_937775265.1. GTDB lineage: Bacteria > Pseudomonadota > Gammaproteobacteria > Pseudomonadales > Azotimanducaceae > UBA9659. Next base: position 198,671 of record CALKBV010000002.1, read on the forward strand.
AAACGTCGCTGTTCCGTGCGAGAAACACTCAGGTAAGTTGGGGCAACTGGCTTCCTCGCAGACTGACGCCAGCTTTCTCCGCCTGAGAATATCCTTGATCCGCGTGATCTCCGGATTGGTTCGAATACGGACCCGAATCCAGTCAGGTTTTCGCAGCAAGGCGGTCGTGGGAATGACTTTGACAGGAATTCGGCGAACCTTGTCCGCTCCTCTCAGTTTCTCTCCCGGGACCATCCGATTCTTGTCGACCATTAGAGCGTTCTCAATCTGGGATCGCCATCATACCCGATTTGTTGGACCAGAATATCGGTCAGTTCTTCGATTATCTTTACCATCGGACGGTCAATACCAAGGCGCTTCATGTCGACTACCTCGAGGCCCTCAATGCCGCAAGGATTAATGTTCGAGAAGGGGCCAAGGTCCATATCGACATTCAGGCTAAATCCGTGATAGCTGCGGCCTTTCCGAATACGCAGGCCAAGCGCCGCGAGTTTTCTGCCATCAACATAAACCCCCGGCGCCTCAGGCTTTGCTTCAGCGGCAACCCCGTAAGATTTAATCAGCTGAACAATCGATTGTTCGATAGCAGTCACCAGGTCGCGGACCCCCAGTTGCAGCCGCCGGATATCCAGCAGTAAATAGCACACCAGTTGCCCAGGACCATGGTATGTCACCTGCCCCCCCCGGTCGGAATGGACAATAGGAATATCACCTGGCGTCAGCAGATGTTGGACTTTCCCTGCCTGGCCAAGGGTATAGACGCGTGGATGCTGCACGAACCAGAATTCATCGGCCGCGCACTCGTCCCGGCTATAGGTGAAGCTTTTCATTGCTTGCCAGGTCTCGGTGTAAGGTTTTTCACCGAGGTTTTTAACAACAAGCGACTGGCCCATGCTACAGAACCAGCCTTACGGCTTCGATTTCCTTTAGATCAGCAAACAACGCATCCAGATGTTCCTTGCTCTGGGCAACCAACATAAATGATATCGAAACGAAGTTGCCTTTCCTGCTGGTCTTCTGGGAGATTTTGTCAGTCGTCATTGCCGGATCGTGCTTTGCCACCACATCGCAAACCTGGCTGTGAAACTCCGGCGTCACATCGCCTACTACCTTGATGGGATAGTCGCAGGGAAATATTATTTTAGGATCTGTCACGTTTTTAAGGTCACGTTTTTAAGTCACGTTTTTAAGCACGTTTTTCGACTCAGGGTTAGTACTCAAGGGGGTTGCCACCCGAAGTGTTGACGAAGAACAGGAGAATAGAATCCCATATCCCGGCAAAAAACCCTGCTTGCTGAACGCCGTTTAAAGCGGTCAACGGCACAGAGATATCCTCTTTATCTGGCACACTGATAGTAAGGGACCCTAGCTCATCACCTTTTTCGATAGGCGCGTGAATTTCATTTTGAATCTGAATCTCCGCCTGAAGTTCATCCCGGATACCTTTTGGGAGAGTCATCACAACATCAGCGGCAAGACCAAGGTTTACAGTCTGATGCTTCCCGCCCCAAACTCTGGCCTGCCTTAAGGCTTCGTCAGCACCATACAGGTGAGCAGTTTCGAAATACCTGAATCCGTAGGTGAGCAACTTCTGGCTTTCCGCCGCTCTGCTTTCCTCGGAAGCCGCACCCATCACCACTGAAAGCAATCTCATCTCACCGCGAACTGCTGATGCGACAAGACAATAACCGGCGGCATCAGTGTGGCCTGTTTTCACACCATCAACTGAACTATCACGCATTAACAATCGGTTTCTGTTCGGTTGCCTGATCTCACTATAAGTAAAGTACTTTTCCGCATAGATTTTGTAGTGTTCCGGGAACTGATTGATCAATGCAACCGTAAGCTTGGCGAGATCGTTCGCTGTGGTGTAATGGTTTTCATCAGGCAGGCCTGTTGCGTTGACAAAATTTGTATTTTTCATTCCAAGTTGCTGGGCATACTGATTCATGACGTCAGCAAACCCTTCTTCGCTTCCAGCCACATGTTCAGCTAACGCCACACTGGCATCATTTCCGGATTGAACAATAATGCCTCGCAGGATGTCCTCCAGACGGACTTTTGTCCCCTCCTGGATGAACATTCGTGAGCCTTCCATCCGCCAGGCCTTGATGCTCACTTCGACCTCGTCATCCAGGGTAATGATGCCTCGTTCGATTTCCTTCGCTGCTACATAGCTCGTCATTATCTTGGTTAAACTGGCCGGTGGCAGTCGCTGGCCTGCATTGAATTCAACCAGGGGAGTCCCTGTGGCGGCATCTATCAGCAAGTATCCTTCCGCTGCAAGTTGCGGCGAGGCAGGAATGATCGCGGGGGCGGCCTGAACTCCGAGCGCCATAACAAACAACACACCGGCTATGAAAATTTTTATCCCTTTGGACACCTTTGCCTCCTTCCCATTACCTTTTTATTCAACGGTTACTCTCACGGCCTTGCCCAGATTTCGATCGCGAATCCGGAGCGCCACCACGCTTTCTTCTTCCGGATCACCCAGCGGGCCAATCCAGACCTTATATAACATACCTGTTTTTATCTCACTCGTGAGAATACGCACGGGTACTCCTTCTGGCACGGCAAGCTTAACGTCTTTCAGTTGCTTCTCCGCACCGGCTAGGGCTATAAATGCGCCGACCTGCAAATAGTAAGACTCCCGATGCTTTAACGCCCCAAGCTCAGGGTGGTTCACCTCATCCATCGCTTCAACCACAACCGGTGCTGTTCCCTGGTTTTCGAAACCAAGCGCCTTGGCAGCACCCCAGGACAAATCAATGAGCCTATCATCATGGAAAGGCCCCCGGTCATTGACTCGAAGGACTATGCTCTGGCCATTTTCAAGATTAGTGACTTTGACAACAGTCGGCAATGGAAGTGCCTTGTGTGCAGCCGTTAGCCCAAACATATCGTAGGTCTCGCCCATCGCGGTCAGGCGACCATGGAACTTCTTCCCGTACCAAGAGGCTACCCCGATTTCGAGATATCCCACATTCTCCTGCATGATTTCGTAGACCTGACCAAATACTTCATACTGATTGGGACCAAGTTTGGGTTTAACGGCCGGCGGCTTGATAATTAGCGGCATAGTGCAGCCCAAAAGCAGGCTGCATTGAAGGGCGGCAACAATAAAAAATCTTAGCGACACCCTTGAATGATTAACGAGCAGCGACAGCTCTAGAACCTTGGCGGAGGCGCTCTGCTAGCTGAAACACAGCCATTGCGTAGAGCTTGCTGTGATTATATCGAGTGATGACATAAAAGTTTTTCAGCCCAATCCAGAACTCCTCGCCATCTTTCCCATTTAAGCGCATTGGGGAAACATCCTGTTCTGGATCAAGATCGGTTAAGTCATCGGCCATTCCAAGCGTTCGTAGCTCTGCGATTGATTTAGACGGTTTTAACGATACATTGAATACATCAGCCTGTACTTTCGCTGCACCGACCTTAAAAGCGACCGGCTTATCACGCTGCCACCCGTGCTTGGCCAGGTAATTACCGACGCTACCGATTGCATCGGTGGGGTTATTCCATATATCGCGAAATCCATCTCCATCAAAATCAACCGCATAAGCACGATAACTGCTGGGAATAAACTGGCCCATGCCCATAGCACCCGCATATGAACCTTTAAACTCTGTAATCATCTTTTTTTCTTCTCGCGCCAACAGGATGAACTCCCCTAACTCGCGCATAAAAAATTTGGACCTCGCTGGGTAGTCAAAAGACAACGTAGAGAGTGCATCTAAAACACGATAGTTGCCGGAGATGCTTCCATACATGGTTTCAACACCGATGATGGCTGTAATGATAACCGGCGACACACCATAGGTTTCATAAGCAGCCTGAAGCGCGACCCGGTTCTTTTCCATAAATTTAATACCGGATACGGTTCTTCGTTCTGTAAGAAATATGTCCTGGTACTTCGCCCAGGTTAGCGTTTTCTCTGCAGGGCGCGTTATCGCATCGATAATGCTCTGCTTGTATTCCGCATGCCTGAAAACTGTCAGTAACTCACGCTCATTAAAGGATTCCCGAGCAGCCAGCTCCTTCACAAAAGCCTGAACTTCCTCTCTATCTGCGTAATCCACTGCGTAAGTCGAAACTGGAACCGACAACAGTGCTAAAAATATTATTCGGAAAATCACAACGTTATCCTTCGGTGAGTATGCACCGACATCAAAATACCAAAGCCTGCGAACAAGGTGAGAATCGAAGTCCCACCATAGCTAACGAAAGGTAGAGGCACCCCTACTACAGGAAGGACGCCGCTCACCATGCCTATATTAACAAACACGTACACAAAAAAAGTGAAGGTTATACTGCCTGATAATAAACGACCAAATGTGTCCTGAGCCTGAACGGAGAGAATGACGCCCCTGCCAATCAACAGCAAATACAATATTAACAAAACAACAACACCCACGAAACCAAGCTCTTCCCCCAGTACCGCAATAATAAAGTCTGTCTGACTTTCGGGAAGAAAGTGCAGATGTGACTGCGTTCCTTCAAACAAACCTTTACCAAACAATCCGCCAGAGCCGATGGCAGTTTTCGACTGGATGATATTCCACCCGGCTCCCAAAGGATCTCTTTCTGGATCGAGCAGAGTCAGAATCCTGGCCCGTTGATAGTCCCTCAACACAAACCATAGCGCAGGCATGGTTACGACACCGAGACCAATAGCCGAAAACACCAGGCGCCACGAGACACCAGCGAGAAGTAAAACGAATAAGCCAGAGGCTGCAATGATAAGCGATGTCCCAAGATCTGGCTGAAAAGCAATCAGCATCACCGGAATGATAATGATCACCAAGGACCAGAATACGTGCCTCGCCTTCGGTGGCAGATGCCTGTCCTGGAAATACCAGGCTAGCATCAGAGGCAATATCAGCTTCATGATTTCCGAAGGTTGGAAGTTAGTAACACCAGGAATTCTAAGCCATCGACGCGATCCTTTGACTTCAATCCCGAAGAAATAGATCAATACCAACGTAATCAACCCAATCAGGAAGATCCAGGGTGCAAGCCGCATGTATACGATAGGTGATATCTGTGCGATCACCAGCATAACACCAAGCCCCACCAGCATCTTGATGCTCTGGGAAATAACCGGCTCAATCTGTTGACCCACTGCACTGTATAGAATCAGCAGCCCGTAGGCAGAAATAATAAGCAATAGCAGCAGCATAGGGACATCGAGGTGGATAGCATCGCCAATACCTGTTTTGCGTTGTGTTAACAATCCGGAACCTGGCAACTGTCGAACAAAATCCTGACTCACAATTCTTCTCCTGCAGTGGCCACGACCTGTCCAGAATTTGTAGTACTTTTAAGCAGGTGGTGGTCAAGGACTGCTCGAGCAACAGGCGCCGCGAATTCGCTTCCGCCGCCGCCATTTTCTACCAGTACCGCTAGTGCAATCGTTGGATTATCAACCGGAGCAAACGCCACAAACCATGCGTGCTTTCGCTGACGCTCTTCTAGTTCTTCCGCGTCGTATTCCTCACCCTGCTTGATCCCGACCACCTGGGCCGTACCGGATTTACCCGCCATCCGGTACTCAATATCTTGACCGATATAGGCCCACGCTGTGCCGTTTTCACCATAGACCTGATTACCTCGGTGTACTACCTTTTCCATGGCCCCGATCACAAGATCCCATATCGGATCAGGTATCAGCTCTATGCTATCCATCCTTGGCACGGTGGAGCGCTCGATCAAATCACTCCCTGACTTCAGCATCCTGGGGGAAACCCACTTCCCTCGATTGGCGATAACGGTCACCGCTGTCGCAAGCTGAAGTGGAGTCACCAGCATATCGCCCTGGCCAATGCCAATATTCACTGTGTCCCCGGGGTACCAGGGTAATCCCCGGGTATCTTCCTTCCATTCCCTGGTAGGAAGCAGGCCGCTTCTTGCTTCTGGCAGGTCCAGGGTTGTATTGACACCAAAACCAAAAAGGGAGAGGTAATCATCAAGCCGATCAATACCCATCTTTACCGCTAAGCCATAGAAATAAATATTGCAGGATCGGTAAATAGCTTTCTCAAGATTGACCTTACCGTGGCCACCCGCTCCTGAGGCACGCCAGTTCCAGTCCCTGTACAAACGCTCGCTATTCGACAGCCTGAACCATCCCGGGTCGTCGATAGTGTAGTCAGGATTTGTCATTCCGGTAACCAGACCGGCGAGTCCGATAATAGGCTTAAGCGTAGAACCTGGCTCATATTGACCCTGCACCGCGCGATTAAAGAGCGGTACATCTCTGGAATCACGCAACGCCGCATAGGTTTTGTGATCGATACCGGTAACGAAAAGATTAGGATCGTACCCAGGCTTACTGACCAGCGCCAGTATCCCGCCAGTTTTAGGCTCGATAGCAACGACGGTACCACGCCTATCTCCGAGCGCTGCACTTGCAGCGGCCTGCAATGAACTATCGACATGCAAAATCAGGTCCTTACCTCGCGAAGGTAGGTTGGATTCCAGAATCTTCATTACTTTGCCACGGGCATCGATCTCAACCTGCTGGTATCCAACGCTCCCAAGCAGGTCTTCTTCGTAGAACTTTTCTACTCCAATCTTGCCTACGTGGTCGGTGCCGGAATAGGCAACCGCATCAAGACGCCTGGCATCTGATTCATTGATGCGTCTCACCGACCCCACTGCATGAACCATCATCTCACCGCGAGGATAATGTCGAACAAGTTTTGCGTTTACTTCCACACCAGGTAACGCATGTCTATCGACACTGAATTGCGCGATCTCCTCTTGAGTGAGCTTGAATAGCAAGGGCACAGGTTGAAAGGGTCGTTGACGGCGTCCAACCCGACTTCTAAAGCCTTTAATGTCTTCATCGGTCAGCCTTAGAGCCGAACCAAGATGCGCCAGTGTTTGATCGAGATCATCCACGCGTTCCGGCGTAATCGTGAGGTTAAATGACGGTGAATTGTCTGCCAGTAGCTCACCGTTGCGATCATAAATAAGCCCCCTGACCGGTGGCAACGGTTGAATCTGAATCCGGTTTTTATCAGATAAAGTTGCATAAACATCGTACTGGACAATCTGCAAATAGAAAAAACGCGCAACAAGAAACAACGTTAGGATGACTAGCACACCAAAGCAAACAACAATCCGCTCAAAGAAGATTCTGCTTTCCCAGCTATGATCTTTTAGTGCAAGAGGTTCAACCATAACCAATCATTTGTGATAAGGGTGATTCGCATTCAACATGAGCGCTCGATAAATCTGTTCTGCAAGAAGCACTCTAACCAGAAAATGCGGGAAGGTTAAGTTCGATAGTGACCAGATTTCATCGGCCCTGTTAATAATGACATCCGACAGCCCATCAGGACCCCCAATCACAAACTGGAAGTGATTGGTTTGCTGGCTCCAGGCCTCTACTTTTTCCGCGAGTTGTTCCGTACTCCAATTCTTGCCACGGTTATCCATCGCAATGACTCGCGCGCCGGAATTAAAGTGACTGCCAATGAGCTTGGCCTCCTCTTCCTGGCGGATAGCGACAGATTGTTTTTTCTTTCTATCGGATGTCTTGATTTCCAGAATTTGGAAGCGACAATCGCGTTTCATCCGCAAACTGTATTGTTCAATACCCTGCACCACCCACGGAGGTGGCCGCGTACCAACGGCAACTAAATCGATTTTTAACAAGATAAAACCCGGATTCGGAACAGAGATTCCCTAGTCAACCGATTCGCCTTCTTTTTTCGGCCCCATACTCCACAAGCGCTCAAGATCGTAAAATTCCCTGACAGCTGGCTGCATCACATGAACAATCACATCTGTCAAGTCGAGCAATACCCATTCGCCCGTATCCAGACCTTCCATGCCCACAACGTTAGCACCCTGTGCCTTCGCTTTCACGAGCACACTATTAATGAGCGCCTTTACCTGCCTGCCGGTTCCACCACTGGCGACCACCATGTAATCAGCAATGTCCGTCTGGCTCCTGACATCCATGGTGACAATCTCGTGGCCTTTGATGTCTTCGAGGGCCTCTACAACGAGGTCCTTTAGTGCTTCGCTATTCATTAGTGCTCCATTCGTTTGCCGCGCACCTTGTTTTCTAAAGATGCACCGATATATAAATTGTGTTGCCTTATGTAGTTCATGACGAGCGGATTCAAATTCCCTTCAATCGATCTACCCTTTGCTATTGCCTCCCTCAGCCCACTCGCAGAGACATCTATCTGGTCGAGTGACAGAAAGCAGACTTTGCCGGAGGAACTATTCATCATTTCTTCCGGGTCCTGGACTTGCCTGGTTTTAAGCCACTTGCGTAAAACATCCGGAGAGCCCTGATCCGTTCCCGGTCGCTCAAGTATCAACAGATGAGCCAGGTCGGTTAACGCCTCCCACCGGTGCCAGCTAGGTAAAGTCAACCAGGAGTCACGACCCATCAGGAACAGCAATGGTCCTGATTCACCTACTCTCTCACGATAGCCAAGCAGTGTATCAACGGTAAAAGAGGTGCCTTCTCGTCTCAGCTCGCAATCGTCAACAAAAAATCGATCCCGGCTAGCCACCGCCAGCTGAAGCATCTTTAACCTGGCTTCAGGTGATGCGGCGGGCGTTGGCCGATGCGCCGGGATCTGACAAGGCACCAGATACACATCCACATCGCCCAGCAGGCGCGCGACAGCGCAGACGGACTCAATGTGTCCCCTGTGGACCGGATCAAAGGTACCTCCAAAAACAAGGGTGCTATTCATACCTGGATTTCAAATCTAGGTTCATTGACGTACTTGGCCATCGCCGAAAACGACATACTTTTGAGAGGTAAGCCCTTCAAGCCCCACTGGTCCCCGCGCATGAAGCTTGTCCGTGGATATTCCAACTTCTGCACCGAGGCCATACTCAAAACCATCAGAGAAGCGTGTCGATGCATTCACCATCACCGAGCTGGAATCTACTTCCTGAAGGAACTGCCGGGCGGTCGTATAGTTTTCAGTCACGATGGAATCAGTATGTTTGGATCCATAGTGATTAATATGCGATACCGCGTCTTCGACGCTATCCAGCGTGCGAATGGATAAAATGGGTGCCAGGTATTCTTCATGCCAGTCAGACTCCTTGGCAGGACTAATCTGCACCTCTGCGCCTAAAATGCTGACTGTTTTCTCACAACCGCGCAGTTCCACACCATGTTCCAGGAAGCCAGCCACAAGCCTTGGCAGAATGTCACCTGCCACATCAGCAGATACCAGTAGCGTTTCCATCGCATTGCAGACGGCGTACCTTTGGGTCTTGGCATTGATCGCGATGGCGTAGGCTTTTTCCATGTCTGCATCCTTGTCGATATAAACATGACAAATACCATCCAAGTGCTTTATCACCGGTATCGTCGCCTCACTGGTAATTCGCCCGACGAGGCTATTGCCACCCCTGGGAACAATGACATCAACAAACTCATTCATCGTGATGAGTTCGCCTACGTATTTTCGATCCGTATCTTTAACCACTTGCACAACCGCCGCAGGCAGGCCAACTTTTTCCAGCCCAAGCTCAATACATCCTGCAAGGCCAAGGTTGGAGTAGATGGACTCTGAGCCTCCTCGCAAAATCGCAGCATTACCAGATTTAAGGCACAAGCTTGCCGCATCAATTGTCACATTAGGTCTCGACTCAAAAATGATGCCAATGACTCCAAGGGGAGTTCGCATCTTGCCGATTTGAAGTCCATTTGGCTGGTAGGACATATCCGTGATTTCACCGACCGGGTCATTCAACGCCGCAACTTGCCTGAGGCCTTCAACCATTATTTCAAAACGTTCGTCCGTAAAAGTCAGCCGATCCAGCATAGGATCACTGAGGCCATTCTTTCGACCTGATTCAAGATCCTGCTCATTGGCAGACATGAGCGCACTGCGCTTGGCCAGGATAGCTTCCCCGATCGACAGCAGCGCCTCGTTTTTTGTTTCTGTAGATGCACGACAGATTTGCACAGATGCTTTCCGCGCCTCAACACCTACAGTGCGCATGTACTCTGACTGACCCATCACTTAAAATTCTCGAGAAAACTCGGATTATACCCTGCTTCTCTCATGATAGTGTTACCCACTTTTTTTGACCGTGAACCGCTGGAACTGGCCCAGTCATTGATTGGAAAGGTCCTTCGGCATCGAATTAACGACCCGGCCCACGGGAATATCTGGCTGTCCGCTAAAATCATTGAAACCGAGGCCTACTACCAGACAGAAAGAGGAAGTCATTCATCCCTTGGGTTTACGGAGAAGCGTAAGGCCATGTTCATGGAGCCCGGCACTATCTACATGTACTACGCGAGAGGCGGCGATTCCCTCAACTTTTCCGCCAGAGGGGATGGCAACGGAGTACTCATAAAATCAGGGCTTGCCTTCATGGATCAACATTCTTCGGAAATTAGCCTGAGTGTGATGCAGCAACTAAACCCCATCAACGGGCGAATGCGGTCTCCTGAAAGGCTCTGTAGCGGTCAGACTTTGCTGTGCCGCTCACTTGGCCTAAAGGTGCCGGACTGGAACCAGGGTTCACTAAAACGAAACAAACTACTTCTCGAGGATGTCGGATATTGTCCGGACAGGCTCGTGCAATGCAAAAGGCTGGGTATACCGGAAGGACGCGACGAGCATCTACCTTATCGATTTGTAGACTATGAATACACCCGGTCGGCAACCAGCAACCCTACGGCGCGTGAGCACACGGTCATTAAATACTAGCGACGTATTTCACGAAGACTTGCCTAGGGGTTCGCTGGATTTCTGCATTCGTTCGACCAATTTGTCGAGTTCACCAAGACGCACCAGTGGGTCTTTCATTTCAAGCATTCGCTGCTTGAAATGGTTAGGACAAGGTAAAAGTTCCGTGAGTCTTGCGCCGACTTCAACCGCTTTACCAAGATCACAATCCAGACCTAGTCTTTGCACCGCTTCATGGGCCATCAACGACTCGAGCAGCCCAGAAAGGTGTTGCCTTTCTTCCGGAACGGCAACTTCGGGTTCAATGGCCAGAAGCTCAACATTTGCCATCATCAGCCTGTCAGGTTGTTCGTACTGATCACGAATAACGAACTTTCGATCACCTTTAACAACAATTTTCAGCATCCCGTTTGAAGACTGATCGAAATCCACAATCTTACAGTAAGTGCCACAATGGGATATTTCCGGAAGCTGCTCATCCGGGCTAGCCAGGATCCGGTCACCATCGGTAATCATGACAATGCCGAAACCCGCCTGTTCGCGAAGGGCCCTCTTAACCATATCAAGATAGCGAGCTTCAAAGATCTGCAACGACAGTTTACCACCGGGAAACAACACCAGCGGCAGGGGAAATAAAGGGACTTCTTTCATCGCCGTATTCTACCCGATTAGCACTTTATCAATAGTGTCTTTAAACTGCCTGCCTCGAATAATCCCACAGGTTTCACATTGGACCCAGTACATGCCCTAGCGCTAGCGCTGATACAGGGGATAACCGAGTTTTTGCCCATTTCAAGCTCCGCTCACTTGATCCTTCCAGGAAAATTGGTAGGTTGGCCGGACCAGGGGCTTGCTTTTGATACCGCGGTTCACCTGGGATCACTGGCAGCCGTCGTTGTTTATTTCCGCCACGAACTCCATCGCCTGACCCGAGCGGTCCTATTGCATATTCAAAGTCGCCAGCCTAGCACTGATAGTCACTTTGCCTTCAATCTTATGCTCGCCAGCCTACCGATCATCCCCGTGGGGTATTTCACTAGATTTATGGTCGAAGCGGAACTTCGAGGGATAGAGGTGATAGCTTTTACCACGATCGTTTTTGGTATCGCTCTGTGGCTCGCGGATTATATGAGGGGCGATACAGCAAAACCCTTAACGCCTGCTCGATCAATCGCCATTGGGTTGGCGCAGTGCCTTGCCCTGATTCCTGGCACCTCACGCAGTGGAGTCACTATTACGATGGCGCTATTACTGGGGCAATCCCGTGAGCACGCTGCCAGGATTTCATTCTTGATCGCCATTCCGGCCATCGCCGGAGCCGCTGCAATAAAATTCTGGGACCTCCTGCACACACCAATCACACCAGACTGGTTTACGCTTGGTATCGCCACTCTTGTTGCAGGGCTCTCTGCTTACTTTTGTATCGTGATCCTGTTGAAAATCGTAAACAAAATGGGCTACCTACCATTCGTTATCTACAGGCTTGGCCTGGGCGGCCTACTGCTCTGGATGATTTACTAGGGAGCCCGCTTAAAGAAGCTCTTTGTATGGACAGAGCGAACTCGCCTGCAGAAGAATCACCAATAGACTTTAACTTCGTGATTCTTCCGCAAAGGTCCAAGGTCGGCCGCGTCGACAAACTGACGTGACATTCCGACCTTTATCAGGGATTACCTAGAACGGAATATCATCGTCGAAATCATCAGATGGTGGTGGTCCGAAGTCATCTCCAGCCGGCGAACTTCCGCCGCCACCCTGGCTGCCACCAGATCCACCAGAAAAAGATCCGCCACCACCGACTTGGCTGCCACCAGATCCACCGGAAGAAGATCCGCCACCGCCCATTTCGCCACGACTATCCAGCATCTGCATCTCGTTGGCAACGACCTCTGTGGTGTAATGTTTCTGGCCGTCCTTCTCCCAGTCCCGGGTTCGAAGTTCGCCTTCAATGTAAACTTTAGAACCTCGCTTCAGGTATTCCCCTGCGATTTCCGCCAGCTTGTTAAAAAAGACGATACGATGCCATTCGGTTCGCTCCTTTTGCTCACCGGAATCCCTGTCTTTCCATCCCTTTGATGTCGCAATAGATACATTCGTGACCGCCCCGCCACTTGGCATATACCGCGTTTCTGGATCCCTTCCCAGATTACCGACCAGGATTACCTTATTTATTCCGCGAGCCATCTTCTTCTCCTATTCCTCTCAGGTTGTCACCAACCATCTGTATTTAATATGCCACCAGGGAATAATAACTCTTCTACAGCCCTTTGGCACAATTCTGGAACAGATAAGTCGATTCAATCAGTAAAAAACCGATGGGCAGAGCTCAGAAATTGACGAACTTTTTTGCTTGATGTGCCGCAAACTTATAACATCACTGCCCGGCCCGATACCGGCTGGCTTTCAGACTGAGTGGCAACGTTCGTCCAAACTTTCGACCCGGAATCAATGGAGCGGATCACCGAGTGACGCATCCCACTGATAGCAGAATTCACTGAAATCGCACGTAGATTTCATCGATTACCAACACCGAGGTTAGCTCTTTGATCACCTTACAAGGTACCCGTTCCTGATGGATACAATTTCAATCCACGGTGCCAAGACACATAATCTAAAAAATATCAGTCTCGACATACCAAGGGACAAGCTGGTTATTGTCACTGGACTCTCCGGTTCCGGTAAATCCTCCCTGGCTTTCGATACGCTCTACGCTGAAGGCCAAAGGCGATATGTCGAATCCCTGTCGGCTTACGCCAGGCAATTTCTATCCCTGATGGAAAAACCTGATATCGAGCACATTGAGGGTTTGTCACCTGCCATCTCCATTGAGCAGAAGTCAACGAGTCACAATCCGCGCTCAACTGTGGGCACGATCACTGAAATCTACGACTACCTCAGATTGCTATTCGCTAGAGTAGGCGAACCACACTGTCCTACTCATGGCATAAAATTACAATCGCAGTCGATCAGTCAGATGGTCGATCAGGTAATGGGTTTACCTGAAGACACTCGAGTCAATCTGCTTGCACCGGTCATTCGGGAACGCAAGGGCGAGCACCTGCATCTATTCAAACAACTAGCTTCACAGGGTTTCGTGCGGGCTCGCATCGACGGCATCATTACTGATCTTGATACCACACCCGACCTCGACAAAAACAAAAAACACACCATCGAGGTTGTCATCGACAGGTTCCGAATTCGCCCGGACCTGATGACTCGTCTCGCGGACTCTTTTGAAACAGCAGTACAAGTCGCAGATGGTATCGCCGCGATCAGTTTCCCAGACGATAAAACAGAAGACCTGTTGTTCTCATCGCGGTTTGCATGCCCTCAATGTGGCCACTCGATTCAGGAACTTGAGCCACGGTTCTTCTCCTTTAACAATCCTGCTGGCGCCTGCCAGGATTGTGATGGGCTGGGCTTGCGCGAGTATTTTGATCAGGACTCAGTGGTACAGGACCGGGAGCTGTCTCTGGCAGAAGGCGCAATCCACGGCTGGGACAGGAGGAATATCTATTATTTCCAAATGCTTGGATCAATTTCAGAACACTATGGTTTCAAGCTTGCGACACCATTCAAGGAGCTTTCGAACAAGCACCAAGAAATCGTTCTTCGCGGAAGTGGTACCGAAGAGATTCAGTTTCGGTACGTCAACGATCGCGGAGATGAATATACCCGAGGCCACGCCTTCGAAGGGATCATCCCCAATATGGAGCGCCGTTATCGTGAAACCGATTCCCAGATGGTCAGGGAAAATCTTTCTAAGTTTCTTAGTACGCAAAACTGTCCTGAATGTCACGGCGCACGTTTAAATGCAGACGCCCGCTCGGTAACGATCAACGAGAAGTCACTCACTGACATTACTTCACAATCAATTAATGCCGCTTTTGATTACCTCTCTGACCTGGAACTCACAGGACAGCGTGCCCAGATCGCAGAAAAGATCCTGAAAGAGGTTCAGGCAAGGCTCGGCTTTCTGATCGATGTTGGTCTCGACTACCTGACGCTATCGCGCAGCGCAGATACTCTGTCCGGCGGTGAAGCGCAAAGAATCAGGCTTGCAAGCCAGATCGGTGCGGGACTCGTTGGGGTCATGTACATCCTGGATGAACCTTCAATCGGGTTGCACCAGAGAGATAACCAAAGACTTCTCGGTACACTGACTCGCCTGCGAGACCTGGGCAATACTGTCATTATTGTTGAACATGACGAAGAAGCCATCCGTCACGCAGATTTTGTGATCGACATTGGCCCTGGCGCAGGGGTCCATGGCGGCGAGGTTGTTGCGAGCGGCACCCTGGACGATATCCTGAAAGAAGAAAGATCGATTACAGGGCAGTTCCTTAGTGGCAAGCGAAAGATCGAGGTGCCAAAAGAGCGTCACATCTATAACCCGGATGCTGTGCTAACGCTTCGTTCGGCATCGGGTAACAACCTGAAGGACGTTGACCTAAATATTCCCATCGGCCTGATGACCTGTGTCACAGGAGTGTCAGGTTCAGGAAAGTCCACCTTGATTAATCAGACTCTGTACCCGATTGCAGCAAAAGAACTCAATGGCGCCACCAACCCACAGGTTGCACCCTATGATGAAATAATCGGCATGGATCAGCTAGACAAGGTCGTGGACATCGACCAAAGCCCTATCGGCCGTACTCCTCGATCCAATCCTGCGACTTACACACAGATTTTTACGCCCATCAGGGAACTCTTTGCCGCGACACAAGAGGCTCGCTCAAGGGGGTACAAACCCGGCAGATTCAGCTTCAACGTGAAAGGTGGCAGATGCGAGGCATGCCAGGGTGATGGACTGATTAAAGTTGAAATGCATTTTCTGCCCGATGTCTATGTCACCTGCGATGAATGCAAGGCTAAACGATATAACCGCGAGACTCTGGAGATCCTCTACAAAGGCAAGAATATTCACCAGGTCCTTGAGTTAACGGTTGAAGACGCGCATACGTTCCTGGGTGCAGTCCCGATGATCGAACGACGCCTGCAGACCCTACTCGACGTAGGTCTCGGTTACATCAAGCTTGGACAAAGTGCGACAACTCTTTCCGGAGGTGAAGCACAGAGAGTGAAGCTTGCCCGTGAACTCTCCAAAAGAGATACCGGCAAAACCCTGTATATTCTGGATGAGCCAACAACAGGATTACACTTCCATGATATCGAGCAATTGCTCGAAGTCATTCACCGACTTAGGGATCATGGAAATACTATCGTTGTGATCGAACACAATCTGGACGTTATCAAAACTGCAGACTGGATTGTTGACCTTGGACCCGAAGGCGGCTCGGGTGGTGGAGAGATTATTGCAACCGGTACGCCGGAAGAAATAGCCCGGATGGAACATTCGTTTACCGGGCAGTTCCTGAGGCATTCCCTGAAATAATCAAGCAATCTTTGATTAAGAGCTTCCCTGACTATAAGCCTTTTGTACGGCTTCTGTCGCCACACCCTTGTTAACGTGGGCGTTACAGCCAGACAATACACTTTCAAGCGCGTTGACACAGAAAAGGACATTCCTGGGATTACTCGCGTAACCCATCAGACCAATACGCCATACTTTTCCAGCAAGCACGCCCAGACCAGAACCTATCTCGAGGTTATAGTGGTTCAACAGCTGTTTACGAACTGAAGCTTCATCCACCCCATCTGGAATAGTAACTGTATTCAATTGTGGCAGCCTGTAATCCTCTGCCACAATAAACTCTAGACCCAGCGCTTCAAGCCCCGCCCTTAGCGCCAGGTGATTATTTTGATGTCGTTTCCAGGATCCTTCAAGACCTTCTTCTTCCAGAATCACCAAAGACTCGTGCAACCCGTAAAGTGCATTGACCGGCGCAGTATGGTGATAGGCGCGGGTCTGGCCTTCACCCCAGTACCCCATCACCAGATTGAGATCCAGGAACCAGGAGCTGACTGGCGACTTACGGGACTGAACCCTGGCGACTGCTGCTTCGCTCAGACTGATCGGAGACAGGCCGGGTACACAGGAAAGACACTTCTGCGTACCGCTATATGCAGCGTCAACTCCCCAATCATCAAGATTCACTTCAATGCCACCCAGCGAAGTTACACAGTCGACAATAGACAGGCAATCGAACTCCCTGGCGATCGCACAAAGTGTCTTGGCATCAGACCTAACCCCAGTGGACGTTTCTGCATGCACAAATGCGACGAGCCCGGCGTCTGTATTTTCCTCGAGCGTTGCCCTCAGTTTTTCAGGTGAGACCGGCGTTCCCCATTCATCCTCAACCAGAATAACTTGACCACCGAGCCGTCTAACGTTATCTGCCATTCGGGTACCGAACACCCCGTTAACGCAAACAACAACCTTGTCACCCGGCGACATCAGGTTTACAAAACAGGTTTCCATCCCGGCCGAGCCAGGCGCTGAGACTGGAATGGTCAACTCATTTTTTGTCTGAAAAGCAAACTGCAACAACGACTTGATCTCATCCATTAGACGGATGAACTCAGGATCCAGGTGACCCACGGTAGGTCTTGCTAACGCACTTAGGATTCTTGGATTTACATCCGAGGGACCAGGTCCCATCAGGGTACGGGGTGTTGGATTGAATGAACTAACCACTGTAATAATTCCTTATAAAGTCTTGGGGTCTACAAACTACCTGGAGTCTACAAACGACAAAGCCGGGCATAGCCCGGCTTTGAGATTTCTGCACTTCGGTCGAAATGACTCGACGAGGTACTGGCTATAGGCAAATGCGATTTAGTCTTCGTTACTCGCTTCAACATTATCATCGAAATCTTCAAAATCGTCGTCATTATCTGGAAGCGGTCGATCAACGAGCTCCACAAACGCCATTGGCGCCGCATCACCTGCCCTAAAACCGCACTTGAGAATCCTGGTGTAACCGCCCGGTCGCTCCTGGTATCTGGGTCCGATTTCAGAGAACAGCTTGCCTACAGCGGCTTTGCTTCTCATTCGCGAGAAAGCCAGGCGCCTGTTGGCAACTGAGTCACTTTTCGCCAATGTAATCAGCGGCTCTGCTACGCGCCTAAGTTCTTTCGCCTTGGGCACGGTGGTTCTAATGACTTCATGCTCAATCAAAGAGCAAGCCATATTGCGAAACATCGCTTTTCGATGAGAGCTGTTCCTATTTAACTGTCTACCACTTTTTCTATGGCGCATCTTCTTGTTCCTTTACGACTGGGGTCGGAGTGAAAATTCGACCACTAAACTCATTTATAACTGTGTTTGTATCGGAGATACAATATCAACCTCATTGACGACTAGTGAGGTGAACGACTTTTTACTCCGACCCCGGCTCTTTAGCCTAAAACTCGATCGTCACCCCGAAGGCTTGATGGCGGCCAGTTCTCTAAGCGCATACCCAGAGACAAGCCACGTGAAGCCAGAACATCCTTGATCTCTGTCAGGGATTTCTTTCCGAGGTTAGGTGTTTTCAGCAGCTCAACTTCTGTTCTGCGGATAAGGTCACCAATGTAATAAATATTTTCCGCTTTCAGGCAGTTAGCTGAACGAACTGTCAACTCCAAGTCATCGACCGGCCGGAGTAAAATTGGATCAATCTCGTCTTCCTCTACAACCGCTTCTGGCTCGTTTTCACTCTCGAGGTCAACAAACACCGAAACCTGCTGCTGCAGAATTGTCGCCGCTCTTCGAATAGCTTCTTCCGGATCAATCGTTCCGTTGGTTTCCAGGTCAATGACCAACTTATCCAAATCAGTTCGCTGCTCAACACGAGCGCTGTCGACTTTATAAGAGACTCGCTGAACCGGGCTGTAAGATGCATCCAGCAACAATGAACCAATAATGCGACTTTCTTCTTCGTCAGCAATTCGTATGTCTGCTGGCTCGTAACCCCGTCCTCGACCTACCTGCGCGCGAAGCTTCAAGTGACCGTTTTCGTTCAGGTTAGCGATGACGTGCTCAGGATTTGCGATCTCAATGTCGTGCCCGATTTCAAAATCACCGGCGGTAACAACGCCAGGGCCTTTTCGATCCAGGGAGATTTCAGCTTCGTCGTTGGAGTTCAATTTAACTGCAACGCCTTTAAGGTTCAGCAGGATCTCAATAACATCTTCCTGGACACCTTCCAGAGTGCTGTATTCATGCAGCACTCCGTCTATTTCTGTTTCGACAATCGCACAGCCGGGCATGGAAGAAAGCAGAATGCGTCGTAGTGCATTACCTAATGTATGGCCAAACCCACGCTCAAGTGGCTCAAGTACAACACTGGCGCGCGTAATTGATTGCTGCTCGACCTGTATGTGCTTCGGTGTCAAAAACTCTAATGAAGAATGTGGCATATTCTCACCTATAAGATGAATAACTGTTCAAAACGTGTCGGGTTTACTTAGAGTAAAGCTCAACAATAAGGTTTTCGTTAATTTCCTGCGGCAACTCATCGCGCTCTGGAGCAGCTTTAAACACGCCTTCCATTTTCTCTGGATTAACTTCTACCCAGGGAACAGGGGAGCGGTTCGCAGAAAGTGTCAACGCCCCCTGAATTCGAAGTTGGTTGCGTGATTTTTCACGAATCGCAACAACGTCACCGGCTTCTACCTGGTATGAAGGGATATTAACAACGGTCCCGTTAACCACGATGGATTTGTGCGATACAAGCTGACGTGACTCTGCTCGGGTAGAACCGAATCCCATTCGATATACGACATTATCAAGCCGACGCTCAAGGATTCTTAGCAGGTTCATACCTGTTGCGCCCTTCTGACGATCCGCCTTCTTGTAATAGTTACGAAACTGCTTTTCCAGCACGCCGTAGATACGACGAACCTTTTGCTTTTCACGCAACTGTACAGCGTAGTCAGAAAGTCTTGTTCTACGCTGACCATGCTGGCCAGGAACACTGTCCGCACGGCATTTAGATTCAAGAGGACGAACACCACTTTTAAGAAAAAGGTCGGTTCCTTCTCGTCTTGATAATTTTAATTTGGGTCCGAGATATCGGGCCATTGTTACTCTCCTCGGTTAAACCCTTCGCTTCTTGGGGGGTCTGCACCCATTATGTGGAATCGGGGTAACATCAGTGATGTTAGTGATTCTGAAACCCGCACCACTCAGAGCCCTGACGGCTGCTTCACGACCAGGACCAGGTCCTTTGACAAATACTTCCAGGTTCTGCAGTCCATATTCCAGCGCTGCAGTACCAGCTCGTTCTGCCGCAACCTGCGCAGCAAAGGGCGTGCTCTTTCGAGCGCCACGGAATCCTGAACCACCAGCAGTTGCCCACGACAGAGCGCCGCCCTGGCGATCAGTGATCATGATGATGGTGTTGTTAAAGGACGCATGAATGTGCGCTAACCCATCAACTACCTGGCGTTTGCCTTTCCGACGCGTTGGTGCCGCCGGCGCAGCAGGTGCCTCTGGAGCTTGAGTTTCCTCTGGCGTAGTTGTTTCTACTTCAGACATATTCTAATTCCCGATTTATCGCTTATTTGCGAATAGGCCGCTTAGGCCCTTTTCTGGTTCGTGCGTTTGTCTTGGTTCGCTGACCTCTCAGCGGCAAGCCTCGACGATGACGAATACCTCGATAGCACCCAAGGTCAAGCAAGCGCTTAACATTCAGCTGAACTGATCGACGCAGGTCACCTTCTACTGGAAGCTTGGTTATTTCAGAGCGGAGTTTGTCCAACTCGTCCTCTGTTAAATCCTGAACTTTTACGGTCGGGCTTACACCTGTCGCATCGCAAAGATGCTTAGCTGTGGAGCGCCCAATCCCAAAAATATAGGTCAGGGAAATTACTGCATGTTTGTTGTCGGGGATGTTGATCCCGGCTAATCGAGCCATTCGACTTGCTCTCCTTTATCCTTGTCGCTGCTTATGACGTGGTTCCGCACAAATAATTCGCACTACACCCTTACGCCGGATAACGCGACAGTTCCTGCACATCTTTTTTACTGAAGCTCTGACTTTCATGTTCGTTTCCTAGGCTCCTGCTAAAAGTTAGCGTCTGCCAAAATTTTGCAAATTTGATTTCTTCATCAGAGATTCATACTGATGTGACATCAAGTGCGTCTGCACCTGTGACATGAAATCCATTGCTACTACCACCACGATCAACAAGGCTGTTCCACCCAGTTGAAAAGTGATGTTGAACTGCAAGATCAATGCCTGTGGTAACAGACAAACTGCAGTCATATAAAACGCCCCAACAAGAGTGAGACGCGTCAATATCGTATCTATATGCATTGCCGTCTGGTCACCAGGCCTGAACCCCGGGATGAACGCACCAGATTTTTTCAAATTGTCCGCCACTTCCTTCGGATTAAACATAATTGCCGTGTACCAGAAGCAGAAGAAAATGATTCCTAACGAGAACAAAATAATATTCAGAGGCTGACCCGGAGCGATTAGCAAACTCATATCCTGCAACCATTCCATACCAGGCGACTGACCAAACCATTGACCAATCGAGGCAGGAAAGAGCAGTAGACTACTGGCAAAAATGGCTGGAATAACCCCCGCCATATTTACTTTCAGCGGCAGGTGGCTGCTCTGGGCAGCAAATTGCTGTCGGCCCTGTTGACGTCTTGCATAGTTGACTGTGATACGTCGCTGGCCACGCTCCACAAAAACCACACCAGCTACAATCATCATGGCCAGGGTAGCAATACCCAGTAAGGCGATGATTGAAATTTCGCCTTGGCGAGCCTGCTCAAAAGACTGGCCAATTGCACTTGGAAATCCTGACACGATACCTGCGAAGATAAGTATGGAAATTCCATTCCCTATGCCGCGTTCTGTCACCTGTTCACCTAACCACATCATGAACATGGCACCTGTTACCAGCGTGGTTATCGCCACAAAGTGGAAAGCAAAACCAGGTGCATAAGCCAAACCTTGTGACGCCAGACCGTTGCTCATCGCAAAACCCTGAACCGTCGCCAAAAGTAGTGTGCCGTAACGTGTGTACTGGGCAATTTTGCGTCGACCTGCTTCACCTTCCTTGCGGAGCTGCTGCAACGATGGCGTGGTTGCAACAACCAGGTTTGAAATAATAGACGCTGAGATGTAGGGCATGATCCCCAACGCCAGGATGCTCATACGCTCAATGGCACCACCGGAAAACATGTTCACAAGATCCAGGATACCGCCCTGGTTTGAGTTGAATAGTGATGCCAACCTGTCTGGGTTAATGCCGGGCAGCGGAATATGGCTGCCGACTCGATACACAATAATCGCGAGCAGCACAAAACGCAGACGGGCCCATAATTCGGACAATCCTCCGCCTGACACCATGGCCCTTGCTTTATCTTGTGCTACTGAACTATTCATCGGTTATTTACAATTACTCTTCTATGGAACCGCCAGCAGCTTCGATTGCCGCCCTGGCTCCCTTTGTCGCCCTGATACCTTTCAGGTTGACTGCTTTTTCGATCTTTCCTGACAAGATCACCTTCGCGCGCTTCATCGTACCCTTAAGCAGATCGGCATCAATCAACGCCTGCACGTCGACAATCTCTGCTTCAACCGATGCGACTTCCGACAGCGTCACTTCAGCAGTAATCCGCGCCTTTGCTGAATTAAAACCAAACTTCGGCAACCGCATCTGCAGAGGCTGCTGTCCGCCTTCGAACCCAGGCCTGACACGGCCACCGGACCGAGACTTCTGACCTTTGTGTCCACGACCACAGGTCTTACCCGTGCCACTACCCATCCCACGACCAACTCGCTTACTTGGCGAACGGCTGCCGGCTCCCGGCTTTAAAGTGTTTAGTTGCATGTCTTAAGCTCCTGCTACTCTTCTACACGCAGCATGTAGGACACTTTATTGATCATGCCCCTTACTGCCGGTGTATCTTCAACTTCGACGGTATGTCTGATTCTTCGTAATCCCAAGCCAGCCACACAGGCTTTGTGAGATTTCAATCTGCTAATCGTGCTTTTGGTCAAGGTGACCTTAATTGTCTTATCAGTCATTATTCTTAACTCGTCTTCTTTTAACTTGTAATGTCTTCTACGGATTTGCCGCGTTTCTCGGCAATGCTTTCCGGAGAGCGCATTTCCTGCAGGCCTTTGAAGGTCGCCTGCAGAACATTTACTGGGTTAGTGGAACCATAGGACTTGGCCAGAACGTTATGAACGCCCGCCACTTCCAATACAGCTCGCATAGTCTTACCTGCAATAATGCCTGTACCATCAGAAGCTGGCTGCATGAATATCTTGGATGCACCGTGCCTAGCAGTAATCGGGTACTGGATAGTTGAGCCCTTAAGGTCAACTTGAATCATATTACGACGAGCTGCTTCCATAGCCTTTTGGATCGCAAGGGGAACTTCTCGAGCCTTGCCACGGCCATAGCCAACACGGCCATTACCATCACCCACGACAGTCAACGCGGTAAAACCAAAAATTCGTCCGCCTTTAACCACCTTGGCAACCCGGTTCACCTGAACCAGCTTTTCCTGGATGCCTTCTTCGTTATCCTGATCGTTGTAAGCCATTTCCTATCCTTTATTGATTTCTGCTAAGCGTGATTAGAACTGCAAACCACCTTCGCGCGCCGCATCAGCCAAAGCCTTAATTCTGCCGTGATACTGGTACCCGGATCGGTCGAAAGCGACTTTTGCTACACCTAGCTCTTTCGCTTTTTCTGCTATCAGCTTGCCGACTTTCGCAGCATCTTCTGAGTTACCCTTGTTTTCCAGACGAACAGACGCGTCAAGAGACGACGCGGAAGCCTGAACCATATCTCCTGCAGCAGAAATGATCTGCGCATAGATGTGTCGAGGTGTTCGAAATACACTCAACCGAGGTACTTCCAACTCCCTGATATGCATACGGGCTCTCTTTGCTCGCCTCAATCTAGATACTTTTTTCTTGCTCATCTCACTTAATCTCTTAATCTTTCGTCTGAAGATCCCTCGGCTACCCTTGGGATAAACGGCTCTGCCGTTTACTTCTTCTTGGCTTCCTTACGCTTCACATACTCATCTAAGTACCGGACGCCTTTGCCTTTGTAAGGCTCTGGCGGCCTATATGCTCTAATATCTGCTGACACCTGCCCAACCAACTGCTTATCGATACCCTTTACAATTACCTGGGTCTGGGTTGGTGTCTCAATATCGATCCCTTCAGGCACCTCATAGACAACCGGGTGTGAAAAACCTAATGACAGGTTCAGCTTCTTACCTTGCGCCTGGGCACGATAACCAACCCCCTGGAGTTGAAGTTCTTTTTGAAAACCGCTGCTCACGCCCACTACCATATTGTTAACGAGCGACCGAAAGGTACCCGCCAGCGCTACTGACTTCTTGGAAACCTCAACTGCTTTAAGTTGTAATCGGTCTTCTTCCTGGCTAATCCCAACCAGGTCATGCAGGGTCATGGCAAGGTTTCCCTTTGAACCCTTGACGGTGACTTCCTGACCGTTCAGTGTGATTTCAACACCCTTCGGAATGGATACCGGATTGTTAGCAATTCGTGACATACGTAATACCTTCTTTTCAGCTCCGCGTTAGAACACAGAACAAATAAGTTCTCCACCAAGACCCTGCAAACGTGCTGTCCGGTCTGTCATCACACCTTTGTTAGTGGACAAGATGACAACCCCAAGACCACCATTGACCACTGGGATTTCGTCTTTCCCCTTGTACTGGCGGAGCCCTGGGCGGCTAATCGTTTTGATTTGCTCAATAACGGGCTTACCTTCGTAATATCGAAGCACTATGTTCAGGTTCGACTTGCCACCATCAACAGCAGTTACGTTACATTCCTCAATAAAACCTTCTTCTTTCAATACCGCTGCAACTGCTACCTTCAACGTGGATGAAGGCATAGATACATCCTGAATCTTTGCACGCTGTGCATTTCGGATTCGGGTTAACATGTCGGCCATTGGGTCTTGCATTGTCATTATGTGTTCTCCTTACCAGCTCGACTTAACCAAACCAGGTACGTCGCCACGCATTGTGGCTTCTCGTAGTTGTGTTCGTGACAAACCAAACCTTCTATAGACTCCGTGTGGACGGCCCGTCAATACACAACGCCTAACCTGTCTACTCGGACTGGCATCACGAGGCAACTTTTGCAATTTCAACTGGGCTTCCCACTTCTCATCGTCTGTTGCTTCGACGCTAGAAATTGTTGCCTTCAGGGACGCTCTCTTGGCCGCATACTTCTTGGCGGTCTTCTGCCTTTTCAGTTCGCGGTTGATCATGGATGTCTTAGCCATAAACTTATCTGTCCTTTATGCGTTGGTACTTTCTGTGCTTGCGTCTTCCCGCAGAGGGAAGTTGAAAGCTCGAAGTAACGCTCTACTTTGGTCATCTGTTTTCGCGGTGGTCGTTATTGCAATATCCATCCCGCGAATCTTGTCGATCTTGTCGTAATCAATTTCCGGAAAGTCGATCTGTTCAGTGATACCCATCGAAAAATTGCCACGACCGTCAAAAGACTTGGTATTTAGACCTCGAAAATCCCTTTGCCTTGGAATCACGATATTGATCAGGCGATCCAAAAACTCATACATCCGAGATTTTCTTAATGTCACTTTGCACCCAATTGGATACTCTTCACGAACCTTGAACCCGGCGATAGACTTGCGCGCCTTGGTCATAACGGGCTTTTGTCCCGCAATCTGTTCCATATCAGCCAGCGCAGCATCAAGCTGCTTGCGATCAGCAATCGCTTCACCTACACCCATGTTCAGCGTGACTTTGGTAATGCGCGGCACTTCCATAATATTGGTAAGCCCAAGCTCTTCTTTGAGCTTCGGCCGAATGTCTTGTTCATAAACTGCTTTAAGGTCTGTCATATCGGTTAACCGTCTATTTGTTCGCCAGTAGACTTAAAGACCCGGACCTTCTTGCCATCATCCAGCTCTTTTATACCTACCCTGTCGGCCTTGTTAGTACTACCGTTGTAGATCGCTATATTCGAAGCCTGTATAGGCGCTTCTTTTTCGATAATGCCACCAGGCTGATTCATCTGGGGATTACCTTTAGTGTGTCGTTTGACCATGTTGATGCCGGAAACATACAACCGTCCACCATCCATAATGCGAGTTACTGCACCTGTCTTACCTTTGTCTTTACCGGCAATCACAATGACCCGGTCGTCTTTTTTTAGCTTTTGCATGTTTTCCTCTACAACACTTCAGGTGCCAGAGACACAATCTTCATGAAATTATCGTTACGCAGTTCACGAGTCACCGGGCCAAAAATACGAGTCCCAATCGGCTGCTTCTGCGGATTCAACAACACTGCGGCATTACCATCGAATTTAATCAGCGAACCATCTGCCCTTCGAACACCTTTTCGCGTTCGAACAACCACTGCATCCAACACCTGACCCTTCTTTACCCTGCCACGAGGAATCGCTTCCTTTACGGTGACTTTAATAACGTCACCTATGTTCGCATAGCGACGCTTGGAGCCACCCAGGACCTTAATGCACATAACACGGCGAGCACCGCTGTTATCCGCAATATCTAGATATGTTTGAACCTGAATCATCTCGCTACTCCAAAGCCTCTGACGGCAACATGTGACGTCCGACTGCTACAAACCTGCTTCTTAATCAATAATCGTTGCTTTACGATCAATTGAACTTAACTTCCACGCCTTACTCTTGGAGATCGGTCTTGTTTCTTCAATCGTGACCTTGTCCCCTTCCTGACACTGGTTATCAGCATCATGGGCATGTATTTTTTTAGATCGCTTAATGTACTTGCCATAGAGCGGATGCTTGATGCGTCGCTCGACAAGAACAGTAATTGTCTTATTCATCTTGTTACTGACTACGGTGCCGCTTGCGGTTCGAGCCAGGTTTTTTTCTTCGCTCATGCTTGTTCCTGCTTCTCGTTCAACACGGTTTTAATACGCGCGATGTCTCTCTTAATCTGCCCAAGCAGATGAGTCTGACCTAACTGGCCAGTCGACTTCTGCATGCGGTAGTTAAACTGGTCTTTAGCCAGATTATCGATGTCCTGTTGCAGTTCTTCGACTGACTTTTCTTTTAATTCCGATGCTTTCATCTTCTTAACTCACCCTTACATGACAACGCGTTTTACGAACGACGTCGCGAACGGTAGTTTTGACGCCGCCAGACGGAACGCTTCACGTGCTATTTCTTCTGTAACACCTTCCATTTCATAGAGCATTTTGCCGGGCTTAATCTGCGCGACCCAATACTCTACATTACCCTTGCCCTTACCCTGCCTAACTTCGAGAGGCTTATTGGTAATAGGCTTGTCCGGGAAAACCCGAATCCAAATCTGCCCGCCACGTTTTACGTGCCTGGTCATCGCACGACGTCCGGCTTCGATCTGGCGAGCGGTCATGCGGCCACGTCCAGTTGCCTTCAGGCCGAACTCTCCGAAAGAGACTGTGCTCCCTCTTTGCGCAAGGCCACGGTTACGGCCTTTATGCATCTTTCTAAACTTGGTTCTTTTTGGTTGTAGCATGACTTTTTACCCGAAACCCTTAACCGAAACTCTGCACGTTGGCAGCACCTTGTGCCTCTTCCCGCGCACCGATGACTTCACCTTTGAAGATCCATACTTTTACGCCAAGGATTCCGTATGTTGTTAGCGCCTCTGCAGTGGCGTAATCAACGTCTGCCCTGATTGTATGAAGCGGCACACGACCTTCGTGATAAACTTCTGACCGGGCAATTTCTGCACCACCCAATCGTCCAGCAACCCGCACCTTGATACCCAGAGCACCAAGCCGCATTGCATTCTGCATTACTCGCTTCATCGCCCGTCTGAACTGAACTCGTCGCTCTAGCTGTTGCGCGACGTTATGCGCTACAAGCTGCGCATCGAGCTCAGGCTTGCGAATCTCTTCTATATTGATATGCACCGGCACTTGCATTATCTTGCCAACTGCTTGGCGAAGGCGTTCTACGTCTTCACCTTTTTTACCAATCACGATACCAGGACGAGCTGTGTGAATCGTGATGCGTGCCGTCTGCGCAGGACGCTGAATCTCGATGCGGCTAACAGATGCCTGCGCCAGCTTCTTCCTGATGTACTCCCGAACTCGCAGGTCTTCATGAAGTTTTGCCACATAGGCGGGGCCAGCCGCATACCAGATAGAGGTATGGTCCTTGACGACGCCTAGTCGAAATCCTGTGGGATGTACTTTTTGACCCATTGTGGTCTCCTGCTAATCCTGTTTTTTTTGCGACTACTGGTCAGCTACCGCAAGGGTAATGTGACAAGTTCGCTTTAGTATTCTGTCCGCTCGACCTTTCGCGCGAGGTTTAATGCGCTTCATGGTCAGCCCTTCATCAACCATGATGGTAGAAATCTTCAGCTCATCAACATCTGCACCTTCGTTATGCTCGGCATTGGCAATCGCTGACTCCAGCAGTTTGCGTACCAGATGCGCACCTTTTTTAGTGCTGAAGTTCAGTATGTCTAGCGCTTCGCCAACCTCTTTGCCGCGGATTTGATCCGCAACCAGGCGAGCCTTCTGCGCTGACATCTTGGCTCCTTTTAGCTTCGCTGCTACTTCCATCATCTAATTCCTCTTTTCTCTCCGAAACTACCGCTTAACTTTCTTATCGGCAGCATGTCCCCGGAACGTTCGAGTTAATGCAAACTCACCCAACTTGTGACCTACCATGTCTTCGCTAATAAACACGGGTACATGCTGGCGACCGTTGTGAACCTGAATGGTCAACCCTACAAAGTCAGGGGTAATCATCGATCGGCGAGACCAGGTCTTAATCGGTCGCTTGTCGTTACTTTCCAACACTTTCCGGACCTTGTTCGACAAATGCAGGTCTACAAATGGTCCTTTTTTCAAACTACGAGGCACTATTCTTCTCCTATCGCTTAGAACGGCGACGGACAATCATCTTGTCAGTTCGCTTGTTCTTACGCGTCTTGTAACCTTTAGTTGGCACACCCCATGGAGATACGGGATGACGACCGCCTGATGTCTTACCTTCACCACCGCCATGCGGGTGATCTACCGGGTTCATAACAACACCACGCACAGTAGGCCTTACACCTCTCCAACGTTTCGCACCTGCTTTACCAAGTGAACGCAGGTTGTGTTCGGAGTTCGATACTTCACCCACAACTGCCCGACATTCGGCCAGCACCTTTCTCATTTCCCCAGATCGAAGCCTAAGCGTGACGTAGCGTCCCTCTTTGGCGACGAGCTGCGCTGAAGTTCCAGCGCTACGCGCTATCTGCGCGCCCTTTCCACACTTCAATTCAACGCAGTGAATAACACTACCCATTGGAATATTTCGCATCGGCAGACAATTGCCCACCTTGACCGGCGACTGCTCACCCGACTGAACGATGTCGCCTGCAGCAAGGCCTTTGGGCGCGATGATGTAGCGTCTTTCACCATCTTCGTATTTTAGGAGCGCAATATTTGCGGTTCTGTTTGGATCGTACTCTAGCCTTTCTACCTGGGCGGTAATGCCATCTTTGTTTCGTTTGAAATCTACAACCCGATACTTCTGCTTGTGACCACCACCGATATGCCGAGTCGTAATCCGGCCACGGTTGTTACGCCCGCCAGTTTTGGACTTTTTCTCCAATAGCGGCTTGTACGGTTCACCCTTATGCAAGTCAGGATTAACAATCTTGACGACGAATCTACGTCCTGGCGAAGTTGGTTTTGCTTTAACGACTGGCATGATCTTGTCTCTTATTCTTTAGACGCTATTAACTAACTAAAATCGATCTAACTAAAATCAATGTCGTGGCCGGCTTCCAGGCTTACATAAGCCTTCTTCCAGCTAGGGCGCTTACTTAAGCCACGAGCGTTTCTCTTAACTTTCCCTTTCACATTCATCACGGTGACTTTTTTGACCGGCACTTCGTAAATCTTTTCGACGGCCTCTTTGATCTCTGGCGCCGTTGCATCTTTGGCGACTTTAAACGCGAACTGGTTCGCTGTATCGGCAATAAGTGATGTCTTTTCTGATATATGTGCACCTAGAATGATGTTGTATAGACGCTCTTGTTTCATGCGAACAACTCCTCTGCTTTCTTCAAGGCACCAACGGTAAAGAGCACTTTCTTAAAACCAATCAGGTTCACCGGGTTTACACCCTGAACGTCAATAACATCAACGTTGTGAATATTTCTGCAGCCAAGGTAAAGGTTGTCATCAACCTCTTCGACCACAATCAACACGTTAGTCAGCTCAAGCTCTTTTAGTTTTGCGGAAAAAAC
Organism: uncultured Pseudomonadales bacterium; assembly: GCA_937775265.1. Lineage (GTDB taxonomy): Bacteria > Pseudomonadota > Gammaproteobacteria > Pseudomonadales > Azotimanducaceae > UBA9659. The sequence goes on from CALKBV010000002.1 coordinate 228,526, forward strand.
CTTTGTTTTCGGCGCATCGATCGTGAAGTCTTCGACTACAACGAGTCGTTCCTGACGTACCAACTCGGAAAGAATTGCCTGCATGGCACCGTGGTACATCTTTTTGTTAACTTTTTTGGAATGGTCCATTGGCTTAGCCGCGAAGGTAACCCCGCCTCCACGCCAGATCGGGCTTCGAATCGTTCCCGCTCGAGCACGACCCGTTCCCTTTTGACGAAACGGCTTTCGGCCGCCACCCTTCACTTCGGATCTGGTCTTCTGGGCTTTTGTACCTTGTCTGGCACCCGCCATATAAGAAACGACCACCTGATGAACCAGCGCCTCGTTAAATTCCCGTCCAAATGCAGTGTCAGAAACGTCGACGCCGTTTTGGGCACCTATAATATCGAGGTTCAAGACTCACCTCCGCTAGCGAGCTTTAACTGCTGGAGTCACAATGACATCACCACCCTTTGCTCCGGGTACCGCGCCTTTAATCAGCAGCAAATTGTTTTCCTGATCTATTTTGACAACTTCCAGCGTCTGGGCTGTCACTCTTGCGGCGCCCATGTGGCCCGCCATCTTCTTACCTTTGTAGACCCGGCCAGGTGTCTGGCACTGACCAATCGAGCCAGGCGCCCGGTGAGATACAGAGTTACCGTGTGTTGCATCCTGCATTTGGAAGTTGTAACGCTTAATAACACCCGCAAAGCCCTTACCTTTCGACTTGCCACACACATCAACCTTCTGGCCTTCTGTGAATGCTTCGACTGTCAGAGAATCACCAACGCTCAGCGCTGCATCGTCTGTTCGAAATTCCCAGAGGCTTCTGCCAGCTTCAACCGAAGCCTTGGCGAATTGGCCAGCGGCTGGTTTCTTCACTCGTGATGCCTTTACTGTGCCGGCAGTCACCTGGATCGCCGTATAACCATCGGTGTCGACTGACTTGACCTGGGTAATTCTATTGGGAGTCGCTTCAATAACAGTTACAGGAATCGATACGCCATCTTCAGTGAAGACACGTGTCATTCCTCTTTTTATTCCAACTATGCCAATGGTCATCTTGTTATTCCCTTCCTTCTACCTTTACCTACTGCGTATTACTTCCGTTACTGTACTTAGGCCAGATTGATCTGGACTTCTACACCTGCGGCCAAATCCAGTTTGGTTAACGCATCAACGGTCTTTTCAGTAGGCTCTACAATATCGAGCAGACGCTTGTGAGTCCGGATCTCGAATTGGTCTCTAGCATCTTTATAGACGTGGGGCGAAGTCAGCACAGTGAATTTTTCTATTCGAGTAGGCAAAGGGATTGGGCCTTTTACCTGCGCGCCGGTTCGCTTGGCTGTATTGACAATTTCCTGCGTCGAAATATCGATGAGCCGATGGTCAAAGGCTTTCAATCGAATTCTAATTCTCTGGTTTTGCATTCAAACCGTCTCCGTTCACAACAGCGCACCATTGTAATTTACTGATTTATAAAGCAAAAAAGGCCCTCCCTAACAAGGGAAGACGCATTCAATGCTTGTTGCTCGCGATCGAGCTGCCCATGGTTCCAAATCGGAACCTTGTCTATATCCATGAATAGGCTAGCTATTCATCTCATCCTCCGCAAACCGCCATGTAGCAGCCTCCGAGGAAATTACGTGAGTTACCCCCACGTCGAGGGCGCGAATATTACGCAACCTTTCCATGAAATGCTACTGTTTTTGCAGCTAGCGGTAGAAAAGAAGCCAGCGGCTCCCACCTACCTCAAGTATTTTAGTCGTTTCATGCCTAATTAGCGGGATTTTACCAGTATTCCACGGGAATATAGTAAGCGCTCACTTACTACCAGAAGGCTTATGATCAGGGTTAGGGAGCGATTCCAGCCAGATCCGCCGCTTTATTTGCGATAGCACGCCTATTAGGTCAACCGGAGATCGCTTCCGACAGCAAAAATCGGGATAACAGGCGACCTACCGAGTGACTCTTCAGCTTCGGTCAAGTGCGGTGACTATCCACCGCAAGATCCCTCTGCTTCGGTCGCGATATCTGAATAGCTATGCTATTCACTAATCTTCGTTACAACACCTGCACCAACTGTCCGACCACCTTCTCGAATAGCAAAACGCTGGCCTTCTTCCATCGCGATCGGGGCAATCAGCTCAACTGCCATCGTCACGTTATCACCAGGCATCACCATCTCGGTACCTTCAGGTAACTCACAAGACCCTGTGACATCTGTCGTCTCAAAGAAGAACTGTGGCTTGTAGCCTTTGAAGAATGGCGTATGACGACCACCTTCATCTTTCGACAAGACGTAAACCTCACCTTCAAAATGCGTATGCGGCGTGATTGACCCCGGCGCCGCCAGTACCTGGCCGCGCTCTACTTCTTCTCGCTTGGTACCGCGAAGCAGAACACCAACGTTCTCGCCTGCACGACCTTCGTCAAGCAGCTTGCGGAACATCTCTACACCCGTACAAGTCGTCTTCTGCGTATCCTGGATACCAACGATCTCAAGCTCCGCGCCCACCTTTACAATGCCGCGACCAATTCGACCCGTGACAACGGTGCCACGACCTGAGATCGAAAATACATCTTCAATCGGCATCAAAAATGGTCGGTCAACATCTCGCGTAGGCTCCGGAATATAAGAATCCAAAGTCTCTACCAGCTTAACAATCGCCGGCGCACCAATCTCTGAATCATCACCTTCCAGCGCTTTCAGCGCACTACCGATAACGATCGGCGTGTCGTCGCCCGGAAAATCGTACTGGTCAAGTAGCTCTCGTACTTCCATTTCAACCAGCTCTACCAGCTCTTCGTCATCAACCATGTCCGCTTTGTTCAGGAACACAATGATGTAAGGAACACCCACCTGCTTCGACAGCAGAATGTGCTCTCGTGTCTGGGGCATCGGACCATCAGCTGCTGAACAGACCAGAATCGCGCCGTCCATCTGCGCCGCACCCGTGATCATGTTCTTCACATAATCAGCGTGACCAGGACAGTCTACATGTGCGTAGTGCCGGTTCGGCGAATCATACTCAACGTGTGAAGTCGAAATCGTGATACCACGCTCTCTTTCTTCCGGCGCATTATCAATTGCGTCAAACGCCTGGAACTCGCCTCCCCATGTCTCTGCACAGACCTTGGTAATCGCCGCTGTCAGCGTCGTCTTACCATGGTCAACGTGACCAATGGTTCCTACATTTACGTGCGGCTTTGTCCGCTCAAATTTTTCCTTAGACATTTTTACCTCTATCTCACTTGGAAAAGCAGCCTGTACGAATGTCGCTATGACCGCAAACCTTAAACATGAAGTTAGCGCTGGCTAACCCCTCCTACCTTTAAACTTCAGCCTGGTAATACGCCAATCATGAAGTTTGGTATCTCTTTCATCACCGCCAGTTAGCCATTTCGGCTGATCAACGATTCTGCAATACTGTCGGGGACTTCACTGTACTTTGAAAATTCCATAGAAAAATTCGCTCTACCCTGGGTTGCAGATCTCATGTCTGTCGCATAACCAAACATTTCCGCTAGCGGTACTTCAGCCCTCACAGCCTTACCCGCAGGTACATCTTCCATGCCCTGCACAATGCCGCGGCGACGGTTCAGGTCACCAACAACATCGCCGTAGTACTCTTCCGGCGTGACCACTTCAACATTCATTACCGGCTCAAGCAGAACAGGTCTCGCATCCAGTCCACCAGCTCGCATGGCCATGGAACCGGCAACTTTAAAAGCAACCTCGCTGGAATCAACGTCATGATAAGAACCGTCGTACAAAGTCGCTCTTATTCCCTGAAGCGGATAACCAGCCAATACTCCATTCGACAACTGATCATGAATCCCTTTATCCACCGCGTTAATGTATTCCCGCGGCACGACACCGCCAACAATCGCATCAACAAACTCATAGCCATCACCTTCGATCGGTTCGATCTTGATCCAGACATGGCCGTACTGTCCCCGCCCCCCGGTTTGCCGAACAAACTTGCCTTCTGAGTTAACGGTTTCGCGAATTGTTTCCCGATAGGCGACCTGCGGCTTGCCAATGTTTGCCTCAACACCGAACTCGCGTTTCATTCGATCAACAATAATATCCAGGTGCAGCTCACCCATGCCGCCAATAATAGTCTGGCCACTTTCCTGGTCGGTGTGAACCCTGAAGGATGGGTCTTCGGCCGCGAGCTTACCCAGTGCGACGCCCATTTTTTCCTGGTCCGCCTGTGTCCTGGGCTCTACTGCTACATGAATGACCGGGTCAGGAAACTCCATCCGTTCCAGAGTAATCGCCTTACCCTCATCACAAAGGGTGTCGCCCGTAGTCGCTAGTTTAAGGCCGATTGCTGCAGCGATATCTCCAGCCCGGACTTCCTTTATCTCTTTCCTGTCATTTGAATGCATCTGGACCATTCGCCCGATACGCTCCTTCTTACCCTTGATCGGATTCCATACGGAATCCCCTGATTGCAGCACTCCTGAATAGACCCGAAAAAAGGTCAGCGCACCAACGAAGGGATCCGTGGCAATCTTGAAAGCCAATGCTGCAAATGGCTGATCGTCATCCGCATGTCTTTCTGCCTCTTCTTCGGTATCTCCAAGAAAGCCTTTGATGGCCTTCACTTCATCCGGCGCTGGCAAATATTCAACGACTGCGTCCAGCATTGTCTGGACACCTTTGTTCTTAAAGGCTGAACCACAAAGTGCGGGGACAATATCGTTATCAATGGTACGTTGTCGGATACCCTGCTTGATTTCCTCATTAGTGAGCTCGCCACCTTCAAGGTATTTTTCCGTCAACTCGTCACTGGATTCGGCGGCGGCCTCGATTAGTTTTTCACGATACTCTTCGGCCTGTGCGACCAGGTCTTCCGGAATATCTGCCTCTTCAAATGTCAGCCCCAGATCATCTTCATTCCAGTAGATGGCTTTCATTTTTACGAGATCGATGACCCCTTTAAAATGTTCTTCGGCACCGATGGCAAGCTGCAGACATACTGGCGTGGAACCCAGCCGCTGTTCAATCTGGTCTACAACCCGCAGGAAATCCGCTCCAGCACGATCCATTTTATTGACGAATACAAGCCGCGGCACTTCATATTTGTTAGCCTGACGCCAGACCGTTTCCGATTGAGGCTCTACCCCTGAGGTGCCGCAAAACACAACGACCGCGCCATCAAGCACCCGCAATGATCGCTCCACCTCAATCGTGAAATCGACGTGGCCCGGCGTGTCGATGATGTTAATTCTGTGCTGATCGAACTGACCTTTTGTTCCCTGCCAGAATGTCGTGGTTGCAGCAGACGTGATCGTAATGCCACGCTCCTGCTCCTGCTCCATCCAGTCCATCGTTGCTGCGCCGTCGTGGACTTCCCCTATTTTGTGGGAAAGCCCGGTATAGAACAGTACGCGTTCTGTTGTCGTTGTTTTACCAGCGTCAACGTGCGCAACAATGCCGATATTGCGATATCGGTTGATGGGTGTTTCTCTAGGCACGGTAACTCCGCTAAGAGGTAGTCGCTAGAATCGATAGTGAGCGAAAGCCCTGTTCGCTTCTGCCATTCTATGCGTATCTTCACGCTTTCGAACAGCGGAGCCACGGCCTTCAGCAGCTTCCATCAGTTCACCAGCCAGGCGCTGAGACATGGATTTTTCGCCACGCTTTCGGGCTGAATCAACAAGCCATCTCATGGCAAGCGCATTGCGACGGGAAGGTCTTACTTCAACGGGAACCTGGTAGGTTGCACCACCAACTCGTCGAGATTTCACCTCAACAGATGGAGCGATCGCCTCCAATGCTGCGTCAAAAACCTCAATAGGGTCTCCTGCTCCACGCTCTTTAACGCGATCCAGCGCACCATAAACAATTTTTTCTGCAACAGATTTCTTGCCACTAACCATTACATGGTTCATAAATTTAGCAAGGGTAACGTTTCCGTACTTCGGATCAGGGAGAATGTCCCTTTTAGGCGTGACTCTTCTTCTAGGCATGGTTACTTCCTCTTCAGGTTAATCGGACACAACGTCCGGCCTTACTCTTAGAAGTTTCTTGGAATTTGCAGCGCAAATTACGTAAAACTTCTTAGACCCCGAGCGTTAGCCGAGGGGTCTCTGTTTGTTGAACCACCAACATCAGCTGGAGGGTCCGTATTTTCTATCTACCAAAATCGAGATCTCTCCACTCCAGCGCTTCGCGCTTCCGGTCGAGATGACGATTGTTTGCGAACGCCTCCAGTCAAGGTGACGCTAGGTCTAGCTTTTAGGCTTCTTAGTGCCGTACTTGGACCGGCCTTGCATTCGGTCGCTTACGCCCGTGGTATCCAGCGTTCCACGAACCGTGTGATATCGAACACCCGGCAGGTCTTTGACCCGACCACCCCTGATCAGAACAACTGAATGTTCCTGCAGGTTGTGGCCTTCACCACCGATATACGAGGTCACCTCAAAACCATTGGTCAACCTGACGCGGCAGACTTTACGCAGCGCCGAGTTCGGTTTTTTCGGTGTGGTCGTGTAAACACGGGTACAAACTCCCCTTTTTTGGGGGCTAGCTTGCAGCGCGGGTACGTCGCTCTTGGCGATCTTGCGCTTTCTTGGCTTTCGAACCAATTGGTTGATTCTGGCCATAACTCTGTATTCTCCTGTAAATTTTCCGAAAACCAGCGATTGGGCTGATTCCGCGAGGGGCGCATTCTAGGCGTAACGGGAGTCGGAGTAAAGTGTTACTCCGACCCCGAACCTGGCTTAGCTAACCTCACTGGAGTTCAATGCTTCTGCAAGCGCCTGTTCTACTTCACTGGCACTAACTGTGCCGCCATCGTCACCGGATTCACGCTTCTTCTTGCGATCCGCATGGTATTTCAGACCCGTACCAGCCGGTATCAAACGTCCAACAATCACGTTTTCCTTCAATCCACGCAGATGGTCACGCTTGCCAGTAACGGCTGCTTCCGTGAGTACCCTTGTGGTTTCCTGGAACGAAGCTGCTGAGATAAAGGATTCTGTTGCCAGAGCCGCCTTGGTGATACCAAGCAGCACTCGCTGACCCTTAACCTCTACCTTACCGTCCGCCCGAAGGCCATCGTTCGCTTCAAGGAAGCGGTTATATTCAACCTGCTCACCCTTGATCATGACCGAATCACCAGGCATCGAGATCTCTACCTTCCTGAGCATCTGGCAAACAATCACTTCAATATGCTTGTCGTTGATACCTACACCCTGCAGACGGTAAACGTCCTGGATTTCCTTAACGATGTAGTTAGCAAGCGCCGCAACACCCTTGAGCCTGAGAATGTCGTGTGGATTCTCGGGTCCGTCAGATACAACTTCACCTTTCTCTACATGCTCACCCTCAAATACCGTCATGTGACGCCACTTGGGAATCAACACCTCGTAGTGATCTGAACCTTCCGGCAATTCACTCGTGTCTTGCGGTGTAATCACTAGCCTGCGCTTACCTTTGGTTTCCTTACCGAAGCTAACCGTACCGGTGATTTCTGCAAGTACCGCAGCCTCTTTCGGCTTTCGTGCCTCGAAGAGATCGGCAACCCGAGGTAAACCACCCGTGATATCACGAGTTTTTGAGCTTTCCTGAGGAATACGGGCAATAACGTCACCCGCCTCGATATGCGCCCCATCTTCCAGGCTAAGGATAGCGTTTGCTTCCATAAAGTAATGAGCCGGCACATCTGTGCCTGCGAGGTTCAATGCTTCACCCTTGTCGTCCACCAAGCGAACTGCTGGCCTGATATCCTTACCTGCACTCGGTCGATCTTTGGGATCGATAGTCGAGATGCTGGTCAGTCCAGTCAATTCATCGGCCTGTCTTCGAATCGTGATGCCTTCTTCCATACCCTCAAACACGACATTACCCTGAACTTCAGAGACAATCGGGTGAGTGTGCGGATCCCAGTTTGCAATGATTTCGCCTGATTCAACGTGCTCACCTTCGCCTTTCTTCAAAACAGCACCGTAAGGCAGCTTGTATCTTTCTCGCTCCCTACCGCTTTCGTCATCAGCTACTGCAATCTCACCAGAACGGGATACCGCAACCAACTCACCGTTAGTCTTGGTGATCGTCTTAAGGTTATGAAGGCGGACGCTACCGGCGTGTTTCACCTGAACGTTGTCGATCGCCGTTGCCCTGGACGCCGCACCACCAATGTGGAACGTACGCATAGTGAGCTGTGTTCCTGGCTCACCAATTGACTGGGCAGCGATAACACCAATGGCCTCACCGATGTTAATAATGTGCCCACGACCCAGATCACGTCCATAGCAATTACTGCATATGCCGTATCGTGTTTCACAGGTGATCGGACTACGCACGATCATTTCATCGATACCGGAGTCCTCGATGACGTCTGCAAGTTTCTCATCTATAAATGAGCCTCTAGGTAACAGCACGTCTTTGCCGTCGGAGGTCATGACATCTTCTGCCACAACACGGCCGAGAACCCTGTGACCGAGCGCCACGACCACGTCACCGCCCTCAATCACAGCACTTATCAGCATGCCTCTGTCGGTACCACAATCAACTTCTGTGACAACCAAATCCTGAGCAACGTCAACAAGTCGGCGAGTCAGGTATCCGGAGTTAGCGGTTTTAAGCGCTGTATCCGCTAGACCTTTTCGAGCGCCGTGGGTGGAGATGAAGTACTGCATTACATTCAACCCCTCACGGAAATTTGCAGTAATAGGCGTCTCAATAATCGAACCGTCCGGCTTCGTCATGAGGCCTCGCATACCAGAAAGTTGCCTGATCTGTGCGGGGCTGCCCCGTGCACCGGAGTCAGCGTACATCCATACGCTGTTGAAAGAATTCTGTTCTTCTTCTTCGCCTTCGCGGTTTTTAACGGTTTCTTTGGACAGGTTATCCATCATAGCCGCACCAACCATGTCGTTAGCACGCGTCCAGATATCAATTACCTTGTTGTACTTTTCACCCTGGGTCACAAGACCTGAAGCAAACTGGGACTCAATTTCCCGGATTTCTGCCTCAGCTTCTGCAATGATTTCGGCTTTTTCATCAGGAATAACAAAATCATCTACACCGATGGACGCACCGGAACGAGTTGAATACTCGTACCCGAGGTACATTAGCTGGTCAGCAAAAATAACGGTCTCTTTCAAACCAACAGATCGGTAACAAAGGTTAATGAGGCGAGAAATATCCTTGTTGCTCATAGTGTTATTTACGTGGCTATACGGCATCCCGTCAGGCACGATTTCATAAACTAACGTTCGACCAACTGTTGTATCAATAATTTCAGTAGACTCAATCAGTTCGCGATTTTCGTTAAACAGCTTCTGCGTAACTCGCACCTTGACCCGAGCCTGCAAACCGACCTGACCAGATCGATAGGCTCGTGAAACTTCCTGAATATCCGCAAAGACCATGCCTTCGCCTTTGTCGTTAACGCGTTCCCGGGTCATCCAGTAGACACCAAGGACGACGTCCTGGGACGGAACAATAATTGGCTCGCCGTCTGCAGGTAGCAACACATTATTCGTAGACATCATGAGCGCGCGCGCTTCCAGCTGCGCTTCGATCGTCAGCGGGACGTGAACGGCCATTTGGTCGCCATCAAAGTCAGCGTTGTAGGCAGTACAGACCAAAGGATGAAGTTGGATCGCTTTACCTTCAATCAACACAGGCTCAAACGCCTGAATACCTAAACGGTGAAGTGTCGGTGCACGGTTCAGAAGTACCGGGTGCTCACGAATAACATCAGCGAGAATATCCCAGACTTCAGCCGTTTCCCGCTCGACCATTTTCTTGGCCGCCTTAATCGTTGTAGCAAGCCCTCTTGCCTCAAGCTTGCCAAAAATGAACGGCTTGAACAGCTCAAGTGCCATTTTCTTGGGCAGACCACACTGGTGGAGTCGTAGCGTTGGCCCAACAACAATGACCGAACGACCAGAATAGTCCACTCGCTTACCGAGCAGATTCTGACGGAATCGACCTTGCTTACCCTTTATCATGTCTGCCAGCGACTTAAGTGGGCGCTTGTTAGTACCCGTAATGGCCCGACCACGTCGTCCATTATCCAGCAGCGCATCTACAGCTTCCTGCAGCATTCTCTTCTCATTACGCACGATAATGTCAGGCGCGGAAAGGTCCAGCAGCCGCTTCAGTCGGTTGTTCCTGTTGATAACCCGGCGGTACAGGTCGTTCAGGTCGGAAGTCGCAAAGCGTCCACCTTCAAGTGGCACCAAAGGGCGGAGATCAGGCGGAAGAACCGGCAGAACAGTGAGGATCATCCATTCAGGTTCGTTACCCGATTTATCAAACGCTTCCATCAACTTCAGGCGTTTGGTCAGCTTCTTGATTTTGGTTTCAGAGTTTGTCTGTGGAAGCTCTTCTCGAATCGTCTGGACCTCTTCGTTCAGGTCCATATCTTCCATCAGCCCCTGGATCGCTTCTGCGCCCATCTTGGCGTCAAACTCATCACCGAATTCTTCAAGCGCTTCGTAGTACTGCTCATCCGTCAGTAGCTGGCGTTTTTCCAGTGTTGTCAGACCCGGGTCAATCACAACGAATGATTCGAAATACAACACTCGCTCGATATCGCGCAGCGTCATATCCATCAGCAGTCCAATTCTGGACGGCAGTGACTTCAGGAACCAGATATGCGCGACAGGACTTGCGAGCTCAATGTGGCCCATACGCTCACGACGTACTTTCGCGAGCGCCACTTCGACGCCACATTTTTCGCAGATAACACCACGATGCTTGAGTCGCTTGTACTTACCGCAAAGACATTCATAGTCCTTGTTCGGGCCAAAAATCTTGGCGCAGAAAAGACCATCACGTTCCGGCTTGAACGTACGATAGTTGATCGTTTCAGGCTTTTTAACTTCGCCGTAAGACCAGCTCCTGATCAAATCAGGCGAAGCGAGTCCGATTCGAAGCGAATCAAACTCTTCTGACTGTCCTTGTGCTTTCAGTATGTTCAGCAAATCTTTCAAGGCTTTTCTCCACGTCAGGTCGAAACCTGACCTTTATTTCAATTCTATATCGTCAGTCAATATTGGGTGAGAACGACGCTAATCGTTCTCTAGCTCAATATCGATGCCCAGTGAACGGATCTCTTTCACCAACACATTGAATGATTCAGGCATACCCGGCTCCATTCTATGATCACCGTCCACAATGTTTTTATACATCCTGGTTCGACCATGAACGTCATCCGACTTAACCGTCAGCATTTCCTGAAGCGTATAAGCCGCTCCATAGGCTTCAAGTGCCCATACTTCCATTTCCCCGAATCGCTGACCGCCAAACTGCGCTTTACCACCTAGCGGTTGTTGCGTTACGAGGCTATAGGAACCTGTCGATCGCGCGTGCATTTTGTCGTCAACAAGGTGGTTCAACTTCAGCATGTACATGTAACCAACCGTGACTGGCCGATCAAACTGCTCACCAGTACAGCCGTCATACAACACGCACTGGCCGTCGGCTGGCAAGTCAGCAAGCTCAAGCATCGTCTTGATCTCGGCCTCGTTGGCGCCATCAAAGACACCCGTCGCCATCGGCACACCGCTACGCAGGTTACCTGCCATTTCAAGGATCTCATCATCTGAAAACTCGTCAAGATTCTCGATCCGGCCGCTCTGGTTGTAGATCTTTTCCAGGAAGTCCTTGATGTCGGCAGCTTGACGCTGGGCGTCCAGCATTTCACCGATCTTGATACCAAGACCGTGGGCAGCCCACCCTAGATGGGTCTCAAGAATCTGTCCAACGTTCATCCGCTTCGGTACACCAAGCGGATTCAACACGATATCAACCGGCTCTCCGTTCTCGTCGTACGGCATATCTTCAACAGGCTTAATAACTGAGATCACGCCCTTGTTTCCGTGACGCCCTGCCATCTTATCGCCAGGCTGAATTCGCCTCTTGATCGCAAGGTAGACCTTGGTGATTTTCAGTACACCGGGCGCGAGGTCGTCACCTGATTCAAGTTTGCCTTTGCTTTCTTCAAAACTTTCATCCAGATTATTGCGACGCTCCTTGAGCCTTAAGTCTGCCTGCTCAAGCAGATCGTTAAGGCTGTCCTTCTCCATGCGCAGCTTGAAGAAACTCTCTGATTCAAGATTTGCCAGGTAGTCCCGGGTTATTTTGTCGCCTTTCTTCAACTCAGGACCGGCAATAACTTTCTGGTTCGCCAATGACTCGGTCAATCGTTCAAAAGTTGCGGTCTGGACAATCCGGAATTCTTCGTCGATGTTCTTGCGAACTTCGTCGAGTGCAGCGCGCTCGATATCAAGGGCACGCTTATCCTTGGGAAGACCGTCACGAGTGAACACCTGCACATCAATCACTGTGCCGGTGTAGCTGCTGGGTACTCGCAGCGAAGTATCTTTCACATCCGACGCTTTTTCACCAAAAATCGCTCTTAAGAGCTTTTCTTCTGGCGTCAGCTGGGTTTCGCCTTTCGGCGTTACCTTACCAACCAGAATGTCGCCCGGATCTACTTCTGCACCGATGTAAACAATACCGGACTCATCGAGCTTGGACAGTGCACCTTCACCAACATTCGGGATGTCACAGGTTATTTCCTCGGATCCCAACTTGGTATCACGAGCTATACAGGTCAGCTCCTGAATGTGAATCGTAGTGAACCGATCTTCTTTCACGACCTTTTCAGAGATCAGGATCGAGTCCTCGAAGTTGTAGCCATTCCAGGTCATAAACGCGATGCGGATATTCTGACCAAGAGCCAACTCACCGATATCAATGGAAGGGCCGTCCGCAAGGATATCCTTTTTAGCGACTACGTCGCCTTCCTTGACCAGCGGTTTCTGGTTAATACAGGTGTTCTGGTTAGAGCGCTGGTACTTCGTGAGGTTATAAATATCAACGCCAGCCTCACCACTTTCGGTTTCAGCGTTGTTGACTCGAATGACAATCCTGCCGGCATCGACGGTTTCGATAACACCACCACGCCTGGCAACAACACAAACACCGGAATCCCTTGCAACCGTTCGCTCCATACCTGTTCCAACCAGCGGCTTTTCGCTACGCAGTGTTGGTACAGCCTGGCGCTGCATGTTGGAACCCATCAGTGCCCGGTTCGCGTCGTCGTGCTCCAGAAACGGAATCAAGGACGCTGCAACTGATACAACCTGCTGCGGCGATACATCCATAAAGTTGACAGATTCACGAGGCATCTTGGTAAATTCACCAAGGTGACGAACCTCTACCATATCTTCCCTCAATCGACTCTTCTCATCCATGGTCGCGCTCGCCTGCGCGATAACGTAATCACTCTCGACAATGGCTGACAGGTACTCGATCTCATCAGTTACGTTTCCGTTGGCAACCTTTCTATACGGGCTTTCGAGGAATCCATACTCATTGGTACGCGCATAAGTCGCCAGTGAATTGATCAGGCCAATGTTCGGGCCTTCAGGTGTCTCGATCGGACACACCCGTCCGTAGTGAGTTGGATGAACATCACGAACCTCAAACCCTGCACGTTCCCGCGTCAAGCCACCTGGGCCGAGCGCTGAGACACGACGTTTATGCGTCACCTCAGATAGAGGATTGTTCTGATCCATAAACTGCGACAACTGCGCAGAACCAAAATATTCTTTCACTGCTGCTGCAACGGGTTTCGCATTAATCAGGTCCTGCGGCATCAGACCTTCGCTTTCTGCCAGTGATAATCGCTCTTTCACGGCACGCTCTACCCTTATCAAACCAAGGCGGAAGGCATTTTCTGCCATTTCCCCAACAGAACGAACCCGCCTGTTACCCAGGTGATCAATATCATCCACAGTATCTTTACCGTTTCTGATGTCAATCAGGCACTTCATCACATCAATAATGTCATTGTTTGACAGCGTACCTTCGCCGACTTCTTCTTCGCGGCCAAGACGTCGATTGAACTTCATTCGACCAACAGCAGTCAGGTCATAACGTTCAGAAGAGAAAAACAAGTTAGTGAACAGGTTCTCAGCGGCTTCTTTAGTTGGCGGCTCGCCAGGACGCATCATCCTGTAGATCTCAACCAGCGCTTCAAGTCGATTGGTTGTACTGTCGACATTCAGCGTGTCTGAGACAAATGGACCACAATCCAGGTCGTTTGTATAAATGGTATTGAATGCTGTAATACCAGCCTCAGCCAGTTGATCCAGAACTTCTTCGGTGATCGCCGTATTACACGGAATAACAACTTCACCGGTTTCAGTATCCACGATGTCTTTTGCAAGCACATGACCACAGACATAGTCGGATGGGCAGTTCAGCCTTTTAAGACCTGCTGCTTCCATCTCTCTAATATGCCGGGCAGTGATCCTGCTGCTTTCTTCGACAATGACGTTGCCTTTCTTATCAACGATGTCGAATTTAGCTGTCTCACCGCGGAGACGGCCCGCAATCAGCTCTAGCGTATAGGTTTCTTCTGTTACCTCAAAGCTGTCCGTTTCAAAGAACATGTCGAGAATCTGTTCTGACGTGAAATCCAGCGCGCGCAGTAATATCGACGCGGGCAGCTTTCTTCGTCTGTCGATTCGCACGAATACGCAGTCTTTAGGGTCAAACTCGAAATCCAGCCATGATCCCCGCATTGGGATTACCCGCGCGGAATACAGCAACTTACCTGACGAGTGAGTCTTGCCTTTGTCGTGATCGAAAAACACGCCCGGTGATCGGTGTAGCTGGGAAACGACAACTCGCTCGATACCATTGATCACGAAGGTACCATTATCGGTCATGAGCGGAATCTCGCCCATGTACACTTCCTGTTCCTTGATGTCCTTGATAGCTTTGTTCGATGAATCTTTATCGTAGATCACCAATCGAACTTTTACTCGGAGCGGAACCGCGTAGGTCACACTGCGAAGTTGGCATTCCTTGACGTTAAACGACGGCTTTCCGAGCCGGTAGCTAACGTACTCAAGTGACGCGTTACCCGAATAACTTGTGATCGGGAAAACTGACTGGAACGCGGTATGCAGACCCTTATTAATTCGTTCAGCAGGATCAACTTTGTCTTGCATAAACTTCTTGTAGGACTCCACCTGGGTTGCAAGCAGGTAGGGTATATCCATCACACGGTGCAACTTGCCAAAGTCTTTCCGGATACGTTTCTTCTCAGTGTACGAATAGGCCATTCATGCCTCCCAGCGGGTCATAGGGTCACAATATATTTTTAGGCACAAAAAGGCCGGGCAACATCACTGTTGCCAGCCTTCTTGAACCTAATTCCAGGATATACAATCCCTGGGTTACTTGAGCTCAACAGATGCGCCTGCTTCCTCGAGTTGCTTCTTGATGTCTTCCGCTTCGTCCTTCGTAACACCTTCTTTAACACTAGAAGGCGCCTCATCGACAAGGGCTTTGGCTTCTTTCAGGCCCAGGCCAGTGATCGCACGAACAACTTTGATGGCGCTTACTTTCTTTTCGCCCGGAGAAGTGATGATGACGTCGAATTCGTCCTTCACTTCTTCAGCGCCAGCGTCACCACCAGCAGCAGCAGGTGCTGCTGCAACTGCGGCGGCGGCGGATACGCCAAACTTTTCTTCCATTGCTTCGACCAGCTCGACAACGTCCATGACGCTCATCTCGGCGATCGCATTTAAAATATCATCTTTAGATAATGACATTAGTCCTATCTCCAATTAGTAGTAATAAAATTCAAGCAGCTGCTTCTTGTTTCTGATCTCGTACTGCCGCAACACCGCGTGTTACCTTTGCCGGCACGTCGTTAAACGTTCTTACCAGCTTGGTAATCGGCGCCTGCATAACACCCATCAACATTGCGAGCGCTTGATCACGTGTAGGTAGCTTGGCCAGGGCATCAATCTGATCAGCAGGAAGTAACTTCCCACCCACAGAAAGGGCTTTGATTTCAAAGTCCCCGTTTTCCTTGGCAAAGTCCTTGAAAACCCTGGCGCCAGCACCTGGATCCTCCAGTGAAAAAGCAACAATGTTTGGACCAAGTAGCGCTTCTTTCATGCACTCAAAATCAGTACCCTCAAAAGCTCTCTTTGCCAGCGTGTTACGAATAACGCGCACTTGTACGCCAACGTCGCGCGCCTTCTTTCTTAAGCTAGTCATGTTGTCTACCGAAACTCCTCGGTAGTCAGCTATAACAGCAGAAAGGGCTTTGCTCGCTGTATCGTTCACCTCAGCAACAATCGCCTGCTTTTCTTTAAGTCCTATTGGCACAGTTACGTACTCCCGACTTGTTTAAAATTGCTACAACCCGTCTGTCACACAGCTTGCAACGCTACTCACGGCGATGGATTCAATTCCTGAATCGGGCTCACCGTCTGCGCAGGCTTTTCGTTTTAACCATCAACTCATTCGAGCATCCGGGCCTGCGGTCTTTGACGAGTCAAGTGACCAAAGTCACTCGAACCCTTCAAAAGCTTAGAATTTCTTGAATTTTTCATCGAAAAAATTCCTAGAAATTCTTTGCCCCCGAGCGTTAGCCGAGGGGTCCTTATTCTTTTCGAAGCGGGCCTTTCGGCTTCGCTTCGCTTACATTTCCAGTGAAGCCTGATCAATAGGGATACCAGCACCCATCGTCGTCGACAGCACGACTTTCTTAACATAAGTACCTTTAGCGCTGGTTGGCTTCGCCTTTTTCAGGTCGGCAATCAACGCCTCTATGTTTTCCTTGATGGCAGCAGGTTCAAATCCAACTTTCCCTATACCACCGTGAACAATACCGTTCTTGTCCGTTCTGTAGCGCACCTGGCCTGCCTTCGCATTCCTGACCGCTTCGCCTACATCCATGGTGACCGTCCCAAGTCTTGGGTTTGGCATTAAACCACGCGGGCCAAGGACCTGACCCAATTGGCCAACGACTCTCATGCTATCTGGGGTGGCAATTGCCACGTCAAAATTGAGTTCACCGCCTTTTACCGCCTCGGCAAGGTCATCCATACCAACAATGTCAGCACCAGCCGCACTTGCTTCATCGGCTTTCTCACCCTGCGCAAAAACAGCTACGCGTACATCTTTGCCGGTTCCATTAGGAAGGACAGTTGCGCCTCGCACAACCTGGTCAGATTTCTTTGGGTCAACCCCAAGGTTAATACTGATGTCGATTGATTCCTTGAACTTCACCGTTGACAGCTCAGTCAACAGGGTAACCGCCTCATCAATCGCGTAAAACCTGCCTTCCTCAACCTTTTCCTTGAAAGCCTTTGCTCTTTTCGTCAGCTTAGCCATTACACAACTCCCTCGGTCTCAATACCTGATGCGCGAGCGGTACCGGCAATCGTCCTGACCGCAGCATCCATATCTTTAGCCGTAAGGTCCGGCTGCTTGGTGGTCGCGATCTCCTCGAGTTGCGCCCGGGTAACCTTGCCAACCTTATTTACATGAGGCTCTGGACTACCCTTAAGAATACCAGCGGCCTTCTTCAGCAGGACAGATGCCGGCGGCGTTTTCTTAATGAAAGTAAAACTCTTGTCGGCATAGACCGTAATCACGACGGGAACAGGCATACCTTGTTCCAGTGATTGAGTCTCGGCATTGAATGCCTTACAGAATTCCATGATGTTCACACCATGCTGTCCCAGCGCCGGGCCAACGGGTGGGCTTGGATTTGCCTGCCCTGCAGGAACCTGCAGTTTTATATAGGCGCTAACCTTCTTAGCCATTAGTTTTCTCCTCGGGTGCTGACGCATGACTCATTTCATGCTCCCCATAAATGACAGTTCCCGACTAAAGTCCCTGCCAGATTAAAATTCAGTTATAAATCTAGCCTTTCTCTACCTGCCCGAAATCAAGCTCGACAGGCGTGGATCGACCGAAAATAGTTACCGCAACGTGCAGGCGGTTCTTCTCGTAATTAACCTCTTCAACCACTCCGCTAAAGTCGTTGAATGGGCCATCTACCACTCGAACCAGTTCGCCCGGTTCAAATACTGTCTTCGGCGTGGCATGCTCAGTACCGGCCTGCACTCGCTGAAGAATTGCAGCAGCTTCTGCGTCGCTAATCGGTGCGGGTTTATCCGTTTTTCCACCAATGAAACCCATTACACGCGGTGTTTCTTTCACCAGGTGCCATGTGTCGTCACCAAGTTCCATCTCAATAAGCACATAACCGGGGAAAAACTTTCGCTCGCTGCGGCGCTTCTTTCCGGCTCTCATCTCGACTACTTCTTCTGCCGGCACGATCACTTCACCGAATTTTTCAGCGAATCCGGAAAGCTCAATCCGCTCTCCCAACACGCGCATCACCTGCTTCTCGTATCCCGAGTAAGCGTGCACCACATACCAGCGTTTACTCAACTTCTACTCCCTAACCAATTACGCCCCGGACGCCCCAACTTAAACTTGAGTCCAGCGCCCAGAGAATCAACGCCACAAGAATCACTACACCCACCACAATCAACGTGGTCTGCGTTGTTTCCTGCGTTGTAGGCCAAACAACTTTTCTGACTTCTACTCGCGCTTCCTTGGCGAGGTTCCATGCCCATGCTCCGTTCTTGGTCTGCAACGCAACACCTACTGCAAACGCAGCCACCAGAACGCCCGCGAGCGCGCGGAACAAAGGCTCAATCGCAGCATAGTAAGAGTTGGCATATATGCCGCCTCCTACTATAGCCAGCACCACCAGCCATTTCAGGCTGTCCAGTTGATACTCACCCGCTTCAGCTTTGCTACTCATCTATCAAACTTTTCTCGAATTCCTGCCCCCTTACGGGAACCGAAGCATGTGGCAGGCCAGGAGGGAATCGAACCCCCAACCTGCGGTTTTGGAGACCGCTGCTCTGCCAATTGAGCTACTGGCCTAGTGCTTCGTTTATGTTTCGGTTGGGATTAGCGAATAGCTATGCTATTCACTAATCTTCGTTACTACACCTGCACCAACTGTCCGACCACCTTCTCGAATAGCAAAACGCTGGCCTTCTTCCATCGCGATCGGGGCAATCAGCTCAACCGCCATCGTCACGTTATCACCAGGCATCACCATCTCGGTACCTTCAGGTAACTCACAAGACCCTGTGACATCTGTCGTCTCAAAGAAGAACTGTGGCTTGTAGCCTTTGAAGAATGGCGTATGACGACCACCTTCATCTTTCGACAAGACGTAAACCTCACCTTCAAAATGCGTATGCGGCGTGATTGACCCCGGCGCCGCCAGTACCTGACCGCGCTCTACTTCTTCTCGCTTGGTACCGCGAAGCAAAACACCAACGTTCTCGCCTGCACGACCTTCGTCAAGCAGCTTGCGGAACATCTCTACACCCGTACAAGTCGTCTTCTGCGTATCCTGGATACCAACGATCTCAAGCTCCGCGCCCACCTTTACAATACCGCGACCAATTCGACCCGTGACAACGGTGCCACGACCTGAGATCGAAAATACGTCTTCAATCGGCATCAAAAATGGTCGGTCAACATCTCGCGTAGGCTCCGGAATATAAGAATCCAAAGTCTCTACCAGCTTAACAATCGCCGGCGCACCAATCTCTGAATCGTCACCTTCCAGCGCTTTCAGCGCACTACCGATAACGATCGGCGTGTCGTCGCCCGGAAAATCGTACTGGTCAAGTAGCTCTCGTACTTCCATTTCAACCAGCTCTACCAGCTCTTCGTCATCAACCATGTCCGCTTTGTTCAGGAACACAATGATGTAAGGAACACCCACCTGCTTCGACAGCAGAATGTGCTCTCGTGTCTGGGGCATCGGACCATCAGCTGCTGAACAGACCAGAATCGCACCGTCCATCTGCGCCGCACCCGTGATCATGTTCTTCACATAATCAGCGTGACCAGGACAGTCTACATGTGCGTAGTGCCGGTTCGGCGAATCATACTCAACGTGTGAAGTCGAAATAGTGATACCACGCTCTCTTTCTTCAGGCGCATTATCAATTGCGTCAAACGCCTGGAACTCGCCTCCCCATGTCTCTGCACAGACCTTGGTAATCGCCGCTGTCAGCGTCGTCTTACCATGGTCAACGTGACCAATGGTTCCTACATTTACGTGCGGCTTTGTCCGCTCAAATTTTTCTTTGGACATTCCAGCCCTCTCCTTACTATGACACCTGAATTGATATGAAAACCCAGTATTCGCCGGTTATTAGTGGAGCTCATAACCGGATTTGAACCGGTGACCTCTTCCTTACCAAGGAAGTGCTCTACCGACTGAGCTATATGAGCGTGTAAATATTTCTCCTTCTCTATGGAGCGGGTAGCGAGGATCGAACTCGCATCATCAGCTTGGAAGGCTGAGGTTCTACCATTAAACAATACCCGCCAATCCTGCTGTTAATAACGTTCCTAGATCCATCCCACCTTGGTGGAGGGGGGTGGATTCGAACCACCGAAGCTTACGCGTCAGATTTACAGTCTGATCCCTTTGGCCACTCGGGAACCCCTCCAAAAAGAGGCGCTAGATTCTGCCTTCGAGTCTAGTGCTTGTCAAATCTAATTTTCCGAAAAACCTGATTAATATACGTTTTTCGTCAAACTGCTCATAATATTCCTGAGCTGATATCTCTAATTGTTGTTTTGCCGGTTTAATCGACAAAAAAAGCACCACCGGGTGCCTTTTGAAATATATTTCGCTAAACCTAGGGCAGTAACACTGCTACAAAATCTGGTGCCGCCACCAAGAGTCGAACTCGGGACCTACTGATTACAAATCAGTTGCTCTACCAACTGAGCTATAGCGGCGCAAAACTTTTAAAAACAATAAGTTAAGGCGGATTTTGTCAATGGCCAAATAAGCCAGCCTCAGGAGCGAGCGGATTGTATGCGATTGTGACGCCGCTATCAATTACAATGGCACTTAATGTGAGACTGCTACTCATTCATACAGCCAGTTTCTGTCACTTCAACCTCAATAAATTCGGCAATGATCTCTGAAAGCAGTACTTCAGGGAATATTTCCTGACTAATCTGAACCCAGTAGCCCCGGTTGACTCTCGGTATAACTTTCACAAGTGCGTCGTAACCCTGATCGATAAGTCCCTGTCGATAATTCTCAGCTGCACCATCGGAGGAGAAGACTCCCAATGATATTCCCTGAGCATCCACTCCCTTGGTAATGACGAAGCTATCGATATCTCGGGATTTAAGCTCACGATGCCTGCGAAATACTTCTTGCCGAGAACCCAGGGGAGGCATCACAACCCTGTAATCAGATTCTCCGGTGGGCTTATCAACAGCGGTCATCTCTACGATGTACCCAATAGCCTTTAACCGTTCAGCGACATCCCGTGCCGAGACGATATTTTCGAAAGGTCCCAAACCCATGCAGGACTTAAGTTCATCCGCCGCAGCCACCAGCGTGGGCTGTTCCATCACCGCCACCAAAGTCGATTTATTGCCAGGCCGACTGTCTTCCAATAGAAACAGCGCCCTGCTGCCTTTTTGCTCAAAGCCAGAACCCCAGGGACCCGTGTCTTTAAACACATTTTCGCCAGTATTGCCGGTCGCGCCCACCCGGGATGTCACGGCGCCACTTAGGTTCAGTGCCATATAAGCGAGGTTAGCGAGCAACAAGGAGTAAAAAATCCATTTCATGTTCTGGCGACCGGCCTCACACTGACTTCTCCCGAATTGTGTACTTCCAGGCCCGTCCCGGTTCGCAACAACAAATTACCCTGCTGATCAACGCCGCTATCGATTCCAGATATTATCTCGCTGCCGCGAATAACGTTGACCTGCTGTCCCGTATAGAGATTATATTCACTCCACTTCTCCGCAAAGGAATCAAACCCTACATCCTCGAAAGTCTGGATTGCATTCACTATCCTCCCGCCAAGCGCCCCAAGCAAAATGTTGCGCGGCATCTCCAGCTGAGAGCTGATAGCACTCCAGGGCTGATCAATGCTCAAGGATTCCTCCAGGTTGAGCGCAAGATTTAGGCCCACGCCTGCAACCAAACCGATACCACCAGTATCAGAAGCGCGGAGTTCCAGGAGTATTCCTCCAAGCTTTCCTCCGCCTAACAGAATGTCATTTGGCCATTTTAGACCAACCCGCTCCAAGCCCATGGCACGAAGAACATCCACCACCACCATGCCGACAACCAGCGATAGCCCACCCAGTTCCGACAACTGGCGGCCGATGAATCGACCGTATGTCAGGTAAACATTCCTGCCAAAGGGTGAGATCCATCGCCTGCCACGCCTACCTTTGCCCGCGGTCTGCATCTCTGCGGCACATAAAATCGCGGTGCTTTGGCTTTCAACGAGCCTTTGCATCACTACATCATTTGTTGATTGCGTCACCCGGTGGATCTCCAGATCCAATGTCGACATCTGCAACTCCGAAACCAAATGCTGCAATTCGGTGCGAATGGCGCCTTCGTCCAGAAGCTCCATCCCATGATTTAGCGTTAAAACTGAACCCTGCCTGGTATAAGGAACACCAATACCGTCGAGAAAACCCAGCAATTCAAGCGTTGAATTCACCGGGTTACCAGCGATCAATTTCTCAAATTCAGGATGTGTGCTTTTAATCATTAAGGTCGTTTGTAAAAAGTAACGCTCTGCGTATAATACGCGCCCTCAACCGGATGCAAAGCATCGGGTTAGAAACTTACCCGGGTCTGTAGCTCAGTTGGTTAGAGCGCACCCCTGATAAGGGTGAGGTCGGAAGTTCAAATCTTCCCAGACCCACCAGGTAAGGACCCAGATCTTGTGCGAGTTTAATGAAACTCGCCAAGTGACCTTGGGGCCATAGCTCAGCTGGGAGAGCGCCTGCCTTGCACGCAGGAGGTCGGCGGTTCGATCCCGCCTGGCTCCACCAACAAAAAAAAGGGATGCAAATGCATCCCTTTTTTTTGCTCGTAGCAAGCCGCTAGCGGCCAAGGACCAGAAGATGGTGATGCTTTTTGCCTTTTTGAATGACAAAAAAGCGACCGAATAGCGCGCCTTCGTTAGTTAGCGTCAAATCAACATCAACCTGCTTCTCTCCATTGACTGAGACGCTGTTTCCCTGAATCAGCTTTCTGGCCTGACCGGCGGTAACTTCTCCTTTTGGCGTCACAGCAAGACCAGACGACACCAGCACATCAACCAAAGCAACGTTACCGGACGCTGTTGAGGATGGCATACCATCCTGCGCAAGTTGCTCTAGATCTTCTTTCGCAAGCTCGTTCAAACTGTTGCTAAATAGCGCAGCGGTAATCCTCTCTGCAGCGTTCAACCCTGTTTCACCATGCACAAGCCTCGTGATTTCCCTTGCAAGTGCTACCTGTGCTGTTCTTTGGCCCGGGTCTGAATCATGCGATTTCGCCAACACACCTAATTCAATCTCCGATAAAAAGGTGAATATCTTGAGGTAGTTGATCACTTCTGAATCTGCTGCATTAATCCAAAACTGGTAGAAACTAAACGGCGATGTCATTTCCGGGTTCAGCCAGATGGCCCCGCCGGAACTCTTCCCAAACTTTGTGCCGTCTGATTTTGTAACCAGAGGATAGGTTATTGCGTACGCTTGCTTGCTCTCCATCCTGCGAACAAGATCGATACCCGCCGTAATATTACCCCACTGATCACTACCGCCCATTTGAATGGTGCAATCATACTGACGATTCAACACAACAAAATCGTAGGACTGAAGAATCATGTAGCTGAATTCAGTGTAACTGATACCCTGCGAGTCATCCTCGATTCGGCGTCGCACCGATTCCTTCTGTATCATCGCATTCACAGAAAAATATTTACCAATATCGCGCAGATAATCAATAACCGACAAACTCTTCGTCCAGTCAGCATTATTGACCACCACCGCTGAAGTTTCTCCACAGTCGAAGTCAAGAAAGCGACTCGCCTGTGCTCGAATTTTCGCCAGTTTTCGTTCAACAACTTCAGCAGACTGTAGCTCTCTCTCACTATCACGACCGCCGGGGTCTCCTATCATCCCTGTAGCGCCACCAACCAGGAGCAAAGGTCTATGACCAGCCAACTGAAACCGTCTAAGTGCCAAGAGAGGCACCAAGTTGCCAACCTGCAGACTGTCTGCGGTCGGATCGAACCCGCAATAAACCGTTCTGATCGCCAGAATCCAGATGGTTTTTCAACTCCTCGTTCGCACTCAATTGCGCGACAAGCCCTAACCCCTGCAACTGTTCAATAATGTTCATTTAATAACCACTAGTTCTAACAAACTCCATCTGTATGGACACCTGGGTATCGGTGCCAGTCCTTAATACGCGCGCAACATACCGTATACCACAGCAAATTCAAGCAAGCCTCAATCGGCGAAGCGACCATTTGGCTCATTTTCGACTGATCTCGCCCTCATCCAACAGTGAAAGCTTCCATTATTTCTTTATATTTTATATGGTTAGCGTTAGCTTCTCAGACTTGACCGTAGAAAAACACTCTACATTCGGCTTTTATGCATCGTTATCCTAAATCACATGTGAAAGTCGCCCTGTTATTCACCGCAATCTTGGCGATCTTGATTACTGCATTGCCTGCCGACCAGAGCCAATCGCCCTCTGATGCACCGGTTTCCCTGCAACTGGAAGTAACTGAAACCGCTGATTTTGTCAGCGCTGACGAACTGCCGGTAAAACAGGAGCAGATGGAGGCCAGCAACAGTCGCTGGATCAACATGACCATCCAACCAGGCGATAACCTCGCGCGTATTTTTAAGCGAAACAAGCTGTCTGCCGCAGACCTACAAAATATCGTTAATTTGGGAAAACCAGTTTCGTCACTCAGGAAAATACTCCCCGGACAGAAACTTGGTTTCAAGATCACATCCAGCGGTGAGCTTCTTGCCATCCGATACAAAAAGAATGCTCTCGATACGCTGTTGATTCAAAGACAAGACCAGAGCTTCGTTGCCAGCTGGCTGTCTGCGACGCCAGAAACGATAGTCGCCTTTGAATCAGCAAAAATCACAAAAGAAAACCCTTCCCTCTATCATGCCGGAAAGGCCGCAGGGCTATCCGACAATATCATCATGAAGCTCAGCCACATCTATCAGTGGGACATCAGTTTTGCACTGGACCTTCGGGCCGGGGATTCGTTTAGCCTGATGTTCGAAGAGATCTATGTTGACGGCGAACTCGTCAAGGAAGGCAATATCATCGCCGCTGTTTTTACCAATATGGGTAAACGTCACGAAGCAGTAAAGTACACCGATATAGAGGGCCACTCCGACTACTACACCCCTGAAGGTCTCAGTATGCGTAAGGCTTTTCTAAGAGACCCGGTGCATTTTTCCCATGTGAGCTCCTCATTCAACCTGCGCCGCTTGCATCCAATTCACAAGAAGGTAATGCCTCACCGCGGAATTGATTACGCTGCGAAACGAGGTACACCTGTGTTGGCTTCCGGTGATGGTAAAGTCACTATTCGAAGACAAAACAACGCATCAGGTAAGTACATCGTTATTCAGCACGGAGAGCAATACACAACTAAATACCTCCACCTGTCGGCGTTTGGCAAGGGCATCAAGCCTGGCAAGTCGGTCAAACAAGGGCAGACAATTGGCTACGTCGGTGCTACCGGGTGGGCGACTGCGCCACACCTGCACTACGAGTTCCTGGTCACCGGCGTGCATCGCAACCCCAAGACCGTATCATTGCCAAAAGCATTGCCCATCGCCAAGGACGAGCTGGAAAGGTTCAGGAATAGTGTGTCGCCAATACTGGCTCGACTAGAATCTATTTCAGGCAAGGGGTACGCGTCGCTAGCCCCAGGTGATCGCTCAAATGGCGGCTAGATAGCAAAAGAATTCCCACAACCACAGGTTGTCGCGGCATTCGGGTTTGTCACCACAAACCGTGAACCCTGTAAATCTTCCTGGTAGTCAATGACTGAGCCAACCAGATACTGGTAGCTCAAAGGGTCAATCAGTAGCGCCACACCCCCTTTACTGACCTGGGTATCATCTTCTTCGACATCTTCATCGAAAGTAAAACCATACTCGAAACCAGAACAGCCTCCACCCGTGACGAATACTCGCAGCTTAAGATGCTCGTTTTCCTCTTCTTCTATGAGCGCCTTTACCTTACCGGCGGCGGCATCTGAAAAGGTCATTGAGATTGGGTCAAATGTTGTTGCTTCCATAATCTATTAGATTGCGCCTTTGCTGTTAAGTTTCAAGATAAGTTTACTCCAATACTAGTCTACAAGAGCTACGCGGTCTGGTTCTTAACCGCTGTTACAAGTGCCGAGACGTCTTCACCGGCTTTCTCTGCAGCCTTCGCAGGTTTCGACTCTGCCACTTCCTGCTTACCATCTTGCAGATGAACTAGCTGCCCATCAATCCTCGAGCCTTGTACCATTTCAATCAAATGGTAGTAGACATTACCTTTTACTTCGGCTTTTGCTGCAAGTTCAATGTGCTTGTCCGACCAAATGTCACCGAACACTTCGCCATTTACAATTATTCTGGGAACTCGAATTTCACCCTGGACGCGACCCTTCTCACTGATCCTAACGACGGCTTTAGATCCGGATTGGGCATAGATATTCCCCTTTACAATCCCGTTCACCAACAGTTCGTCACTAAAATGCACGTCACCTACCAGCTCACAGTTGGCTGCAACAAGAGTTGTCCCTGATTCACTTCGTCCTTCTTTCTTAAACATGCCTACTCTCCTTTATAACGACCAGTCGAACGTTTTCTCCAATCGCTGAGCATTTAATCCTGATGTTTGCACCACAACCATAACCTCTCGAGGTACAAAGCCATTGGGAAGCTGCTGTTCAACCATGATGTTCTGGAAATAGCGAAACCGAAATGTAATGGCCTCAGCTTCATCACGGCCCGAATCACTGATCTGAATAGTCTCTTCCTGACCATCATTTTGACCAAGCAAGGATATCCGTACCCCACCTTGCACATAATCATGCTTGTCCACTACTTGGGTAAGTAATAGCGAGTACCTCACCCTGCCTGGCACGTTTGAGCTTACATCCAACCGCTCAATCCGAAGCCCCTTGTTCGCGACATTTGGCAGCATGACCCCTTTGTAAAAGCTGATTTCCTCATTCTGCGCTGCCAGCAGATTCTGCTGGTTTTCAATCGTATGCCTAACTTCTTCATTAGCTTGGTTATCAATCTCACCTCCCACCGTGAGATCCGCAATTTCCTGCCTCATTTCGTTAATCAGGCCCCGGGCCTCTCCCAACTCCTTGCTGATCAGGTCCTTTTCCCGGACCACTTGGACTTTCAGTTCGAGACCCTGATTATTCCCAAATTCGTAGGTCAACCAGCCAAATATGGCCATCGCGAATATAAAAACTATAAAGATCATAGCCTTATATAAAGGTCGGTAGGGTACTACGACCATGTGATGTAGCTTGCTGCCTTTTACTGCTGCCATAGCTGCCGCGAGGTAAGTGACAAAATGGGCTAAACATCTTAGCACAATTCGTTAAAGTTCAGCCCTGATTGCGTTTCATCAATACTTTTCAGTTCCCGTATGCTGTACTTCAATCAACTGTTTTTGCTCACTTTTATGAAACGCCGATTTATAGACTGGTTATGAAAATGTTCAAACTTTCCATCAAGACGTTCCGTCAACGGCTCGCCTCCATCGATTCAGCGCCTCAATTCGCCATTCTGGGCATCGCTTCAGGGTTTCTGACAGGCCTGGTTATTATCGCCTTTCGCCTCGCTATTGAGTGGCCGCTGGACCAATTGCTTGAAGACGGCCCGGAAAGCTTTGAAACCCTGGATCCACTAGCAGCCTTTTCGCTGCCGGTTGCCGGAGCAATACTCCTGGTGCTTATTTTTAGCGTGCTATCCAAAACAAATCGGCGTGTCGGGGTCGTTCACGTCATTGAACGACTTGCTAGGCACCAGGGCCACATGCCACTCAGGAATGCGGTAGCCCAATTCATCGCCGGCGTTGTCGCTCTGGCGTCGGGACAGCCTGGCGGCCGGGAAGGTCCCGCCATTCATCTGGGTGCAGCAGGTAGCAGCCTGATCGGGCAATACCTTCAGCTGCCTAACAACAGTGTAAGGGTGCTAGTGGGGTGTGGGGCCGCTGCCGCAATTTCTGCCTCTTTTAATACACCAGTAGCCGGAGTCATATTTTCAATGGAGGTCATCGTCATGGAATACACGATCGCTGGCTTCATACCAGTGATCCTGGCTTCAGTCGTCGCCGCAGTAATGACGCAAATTGTATTCGGGTCGCTGACTGCATTTGATGTGCCGACAGTAGCAATGTCTTCCTTCATAGATATCCCTATCCTGGTAATGGAAGGGGCATTTATCGGTGTCATCGCCGCCGCTTATGTTCGATGCATGCTCCTGTTCTACAAGATATCACCGGATTCCATGTGGCAACGTATTATGATCGCCGGGTTACTTACCGGAACCGCTGCACTGATCCTTCCCGAGGTTCTGGGTATCGGTTACGACACGGTCAACCTGGCGCTTATAGGAGAACTCTCACTGGCATTACTGCTGACCGCGTTCACTCTGAAGCTTGTGCTTTCCTCTGCAATTATTGCCCTTGGAGTGCCCGTAGGGTTTATTGGTCCAACACTGTTTATAGGTGCGATGGCCGGCGGTATGTTCGCCTTTTTTGCCCGATTCATTGATGCCGGCCTGTCTGAGGATGCACTGTATGTAATGCTCGGCATGGGTGCCATGATGGGAGCAGTGCTTCAAGCGCCGCTAGCGGCATTGATGGCAGTTCTCGAACTCACTAATAGTCCAGGCATTATCCTGCCTGCCATGCTTGTCATCATTATCGCGAACATGACTGCCAGCCAGGTCTTCGGGGTTCGCTCACTGTTCGTCCTGCAAATGGAAATACTCGGAATTGAATTTCGACAGAACCCACTATCGATGACGCTAAACAGAGCATCGGTTGCGAGCATTATGACCAAAAGCTTCAAACGAGTAGCGCCTGTGATTGAACTGGAAGCTGCCCGCTTGCTGGTTGCACAGAAACCTTACTGGCTGCTGGTCAATGGAGAAGAAAGACCGGCTTTTATCTTGAGGACTGAAGACCTCGCCCAGTATCTTTCCTCCGAATCCGTGGAACAGATTGACCTGACAGCCATTCCGGCGACTCGAAAAGATGTCACTGGCATTCTCCTCCAGGCAACGCTAAGTGAAGCACTAGATTCATTGAATCAATCCGGCGTGCAGGCACTCTTTGTCAACCGCATCAGCGCGCCCCTGCTGGATTCTCCAGTCGGCATCTTGACCCGAGAAGACATAGAAAGCTTCTATCAATCGTAAGGTAGCTTCGGTATTTCATTTGAATCAACTCACAAGTAATGCTTGAATGCCGGCGGCAGAACCCAGGAGCAAGTCATGACAAGATCGCAGCGTTTCTTTGAGGACGCCAAAAAATACATTCCCGGCGGAGTCAATTCTCCCGTTCGGGCTTTTGCCCGGGTAGGCGGGCAACCAGTCTTTTTCAAAAGTGGCAGCGGTGCATACCTTACTGACGAAGACGGCAAAAAATACATTGACTACATAGGCTCCTGGGGGCCGATGATCGTTGGGCATGCCCACCCCCGGGTCGTCGAATCAGTCCAGGAAGCAATGGGCCATGGACTCAGCTTTGGTGCGCCCACTGAAATAGAAACCAAGGTCGCCAAGAAACTCACTTCGCTGGTCCCTTCCATGGACCTGGTTCGAATGGTGAATTCGGGCACCGAGGCAACCATGTCAGCCATCAGAGTTGCCCGCGGATATACCGGCAGAGACACCATCATCAAATTCGAAGGCTGCTACCACGGTCATTCAGATGCCTTACTGGTCAAAGCCGGATCAGGCGCGCTGACTCTGGGCGAGCCAGACTCACTCGGCGTTCCGGAAAGTTTTGCACGTCACACTCTCACTCTCGAATTTAATGACCTTGAACAGATCAAAAAGGTCTTCCGGGAAAAAGGAAACGAAATCGCCGCCGTAATTGTTGAGCCTATCGCTGGAAACATGGGCTGTGTACCGCCGGTATCAGGCTTCCTTCAGGGGCTTCGAGACGCATGCGACAGTCACGGCTCGCTACTGATTTTTGATGAAGTCATGACGGGCTTCCGGGTGGCAAAGGGCGGCGCGCAATCTGTTTACAACATCGACCCAGATCTCACTACGCTTGGAAAGGTCATCGGCGGGGGTATGCCCGTAGGGGCATTTGGCGGCAAGCGTGAAGTAATGGAAGTCGTCGCGCCTCTTGGCGGCGTATATCAGGCGGGAACCCTGTCCGGCAATCCGATCGCGATGCAGGCAGGTTTAACAACTCTGGAACTCATTGACGAACCTGGGTTCTATGAGCGCCTGGAGCAGCAATCCGGCAAACTCATCGACGGTCTTCAGTTGCTTGCCGATGCAGCTGGAATCCCTTTTACGACCAATCGGGTCGGCAGCATGTTTGGTTTCTTCTTCACTAACGCGACGCCTGTGACGGGTTTTTCCCAGGTCATGAACGCTGACAGCAAAATGTTTAATGCCTTTTTCCACGCGATGTTGCGCCAGGGAGTGAATCTTGCGCCATCTCCCTTTGAATCTGGGTTTATTTCAGCGGCCCACGGCGACAAGGAAATCAAAGACACGCTAGACGCCGCACAAAATGCTTTTAAGGAACTAAATATATGAATCAGTACGACGTCTATGGAATCGGCAACGCTCTCGTTGACACAGAGTATGAGGTGGATGACACCTTTCTAGATCATGCGAAACTGCCTAAAGGCATCATGACCCTAATAGAAGAAGAAGACCGGAAAAGAATAACTCGACTGCTCGAACAGGAGTATACGCAGGGCGCCGTCAAACAGTCCGGTGGCGGATCAGCTGCAAACACCATGGTCATCATTTCCCAGCTTGGCAGCCAGGCATTCTACAGCTGCAAAGTCGCTGCCGATTCCACTGGGGATTTTTTTGTCAAAGATCTCAGCGATGCAGGGGTTGATACCAACCTGAGCGATGACCGTGAACAGGGCGCCACTGGCCAGTGCATCGCGATGATCACCCCCGACGCAGAACGAACAATGACCACCTGCCTTGGCATTACAAACTTCCTTTCCCCAAGGGAGTTGAACCCACAGGCTCTCAAAAACTCCTCTTACCTGTATATCGAAGGTTACCTCGTCAGTTCCTCAACAGGGTTTCAGGCGGCCCTTGAAGCCCAGGACATAGCGCTCACCTCAGGCGTCCCAGTTTCCCTAACCCTTTCAGACCCTGCGATGGTTGAAAACTTCAAATCTAACTACGACCAACTGTTAAACAAGGGCGTTGACCTTCTTTTTTGCAATCATGACGAAGCCCGTTTATTGACCGGAGCGGATTCCGTCGAAGACTGCGTTACAGCGCTAAAAGAAACCTGCAAGACCTTTATCATCACCTGCGGGAAGGATGGCTCGGTGGCGTTTGATGGCCAGGATCTAACGACAGGAACAGGTGTCCCGGCCAAGGCTGTTGATACAACAGGAGCGGGTGATATTTTCGCCGGCGCCTTTCTGCATTGTCTGTGTCAAGGGCTTGGGTTTAGTGAAGCTAACCAACTGGCGAACAAATTTGCCTCTAAACTGGTTACACGCTTCGGTGCACGACTTACGCAGGAAGAGGTCGAGGCCCTATTAAAATAAGCCTATCTGCTTATCCATAAGCAGGGCCAAAGAGCTTCCCTCAAGACTAAGAATCGCATCGGCGATAGGGGCTAGTTGTCGGTCCATATAGAAATGATAGTCGATCGCTGAATTAACATAGGGCAAAGGTTCAGGACCATTCAAAGTCATCTGGTATTCAATCCACCCGCCATGCTCATAGGTCGGCTTTAAACCCCGTTTGAGTCGCTCGGTATCTGCAAGCCTCGCGGCCCTGACATGCGGCGGAACGTTCTTTGTGTAATCGTTGAGCTTTCGCCGAAGCCTCCTTCGAAGTGAGAGCTTCTCGTCCAACTCACCTTCCAAGAGTCGTTCAGCGGTCTCCCTGATGTAAGTCAAATGGGGTTCATCCGCAAATACTCGACGATATAACTCTATTTGGAACTCCCGCGCCAGCGGTGACCAATCACTTCGAACACTTTCCAGTCCCTTAAAGATTAGCTGTGATTTTCCACCGCTGTCCCTCACCAACCCCGCATACCGTTTCTTGCTTCCTTTTTCGGAACCCCTGATTGTTGGCATAAAAAACTTTTCAAAATGAGTCTCGAACTCGACCTCCAGATAACAGGGAATGTCATACCGGTTCTTGAGTTCGCTGGTCCACCAATCGTTGAGATATTCTGCAAGCCGTGAACCTGCGGTTTTCACCTCACCTTCGACCTGATCCAGTAAAACGAACACTGAATCAGTATCACCATAGATAACCGGGTAACCCTGATCCTCAATCAAATCCCTCGTTTTCTGGAGGATTTCGTGTCCGCGCATAGTAATAGAACTCGCTAACCTTGAATCAAAGAACCGACAACCCGGTGTACCTAAAACGCCATAGAACGAGTTCATGATGATCTTAATCGCTTGGGAACCTGCGGCATCGCTGTCCTTTTTTGCCTCGTCACGAGCCTGCCACAGCTCTTTAATAATGCCTGGAAGAATGTGATGGTCCTTCGAAAAGCTCGCCTCAAGAAACCCGGGGATGCGATCTCCACCTGCCTTAATCATGGCAAGCGGGTCGACATGAAATGTTCGAATGATACTGGGATACAGGCTCTTGAAGTCGAGCACGATGACGTCCCGATACAAACCGGGCAAAGAATCAAGCACATAACCGCCAGGGCTATGCACGATGGTTTCCTGATCGACTACAGGCGCGACAAACCCCGCTCGGTGCAGTTTAGGCAGGTAAAGAAAATCAAAGGCGGCCACCGACCCGCCCTGTCGGTCCATTCCCAATCCAGTCAGGCACGACCGCCTTATCGCGAAATCGATAAGTCGCGTGTGCTTGAAAATATCCAAAACAAGCGTGCAGTCTTCAAGGTTATATCTGGCAAGGCTCTCCTGGTCAGTGCGATGCATGTCTTCAATTTCAACAGCGCGCGAATCGACATCGTGTACTAGTTTTCCCCTTCCGAGCAGTTCCCGTGAAACATTCTCAAGAGAGAAGCTTTCGAAACTGTAAGTCGCGGTTCGAAGGAGTTCTATCCCGTCCAGGACCACTCTGCCAGGAACCACAGCGTAAACTCGCTGTTGGCCTCGATCCAGAAAACGCCAGCTGACCGGAGACCTGCCACGACCAATATCGAATTCCAAACCCAGGGTATCTGCCCGATCCTGGAGAAATTTAAGGTCAAAGGCAACGATGCTCCAGCCAATAATGACGTCGGGATCCAACTCTGCAAACCAAGCCATAAACCTTCGAAGTAAGGTGGCCTCGTCATCAATGAATTCGAGATAAGGAAGCAACGATGGTCGCGTCCTGCCCAGCATGAAAACTTTTCTAACGGCGTCACTATCAATCGCAATACTAAGAATGTTGCCATTAGAGATTGACGTTTCAATATCCAGGGAAACTACCGACAGCCTGGGCTCATACGAAGCCTTCCGAATCTTTGGGTTTTCAGCCGTCAGGTAACCTTCTCCAAAATTGAAATCTCCTGAGACTTCCACTGTCCCCTGCACGAAGCGCTCCATCAGATATCTATCCGTAGGCCGGATATCTGCTTCATACGTGGGAATATGGTGATTTTGTAACAGCGCTCTTGCCAGCCCCAGATCACGCTGATTTCTGAAATAGCAGGCAATTGCAGGCTCATCTGTCTCGCTGAAACAGCGAAGCTCTAACGCTGAGCTTCGCCACTTGAGTTGGGCCGCCAGAACCGGTTCAGCTCTGGGAATACTGGACGCAGGGATAAAGAACACCGATTCCTGGCCAGGAAACTCAATTCTTACGGGACCCTCGTTAGTTGCTAACCAATAAACAAGCGATTGCCCACTAACAGAGTCGCGCCATTGCCTGGTAAGAATCAACCCCTGGAGTGTTGTGCTCTCACTTTTCAAGTTCTGCTCGAAAGTAGCGTTCGCTACCCCCGCCTAGCTGGTTGATGACAGTATCAAAAGTGCGCTCAAGGTTATCAACCTTAAGTGCTTCTTCAGCGGACCCTTTTGCAACCACGTTGCCATGCGACATGAGTACGATTTCATCCGCCAGTTCAGCAGCAAGATTAATATCATGCATCACAACCAGCTGACCCAGTCCCTGCAATGACAATTTCTTTAAGGTTGAGGCAATCTTTGACTGGTATCGCAGGTCAAGAGCCGTCATGGGCTCGTCGAGCAGAAGAAAAGCCTCAGAACCGCGACCCCACACCTGCGCAAATACACGGCAAAGCTGAACCAGCTGCTGCTCACCCCCAGACATGGTGAGGTAAGATTGATCTGCCGCCACACCAAACATGCTGAGCAGTTCCTGTGTCACTTCATCGAAGCCCTCGCTCACGCCAAATGGCATCCTCCCCATTGCGATGACTTCTCGGGCAGTAAACGGAAATTCCAGCGAGCTCCTTTGCGTCAAAACACCAAGCATCCTGGCCCGAGCCTTTAGAGATATCTTTTCCGGATCACAACCGGCAATCATAACTTCTCCACCCGTAGCCTTCAGGTAGCCACTCAAAATCTTCATGAGGGTTGATTTACCAGCCCCATTCGGGCCCAGCAGCACTGTGGTCTTGCCCCCCTGGATCTCAAGGTCTATGTCACGAAGGATAGTCAGGTCTTTTATTGCAAACGAGATATTGCGTGCAGAGAGGTTCATAGCACTAACCTTCCCTTTTGCTCAACCATAATCAGATATATAAAGAATGGGCCTCCAACCAGCGCCGTCAAAATACCCACGGGGAGTTCAGTTGGCGCAAGAATAGTTCTGCTTATCACATCAGCCACCAGCAGTAGCATCCCTCCCAACAGAGCAGAGGCAGGAACCACCGTCCTGTGATTGGAGCCGAGCGTCATTCTAACCAGATGTGGTACGACCAAACCGAGAAACGCGATGACGCCAGTTAGCGCAACTCCAATACCTACCGCGACTGCACACAAAGATACTATCCTGACTCTGAGCTTTTGATGGGATACACCAAGATGCTCCGCCTCCTCGTCGCCCAGGGTGATCACATTCAGGTTTCTAGATTCGAGAAAGATCAGCAACACTACGACTGGAATGGCAAGCGCCAGAAGCACCGAGACCCAGGTCGCTCCGTTCAAGCTACCCAACGCCCAGAACGAAATAGAGCGAAGCTGCATGTCCGTCGAGAGGTACGACAGCATTCCCACGCCAGACAGTGCTATCGCATTGATCGCGATGCCAGCCAACAAAATCGTTGATAGCCCACCACCACGGCCGCCCACAACGAGGACTATCCAGGTGGTAAGAAGCCCGCCTACAAAAGCGCTACCGGTCATGCCTATCAGAGACAATCCCTGGCTACCGTCTAGCACAACATAGATAGCAGCAAACAACGCCGCACCCGCAGACACCCCGATTAGCGCGGGATCAGCCAGCGGATTACGAAACATTCCTTGAATTGCCGCGCCAGATGCCGACACACCCGCACCCACAAGTAGCGCCAGGAGCGTCCTAGGCAGTCGAATATCAAGCACAATCGTGCTCAGCCCTGGGTCGTCATTATGGCTAAGCAAACGAAACAGATCTTTGAGACTAACATCTGCGCTGCCGAACAGCAGAGATGCAACGGCAAGAACACAGACCACCAGCGCAAGAGCTGCTATCTTCATACGATGACCGGGAGATCTCTCCACAACCGAAACCCCTTGTTCGATTTCCTAACCTTATACGCCAACACTTCAACCCCACTAGCCAGTGCTTCTCGAAGCAGCTTACCGTATTCACGGTCAATATGGTCGGCGGGCCTGACTTCCTGTATGCCCGTGTGCTGCACACAAAAAAACAAAACTGATCTGGCGTCCGACTGCGACATTTTAATGAGCTCCCTCAAATGCTTGGCCCCTCTTTCACTTACCGCATCCGGAAAATATCCAATACCGCTTGATGGTGGATCCTCAAGCAATGTCACGCTTTTAACTTCGACATAACAGTCCTGTTTTTTACTGTCCTGCAGCAGCAGGTCGATTCGACTGTTTTCATCTCCATACTTCACCTCAGGCCGGATCGTGTCGTACCCCGCCAACGGCTCAACCAGTCCATCCCGTATCGCAGATTGAACCAGTTGATTGGCTTTCCCCGCATTGACTCCGATGTGATGACCACGCGATGTCCTCAGGTACTCCCAAGTATATCGGTACTTTCTTTTTGGGTTATTCGAATCTAACAGCCAGATTTCTGCATTCTCTTCGACACAGTTCTTCATCGAACCGGTATTGGGACAATGAACAGTTATAATCTCATCATTGTCCAGCCTTACATCTGCCAGGAAACGTTTATATCTTTTGATCAATCGAGCATGAACCAAGCCCTTCATCCGAGCATTATCCTAATACGACAAACAGCCTCTTTCAGCTGCGATAAGTCTCTTGCATAGCTAATTCGAATCGATCTATCGGCGTTGTGAAAACCAAAGTCAGTTCCCGGCGTCACAGCAACGAAATGGTTTTCGAGTAGGCGGTGACAGAATTGTTCACTGTCCTGCACCTTGCCTGGTAAACCCGCATAGATATAAAACGCTCCTGCTGGCATTAGCGGAATCTCGAACCCGAGTTCCTTTAGCGCTGGCACAAGGTAGTTTCTGCGAACTGCAAGCTCGGCTTTTTGAGCCTCCATTGTCGCAATCGACTCGGGATCGAAGGCCGAAAGCGCGGCTTCCTGCGCGATAGCCGAGGGACAAATAAAGAGGTTCTGAGCGAGCTTTTCAAGATCAGTGGCAATTTCTTCGGGTACAACCACCCAGCCAAGGCGCCACCCAGTCATCCCGAAATACTTTGAAAAGCTGTTAATAATAATCGCTTCGGGCACCTGTACCAGAGCAGACCCCGAGGCGTGGTTTTCATAGACCAACCCCTGATAGATTTCATCCACGATCATAATGCCATCTTTTTTTCGCACGACTTCACCCAGTTCCCTGATAGCCTTTTGGCTCAAGATTGAGCCTGTAGGATTAGCCGGAGATGCAACCAAAACCCCCCGAGTGGTCCTGGTCCAGTATTCCTCAACCAATGAAGGCGTTAGCTGATAATTTTGGTCAGCATCAACGGGCACCAACAATCCCTCAGCATTGAAGCTGGATAGAAAGTGGCGATTACAGGGATAACCTGGATCAGGCATCAACAGATTCTCGCCCGGATCGAGCAACAAAGCACTCAGCATCAGCAAACCGCCCGAGGAACCTGCAGTAACAAATATCCGCTCTGCCTTCACTTCAACGCCAAGGCTAAACTTATAGAAGCCTGAAATTGCCTGTCTGAGTTCGGGAGTACCCCTGGCGTCCGTATACCTTGTTTTACCCTCTGAAATAGCTCGCACACCGGCCGCACGGATCGGGGCCGGCGTATCAAAGTCCGGCTCCCCTACCTCAAGGTGAATCACATCATGACCTAGTGACGCGAGTTCATTAGCGCGAGCGAGCAATTCCATCACTCGAAATGGAGCTATTTTGCTAAGCCTTTTTGCTACTTTCAAAACCCTATCCAGAGGACATCAAGAAACGGATATTACCCTAAAAAAACAAGGGTCAGGGTCGCCGGAAATAGGCTTGGCGAATGGATTTCTATCTGGTAAGGTTCGCCGCTCGTTTTAGAACCCACATTGTTGAAACGGACAGATCAATGGCAGCGAAGCGCAAAGCAACCGCAAAGGCGAAACCAAAAAACAAGGCAAAGGCAAAGGCCCAGACAAAAACCAAGTCTAAGGCCAAGAATGCACCTGCTAAGAAAGTACCTGCAAAAAAGAAAGTCAGCATGAAATCTAAAGTCAAGCCAACAGCAAAAGCCAAACCGAAGGCAAAGGCAAAGGCCAAACCAAAGGCAAAAGCCAAACCAAAGGCAAAAGCCAAACCGAAAGCCAAAGCGAAGCCAAAAGCCAGAAGGCAAAAGCCAAGCCGAAGGCAAAAGCCAAGCCACAGACAAAAGCCAAACCGAAGGCAAAAGCCAAGCCACAGGCAAAAGCCAAACCGAAGGCAAAACCGACAGCCAAGAGCGCGGCAAAACCCAAGGCACGGTGGCAAGGTCAAGACAAAAGTTACAACCAAGGCTAAGGCAGTAACGAAAAAGGCAGCGGTAAAGAAATCGCCAGCCAAGACGAAGCCAAAAACCACCAAAAAAACTTCAACCAGCATTAAAAAGGTCACGAAGAAGTTGAGGTCGACAACAAAAACAGCAGGGAAACCCGCCGCGAAGGCGAAGGTTGCAATCAAGAAAGCTGCAGCCCCAAGAAAAGCAGTAGAAGTAAAGCAGAAAGCACCACGGCCACCACCTAGCGCAGCAAGGCCAAGGACCGTTCCTAATGAACCTACCGTTACTCCTTATAAAACAAGAATCAATGAGGAGTATATGAACGCAGAGCAGAAAGCTCATTTCAGCGATATCCTACTGGACTGGAAATTCCAGCTGATGGAAGAAGTGGACAGAACTGTAAGCCATATGAAAGATGAGGCAGCTAACCATCCTGACCCAGCCGACAGAGCAAGCCAGGAAGAAGAGTTCAGCCTCGAACTGAAAACCCGCGACCGCGAACGAAAACTGATTCGAAAAATCGACAAAACTCTCGAGTTGATCGATCAGGATGATTACGGTTACTGCGAGTCCTGTGGTATTGAGATCGGTGTGCAAAGGCTGGAAGCGCGCCCAACCGCAACCCAGTGCATTGACTGTAAAACGCTTGATGAAATCAAGGAGCGTCAAATCCACGGGTAAAATAGTGATCACCCTATAATGCCAAACATACCTCTCTAAGATGGATTACGTCGGTCGATTCGCCCCCTCTCCGACCGGCCCGTTACACTATGGATCGTTCGTTGCTGCCATGGCAAGTTTTCTTGATGCCCGACACGCAGGCGGAAAATGGCTACTCCGGATTGAGGACCTTGACCCACCCCGAGAATCCATAGACGCGCCTCGGGAAATCATCAGACAGCTACTCGCACTTGGCCTGCACTGGGACCTTGAGGTCCTCTACCAGAGCAGCAGACTGAAATCCTACGACGCCGCCCTTGAATCCATTCAAGCATTTACCTTTCCATGCACGTGTTCCCGAAAAGCGGTTCCTGACATTTATCAAGGCATCTGCCGCCGCAGGAAGCATCTCGTGCCCGGTGGACCATATGCAGTTCGACTCCAGGTGCCCAGGCACAGCGTATCAATCAATGATCGTTGCCTTGGTTTAAAGACCTGGGATCTGGAAAAGGAAGTTGGCGACTTCATCATCAAGCGCAAAGATGGACTTCACGCATATCAGCTCGCCGTTGTCGTTGACGACATCCACTATTCCGTCAACCATATTGTCCGCGGGAATGACCTCCTTGATTCGACACCACGCCAACTAGCGCTTTACGAACAGTTAGAGGTTTCACCACCCGAGTATCTGCATATCCCGGTATTGGTGGACGAGTCGGGAAACAAACTCAGTAAACAAGCTCATGCAAAACCAGTGGATACCAGTGATGCTTTAACCACTATCCGTAGCGCGCTATCAGACCTGGGCCAGAATACACACAAGTACTCCTTAAGCATCGAAGAACTGCTGGAGAAGGCGGCCTCCTCCTGGAATCCAGCTACTATTCCAAATGTTCATGGCATCTACCGCAGAAATTAGGCATCTTCCGCACGGCCCTCTGACAGAGGCGACAAAAGCTCGGCATTCCCCGTAAGAAGAGCCGTTTACGTTAGTGTTACCTTTTTACCCATCAACGCGGCATTGAGTAACAATCTACCTGGCAATATGGGAGTAAAATTTTGTATGTTATTGATTTTTATGGAGTTGTTTATTTTCCCGCAATTCTGGGATAGTGGTAACTGTCAGTCAACATAGAACAAACAGGAAGATTCTGGCAGTGACCTTCACTTTCGGGTGGCAGGTTGAAAAATAATAGCAAACATAATACGAAGAATGTCCTGGCTCGCTAAATGGGAAAAATTCGCTTTTACCATTTTCTTTTTCCACCTCCGCAAAAACGTTACCGTAAGAATCAGTTCGCTCTGTTAAACTATCGCCGATTCTAAATACGTCACCCCTTTAAACTTGTTTTTTACGACTCGTATTTTCAACTTTACTCCCACCAATACGCTGGGACTTCCAGGCCAACTCTTGTCAAATGACTGATTTACAGCATCAAAGATGAATTATTTAAGTTCTATTGAAGAAAGTGCCATCAGCATCAATGCCAGCAAGGTAATCAGTCGCCTGCAGGACCATGGCTTCCAGGCATACCTCGTCGGCGGCTGTATTCGTGATCTGTTGCTACGCAAAACCCCAAAAGATTTTGACATCGCAACAGATGCTCACCCGGAAGAAGTCCGTGAGTTGTTTCGCAACTCTCGCATCATTGGGAAACGATTTCGGATTGTTCATGTCCGATTTGGACGCGAAATAATAGAAGTTACCACCTTTCGCGGGCCTCACGCGGATGAGTACGATGAGAATCACTCTGATTCCGGTATGACCCTGAACGACAATGTCTACGGCACCTTCGAAGAGGATGTGTTCCGGCGGGACTTCACGATGAATGCCATCTATTACGAGCCCCAGGGAAAGGAAATCATCGATCTCGCAGACGGTACTGCCGATATTGAAAGCCAGATTATCAGGACAATCGGTGACCCAGCAGGAAGACTAAGGGAAGACCCGGTCAGGATGCTTCGTGCCATCAGGTTTCAGGCGAAACTGGAATTTGGTTTGGAGTCGGATCTCCAGAGCTCAATAAGATCGCTGGGCTACCTTATACAGGATGTTCCCCCGGCCAGGTTATTCGAGGAAGTACTAAAGCTTTTCCTGTCTGGTTATGGCACTGCTGCCTTCGATGCCATGCTGGAGAATGATATCTATGGGTGGTTGTTCCCGGATTCCAAGCGGTCGATGGAGAACAATGCGACTGAAGAACTCGTACGGCTGGCACTAACCAGCACGGACCAAAGAATCGCGAAAAAAATGCCCGTCACACCAGCTTTTATATATGCAGCAATACTCTGGCATCCATTTGTTGACGAAAAACAACGGCTAGAACAAGAGGGTGAGATCAAATACGCAGCTGCACATGAAGCGGCTAACAATGTGATATCGAAACAGCAGCTTTTCACCTCTATTCCGAAACGCTTCTCCGGTCCGATGAGAGAGATCTGGTTCCTTCAGTCGCGGCTACCTTCCCGGTTTGGCCAGAAACCAGACAGAACGATGGAGCATAAGCGCTTCAGGGCTGCTTATGATTTTCTTCTACTGCGAGAACAGGCTGGCGAGAAAACAGAACAACTCGGGGAGTGGTGGACGGAATACCAGGAAGCCACCGAAGAACGAAAGCTTGCCATGAAACAATCGACCAGCAACGGTCGCCAGCGTAAACGTAAGCGAAAACCTCGCCCGAAAGCCAGTCCCAGCGATCAAACGTCCTTGAACTAACCCCGGGATCCAGAATACCGGTTGCAACTCCTGTCTGATCCTAGTTTTAAGCCGAGCCACATTGTGGCACCCTGTCTATCCCATCACATCTGGTTTGAAGGAGCCGTAATGGCCGAACAAAAAGTTTATCCGGTCCCCAAAGAATTCGAGAACCACACACATATACGCAACGATCAATACCTTGCGATGTATGACGCCTCGATTAATCGATCGGATGAGTTCTGGTCCCAGAAAGCAGATGAATTCATCACCTGGTTTAAACCCTGGGACAAGCTGACCGAGTCTGACTTTGATCAAGGCGAGGCAAAATGGTTCTTAGGTGCAGAGCTAAACGCAAGCTACAACTGCATCGATCGACATCTTGAGCTGAAGGCTGACCACACCGCCATCATCTGGGAAGGCGATAATCCCGATGATGACCTACGTATCACTTATCGTGAACTTCACGATCACGTCTGTCGACTTTCCAACGTACTGCTGGACCGCGGAGTCAACAAGGGCGACCGAGTCTGCATCTATATGCCAATGATCCCGGAAGCCGCCTACGCGATGTTGGCCTGCGCACGGATAGGCGCAGTACACTCGGTTGTGTTTGGCGGTTTTTCTCCGCATGCGTTGAAGGACCGAATCCTGGATTCAGAT
Source organism: uncultured Pseudomonadales bacterium (assembly GCA_937775265.1). Lineage (GTDB taxonomy): Bacteria > Pseudomonadota > Gammaproteobacteria > Pseudomonadales > Azotimanducaceae > UBA9659. Next base: position 270,512 of record CALKBV010000002.1, read on the forward strand.
TGCAGGACGGTGATCACGGCTGATGAAGGAGTACGCGGCGGCAGACCGGTCCCCCTTAAAGAAAACACCGACAAAGCTCTCGAAGACTGTCCCGATGTTTCTACTGTACTGGTCGTTAAACGAACAGGTGGGAAAATCGACTGGTTCGACGATCGTGATGTCTGGTATGAGGAGGCAACCAGCCAGGTCTCACCGGAGTGCGAAGCCATCCCCATGGGAAGCGAAGACCCTTTGTTCATTCTGTATACTTCCGGCTCAACGGGAAAACCAAAAGGTGTCCTTCACACTACCGGCGGATACCTGTTACAGGCCGCAATGACCCATAAGTATGTGTTTGATTATCACGAAGGTGATGTCTACTGGTGCACTGCCGACGTGGGCTGGGTGACAGGACATTCCTACATTGTCTACGGCCCCCTCGCCAACGGCGCGATCACCTTGATGTTCGAAGGTATTCCCACCTACCCTGATTCTTCGAGGTGCTGGCAGGTCGTCGACAAGCACAAGGTCAATATTTTCTACACCGCTCCGACTGCCCTGCGTGCACTCATGAGCCAGGGAGACGACTTCGTAAAATCAACCTCCCGCGAGAGTCTTCGATTATTAGGCAGTGTTGGTGAGCCCATCAATCCGGAAGCATGGGAATGGTATTACCATGTAGTGGGTGACGCGCGATGCCCGATCGTAGATACATGGTGGCAAACTGAAACTGGCGGCATCATGATCACCCCCCTGCCCGGAGCAACAGATTTAAAACCAGGCTCAGCTACCACACCTTTTTTTGGCGTCAAACCCGTCCTGCTGGATGAAAATGGCAAAGAGCTAGAAGGTGCTGCGTCAGGTAACCTGGCGATTAGCGGTTCATGGCCTGGCCAAATCAGGACAGTTTTTGGAGATCACCAGAGGTGTATAGACACCTACTACTCGACCTATCCAGGTTATTATTTCACCGGTGATGGCGCCCGGCGAGACGAAGATGGTTATTTCTGGATCACTGGCAGGGTTGACGATGTGTTGAATATTTCCGGGCATCGCCTGGGTACCGCAGAGATCGAAAGCGCACTGGTCGAACACAGCCTTGTTGCTGAAGCCGCAGTTGTCGGTTATCCCCACGACATTAAGGGCCAGGGTATCTACGCCTTCGTCACCTTGATGCGGGGGACCGCAGGGCACCGACGAACTTCTTGCGTGAGCTTAACAGCCTCGTCCGATCAGAGATCGGCGCCATCGCAAAACCCGATATCCTGCAGTGGGCCCCTGGCTTACCGAAGACCCGGTCCGGCAAGATCATGCGCCGTATTCTCCGGAAGATCGCCGAGAACGAACTGGACAACCTGGGAGATACCAGCACGCTGGCCGACCCTTCAGTAGTCGATGACCTGATCAGGAACAGCCCAGTGACCTCATAACAGGGTCGTTTTCTAGAAACGAGGGATAGAGCAGACAGAAACAAAAACGCCGTCAGAAGACGGCGTTTTGTAACACTCAAGGTTAGTGATTAACTTGCGCTTTCATCACTATTCCTGCCGCAACATTGCCGTTAGGCCCGTCTGCGTCATCATCGGCTTCTTCCGCCGCTACCTCTTCAACCAGTTCTTTCATTGAAAGCTTGATTCGACCACGATCCACATCAAGAACCAACACCTTAACTTCCTGCCCTTCGGTCAGGTAGTCGGTGACTTTCTCAACACGTTCCTTGGCAATCTGGGAAATGTGAACCAGACCATCCTTGCCAGGAAGAATGTTAACAAACGCACCAAAGTCTGCGATCTTAACGACCTTGCCCGTGTAGATCTGCCCAACTTCGGCTTCCTTGGTAATCGCCTCGATCATGGCAACTGCAGCATCACGAGAGTCGGCATCTTCACCAAAGATAGTGATTGAGCCATCGTCTTCGATATCCACGGAAGCACCGGTTTGTTCTGTAATTCCACGAATAGTAGAACCACCCTTACCGATAACATCCCGAACCTTGTCTGCTTCAACCTTGATCGTCACCATTGCAGGTGCATTCTCAGACACACCTTCACGGGACTGGCCAATGACCTTGTTCATCTCGACCAGGATATGAAGCCTTGCATCTTTAGCCTGGTCAAGAGCAGTTTCCATAATCTGTTCGGTAATGCCCTGGATCTTGATGTCCATTTGAAGCGCAGTAATACCAGTTTCAGTACCCGCCACTTTAAAGTCCATATCACCGAGATGATCTTCGTCACCCAGGATGTCGGTCAATACAGCAAAGCCTTCTTCTTCAAGAACAAGACCCATAGCAATACCGGCAACAGGTGCTTTAAGTGGAACACCTGCATCCATCAATGCAAGGCTCGCACCACACACAGATGCCATAGAAGAAGAACCGTTTGATTCTGTAATCTCAGATACAACTCGAGTCGTATACGGCCAGTCTTCACTCTTCGGCAACATCGCAGCAATACCGCGGCGTGCTAATCGACCGTGGCCAATTTCTCGTCGCTTGGGTCCGCCAGAGAAGCCTGTCTCACCAACACTGTAATGTGGGAAGTTATAGTGCAGAAGGAAGTTATCCCGGTATGAACCTTGCAGCGCATCAATGATCGCAGCATCTCTCATAGAGCCCAGAGTGGTTGAAACCAGCGCCTGAGTCTCACCCCGTGTAAACAATGCTGAACCGTGTGCCTTCGCCAGCACACCAACTTCAACATCAATCTGGCGTACCGTTGTAGTATCACGGCCATCAATTCGAGGATTGCCCGCAACGATAGAGCGACGAACGATAGACTTAGCGATGCTGTCAAAGACGGCTTTAATCTCGTCTTTAACCGTTTCTTCAGTCTCATTTGCCGCCACCGCTGCAGATTTAAGCTCAGAAAGTTTGTCCTGACGAGCCATCTTTTCAGTGATCTGGTAAGCAGTGGTGATCTCTTCACCGAACTGAGTGGTAATTGCTTCAATCAGCGCAGCATTCGGTGTAGCTGGAACCCAAACCCAGGCTTCTTTGCCTGCTTCTGCTTGAAGCTCTTTACAGGCAGCGACAACTGATTGCATCTCCTGGTGAGCGAAAAGTACCGCACCCAGCATCTGGTCTTCAGTTAACTCATTCGCCTCAGACTCAACCATCAATACAGCAGATTCAGTTCCGGCCACAACCATGTCCAGCTCTGAAGTCTTGAGTGCTTCATAACCAGGATTCAGCAGGTAACCTTCAGGTGTAAAACCAACTCGCGCAGCACCGATTGGGCCTGCGAATGGTAAACCCGAAATAGCCAGAGCCGCTGAGACACCGATCATTGCAACGATATCTGGATCTACGTCCTTCGCTGCTGAAACTACCTGACAGGTCACCTGAACTTCGTTCATGAAACCTTTAGGGAAGAGTGGGCGGATAGGACGGTCGATCAAACGACACGTCAGTGTTTCCTTCTCGGAAGGTCGACCTTCTCGCTTGAAGAAACCACCGGGAATCTTACCCGCTGCATATGTTTTTTCTTCGTAGTTCACTGTTAAGGGGAAGAAGGCCTGACCTGGTTTCATGTCAGGGCGTGCAACCACTGCAACTAGAACTGTTGTTTCCGCCATGGTTACCATGACAGATGCTGTTGCTTGTCTCGCAACCTTTCCAGTTTCCAGAAGTACTTCCTGGTCACCGAACATAAATTTCTTACTTATATAACTCACATTATTCTCCATAGTCGGTGCCAATCACCGACACTAACACTACCGACGCAAACCTAACCTCTTAATAGTAGATGTATAACGATCGGGGTTTTTGTTGCGTAGATAGTTCAATAATTTTCTTCGTTGACTAACCATACGTAGAAGTCCTACCCGTGAATGATGATCATGGGCATGCTCCTTGAAATGCGATTGAAGTTGTTCAATATTCGCAGTTAACAGGGCTACCTGTACTTCAGGTGATCCTGTGTCGTTCTCTGATGTGCCGAAATCTTTAACGATTTCAGCCTTTCTTTCGACTGATAAAGCCACTAGTTTCTCTCCAGTTTAATATGCCCTGGCCCTAACCCAATCACTGGATATTCGGCCGTTAAACAATCAGGTATATCCACGCATATTTATAGATGACCTGCTTTTCTTATTTCGCCAATATGCTTTCCTGCATATTGGCGAGTAGTCACGGGCCTTGGCCCGCTCGCGCCAGAACAAATCGCGTCGCAATTTGTTCTGCGGGTTCTACCATCTCTGGCGGAACTCTCTCCATCGAGAGTCTTGGTTATCCAAATCTCTCGGTAGAAAAATATGTTGTTCGGCTAGCCTAATTAGTAACGACTAATCGCCTGGGTGCTATCCGTCCATCATCCGTAACCTCACCAACACCAATGAACTCTTCATTGGGATCGTCAGACTCTGAAAAAATACTTACCCATCCTGTGGTCGGTGCATTCGCAATCTGAACTGGCTGTCCCTGCCTAATATAGGAAGCCGTAACTTCTGTCAGCTCAACCTGAGGCCAATCCTGAACAGCTGAACTCACTGGCTGTAATTTTGCATCCAGCTGAGCTTTGTCTTCGGCCAATGCTTCAAGCTGTTCCATAGAGACAGCCTCATCTACCGTGTAAGGTCCAGCTGCCAGTCGACGGAGTTCTACCACGTGAGCGCCACAACCGAGCTCCAGCCCTATATCTTCTGCCAACGTTCTGACATATGTACCTTTAGTACAATGCACATCAACCGTTACTTTATCCTGATGGCGTTCCAGTACAGCCAGTTCGTGAATCGTCACCTGGCGCGACTTGCGTTCGATCTCTATTCCCTGACGAGCAAGCTTGTAAAGTGGTTGTCCATTTACCTTCAATGCCGAGAACATCGATGGAATCTGACTGATCTCTCCTCGATACTTTTCAAGAACACTTTCAAGTTTGGAGTCGCTGATCTCAGGAACAGCCCTCGTTTCAAGGACCTTACCGTCTGCATCTCCAGAGTCCGTGATGACTCCCAGTTTGAACGTAGCCTGATAGCGTTTATCAGCGTCGAGCAAGAATTGGGAGAACTTGGTGGCTTCACCGAAACAAAGAGGAAGAACGCCAGTCGCAAGCGGGTCCAGAGACCCCGTATGCCCAGCCTTACAGGCGTCAAATAACCGCTTCACAATCTGCAGCGCGGTATTAGACGTTATCCCCGCAGGTTTGTCCAGCAACAATATCCCACTGATATTCCTGCCTTTTCTTCCTCGTCTACTCATCCGTATGGCTCGGATCACGCTGACTTTCATCCTGCGAGAGCGCCTTATTTATCGCTTTATTCATGCGAGCGCCACTTTCGATCGTATTATCGTAATGAAAACGTAGCTTGGGAGTCGTACGGGTACTCAGCACTTTCGCTAGCTGTGAGCGCAGGAAGCCACTTGCTTCGTTGAGTACTTCCTCGACTATCTCGGTGTTTTCAGATGGCAGTACTGTGAAATAGATGTCAGAGAAGGCTAAATCACGGCTAACCGTCGCCTCATTGATGGTAACCATTCCAATCCGTGGGTCTTTGATCTCACGCTGAACAAGCACCGCTACTTCGCGCTGAATGAGGTCGCCAATCTTACGACCTCGGCTGGATTCTTTTGGCATCGCTATCGACCCTTAAAGTTCCCGGGCAACTTCTCGAGTATCGAAAACTTCGATCTGGTCACCTTTTTTCACGTCATTGTAGTTTTTGACGCCAATACCACACTCAGTTCCACTCGAAACGCTCTGTACTTCGTCTTTAAATCGCCTCAGTGATTCGAGCTCACCTTCGTAAATCACCACATTGTCCCGTAAAACACGAATCTGCTTGGACCTGGAAATAGTTCCTTCGATGACCATGGAGCCAGCAATCTGGCCCATTTTCTTGGACTCGAACACGTCCCGAACCTCTGCTATTCCAACAATATCTTCTCTTACTTCCGGTGAAAGCATACCTGACAACGCATCTCTAACATCGTCTACAAGGTCATAAATAACCTTGTAGTAGCGAAGATCCAGGCCTTCTGTCTCGACCACTCGCTTCGCAGCGTTATCGGCCCGAACATTAAAACCAAACACGACGGCCCCTGCTGTTACAGCGTAGGACACATCTGATTCCGTTATTCCACCAACACCGGACATCACGACGTTAACCTGTACTTCTTCGTTACCGACGGCATTCAGGGCAGTCACAATCGCCTCGAGTGAACCTCTGACATCCGCCTTCACAATAACATTGAGCCGTTTAACTTCATCAGCGCCAAAGTTTTCCAACAGACTATCGAGAGACGCACCGGCACCGGTATTCAGTCGCGCATTAGTGGCACGCTGTGCCCTGAACTCTGCAACTTCTCGAGCGCGCTTCTCATCTTTGGCGACAATAAAAGAATCGCCAGCATTAGGGGTGCCATTAAGTCCAAGCGCGGCAACCGGAGTTGCTGGACCCGCTAACTTAACTTGCTTACCCGATTCATCATTCAGCGCACGAGCCCGCCCAAAATACTGCCCGGCAACTATAAGATCACCCTGCTTCAGCGTACCGTTTTGCACCAATAAGGTCGCAACCGGACCCTTGCCCTTGTTCAGCTCCGACTCAATAACAACACCTTGGGCCGGTCCGTCTATCACGGCTTTGAGCTCCAGCAGTTCTGCCTGCAGCAGCACGGCTTCAAGGAGCTCTTCAATTCCTGCGCCCGTAATCGCACTACAGGGAATAAACTGAGTGTCTCCACCCCAGTCTTCCGGCACGACCTCACGCGCTACCAGTTCGTTTTTGACGCGATCCAGATCCGCGCCTTCTTTGTCAATCTTGTTAATCGCGACCACCATTGGGGCACCGGCGCTTTTTGCATGTTTGATGGCTTCTTCTGTCTGCGGCATCACACCATCGTCTGCAGCAACAACCAGAATGACGATATCTGTAGAATTAGCGCCCCTTTCGCGCATCGCAGTGAAAGCTGCGTGCCCCGGGGTGTCGATGAAACAGATCTCTCCGTGGTTGGTCTCCACGCGATATGCCCCAATGTGCTGTGTAATACCACCAGCTTCGCCACTCGCGACACGTGAACTTCGGATATAGTCCAGCAGAGAAGTTTTACCGTGGTCAACATGTCCCATCACAGTAACAACCGGAGCCCGGTGCTGTTCTTCAGCCTCGTAAAGCAGCTCATCTTCAAGTGTCTTCTCTACTGCATCGACATCAAGCAGCTTGACTGAAAGACCAAACTCTTCAGCTACGAGCGTCGCTGTTTCCTGGTCGATTGACTCATTGATTGTCTTCATAATGCCGAGGCCAAACAATGTCTTGATAACAGCCGACGCCTTTACGGACATTTTTTGGGAAAGCTGTTGGATCGTTACACTTTCAGCCAATTCAACCTCACGTTTGATTTCTTCTGTTGGCGCATTGAACTTATGCCGTTTCGCGGGTTTTCCACCGGATGTCCGTCGGGTTCGAGGTGAACTCAGGCCTAGCGGCGTGGCTTCTTCTACCTTTCCTTCAGCAACTAAAACATCTTCTTCCAGATCCTTCACTGCCGCCAGATCAACTTCGAGCAAATCATCACCCGCCAACTCTTCCACACGACGCTTACGGCTACCCTGCTTAGATTTCTTGGCTTGTACTTCTTCTTCGTCGAGGTCGTGACGATCTCTCTTGTCTTTCCGATTGGAAATACTGGTTTCTTCAATCACTTCTTCAATAGTTGGCTCTTTCTTTTTTTCAGAAGAAGCCGCAGCTTCTTCTGAAAGACGTTTCTTCTCTTCTTCCTCTTCCGCCTTCTGCTCTCGCTCTTCCTGTTCAGCTAGCAGTTCAACAGCAACCTCCTGCCTTTTACGTTCTGCTTCAGCATCAATATCCTTGCCTGCGACTTCCGGCGCTTCTGCAAGCTTCGCTTCTTCAGCCTCTGATGCTTCTTCAACTTCGGGTGTTCCACGACGAACGTAAGTTCTTTTCTTTCGGACTTCTACATTGACGGTACGACCACGTCCCGCAGACCCCCCTGTTTTCAAAGTAGAAAGCGTCCTGCGTTTCAATGTTATTTTTCTGGGTGCTCCCTCGTCTTCACCGTGGCTCTTCTTCAGGAACGCGAGCAGTATCTCTTTCTCGTCTTCCAATATGACATCATCAGACACACGCTTGGGCAAGCCTGCTTCCTCCATCTGAAGCAACAGACGTTCCACCGGCGTGCCGACTGTCTCCGCAAGTTGTCCTACTGATTCTTCTGCCATAAAAATACCTCTAATTACGCCTCAGTTTCGGCTTCTGACGTTGTGCCCTCAGACTCTTCGTCTTCAAACCAGGGCGCTCGTGCGGTCATTATCAACTCACCGGCACGTTCCTCAGTCATTTCTTCAATATCTATTAAATCGTCAATCGCCTGCTCTGCCAGATCTTCCATCGTGATGATGTCCATTCCTGCCAGCAAATAGGCCAGGCGTCTATCCATACCTTCCATGTTAAGCAGGTCTTCCGCAGGCTCTGTGCTACCAAGCTCTTCTTCAGTCGCAAGTTCTTGCGTGGTTATCGCGTTCTTGGCTCGTGACCGAAGCTCCTCAACGATGTCCTCGTCAAACCCATTGATAGCAATCATTTCTTCAATGGGCACATAGGCTACTTCTTCAAGACTTGTGAATCCCTCTTCAACAAGAACGACGGCAACGTCTTCATCGACATCCAACTGTTGCATGAAGTTCTCCATAACCGAACCGGCTTCAGCTTCGTGCTTCTCCGCAGCCTCTTCCTCGGTCATGATATTCAGTTCCCAGCCAGTCAACTCACTCGCGAGCTTAACATTCTGGCCGCCTCGGCCAATCGCCTGGGCAAGGTTCTCTTCCGATACAGCGATATCCATACTTCGGGTTTCTTCATCGACTACGATAGAGACAACTTCAGCAGGTGACATTGCATTAATAGCAAGCTGGGCGACGTTGTCGTCCCAAGGAACAATGTCGATTCTTTCATTGCCGAGTTCATTGGACACCGCCTGAACCCGCGAACCTCGCATGCCAACACAGGCTCCAACCGGATCAATTCTTCCGTCGTTCGTCTTTACCGCGATCTTGGCCCGCGAGCCCGGATCACGGGCGCAGCCAAGAATTTCAATGATGCCGTCAGAAATCTCTGGAACCTCTATTTTGAACAGCTCAATCAGTACCAAAGGTGAGGTTCGCGTCAACGCCAACTGCGGGCCTCTTGCCTCGGGCCGGACTTCTTCGAGCAAGCCCCGGAGCCGATCGCCAACTCGGAAAGTTTCACGAGGAATCCATTCTTCCCGCGGTAGTATCGCCTCCGCATTGCTACCCAGATCCACAATGACCGCTTCGCGGGTCACCTTCTTAACCTGGCCGCTCACCAGTTCACCGACTTTGCTTCTATAGGCTTCAACAACCTGCGCGCGCTCTGCTTCCCGAACTTTCTGAACAATGACCTGCTTTGCAGTTTGTGCTGCGATACGACCGAACTCTACAGACTCAACCGGAATCTCGTAACGACCCTCAACCTCTAGAGAGGCATCTTTTTCTTTTGCTTCAGTTAAAGTCAGTTGTGCTCCGGGAAACTCAATTTCCGCATCATCCTCGACAACATTCCAGAATCGGAAGGTTTCATACTCTCCTGACTCCTTATCAATAGACACACGAAGCTCGACGTCATCGTCGTAACCCTTCTTTGTTGCAGTCGCAAGCGCTAACTCCAACGCCTCAATGATGACGTCTTCCGACACACCCTTTTCGTTGGATACTGCTTCAACAACCAACAATATTTCTTTGCCCATCGCTTCTACCTCACCTTGCCCTATACAGAGGGGACGACATTTGCTCTCTCAATTTCTTCGAACGGAAACAAAATCTCTTCGTCCTGGTAACCCAGAATAATTTCGTCTCCCTCGACACCTCTCAACTGGCCCGAGTACTTGCGCTGGCCTTCATAAGGCCGCTTAAGTCGGATCCGGACCTCCGAACCTGTAAACGCTGCGTAGTGATCGAGTTTGAACAATCTTCTGTTCAAGCCTGGCGACGAGACCTCAAGAGTATACTCACCGTTCACCGGGTCCTCGACGTCAAGCAAACTACTCACCTGACGACTCACCTTCGCGCAATCTTCAATGTCGACTCCCTTTCTGGAATCGATGTATATCTTTACCGTTGAATACCGCCCCATAGAGAGTTGCTCAATTCCCCATAGTTCGCATCCCATTGCCTCCACAACCGGCTGGATTAGCTCGCTCAGCTGATCACTCATACCCCCCTCGCCTAATTCCCGATATTCGGATTGCGAAAACAAAAAATGGGCATAAAGCCCATTTCATAAACGATGGGCCTGTCGCCCCACCTGTACTCCGACGTCTGAAACCGAAGTTAATAAAAAGCCCCAATAAGGGGCTTGCATAAAGTGGTAGCGGGGGCAGGATTTGAACCTACGACCTACGGGTTATGAGCCCGTCGAGCTACCAGACTGCTCCACCCCGCAACAACAAGGGGCGGGATTATAGGGGTGTCGCTTAACAGCGTCAACCACACATACCCCCGAAATCGTCTTTAAATGCGAATGTAATTTGTTGATTTTCCTGAAAAAAGGCTTGAGGCGCAGTTCAAGGGCCCGAATGGTTAAATTCTGGCATTGATTTGGGGATAAAGTCAGTAGAAATACTCGGATATAGACTCGCGAAAAATCCGCAAGATCGACAGTCGAACGCGAGCCCTGGGGCCCTGTAAACTGTAAAACCCACTTGTAGCGTGTTTTTATAGTTGGTGCCGAAGAGAGGACTTGAACCTCCACGGGGTTTCCCCCACTACCCCCTCAAGGTAGCGTGTCTACCAATTTCACCACTTCGGCAATATTTTGACCTCAAACTCCAACGAATCTCACTCACGGAGTCTGGTTCTTAACCTTCCGGTATCTCTGAGTCTTGCTCAAGAGACTCAAAGGCTGGAAGTTCGCCCTCCTCGTCTTCCTGAGCCCTTAAAGCAGGCGCCTCAACGACAACGGGTATACCTACTCCGCTTGCCGCTTGAGATTTTTCCTTTGCATAGAAGGCCAGCCCAAAACTCGTGAGAAAGAACGCGATGGCTATGCCTGTCGTCATCCGTTGTAGAAAATTACCTGCACCACCAGACCCGAACACGGTCGAGCTTGCACCGCCTCCAAATCCAGCGCCGGCATCCGCACCCTTTCCATGTTGAATCAGCACCAGGCCGATAACCGCTAACGCTGCCAACACGTGGAATACAAGCACTAAGGTTTCAATCGTTTCCATAACTCACTATGACTCTTCCGCTGCTTTGCAAATCTCAGCAAAGCTATTCGCTTTTAAAGATGCCCCGCCAACAAGCGCGCCATCCACATTTTTCATTCCAAACAGTGCCACTGCGTTATCTGCGGTCACACTGCCACCGTACAGTATTCTCGTTCTGTTGGAGAGGTCTTCATCCAACTCCGCCAAGCACTGACGCAGCCCGGCGTGCACCTCCTCCGCTTGCTCAGGAGTCGCACTTTCCCCTGTGCCTATAGCCCATACTGGTTCATAGGCAATCATGGCGCCGTCAAACCCTGCCAGCCCAACGCGTGAAGTCACCGCCCTTAACTGACGGGTCACTACCTCTATCGTTCGGTCCCGCCGACGCTCTTCCAGCGTCTCACCTACACAAACTATCGGAACCAGCCCCTGAGACCCACATTGTTCAAACTTGTCGGTAACCAACTCATCGGATTCCGCAAACAATGTCCTGCGCTCTGAATGCCCAACAAGAACAAACCCACACCCTGCGTCTTTCACCATCGCCGCAGAGACGCCTCCTGTAACAGCGCCTTGGGTTCGCTGATCTACATCCTGAGAACCTACCCCAACAATGGACCCTCGCAGCTTTTGAGCTACTTGACCCAAATAAACATAGGGCGGGAAAACCAGAACACTACATCGCCTGAGCGCTAACGCTGAGAGTTCACTGAGCACTCCATCCAACAGCAAATCCAGACTGCCGGCGTCACCATTCATTTTCCAGTTACCCGCGACCAGCGGATCTCGCTCGCTCATCAATAGGTCCCGGGAAAAAGGCGGCAGATGTTAACGGCTTTGTCCGTAAGATTCAAACCAGATCACCTATCCAAGTTCCCCTGAGACAACTCTGGCCAGTTCCTCCGTGAGGTTGGCCACTATAGTCGCATCTTCACCTTCAACCATCACCCTGACCACTGGTTCGGTTCCTGAGGGTCGCAGTAGCACACGCCCTCGGCCTCCTAATTTTTTTTCAGTCTGAGCTACTGCTTCTGTGACGGCCACGTGGCCGCCGAGGTCGATTTTTTTCTGGCAAGCAACATTTACCATATGCTGCGGGTATTTTTTCATCCCGGCCTTTAGTTCACGGAGTGAACTGTTGAATTCGAGCATCGCAGCAAGTACCTGCAGGGCCGATATAATTCCATCACCCGTTGTAGTCACATTCAGGCACAGAAGGTGTCCGGAGCTTTCTCCTCCAAGCACCCAGTTTCGGCTATCTAGTTCCGCCAGCACATAACGATCACCAACGGCAGCGCGAACAAACGGAATGTCTCTTTCACTCAGGGCTTCTTCAAGCCCGAAGTTGCTCATCTGGGTGCCAACGACTCCGCCCCTGAGTCTCTTTGATCGATGCTCCGCGTTCGCAATAATAAAAAGCAATTCATCGCCATCAACAACTTCGCCCTCGCTGTCGACCATGATCAGCCTGTCTCCATCCCCGTCGAGGGCGATCCCAAGATCAGCACCCTCTGCCAGCACCAGCTTCTGCAGCAACTCGGGTTTAGTAGAGCCTCCTTCGGCATTGATGTTGAACCCATCCGGTTCGGTGCCCCGCTCAATGACTGATGCGCCCAGTTCCCGCAACACATTGGGTGCTATGTGATAGGTCGCACCGTGAGCGCAATCAAGGGCAATCTTCATACCCCGGAGGTTTCCTTGAGAAGGAAAGCAGCTCTTACAAAACTCTATGTACCGGCCGGCCGCATCGTTGATACGGGATACCTTGCCGATTTGATCTGAAGCAACCATCTGCATGTCTGATTCAAGTTCGCTCTCTATCGCCAACTCAACATCATCGCCCAGCTTCGCACCCGTGCCTGAGAAAAACTTAATGCCATTGTCATGATAAGCGTTATGCGAAGCGCTGATCACGATCCCCGCACTGGCATTGAAGGTCCTTGTGAGATACGCGATAGCTGGCGTCGGCATTGGCCCTAGCAGCGCTACGTCGACACCCGCTGACGCAAGCCCCGCCTCAAGAGCAGACTCAAACATGTAACCTGAAACCCGAGTGTCTTTACCGATAAGAATAAGACCTCGACCTTCCTTGGAGAAGACTTTTCCAGCAGCCCAGCCAAGTTTAAGCATGAACTCAGCTGTAATCGGCGCATCTCCGACGCGGCCGCGTATTCCATCGGTTCCGAAGAATTTTTTTATCATGTGTAATCAGGTAGTAAAGTTAACAACGTGTTCTCCGGCAAAAGATTGCCATACTTTGATCGCAGAAATAGTTTGTGTAACGTCGTGCACTCGAAGAATTCGCGCGCCTTTGCTTAGTGCGAAAAGTGCGCCGCTTACGCTACCGATCAGCGGATCATCTGCGATCCTGCCAATAGTACTCTTTCTGGAGAGGCCCACCAACATCGGCAATCCGAGTTCCAAAAATCTCGGGAGCTGGTTAATCAGCCTGAGGTTATCTTGCGGGGATTTTCCAAAACCGAACCCGATATCCAGGACCAGTCGACTTTGCGGGATACCGGCAGTCTCACAGGCACTCACCCGATCGACCAGAAAGCCAAACACCTCACTGACGACATCTCCGTAATCAGGGTTCTGCTGCATTGTTCGCGGCTCCCCCAGCATGTGCATAAGGCAAACTGGTATCCCGGATTGACTAGCGGCATCCATAGCGCCTTCATGTCGAAGTGCACAAACGTCATTGATAAGGTCAATATCTTCCGATTTTACGGCATGAATCACTTGCGCCTTACTGGTGTCTACCGAAATAGCAACGTCCGACTCTCGTCTTATCGCCTGGATGACCGGAAGAATTCTGTCAATTTCCTCGGAGGCGGAAACTGGATCAGCGCCGGGTCGCGTGGACTCACCTCCAACGTCGATGATATCTGCTCCGCCTGCGACCATTTTTCGGGCGTGAGTGAGTGCGCTGTCTATTGTTAGAAATCGGCCACCATCTGAAAACGAATCCGGAGTGACATTCAGGATTCCCATGACCAGCGGTCGATCACGGGAAAGCAACTCCCGCAGGCGAGACATCTCCCTGTCAGTTAGTGATCAGGCGCCGGGTCGCCGACAGGCCCCGTGCCCAGGTTGTCATTGCCGGTATCGGATTCATCGGCTTTTGGTGAAGCGTCGGAGTCTTTGTCATCCCAGCTTTCGGGCGGGCTTGGTTTTCGCCCGGCCATGATCTCATCAATCTGAGCTTTGTCGATAGTTTCGTACTCGAGAAGGGCATCCTTCATTATCTCAAGCTTTTCCCTATTCTCTTCAAGTATTTGTTCCGCCGTCGCGTAACAGCCATCGATGATCGATCTTACTTCAACATCGATCTTCATCGCTGTCTCATTAGATACCTGGGGTCTGGCTGAGCCAGCAGACATACCAAGAAACACTTCTTCATCATCTTCAGCGTACATCAATGGCCCAAGCTTCTCAGACAATCCCCATTTGGTGACCATCGCTTTCGCCATCTTGGTTGCCCGTTCAATATCGTTGGAAGCACCCGTTGTAATTCCATCCGGGCCTAGCGTCATCTCTTCAGCAATACGACCACCAAACAAGGAACATATCTGGCTAATGATCATTCTTTTACTCAGTGAGTATCGGTCTTCCTCAGGCAGGAACATGGTTACACCCAGCGCCCTTCCTCTTGGAATGATGGACACTTTGTAACTTGGGTCATGCTCCGGTACCAGATAACCGACAATACAGTGGCCAGCTTCGTGGTACGCGGTGTTTTGCCGTTCCTTTTCTGACATCACCATAGACTTCCTTTCGGCGCCCATCATGATTTTGTCTTTAGCTTGCTCGAACTCGCCCATGGTGACCGTTCGTTTGTCCTGTCTCGCTGCAAAAAGCGCGGCCTCATTAACAAGGTTAGCCAAATCAGCACCAGAGAATCCAGGCGTGCCTCGCGCAATCACACTGGCATCAACGTCTGCGCCAAGCGGAACCTTACGCATATGTACTTTAAGAATCTGTTCACGACCACGAATATCCGGCAAGGACACAACCACTTGCCGATCAAATCGTCCCGGCCGGAGTAGCGCTGGATCCAGAACATCCGGCCGGTTGGTCGAGGCGATAACAATAATGCCCTCGTTACCTTCGAATCCGTCCATCTCAACCAGTAACTGGTTCAGGGTCTGTTCCCGTTCGTCATGACCGCCACCCACGCCTGCGCCCCTGTGCCTGCCTACCGCATCTATCTCGTCGATAAAAATAATGCAGGGGGTTTGCTTCTTGGCCTGTTCAAACATGTCCCTCACTCGAGAAGCACCCACACCAACAAACATTTCCACAAAATCAGAACCCGAAATACTGAAGAACGGGACCTTGGCTTCACCGGCAATCGCTTTCGCAAGGAGAGTTTTACCGGTACCAGGCTGGCCAACCATCAGGATGCCACGCGGAATCCTGCCGCCTAACTTCTGGAACCTGCTGGGGTCCTCGAGAAACTCAACGAGTTCCTGAACATCTTCTTTCGCTTCATCAACACCAGCTACATCAGCGAAAGTCGTTTTGATTTGGTCCTCGCCGAGCAATTTTGCTTTACTCTTTCCAAAAGTTAGCGGTCCACCCTTTCCACCAGCACCACCTTGCATCTGACGCATAAAAAACATGAACACAGCAATAATGACGAGAATCGGAAAACTGGCCACCAGTAATTGAGTCCAGATACTTTGCTGTTCGGGACGCTTGCCTTTGAAATCAACATTTCGATCGATCATATCCCCGATCAGAGCACTATCGGTGATCTGCGGCTGGATGGTTTCAAAGGCCCGCCCATCGGAACGTTCGCCGCGAATGGTCAGGCCATCCACTTCAACGGTTCGCACCTGATTTTGGTCCACCATTTCCAGGAAAGCAGAGTAATCAATCTCTTCATTTTCTGGACGAACATTGAAATTCTGGAACACCGTCAGCAGTACAGCTGCGATAATCAACCAAAGTAGTAGATTTTTACCCATATCATTCAAAGCTCTATCCTCAATCCCGGACTGGTATCAGCCCAAGGTACCGTTAATTATACTTGTACGGCGTTATTAGTTCATCCGACTACAATTCTAGCGATAAGTTATATCGAGCTGCCCTTGAACTTGCGGCCCAACACATAGATTTCGCGAGACTTCCCTCTTGAAGCTTTTGGCTTAAAGTTATTTAACTGTTTGAAATTATTACGAATTATTTCTCTTATCTCATCGATCCCTGAACCTTCAAAGCATTTCATCACCAGCGCACCACCCGGTCTTAAGGTCGAACAGGCTAACTCCAGCGCCAGTTCGGTCAGGTAAATTGCAAGAGGTTGATCAATTTCTCTCATACCACTTAAGTTGGGGGCCATATCCGAGATTACAAGGTCTACGGGACGATCTTGCAGCACTGCCATCAACTCAGCGAGAACCTTTTCGTCCGTGAAATCGCCTTTAATGAGCATGGCACCCTCGATTGGCTCTATATCCAGCAGATCAAGGCCAACCACGAACCCTTTGGGTCCGCACTTGTTTACCGCAATCTGCGTCCAGCCACCGGGCGCAGCACCCAGATCCACAACAACAGTCCCTGGACGAAGGAGATCGAATTTTTCATCGATCTCAAACAACTTGTAGCTCGCCCGGGATCTATAACCTTCCCGCCTGGCGCGAAGTACGTATTCATCCTTTTCGTGATCATTTAGCCACTGGGCACTGGATTTCGATTTTTTCGTCATTTAATTCCCTTCCGAAATGAAGTATCGCAAACCTGGGGTAACGTGGGTACAATCGCCGCCCACAAATTCGGGTAAATCATGAACGGTAAGCTAAAAAAGAAACTGAGAACCATCGGGCACGGACTCAAGGCAGTCGTCACCGTCGCCGGTAATGGTCTTTCAGAAAATGTGATTGCTGAGCTGAACCGCGCCCTCGATGATCATGAGCTGATCAAAGTGAAAATGTTTGGCGACAAGGCGGAACGAGCTGATGTTGTTGCTTCGCTAAAGGACATCCCGGACACGGCAATTGTTCAGGTAGTCGGAGGCATGGTGCTTGTCTATCGTGCTTCGCGCGAACCCAACCCGCTGCTGTCAAACATTGCCAGGGCCAACGTCCTTTAAACGGCGTAGCTGAACTATGCGTGCCTGACGGCACATATTTCAAACTCCGCTTCTCCTGCTGGTGTCTTGACGAACGCCACATCGCCAACTTCTTTTCCGATCAACGCTCGAGCGATCGGTGAATAGACCGACAACTTGTTCAGCTTAATGTCTGACTCATCATCACCTACGATCTGATAGGTCAGCTTCTCATCGTTACCGAGATTTAACAGTTCAACCGTTGTGCCAAAAATAATTCTGCCCGACTCGGGTATCAGCGTCACATCAATAATCTGAGCGTTAGACAGCTTGCCTTCGATCTCAATAATCCGACCTTCTATAAAACCCTGCTCTTCCTTGGCATATTGGTACTCGGCATTCTCGCGAAGGTCACCCTGAGCGCGTGCTTCTGCAATCGCCTGCACAATCCTAGGCCTTTCCTGCAGTTTTAGTTTGTCGAACTCCTGGCGCAGTTGATTCTCGCCATTCACCGTCATTGGAACCTTGTCCATCTTGTTATCTCTTACGTTAACTATCCCAGAACCGGGATAGTGCCGCATTGGGTGTGACTAGTGTCGAGAAGATTTAGTGCTTTGTCCAGCTATCTGCGTTGTAAATCTTGCAGGCTGTGGACTGTTCTATCTTCTCCGTGGCGAAGCGCTGCAACGCTCGCGCGTCCACCAGCCATGGTGGTGGTGTAGCACACCTTGTTTTGTAAAGCAGTTCGCCTGATCCAGTATGAGTCTGCGATGGCCTGCTTGCCCTCTGTTGTATTGACGATAAAGTCGACATCATGGTTCTTCAACATATCTACAATATGTGGCCGTCCTTCCTGGACCTTGTTCACAAGCTGAACTTCCATTCCTGCTTCGCTGATAATCTTTGCACTTCCCTGCGTGGCGACCAGCGCGAAACCCAGCTCAACCAATCCTTTGGCAATCTCCGGCAACTGGTCTTTATCGGCGTCACGGACACTCAGAAACACCCTGCCTTTGTTCGGGATTGTGTCGCTCGCCGCTGTCTGTGCCTTGCCGTAAGCCTCGGCAAAGCTTGCACCTGCGCCCATAACTTCTCCGGTGGATTTCATCTCCGGCCCAAGAATCGGGTCGACACCCGGAAACTTCCCGAATGGAAACACCGCTTCTTTTACACTGAAAAAGTTTGGAATGATTTCCTCGGTAAACCCCTGTTTCTCGAGTGAAATACCGACCATACATCGCGCAGCCACTTTGGCGAGGCTTACCCCAATACACTTGGAAACAAACGGAACGGTTCTTGAGGCACGCGGATTCACTTCCAGCACAAAAATTTGGTTGTTTTGAACCGCAAGTTGCACGTTCATCAAACCAATGACGCCAAGTTCCAACGCCATGCGTTTTACCTGGTCTCTCATCTCGGCCTGCAATTCATCAGAAAGGCTATATGGCGGCAAGGAACAAGCCGAATCGCCGGAATGAATGCCTGCCTGCTCTATATGCTGCATGACAGACCCGATGACGACCTGAGTCCCATCTGAGACTGCATCAATATCAACTTCAATGGCCTGGTCAAGAAAACGATCAAGCAAAATCGGCGAGTCCTCTGAAACTTCGACCGCTTCTCTCATATAGGATTTCAGCTCGTCCTGGTCATAGACGATTTCCATTGCTCGTCCACCCAAAACATATGACGGCCGCACTACCAGAGGGAAACCTATATTGTCAGCCGCTACCACAGCTTGCTCCTGCGTTCTGACAGTTTTGTTAGGGGGCTGGATCAACGAAAGCTTATCGATCAGTTTCTGGAACCTTTCACGGTCTTCGGCCTCATCTATCGCATCAGGCGATGTACCAATGATCGGTACTCCCGCCGCTTCCAACTGGTTAGCCAGTTTTAGCGGCGTCTGCCCACCGAACTGAACTATGACCCCCTTGGGTTTCTCAAGATCTACTACAGCCATAACGTCTTCAAACGTTAATGGTTCGAAGTACAACCTGTCAGAAGTGTCATAGTCGGTGGATACGGTTTCAGGATTGCAGTTGATCATGATCGACTCGAAACCATCTTCACGCATTGCAAATGCAGCATGAACACAGCAGTAGTCAAACTCTATACCCTGACCAATCCTGTTAGGACCTCCGCCCAATACAATAATCTTGTCACGGTCCGTTGGGTTGGATTCACATTCATCTTCGTAGGTGGAATACATATAGGCGGTTGACGACTGAAACTCCGCCGCACAGGTATCTACGCGACGATAAACAGGACGAATATTCAAATCGAGTCTGTACTGACGAATGAGCTCTTCTTCGCATCCCAAAACAGATGCAAGCCTGGAGTCAGAAAATCCTTTTTGCTTCAAACGAAACAGCTCGGCTCGTTCTATACTCTTTACCGGCCTACCCTCAAGGGATTGCTCGCTCAGAACAAGGTCCTGTAGCTGCACGAGAAACCACGGATCTATGCCAGTTAACTCAAAGATCTCTGAAATCTCAAAGCCATGCCGCATCGCATCAGCGACGTAGCGCAAACGGTCTTCGGTAGGTGTCCTTATTTGCTGACGAAGCCGGCTCTGGGCATCTTTTTGCTCCGGCGGAACAATCGGTGTTAAACCATCAATACCAATTTCCAGACCCCGTAAGGCTTTTTGTAGCGACTCCTGAAAAGTTCGGCCGATTGCCATTACCTCACCCACGGACTTCATTTGTGTGGTTAGCGTGTTATCTGCCTGGGGGAACTTTTCAAACGTGAACCGCGGAATCTTTGTCACGATATAGTCGATCGACGGTTCAAAAGAGGCCGGTGTTACACCTCCCGTGATTTCATTAGACAGCTCATCCAGTGTATAACCGATTGCAAGCTTCGCTGCGACCTTCGCAATCGGGAACCCTGTTGCCTTGGATGCGAGAGCAGAGGACCGGGAAACCCTCGGGTTCATCTCAATCACGATCAGGCGACCGGTATTTGGATCAACGGCAAACTGGACGTTTGAACCACCAGTCTCAACGCCAATGACCCGCAACACATCGAGAGACGCGTTGCGCATTATCTGATATTCCTTGTCGCTTAACGTCTGGGCCGGAGCAACGGTAATCGAGTCACCCGTGTGAACACCCATTGGATCAAGGTTTTCAATCGAACAAATAATGATGCAATTGTCATTTTTATCCCGGACAACTTCCATTTCATATTCTTTCCAGCCAATCAGCGACTCATCAATCAACAATTCGTTGGTTGGTGACAGGTCGAGGCCCCTGAGACAAATCTCTTCGAAGTCCTCCAGGTTGTAGGCAACGCCGCCGCCTGAACCACCCATCGTAAAAGATGGGCGAATGACACAGGGGAAACCCAACATGGGCTGGACCTGTTTGGCCTCTTCTAACGAATGGGCAATGGCGTTTTTCGCGGTCTCTAAGCCAATTGACTTCATGGCGACATCAAACTGCTGGCGGTCTTCGGCCTTGTCGATCGCCTCTTTCGTTGCTCCAATCAATTCGACATCATATTTTTCAAGGACGCCTTCCCGTGCCAAATCTAACGCGCAGTTCAATGCTGTCTGTCCGCCCATGGTTGCAAGAATCGCATCAGGGCGCTCCAGCGCGATGATGTTCTCAACATGTTGCCAGATAACCGGCTCGATGTAGGTTGCATCAGCCATGTCCGGATCTGTCATTATCGTGGCCGGATTAGAGTTCACTAGAATGACCCGGTAGCCTTCTTCACGTAGCGCTTTACACGCCTGCGCCCCGGAGTAATCAAACTCACAGGCCTGCCCGATGACAATGGGCCCAGCACCAATGAGCAAAATACTTTTTATGTCAGTTCTCTTTGGCATTTATTGGTTATGCTCCCTCATCAACTCAATGAAATGATCAAACAAGGGGCCAGCATCATGAGGGCCAGGGCTTGCTTCCGGGTGTCCCTGGAAGCCAAACGCGGGGCGATCCACTAATTGGATACCCTGGATTGTGTCATCGAACAGCGAACGGTGAGTCACTCTCACGGTATCCGGCAGCGCGACTTCATCGATGCAGAATCCATGATTCTGGCTAGTTATCAGCACCGTACCGTCTTCCAGGTTTTTTACCGGATGATTGGCACCGTGGTGACCATGACCCATCTTCTTCGTTTTCATTCCAGCGGCGAGCCCGAGGAGCTGTAAGCCGAGGCAAATACCAAATACCGGAATCTTCGTCTTCAATATTGCCGTTATCGCCTGGATCGCATAGTCACAGGGCCCGGGATCCCCTGGGCCGTTAGATAAAAATACGCCATCCGGATTCAGTGCCAAAACTTCGGCCGCAGACGTCTGCGCGGGCACTACAGTAAGCCTGCAGCCCCGGTCTCCCATTAACCTGAGTATGTTTTTCTTAACACCAAAGTCGTATGCAACCACATGGAACTCGGACTCGGTAACTGCTGAGTATCCCTGCCCGATCTTCCAGCTTCCTTCCCGCCACTCATAGGTCACAGGCGATGTAACAACTTTCGCCAGGTCCATACCCTCAAGCCCGGCAAAGCCTTTCGCCGCCGCGAGTGCTCCTGATATTACACTTTCCGACAGGTCTGGCCCTGCCACTATGGCACCATTCTGGGAGCCCTGATCACGAAGGACCCGGGTTAGTTTTCTGGTATCTATCTCAGCTATCGCTACAACATTTCGGGCGACAAGGTAATCACTAAGAGACATCTCGCTGCGCCAGTTACTGGCCATGAGAGGTAAATCACGAATCACCAGGCCCGTCGCCCAGATTTCCGGGGATTCCTCATCTTCAAGCGTAACGCCAGTATTGCCAATATGCGGATGGGTCAGCGTAATAATCTGCCTGGCATAAGAGGGGTCGGTGAGTATCTCCTGATAGCCGGTCATCGACGTATTGAAGACGACTTCTCCGACGACAAGACCATCTACGCCAATAGCAGTACCCTCGAACAGCATACCGTTTTCGAGTGCAAGTACTGCTCTACTATCCAAGCGCGAGTCTCCAAGAAAAATTAAAATGAACGTGCCGATCAAAAAAAAGCGAGACGGAAATTGCTTCCATCTCGCCTTTCAATTCTGTTTACGCGGGTGTTTCATCCTAAGCGCAGCATTCTAGTCGAGGTGCACTTTTGTTTCCAGTCATTCGACTGACTTTAACCCATCAGCCAGTATCTTTATTGAGGGGTATTAGTGAGCCTTCAGCGTTGCCTCGTAAATTTGAATTTAGGCCTAATCATGTCCAGAGATTTAAACCTGCCTGGTAGCCCACCACAAAAGAGCCTTCAGCGTTACCTGGCAAGCCCAAGTACGTCCAGCATGTCATAGCGACCCGGAACCTGGTTTACAATCCAACCGGCCGCGCGGAGAGCCCCTTCTGCAAAGTTGGCGCGGCTCTGTGCCCTATGAGTGATTTCCAGACGTTCGCCACCAGCAATAAACATAACCGTATGCTCACCGACTATCTCACCACCGCGAACCGCATGAAACCCAATGGTTTCACGATCACGGGCACCGGTTAGCCCATGCCTTCCATGCCGGGAGACAGAAGCCAGGTCTCGCCCGAGCCCTTTCGCGACATGTTCACCCAGACTGAGAGCCGTACCTGATGGTGCATCTACTTTATGACGATGATGCGATTCAATAATCTCAACATCCACCGTGTCGCCGAAAATGCCCGCCGCCATCTCAACTAATTGAAAAGTTGCGTTAACCCCAATGCTGTAATTACTGGCGAAGACCACGGGGACAGAGCTGCTGATTTCGTCCATCCTGGCTGTTTGACTTTCAGACAAACCGGTTGTGCCGATCACCATGCGAGTACCTGCCTTATGGCAGATTTCCAGATTCTTTTCGGTTGCAACAGCAATGGTGAAATCAATCAGTACATCCATATCGGCTACCACCTGTGCCAGGTCATCAGCAATGGAAACACCCACCTTACCAATACCCGCAACGATCCCAGCGTCCTGGCCAATAACCCGCAGGCCGGGCAGATCAACAGCCGCCGCCAGGTCCAAGTCCGGTGATTCCTGAATCATCTTGACCAGGGTTTTCCCCATTTTTCCGGCAGCGCCGACTACACCTACTCTGGGCACGAGCTTTCCTGAAGTTAATGAACGTTAAGGGAGGATAGCGAATTGAGACCGGTAGTGTCTAATCGGTCAGGGCGTCAACGAAGCGT
Source organism: uncultured Pseudomonadales bacterium (assembly GCA_937775265.1). Classification (GTDB taxonomy): domain Bacteria; phylum Pseudomonadota; class Gammaproteobacteria; order Pseudomonadales; family Azotimanducaceae; genus UBA9659. The sequence goes on from CALKBV010000002.1 coordinate 293,895, forward strand.
TTGACCCGGCTGAACCAGCCAGATTGCTGAGGTCTTTGTTTCTCACTGGTATGCTCGGCAAATTCCTTCAGCAATTCTCTTTGCTTACCGGAGAGGTTCACCGGAGTTTCAACAATCACCCGGCAGAACAAGTCCCCAATGCCACCGCCTCTTACCTGAGTGACGTTGACACCTTTACCTCGCAAGCGGAACTGCTTGCCTGTTTGGGTTTCTGACGGGATCTTGAGATTCACACGACCATCAAGAGTCGGCACTTCGAGCTCTCCACCCAAAGCCGCGTCAACAAAGCTCACAGGCACATCACAGTAAAGATGTTCGCCGTGCCGGGTGAATATGTCGTGATCACGAACCTCCATTTGCACATACAGATCACCGGCCGGCCCACCCATCGCGCCTGCTTCACCCTGCGCACTCAGCCGAATTCGGTCGCCCGTATCTACGCCAGGAGGTACTTTCACAGACAGTGTCTTGGTTTCCTGGGTTCGACCCTGACCGTTACATTTGACGCAGGGTTCCCTAATGATTTTGCCCTGACCACGACACCTGGGACAGGCCTGCTGTATCGAAAAAATGCCCTGTCGGGCCGATACCTGGCCCATGCCACCACATTGGATACAGTCAGTAGCAGAAGTACCTTTTGCTGCACCCGAGCCATGGCATTCAACACATTCAACCAGCGTTGGCACCTTGATTGTTGGATTCCAGCCCTTGAAGGCCTGTTCAAGGCTTAGGTTAAGGACGTATCGAAGATCTGCGCCACGACTGGGCCCACCTCGGCGGCCACCGCCACCTGCGCCTCCGAAAATATCACCAAAGACATCTTCGAAGATCGAGCCAAACCCGCCACCACCACCAGCACCAGCGCCAGAACCGTCGACCGCAGCATGACCAAACTGGTCATAAGCCTGCCTTTTTTCAGCGTCCATCAATACTTCTGCCGCCTCACTGGCCTCTTTGAACTTCTCTTCTGAACTCGCATCATCCGGATTACGATCAGGATGGTGCTTCATGGCAAGACGACGATAGGCTTTTTTAATCGCCTGCTCAGAAGCATTCCGCTCTACGCCGAGGACTTCATAGTAATCTCGTTTTGCCATAACTATTCTTCTTTACCTTTCAATACAAAACAACGCGGCTTGACCCGCGTTGCTTACTTGCTACCTTGAAGTAAACCAGACGATTACTTCTCGTCTTTAACTTCCTCGAACTCAGCGTCCACTGCGTCCGGATCACCTCCGGATTCTGCAGGACCCGCTTCAGCTTCCTGTTCAGCTCCTTCCTGAGCCTCAGCATACATGCGCTGCGCCAGAGAGGAAGAGGCTTCCGTCAGTTTCTGCGTTTTGGCCTCAATGTCGTCCTTGTCATCTAACTTAAGCGACTCTTCAAGCGCTGAGATTGCGCCTTCAATGTCGGTCTTTTCTGATTCCTCAACCTTGTCGCCCGCTTCTTCCAACGTCTTCCTGGTCGCATGAATAATGCCGTCAGCCATATTGCGCGCACCAACCAGCTCTTCAAACTTAAGGTCTTCATCAGCATGTGACTCAGCATCACGAACCATTTGCTCGACTTCTTCATCAGACAAACCGCTTGAAGCCTTAATCACAATGGACTGTTCCTTGCCGGTAGCCTTGTCCTTCGCTGACACGTTCAGGATTCCGTTGGCGTCCAGGTCAAAACTGACTTCAATCTGTGGCGTACCTCGAGGAGCCGGGGGAATATCGGACAAATCAAATTGACCAAGAGATTTGTTCTGGCCCGCCTGCTTTCGCTCACCCTGCAACACATGAATAGTCACGGCCGGCTGGCTATCGTCAGCCGTAGAGAAGACCTGTGATTTCTGGGTAGGAATCGTCGTGTTCTTCTCTATCAGCGGACTCATCACGCCGCCCATGGTTTCAATACCCAACGACAGCGGCGTCACGTCAAGTAGAAGCACATCTGTAACTTCACCCGCTAAAACAGCAGCCTGGATAGATGCACCCAAGGCAACAGCTTCATCAGGGTTTACATCTTTTCGAGCATCCTTGCCGAAAAATTCCTTTACTTTTTTCTGCACCAGAGGCATACGCGTCTGGCCACCCACGAGGATAATGTCATCAATCTTGGAAACGCTGACGTCAGCGTCCTTCAGGGCAATGCGAAGTGGTTCAAGCGTCCGCTCAACCAGCTCTTCAACGAGAGACTCCAGCTTGGCCTGGGTTACCTTTATAACAAGGTGCTTGGGCCCAGTGTTATCCGCCGTGATGTATGGAAGGTTAACCTCAGTCTGGCCACTGGTTGACAGCTCGATCTTGGCTTTTTCCGCGGCTTCCTTCAGACGCTGCAACGCCAGCGGGTCGTTATGCAAATCCATAGCGTGTTCTTTTTTGAACTCGTCAGCCAAGTACTCAATCAGGCGGAGGTCAAAATCCTCGCCCCCGAGAAAGGTATCGCCGTTAGTTGACAGCACTTCGAACTGTTTCTCGCCATCGACATCTGCAATTTCAATGATCGAGATATCAAAAGTACCACCGCCAAGGTCATAAACTGCGATAGTAGAATCGCCAACCGACTTATCCATGCCATAGGCAAGCGCCGCCGCTGTGGGCTCGTTAATAATTCGTTTGACTTCAAGGCCCGCGATTTTACCGGCATCTTTAGTGGCCTGGCGCTGCGAATCATTGAAGTAAGCCGGAACAGTGATAACAGCTTCAGTCACTGTTTCACCAAGATAGTCTTCGGCCGTTTTCTTCATCTTACCCAACACCTGGGCGGAAACCTGTGGCGGCGCCATTTTTTGGCCTTTGACCTCGACCCACGCATCACCGTTGTCGGCTTTCACAATCTTGTAAGGCACCATCTTAATGTCACGCTGAACGACGTCGTCGCCAAATTGCCGACCGATAAGTCGTTTTACTGCGAACAGGGTGTTTCCAGGGTTGGTAACTGCCTGCCGTTTCGCAGACTGACCGACCAATATCTCGTCGTCATCGCTGTAGCCAACAACGGATGGAGTCGTTCGATCCCCTTCCGAGTTTTCAATAATTCTCGGCTCCTTACCCTCAAGGACGGCAACACAAGAATTGGTTGTTCCGAGGTCAATACCAATGATCTTACCCATTTCGTTTCTCCATTCTCACCACAGCTCTTGGTGGCGTAATCAATTATTAGTAACCGCTATATTGTTACGATGCCCGGTAATTCAAGGTCCGGACCAGTAAATTTATTCCGTCGTTTCTGGAGCCGGGCCTACAGGCGCTTGGTCCGCCGGCGCCTTGGTAACCATCACCATAGCCGGCCGCACCAGCCGGCCATTTAACTTGCAGCCTTTTTGCACCACTGCGAGTACTGAGTTTGGTTCCATATCAGGATTCTCAACCATCGACATGGCCTGGTGCTCATTAGGATCAAATGGCTCACCAACCGGATCGATAATCTCCACCCCTTCCTTATTGAGCGTGTCCACCATCAATTTGTGACAAAGTCGCACCCCTTGCGCAATCGCGTCCGCGTTGTCACCGGTTGACTCGATGGCTTTCTCTAGGCTGTCGACCACGGGAAGCATGTTCTGGACAAACTTTTCCACGCCGAACTTGTGGGCATTCTCGACGTCCCTTGCCGTCCGCCGTTGCAAATTCTGCATCTCAGCTTCTGCACGCAGCGCCAGATCCCTAAATTTCTCAACTTCTAACAGCGCAGTCGCCAAGGCCTCGTCGCCCAGGAGCTCCAGCTCATCGTCAGTACCCTGCTGGCCCGAGGAACCATCCCCGTTATCAGCTTCTATTTGTTCCGACGCCTCTTGTTCCGGGGTCTCTTGCTCCGAGGCCTCTTGTTTCAGGGCCTCGTTTTCAAAGGTTTCTTCTCCAGATTCAGGCGTTTGCTTCGCCTCATCTTCGGGCAATGCCATATAAAACTCCCGCGTAACGGTTCACAGAAATTAAACGTACAGGCTATATGGGGATTAGAGCCCCGCCATTCAAGGGGACTAGGCAAAAGCTGAGGAGAAATTATCGACGATTTGTCTCGAGGGCAGCGCTGAGGAGCCTTGCAGTAGCATCAACAATAGGGATAACACGGTCGTAGGCCATCCTGGTCGGCCCAATAACACCCAATACACCGACAAGATCACCATCAACATGGTATGGAGAGGTCACCACAGAGCACTCATCCAGGACACTGTAGCCAGACTCGTTGCCGATAAAAAGTTGTACCCCTTCTGAATCCATACAACGATCAAGCAGATGCAGAATGTCACCTTTCATCGAAATGGCCTGGAACAGCTGTCGAATATCATCGAGAGCCTGATCGGTTGCGAGGAGATTCTCCTGGCCTTTTACAACAAAATCACTGATTTCCTCTCGATCGAAAGCCTGGTCTGCCACTTCCAGCGTGGTCTGCATCAGCGAGTTCATGTTTTCACGATCCGAACGCATCAACGTGACCAGTCTTTCATGAACATTACCGAGCACCTCACCCATAAAATGCTGGTTGATGAAATTAGACGCCTCTTTGAGTTGGATCTCTGTGTAGGTTTGTTTTGTATAGATCACCCTGTTTTGGACCTCATGATCATCGAGGACCAGGATAACCAGCACGCGGTTACCCTCGAGACTTAGAAAATCAACGTGCCGAAGGGTCACCTGGTCACGCTTGGGGATAGTGACAAGACCTGCCATACGAGTGAATTCCGAGAGAATCCCCGACGCAGACTCCACCAGCTCCTTTGAAGACATATCCGGGTCCAGGTTTCGATTCAGGCTGGCAAGGTCGTAAGTGTCAATCTGGTTGACCTTGATCAAGGTATCCACAAAAAGCCGATATCCAAGTGCAGTCGGGACGCGACCCGACGAAGTGTGCGGTGAACTCACGTAACCCAGCTCTTCAAGATCCGACATGATATTACGGACCGTTGCAGGACTCACCGAAACGCTCGCAGAATCTGCCAGTGTTCTGGATGCGACAGGCTGGCCATCTGTTATATATTGCTCGACCAGGGTCTTGAGCAATATCCGAGACTTTTGGTTCAGTGAACCTGGGTTGGACATTAGATCTGCCTCATTGAAGATTAGATACTAACCAAGGACCGGCAAGGAGACAATTGCCTGTTGGGCTACAAATTCACAAAAAGCGCACTTACATCAGCTCCGGATTGCTTTTCAATTGCCAGGCTTAGTGACATCAGGGTTAAATAGGCAAGTGCTAAGTCATCTATCTATTAAATCATTAACCCTGGTTGACCAGCTGGAACTGGAATTCAATACAGGTATGAGCGTCATTACAGGCGAAACCGGTGCAGGTAAGTCCATTTTGCTTGGGGCGCTTGGCCTGGCCCTGGGTGATCGGGCAGACAGCTCACTGATTGCAACCGGAGCCGCAAAAACTGAGGTCAACGCTATCTTCGACCTGCAGGACCACACCGAAGCATTAGCCTGGCTAACTGAACGTGAGCTCATCGATGGAGATCAGTGCATTCTTCGCCGCGTTGTGTCACGGGACGGCCGATCGCGGGCTTTTGTTAATGGCAGCTCCACGACCCTGCAGGGACTCAAGACGCTGAGTGAGATGCTACTTGATATCCACTCCCAGCACGAACACCAGTCCCTGTTAAAGAAAGAAACCCACGAGAGAATGCTCGATGAGTTCGGCGGACTCACTCCGTTGGTGTCAGAAGTGAGGACGTTATTTAAATCCCTGAGCGCGTCCAGGCATAAGCTCTTGAAAACCCGCACTGACGCCGAAGAGCAGTCTGCCCGGGTTCAACTACTCAGTTACCAGGCCGAAGAACTAGCGACTCTGGCGATCCAGCCGGATGAAACCGCGCAACTTGAGAACGAACTAAAACGGCTCAGTTCAGCGGGTGAAATACAGGAGAAACTCACTGAGGCACTAGCGCTTTGTAACAGGGAAACTGACAGCAGCGCATCAACTCAACTGACCCGCACGCTAAGACTACTCTCAGACATCGAGGACAACGCCATCAGGCCGATCGTTGAGATGCTCGCCAGTGCCTTGATCCAGCTTGACGAGGCTACTTCAGACCTCTTGTCGGTGAGCGAGAAGTTTGAATCAAACCCCATAAAACAACGGGAAGTTGAAGGTCGACTAAGCGATATCTATGAGATCGCCAGGAAACACAAAATCCAGCCAGATGAGCTGGCTACCCTGACCAACCGCATTCAGGACGAACTTGACCAGATACTCAACGCCGAAACAATTATCAAAGAACTCGAGCAACAGGTAGCCACCGCAGAAACCGAATACCAGGTTCTCGCAGAAAAACTTACCAAATCCAGGTTAGGAAAGGCGAAGCGATTGCAGCCAGAAGTCACAAAAGGTTTACAGGGCCTTGGGATGGATGGCGCAAAGTTCGAAGTGTCACTCGGCGAGTCACCTAGCTGGTCAGAGACAGGCATGGATGATATCGAGTTCAGGATATCTACTATTCCAGGCTCCAAACCAGGCGCTCTGGCAAAGATAGCCTCAGGCGGTGAACTGTCTAGAATCAGCCTGGCGATCCAGGTCATCACCGCCAGGACATCGCGAACGCCAACGCTTATCTTCGATGAAGTTGATGTGGGCGTCGGTGGCGCCACTGCGGAAGTTGTTGGTTCACTGCTCCGCAAACTAGGAGGACACGCCCAGATTATTTGCGTAACTCATCTGCCCCAGGTTGCTGCACAGGGCCACCAGCATTACGTGGTCGCTAAATCGACAACTAAAAAAAGCGCGACAACGACTGTCGTCCAGCTAACTGAAGAAGAAAAAGTTGACGAGATTGCCAGAATGCTCGGTGGCGTAGAGAAAACTGACCTTTCGCTTGCCCACGCCGAAGCCATGCTTTCGGGGGTAGAGAGCCCTCAGCGTGATAAAGAGCCCTCAGCGATAGAGCCCTCAGCGAAAGAGCCCTCAGCGCATGATAGCAGGAGCCCTCAGCTTCTTATTGTCGACACTCCGGGCACAACCCATACATATTGAGGTTGTGATCCGTCAGTTCAAACCCGAGTTTATCCGCAACTTTCTTCTGGAGATTTTCAATTTCGTCGTCCGCAAACTCTTCTACACGACCACACCTTACACAAACAATATGGTCATGATGTTTATCTGAGGACAGCTCAAAGATCGAATGACCGCCTTCAAAATTGTGCCGAACGACTAATCCGGCCTGTTCAAACTGCGTAAGTACCCGATAAACAGTCGCCAGACCGACCTCTTCACCATTTTGTAGTAACAATTTGTAGACATCTTCAGCGCTGACGTGATGTACTTCCGAGCTTTCAAGGATCTGTAATATCTTGACTCTTGGTAAAGTAATCTTCAGTCCGGCGTCTTTGAGTTCTTGGGATTCAGGAGGCATCGTCGTTAGCTAAGTTTTAGTCCGTGGTTAACTATAGGTGAGTTAAGTATAGGTGAGTTAAGATCTAGAGAATAGAACTCCCTCGCGGGGTAAAATAAAGTATGGTTAATTTCATAACCAATTGAAATAGAAAAAGCGTAGATAGTCCATTGATTCGAATAACTGTAGTCCTCCTTCTTGTCGCTGCCCTAACAGCCTGCTCTACATTCAGGTTTCCTGGTGTACACCGAATTACCATTCAACAGGGAAACGTCGTCACCCAGCAGATGGTTGACAGACTAAAACCCGGTATGACCGAAAGCCAGGTGAAGTTTGTCTTGGGTAATGCCGTCATTGACGATCCGCTTGAAGCTGATCGATGGGACTACGTGTACTCTATCCAACTTCCAAACAGGAGCGTTATTCGCAAAGTACTTTCCGTATTCTTTGTTAATGGACGCCTGTCGCATTTCATGGGCGATTTCATCCCCACCGACGAATACGACGCCTTAGCCATCACAGCCAGCAAAGACTAGGTCTTTTTGTTTGCCTGAGTCTCTTTGCTTGTCTGGGTCTCGGCCCGTCGTCGCCTCGCATCCTTTGCATTTGTAATCAACGAACGATAAATCTGTACCCTGTCTCCTGACTGAACCGCATAGACTTCAGGTTTCACTTCCATCCACACGCCCACTGGCAACACCGATAGGTCATAACTCGGAAAATGTGACTCAATACAGGACAGTCGAACCGCATCACGGATCAAGGTACCTAACGGGACTTCGAGTTGAATCACTTGCTGCTTTTCTGGCACTGCAAATGCGACTTCGATCGCCACGGTTTCTTCAATCATTACTGTACAGAACCTTTGCCCGGTCACAGAATGCCTCAACAAGACTATCTGCCACCTGCTCAAACACCTTCCCAAAAGTCGCATTTAGCATTCTTGAATTGAAATCAAACGTTAAGTTCATTTCCGTCTTACAACCGTCATTACCTAATTGACTGAATAACCAGTAACCATTAAGTGAGGTGAACGGGCCCTCGACTAACTGAAGGTCAATTCTTTGGGGACCTAACAGCTTATTCCGGGTGGTGAACTGCTGACTAACGCCAGCTTTCGTCAAAGTCAGTCTCGCGACCATAAATTCCGACGAAGATTCGATCACTTCGCTCCTTGAACAGGACGGAAGATAGTCCTGATACAACGCTACATTATTGACCACATCAAACATCTGTTTGGCTGAAAACGGTAATAGGGCGGATCTGGAAATTTCTTTCACAGGAACCCGCTAACTCACAAAAGTCATAACGAACACTACAAAAATACAAACAGGAGCGATAATGCGCATCAACACCCTGAGCAGCTTGATCACAATTTCAGATGTCCCTTCGAGTTGTTCCGTTAAGATTTTCTGGTCAAGAAACCAGCCTGCAAACAAGCCAATTAGAAATCCGCCAAACGGCAAAATGACGTTGTTGGATACAAAGTCGATAGTGTCGAAGAAGCTTCTGCCTGGCAAGAGTGTGACATCGGACCAGATGTTGAATGAAAAGGCGCCACCACCATTTTCCCCAGCGACATAAGGGAATCGCCAGATGTTACCCAAACCGACCGCAGATCCTGCTGCCGCGATAATAAACATCAATCGCGAGGACCACATACCGTGCGGAGATTCAGACATCACTGCTACCTCTCACTCTTATAACTATCCATTGTGAATTATTTTTTTGCCCACAAGCGCTATTATGAAAGCCTTGTTAACATCGCCCCTTCTGGCGGCATTCCGAGTAAGACTCGGCCCCCATCTTCCATGTGCAGGCCAGCTACTGTTAGGTGTTGCCTCACGACCCGCACATCCCGACCGATTCTCTCCAACGGGTGGCTCTGGAAATTAGCAGACGTGCCTGCAGCATCGCTCAACAGGTCCACGGCTTCCACACAACCGCGCACAGCATCGGAACAGGCTATCTGGAATATCGCACGCTCTCGGGTAGTAATGTGCTCTTCGTTTAATACTTGCCGCCAAAGTTCAGCTACAAGTTCTATGAGTAACGCGCGAGAGGCAAGCACTCGAACTTCGGCTTCTGCGATCGCACGATGGGCACTTGGCCTGTCACGCAAACTTTTACTGGAGAACCTGGGTATCTTGCCTGCCGCCAATTCAACGAAGGCGTCCAGGCCAGCGCGAGCCAAGCCTAGACTGACCGCCACTTTGTTGTAGGCGAGTCTTGCCCCCGTCGGAAAACGCATCAGTGGCTGGTCAGACCGTGCCGACCCAATGGCCGGCAGTATATGGTTATCTGGTACGAAGGCATCTTTGACGTGGACATCATGGGAACCAGACCCTCTCATGCCGCCGACATACCAGGTATCCTGGATCTCAAAATCAGGTAACTGAACAATCGCGGCAAAACGTTGCGTTCCTCGCTCACCGCCCTCTACAAGATTAACGGTCGCACTAAACAGAGAGGCATTATGGCAACCGGAGACAAACTGCCATTGCCCATTAACCCTATAGCCACCATCCACTTTCTCTGCCGTGCCGACCGCAGCGGTAGATCCGCAAAGAACGACCATAGGGTCTTTAATGAGGTATTCGCATTCACCGAAACTTGACGCCATCAACCCGAAGGTTTCAACGCCTATCATCAGATTCCATCCTGCTGACCCATCAAAACGGGAAATCGTCTCGATGGTTTCAATCTGGGCCATTGGGTCTGACTCTTCACCGGAATAAGTCCTTGGGGCGCCAATGCGATAAAGCCCGTTTTCCGCAAAGGCCACGGCGACTTCTTTTGAAAGACGACGATTACCATCCGCATCATCGGCGTGCTTTCGTACCAGGGCTTCCAGGGCCTGGGCTCTCTGGACAGGAGATATCGCTGGAGAATTCATCGGTAGATCATACACTTCTCCCTGTCTTCTTAACTACTCCTGGCAGGACAAATGTATATAATGACGCCCCCGCAGGAATGAGTAGCAGATTGTGACTGGCAAGAAAAAGCCGAAGGTCCAATCCAACACTATCGCCCGGAACAAGAAGGCCAAGTTCGACTATTACTTGCATGATCGATTCGAAGCTGGTGTCGCTCTTGAAGGGTGGGAAGTGAAATCGCTTAGGGCTGGCAAATGCCAGCTCGGGGATACATATATCCTGCTTAAGAGCGGCGAAGCCTTTCTTCTTGGCTGCAATATAACGCCCATGGCGGCGGCTGCTGCCCATGTTGACGCGGATCCCACAAGAACTCGGAAGCTACTCCTGCACAAAAGAGAAATAGCCCGGCTGATCGGCGCAACACAGCAAAAGGGCCAAACCTGCATTCCTGTCTCGCTCTACTGGAAGTCAAACAAAGTGAAATGTGAAATCGCACTGGCTTCCGGCAAGAAGGAACACGACAAGCGGGCAACCCTGAAGGAACGAGACTGGGGACGGGATAAATCCCGAATTATGAAAGAGAACCAGACCTAAACTCTCAAGAATCGGCCACCCTATAGAAGCAGAGCTTCTACTCGCAAAGCGAAAACTAAGCCGCAGAGTCATTCCGAGCAAAACCAAAGGAACTCTGCTTGAATTCTCTTTAAAACCCCACCCCAGAGAAGTGTTACAATATTGGTTACGGGGGCGACTTGGCTTCGACGCCGGTTGCGAAACCTGAAGTGCATGTCGAGAGGGTAGTGACTCTCGTAAATCAATCGCTGTAACTTCTTATAGTTGCCAATGACGAAAACTACGCACTAGCTGCCTAAAAACTCTTTTTAAGAACTTTTTAGATTAGCTTGACCCGGGGCGAATGTGCCCATGTATTCAAACCGGGTGCGCGACTCATGGGACCGCTGCCAGACCCCGCTTGTGGTTAAAGCAGTTAAAATTAAAGCAAGCTCGCCTTCCAATCCCTGTTTGTCGGGCCAGTGGAAGGTTAAACAGTAGACAAAATAAACATGTAGACCTGAAGGCAGAGAACTGACGGACGCGGGTTCGATTCCCGCCGCCTCCACCAAATACTAAGAACAAGTCTTACGGTTTTGCCGTAGGTAGTTTAACGTGCGCACGCAATCACCATATCCTGGAGTGACAGCGCAGGGAGATTGGTAGCCCAGGTACCCCGGTGAACTTCTCCTTCTACTTTCAAACCGTTTTTCTCATAGGCCGATCTAATAAAGCCTTCATCAATCGCAATCGCATTCTCGGGATCAATCTCTGTCGCCGAGAGTGAATGCTCATCAACTGGAAACCTGAAGGCGACTGCACTTTCACCACTACTGATTGCCGCCCGGGAATCCTCACCAAGCAAGAAGAACGAAGCAAGGCAATGTCCACCAGGTTTCAGGCACCGAGAAATTTCCTTCAGGTAGTGTGCAATATCAGCTGGTCGCATGTGCGTAAAAACCGACGCGAGAAAAATGACATCGAATTCGTCGTCCGGAAAGGGGAACGGGTAGTCTGAGCTTTGGTATTGTCCTTTAGGATTGTAATAACTGTTAAAGACATCCGCATGATGGAATGTAAAGTTCTCGTGGGCAACGTACACTTGCTCGCACCAGTCAACGCCACTCTTCACAATTTCCAGACCTGTGTAGCTACCCTCTGCTGATAGGAACCCGGTGAGAGGGAGAGCCATGCGACCCTGGCCACTGCCAATATCCAGGACCTGCCCTCCCGGGGTGAGCCCGGTGAACTGAACCAACGTTTCAAGAAACGCACGACCATCTGCAATGAAATCGCCGCGTCCAATAAAGGTGTGCCTGCGCGCAGGAACCATTGGGTGCCGGCGACCCAACACAAAGTCCGCAAGGTCAAACCAGGCATCGTAACTGTATAGAAGAATATGTTTGATGGATTTTGGTACGTACTGCTTTATCTGCAAACCTACTCCGAATCGCGAATTTATAGCCTGAGCATGGATGAATACCAAAACCGCCTGCGGGTTCAGGCCAAGCCGATAGAAAGTGGTGACCCGAAGACCGAGACCTTAGGTTGTTGAAAACACTTCAGGTGTATAGAAACCATGAAACTGGTGAGGCAAATGATGCTTTAACTTCAACGAACACACCTGGTCATTCACATCATCGGCACGATAGATCTGCAACTCGCTCTTGTGCTCGAATCCGTTATAGACAACTTCCATCAGATAGCCATCATCTTCTTTCGTTGCATTTATCTTTGGCACAAATACGGGCTCTGAGCCATAACACCCGGGCGGCAATGCAACCACAGTCGCATCTCCATCGTGGGTTACCCGGGATATACCATTAAAGAAACTGTTCGCGCCGTTATCCACTGAACAGGCTGTGTACGTGACTTCGTTCCTCGATCCTGTCAGGGAAGTGTTGAACGTCGGAAATTCACATTCCGTATCCATCACTTGTTCAGATTTTAATTCACCGGTCTTCATATTGAGGTGGTAACGCCGATACCAGCCACCCCCAAACCTACCATCAGGATTAAACACGTCACCTAAGGTTTCATTTGCACCAAAGTTGTCCTGGAACATTCCATCGATTATCAGTTCGTCACCTTCTTCAAAGGCATTACCGAAGTGGATGATCGCACCCGGATCTGTTTCGAAGCGCTTCACTTCTGTCAGTGTGTCCAGATCGACGACAACGATTTGCATCGGGATTGATTCATCAAAAGTCACCTGATCGGAAATCGTTTTGGTGCCTATGATAACGGGCATCATGTTACCGAACACGATAGAACCCAGGAAGAAAACCGCGTATTTGTCCGAGAGCGCAAAATCGTGACAGAAAGGGAAGGTATCCAGTGGAATCTGCGCTTTCTTAAATAGAGTTCCCTCAGGGCTAATACGATACATGTTGATGCACGGCTTCGGCCCCTTCAGTCCAAAACCTGAAACACCTGCACCATAGTTGATATAGTCGCCCGATCCAGGATGCACCTTGCCATGTGCGCTAAATACCATGGATGGTTCCAACTCACCTTCATAAGTGAACTCACCGATCGTGTCGAGTGACCCTGGCTGAAGCTCCCAAGGCTTACCGCCTTCGTTAAGCGCCAGCAAATGACCACCGTGATAAACCGTATTAGTGTTAGCCGGGTTGGCTGGCATTTTCAGAAAGTTTGATAAAAGACCACCAGGCACCTGTGTACCGAATCCGCGATACAGCACTTTTTGAGCAGCTGTCTCTTCGATGTATTTGGGTGTTCGCACATAACGATTCCGGAAATGCGCCTTGCCTTCATTAAAGGTGAACTGGCAGAGCATGCCGTCACCATCGAACCAGTGGCCGTATTTGGAATCACCAATACGCTGCCTGCCAGGACCATTCCTGTAGAAAGTACCTCTGATATCAGTGGGTAGTTCGCCCTCGACATCTTCAAGGTCGTAGTCATATTCCACGTCCAGGTTTTCCAATCCACCGTGGCAACTTGGCACTTCATTGGTACCTAACGCTTGTACACTCATTGGTTTATCTCTTTAGTTTGTAATTTGTCTGAAATCGCGCAAGCGCGATAAAGTCTTCGCTTATACACCACTAGCATCCCGATGAGCAGTGTCGACATACCCGAAGGGTTCAATTGAAAGGATAACCGAGAATTCAATGCTGCGCTGCCTCTGGCGGCTTACCATCCAAAATTGAAACGCGCTCACCGTATCTAGCGAACCCCGCATAATCCATGATCGCCTGGTGTTGAACACAACGGTTATCCCACATAACCAGTGTATTCGGCGCCCACTTTACCCGACACTGAAGTCGAGCATTCCTGGCAACGAAGTCATACAGGCCCGATAGCAACATATCACTCTCCCAACCGGGTATGTTCTCAATATGAGAGGTGAAACTGCCGTTCACGAAGAGCAGCGGTCTGCCGGTTTCCGGATGCTTGGCAATAATCGGATGACTCGCCTGTGGGTATTGTTGGCCGGCAGGCAGCGTGATCCCGTAATTTCGAAGGTCAATTTCGCCATCGTGAAACGCAGTTTTCCCCATCAGTAGAGTCTTCAGGTCATTCGAGAGCTCACTAAACGCCTCGTACATGTTGGCAAACATGGTATCACCACCACCATTATCCGGGACCTTCGTCACATACAGCAGTGAAGCCATTGGCGGCACCGCCTCGCAGCTGACATCCGAGTGCCAGGCCTCGCCGTTACTTTGTTTAGCATCGGCAGGGGTGTCGATGACAAAAATTTCGGGGTCGCCCCCCTTATTTAACCCACTCCGGTGGGATGGGTGCACATGCAGTTCGGCAAAATGACGAGCAAACTGCTTGTGGTCTTCGCGGGAAAGCACCTGGTCTCTGAATACCAGCACAAGATGTCGAAGAAAGAGTTCCCGAAGCCTTGCGATCGTATCCTTGTCCAGCGGCTGCGATATATCGACTCCAGTGATTTCGGCTCCGATACCTGGCGTAATAGCAGAAACCTCAATAATCATAGGCAGTTCGCGCAAACAATAAGTGCTGAATTAAAGCATAAATAAAAGCATCAACTGTAAACAGGCTTCAAAAAGTGATATTAATACCTTACCTTTAAGCTTACCAGGAATTCGCCATGTCAGAAGCAGCAGCCATTGCACCCGAAATCAAAATGGACTTCAGCTATCCACCTGTGTTCGCAACCCCAGTCGAAGAACGCAAGGAGCGAAAGCGCAAGCTAACAGCAGCGCTACGAGTATTTGGCAAATTCGGGTTTGATGAAGGTGTGGCTGGGCACTTCACCGTTCGGGACCCGGAACGAACCGACCATTTCTGGGTTAATCCATTTGGTCGCTCGTTCAAACAGATGCGGGTCTCTGACCTGATCCTTGTCAATCACAGTGGAGATATAGTTGAAGGCAGCGGACTATTGAACCAGGCAGCTTTCGCTATTCACTCCCAGATTCACAAGAACCTGCCCCACGTCACTGCGGCAGCGCACACCCATTCCCTGTATGGAAAGACATGGGCATCTTTGGGGCGTTTGCTTGACCCACTAACCCAGGACTCCTGCGCTTTCTATGAGGATCATGTGCTATTCAATGATTTTACCGGGGTGGTACTGGACACATCAGAAGGCGAGAGAATATCCAAGGCCCTTGGCACAAAGAAGGCCGCCATTCTGCAGAATCACGGCCTGCTGACGGTAGGCCAGACGGTTGATGAAGTTGCCTGGTGGTATATCAGCATGGAACGAACCTGCCAGGCACAGTTACTGGCAGAAGCTGCCGGGACACCGCTAAAAATACGGCCTGATATCGCAGCGCTGACCCAAAAACAGGTAGGCCAGCCCGGGGGCGGTTACTTCAGTTTTAAGCCGATCCATGATGTGATCGTAGCAGAACAGCCGGATATGTTTGACGACGAGTAACCTCGAAAACGACAGATGATTACCGCGGCTCATCGTTAGAGCACGGTAACACCGACCATTACCGCTTCGATGATCTATCGGCTCTGTAGGCGCAAGACAAAAAGTGCAAGAAAAAACAGCAATTGTGTTGGTTAATCTGGGAACCCCGGATGCTCCTGACGAAGGTTCTATCCGACGCTACCTGAAGCAGTTCCTGTCTGATCCAAGGGTCGTCAACCTGCCCCGCTGGCTGTGGCTGTCTATCCTAAATCTTATTATCCTGCGGGTGCGTCCACCAAAACTGGTCGCGAAGTACAAGCTTGTCTGGGGCACGAAGGACGGTCCAATTCGTAACATCACCAATGCCCTCGCAAAACGTGTCAGCTCCCTGATACCCGGGGTGCCCGTTGTGACAGCGATGACCTACGGCAATCCCTCGATGAGTAATGCCCTTCGTCAGGTTTCAGACGCAGAACGAATCATCGTCCTGCCGCTGTTTCCGCAGTACGCGGGTGCAACTACCGGCGCTGTCCAGGACGCCCTTGAACAGGCACTAGCCAATTCAGCAGGTCGATACATGATTGATTTTGTTGACGAGTATCACACCCACCCTGGGTATATCGACGCGCTCGCGGTATCTGTTGAAAAGTCTAAGGCTTATCGGGATGGGACGCCGCGACTCGTGTTTTCATTTCACGGAATACCCAAAGCCCAGGCAGATAGCGGCGACCCCTACCCGCTTCAATGCCAGGCCACCGCATCCCTGGTCGCGACTCGTCTGTGCCTGCCAAAAGACAGGTGGATGTTGACCTTCCAATCCCGCTTCGGACCAGCCGAATGGTTGACGCCTTATACTGATATCACTATGGGGTCACTCCCTGATCAGGGAATCCATGACGTGCTTGTGGTTTGCCCGGGATTTTCTGTTGACTGTCTGGAAACCATAGAAGAAATCAAAATTCTTAACAGGGACGTCTTCCTCGCGGCCGGAGGAAAGCGTTTCACCTATGTCAAAGCGCTGAACGCGTCCTGGGACCACACGAACGTCATCCTGGATATCATCAACAAGTACCAGAAATGACCAGCCTGGTTGCAATAGGCGAGTGCATGGTCGAGCTTGCGCACCTGGATGGACAAACGCTAACGATTGGCTTCGCCGGTGACAGTTCAAACGCCATGGTTTACCTGCGCAGGTGCGCACCGCAGCTTGAGGTTTCGTTCCTGAGCGCACTTGGTGATGACCCTTACAGCAAGCAGATTCTAGGGTTTTGGAAAGAATCAGGCATTCGGACGAACCACGTAAAAATTCTACCTGGAGCGTTACCAGGCCTGTCCATTATTCAGAACGAAACAAATGGCGAGCGCCACTTTTATTACTGGCGCGGCCAATCAGCCTATCGAAAACTCGTCCCTGCCGTTGGCGACGAATTGAACTTCAAAGAATTCAACTTCCTGTATCTTAGCGGTATCACTGTTGCCGCAACACCCAACGAGCACCGAACGACATTGCTCAACTGGGTAGAGCAAGCAAAAAGAATGGGTATCACGATTGTGTTTGACCCTAATTACAGAGACAGGCTTTGGAAGGATTCTCATGAAGCACGGATAGTACTTGAGCCTTTCATTGACCTGACTGATCTGTTCCTGGCTTCGGACGACGACCTGAAAAGCTTATTACCAGATCAGGCTGACACCTCGTTTGTTTTGGAATTGATGGCAAGAGGCTGTTCTGAGGCGGTAATTCGCCGCGGGCCAAAACCCTGCGATATCTTTTACAACGGAAGGCATCTGCAGGTAGATGCCGTGAACGCTACCCCAATCGACACTACCGGTGCGGGCGATTCATTTAATGGCACCTATCTCGCCTGTCGCATACAGGGCGTTACACCCGAGAACGCAGCCAAACAAGCCCACACTATTGCCGCCCAGGTGGTGGCGCACAAAGGCGCAGTCATTCCAGCCTAGTAACGAAGCGAGTCACTTTAGTCTAGATTTAGTAGACAGGTTCGATTCACCATCAGAGATAGCGGGACAGTCATAGATGCGTGATAATAATGGCATCAGGGAAAGCCATAAAGCTCCCTTATACATAAAGGATTTATAGAAATGAGCACTGTTTTCCTCCTACTCTCCATCCTTTACGTCTGGATGGCCTGGAATCTTTATCACCCTAACTTCCATCATCCAAAAGGATCTATCTTAAGTTTCGCTGTCGGCTTGCTTGCCGGTGAACTCGGTCTGCATGTTATCTTCTGGCAGGCAATGACCGTTGCATTTTTCGTCCTTGTTGGTGCTGTATCAGGGGTTTTCGGTGCAATCGGCTTCCTACTCTGCGCTGCCTCATGGGGCGCGATGGCGTTTTACTACTACGAGTCCGCGAACGCCCAGAAAGAGGTCATTTCTGGTCTGGAAGAAGGCCTGGGAAAGCGGTTTCAAACCCAGGTTAATGAAGAATTACGACAACAGTTCGCCGAGGAGCCAGACAGGGAATTAATCCGGCACCCGTTTCAACATCGAGATCCCAATGTCGAGCTGATCCGGAATGTGCACTTTGGTGATTTTGGTCAACAGCTGGATATCAGGCGGCCACGCGCCGGTGCACCGGACCCCCCAATGCCTGTCCTGTTACACATCCACGGAGGCGCCTGGACCTATGGCAAAAAAGACGACGGCCAGGGTATTCCCCTAATGAACCACATGGCGAAAAGAGGCTGGATATGCATCTCTAGCTCCTACCGCCTAAGCCCAAGCGCCACTTTCCCGGACCACATCATCGACTGCAAGCAAGCGTTGGTATGGATAAAAGAAGAAATACGAGAGTATGGTGGAAACCCCGACTTTATCATCGTAACGGGTGGATCTGCAGGCGGACACCTGTCCTCGTTGTTAGCACTCAGTGCTCGGTCATGAAGCATTTCAGCCTGGCTTCGAGGACAAAGACACAACCGTTCAGGGGGCTGTACCGTTTTATGGCCTCTATGACTTTACGGATGCAGAAAATCACTTCCCCCAGGACAGCTCGAGAGAAATGCTCGAAAACTCAATATTCAAACTGGAGATGAGCGGGAACGAACACGTGTTCAAAGAAGCTTCACCACTCTTTCATATCAGCGACCAAGCGCCACCGTTTCTAGTGATTCAGGGTACCCATGACACACTGGTACCGGTTGCGTCATCGCGCGCATTCAGCAAAACGCTCCGCGAAAAATCAACAAACAAAGTCGCTTACGTGGAACTCGCGGGGGCCCAACACGCCTTTGACGTATTCCCTTCTCTGCGAAGTGAATACGTCAAATTCGGTGTCGAAAAATTTCTCGCCTGGACCTATTCTCAGTATTTAAAATCTGTCTGAGGTGTGCTGACTGACAGCTCTTTGTCAGTAATAAACTCAAGCAATGCTGCCTGCCCATTTTTTGTGGCATCAATGCCGCGGGCAATGGCGGCAACGATATCGTTCGGGTCAGTCACCCTTTCGCCATACCCACCGAATGCCTTCGCCATATCTGCGTAGTTTCCTGAGATATCCGTGCTTCGATATTTCTCTGTTGCTACCTGCATGATGGGCAGTTCGATCGCCATCGAAAAATTATTGAACAGGATCGACAGTATCGGCAGATTCTCACGCACCGCTGTTTCAAAATCCATGCCTGTGAAACCAATAGCCGCATCCCCCCAGACATTAATACAAAGCGCTTCCGGGCGCGCAAGCTTGGCACCCATCGCGAGACCCAACCCATAACCGAGCTGCGTTGTCTTTCCCCAGCCAATATAACTAAGTGGCTTTGTGCTGACCCAGAATGGCGTTATCTGATCCCTTGGGCTTCCTGCATCGTGAGTGATAACAGTATTATCAGGGTCAACCACCTGCATCAGCTCCCATATCACGCGATAGGGACTAATCGGCGCTTCGTTGTTGGTCAGCTTCGGCATCCAGTCGGAAAGCCAGGATGTCCTGATACTTTTTATTCGTTCGGGTACAGATTCCCGCGCCTTTGCCTGAGTTTTATCCAGCGTTTCCATCGCTTCACTGAGCAGTTGCAACGTGAGTTTCGCATCCCCTGTTAATGTGTACTCGGCAGGTACGTCCTTGTTCAGGTCCATGGGATCAAGTGTTGCATGAATAATCCGTTTGCCTCGCGGCATCTGGACACCAAAGCCAGTCAACGCGAAGCTACAACCGATACCGAAAATGATATCTGCTTCCTGCAGGCAGGTATGGACTGCTTTCGGAATAGAGCGGCCACCGGACCCGAGTGACAACGGGTGATCTTCCGGAAAGGCGCTCTTCCCTTCAAGGCTTGTAGTAACCGGTATATTCCATGTCTCGGCAAACGCTTTTAGCTCATCCCAGGCCTTCGCATAATGAACTCCCTGGCCCGCATAAATAACCGGGTTTTCTGCCTCCGCGAGCACTTTCGCGACGCTCGCCAGGTCTGCCGGATCTGGCGCGGTTCTAGATTTAAAGCTTGGCGCGTAGACAAAATCATCTGGCACCTCTTCCCGGAACACATCCAGCGGCACTTCAATGAGGACCGGACCGCCCCGGCCATTCCTTAACTGCGAGAATGCCCTACGCATCACTTCCGGCAGCGCCTTCCCCATGGTGAGCGGTTCAGCCCACTTAGTCACATGTTGCATATTCAGGGTTGAATTGAAGTTTGGAAAATAATTCGCCAGCCTTCTCTGGTAACCGGCAGGCATCACAAGGATTGGCACAGATTCACTGTATGCCTGGGCGATGCCGCCAAAGGCATTTTCCGCGCCAGGACCGTGTTGCATAACGAATACCCCGATGTCATCGCCGGAGCTAAGGCGACTTACTGCATCCGCCATGTGCAGGCCAACCCGTTCCTGGCGAACGATGATGGTTCGAATGTCAGCTTCCGCCGCAGCCTCGATAATCGGGTTCACCGGATAGCCGATGATAAATTTTACGTTTTCCCGTTTTAGTACTTCCGCAATGGCCTTTGCAACCAGCATTCGAACTCCTCGCTATCTATAGGGGTTGGTTATCTATTAGCTTATCTATTAGGCTTATCTATTAGGGCTTATCTATTAGGGCCACGACTCATGGGATAGGGCTGCCATCGCTCCAGGTCAACGTTGGGTAGTACAGCCGGGTTCACACAACTCATTGGCCATTTACCCTCCAGCACAAGCCGGACTTCTCGAGCAGCTCGCCTCCGGGTTTCCGGGCGCATCCTGTCTGTCGCTGAAGCGGCATGTGGTGACAGTACAACATTATCCATATGGAGTAACGGGTTATCAGGCTCCGGCGGTTCCTTCTCAAGCACATCCAATCCTGCTGCAGCGACCTGCCCTGACTGAAGCGCCCTGATCAGCGCAGCCTCATCAATGGTTGGACCACGGCCACAGTTAATGATGCTGACAGTGTTTTTCATGGCCGCAAACGCGTCATCGTTCAACATGGCTCGTGAAGTGTCATTAAGACCAGGGTGGATCGAAATGTAATCACTTTTCTCATAGAGCTCCGGCAGGTTGACCGGCTGCACGCCCTCTGCGGTCATCTTAAGTTCCGTCACATAGGGGTCGTAGGCAATGACATTCAATCCAAATGGTTTCGCCCTTCGCGCCACCGCGGTGGCAACGTTTCCAAAAGAAATCAGACCGAGCGTCTGCCCCCAGAGCCGGGGTATCTGTTCAAGGATGGGCCGGCCCTTATACCATTTGCCGTCATTGACCATCTTATCCATCAGCTTACTTCGCCGAGCGCAGGCTAGTAGTAACATCAAGGTGTGATCGGCCACTTCCTCAATAAAGACATCAGGGACATTGGTGACGACAATACCGGCTTCGGTAGCCGCATCAACGTCAACCATATCAACCCCGACACTACCGACACCGATCACTGCGCATTTCTCCAGGCCGGAAATAATCTGTTGATCAATCTTGATACCCCACGAAGTCAGCAACGCATCAGCATCTCTGGCGCCTGCCAGAAAACTGTCCGGGCTTGATCCATCAACTTCTACCAGTTCGGCCACATCTTCGAGCGACTCAAGCTCAAGCGAGTAGCGTTCTTCAAGTGCAACCCGTTTCGCCACAGCGGGTAACTGAACAGCGACCTTTTTCTTGCCCACAATTTTTTTCGACATCTTTTACTCCTGACAACAAATTCAGATCCTCTATACTGGATCGAAGTCCCCCAACATACCGTAATTCAGGCAGAGGTGCACAGTCATGCAATGGCAAATCGGAAATGTGAAAATCACCAGAATAGAGGAGTTAATTGGCCCCTTGTTTGACCCGGCTAGTTTCTTTCCTGACTTTGATCCCAATCACTTTGAAGAGCACCGCGATTGGCTGTTCCCTGATCATGTTGATGCAAAAACCGGAAGAATCATCGCTAGCATGCATTCCTGGCTCATTGAGACTACCCACCACAAAATTCTTGTCGACACCTGTATCGGCAACAATAAGCAGCGTATGCCCTATCGCGATTGGCATGAGATGAATACGCCCTGGTTACAGAACCTTGCTCAGGCGGGGGTCAGCCCAGCCGAAATAGACTTCGTCATGTGCACCCATCTTCACGTTGACCATGTTGGCTGGAACACTCAACTAAAAGACGGTCAATGGGTCCCTACCTTTCCTAATGCCAAATACATTTTCTCAAAGGTCGAGCATGACTTCTGGCTGGAACAGCGGCACAAAAATAGCAGCGAGTCATTCGCTGCCGTAAACAATCAGACATTTGACGATAGTGTCACCCCAATCATGCACCTCGCAGAATTGATTGAAGGAGACACGGAGCTGATTGCCGACCTGCTGAACATCAAACCAGCACCAGGCCATACGCCGGGCAGCATCACCATCGAGGTTCAAGACAAAGGTGAACTAGGTATCTTCACGGGTGACATCTGCCATCATCCAATTCAGGTTGCTGAGCCGGAATTGAACAGCGCCTATTGCGAGCTACCCGACACAGCAAGGAAAACAAGACGAAATGTCCTGGAACGCTGTTGCGGCGAGGGTGCGCTGATGCTGCCTGCTCACTTTGGACCTGGCTTTGCAGGCCATATCCGCGCCAGCGGCAAAGGATTTCGAATAGATTTCTAGACAAACACCCTGGCAACCAGATATCCCTAGCGTTCCACCCAGCCGGGATCCAGCGCTGTGAAGAACAGCTCTATCATCCGGTAGGTGAGACCCCAGACAATCTCATCATCAACAGCGTAACCCGGGTAATTCACGGTTTGGCCTCCGACAACAAACTCACCCATGGTATGCGAGCTACCCTCGTGCATTTCCCTGAGCGAACCCCAAAGCACATCTGCAACCTCATAATTTGGATTGAAGGAGACCTCCGGAACCGTAAGCTCATACACGAACGGCGTGACGATCATATCGAGGTTGCGACCACGCGGATTTGCCCGAACAGGATCAATCTGACCAATGTATTGCGCGGTCGCTGTCAAATCCAGCCCGACCTCCTCCCAGGTCTCTCTTTCTGCCGTGTGCCGCAGAGAATCATCGGAAACTTCATAGTGCCCGCCTGGAAATGCCATATGACCGGACCAGGGATCACCGTCTTTTGTCGCGCGCAGGATGAACAACGCATCCGTATCTTTCTTCCCTGGACGGAGCACAATAGATACTGCCGCCTGCGTCGTCTTTTTGCGCACAGGATATTGGGTCGGCGAATATGTACTGATTGAGCGCCGGATCTGTTCTATTTTTAATAAAGCCATTCCGAGGATTTTCTAACATTCAGGCGCAATTGCAACCAACCCAATCAGACGGTAGGTTTGTACCTAGATTACTATTCACACAAAGGCAAAAAACCAATGACCACACACCTCGCACTCGCATTTATTGTCCTGCTAACGCTTGGTGGCTGCGCAACCAATCCTGTGACAGGTAAGAGTGAGATAGCACTGGTCAGCCGACAAAGCGAGATTGACATCGGCACTGAACAATACCTACCTGCACAGCAGTCCCAGGGCGGCCTGTACCAAGTCGATGCCGAGCTCACCGCTTATGTCCAACAGGTCGGAGATCGCCTGGCTGCCGTAAGTGACACTGAACTACCTTATGAGTTCGTCGTCCTGAACAACTCTACCCCGAACGCCTGGGCACTTCCCGGTGGAAAAATAGCAATCAATCGTGGATTGCTTGTAACCCTGGACAGTGAGGCAGAGCTGGCCGCAGTACTCGGACACGAGATCGTCCATGCAGCTGCCCGCCACGGGGCAAAATCAATGGAACGGAACATATTGTTACAGGGAGTCGCCCTTGTAACAGCTATCAGTACAAGCGACTCCGAGTATTCCAACTATATTATGGGCGCCGCCATGCTGGGATCCCAACTGATCTCACAACGATACGGACGTCAGGCAGAGCTTGAATCTGATTATTACGGTATGAAGTACATGGCGCGCGCCGGGTACGATCCTGCAGCGGCGATCTCACTGCAAAAAAAATTCGTCGAACTGAGTAAAGAACACGAAACGTCCTGGATCAGCGGGTTATTTGCCAGCCACCCTCCGTCGGAGCAAAGGGTCGCCACGAACATTGAGTCGAATAGGACAATTAAGTCGAGGCAACCCAAAGCCTGGGAAACCGGCGAAAGCAGGTTTTTTAAGAAATTGGCATATCTGAGCAGTAAATCCGACGCTTACGCAGCTTACGACCAGGCGACTACCCTGGCATCCAAGAAGGAAACAACCATTGCCCTGAAACGCGTCGATCGAGCCATCGCACTTGAACCCAATGAACCGAGGTTTTATGGCCTAAAAGCCGACATACAGCACAGCAACAAAGCCTACCGAGGCGCTCTTAAATTGTATGATTCTGCACTCAGTCGCGACGACAACTATTACCAGTACTATCTGGGCAGAGGCCTGACCTACTCAAAACTTGGGAACGGGGGTAAGGCCAGAGCTGACCTCGAGCGAAGCAATCAACTGTTACCTACCTCCGTTGCAACCAACGAATTGGGAACACTCTCACTGCAGGAGGGTGACCGGGATTCCGCTAAAAAATATTTCGCCGCTGTCGCCAGAGGCGAGGGACCGCTTAGCGAATCTGCGACAGACAATTACATCCGGCTGGATATAGCGGACAACCCATCGAATTACATTCAGGTCCAGCCTGCAGACCGCAACGGCACACTTGTCGCGACCATCACTAATACCACGAGGATCCCGATACAGTCCGCTGTGGTGCAGTTTACTGCCGTCATCAATGGTCAGTGGGCCGAAAAAAACAGCTACGTCGGCACAGTTCAAGCGAATTCTAGAATCGGTATTTCTTCCGGATGGCGTTTCAGGTCTGATGATGTCGTCGAAAGCGTCTCTGCGCGCGTGATCAGTATCCAGCTATAGGCACTCACTGCCCGCGGCAAGGTAAAGTCGTCGGCTCATCACCGGATTGGAAAGCATGTTACTCTCCGATCGATGAGCAATCCTCCCCTGCGATCCCGAAGCCGCTTTCATAGCACCTTTAAGGCTTTCGAGATCAGAAACTATCGCTGGTTCTTCGTCAGCATGTTCGGAAATTTCGCGTCAATGAACATTCAAATGTTCGTCCGCGGCTGGCTCGTGTTTGAGATAACCGGCAGCTATGAAAAACTCGGATGGATGACCGCAGCCGGCGGATTAGTGGGACTGATAGCTGCCCCCCTGGGCGGCGTTGTGGCAGATCGGGTGAGGCAAAAAACGCAGGTCATCCAGGTCTCGGGTGTCTGCAACATGTTCGTTACCCTTTGGGTCGCCTGGCTTATTGCTGAGGGCTCTCTGTTATTCGAGCACCTCCTGATCGCCTCAATTCTCCAGGGCATTATCATGAACGCCATGATGCCTTCGAGGCAGGCGCTGACAAAGGATGTGGTGGGCCTGGACCTGATGACCAACGCCATTGCCCTCAGTACATCCGGCATGAACACTGCCCGGCTGCTGCTTCCGGGCCTGGCAGGCGGCCTGGTTGCCGCGCTCGGCGGGGGTGACGGCAATATCGATCCGGCCAAATGGATCTATTTATTGATGTCGGTACTGTATCTTTTTGCCACCCTGACGATGTTCAAAGTCAGGGTGGCTGACAACAAGGGAGCCGGCGGACCCAACTCCCCATTTTTATTAGAGTTAAAGCACGGGTTCGACTATGTGTTCCGGACACCCGTTATCTTTATGTTGCTTGGCACGAACTTTCTGATGGTGTTCTTCAGCCTGACTTATTTCATGTTGCTGCCGGGTTTCGTCAAGGATGTTCTGGATGCCGGCCCGGACAAGCTGGGTATGCTCATCTCTATCTCGGGTACGGGTTCCCTTGTCGGTTCCCTGCTGGTGGCCTCACTTTCGAATAAGAGGCGCGCCCGCGTCCTTCTTTATGGCGCGTTAATGATGGGTATTGCACTGCTCGGGTTCGCCGCCTCGACTCACTACTGGCTTTCCGTTTTCTTGCTGACATTCGTCGGGTTCGGCCAGGCTGCACGCATGTCTCTGTCTAATGTGTTGATACAGGCCTATGTCGCAGACGAATTCAGGGGACGGGTCATGAGTATCTACATGCTGGAAATGTCGATCCTTAGCATCGCACTGTACCCAATCAGTGTCGCGGCTGACATCTTTGGCCCCCAGTGGGCAGTCGGCATTTCTGCCGCATGCCTGATCGTATTGGTTGTCGCATTGTTCAATGTGCCAGCCTATAGACGACTGGATTAGCCACCCGCACTATAGGCATACTAATTGGCTTTCCGAATGGACGCTTACATTGACTGAATCTATGCCCCCTAAACAGCGAGTTTGGGACCTGCCTCTGCGCCTGTTCCACTGGTCCCTTGCGCTGCTGGTCATCTTTTCGCTTTATACGGGGATCAACGGCGGGTTCAGGGAAATGGATTATCATATGATGTCCGGTTACGGGATTCTGACTCTGGTGATCTTTCGAGTGATCTGGGGGATTATCGGAACGACCCATTCCAGATTCCGGTCCTTCATTAACCTCTCCGAACTGATTCCCTATACAAGAACGCTAGCGAATAGAGACCAGACCAGCATCGCGGGGCACAACCCGCTTGGCGCACTCAGTATTGTTGCGATGTTATTGGTACTTGGGACCCAGGCTACGACCGGACTGTTTGCTAACGACGATATTTTCCTCGAAGGCCCGCTAGTGCACTTGGTCGATGACGCCACCAGCGACAGGCTAACTACGGTTCATCACTTTTGTGCCAAAGCACTCTATGTACTGATAGGGCTGCATCTCACCGCGATTATCTTCCATGAACTTTACCAAAAAGACCGACTTGTACTGCCGATGATCTCGGGATACAAAAAAGGCCTGCCTAAATCTTCAGGCGAGCCTTCTTTTATGCGGGAATCCGTCAACGCCTCAATACTACTCGCCGCCTGTGCCGGATTTATTTACTGGCTGATCAAATATGTATAGCGCCCCGAACGCCTCATGTGAGAGTTTCATTCAGCCTTAAAGTCGTCATGACAACCTTTGCAGGAACCACCAAGGGTCTGAATTGCCGGGCCAATTTCTGACATATCCTCAGTGCCTGCCGCCGACGCCATGCCCTCTGCTGCCTCTATAAACCGGTCCATCGCCTTGCTGAACTCCACCGGGTTTTCCCAGATGGCAGGTAACGCTTTCGATTTCTCAATATTACTGCCTTCGGGAAATACTTCCGGCGCAATATCTGCCAGACCGGCAAGACCTCTGGCATGCATGACCAGGTCGTCCATATGCACTTGATTTTTCAAAATAGTCGCCATTGAAGACATGTGACCGCCAATCGATTTCATCACCGATGCCCTGTATTTAGCTTCTACCTCTCCATCTGCCAGAGCAAACTGCCCAAAGCCGAGACACGCCAAAAACAACACACCATTTACAAACTGCTTCATCTAAAACTCCTACGATTCAATAAAGGCCGCGAAGCATAACCCACAGTTCACCCCAGTCACAATTGACCTTCGGCCAGCCGAAACGTAAGGTGCCGAAGTTAATCTAACGAGCCCGCGTCATGGCAGCAAAGAAAAGTTACCCCTTTGAACAATCACTTGAAAAACTAGAACAGCTAGTCGAACGGATGGAAGAAGGAGACCTGTCACTGGAAGAGTCTCTAAAGACCTTCGAGGAAGGGATTAAACTCACGAGGCAATGCCAGCAGGCGTTAGTGAAAGCTGAGCAAAAGGTGAAATTACTCATCGAAGAAAATGGCCAGATATCCGAAGAGGATTTCGAAGATCTCGACAATCCTTCGCTGGATACCTAGGTCGAACTCCTAACTAAACTCGTGCCTATTCCAACCAATGTTTAACAAGATCCCTACTTCAAGGCCTGACACCCCTTTACTCGATACCATCGAAGACCCATCTGACCTTCGAAAGCTGGCACCAGAACAGCTGACTGACCTTGCCAGGGAGCTCCGTCATTTCCTATTGTATTCGGTTGGTCAAACCGGTGGACACTTCGGTGCAGGCCTTGGCGTCATTGAGCTCACGATTGCACTCCACTACTCGTACAACACCCCCATCGACCAGCTCATCTGGGATGTCGGTCACCAGACTTACCCCCATAAAATCCTGACAGGTCGGAGAGCGCGCATGCACTCTCTCCGCCAGCCCGACGGCCTGGCACCTTTCCCAAGCCAATCCGAGAGCATCTTTGATGTATTTGGCACCGGACATTCTTCGACTTCGATCAGCGCAGCGCTTGGCATTGAACTCGCCAACAAAAATGCAGGGCGGGAATCACATACCGTTGTGGTGATAGGCGATGGCGCGATGACAGCCGGTATGGCTTTTGAAGCACTGAACCATGTGGCTGCCTGTCAAGCAAATCTGACGGTCGTACTCAATGACAACGCAATGTCGATTTCAGAGAATGTCGGTGGCCTGGCAAACTATTTCGCCCGTAATATTTCAGCTTACGAATTGGATAACAATGGTCCGGTAACCGGTGAAGAGCAAGATCGCGATACTACCCCCGGTAGTATCTTTACAGATCTGGGTTTTCGCTACACCGGACCCATAGATGGTCATGACATCAATGTCCTGCTTGAAAATCTGGATGCACTAAAAGCGCACTCCGGCCCTAAACTACTGCACCTGATCACGAAGAAGGGCAAAGGTTATGCGCCTGCTGAGACTTCACCGGTATCCAGTCATTCACTGACCAAGCTTGAGAAGCAAAGTGAAAACCGGGAGACCACTTACTCCACGGTATTTGGAGAATGGATCACCAAGAAAGCTGCTGCGGACAACCGTTTGTTCGCGATCACACCAGCAATGAAGGAAGGGTCAGGGTTAACCCAGTTTTCTGAGCAGTTCCCGAACCGATTTCATGATGTTGCCATCGCCGAACAACACGCGGTCACCCTGGCTGCAGGTCTCGCGACGGGCGGCGCCAAGCCAGTCGTTGCTATCTACTCGACTTTTCTGCAACGCGCCTTTGATCAGCTCATCCATGATGTCGCAATACAGAACCTGGATGTACTATTTGCAGTCGATCGAGCATCCCTGCTGGAAGACGGTCCTACGCACTCCGGAGTCTTCGATTACTCTTTTGTGCGAGCGATTCCAAATATGGTCATCATGAGCCCATCAAACCGAGTTGTGATGGAACAGATGCTGGACTTCGGCTTTGAGTACAAAGGCCCTTGCCTGGTCAGGTATCCCCGGGGAACTGCTGCGGCTGGCGAGCAGGAACCACCACTGCAGCTTGGCAAGGCGCATATCTGCCGCAACGGAAAACGCGCTGCTATCCTCGCTTTTGGCACCACTCGAAATATCAGCGAATCGGTCGCAGAAAACCTCGATTTGACGCTCATCGACATGCGCTTCGTAAAACCTCTGGACACCGAACTGATTACTGAACTTACCACCCGGCACGAATTGTTGGTTACCATCGAAGAAAACGCCATTGCAGGCGGTGCTGGCTCGGCAGTTAATGAGTATGTCGTAAGCAAGGAACTGGAATGCCAACTGCTTAACCTGGGTGTTCCCGACCTATTTATCGATCAGGACGAACCAGCAAACATGCAAAAAGCGGCAGGATTAACAGCCGCGAGCCTTGAGTCACAGATCAACTCACGACTTTAGTTCTGACGGTCACCGAACAGATGGCCAAGCTTGCCCGCCTTGGTCGCCAGATATCTTGCATTGTGATCATTTTGCCCGGTTTCGATTGGCACGCGCTCAACAATTTCAATACCAAGCTTGTTTAGTGCCTGCACCTTCACTGGGTTGTTTGTCATCAGCCGGACCTTGCCGACCTGCAAGTGGAGAAACATAGACTTACAAATCGTGTAGTCACGTAGATCTGCATCAAACCCGAGTTTTTCATTCGCCTCTACAGTGTCTGCACCTTTGTCCTGCAGTTCGTAAGCACGGATCTTGTTAATCAGGCCAATACCACGACCTTCCTGTCGCAGGTAAAGAATCACACCAGAACCGTTTTCAGAAATTGCGCGCATCGCAAACTCGAGTTGTGACCCACAATCGCAACGCATACTAAACAGGCAGTCCCCCGTGAGGCACTCCGAATGCACGCGGCACAGCACCGCATCCCCATTTGCGACATCGCCCAGCACCAGCGCAATGTGCTCCTGGCCGGTATCCGCATCTTCAAAGCCGTGCATCCAGAACTCCCCAAATGGCGTGGGTAAGCGGCAAGATGCGACAAAAGTAGCAGGCAACGAAGCCTCCGGTTCAAAAATGGCAGGTCAGTGTAGCAGTTGATCCGGGAATAGAAAACGACTCATAGTTTACTCGTTAGCACCATCAACCCGGCCTTCTCACTGATATCAACATGCTGAAGAAAGGACATGCCATGAAGGATATCTTTCGGGTTCTCTCCATTGATGATGATTGCCTGTACGTTGTTCCGCTTAATTTCGCCTACGGTCATCTCTTTGAGCATCACCCTGGTAACCTCGAGGTCGTCGCTGGCAGTAGACGCATACACCTTGACGCCTCCTTCGACACTAAGGCCCAACGTTTTCGCGGTATTCGCGTTGATAGCAACAACATTAACGCCAGTATCTACAAGATATCAAACAGAACGACCATTGATACTCCCCGTAGTGATGTATTGACGGTTCTCAGCCACATTAATAAGCACCCGGCTTTTCTCTGGTTTTTCGAACGTCGAAGAGATTCTATCGCTTAGCTGCAACGTCCTAGTTTGACCATTTATTCGAACTATAGCCTCACTGGGATTTGCCTCAACTAACTCAACACCTGACCTGGAAACCTGTCCCGTTTTCAGCAGTTGATCCTGTCCATCAATCACGAACATCGCTGCACCACTGAACAATGCTCGTACTTCGATTTCAATTGCCTGCGATGAAAGAGGAAGCAGCAAGAGCAGAACCAGAGATAGCTTCATTCTGCGTGTCATATCTATGATATCAGTCACCATACCTCTTCTAGGTTGGTATCTAGGCCACTATACCGCGTCGACGGTTGGTATCTAGGTCACTATACCGCGTCGACGGTTGGTATCTAGGTCACCATACGATGGTGTAACTTTCGTCCATACCCACTTCAATATCTATCGTCTGACAAGTGGCTAGTAAAAGTCCTTACTTTTGTAATAAATTGTCCGGGTAATAAATTGCTCAGGTAATAAATTGCTGCAAGCCAAAGTTTAGTATCTGCACAGCAACCAGGGCATAAAACCCTGCAAAGACATCATCCAGCATAATGCCAAGCCCACCCGCTAGTTTTTCATCGGCGACACGAACCGGCCAGGGCTTCCAGATATCGAACAAACGAAACAACAGAAAAGCGGGAAGTAACCAGATTTCGGATGGTAACCACAGGAGCGTAATCCACATACCAACGAATTCATCCCAGACGATACCGCCGGGGTCTTTGACTTGCATGTGTTTGGCGACGCGATCGGAAACCCAGACACCCAGAACGAAACCGATAACGATTATAATCACCTGCACAGGGAACGGCGCGTAAAGTGCGGGTATGAAGAGGAGAAGCCCCAGAGCAGAACCTGCGGTACCCGGTGCGACAGGTGCGAGCCCACTTCCCAACCCAAAGGCGAGGAAGTAATCCAGTCTTGTAAAAACGATTTTCCAATCGTCAGGCATTGTTAATCACTCTCTTTAAAAGTGCTCGTAACCGGCGTCACCAAAGTCCATGAGTTCACCTTCGCTATCCCTGATGACTATTTCGCCACCGTCAGTCACCACACCAATTCGCGTCATGGGCACGTCAATCGAGTCTGATACTGCTTTAATTTCACCAGAATCTGCCGGGTCTGCTGTGAAACATAGCTCATAGTCATCCCCGGAGAAAAGCGCCATATTTATTGCAATATCCTCACCCGCACTCTTTACCAGTTCTTTCGATAATGGAAGCTGCCAAGCTGCGATCTCAGCGCCCAATGAATCTGTCTCCGCGAGATGGCCAATCTCTGCGACCAGACCATCGGATATATCAATCAGTGAATTCGCGAGACCTCGCAGTCGTCTTCCCGCTGCTATCCTCGCAACGGGAAACTGGTACCGACTTACAAGATACCCATCTGCCTCCCCCTTTCGAGAAAGCGCAAGCCCCTGGGCTGCATCACCGAGCGTACCGGTAACATAGATATCATCACCGACCGACGCCCCGCTTCTTTTGATGGCACTGCCTGCCTGCACGGTCCCCATAATCGTCACGGTTAAACTGAGCGGGCCTTTTGATAAGTTACCACCGACCAGCGGCACCTGATATTGCTCGATAATTTCTGCCAGGGTTGTTGAAAACTCTTCTAGCCAGTCTTCCCTGGCTTCGGGAAATGTCATCGCAAGTAAAAAAGCATAAGGAGTTGCCCCCATTGCAGCCAAGTCACTCAGGTTCGCCGCCATGGTTCTGGAAGCTACGACCTTTGCCCGCGAATTCGGCAGGAAATGAACACCTTCAAGCAGCGTGTCAGTCGAAACACACAGCTCCATATCATCAGGGACCCGAAGAACTGCGCAGTCGTCCCCTGGACCGATAATGACCGTGTTTTCGTGTTGTGACAGATTAGATATCGACTTGAAATAACGCTCGATGATCGAAAATTCCCGTGTACTCATCGCTACTCAGCCTGTCTTAGCTCTTTCGCGAGGGAATCCAGGATCGAATTAACGTATTTATAGCTATCAGTCCCGCCAAACGACTTAGCCAGCTCAACACCTTCGTTAATAACAACGCGATAGGGAACATCAATCCTCGAGCAAAGCTCAAAAACCCCCATCATCAAAATACCTTTCTCAATAGGGTCAAGTTCATCGAGGGACCGGTCCGCCTTAGCCGCAATCAGCCCCTCCAGCTTTTGTTGGTCGTTCGCTATACCTCGAAGTACGTCTCTGAAATACTCAACGTCGGCGCGCTTCATGTTGTTTTCTTTCGTGAAAGAGTCAATCACCAGCGCAAATTCAGTGCCGGTCAATTGAGCCTGATAAAGTGCCTGCACAAGGAACTGTCTTGATCTGCTTCTCGCAGCTGCGCTGGGTTTCATCCAATGTTGCGCAGCAGACTAACCATCTCCAGCGCGGTCATAGCAACATCCGCACCTTTGTTGCCTGCCTTGGTCCCGGACCTCTCAACCGCCTGCTCAATGGTATCCGTCGTGAGCACACCAAAAGCAATCGGGATGTCGTGATCCAGGGAGACCCGGGCCAACCCGCTTGAACATTCGCCAGCGACAAAGTCGAAATGAGGTGTACCCCCTCGAATCACTGCACCCAGAGCTATTATTGCGTCAGTACCGCCCTTGGCCGCAACCCTCTGAGCTGCCAGTGGCATCTCATACGCACCAGGCACCCTCACCACAGTAATATTAGCTTCTGGCACACCCTGCCTTCGAAGCGTATCAATCGCCCCTGCACATAGATTATCTACGATTGCACTGTTGAAGCGTCCAACCACTAGTGTGAATTTGGCGGTGTTCGCGGAAAAATCACCTTCGATGACTTTTGTCATTTTTTTGTTCCTGAAAAGTTAATTCACGGTTGCGGTGACTTTGATATCAGGGCCGATGACCCGGATATCTCCTATGCTCAGCTCCGCAAGGTCGGACATTCTACCAACTTCTGCAAGGTTCAGTAACGACCTTCCCGAATTACCGATTAGACGTGGCGCGACATAAATAACAATCTCATCTGCCAGCCGCTGATTTATCAGGGAGCCTGCCAGCGTAGGACCGCACTCAAAGAGCACCTCACTGTGTTCTCTTGCTGCCAACTCTTTCAGCAGAGCCTTAATATCAACCCTGTTTTCCCGTGCTGAAATCCGTAAAACTTCAACGGGCAAATGCGCGTCCTTGTCACTCGTTGTTACCACCACCGTGGACGGTACCGACATCAACTGAACCGTTTCGGGGACACGCAGACCGGAATCCAGGATATAGACAGGCCGTGCAACGCCTGCGCACAGTTGCGCATGTTCAACCTTCAATTCTTCACTTCGAACAGAGAGTCTGGGGTCATCATCGATCACGGTTTGTACACCCGTCACAATTGCCGCGCTGCTGGCACGGAGCTTTTGCACATCCGCACGGGATTCGGGGGAAGTAA
Organism: uncultured Pseudomonadales bacterium; assembly: GCA_937775265.1. Classification (GTDB taxonomy): domain Bacteria; phylum Pseudomonadota; class Gammaproteobacteria; order Pseudomonadales; family Azotimanducaceae; genus UBA9659. The sequence goes on from CALKBV010000002.1 coordinate 328,034, forward strand.
TCCACCTGCTTTCCCCGTTTGAAAGCGCTGTCTTGCCATCTAGCGTCATCGCAAGTTTAAGCCGCACAAATGGTCTCTGTTTTGTATGTCGACTCACATGGCCTTCAACGAGGCCCTGAGCAGCTTCCAGCATAAAAGGAGTAACAACCTCAATCCCCGCTTCCTTGAGTATCTGAACCCCCTTTCCCGCGTTTCGCACATCTGGGTCCAGCATTGCCACCACAACTTTACTGACGCCGGCATCAATCAACGCTCGCGCACATGAAGGTGTTCTACCATGAAAGCTACACGGTTCTAGTGTGACATAGGCAATCGACCCTCGGGCATCGGTTCCCGCATCAGCCAGTGCATTCGCTTCCGCATGGCCCTGGCCGGCTAACAAATGAAAACCTTCGCCGACGACATTTCCCTGCCGCACAAGTACACACCCGACGCATGGGTTTGGATGAGCCGAGTACCTCCCGTTTTCGGCCAGCCTTAGCGCTCTTACCATAAAACCTTGGTCTTCCACGGACATTAACTTTCCTTTTCAGCCTTATGTTTGTCCATGGCCTCAATCTCGCGCCTGAACTCATTCACATCCTGAAAACTTCGATAGACAGAGGCAAAGCGCACGTAAGCTACGTCATCGAGTTCGCGTAGCTCGTCCATTACCAGTTCCCCCACTGCCCTGGTGCCAACTTCACGCTCGCCGGTTTCCCGAAGCCTGTGTTTGATTCTGTCGAGGGTCGCGTCGATTCTTTCGAGATCAACGGGCCTTTTCTCCAGCGCTCTAAGGAGCCCACTTCGCAGTTTTTCTTCGTCGAATGGCTGCCTGGAACCGTTGTTCTTGATCACCCTGGGAAGCACCAGCTCAGCCGTTTCAAAGGTCGTATATCGTTCCCCACAACTCAGGCACTCACGACGACGACGAACCTGGTTTCCGTCTCCCACCAAACGGGAATCAATAACCTTCGTTTCACTATCCGAACAAAATGGGCAATACACGGTCACTTCCAACGAACAAAGCCGATATTCTACTCCATTTTGATCGCGAGCCAGATTTACCCTTCACCAACGTGAGGCATGCAGTAGAATATCGTTTTCATCTTTGAGAACTAACATGGCCCAGTATGTATACACCATGTCCCAGGTCGGCAAAGTTGTGCCACCTAACAGGACTATCCTCAAGGATATTTCGCTATCGTTTTTCCCCGGAGCCAAGATCGGGGTACTCGGGTTAAACGGTGCAGGTAAATCAACATTGCTTCGAATCATGGCTGGCATCGATACGGAGTATCTCGGCGAAGCTCGTCCGCAAGCGAATCTGAATGTTGGTTATCTGCCCCAGGAACCCGCACTAGATAACAGCAAAGACGTACGCGGAAATGTCGAAGACGGACTGGGAGAGATCAATGAACTGCTGAAAGAGTTCAACGCCATCAGTGACAGGTTTGCTGAACCCATGTCCGAAGACGAGATGACTCAATTACTGGATAAACAGGGAGACCTGCAATTAAAAATTGATTCGTCGGATGGCTGGAACCTTGAACGCAAGATGGACATCGCGAGCGATGCGCTTCGTTTGCCACCCTGGGATGCGGAAGTTGAACACCTATCCGGCGGCGAGAAAAGGCGCGTCGCTTTATGCAGATTGTTGATGTCAAACCCGGACATGTTGCTGCTTGATGAGCCTACAAACCACCTTGACGCAGAGAGTGTCGCCTGGCTGGAGCGTTACCTGAAAGAGTTCCCTGGCACCGTCGTTGCGATTACACACGATCGATACTTTCTTGATAATGCAGCAGGCTGGATTTTGGAACTGGATAGAGGCTATGGCATTCCCTACGAGGGCAACTACAGCGATTGGCTTAGTGCAAAGGACAAACGGTTACAGGTAGATGCAAGCAAAGAAGTAGCCCGGCAAAAATCTATCAGAGCAGAACTGGAGTGGGTGCGCACTCAACCAAAGGCAAGGCAGGCAAAAAGCAAGGCTAGGCTTGCACGTTTTGAGGAACTGAATTCACAGGACTTCCAGGCTCGTAACGAAACACAGGAGCTCTATATACCACCTGGACCAAGGCTGGGGGACACCGTGCTTGAGGTCTCTGACATCAGCAAAAAGTTTGGCGAGACAGTGCTGATCGACCATCTGAGCTTTACCGTACCAAGAGGAGCCATCATAGGAATTGTCGGCGGCAATGGCGCGGGTAAATCAACGCTTTTCAGGATGATTGCTGGAACGCAACAACCCGATTCAGGCGCGGTGAAAGTAGGAGAAACCGTTACCCTGGGATATGTCGATCAATCCCGAGATAGCCTGGAAGGAGATAAAACCGTCTGGCAGGAAATTTCCGAGGGCAATGAGATTATCAAGATAGGTAAGTATGAAACCCAGTCACGGGGTTATGTCAGCCGATTCAACTTCAAGGGCTCTGATCAGCAAAAATTTGTGAAAGACCTCTCCGGTGGTGAACGAAATCGAGTACATCTGGCGAAGCTATTGAAGACTGGCGCCAACCTGCTGCTGCTGGACGAACCAACCAATGACCTGGATGTAGAGACGCTCAGGGCTCTTGAAGGTGCAATCGAAACTTTCCCGGGCAGCATGATGATTATCTCCCACGATCGCTGGTTCCTGGACAGGCTGGCGACTCATATTCTTGCCTTCGAAGGGGATAGTCACGTGGAGTTCTTCCCTGGTAACTACAGTGAATACGAAGAAGACCGCCTGAAGCGTCTGGGAACCAAAGAGGTCGTTCCAACCAGGTTAAAGTACAAGAAACTGGCTTGAGAAATAGCCTGCTATCCGGAAGTTGCTGGGCCTGTAATCCGCGGGTTAATCGGGATTAGAGCTCCTCTAGTGCGGCCAGCACATCGCCCAGCTTTCTCACAGGAATCACCTTCATGCCAGACACTTGCTGCCTGGGCTTGTTACCTTCCGGCACAATAGCAATCTTGAATCCATGTTTTGCTGCTTCACGTATTCTTTCCTGACCGTTCGGTACCGGTCTGATTTCACCGGAGAGCCCAACCTCACCAAAACATACCAGGTCCAAAGGTAGCGCCCTGTTTCTAAACGAAGAGACAACCGCAAGGATTAGCGCCAGATCACTACTGGTTTCATCAATACGAATACCGCCGACAGCGTTGACGAATACATCCTGATCGCCAACCTGCAGCCCCCCATGCCGATGAAGAACGGCTAGCAGCATCGATAAACGGTTGTGCTCAAAACCTACTGCTACACGCCTCGGGTTCCCAAGCGCACTCGCATCAACCAGCGCCTGGGCCTCTAGCAGGAGTGGTCGCGTCCCTTCCCACACAACCATGACAACGCTGCCTGGTGTGGCTTCCTCAGATTTCGACAGAAAAATAGCGGATGGGTTGGAGACTTCCTGCATCCCTTTATCTGTCATCGCAAAAACACCCAATTCGTTGACAGCGCCAAATCGATTCTTGGAACTTCTGAGCGTTCTAAAGCGGGAGTCGCCATCCCCTTCGAGCATTACAAAGGTGTCAATCATATGCTCCAAAACGCGGGGACCGGCAAGAGAGCCTTCCTTGGTCACATGACCCACAAGGAACAAAACTGTACCAGTCTGTTTAGCTTGACGGATTAATAGGGCGGCAGATTCCCTGACCTGGGCAACACCGCCCGGTGACGATTCGTTAACCGAGGTATGCATGACCTGAATTGAGTCGACCACCACAAGCTCTGGCTTCATTTCGTTCCACTGCATGATGAGTCGCTCGCAGCTGGTTTCAGACATTACTTCAAGGCTTTCCATCGGCAAACCCAGCCTGCGCGCGCGCATCGCCACCTGGGACAGGCTTTCCTCACCTGTGACGTATAGCGCCTTTCGCTGTGCGGCCAACTGGCACATGACCTGGATGAGCAGCGTGCTCTTGCCTGCGCCAGGATTACCACTAATCAGGATCACCGAGCCATGAACTAATCCTCCGCCCAGGACGCGGTCCAGTTCGCCGATTCCGGTCTGAATCCGGGGAAGTTCTTCTGCCGAAACATCAATGAGTTTCCTGGGTGGGTCCAGCTGACCGCTGAACCCACCGCGAGTTGGTGAACCACCGTCAATAGATAATCTGGACAGCGTATTCCATTCCTGGCAGTCATTGCACTGGCCCTGCCATTTCGCATGTTCACTACCGCAATCATTGCATACAAAAACAGTCTTCGATTTAGCCACGACTATTACCCCGATGCTGTCGATTGACCCTTGCTGTTACGCCGCAAAGAAGAGTGTATGGAATGGTCCCGGCTTTCTCGGCGATCTCTTCAACAGGTAAATCGTCTCCCCATAGGATAGCGCGGTCACCCACTTTTACCGAAGGGGCCTGCTTTGAATAAGAATCGTCCAGTTGGACACATATCATGTCCATAGAAACACGTCCCACCAGGGGATATCGCACTCCATTGACAAGAACCGGTGCACCCTGGGCAATCTCCCGCGGATAACCATCTGCATAACCAACGGCGATCACTGCAATGGTTGAGTCTTTATCTGCCGTCCAAATACCTCCATAACCCACCGATTCTCCCTGCCGGATAGTCCGAACAGCAATCACCGGTGCACCAAACGACATCGCGGCATGCAGAGAAGGGATGGGGGCAAGGTCATCAAAGGGCGATGCACCATAGAGCATAAGGCCCGGTCGTACCCAGTCTCCGGGAGGATTATGAAGCGCCAGAACACCGCCAGAATTGGCAATACTAAGAACTTCACTGCCTGGAACATCCAAGCTGTTCGCCAGAGATGTGATCCTGGCAATTTGATGGCCTGTCGTGGTCGATCTTTTGTCGCCGGTGTCGGCAAGGTGGGTCATCAAACCCAGCAGCCCCTGATGACCTAATTTTTGTAACACCGAAGGCGTTTCCTCTACAGAGAAACCGAGACGGCCCATGCCCGTGTCGACCTTAACCCATATGTGACGACGCGCACCTCGCGCGGCCAACAGTTCCAGTTGTTCCCAGTTGTGCAGCACCACCTGAAGCTCATAGATACTGGCGAGATTAAGTTCCTCCGGATCATTAACACCTTCCAGCAGGCATATTGGCTGGCCAATACCAGACTCACGCAGTTTGACTGCTTCACTTATCCGGGCAACACCAAAAGCATCAGCTGCGTCCAACGCCTGCGCTACCAAACTAGCGCCATGACCATAAGCATCCGCCTTTACAACAGCCATCACTTTGCTGGTAGGCGCTCGTTGCTTTACCTGATCAAAATTGTGACGAATGGCATCAAGGTCAATGATTGCAGTGGCTTGTCTGTTACTCATATCTACAACTAGTAATAATCGTCGTAACCAACGGCCAGGTCTTCGAACTTCGTATACTGCCCGACAAACGCCAGTTTCTTTCTGCCAATTGGACCGTTCCGCTGCTTCAGAATAATGATCTCCGCGATACCCTTCTCTGCATCCTCGTGATACACCTCGTCCCTGTATATCGCCATAATCACGTCAGCATCCTGCTCAATGGCGCCGGATTCACGAAGATCAGACATGATAGGTCGTTTGTCAGGTCGCTGTTCCAGACTCCGGTTGAGCTGGGAGCCTGCAATCACCGGACAATCAAATTCCTTGGCTATACTTTTGAGCGAACGCGAGATCTCGGATATTTCACCGGCCCTGTTTTCCGATGTACCAGACACCTGCATCAACTGTATGTAGTCCAGGAGGATCACGCCCAGTTTGCCGTGCTCCCTCGCCACCCGGCGGGCACGTGACCTGATCTCATTGGGCGAAAGTGCAGGAGTATCATCAATAAACAGCGGTTTATCATTCAACAAGGTGACAGCGGAGGTCAACCGTGGCCAGTCATCATCACCCAGCTGGCCTGTACGTATCTTGGTCTGGTCGATACGGCCAAGAGATGAGAGCATCCTGAGGACCAGCGAATCAGATGGCATTTCCATACTGAAAACAAGCACAGGACTTTCGCCAGAGATAACGGCGCTCTCTGCGATATTCATCATAAAGGCTGTCTTGCCCATCGATGGGCGGCCAGCGACGATGATCAGGTCTGCCGGTTGCAGACCGGAGGTCATCTCATCGATATCTCTGAAACCACTACTGATACCGGTTAGCGCGCCTTTGGTCTGGAACAACACATCGATGCGCTCAACGGCCCTGGTCAGTAGCGGTCGAACAGATTCAGGGCCACCATTGCTGGGGCGATCATCAGATATCTTGAAAACCTTGGATTCGGCTTCATCAATGAGCGTTGCGCTATTTCGGCCATCAGGATTGAAGCCGCTATCCGCGATTTCGTGGGCAACAGATATCAGGCTTCGGACCGTCGACCTTTCCCGCACAATTTGCGCATAAGCGTGAATATTAGATGCTGTAGGGGTGCTACTAGCCAAGTCTGAAATGTACGCAAGGCCGCCAACGTTCTCTAGTTCGCCAATACCTTCCAGCGCTTCTGAGATTGTAATGATGTCGAGCGGATTATTTCGTTCGACCAGGTCCGCCATCACCCGATAGATGATCCGATGATCCGATCTATAGAAGTCTTCTGCTGCAAGAGAGCCTGAGATATTATCCCAGGCATTATCATCGAGCATCAGACCACCGAGCACTGATCGCTCAGCCTCGATGGAATGAGGAGGTACTTTTAGAGGGCTAAGGTCATCCAATCGACATCTCGAGACTTAACTGCAGCGGGAGAACAAGAGTAAATAAATTACGCCTCGGCTACCACTGCCAATTTCAATACTGCGTCAACTTCAGGGTGAAGATGGATATTGATCTCGAATTCTCCAAGCTCACGAATGGGGCCTTCGGGCAACCTCACCTCACTCTTCTCCAACTTAACGCCGGCCGCGTCACAAGCATCAGCAACATCTCGCACCGTAATCGATCCGAACAGCTTGCCTTCTTCCCCGGCCTTGGTCGTAATCGTAATTGACAATTCGTCCACCTTCTTGGCTCGGTTTTTCGCGATGCTCAGCTTATCGCCGGCCGCTGCTTCGAGGTCTGCCCGTCGCTCTTCGAATTGCTGCAGGTTTTCAGCTGTAGCAGGTACCGCTTTTTTTTGTGGAATAAGAAAATTCCGACCGTAGCCCGACTTTACAGTGACCTTGTCACCCAATTCGCCCAGCTTCTGGACACTCTCTAATAATATCACTTCCATGACTTAATCCTTCTGAATCGTTTCTATTCTGTTTCTAATGTCGAACCAGCTATCCATGAGCGCAAGAGACGCCAAAACCGGATATACAATCTGGAACAGCAACGTCAGGCTCCCATAGAACCCGACTACCCAATTTTTTGATAATTCCCTGTTTGCCATCAACCAATGTGCCAGCCCAATTGAGGCAAACACCAGCGGTACCGTTAATAAAGGTAACCAACTGCCCAACTGGTCGCCAAACATGTAACACACGGCCATTGCCAGTACGATAGAGCCACTGACCGCTGGTGAAAGCCGCAACTGGTGGAATTCCTTTCTGAATCCCCCCAGGTTATACAAAGTGCTCTGACACCATCTGGCAATCATCAACATCACTACCATGGAAAACGCCTGACCCACCGCGAAAAAACCCATCAGCAACTTCCTGGCTTGAACCGGGTCAATCACAACTGAAGCATCAACCTGTGCCAAGTAGTCGATGTAAAACTGCACAAACCTGTCCAGAAGCCCTGCCGCACTGAATTCAAATATCAATGCACCCGCCGCAGAAAACACCACTGATGCAATCAGCACCAGCTCCCAGGATAGGGTCTGTCGCAATAGCATCGCCATCATGAAAGTCCCAACCAACGCAATCATCGGCGAGGGATCACCTACGAAATAGAAGGCAGCTCCTACTGGCAACAAGGTCCACAGGAATATAAGTGAACCCGCAGCGACGCCAGACCTCAAACAAACAAGAGCAACAATCACGGTACTCAACCAGCCCAGTAAGGGCAGTGCTGCTGCCACCATACTGATGGCTGTCGCGTAGGCTCTACCACGCATTGCAAACTCTGCAATTGCTCGCATGATTTTATCGGCTGGTTACTTGTGAGCGTCCGTGTAAGGAATCAATGCTAGATACCGAGCTCTCTTTACAGCTTTCGCAAGCTGACGCTGGTACCTGGCCTTGGTCCCGGTAATTCTGGAAGGTACAATCTTTCCAGTTTCCGAAATATAAGCCTTTAGCGTTTCGATATCCTTGTAATCGATCTCCGTTACACCTTCAGCGGTGAAGCGGCAGTATTTTCGTCTTCTGTAGAATCTAGACATCTCTTTACTCCTCTACCGCTGCTGTTGTGTCTGTGTCTGCTGTATCTGCTGTTTCTGTATCTGCTGTTTCTGTATCTGCTGCTTCAGCTTCGCTTTTAGCCTTAGCTTCTTCTGCACTTCTCACAGCAGCAGCAGCCGCCGCCGCCTCTGCTCTCTGCGCAGAAACATCGTCGCGTGCTTTCTTTTCCTTGCTCTCGCGCTCAATCTTCATGAGCGGAGACTCTTCTGTATCAGGATTCTTACGCTTCATGATCAGGTTTCTGAGAACGGCATCGTTAAATTTAAATGCAGTTTCAATTTCCTCGAGCGTCTCTAAGGCACATTCAACGTTCAGGAGAATGTAATGGGCTTTGTGAATTTTGTTGATCGGGTACGCCAGTTGACGACGACCCCAGTCCTCAGTTCGATGGATGACACCACCGCCCTGGGAGATCATGCTTGAATAACGTTCTATCATTCCTGGCACCTGTTCACTTTGATCAGGGTGCACCAGAAACACTATTTCATAATGTCTCATCGAGGCTCCTCTCGGGTTTATGCTTCCTGTCAGGCCGTATTCCGTACCAGCAGTGAAACAAGGAGAAATTTAAGGACGCGCATTGTATGTAAAGGGACTGGCGGGTTGCAAGCCATCCTGTAAAACCAGCGAATTCACCGCTGGCGGTTGATCTCGTAGAGGCAGATACCGGTCGCCACCGAGACATTCAGGCTAAGATCCGGGTACGGACAGGGGATTGCGGCCAAAAAATCACACCTTTCGCGGGTTTTTTGCCTGATCCCAGACTCTTCAGCACCGATAACCAACGCAATGTTCCCTTTCAAATCAATCTCGGTAAGCGGTTGAGAATCCTCCAACACTGTTCCTACCACCCAGACCCCATGTTTTTTCAGAGTATCAAGGCAGCGTGCGAGATTCACCACCTGGTAAATCTTCACCAGACTCGCCGCGCCACTGGCCGTTTTGATCGCGGCTTCATTAAGCGGTGCTGAGTGATCCTTGGCAACAATAACACCGTCGACACCAAAACTAGCCGCGGATCGCAAGCATGCTCCAAAATTACGCGGATCGGTCACACCATCCAGCACAAGGAACAGCAGGCTGGCAAACTCACCGACTAATTGTGCTTCGAGTTCTTTCTCTGAGCGAACCGCCGGGAGCTTGATTTCTAGCGAAACACCCTGGCTGGCCAATTCATCCCGGTCGACCCGGCCAAACTCGATACGACAACCGACGCTTTCGAGCCAACTCTACCAGCGACTGCTGTCGCGCATTCAGTTTCCCCTCTCGCACCGTGAGGCAGATGCCTGCCCTGGCTTCCAGGGCAAGTTGCACCGCATGGATTCCTACAACTGTACTCACCCTTTTCGTCTCTGTGTTTTAGCGCTGTGCTTTTTAGGGCTGTGTTTTTTAGGGCTATTGTTTTTAACAGCCTTATTTTTAAGACTCCTATCTTTACGGGCCTTATCTTTAGCGCTATTGCCCTTGGTCCCAGAAGCTTGCCGTTTCTTGTTGTTTGAAGCTGGTTTCTTTTGATCTTTTGGTTTGCGCTTTTTCGATTTCTTCCCGGGAATAGGGGAATGGCTAAGCAGTTCCAGATCAACCTTGCGCTCATCCACATCTACCCCTGCGACCTGCACGGTGACCACATCTCCCAACCCAAAAGATTCCTTGCCTCGCTCCCCAAAGAGGCACTGCTCACCCCTGTCAAACTGGTAGTAATCACCCACCAGTGTGCTGACATGCACGAGCCCCTCAACCAGGACTCCCTCCAGTTGAACAAAGAAACCGAACTTAGCGACAGCAGAAATAGTTCCGTCGAAATCGTCGCCGACGTGATCACTGAGGTAATCACATTTAACCCAATCGAGCACTTCATAAACAGCATCATCCGCCCGCCGCTCAGCAAACGACGTATGTTCACCCTGCAAAATGACGGCATCCTCTTCATAGGGATAGAAGTTGATTTTACTGGGCTTTCCGAATCGTCGAACCTCATCACAGTCGAACGTTGAGTGAATAGCGGACTTGATCAAACGGTGAACCAACAGATCCGGATAACGCCTGATGGGCGAGGTGAAGTGGGTATAGTGTGAATAGCCTAGCCCAAAATGACCCTTGTTCTCTGGGTGGTAAACGGCCTGTTGCATCGACCTGAGCAAAGCAATTTGCAGCACCTGCCCGTTTTTTTTCTCGCGTAATTGCCTGATGGCATTTTGATAATCCCGCGGTGTGCCTGCCCCGAGTTCAATCCCAAAGCTTTCAAGAAACTCCGCCAGGTACTCAATTTTCTCTTCTTCGGGCTTTTCATGAACCCGAAAAAGCCCAGGTGACTCAAGCTTTGACACCAACTTCGCCGCACAGACATTTGCACACAACATGCATTCTTCGATCAATCGGTGTGCAAAATTCCGGGTTATCAAATTCACATCTGAGACTCTTCCCTCTGCATTGAAGGTAAAACTGACTTCTCGAGTGTCAAAATCCAAGGCGCCACGTTCGGTTCTTGTGCCGATCAGAATTCTAGCGAGGTCAAGCATATTCCCCAGGCTGTCTTTGTGACGCGGGAACTCTTCGCGTTCAACCCACTCACCCACTGTCGTGTAGGTCAGCCGCTCTTTGGAATGAATCAGACCCTCGAAGAACTGATAACTGCCGATACGCCCCTGGTCAGATATGGTCATTTCGCAAACCATCACCAACCGGTCGACTTCCGGGTTCAACGAACATAACCCATTGCTAAGTTTCTCGGGCAACATTGGCACTACATATTGCGGAAAGTACACTGATGTACCACGCTTATAGGCTTCCTTATCCAGTGGTAAACCTGGGAGAACGTAATTGGCAACATCTGCAATGGCGACAAACAGCCGATATCCGCCTCGACGCTTCTCACAGTAAACAGCATCGTCGAAATCTCGTGCGTCCTCACCATCAATGGTAACGAAATCCAGGTGCCTCAGGTCCTCACGTTGCTTTTTCTGTGCCCGCGTTACTTCAAAAGGTAGCTGGTCAACATCCGTCAGCACTTCATCAGGGAATTCGACCGGTATGTCGTTGTTTCGCAGCGCGACTTCCACCTCCATATCAGGCGTCAGATGTTCACCAAGTACTGCAACTATCTCTACGGAAGCCAACCCATGGAGGGTCGGCTGTTGCGTGACCCTAGCCACAACAATTCTGCCTTCCTTGATTTCTTCGCCGGGGTCATCGATTAAAATCTCATGATCGATCCGCCGATTTAGCGATTCCAGCAATGCGATACGGTTATCAAAATGAACCCGGCCAACCAGTTCCAGCGTGTTGCGGGCGAGTACCTCCACGATCTCCCCTTCATCCCTGCCCCTACGATCCCTGCCGCGGACACGGACCATCGCCTTGTCCCCATGGAACACAGCGCGCATCTGCCGATGGGAAAGAAATATGTCGTCCCGCTCATCATCACAAATCAGGAAGCCGAATCCATCAGAATGGGCCGATACTCTCCCGACAAACAGTTCCAGTTTATTCGCAATGGCATAGACGTTCCTTCTATCAACGACTACCTGACCATCACGCACCATCGCTCGCAGCCTGAGAGTGAGCGCGTCTCGATCTCGCGCGTTTTCAATACCGAGTTCTTTGGCAAGCCGCTTGAACGAAAGAGGTTCGCCGGCCTTCTCCATATGGCTGAGTATGGCTTCCCGACTGGCAATCGGGTGCTCGTACCTTCCTTTCTCGCGCCTGGAGTGCGGATCTTTCATTGGCTGACCTCCTTTTCCTTTGATGTACTTTGTAATTGACAGATCCTGTCTGGTAATTGTACCCTGCGCGTCCTCATGCCGAGGTGGTGAAATTGGTAGACACGCTAGCTTCAGGTGCTAGTGGGGGCAACCCCGTGGAGGTTCAAGTCCTCTCCTCGGCACCAACAACCTACATTAATATCGGTTAATACCTTGTTGTTGGTTAAGTAAGAGCGCTACTCAGCCTAGTGATCTTTGTATTTTACTTACAAAACAAATACAATTTACCTTGCTATTTTTGGTTAAATGGCGAAGAACTTCCATGGAGATGCTCTGTGTCTGCCCAAAAACAGTGTGGCTTTACGCTCCTCGAACTAATGATCGTCGTCGCCATCATTGGCATCCTCGCGGCAGTAGGCTTGCCCTCGTACCAAAACTACATCAAGACAGCGAACATCAGCAAGATCCGGACTCAGTTTGATGAAGCCCAGCGTGCAACAAATGCTTCATATGTCCGTAGCATGGTTCAGTTGCAGCTCAACCAGCCAATCACTGTTCCAGCGACCGACGACGCTTGGATATCACTTTACAATCCACGGGGTAGCAAAGCAGCAGGCGGTGGCAATGCGTTCACCTCCGGCGCAGCAAATGCAACGACAGGTCAAATTGGTGTGACATCCAGTGGCGTGTTTCCAAACACATCGCAAGTGATTCTTGAGCTTCCAGCCTATGCTCCCCTTACTTCGGAATCAGTAACCATCTCCGTAAATCAAAACCTTTAACGGAAGGTTGCATTGCCCACCTGACGTTAACCAAAAGGCTCATTCAGAATAATCGTGTCCTCACGGTCGGGCCCGGTAGAAACAAAATCCACCTTCACTTCGCAGCGCTCTTCAATTCTCTCGAGATAGGCGCGGGCATTCGCAGGAAGACCCTCCATTGTTTTCACTTTCGCCGTATTATCATGCCAGCCCGGCATTTCTTCATAAATCGGTTTTGGCGAATCACTGTCCGGATTCTCATAACCAACGCAGATAGAAAGTTTTTCCAGCCCATCCAATACATCGAGCTTGGTGATACACAAGCCAGACACACTGTTTATATTAATCACTCTACGCAGGGCATGCGCATCAAACCAGCCACATCGTCTTGGTCGGCCGGTCGTTGATCCAAATTCTTTTCCGACGTTAGCAAGATGACTACCAACAGAATCGAATAGCTCTGTTGGAAATGGACCGGAGCCAACCCGCGTGGTATAAGCCTTCGTAATACCCAGAATGTAGTCCAGGTCCAGCGGACCAACACCACAGCCGCTGCCTATCGCACCAGCTGTTGTATTGGAGGACGTGACATACGGATAGGTTCCCTGGTCTATGTCCAGCAACGAACCCTGCGCACCCTCAAACAGTATGTTCTCGTCGGACTTTCTGCGCTGACTCAACTCTTCGACAACATCTTTCACCATGGGTCGCAATTGGTCTACGTACGAAAGAGAAGCTTCAAGGTTTTCTTCCAGACTAACGGCATCTGTATGAAAGTAGTTCTTGAGAACAAAGTTATGGTAATCCATAACTTCCGCCAGCTTTTCCCTGAACCCCTTTTCATCAAACAGATCAACAACCCTTAGGCCGCGGCGTGCAACCTTGTCCTCATAGGCCGGGCCAATCCCGCGTCCTGTGGTCCCGATTTTCTGGTTCCCGCGAACATTTTCGCGCATCTTATCCAGCGCAATATGATGCGGCAGGATCAATGGGCAACCACTTGAAATGTACAGCCGATCCCTGACATTGACGCCTGCTTCTTCAAGCTCAACGATCTCCTTGAAAAGATCAGGCACTGACAGGACGACGCCATTACCAATCATGCAGGTAACGTGCGGATGCAAAATACCTGATGGAATCAGGTGAAGTACTGTTTTTTCACCTCCGACAACCAGCGTGTGTCCAGCGTTGTGTCCTCCCTGGAAGCGAACGACAGCAGAAGCTTTCTCGGTCAGAAGATCGACTACTTTTCCTTTGCCCTCGTCACCCCAATGTGTGCCAATGATGACTACATTCTTACCCATGGCTATTTATCTCCTGATACCAGCTGCCATTGCCCATTTAGAAAGTCGAGATGATGGTCAAATCCATCAGGCTGTCCCGACTCCACAACGATATAACCCTCAGACCGCAACTGTTTTATCCGCTGCCAGAGTGAATCCTCTTCGCCAGTCGGCACTTCAGGGACCCATATTCTTTTTCTTGACTCTTCCGGAAGCTTGACCTTTTCGGTGAGGCTCCTGACATCAATAGAAAATCCCGTGGCACCACGTGCTTCTCGACCAAAGACCTGCCCGATGTGGTCATAACGGCCACCTTTGGCAACCACAGAGCGACTACCATTGACATACGCGGCGAAAACTATCCCCGTGTGATAGGCGTAACCACGGAGCTCACTCAAATCAAAATAAACATCGAGGTCGGTGAATCGGCATGCAATGGTATCGGAAACCTGCTGCAGATTATCGATAGAAGCAAGAATACCTTCGTGCGCCTTGAAAAGAGAACGCGCTCGTTCAAGCACTGAATTACTACCGGTCAATCCGGGAAGCTGCGTCAACAAAAACGTGTCCCCCTCAGACAAACCAAAAGCCTCACAGTGCTCGCCGATTTCTGCAACCGATTTCCTCTGTACCGCCTCGAAAAGTAACTCTTGCTGGTCGGTGTTGAGCGCAAAACCGGACATTAGCTGACGGAAAATATCGACATTACCAAGATCCACATGAACTGCATCAAAGCCAAGAAACTTTAAAGACTCGATCATCAAGCTCACGATCTCTGTGTCCGCCTTACTGGTTGAATCACCAAACAGTTCAGCACCAACGCTAAGAGGAGTTCGATTAGCCAACATGCTGTCGGCCTGTGCCTGGACAACAGTTCCTGCGTAGCAAAGTCTAGCCACGCCATCACTATTCAGGCTGTGGGCGTCTATTCGAGCCACTTGCGGGGTAATGTCTGCCCGAACACCCATGGTTCTACCCGTTAAAAAATCAACCACTTTAAATGTTTTTAGGTCGAGATCGCGTCCGGTTCCGGTCAGCAGGGATTCCAGATACTCGATCATCGGAGGAATAACGTAGTCGTATCCCCAGGTCGAAAAGAGGTCCAGCAACCTTCGCCGAACTTCCTCCAACCTTTTAGCCTGCGAAGGAAGTATGTCTTCTACCCCATCAGGCAAAAGCCATCGGTCCACAATACCCATCTCAGTTTTCCAAAATCTAGTTAATTAAATACAACAATCCTGTACCCAGCAGCATACTCGCCAAACCTGCAATCCGCATGGTCTTGTCATCTATTTCAGATAACGTCATCACCATCTCCCGCCATCGTCTTGGATAGAGAAAAGGAAGAATTCCTTCAATTACCAGCACGAGACAAAGTGCAATTCCAACGTCATGCCACATGTTGTTTTATGGACGTCTACTGAACGCCTTACCCCTCTTACCTATTTTAGGTCCCACTAAACTGATCCAGGTAACGCTGCAGGCTCGCATCTTTCCCACCATCTTTGTTAAACCCCGAAGGAGCATTCCAAGATACACTACTGGTCAAAAAAAAAGGGTAGCTTGTGATGGCTACCCGATCTTGAAACGCGCAAACTAACTCGTTCGTGCTCTGTGGTCAACGGCCCGTGCCAGAAGGGTTGAGCAGGAACTTGAAAAAATCGCTATCCGGTTGAATCAGCAGGATATCTCCCTTGTTGGAAAATGTTCGCTGATACGCTGACATGCTACGCGAAAATTCATAGAAGTCCTTATCCCTGCTGTAAGCAGCCGCATAGATTCGGGCAGCTAACGCATCACCCTCACCACGAACTTCTTCAGCCTTACCGTACGCTTCCGCCAGTATCACCTCACGTTGCTTATCTGCATCAGCCCGTATCCCAACGGCCAGCTCCTGCCCTTTTGCACGATGTTCACGAGCCTCAATGTCACGCTCCGTGTTCATACGGTTATAAACCGACTGGCTCACTTCGGGCGGAAGGTCAATTCGCTTCACACGAATGTCTATAACTGAAACACCCAGCTCTTCCTGTGCGACCTTATTAAGCCGTTCAGTCAGAACATACATCAGCTCATCACGCTCGCCGGATACAACCTCATGCAGGGTTCGCTTACTGATTTCATTTCGCAGACCGTTATTGATTCGCTCCTTCAGCAGTTCCTCAGCTCGCCGCTCATCACCTGATGTTGAAGTATAGTAAGTCTGAACATTATCAACTTTGAATTTTGCGAACGAATCGACAATGACCGCTTTCTTTTCAAGGGTCAAAAAACGCTCCGGAGGTGCATCAGAAGTTCGCACCCGTCCATCAAACTTTCGAACTTCATTAATAATCGGCAGTTTCACATGCAGACCTGGCTTGATGTCATCGTTAACGACCCGCCCAAATTCCAGCAAAATAGCTCGCTCCAACTCGGTCACTACGTATATCGAGTTCATCCCCAAAAGCCCCAGTAGCACCAGGACGAACCCGACAACAAAAGATCGGTTACCCATTAGCGTCTCTCCCTTCTTTCGCCAGATTCTATATTGTTTCCATAGTTCGCCCCACTATCGCTATCCGACGAACGGTCTGTTGACACCCTGCCTGCCTGGTTTTGTTCCAGTATCTTATCCAAGGGCAGGTACAAGATATTATTGCCACCCTCCACGTCAATCATCACCTTGGTAGAGTTCGACATGACGCTTTCCAGCGTATCAATATACATTCGGGTTTTAGTCACTTCCGGCGCCAGCTTGTATTCCGCATAGAGCTTATTAAAACGTTCCGCTTCACCACGTGATTGAGCTGTCACTCTTTCTTTGTAACCCTGCGCTTCTTCGGTATATCTCTGCCCTTGACCTCGTGCTTCGGGCACGACCTGGTTCGCGTAGGCATCAGCTTCATTTCTGAGCCGCACTTCGTCCTCACGCGCCTTGATCACATCATCGAAGGCAGCACGCACTGCATCCGGCGGCGCTGTCTCTTCAATATTGACCTGCGTGACACTAATGCCAGTTCCATAGTTATCCATGTAGGTCTGGATTCGATCCTTAACCGCAATCGCCACTTCCGCTCGACCTTCAGTCAACACTTCATGCATTTCGGTAGAACCAACCACATGTCGCAGCGCACTTTCTGTTGCCTGATAAAGACTCTTGTCCGGCTCTCGAACATTCAGCAAATAAGCCGTGATGTCACTGATGACATACTGAACTGTCATCTTCACTTTAACGATATTTTCGTCTTCCGTCAGCATCTCTGAATCATGGGAACTTGATCGAACCCCGGTGACATTCTCGACCATCACCTGATCAACAAGCGGCGGATTCCAATGCAATCCGGGGAGCACAACCTCATCAAGCTTCTTCCCAAAACGCAGTACAACGCCACGCTCCTGCTGGTCGACGGTATAAACGCCCATCACGCCATAGATCGCTACAAGTACCAGTAGAATCAGCCCGATCATCCCCATACTGATCGGCCGCGATCCACCTCCTCCTGACGGATTCGAGCGAGAGCCACCGCCAAACATCTGCGAC
Organism: uncultured Pseudomonadales bacterium; assembly: GCA_937775265.1. Lineage (GTDB taxonomy): Bacteria > Pseudomonadota > Gammaproteobacteria > Pseudomonadales > Azotimanducaceae > UBA9659. The sequence continues at coordinate 345,554 of CALKBV010000002.1, forward strand.
AGGTTCGCCTGTAACTTGCGGAACGCCTCGTCTAGATCTGGCGGTCCGTCTTTATCTCGATTTCCCCAGGGATCTTTATCTCCCTGATCTCCACCGCCTGGTTCATTCCAAGCCATACTAATCTCCTAATAAAAGCGCGTGAGAAACCCATTCTCCCACTACATTTGTGCAAGTACTAACGGTTATACGTCTGCATACCTTGTTGTACGCATTATCTAGGGAACGGATTGTCCCGCTAGTTTGTTACGGGTAATTTTCCGCAAACTACTCTCCTGAATCCTGAGATGCATCTCTACAGACCCATCTTCACAGGGTATTTCCTCTACAACGGCGCCAAGCTCAAAAAACTGGGCCCTGATTCGACCATCCTGTGGCCGAACTTTAACATTAGTTTCTATAACTGCCTCACCTATTCGTTCTGCAATCGCCTCAAGCAACAACTCTTTCCCGGCGCCATCAATACTGGACACCCAGACTTTAGTTACAACACCATGGGCATTTCGTTCAATTCTTGGCTCTTCATCAAGCAGATCTACCTTATTGTAAACCATCAACTGCGGTGTCGCTTCGGCACCAATCTCTTCCAGCACCAGGTTCACTTCGCTGATTTGTTCGCCGCGCAGCGGTGATGCCGCATCTACTACATGCAATATTAAATCAGCCTGGCTGACTTCTTCTAAAGTTGCCCTGAATGCATCGACCAACGAGTGTGGAAGCTGACGGATAAAACCCACCGTGTCTGCAAGAACAGCGTTACCGATTACCGGTAATTCGAGCTTTCTAAGTGTTGGGTCCAGAGTCGCGAACAATTGGTTTTCCACCAGAACATCAGCAGTGCATAGCTGGTTGAACAGCGTTGACTTACCGGCATTAGTATAACCGGCGAGCGAAATTGTTTTTACATCCGACCGGGTCCTTCCTCGTCTATTGTGCTCACGTTGAGACTGAACCTTCGAAAGACGACCGTTAATTCGCTTGATTCGATCAGAGACCATACGCTGGTCTGCCTCAAGCTGGGTTTCACCCGCACCGCCCAAACCGGACGACGCTCCAGCACCACGACCCGAACCACCCCTCTGACGATCAAGGTGAGACCAGCCACGAACCAGTCGTGAAGATGCATGATCCAGTTGTGCAAGCTCCACTTGAAGCTTACCTTCGTGAGTCCTTGCCCTTCTCGCAAAAATTTCGAGAATCAAACCCGTACGACCAAGTACACGTTTGTCGAGGGCCTGTTCCAGATTCCTTTCCTGAGTAGGCGATAGGTCATCACCAAATATAACAAGATCACAAGCCTGATCAGCCAGGAACTCTGTGATTTCATCGACCTTACCACCACCTATAAAGGTACCAGGATGCGGGTACCTTCGATTGCTAGAGAGGCATCCCACCGGAACCAGACCAGCCGAACGCACGAGTTCTTTTAACTCATCAGTAGTCGCAAGTTCTGAGTTATGTTTCTGTATATGGACCAGCAGCGCTTTGCTGCCTGATTTTGGTCGGTCTAAAAACAAGCTGATTCGGTTCCTTCAGTCGGCTTCTTCACTGCTCGTGACGGCTCTACTGTTGAGATCGATGACTTGTAGATCATCTGATTTACTGTGTTTCGTAAGAGAATGACAAACTGGTCAAACGATTCTATTTGTCCCTGCAACTTGATCCCGCTAACCAAATAGATTGATACCGGGACACGATCTTTTCGCAGCGCATTAAGAAAAGGATCTTGTAGAGATTGCCCTTTTGACATGTTGCTCTCCTGGGATTCCTGTATTCCAGCCGCAATCGAGATGGGGAATCGTCAAATAAATAATGCTAAACAAAAGTTCGTAGCTGTTTGGGTCAACCGGACTCAAGGTCAACGCTCGTTTCACGGGCAACTATTCTAATATGGTGCTGTTAATGACGATTTTCAAGGCCTGCTGGGTATTTGGCTCCACCAGAAGATTGAGGTTTTTCCAACTCCTTAACCAGGTATGCTGCCGTTTCGCCAGTTGCCGGGTCGCCGCCAAAGCAGACTGGATCATGGTTTGCTCATCTATTTCACCCTCAAGAAACGACCAGATCTGGCGATACCCCACCGCCTTTATCGCCGGAAGGCGCGCATGAATGCCATGTTTTTCACGCAGCATCTGAACTTCCCCTACAAATCCTGCTTTCAACATTTCCTTGAAACGGGCTTCTATAGCCTGGTGCAGCGCCAAACGGTCATCGGGAATGATGGCCATTTCGAGTAGTGGAAAAGGGCATGCTTCAACCGATTGATGATGCAGCCTTGATAATGGGACACCAGTCAGCCGAAAGACCTCTATTGCACGCTGAAGCCTCTGGGGATCCGTCGGCCTGATCCGTTTCGACGATTCAGGGTCAACCCTGGCCAGCTCTTGATGCACATGCGCCCAGCCATGTTCCTCTGCCTGCCGCAGGATTTCAGCTCTAATGTCGGGGTCGGCTGCGGGAAGTTCCGCCAGGCCTTCCTTTAGACCTTTGAGGTACAGCATAGTGCCACCCGAAATGATCGCTAACTTCCCTTCACTTTGTATCCGGGAGACCAGGGCAATACAGTCTTTACGAAATTCAGCAGCAGAATACGGGTCATCCGGGTCCCGGATATCGATCAGGTGATGCTTTACCTCTGCGAGAGTAGCAACGTCAGGCTTGGCTGAACCGATATCCATGCCCCTGTATACCTGTGCAGAATCTGCACTGATGATCTCTGCTCCGAGATGCCTGGCCAATTCCAGGGTAAGTTGCGATTTTCCACTGGCAGTTGGACCAGTGATCACGAGTACACCCTTCAAACTTACCGGCCTCTCAGGAATAAACTATCAAGCTCTGCCAGACTCATTTCGCACCAGGTCGGTCGTCCATGATTGCATTGGCCGGATCGTTCGGTTTCTTCCATGTCGCGCAGCAAGGCATTCATTTCCGGAAGGGTTAATCGCCTGTTTGCTCGAACGGAACCATGGCAGGCCATCGTTGAAAGGATTTCGTCCCGGTGTTGCTCAATCCGCGCGCTCTGGCCGTATTCAGAGAGATCAGAAAGGACATCACGCACCAATTGTTCTACATTGCTCTTCGCGAGCAGTGTTGGCACCGCGCGCACAATGATGGATTCCTCACTCGCCCGCTCGAGCTCAAGGCCCAAGGCAGAAAACTCGGCGCCGTGCTCATCAACCAGATCAGTTTCTTTTACACTTACAACAATAGAAAGGGGCACCAACATTGGTTGACTACGGATTCCTTCAGCATCGCATGCCGTCTTCATGTGTTCGTAAGTAATTCGTTCGTGCGCCGCGTGCATATCAACAAGAATAAGTCCGGTCTTATTTTCCGAAAGGATATAGATGCCGTGAAGCTGGGCAACGGCATAGCCAAGCGGTGGCATCGTGATGTCGTCGGATTCAGGAAACCCCGCAACAGGATCTTTTGCGAACATTTCGCGGTATACAGACATTTGTGGGTCCCGGACCCCTTGCGACCCCGATCGCCCCCCGAAGGATATCGGCGCCTGCGCGGGGACCGCTCCTCCCGGGACTCCTGCGAGGCGAGGATCCGCTTCACCTGCTACCGGTTCTTCCGGGCGTACATCTGCCAGAACATGGTGGATTGTCCGGAAGATAAAATCATGGACATCACGACTTTCACGGAACCGAACCTCACATTTGGTTGGATGCACGTTCACATCAACCAGCCGGGGGTTAATCGAGAGAAACAGGCAATAAACAGGGTTTCGACCGTGATACAGGACATCTGCATAGCCCTGCTTAACCGCGTGGGTAACCACCCTGTCTTTAATGATCCGCCCGTTAACAAAAAAGAACTGTTGATCCGCCTGACTGCGTGAGTAGGTCGGCAACCCAATCCAGCCCCGGAGCTCCATACCCCCCCTTTCCTGAGAGAAGAAGACTGAACTCTCGAGAAATGCACTACCAAACACACTGGCAACGCGGTGCGCCTCATCGTCACCAATATATTGCTTCGTTGTTTTTCCATTGTGACTCAGGACAAAACTGACCCCAGGATGGCTAAGACTGACTTTACGAACAACCTCTTCCACTTTCAGGAACTCAGTTCTCTCGGTTCTAAGGAATTTCCTTCTAGCGGGGGTGTTGAAGAACAGCTCTCGTATTTCAACAGTCGTTCCGCGGGGATGAGGTGCCGGTGAAATTTCCATCCGCATGTCTGCTCCGGATGCCTGAACACTCCAACCGGATGAAGTGTCTTCCTGCGTGTTAGCCGTTAGATTTAGCCGGGATATTGACGCCACGCTGGCCAGCGCCTCACCACGGAAACCGAGCGTCTCAATGGCCTCAAGGTCACCCTGATCCCTAATCTTACTGGTGGCATGCCGCGCCAGCGCGAGATTCAGGTCGTCTTTGTGAATTCCCCTGCCATCATCGCGAACACGAATGAGTTTCACACCCCCAGCCTCAACATCGACCTCTATTCTGGTCGCACCTGCGTCCAGTGAATTCTCAAGCATCTCTTTGACAACGGAAGCCGGCCGTTCCACGACTTCACCTGCAGCAATCTGGTTTGAGAGACGCGTATCGAGTTGTGTGATTCTTTGATGCATTAACCCCTCTTTCGCGAAGTTATCCCGGAGGAATCTTCAGTGTCTGACCAAGATGAATAGTATCATTGCGCAGACCATTAAAGGCCTTCAATTTCCTAAAGGGTACCCGATAACGTTCGGCGATTTCGGACAGCGTATCGCCTCTTTCAATGACGTGGGTTTTCACCTCGTCGCTCTTACCTTGCTTAACCCACGCAAGGTAAGAACCATAAGGTGGGCTCGATTGCATGGAGACCTTTACACCCTTAAATATTGCATTCGCCAGTTTAGCCTGGTGACTTCGGGTGGCCAGCTTTCTTGCTTCTGCGGGGTTTGATATATACCCAGTCTCAATGAGCAGTGATGGAATGTCTGGCGACTTAAGGACAGCAAAGGCGGCCTGTTCAACCGTTTTCTTGTGTAGTTTGTTCACTTTTTCCAGGTGACCGAGCACCGAATTGCCCATTTCCAAGCTGAACGAGAGGCTTGCTGTCATTGACAGATCCATCAGCACACCAGCCAACAGATCATCTTTATCTTCCAGGGCGCTCCCCACGCCACCTATCAAATCAGCCCTGTTCTCTTTCTCTGCAAGCCATCTGGCAGCTTCACTGGTGGCTCCTTTTTGGGAAATGGCATAAACCGAAGCGCCACTCACCTTTGATGTCTTGAAGGCATCAGCGTGAATCGACAAAAAAACGTCTGCCTGACTGCTACGAGCTATCTCTGTTCGTTTACGCAGCGCAATATAGTAATCACCCTCGCGAATCAGTTTCGACCTGAACCCAGGCTCCTGCTCAAACAGGGCATGAAGCTTCTTGGCGATTCCAAGTACAACATCCTTCTCGAATAGCTTTCCAGGTCCTACGGCACCCGGATCATCACCACCATGACCCGCATCGATAGCAATGATCACATCCCTCATTTGCGCCAAGGTCCGCTCAGATTTCGGGGCGACTGTCAGGCTCGGCTGATCCTTTCTATGGAGATCGATCACCAGGCGATGGCCGTACTGCATGACTGGTTGCAACACAAAGGAGTTTGGTCGGACTTCCTCATTCAGGTCCAAGACAATCCTGATATCTTCGCCGTTGTTTCTGCTTGCGGTCCGGACTTGACGGATGGAAGTCTGCTCCAGAACAAGATTACTCACATCCGAACTGAACCGCGCGGAGGAAATGTCGATCACAAGCCGAAGAGGGTCTCGCAGAGCGAATATTTTATGCTCAACGGGTTGACCAAGGTCAAACACAATTCGAGTTTCCCCAGGTGATGGATGAACCCTGAGACCATCGATGTCGGTCTGCGCGGCGGAAGCTCCTATAGGATAAACCAGCATGGCCATTGCCGCTGTCTGCAGCAATCGTCCTAGGCTGATTCGTCTACCTCGATTAGCTGGGTACAAATTTTCTCGCCGCTCTGTGAATTCGACCTGACGCCTATGATCCGCTTTTCGCTCAATACATCAATGGTAATCTCCAGATCATGCTGCGGCAGATAACCTATGGCTTTCTCAGGCCATTCAATCAAGCATAGTTTATTGTTGCCGAAGTATTCATCAATACCGATATATTCCAGCTCCCCTGGATCGGCCAGGCGGTAAAGATCAAAGTGATAAACCTCTGAGTCTAAAATCTGGTAAGGCTCAACGAGGGTGAACGTTGGACTTTTAACTGCTCCTGAATGACCCATGGCTCGCAGTATGCCCCTGCATAAAGTCGTTTTCCCCGCACCAAGCCCCCCACTGAGGTGAACCACGCCTTCGCCACGCAACAGGCGCGCCAGCCTTGCGCCCAGCCCAAGCATCTCTTTTTCACTCGTGAATTCAAATTTGATCATCTGGTTTAGTTAACCCGGCATGCCATTAAGGAGCTTTCTTATTTCAGGCAACAGCTGGGTAGCGAGCAAACCACGCTGACCTTGCCTTGCAGTAATGTTGTCCGCTGCGAGCGAATGCACAATAACGCCAAGACAGGCTGCATCGCTCATATCCAGCCCCTGCGCCACCAGCCCGCCAATAATCCCGGACAGGACATCCCCCATCCCGGCAACCGACATACCTGGATTTCCATAAGGACAAAGCCATACATCATAGTGACTGGCGATTAACGTGCCCGCGCCTTTGAGCAGGCAAACCCCGCCGTACTTTTCCTGCAATTGTTTAACTGAGGCTAATCGGTTCACCTGAACGTCCTTTCCCAGGAGGTTACGGGCTTCTCCGGGGTGCGGTGTCAAGATCCAGTTATCTCTTCTTGTAGACTGTTGTGGCAAGCGGCTCAATCGATTCAAGCCATCCGCATCAATAATCATGGGAAGTTCAGACTCGAGCACAATATCAAACAATTTAGAACCCCAGGCACTATCACCACTAAGACTCTCATTACCAAGACTCTCATTACCAAGACCGGGCCCCACGACAATAACCGTTGCCCGGTCAATCAGCGCTTTCAATTCATCAGGTGTCGTCACACTTTTGGTCATCACCTCCGGCCGCCTTGCCACCAGCGAGTTGACGCTTGTTGGATGTGTTGCCACAGAAACAAGACCCGCACCGGAATACATAGCGGCCTCGGCAGCCATAGCGACAGCACCTGCCATACCCTGGTCGCCACCGACAACCAGCACATGGCCATGGTTCATTTTGTGCGCGTTCCTGTTTCTAACAGGCAGCTTTCGGATCTGGTCTTCATAACTCAACATCCGCACACTGGGTTCGATTGCATCAAAGACACTACCCGGTACCGAAAGATCAGCGAAATTAAGCTCCCCCACCACCTCCGGGCCATCATTGGTGAGCAACCCGAGCTTCCTCCCGATGAAAGTGACTGTCATGTCAGCCTTTATACACGCACCCAGAATGTTACCCGTATCGGCGCACAACCCAGAAGGAAGGTCTACCGCAAGCACGGTACAGTCGTGCAAGTTAACCGCTGAAATGACCTGTTGATACTCAGGTCTCACAGGACCAATTAATCCAGTGCCCAGTAACGCATCCACGACGAATGCTGAATTTTTCAGCGAAAGTTCAGCAGTAAGTATTTCGACGCCCGCCTCGCGACAGTATCCGTAAGCCTTGCCCGCATCTGTTCCCCCCGAAGGGACCTTGCCAACCAGGCCGACGGTCACTTCAATTCCCCTGTTCGCTAGCAATCCGGCGATGATGAAACCATCCCCGGCATTGTTACCTGAACCACACAAAACACTGACTTTCCCAGGAGAGGATGCTTGCTCCAGCAGAACATCTACACAGGCTTGCGCCGCGCTACGCATCAATTTGATGCCTGGGACACCCTTTTCCTCGATGGTTATCCGATCGAGTTCACGAACCTGCTGCGCCAGATAGATTGAAGTCACGCTCTTGTTCACCTACATTCAAACCCTGATTATAGGACAATGCCCGCCTTTATCTGAGATTAGCCCTGAGATTCCTCGAAAAATGACACTGAATCACCACCAAAAAGTTGACTGGGAAGAACTCAAAGGCCTGCTGCCTGGTTGGGGACGGGAACTTGGCTTCTCTGGAGTCGGCGTTGCAGATATCAATCTCGAAGACCATAGGAACCGACTGCAGCGCTGGCTGGCTGATGAATACCACGGCGAGATGGAGTACATGGCCCGGCACGGGAGCATGCGATGGCAACCCAAACTTCTACATCCGGGCACTCATTCGATCATTACCGTTAGAATTGATTATCTGCAAAAGCAGCCAGCACCTGAAGAAATTCTGGCGCAGGCAGACAAGGCATACATCTCGAGGTATGCACTTGGGAGGGATTACCACAAAGTAATCCGCAACAAACTAAAACGTCTGGTCAAAAAAATCAGTGAACATTGCGAGAACCTGGGTTTCCATGACTTTGATTCACGCGTTTTTACCGACAGTGCACCGATCCTTGAAAAGGCGCTTGCAGAGAAGTCAGGACTGGGGTGGATCGGAAAACATACTTTACTAATCAACGAAAAAGAGGGGTCATGGTTTTTCCTGGGCGAAATCCTCACCAACCTCCCACTTACCCAAAGCCCCAGCACACAAACCAATCGCTGTGGTTCATGTACCGCCTGTATTGATATATGCCCCACAAAAGCAATCGTTGCGCCTTACACGCTGGACGCAAGACGATGTATTTCTTATCTAACAATTGAACACAGGGGCATTATACCCCTGGAGCTTCGAAAACCAATGGGTAACAGGGTCTTTGGTTGCGATGATTGCCAGCTGACATGCCCATGGAATCGATACGCAAAGCAGTCCTCCGAACCAGACTTCAAGCCACGACACGGACTTGATGCAGCTGACCTGCTTAATCTTTTTAGCTGGAGCGAGCAGGAGTTTCTAAAAAATACGGAAGGCTCTGCCATAAGGCGTACGGGCTATGAAGGATGGCTTCGAAACCTTGCCATTGGTTTGGGAAATATTGATTTTAAAGCAAGCGCTACTGGAGAGCCTCCGTCCAGCGGGGTTGTGGTAGCAGCACTGAAGAGCCGGATAGGGTACTCAACACTGGTAGATCATCACATTGAATGGGCAATCACCCAGCATCAGCGCCTTATCAGCTCATCTTGAAGAAATGTGCCCGATAATGCTTTAACTCTTCAATCGATTCCAAGATGTCATCCAGCGCCCGGTGAGCACCTTTTTTTTGATGACTGGCCGCGATATCGGGTCGCCATCGCAATGCCAGCTCCTTCACGGTGCTGACATCCAGATTACGGTAATGCAGGAAATTCTCTAACTCGGGCATGTACTTCACCAGGAATCTTCGATCCTGACCGATGCTGTTTCCACATAAGGGCGATACCCCCGCAGTGGTGTGTTCCTTAAGGAACGCAAGTGTTGAGTGCTCCGCCTCACGCTCACTGATCCCTTTCTCACGAACCAGATCAATCAACCCGGACTCATTGTGATGCTTGGTGTTCCACTCGTCCATCCCCGCAATCAGGTCTTCACTTTGCCGGACATAAATCACAGGCCCCTGTGCAATAAGATTGAGCTCCGAGTCTGTTACAAGAGTGGCGAGCTCCAATATACGTTCCGCTTCCGGATCCAGCCCGGTCATCTCCAGATCCATCCAAACGAGGTTCTGGTTCGTGCTATTAGTCATGTTTTTTCCGAAAAGAGTCGCTGGCAGGACAGCCAAAGGCAATATGGTACCTGAAAAACACCTTTCTTCTCCAAGAAGATTTGTAAGTCAGTGTAGAATGGGCGGCGGTCAGAATCGGAACACCCCATGATACCTCTTATAATAGAACCAAACGCGCTTGCGGAATTGCTCGACGATGCGCCTGAGGGCACCGAATACCTCATCGTTGACCTCTGTCGGGACGAGAACTACCAGCGCCACCACATACCTGGCGCAGTCCACATCTCACCGTCCGAACTGGTCTCAGGCGCACAGCCTGCGGTCGGCAAACTCCCACCTATAGGCAGACTGGAAAACCTTTTCTCGCGTATCGGTTACGATCCTGGAAAACACATCATCGCCTACGACGACGAAGGCGGCGGTTGGGCAGGCCGTTTTATATGGACCCTGGATGTCGTCGGACATAAAAAGAGCTCCTACCTGAACGGGGGACTGATTGCTTGGGCTGACGACCAGCTTCCATTGACAGCAAGCGCAACGGAAACCAAAGAAACAAGCGTCTCTCTGAATATTCACCCTGAATTTATCGCCGAGAAAGAAGAGGTATTGGCCTCGCTTAATGACGCCAACACCCAAATCTGGGACGCTAGATCACCTGAAGAGTACATGGGGGAAAAAGTCTTTGCCGCGCGCGCTGGACACATCCCTGGCGCCATTAATTTTGACTGGTTGGAGCTGATGGACAGGCAAAAAGGACTGCGACTTCGGCAAGACATCGCTAATTTAGTCAGCGCAAAAGGGTTTGAGTCCTCAAGTAAAATTATTACCCATTGTCAGACACATCATCGATCAGGGCTCACCTACCTGGTCGGAAAGGTTCTTGATCTCAATATTAAGGCTTATCATGGATCCTGGGCAGAATGGGGAAACGATTCAGATACGCCAATAGATAACCCGGCAGCCTGACCCCGTGTTTGCTTTTCTTCAACGACTCATCCCCAAACATTTCCTTAGCAGGGTCGTAGGATCTGTTGCCAAAAGCGAATTGCCTTTGATCAAAGGTTTATTCATTAACATTTTTTGTACGCTCTACAGGATTGACCTGGGTGAAGCGCAGCGAGAAAAGGCATCCGATTACCGATCCTTCAACGACTTTTTTACCAGATCCCTGAAGCCCGGAACGCGAACTATCCAAGGCACCGTCAGCAGCCCAGCAGACGGGACCGTCGCAGCACTGGGTAATATTGATGGTGATACTCCTTATCCAGTCAAAAAATCATTCTTACTCACTGGCGAAACTCCTCGCCAGCAACGACATTGACGATTTTTCAGCCGGCTCCTTCATCACGATCTACCTTGCCCCTCACAACTACCACCGGGTGCATGCGCCATGGACAGGAGAACTTCATCACGCAACCTATGTTCCCGGAGACCTTTTTTCGGTCAACCAGTCAACAGCTTTGCACCTACCCGACCTTTTCGCGAGAAATGAGCGATTAGTCTGCAGGTTCCAGACCGACACTGGCCCCACAGCTGCTGTGTTGGTGGGCGCCATGCTGGTTGCGGGTATCAAACCTGCCTGGCTTGACGAGGCCTACAAGCCAAGGTTACAGATCACCACCAAAATGAAACGTGTCTTTCACCAAGGCGATGAACTCGGACAGTTTGAAATGGGTTCCACAGTAATTCTGGTCTTCAGGGAAAGAATGGCTTTCTCTGTGAAAGAAGGCGAGCAGGTGAGAATACGGCCAATCGATCGTTCCTTAGTCAAATATTACACGCCAGCGATATCTTCAAGGCCTCTTAACGCCATCGTTAACCGATCAATGCCCAGCGCCACACCTGCACATCTCGGGAGATCATCAATGACGGCGAGCAACTCCATGTCATCTTCGATTATCGGCTTGCCGATTAATTGTCGTTGCTTGTTGTTCTCTGCAAATCGTCGAGTTAGCTCTTGCCCATCACACAGTTCCTGATAGGCATTAGCGATTTCAACACCACCCACATAGAGTTCAAAACGATCGCTAACCAGATCACCCGTCGGCAGTTGTTTTGTTTCCGCGAGCGCGGCCTGACATGCAGGAAAATCATAAACGATCGTAGGCGCCAATAGCTGTGGTTCGATAGCATCCGAAAACACAGCGTCCAGATAGTCTCCCAGCGTAGAGCGCTCATCCAGGTGCGCTGTGATTCCTGGAGCGACAAGCCCAGCCAGCCCCTCAGCCCCTAACGTGTGGGGGTTTACCTCTAGATATTTTTCGAATAACTCACGGTATGAATAGCGATCATTGATTCGAGTAATTGGTTGAATACTGTACTTCCCCATCTGCTTGCCGACATAGTTCAGCATAGCCTGAAGGTCATCCATCAGTTCAGCCAGCGAATGATCGCATCGATACCATTCCAGCATTTGGAATTCCACACGATGACGTCGACCTGTTTCTCCGCCACGGTATGCGGGACAAATTTGGAAAATGCTGAGTCGATGCTCGGCAAGAAGGCATTTCATTGCATATTCGGGCGACGTCTGGAGATACCCTTGCCGCCCCACCTGAATGTTCTCCAAGTGGGTTTCGCTTGATCCAGTTAACCTGAGCGTGGCGGTTGTCACCTCAAGGACTTCCTCAGAATCAAAGTAATCTCTGATTGAGCGCAGTAGCCTGCCTCTAAACTCGAGGCGAGATGGACCTCTATGTTCATCGTGGTGGCTGATTACTGTTTTACCCGGTTCTGGTATTCAGCTGTACGGGTATCGACTCGAACCACTTCCCCAATATTAATAAAGAGCGGCACTTTTACGACTGCACCCGTACTTAATGTCGCCGGCTTAGTGCCACCCTGAGCAGTATCACCTTTTAAGCCAGGGTCAGTGTCTGCGACTTCCAGTTCCACAAAATTAGCCGGTGCCACCGCAATAGGAACCTCGTCCCAAAGAGTCACGGTAACCTTATCCGTCTCTTTCAACCATCGAATGCTATCTTCAACTGCCGCTTGGTCGGCGGCGAGCTGCTCATAGCTGCCATCAGTTTTCATAAAATGCCAGTACTGGCCATCCGCATAGAGATACTCCATGTCATGCTCCATCACATCGGCACCTTCAAGCGATTCTCCGGACTTGAATGTCCTTTCCCAGACCCGTCCTGTTTTGAGGTTTTTAAGCCTGACGCGATTAAACGCCTGACCTTTCCCCGGTTTAACGAATTCATTTTCAACAATGTTGCACGGATCTCCTTCTAGCATGACCTTAAGACCTGACTTGAATTCGTTGGTAGAATAACTTGCCATTAATTCTCTTCCCTAGATTTGCATATGACAATGATAACCCCAAGCGATGCCGGTTCCCACGACCAGAGTTGGCAATGGCACTTGCAACATGCGATCAGGAGTATCCCTGCGTTGGCATCTCACCTGGGTACCCAACTGGATGATATAGACCAGGATTTCCCCCTGCTGGCACCGAGGCCCTATCTGGATCGCATCGTGAACGGCGATGCGTTTGATCCACTCCTGCTACAGATACTTCCAAGGTCACAGGAAAACGAATCCGGACCACATTACTTAAGGGATCCTCTGCAGGAAGGAAACTTGATCACCCGGACCCGCGGGCTGATTCAAAAATACAATGGCCGTGCGCTTGTGATCACCACCGGCGCTTGTGCTATTAATTGTCGCTACTGTTTCCGCCGTCATTTTCCCTATGGAGAGAACAACCCCTCGAGCTCTGACTGGACCGGAATCTATCAGCACCTCGTCAGCGACACATCACTCTCCGAGGTGATCCTGAGTGGCGGCGACCCATTGATCCTTGGTGATCGCCAGTTAAGCGACATCATCACTAAACTCGATTCCATCACGACTATCGATACAATCCGACTGCACACCCGGCTACCGATAGTGATCCCCCAGCGAATTTGTCAGGAGTTGCTTGATTGGGTAAATCGATGTCACAAAAAAGTTGTCTTTGTGTTGCACACTAACCACCCCAACGAAATCGATGACCAGGTCGTTGATTCAATTAGCGCACTTCGAAATGCTGGAGCTACCTTACTCAACCAGAGTGTTTTGCTGCGCGACGTTAATAACTCCCCCGAGGTACTCGTTAAGCTGTCGAGACAATTGTTTGACGCGGGTGTGCTGCCTTATTATCTGCATCTTCTTGACCCCGTAGCAGGCGCGCATCATTTCGATGTACCGGAGGTCGAGGGAGTCAACTTAATACGACAAATATCCGGCCAGTTACCAGGCTACCTTGTCCCCAGGCTTGCAAGAGAAATACCTGGCGGTGACGCTAAACAGGTTATCGCCGGGCAATGATTTGCGAAGGGCTCACCTTTCTCGGACATGCCATATGGTATAGTTTACGCTTGATGCAAGGGACGTAAATGAGTGACAAAGCACCCATTCAACTGCTGATTCTGGAACAATCCCTAAATCGCGCAGAGGAGCTTATTGTCTTGCTAAGGTCGGCAGGACGCGCAACTCGCGCGCACCAGATCGGATCCGATGCAGATTTCTCAGCAAAAATTTCCGAACAACCCTGGGACTTGATCCTGGCGGCCAACGAAGCCAACGGATTTACGATACAGTCAGTGATTTCCGAGCTTCAAATACTGGATAAAGATATACCCGTTATCATGCTCGCCGATAACCGCGATCCTGGATCAATCACCCAAGGCCTGAAAATGGGTGCCGTCGATGTAGCACTCGACGATGACGATGAACGACTGCTACTGCTAATCCAGCGCGAGCTGAAGAATCTTGAGACCAGGCGCCAGAAACGAAGAGCCGAGGTCGAGCTGAAAGAAACAGACAGAAGAAACAACCTGCTCCTCGATTCATCCACAACTGCGATAGCCTATGTTCATGAAGGCATGCATATCTACACTAACCAGGCCTATGCGGACCTGTTTGGATATGAAGACCCGGATGAGTATGCCGGCATTCCCATCATTGACCTGATCGCCAAAGAGGATCAGGGAAAGTTTAAAACTTTCCTAAAATCCCTTGATAGGGATGAAACCCAGGAAGCAAAATTTGGTTGCATCGATGACGAAGGGGCAACCATTCTGACGAAACTCACCATGTCACCAGCCACCTACGATAGCGAGCCCTGCACGCAGGCCATCTTTCAACCACTTGTAGATTCGTCCGATCTCGAGGGCAGGATTAAGGAAATATCCAGCCAGGATCTTTTGACCGGCCTGTTCAACAGGCAGTACTTCATTGAAGTACTCGACCAAGCTGTTGACAACGCAAACCAGGGAAAACAATCTTCCATTATCTTCTACATGGTTATAGACCATTTCCCTCGCATTCGTTCTGATGCGGGTATTTCAAACGCCGATCTCGTATTGGGAGAGCTGGCCACCGTGATACGAGATAAAGTCCCGGATGATCACTTGATGGCACGTTTCGGGGATGATGTTTTTACGTTGCTGATTGAGGGCAACGATAAAGCTGCGGCTGAAGAGTTGGCCGAAACCATTCGGACCACGGCGGACGAGCACATGTTCGAGGCATCCGGTAAAAACTACCAGATAACGCTCAGTATCGGACTTTCAATGATTGCCGAGCACACCTCTACGGTTGAACAAGCAATATCACGCTCATACCAGGCATCTGACTCAATCGAGGAGGGGAATGCCATTGCTTTCTATGCGCCGAAAAATCCTGCGGTCGGAGAAGGCGGCCAGTCTATATCTTCAGATACGATGAAAGCTCTTGTAAACCATGCCCTTGACGAGGACCAGTTCAAACTCAATTTCCAGCCTATTATTTCACTACACGGGGAAGACGAAGAACAGTTCGAAGTGTTACTCAGACTGCCGGATGCAGAGGGTAACGATCTAAGGCCAGCGGAGTTTATGGGGCCAGCAGAGGATGCAGGATTACTGCAAAAGATTGACAGGTGGGTCGTTTTTAATGCCATCAAACAACTGGCAAAGCAGAGAGAAGGCGGTGGGAAGGCGCGTCTTTTCATTAATGTCAGTCACAAAATACTGACCGATGAAGAATTCCTGCCTTGGATGAGTCTCTCTCTGAAGGCTTCCAGGCTTGCAAGCGATAGCATCGTCTTCCAGTTGCACGAGAATGATGCGACTACCTATATGAAGCAGGCAGCCAAGTTCACCAAAGGTTTACAGGAACTGCATATCAAATCTTCCATCAACCATTTCGGTTGTTCTCTTAACCCGTTCAATCTGCTCAAACACCTGACCCCGGATATTGTAAAACTGGATGGTTCTTTCGCAAACGAGATTGAAAAAAACGAAGAAAAGCGGGAAGAACTCATCGAAATAGTTCGGTCCCTTCAGGCATCTGGCGTTCTGACTGCGATTTCCGGCGTGGAAGACCCTTCGACCCTCCCGGCGCTCTTTATGACCGGTATTAATTACATTCAGGGCAACTATATTTCTGAGCCACTTGATGACATAGACTACGATTTTTCTTCGGAAGGTCTCTAGAAAGCCAAAGCGGTCTCCTCTAGATATGATGTAATTCCTTGTCCCTGATTCCCATCAGGTAAAGAAGACTATCCAGGCCTAGGGTAGAGATAGCGTGGCCTGCACTTTCTCTGACAAGGGGTTTGGCATGAAAGGCAATCCCTAGCCCTGCGATGTCCAACATCGCTAGATCGTTTGCGCCATCACCTACCGCAATCGTTTGTTGAAGCGATATTCCTTCCTTATCAGCTAATTGCTTCAAAAGGTCTGCTTTACGGTCTGCATCCACGATGGGGTTGAGAACACGTCCGGTGAGAACCCCGTCTGCTATTTCCAACTCGTTAGCATAGACATAATCAACGCCTAGCTTTTCCTGTAACAACTTGCCGAAGTAGCTGAATCCGCCGGATAATATCGCCGTTTTGTATCCAAGGTGATTCAGCGTCTTGAAAAGGTGCTCAGCACCTTCCATCAACGGTAATCGATCTGCGACTTTCGCAAGGGCACTAACGGGAAGCCCCTTAAGAAGCCCCACGCGTTTTGCAAGGCTCATCGAAAAATCCAACTCCCCAGCCATTGCCCTTGATGTGATATCAGCAACCTCGGCACCAACGCCAGCTTCAACCGCCAGCTCATCGATAACTTCTGTCTTGATAAGCGTCGAATCCATATCAAAAGCTATGAGCCTTCGGTTCCTTCTATAGATCCCATCTTCCTGGACTGCCACATCGATATCCAGATCCGCGCAAACTGCCAACAGTTGTTCCCGGAAGGATTCATCAGGTTCCCCGCGTAAGGAAAACTCTACACAGGCCTTTGAGCTCTCTCCTGATTCATGTAATGGCACCCGGCCAGAGAGCCGAATAATGTTGTCAATATTGAGACCACTTGATGCGATGATTTCACACACTGTCGCTATATGTGAAGCTTTGATACGCCGTGCCAGCAGCGTCAGAATATAACGGGATGCGCCCTGGAGTCCGACCCATTGCTCATAACTTTCTTCAGAAACAGGGGTGAACCTGGCCAGGACACCCAATCGCTCAGATTGCTCACGCAATGCTTCAAGAACGTCTTCAAGAATACCCGGTACATTGACCAGAATCCCTAGAGACAAGTGATTGTGGATAACCGATTGGCCAACGTCGAGAATATCGACGTCAAGACTACCTAATAATTTTGAAATCGTTGCGGTGATACCGGGTTTGTCTTCGCCCGACACACTGATCAACACCAGTTCGTTCATGGAGGCTCCTTTGAGAGTCCATATTATGCGGCATACGTTAGCAGTAGCAATGTTGCGGGGTTCGTTATCGGCTATACTCTGAACTGATTTTACTACCTACCGCGAGATTCATGACTGACGGGAAACGCCCCAGAAAGCGTCGGCTCATAGCCCTCCTCGTTGTACTTCCTCTTCTCGCTGGGGGGCTCGTATTCTTCACTATTACCCAATATCAGGCGAGAGTGGTAGAATTGGAGCAAGCCCGATTTGGCCAGTCATCAGCACGGCAGTTGGCCGCACAGGTGGCAAGCTACGTAGTAGAAGACAACCTACTTTCACTTAACGTCATCGTCGCACAACTTACCCGCAATGAACCCCTTCAGTTCGTTGCCATCTACGATGAAAGTAACCAGCTGATCGTCCAGAGCGGCAAAGAAGAACGAACAAACACATCCTATACCGCAGAAGTGACTTTTCAGGATTCTCTGGTCGGCCGGATTCGGATGACAGTTTCACACGCCGAAACATCCAACCAGTTATTAGGTTGGATGCTATTGATGCTTGCCGCGGGGTACAGCTTCCTGGTCGCGCGATTTGCAACATCAATAACCAGCTGGGTTAACCACGAGACTCAATCCGAACCTGTGGCCACCCAGGTACTTGAAACGCCACCGCAAACTGATCACGGCCCCACTGAAGAATGCATACTCGTCGTTAGAATCCGGCCCGCAAGACACCTGGAGCAACACTTCGACAAGTTTTTCAAGGCGGCAAACCTATACGGGGGTATTGTTGAGCAAACCACGCCTGAAGAACTGGTCATTCATTTTGACAACTCGGATGCCATGTACATGGCCACCTGCTCTGGTCTGTTAATCCAGAAGATAGCAGCTAAAGTGAACGGCAAGATCGCGTTTGGCGGCACCCTGGACCTGCTGAACGAAGAACCAGAAAAAATTCGCAAAGCTGCAAGCTATCTTGCGTCAATTGCAGAGGGCAACCTGATAGCTGCCCATGGGTATTCACCCTTGTCGGACCGAGTTGAATTACAATCCTTTCACCATGCGCTGGTGGACTCAAAGGGCCTGTTAAGAATCGCGGGACTAATCGATCCTGATCTGCTCAATAATCAGGCCAGCCAGCTTGCGACTCCTGGCTAGTCGCCCTTCTCCACCAGCACGCCATCAACCTTCTGGAAACCGCGTGGTAGTTTCAGGCCACGGCGTGCCCTTTCCCCTCGATAATGCTCAAGATCATCTATCTTAAGATTCAGCGTTCGTTTACCGGATTGGACCACAAGCGTGTCTACCTCTGAAAACACCCGAACATACGCCATAAATTCCTCCCGGGATTCTACTCTCGCCTTGGGAATATTCATGATCTTCACCCCTTTACCACGCCCTAGGCTAGGGAGATCGGCCACCGGGAAGATTAGCAATCGACCCTCGTTGCTGAATGCAGCGATATAGTCATGTTTTTCATCAACAAGCAGCGCTGGCTGGTTAACAACCCCCCCTTTAGGCACCGACAGTACCGATTTCCCTGCCTTGTTCTTGGTCACCATATCTTCGAGCCTACCAATGAAACCATAACCAGCGTCACTGGAGAGAACAAACCGGGTATCCTTCTCTCCCAAAACTACGCCGGTGTAGAAAGCTCCATCTGGCGGGTTGAACCTTCCAGTCAAAGGCTCCCCCTGACCCCTTGCTGATGGCAACGTGTGCATGGCCCCAGTATAGGCACGCCCTGTTGAATCGAAGAATATGGCATCCTGGTTCGAGCGGCCGGGAAGTGCCTGTAGAAAGCCATCGCCGGACCGATAGCTCAGGTCTTCCGGATTTACCTCATGACCTTTTGCCGCCCGGATCCAGCCTTTCTGCGAGAGCACAACGGTCACTGATTCCGTGGATATCAGATCCTTTTCTGCAAAAGCCTGCGCATCGTCACGCACAACGATCTCGCAAACGCGATCATCACCGTAGGTTTCTGCATCTTCCATCAGCTCTTTCTTAATGAGTGTTTTAAGTCTGGCCTTGGATTTAATCGTTTTCTCCAGGTCGACTCTTTCTGCATTGAGTTCATCTTGTTCGCCCGCAATACGCGTTTCTTCAAGTCTGGCAAGTTGTCGTAAGCGCAGGTCAAGAATGGCGTCAGCCTGCAGATCTGACAAATTGAATTTCTTAATCAGCGCCTGCTTCGGCTTGTCCTCGGTCCGAACAATTTTGATCACCTCGTCAATATTCAGGTAAGCGATCATCAGGCCATCTAGGATATGTAGCCGACTAAGGATTTTGTCCAGCCGAAATTGCAGGCGTCTGAGCACTGTATCTGTTCTGAACTTCAGCCATTCATTCAGCAACTCAAGGAGCGGTCGGACCCTCGGCTTGCCGTCAATACCAATCATGTTGAAGTTGACCCGATGGGTTCTCTCAAGATCGGTCGTAGCGAAAAGATGCGCCATAAGCTGGTCAGCATCCACACGGTTGGACTTTGGTACCACGACAATTCGAGTAGGGCATTCGTGATCGGACTCATCGCGCAAATCTACTACCATCGGCAGTTTCTTAGCCTGCATTTGTCCTGCAATCTGCTCGAGGATTTTGGTTCCCGACACCTGGAACGGTAGCGCCGTTATTACAATATCGCCGTCCTCCCGCGAATAAACCGCTCGCGCTCGAACTGCACCACGGCCTGTTTCATAAAGCTGTCTGATGTCTTCACTACTGGATATTATCTCAGCACCCGTTGGGAAATCAGGACCCTGCACATGCTCCATGATGTCATTCAACGTAGATCGGGGGTTGTCGAGTAATCGAATGCAGGCACTAACGACTTCGTTAAGGTTGTGTGGCAGGATATCCGTTGCCATTCCCACGGCTATTCCACTTCCACCATTCAGCAGGATATTAGGCACCCGCGCAGGAAGATTAAGCGGTTCAGCAAGGGTGCCGTCAAAGTTGGGTGTCCAGTCGACCGTTCCCTGTTTTAGTTCACCTAACAGGACTTCAGAATAACCGGTCAGTTTGGATTCTGTGTAACGCATGGCAGCGTAGGACTTGGGGTCATCCGGGGATCCCCAGTTACCCTGCCCATCAACCAGCGGATAGCGATAGCTGAACGATTGCGCCATCAGCACCATCGCCTCATAACATGCGGAATCGCCATGAGGATGAAACTTACCGAGAACGTCGCCAATGGTCCGCGCGGATTTAACATACTTTGCATCTGCGCCCAACCGCAGTTCACTCATCGCATAAACTATTCGCCTCTGCACAGGCTTTAGCCCGTCACCAATGTGTGGCAGCGCCCTGTCATTGATGACGTACATCGCATAGTTCAGGTATGCACTTTCTGTGTAGTCAGCGAGCGAAATTTTTTCAAAGTCGCCATCAATCATATTTTCAGTCATTGTGCCTTCTCTTTCGACAAGAGCTCTGGTGCCTCTTGATCGGCTTTACGTTTTTGTATGTTCTTTCCTGGGACGTTAGCTAAGTGCACTTATGTCACCTTTCTTCTCGAGCCAGCTCTTTCGATCCGGCGCCCTCTTTTTCGAGAGCAGCATATCCAGCATTTCGTCAACCGATGTTGCTGTCCCTGGAGTCAGTTGCACGAGTCGTCGCGTATCCGGCGCCATTGCGGTCTCCCGAAGCTGGAGTGGATTCATCTCACCCAAGCCCTTGAAACGTTGCACGACCACCTTTCCCGGGATCTTCTCTGCCGCGATCCTATCCAGGATACCCTGACGCTCACCTTCATCCAGCGCGTAGAAAACTTCCTTGCCCGCGTCCACCCGATACAGTGGTGGCATCGCCACAAACACATGGCCTTCTTCAACCAGGGCACGAAAATGTCGCACGAACAGAGCAATCAACAAGCTCGCAATGTGCAGGCCATCCGAATCCGCGTCGGCAAGAATGCAGATCTTGCCATAACGCAACTTGGCCAAGTCATCTGAGCCCGGGTCAATTCCCAGAGCCACTGAAATATCATGGACTTCCTGGGACCCAAGAATCTCAGACGAATCAACCTCCCAGGTGTTCAGGATTTTACCCCGCAGCGGCATGATCGCCTGGGTCTCACGATTCCTTGCCTGTTTTGCTGAACCGCCTGCCGAGTCTCCTTCTACGAGAAAGAGCTCACCCATCATGGCGTCACTACAGGAGCAATCGGCCAATTTCCCGGGTAGCGCGGGACCACTGGTCAGTTTCTTTCTTGCGACCTTTTTCCCCGCGCGGAGCCGAGCTTGAGCGCTCGTGATCGCTAGTTCAGCGATCGCCTCACCTTCTGTAACATGCTGATTCAGCCAAAGTGAAAAACTATCTTTTACAACGCCTGAAATAAACGACACGGCCTGTCTCGAATTTAGACGTTCTTTAGTCTGACCGGCGAACTGCGGATCAATCATCTTGGCTGAGAGGACGTAGTTACACTTGTCCCATATGTCTTCGGCTGTAATCTTGATGCCTCGGGGCACGAGGTTGCGGAATTCACAGAATTCCCGGAGTGCTTCGAGTAGCCCAGCACGCAATCCATTGACATGAGTACCACCCTGGGTCGTTGGAATCAGGTTCACGTAACTTTCAGTGATTAACTCTCCGCTTTCCACCTGCCATTGCACAGCCCAGTCTACTGCTTCGTCCCTGCCTGACATTGAGCCGGTAAAAGGCACTTCGGGAAGGAGTTCAAGACCCTCAAGTTCCGCACCGAGGTAATCCTCGAGCCCATGCTCAAAGAACCATTCATAGAGTTTGTCTTCCTCTTTGCTGGCAGTGTCATCCTGAAATACAACCTTCAACCCGGGACACAATACTGCCTTCGCCCGAAGCAGGTGCTTGAGCCTGGAAACAGAAAACTTTGGTGAATCAAAATACGAAGAGTCAGGTTTGAAATGGATCATCGTACCCGTGTTCCGCTTACCTACCTTATCCTTGACGGTTAGCTTTCCCTGCTTTTCACCACCCTTGAAAGACATGTGATGCAGTTTCCCATCACGCTTAATGAACACTTCAAAGGTTTCCGACAGGGCATTGACCACCGACACGCCCACACCATGGAGACCACCGGAGAACTTGTAGTTGTCACTATTGAATTTGGCGCCAGAATGAAGACGGGTGAGAATGAGCTCTACGCCAGACAACTTTTCTTTCTTGTGTATATCAACCGGCATGCCACGACCATCGTCGCTTACGGACATTGAGCCATCTTTTCGGAGCGTCACCCTGATTTCTGTCGCGTGGCCCTCGAGGGCTTCATCGACACTATTATCGATAACTTCCTGCGCAAGATGATTGGGTCTGGTTGTATCAGTGTACATTCCCGGTCGTTTCTTGACCGGCTCAAGCCCTTCAAGGACTTCGATGGAGTCTGCTTTATAACTGGATGACATTTGTGACCAAATTATTATGAGGCGAAAAGTCGCGGCTATCTATGGTGTTCGCCCGGTGATTCAACCTGACAGGAAATCAGGGAATGTCGCACGGTAAATTATAAGGATTTAGACGGGGATTTCTCGAAAAAAGATCAGGAAAATTCCAAGGGCTCCAGAGAATAGCCATGCTCAATACAATACGTTAGCAGCTCACCAAGATACTTGTTGATCTGAGACTTCTCATCCGGCTGGAACATGTGCTCATTGGGCGTCGGGTATCGGAACCGGAAATTGCGATGCCGCTCGAATCGAACGACTTCAGCAGAATTAACGTCGTGATAAATCCTAAGCTCAAGGCTAGGCCATTTTATGATTGGTTTCTCGTTCTCTGAGCTTACGGTGACGGCAACCATTGTTGTAAACGGGCAGCGTTCCTTGATGTTGATAACAACTGTCGCGCCCTCCTCAGTTCGGGTTCGTATCCCGAACTCGATATCATCCTCAGAATCCATGCCAGGGAACAGCTGGCGCAGGCGAATGTAGTTAGCATCACACTCGGCCATGTCGGCAACCAGATCAGGAATGTAGATATATCGGTTGGTCATTTCATTGTTTCATTGTGGGGAGATGCAAAAGTGCTAACGCCCCTAAGAGTTACCAAAAAGGTTACCACAATCTTGTCAGAAGAAAGTTGCGATCTGCTCTTGAATTTTCGCAAAAATTATTCTCGGATTGGTTGAACAAGAGTCTATAAACTCACCCGTCAATACACAGATTTCATCGAGGGTATGCGGGAACCCCTGAGAGGTTCCATCCTCCCGCTGACTATTCATGATTTATGACTTCGACGATCAACTTTTCTACCCTACCCATGGCTCCTTGATTCGACGCCATCACTTTGTTCGCAGCAGTCACAAGACGATTGGATTCATCGACATTTGCCATCAGGTTTATGACAACTTGCTGTAACTCCTGACCATCTCTCACAACCATGATCGCCTGGCTATCGATAAACTGTTGTGCAATATCCTCTATATTGTCCAGATGGCTTCCCATGACGGTTGGTGCACCCGCACGAACTGCCTCAAGCAGATTATGACCACCAATCGGCACCAGACTCCCTCCTACAAAGGCCACCGATGCCAGCTCAAAAAGCGCATCAAGCTCACCCATCACATCAACCAAAAACACCTCATCGTGCAGCGCCACTGCCCTGCCATCACTAAAACTCACCACGGACTGCCCCGAGGATTCCAACGCACGCCTCAGTTGGTCGCACCGATGAGTATGGCGCGGTGCCAAAACCAGAAGAAAATCGGGTATCAGTTCCTGTAATGCCGGAAGCAGCGACAATAACGCTGCTTCTTCTCCGTTATGTGTGCTGGCCCCGAGCAGAATGGGTCTGCCTGCAACCAGCCGGCGGGAACGATTCAACCTATCGACGTACCCTCGCGCCTTCACTGCGTCAAACTTGATGCTGCCGGTCACATGAACTTTCGATGCCTCAGCTCCAAGCGAAACAAACCTGTCTTTATGGTGCCGAGTTTGAACCGCCAACAGACTCAGTGATCGCAACATGGGCAAAATCAGCGGCAAAATTCGCCTGTAGCCTTTTGCTGACCGAGACGATAACCGGCCATTGACCAACAGGGTGGGAACTCCACTCCGCGCGCAACCTTCAATCATGTTCGGCCATAATTCTGTGTCGATAGTAATCAACATCCGGGGTTTGTTGTTTCGTAGGAATCGGTCTATCGAACCCGGCAGATCGTATGGGGCATAACAGTTTTCCACCTCATCAGCCAGCAGGGCTTGCACACGCTCACGGCCAGTTGGCGTCATATTGGTTACCAGGCAAACATAACCTTGGCCGAGGAGGCTGCGAACCAGGGGCACCGCGGCAATCGTTTCACCTGCGGATACCGCATGTATCCAAACAACCTTCCCCGGCTGCTTCGACCGATAGAATCCAAAACGCTCTGAGATAGCCATGCGGTAGCCAGGCTCCTTCAGAGAACGCTTTAACAACCGCAGCAGCACAAACGGAATCAAAAGGTAAAAAATAGCGCTATAGAACAATCTAGCCAAAGTGAGATTGAAAACCTGGAGAAATGATATCGAAGAATAACTGTGTACTGGACCCGATGCTACTGAGTCAGTAAAAACGTATACAATCACAAGCGTGTATAATTCCGGTTCTCCAGGGCCCGGGATTCATTCATTTTTTTATGAGCAACACGACGCATCAGTTCGACACCATCATTCTCGGTGGCGGTATCGCTGGACTATGGTTACTTAGCCTGCTTCGCAATCACGGTTTTGAAGCCATCCTGCTCGAGAAAGAAGGCTTGGGATCAGGGCAGACTTTTGCATCCCAGGGAATGATTCACGGCGGAATCAAATATTCGCTCGCAGGCGCAATGACCGGCGCATCTGAATCTATTGCAGATATGCCCTTGCGCTGGCGTTCGTGCCTTGCAGGCACTGATAACGTTAATCTGAAGGGGGTCACTGTATTGAGCGATTCCTACTATATGTTTTCCGATGCTCGCCTCAGCTCGAAACTGACCGCGTTCTTTGGCAGTAAGACACTCGAAGGACGGGTTGCATCAGTTCCTGAGGCTAACTACCCAAAGGTTTTTCAGTCACCGTCATTTGGAGGATTGCTCTATAAACTCAATGACCTCGTCCTGGATACCCGCTCCCTGATTACCCATTTACACCATCAGCTTAAAGACTATATATTCGAAGGAAACGTGAGCTTCGAGCACACAAACGGGCGAATTACGCATCTCCAACTAGCTGATGGGCTTACCCTCAGTGCGGAGACCTATGTCCTTGCAGCAGGCAAGGGAAACGGAGAACTAATCAAGGATCTCGGGCTGGAAGTGCCAATGCAGCTTCGGCCACTTCACCAGGTTGTTGTTAAAGGGAAGACATTGCCTGATCTGTTTGCACATGCCGTGACTTTAAGGTCTGCGGATAAGCCACGCATTACTTTCACCACCCACAGCACAGCTGACACCAAAGCCTGGTACCTCGGGGGTCAACTCGCAGAATCCGGTGTCGCTCGAAATGAAGCAGAACAGATTGAATTCGCGAAGACAGAACTGGCCGCCATCATGCCCTGGATGGACTACTCTGGCTGCGAGTTCTCAACATTTCGAATAGACCGGGCCGAGGCCGGCGGCGAAATCCTGTTACGCCCGGACACGCCTTACGTGCGCAGGCATGGAAACGTAGTTGTATGCTGGCCCACCAAACTTACCTTGGCGCCCATGATGGGGGACATGTTCATGAATCTCATGGCAGAGCCGAAAGCGGCCCTAGCCGCGCCTCCCAATCTCCCACGAGCCTCAATCGGAAGATCTTCATGGGAGTGAAGCTAGGACGATGCAATCTTGAAACAGGCAGGATCTCACTAGGTACAGTGAAGTTTGGCCGCAATACTGACGTTAAGTACCCTACGAAATTTGAACTTCCCAAAGACAAGTTAATTGTAAATCTTTTATCAGAGGCGCAGGAACTGGGAGTCAGGTTACTTGATACTGCACCAGCCTACGGTAACAGCGAGCATCGAATTGGTCAGTTATTACCCGGACGCAGGGAGGATTGGATCCTCTGCACGAAAAGCGGTGAACAGTATGCGGCCGGCAAGTCCAGCTATGACTTTTCCAGGCAGGCGGTTACCGCCAGTGTAGAGCAAAGCCTGAAGCACCTTAGAACAGATTACCTGGACATTGTCTTGATTCATTCCAACGGTGATGACCTTGGTATTCTTCACCAAACCGATGCGTTCGCTACCCTGGAACGGCTCAAGGAAAAGGGGGATATCAGGTACATAGGAATGTCTACCAAATCAGTAGAGGGGAGCATCGCCGCACTCGAGGTCAGTGATGTGCTCATGCTCACTTTAAACCTGGAAGATCAATCCAACATTAATGTCATAAAGGCAGCTGAAAAAAAGGATACGGGTATCCTATTGAAAAAAGTTTTTGCAAGCGGTCATCAAACAGAGGAGGAAAGCCTGACGTTTGCCCTGGGGCAAAGAGGTGTTCATTCTGCCGTCGTCGGCACCATAGACTCAGGGCACCTTAAACAAAATGTTTATCTCGCAGACAGCATTTAGGCCCTAAAGATCCCTTATTTTCTCAACCAAAGCGCTGGTTGAACAGTCTTCTTCCAGACTGAGCACTTTCACTTCACCACCGGCAGAACGGACAATATCCGCGCCGACCACCTGGTCAATACCGTAATCGCCACCCTTCACGAGCACATCTGGCTTCAGCATATGCAACAGCGCTTCCGGCGTGTCACCGTCAAATGAGACGACCCAGTCGACCGACGCAAGGCCCGCCAACATGGTCATCCGCCGGTCCAACGGGTTGATGGGTCTTCCTTTACCTTTAAGTCGATGAACCGATTCATCAGAATTGATCGCGACAATCAGTCGATCACCTTCGCGTTTTGCATCACCCAGGTAATTAACATGCCCTGCATGAAGAATGTCAAAGCAGCCGTTAGTAAAGACCACTCTTTCGCCACGCCCCCTTGAAACCTGAACCGCAGCAACCAATTGTTCTGCAGACATCTTTCCTTTGCCAGCCGGCTCAGCAAGATCAACCTCTGCGCGCAACTCGGGGCCAGACACGCTGGTTACACCGAAATGGCTGACCACAATCCCTGCCGCAACATTGGCAAGGGCGACCGAATCCTTCAGCGTTTGTCCTGATGCCAGCGAGGCTGCGAGCACGGCAATAACGGTGTCCCCTGCACCTGACGTGTCATAAACCTCCCTCGTCCGGGCGGGAAAATGACTTTCTTCACGTCGCTCAATGAGCGTCATACCCTCGGATGCTCGTGTTACCAACATAGCTTCACAATCGATGCCCGCCATCAGGTCCCGGCATTTTTTCAACATCTCGGCCTCACTGTTCCAATCGCCGACGGCATTCTTGAGCTCAAGGGTATTCGGTTTAATGACCGTCGCCCCCTGATAAGCCGAGAAAGGCTTGAACTTCGGGTCAACCAGCACTGGCCTACCTTTCTTTCTCGCATTCTCAATGATGCTCGAAGGGTCACTAAAGAGGCCCTTGTCGTAGTCAGAAAGAACCACGCTGTCGTACTCAGGGACTAAATCCATTCCTTGCACTACCTGGTCGGCATCAATATCAAACAGTGCTTCAAAATCAGCGCGAATCATTTGCTGACTTCGACTGACCAGACGTACCTTGGTAATGGTGGACATGCCCTCAACCTTAATGAAATGGCAGTCGATGCCCGAGGAGCTGAGTTTGGATTCCAGGATATCGGACATTTCATCCTGGCCGGTTGCCGCAACCAGGGAAGATGCGGCACCAAGCGTCGCAACATTCAGTGCGACGTTAGCTGCACCACCGGGCCGGTCTTCGATACTGCTAACATCAATCACCGGAATCGGTGCTTCAGCCGACACTCGATGAGTGTCACCATGCCAGTATCTATCCAACATCGCATCACCAATGGTCAGGATATGTGCGTTATCAAACCTTGGAATTTTCATACTGTTATCGAGAGCGTATTTCGCGAGATTCTATCACAATCGATTGATTCAACACGCCCGTCGGCGGTGGCCCGGCATTGCTAAGCACCCAATAGTTAATAATGCGGCTTTTCGAAGCAACCGTCATTGCTGCTCCACCGTGAGACAGGATTAGTAAGTAGCAGGCGCGTATTGCTCGATCTGCGGAAGGCTTCGGATTTTCTGGGTCATAGAGGAAACAGAAAATTTGGCACCGAGCCTGTCAAGTGCTCTTTGCGTCATCTCATCGGAATTGGGTTTTGTGAGTGCACGAACAGCTTCCAGTTGCGTGCCCAGTTCACGGGCATTTCCGCACTCGAACAGTAGCCCGGTATCACCAACGACACTGGCCGGGCCAGGTGCATCTGAACAAACTATCGGTACCTGAGCCGCCATGGCCTCGAGCAACACAAGCCCGAAGGCTTCCTCGCTCGTTGATGGAAGCACGAAAGCATCAAATGCTTTCATCAACGTTCGCGCTTCATCCTTTGCGCCACAAAATACCACTTGGTCCTGTACGCCAAGCTTCTTTGCCAGCATCTTAAGCTCAGGCATTAGCTCACCGTCTCCTACGAACGCCAGCACCGAATTGTCATGCACACCCGCAAACGCTTCGATCAGCAATCTGTGATCTTTTTTCCGAACCAGTCGGCCCACCGTGCCGTAGCAATATAAACCGAGCGGAATACCCAACTCATGTCTCGCGGACACAGGATCGCGAAGCGTCACCGCTTCGATAGCGTGGGGCAAAAGGTGAACTCGACTCTGCAGGTGCGGTGCCTGTTCAAGGAGTGCCTGACAAACTGGCTGGGAGACGCCGATTAGTTGGACGTTGTCTTTCCAGAACCTCGAAAAGAAAGACCGCAACACCCGGCCAAGAAAACCAAACTCATGCATGACTCCAATGACGGCACCGATCTTTAGCTTGCAGTTCAGCAACAGCGCTATAAAGAAGGGTTTGTATCGATGCGCCAGGATAACGTCTGGTAGCTCATCGGCAATAATTTTCTTTACCCGCCGGTACGGTTCAAGTTTAAGCCCGCGAAGAGATCCAGCTGGCAAAGCTAGGAATTCGACATCACCATGGATAGTGGACGCCAGCTCTGAAGATGGCGGGCCGCGCAAGAAAACGGTCTTGACCTCACAGTCAGAGAAACTTCCTGCATACTGCCGGGCGACCGTTCGAAACGGTCCTTTGTAGTCATGACAGATCTGAAGGATTCTGGGTTTTTGGTCTGGATGTTTATCGGCCATCTATTATTTGCGTTTGGTAACCAGCAAATCTTCAAGCACCAAATACTCAAGGTCAGAACCAAAAAACATATTGAGGGCATCTGTTGGTGAACACACCATCGGTTCGCCGCGTCGATTCATCGAGGTATTGAGTACTGCTCCGTTACCATTAAGCCGCTCCATCTCCTTTAGCAAGGCATGATATCTCGGATTGGTTGATTCTTCGACGATCTGAACGCGAGATGTGCCGTCTTCGTGCACAACTTCCGGGATTCGAGATTTCCACTCTTCTGAGACTTCAAATGTGATTGTCATGTAAGGAGCTGGATGGTCAGTCTGTATCATGTCCTTTGCGACAGTATCCAAAACACTTGGACAAAAAGGTCGCCATCTCTCTCGAAATTTAATCTGTTCGTTTATCTTGTTGGCAATTCCCCCGTAACTTGGGCTCCCCAGAATACTCCGCCCACCCAATGCTCTGGGTCCAAACTCCATACGCCCCTGGCACCAGGCGACCGGATTGCCCGCGTTAAGCAACTCGGCTGCTCGCTCTACAATGTTGCCGGTTTTTTCATACACCGGGTGTCCTAGATGTGATTCACAGGCGTCGATGCACTCTTCCGTTGAATACCTGGGACCGAGAAAAACATGTTCCATCTTTGCCGGAGTGACTCCACGTTTCCAGGATGCAAAAGAGGCGGCGCCAACAGCGGTACCCGCATCACTCGCCGCGGGTTGCACGAAAAACTCTTTAACATAGGGCAGAGCCAGAATCTTCTGGTTGAGTTTCACGTTTAGCGCACCACCTCCAGCAAAAACAAGACGCCCTGTTTCACGCAAAATATCACCAAGGTAGGTATCTATCAGTTGCAGCGAAATATCCTCATACATTTTCTGCATCGCCGCTGCATAGTGAATATAAGGGTCGTCAGCAATATCGCCCTGTCTTCTTGGCCCGAGCCAATCAATCAGCTTCTGGCTAAAATAATATCCCTTGCGGCCTTCTTTGTATCTTCGAAGCCCAATGGTGTTCACAAGTTCAGTATTGACGGTGATTTCTTTGCCATCAAAATGGACTAGCCGTGACAAGTCATATAAATCAGGATTGCCATAAGGCGCCATACCCATCACCTTGTACTCCCCATCCAGCATTTCGAATCCAAGGTATTCGGTAAAAGATGCATACAACTGTCCAAGGGAATCCGGGTCGTAGAATTCCTTGATCTTATGAATGTGCCCGTTCTCTCCATATCCGAAAAAGGTTGTCGCGTACTCCCCCTTACCGTCGATGCCCAGGATCGCAGTCTTTCCTTCAAAACCTGACAGGTGATACGAACTGCTGGCATGCGCTATATGATGTTCTACGGCATCGAATTCAATATCAGCCCAGTTGATACCTAGCGCTACCAGAAGTTCACGAACTTTCTTGACGTTTCTTCGGTAATGCCTGTTACCGTTAAATATCGCATCCAACGCCCTATCCGGCGCATACCAGTGCCGTTTCGCATAGTGCCACCTGGCTTTACCAAAAAGGCTGACCTTCCCGAAAGGGAACGCGACAACATCCACGTCCCTGGCCTTGAGGTTAGCTTCCCGCAGAACATAACGCGCCGCGTGCAGCGGCATCGCGTTCTTTGCATGTTTTTGCCGGGTGAATCGCTCTTCTTCAGCGGCGGCAATAAGCTCACCATCAACATAAATGGCTGCAGAGGGATCATGGGTCAGCGCACCAGACAGACCAAGAACAACTAGGGACAAAGTGAATGCTCAATATGACGTAGGTCGCCTATTCTAGGGAAAGTCCGCGTAAAAGTCCGGTTAACTATCGACAGAAAAGATCGGGCTTTAGCCGAGAAGGTCAGTGAATCTTTGCTTAACCTCGGGAATAGATTCCCAGTTCCTCATAAAGCGAGCGATATCTTTCTTCTCTGCGCGGTCTCTATCAACCGGATTCGTGTGTTCTTTCATTGAATCCAGATCAATGATCACCGGACCATCGCTACCGAGAAGAAAATTACTCGCCTTCAGGTCACCATGAGAAACGCCAGCGGCCGCCAGTTCTTTTAGAATATCAGCGATGGATGCCATCTCTGCCATCGGGTTTTCTTTCTCCGGCAATACCGTCGCATCTGGTCCATCGATGTACTCAGTGACGAAATAAGCTCTTCGTCTTAGGGGTCCAAAACGTTCCTCAACCAACGCCACCGGCTTCACTGTGCTGATACCAAGGAAATCCAGCCGATTGGCGTTAGCCCAGGAAATCCAGGCCCTGCTCTTGCGAAAAGCACGGCTAATGCCATGGCCTAAGCCCTTGATGTTGTAACGTTTCACCACCAATGGGCCAGACGGCCCATCAACCAGAGCGACCGTCGCAGAGTTCCCAGCTTTTAACAGTTTGCCGGATTCCATTCGTTCATCAATTCGGCTTAATAGTTCTCTCATCGCCGGCGAATCGTACCCACGCTCACAGATTAAGAATCGGTTGAAGGAATGCTCACAAATGAATCGCGTACATTCACGAAACGCTTTGCCAATGTACTCTTTTTTACGCCCGGACCTTTTCGAATCAATGAGATCGATCAGCCGCAGGTACCTGCCTTCATCCACAGGCCACGCACGCAACTGTCGGTACTGCTCAAGCCATTCAGAGACGAGATGATCAAAGCGCGCATGAAATTGTGCAAAGAAAAGTGCGATGTTATCCATACTTTTTCCTGCTCCCAGGGAACCTCTCCCATGCCGGGTGACATCACCGCCATCTATCGTATAGATCAGGCCGGAACGAAACAGGAAGTTTTCAGGGTGGATATCATTTTGCACCACACCGCCTTCGTGCAGCGCAGCGAGTACAGGAACCACCTTGCCAATCAGCCGCAGTCGCTGCTCATCATTTTCAGACTCTTTCCATACATCAAGCAGGTTTTTTGCATCAGGAATATATTCAAAGCCAAGCACGTGCCCCTTGGCCGACTTCCTCAAAGCCTGCCATTCAAGCGATGCTGTCAGCACACCAGCATCTTCAATTCCGGCCGCCCCCGCAACTTCCCTTTTCGCGTATCGCCCGGAATAGCGACCAATAAAAACCTTGACCAGATACTGCTTGCCATCAACTTCCGCGACCGCAACGATTCTCTTCCCCGGTAACAAACGAAGAATTTTCTGCACTGTCATCTCTGTTTCTTCGCCGTCCGATCGAATGAGCGGAACAACAAACGGTTCTTGAAGCTCGCGATCAGACCGAATCAGTATATCTATATCAAAGTTGCTCATATCCCTTATTCCCGCCCCTCAAAGAATCGAAGTACGCGATAAATCTCCTTCTTGTCTTTTACACTCAATCGGCTTTTACCCTTGTATGCCAGATAGAAGCGCAGCCGTTCCATTTTGCTTAACTGCTGCCTTGCTATTTTATCCAGGCAGGCCAGGTCCTTGATTATACCTCGCGTCAGAAATGGACCCGGCATCTTTCGCCCAAGCGGGCAGTCTATAAGATAGACCGTGGGATTAACTGTTACGTCGACCAAAATGTTACGCCATTTCAGATCGTTGTGGACAAAACCATGTCCGTGCATGTTCTGAACGGTCTCAGAGAGCAGACCAATGATCTGCAATCGCCACTGACGATCACCTAGCAACGAATGCCCGCTATCCGCCAGTGCCGCAAGGTCACTGGTTCCCCTCACCTCCCGGGTAATTAACGTGCCTCTGTAGGACCCGCTGGTACCCGATTCCCCATAGGCCACTAGATCGGCCGTAGGTATTCCCATCGCGACGAACGCCTGAAGGTTTTCCCACTCAGCACGGATTCTGCTGCGGCCGGTGAACCTTCTAAGCCAACGCCCCCTGCTCGTGTATGTCTTTATGTAGTAGTAGTCATCACCATCACGGTATCTCACCAATCGGCTCATCAGGTTGCCGTTAATTTCTTCTCCCGGCGCGCCGATGGCCGCAGCATGATCGGGAAACAGGTCCCTGACTTCCTCCTTGACAAGCCAGGCCGGCATCAACGGGCCAGTAACCTGGTGACGCCACCTGGAAGCGAATCATGATCCTGAAACCACAGCTTTATCGCGCGCTCAACAACTTCACCCCAGATTTCTGCATCCTTCACTAACACTTCTCGCAATGGTCGATCGCTATATATGCGCACAAAACGCAAGAGATCTCTTCTTGTAAGGTCTTTTTCAAATGCTGAAAACAGCAGACCGCCCAGATCCTTTACCAGCCATCGCCTGGGTACATTTTGCCGAATCTGTGCCCGGTGCAGGTCGATCAGATGAAGTACTGGTTCTTTATCTTCCTCTGTGGCCGCTTCCGGGTGCTCCGCGAGGGGGACGTCCATTAAGAAATGACAGAGATAGAAATCCCTGTGATTGATACCAGCCTTGTGCATTTTCCTCGCCATGGAGGCAACCTCGGTGACAAGCTTTCTTTTTAAAACAGGCTCACCAGGTTCAAAATCTTCCAGTGTGACTTTAGATTCCAGTGATTCTGTCAGAATCGCGGACTTCCTCGTCGCGGGGTTCAACCCACGCTCACAAAACAGTACCGGTGTCATGGACTGGACCCCGGCGTTCCTGAGAGCGCATAGGGCCAGCCATTCATTACGTGCTCCAAGCACTGGCAGACGGCCCTGCATCAGGTTTTTCAGTATCTCAACCCAGCCCACGCCCTGATGAATCTTCGCAAAATAACCTGCAGTACCAATCCGAACCTTGATAGTCCGGCGATCATCTATCTTGCGGAACACCTCTCCGTGCAATCGATCAACAAGGACAAACAGGTCTTCACCTTCAAAATAGCCTTTGAGATGGTCTGCGAGGAAGTTCTTTAGCATGCTGATTGTTTCATTCCGAACAAATATAGTCTGCCGCATGCACCGGCATATCATAAATGTCGGCTACCGCCGCGAAAGCGATCCCGTTGGCTGACCAGTCAGACTCACCCAGTTTGTTAATCATACCCTCGAGCATTACATTGAATGTTTCCTGCTGAAAAGGAGACGGGATAAGCTCACCGGCATCCGCTTTTTCGATATACGGCGCATAACCGCAGATATCAGTTGCAATAACGGGTAACCCCGCAACGATCGCTTCAAGCAGAACCATACCCGCATTCTCTGCATAAGCCGGATGAACGAGGAGATCAGCCCCGATGAGAAAACGCGGTACATCATCCCTGCCTTTCAATATTGAAACCCGGTTAGAGAGCCCCAACTTCTTTGCCATACGCCTGAAAGTATTCGGGTTATCCTGACCGATCACAATTAATCTAGTGCGATCACGCAGCGACTTCGGCAATGCCGCCATGGCGATCAAAACCCGATCCAATCCTTTTGTAATAAAACCCGAACCAATCATCAACAGCTGGATTTCATCATCCCCAAGCTTCATCTCGCCACGAAAGTCTGCCCGAATCTCATCACGGTTTGCCGGCGCTATCCGGTCACGAGCAATACCCGGAGACAGCAGATGGAATCTTTCTGGCAGAGTACTATAGTACTGCTCGAACAAAGGGATCTGAGCCGAAGAGATCATCAATATTTCAGTCTCCGAGTCCCTGCTAAAAACCGATTCTTCAAATTCAGAAAACAAACCATAGCGAGGCGTAAGTCGATAAGCCCAACTTCGCTGGTTCCGCGCCTTGTCCTCGTAGCAACTATCTGCAGCAAAATACACATCCAGACCAGGCATTTTGTTGAATCCTATCAATCTCTCAACAGGGTCTTTTTTCAGAGCAGAATCAACCCAGACGTAGTATTTGCGGTATCTGGTGTGGTTGGTCAGCGCAGAGACTGGAACGATAATGATCTCAAATCCGGCTGGTATGTCGCCCTCCCACTCCAGAGTATAGATTCTAATATTGAATCCACGAGCCTGTGTCTCAAGGGCGATCCTTAGAAAATCCCTTTGAAGCCCGCCATAAGGAAAATATTTGAACAGGCAGAAAGCGATGGTTTTTCCTTGAAGTGCTTCAATTTTCCCGCGTGCAACCTGTTCAATCTTCTCAGCAGCATTCTGGTGGAGCGAATAGATGTCCGCCGACCCGGCAAACCGCCTGCCTTTCGCAATCCAGGCCGGCCTGTCCTTGTCCCGTAACATTTTGCCAAGCTTTTCATTCAGGACTTTTTGCTCAAATGGCATGGGAACCAATTCGCCCATATCTGCTTCTATTACGTAGTGGGCATAACCGCAATTTTCCGTGGTAAGAACAGGTAAGCCGGCAACCACTGATTCAAGGAGTACGATGCCCGCTGCTTCATCCTGTGCGGGCAGGATCAACAGGTCCGCAGCAAACATAAAGTCCGGAATGTCATCCTGACCGGACAGAATCGTAACGTTCCCGAAGAGACCAAGCAGAAACATCAGGCGCTTGAACGGCGCAGGGTTATCTTCGCCAATCACAAAGAACCTGACTTTCCTGCGCTCAGAGCGCGGTAATGCCCGCACTGCATACAAAGCTCGATCAAGCCCTTTCTTCACGAACCCCGAACCAACCATCAGCAGCATCTTGTCGTCGTCATTCAACCCAAGATCCGCTCGTTTAGCTCGCCGGCGCTGCGCCACATCATCCGGTACCACGCGATCCCGCGAGATACCCGGAGGCAGGAACTGTATTCGATCCTCCTGCGTCTGGTAATGGTGGTCAAAGAAAGGCTTCTGGACTTTAGAGATCATAAGAATCTCGGTTTTGCTTTCTCTCCCGAATACCGCTCGTTCGTAAATGGAAAAATGTCGGTATCTGGGCAACAACCGATACACCCAGCCACGCTGGGAAATAGCTTTTTCTTCATAACATGAGTCGGCGGCATAATAGACATCCAAATGGGGCATCTTGTTAATGCCCACCACAGCATCTACAGGATCAAGGCGCAGTCTTTGCTGAACCCATTCGCTGAATCGTTTATACAGGGTGTGATTGGTGAACGCGCTAACGGGGACGATCGTCACCTCTATCCCCTCGGGAACATCCCCCTGCCAGCTGAGGGTATACACCTCAATCTCATGACCCTGTTGCTGACAGCAGAGCGCAATCTTCAGGAAGTCTCTCTGCAAGCCCCCGTACGGGAAGTACTTGTACAAGCAAAACGCCAGCTTCAATTGAGTTTTGTGTCCTTGCTGCGTAACCGCAGCTGTAACGCTTGCCACACTATCTCCGGCGAGGTTTGTTCAAAGCAGGGAGGATAAATATTACTTGAATCACTGGGCTTCTGGAACTGACATTCTCTTTTTCTACAAGGAATACATGGTAAGTTAGTGCTTGCTATTATTTGACTTTGTGGCCCAAGAATACCTGTCAACCCGGGACTGGTAGAACCAAACAGGCCAACGACTGGAACACCCAGCGCCGGGGCCAAATGACCCAGCCCCGTATCTACCGCCACCGCACCGGCGCACCGCTGCATCTCCACCATCAGGTCCCCAAGGGAAAGCTGATCGAGAAGCCCGGCCCGGCCCCCAAGAATTCTTGTCGCCCGCTCTCGCTCCTGCTTGTTTCCCGCCGGAGCCATCACTTCAAACCCATCCTGCCGAATCTGGTTAGCGAGCGCGGTCCAGGCCGATTCCGGCCACTCTTTGCTTGGCCATGTCGTTCCATGTAACAGCATTATTGTTTTATTTTTGGAGGTGGGTGCCGCAAGACCGCAGTCGATAACTTCATTCGACCGGTATCCGAGCGATGCCGCTAGCAGCTTTTTCTGTCGATAAATCGCGTGCTGGTTTTTGTCGACTGCATGCTTCTTGCCATAGAAGAGGCAGGCCACTGACTCCCTGATACTGTCGCGGTCATAACCATGGGTTTCCCCGTTTGCAAAACTCGTGATAAGAGCACTTTTTAGCAAACCCTGCGAATCTATAATCCGGTCGTAGTGCGCACTTCTCAATCGTTTGATGAGCGCTTTAACCTCCGGCCATGCGCCGACCCAGTCAGATCTCCAGCGACGGATCGCGACCGATATCACCTCATGAACGCCCTCATGTTTATCTGGGATGTCGCGGAATTTTTCTTCAACAAGCCAATCAAGCTGCAAATCACTGGATTTATTGAGTGCTTCTGTGACCGCAGGCAGTGCGTGAATAACATCACCAAGAGATGAGGTTTTCACCAAGAGCACTTTCATAGCTGCTCCAGCACTTGTTCTGGCATCAGTTTGTTCAGGCAATCCTTGTGGCCCAGCGGACATGTCCTTTTAAAGCATGGGCTGCAATCAAGGGACCGACTAACAATGTGCGCTTCTTCACTGATGGGAGGGGTAAATCCAGGGGAAGTCGAACCATAGATCGCAACCACCCTGGTGCCGACCGCGGCTGCAATATGCATTAAGCCCGAATCATTGGAAACAACGGTCTGACAGATCGCGAGTAAATCTATCGCTTCCAGGATCGATGTCTCTCCCGCAAGGTTGATACAGTCATGGCCGGCGATGCTCACAATCGTCTCTCCAGTTGCCTGATCTGCTGGTGACCCGAAAATCCAGATTCTGTAACCCTGGTCAATCAACTGCTTTGCCAGTGCGCCATAGTGCGCCTCGGGCCATTTTTTAGCATCGCCAAATTCAGCGCCTGGACAAAACCCGACGACAGGTTTGTCAGTGGCCAGTTGATGACGCGCAAGGAACGCTGTCTGGCTCTCCTTATCGACACCAAGCCGTGGCGGGATCATTTCGGCAGAAGTCTTCCCAACCAGCGCAAGAAAGCGGTCGGTCATGAGTGGTAGCCGGGGTTTATCAAGCAACTTGATATCGTTTAACAGAAAATAACGGTACTCACCTAAAAAACCCGTCCTTAAGGGAACGTCCGCCGCGAAAGGGACTAACGCGGATTTGAAAGAGTTCGGCGTGATGATCGCCCAGTCGTAGTAGTTTTTTTCAAGCTCAGCTCCAAGACGAAAGCGATAACCAAGCCCAACCTGACCATGAGCCTGGTCAATCAAAATACCACGATTAACCTCTGGCATGCGCGTTACCAGCGACAGAGTTGCGCTCGGCGCCAGCACGTCGATGTCGATATCCGGATATTCTTCGCGAAGCGCAGAATATATAACCTGCGACATGATCATGTCGCCTACCCAGGCAGGCGCGACTACAAGAACTCGTTGGGGTTGCCTGGACAATGGTCTCCCCTGGCCTATTTATTTAATTGTTTTTGTGATCACCGGCTTCCATGCGGGCAAGCCAAATGCGGTGTACTTCCTCACGATAACGCTGTAAGCGCTCAAAATCTGTATCAAGACCAAGCCAACCATGATGAACGGCAGCTCGAAAAGCCAGATAAGCACGCTGGAGGGCTTCTACTTCAGGCTCAGTCATCAGCCCCACCGACTCGAATTCATCCAGGAGCCGCATCACATCTGTCCAGCTACCAAGTCCACCATGCCTTGACGCGCTTGCAAGGACGCCATATTGGACCATAAATTCTATATCAACAATAGCCCCGGTATCGTGCTTCAAGTCAAACTTACCCAGTATCTCACTGCCGTTTTCTGGTGGGCCTGCGATCGGTGTTCCAAGGTGATCGCGCATTCTTTGCCGCATGGAGCAAACATCCTGCAGTAACTGGTCAAGGTCACGTTCCTGCTCAATCAGGTTTCGGCGAACGGTGTTAAAGGCCTCCCCAAGCGTAACGTCTCCCGCCACAAATCGCGCCCGAATCAGCGCCTGGTGCTCCCAGGTCCAGGCTTCGCTTTCCTGGTATCGCTCAAACGCACCAATGGTAGCAACAAGGGGGCCCTTGCTACCCTGGGGCCTAAGCCTCATATCTGCCGAGTAGAGAATGCCAAATCGTGTGAAGCTGGTCAGGATGTGGATAATCCGTTGCCCAAATCGAACGTAGAAAACGTTGTTGTTGATGATCGACCTGCCATCTGTTTTGCCCTGAATATAGCTGGGACACAAAAACACCAGATCCAGATCACTGCCGTAGGCCAGCTCAAGCCCCCCGGCCTTCCCATAGGCGATAATCGCCAGCCTGGCATGCATCGGGTTACCGGACTCATCCGTTGGCCTGCCATGCCGGTTCTCCAAATAGCCCCAGGCGATGTCTAACGAGGTCTCAAGAATGGTTTCGGCGAGCGCAGTCAAGCCATCGGAAGCCTGCATGATTGAAAGCTTGTCCAACAGCTCCATGGCGGCAATTTTGACCGTCGCAGAAAGCTTGAACTGCCTGAGCGTGTCCATCTGACTTTCAAGGTCGCCCGCATCGACAATGCGCATAACTTCTCGCAGCTTGCCTTCGAGCTCAAGCTTGGCTACAGCTACTTCTCTTAGGGCTCTGTCCGTTAGCTCATAAAGCAGGATAGGGTAGGCTTCGAGCTGGCCCGCAATCCAGGGGCTTAAGGTCACAAGTTGTACCGCTTTCAATAACGCATCTGGGTTTTCGTCCAGAAAGACGAGGTAAGTTGAGCGGCGCAGAACAGACCTGACAATAGGCAACATTCGAGTCATCGCGATCTCTGGCGCAGCAGACTCCCCAATTAACATCAGGAGCCGCGGCATCAACTCATCAAGGCAGGCGATAACACCATCGTCAAGTTGCAGCTTCCGGACTTCCAGCCTCAGCTCCTCAACATTCTGGTCGGCTGGAAATTTCCATCTATTAACCCACTCTTCCTCAATATCCTGATGAGGAGACGTTCCCTTGGTCGATACCAATTGAGCGAATAATCGAGAGACCTTTGCACGATGCGCCTCAAGCGCAATCAGGTAGCGACCGTAGTCGTCATAACCCATCGCGTCAGCAAGGCGACGTTGACTGACCTCGTCGCCAGGTAACAAGTGGGTCTGCCGATCAAATTCAGCCTGAATAGCATGCTCACTATTCCTCAGAAAAATGTAAGCCTCCTTAAGTACCGATACTTCTTCGACCGGCAGAAACTCTTTCTCGACAAGCGAGTCCAGCACCTGGATCAGTTCCGGTTTTTGCAACTCAGGGTGCTTTCCGCCCCAGATCAGCTGATGTGCCTGGGCGATAAACTCGATCTCCCTTATCCCCCCAGGACCAAGTTTCAGGTCATGACTCATTTCATTGAGTTCAATCTGCCTGGTAATCAGGCCCTTCATTTCGCGCAAAGACTGGACCGCGCTATAGTCCTGATGCCGACGGTAGACAAAGGGCCTTAGCCAGCTGAGAAAATCACGCCCACCTTCGAGATCACCTGCAATCGCCCTAGCCTTGATAAATGCATATCGCTCCCAATCTCGTCCCTGTTCCAGATAGTATTTTTCCATAGCCGCCCGGTGGACGACGAGCGGGCCACTGTCACCATAAGGTCGCAGGCGCATATCGACTCGAAATACATTATCAATTGACCCCGCATCATCCAGGTGACTAATCAGCTGCCTGGCTAAGCGGATGAAAAATTCCTGAAAGCTAATCGTTTGATCACGCCCATTTTGTTCGAAACGAAGCGTGCCTTGGTGGGTGTAAAAAAAAATCAGGTCGATGTCGCTGGAAAGGTTGAGCTCATAGGCTCCCAACTTACCCATCCCAAGAACGATCAGTTGTTCAGGTATACCATCTGGAGACAGGGGCCGGCCATAGCGCCTAACGGCAGCCTGATAACAATCATCAAGGGCTGTTTGTACACAAAAATCCGCCAGCTGAGATAGCTCAGCCGTGGTTTGGGAAAGATCAGCTTTTCGGGTCAGGTCTCGAAAAATGATGCGGATCATTTCCCGGCGGCGCAGCAACCTTAATGCAGAGCGCACATCTTCTGCACCTTCTGAAACAAAGCGCCGGTAGCGATCATTGAGTTCGGCTTGCGAAAGCGCATCATCGCACGAGCAAAGCGTCGCCAGGTAATCGGGCGTCTGTTCCAGTAGCTCTCCGAAAAAGGGACTTAGGCCTACAATGCGCGATACTTCCGTTTTGAGCACATCGTCTTCTATTGCGTTCAACACTGGTTTCAACATTCATTTCAACATTCATTTCAACAAAGCAGACTCCACCGCCCACAAATTACTCTGTGCCAGAGAAAGGAGCGACCCTCAGGACCTCTGCGATCGTTGTTTCCCCGGCAGCGACTTTCATCGCACCGCTCAGCCTGAGTGTTTTCATGCCTTCTTTCATAGCGGCCATACGCAACTTGCCAATGTTTACATTTTGCCCAACGATGGCCTTAATGGTATCCGTCATTGGAAGTAATTCATAAATGCCCTGCCGTCCCATGTACCCGGTATCGCGACAATCGAGACATCCCACCGGATGATACATCCGAACCGGCATCTTCATTTTCCAGGGGGTCGTCAATACCTTCCAGCCATCAGGGTCAGGATCACCCTCGTTCTTGCAGTTGTTACAGAGAGTACGAACCAGCCTTTGCGCCATAACGCCCAGGACTGTTGCCTTGATCAGGTACGGCGCGACACCAAGCTCCAATAGCCTGGTCACTGCGGATGGTGAGTCGTTAGTATGAAGCGTTGAAATCACCAGGTGGCCAGTCAACGCGGCCTGAATCGCCATCTCAGCGGTCTCGAGATCGCGGATCTCGCCAACCATGATGATGTCCGGGTCCTGCCGCAGCAATGCTCGCACACCATCGGCAAAACTCAGGTCGATATTGTGGTGGACCTGCATCTGGTTGAAGCTCGGCTCCACCATTTCAATCGGGTCTTCAATAGTGCAAACATTAACCTCCGGCGTCGCCAGGTGCTTCAAGCTGGTATACAGGGTTGTTGTTTTGCCCGACCCCGTCGGCCCGGTAACGAGCACAATTCCGTTCGGGTTATCACACATCTGTTCCCATCGACCAAAATCGTCATTGGCCAAACCCAGCTGCCCAAACGATTTGAGCAATATGTCCGGGTCAAAAATTCGCATAACCATCTTTTCGCCATGCGCCGTCGGCAAGGTCGAGAGACGAAGTTCCACTTCATGCTGGTCGACAGTTTTTGTTTTCAACCGTCCATCCTGAGGCCTTCGCTTCTCAGCCACATCCATTCGTCCCAACGTTTTAAGTCGGCTGACGACCGCCGTCATGACTGGCGACGGTAACTCATAAACAAGATGAAGAACACCGTCGATCCGAAACCTGACGCGTCCTTTATCCCGTCTTGGTTCCAGATGAATATCACTGGCGCGCTGGGTAAACGCATAGTTCAGCAGCCAATCCACGATGTTGACGATGTGCGCATCGTTCGCCTCCATCTGTTCGATCTGGCCGAGCTCAAGCATCTGTTCCAAATTGGACAGCGAGCTCGTATTTAGTCCTGAGGCATTCGCTTTATTGACCGACCTAGCCATGGTGTAAAATTCAGTCGTACAGCGCCTGATATCTGCCGGGTTAGCAATAACCCGGGTCAGTATTTTACCGGATAGCGACTGCTCAATAGTTTCTTCCCAGCCGTGTAGATATGGCTGCGCACTGGCGATTACAACCTCGTCTTCCTTTACATCAAGGGCCAGGATCTGATGTCTTTGTGCGAATTCGTAAGACATTATCCTGGTGACGACAATTGAATCGATTTTCAGTGGATCGATCCTGACGTATTGCTGCTTAGCTTTTTCAGCCAGCCATATTGTCAGGGATTCAAGGTCAAGGGAGCGACCTGGCTTGTTTTGATCGTCAAGCCTCTCCTCTGCGATCAGCTCCACAGGATTCCAGTTTAACTGTTCCTTACGGCGCGTCTTTAGACTGAGTTGCTCAGAATCACCCAGGCTGAGTCGCCCATCCGCAACCAGATCGTCCGCTACGGTTCGAAGACTCAGTGATATGTCAGGCTTCCTGGTATTTGATTCCTGAAAACTCACGGCAAGCCTCACTCAATATTGATGCCGCTACTTTACACCTTTTCTATAGCCTTTTCCCGAGATCGCCACGTGCTACACTCCTTACATGACGAGATCTGTACCACTTTTAAAAGACATGGTGCGTCACCTGGTGGGCACTCCGTCTGTCAGCTCAACGCAACAAGAGTTTGATCAATCCAACATCGACGTTATTCACCTACTGGCTAACTGGCTGGAACCACTTGGCTTCCAGGTTGAGATCATTCCAATCAAGGGTAAAACCGGAAAATCAAACCTGATTGCACGATTAGGTAAGGGAAGCAATGGTCTCGTACTCAGCGGACATTCAGATACCGT
Source organism: uncultured Pseudomonadales bacterium (assembly GCA_937775265.1). Classification (GTDB taxonomy): domain Bacteria; phylum Pseudomonadota; class Gammaproteobacteria; order Pseudomonadales; family Azotimanducaceae; genus UBA9659. Next base: position 389,103 of record CALKBV010000002.1, read on the forward strand.
ACCGTTCGACGAACACCTCTGGCAATCAGATCCCTTTTCCGTCACTGAGCAGGATGATAAATGGCACGGACTGGGTAGCTGCGATATGAAAAGCTTCTTCGCGATTGCGATAGAGGCTGCGATACCCTTTTTGCAGGGATCACTCGCTCGACCGCTCATCATTATGGCTACCGCCGATGAAGAATCATCGATGTCTGGCGCAAAACAGCTGATTAGAGAGAACGTAACAGATGCCGGTTTCGCCATTATTGGCGAGCCTACTGATTTGAAACCCATCATTCAACACAAGGGCATTATGATGCTCAACCTGCGAGTTGAAGGTAAATCAGGACATTCTTCTGATCCAGCACTGGGCAACAACGCTATTGAAGGCATGCATCGCGCGATTACTGAGCTAATGACATATCGCGATGAGCTTGAGAAAACACACCAGGATCCCCGCTTTGCTGTTTCAGTTCCAACCATGAACTTTGGCTGTATTCACGGTGGCGACAACCCTAACCGTATCTGTGACCATGCAGAGCTCGCTTTCGACGTGAGAAGTCTGCCTTCCATGGATATGGCAGATTTTTCAGGCGCGCTCGAAGATCGGGTTTCACGAGTGCTGAGTGATCAGGGTTTTACCTGCCAGCTCGAACCCCTTTTCTCGCCGGTTCCAGCCTTCGACAATGGTGATTCTGAGCTGGCGAAAGAGGTGTCAGGAATCACAGGCTGTGAGCCCAGCTCAGTCGCGTTCGGTACCGAGGCCCCGTTTTTAATGGGTCTTGAGCTTGACACGGTCGTCATCGGACCCGGGTCTATCAATCAGGCCCACCAGCCAAATGAATACTTGCCCCTGGCGCAAATTGACCCTGCTATCGATCTTCTCAGAAACCTGATCGGCGCTCACTGCACCTGATGCCAGGCACTTGGCATGACGCTTTTACAACACCAATTAGCTGCTATAATCCGCGACCGCGCCAGCAACCGTACACACAAAATGGCATTAAACACAGACCACATCAAATGGTTCAGGGATTCATCACCCTACATTGATGCGCACAGAGATAAAACTTTTGTAGTCTGTATCGCCAGCGATGCGTTGCAGTCTGAGAACTTTCCCAAGGTAATTTCTGACATTGCACTGCTGAATTCCCTGGGCGCAAAGGTCGTGGTTGTGTTTGGCGGTGATCACCAGGTAAAGGCGGTACTAGAAGCAACCGGATCGAGCTGGCTTCAGGATGGTGACCAGAGAATCACAACCGCCGCGCAGATAGAGGCGGTAACCTCAGTGCTAGGTCAAATGTATGCGGACCTGTCAGCCAGGTTTTCAGCCAGTACGCCCGAGTCTCCAGCGAAACGCCGAGGCGATCACGACCAGCACAGGAAATTTTATCAGGGCACAACCTGTGGGAATCAAAGATGGCGTTGATCACCAGCTGTCAGGTTTGGTTAGAAGTATCAACGAGGGCGCAATCAGGCACCAGCTTTCCGGCGGATCGATCGTTCTGATACCTTCCATGGGCTATTCGCCTTCGGGGGAAACGTTTCACCTGGATGTAGATGTCGTCGCGCGTGAAGTCGCCTGTGCGTTGTCCGCCGATAAACTTATTTTCATGACAGAACAAACCGGCCTGAAAGATATCACCGGAAATCTGATCAGCGAGATCGATTTAAGCGACACGAGAACCGGAGATGTTTCACTCGAGCCACTGACGGAAAAACTTCTCAGCCATTGCGACCAGGCCTGCCGACAAGGTGTCGCAAGATGCCACATCATCAGTTTCGCAACCGATGGCGCCTTGCTGGAAGAGCTGTTTACACGAGATGGCTGTGGAACCCAGGTTATCGGTAACAGCTACGAACAAATCCGAACTGCTTCAATAGAAGATGTACCTGGAATTTTGAAGCTAATCGCCCCACTCGAAGAATCGGGCGCTCTGGTCAAAAGGTCCAGGGAGCTCCTGGAATCAGAGATTCAACAATTTGTTGTGATTGAACGAGACGGATTGCTCATCAGCTGTGCGGCCCTCTACGACTACGATACATCTGGTGAACTGGCCTGCCTGGTTACCCATCCCGATTACAGAAACAGCGACCGTGGAGACAGATTACTCGACGCCATTGAGAAGGCGGCCCGCGCCAATGACATTGTCGAACTGTTTGTATTAACGACCCAGAGCGCGCATTGGTTCACAGAAAGAGGCTTTAGCGAATCCAACCGGGAAGCGCTTCCTGCCGGGAAAAAGGAATTCTATAACGATCAGAGAAGCTCCACTGTCCTTCGAAAGGCGCTGCGCGATTAACTTGTTTGGTAGCCCTGCACGAACTCAACCAGCGCTTTGACGTTCTCAACAGGGGTCTCTGGCAGAATGCCATGACCAAGGTTGAATATGTGACCGGGGCGACCACCCACCTCTTCAAGAATTAATCCCGCCGCTTGTCTGACAGAAGCAACACTGCCAAACAAGGCTATCGGATCCATGTTCCCCTGAACAGCCTTACACCCCAGTAACTCCCAGCTTTCTTTCAGCGGAGCACGCCAATCGAGCGCCATCACATCCCCACCAGCCTCCTTCATCAATGGCAACAGCGATGGGTTTCCGGTACCGAAATGAATAACAGGCACCTTTCCTGAAATACTATCAAGCAACTTTTTACTGTGCGCAAAGACATGATTCCGGTAATCACTAACCGACAGGCAACCCACCCAGCTGTCAAATATCTGTATCGCCTGAACGCCTTCGTCAATCTGGTAATTCAAATAGTCAATGGCACTCGCGGTCATCTTCTCCATGATTGCATGAAATGCACCAGGGTCAGTCGCCATCATACGTTTGACGTTGATGTAGTTTTTCGACCCCTGTCCTTCAATCGCATAAGAGGCCAACGTAAAGGGGGCACCCCCAAAACCAATCAGCGGGATATCGGCCGGTAGCTCTTTTCTGATCAACGAGATGGCTTCGCCTATATAAGGCATGGATCCTGATGAGGGAACAACCTGCAAACGATCAATATCTTCATTTGAACGCACCGGGTTGGCGATGTTCGGCCCAACGCCAACCAAATAGTCGAGCTCCAGCCCCATAGGTTCCAGAATAGGCAATAGGTCAGCGAACAGGATCGCCGCATCTACTCCAAGTATCCGCTGTGCATCACAGGTTACCTGCGCGGAAAGGTGCGGTGTTTTGAAAAAGTCCAGGCTCGGGGTATCACCCTTCACCTTGTGGTACTCCTTCATGTAGCGGCCAGCCTGTCGATTCAGCCATATCGGCGTATGATCAGTGGCTTCACCACGGCAAGCTTTCAGAAAAACACTTTGTTCCAGCTGAACAGACACGATTAAGCTACCAGAAAAATTGAGCGCGCATTGTATCTGTCTTCATTCAACTCAACAATCGAACTTCTGGGGAATCATCCGTATTCCCTGACAGCCCATCAACACTGAAGGTGGAAATAGGTGCGGAGAACCCCTTAACGGCCATCCGGCCACGATCGGTGCAATCAATGAAAGGGGCAACCAGGCGCCGCGTATCAGCGGAGATCAGGATTTCACCCCGCCTGGCCAGTCCTTCTAACCGGCTTGCCAGATTAACCACGCTGCCAAGCGCGGTATAGTCTCTCCTTGCCGCACAACCAAAATTCCCGAGCAGACAATACCCAGTATGAATACCCATCCTCAGATACAGGGGCGCACCCCCTGCACCCTGCCACTGCCGGGACAATAGTTTGAATCTCGCCCTCATTTCCACCGTTGCTTCGACACCCGCCTTAGCATCCATCACCACCCCTTTGGACCCTGCGTCACCAAAGAACACCATCACGCCATCGCCCATGAACTTGTTGATGGTTCCACCGTATTCCGTGGCGACTTCCGTCATCACTTCAAAATAGCGGTTCAACATTCCCGCAACAAGAAACTCATCCGCGGTGTCCATCAAGCGAGTAAAGCCTTCCAGGTCAACAAAAAGCACGGTCAACCGCTTGCGAGTGTAACCGGCAAGGTCTCCTTCGCTGGAGATGAATTCGGGGGATACAAAGGGCGTTACGAGGGCTCGGAATTTTTCCAACCTGTTTTGTATCGTCTGCAGGTGTTTCTGCTCCATATTCAGTCGATGGGTCTCCTGATAAACCAGAACCCCAACAAAACACAGATAGGCCACCAGACTGAAGAAACAGATGAAATAGAAACTGGAATTACCGACAAAACCTGCAGGGTGGAGGATCGTTCCCAGCAACATACCCACGGCACAAACAGGTACCAACAGGATCCACAACTGCAACCCTCCGATGATAATGATGCTGACACTCAGGACCGAAACAAGAACAGCCCCAGCTTCAAAATTAAAATCTGCAAGACTGATCAGCAGGCCAGTGACAATGGCATCTACTGACATCACCAGCCTCGTCACATCCCGCCCCCCTATCCTCAAAAGAAATCTGTTGAGCATCTGGGGGTAAAGCAACAGCACCACCATCCACCCGGAGATATAGCTGCCGGCGCTCTCCAGCTGAGTCAGAATCAGGATCGCGAGAAGGTAGCCAAATACGCGAGGTGGGTAAGTCACGGTAGCAAGATGTGCGGACGTCATCTGCGCATCTTGCAAATAACCCGTCTAACCAATCTGTAGTCAATAGATGTTGCTTACGTGGGAGAACGCTCTTAACCGACCGTCAATGAACCCTGCCGCTAACCTCAGGCTTCCCCGACCTGCAACTCAATCGGGATTTCGGGATCAACCTCTGCTTCGTAGTCCATCCCCGCCACTTCGAAACCATGCATTTCGAGATAGGCCTGTTTATAACCGTCAAAGTCCGTCATATCGTCGAGCGTTTCGGCGCTGACAAGGGACCAGTTATCGGCTACAAACTGCTGGATATCGTCCCTCAGCTCCAGTTCGTCCATCCGGATTCGACCACCTTCATCTGTCCGGTGCTCTCCGCTTCCAAACAGCTGAGTGTTAAAGAACCGGGTCGTCTGTTCGATACATCCCTCATGGGTCCCTGCTTTCTTCATCGCCCTGAACAACAGCGACAGGTAAATCGACATCCCGGGAATAGCCGACGCAGCCTGGGTAACGAGACCCTTCATCACAACAACGTGAGCTTTACCGTTAACTGACTCCATTGGTTCAACCAGAGCAGCCTGGGCTCTATCAAGGTCTTCCTTCGCCTTACCAATAGTTCCGTGATGGTAGATCGGCCAGGTCACCTCACTGCCAAGGTAGGTGTAATTGGTGGTAATGCACCCCGCCGCCAGCAAACCTCTTGCCAACAACGCCTGGATCCAAAGCTCCCAGTCTTCCCCTCCCATTACTCGGATGGTATCGGACACCTCTTCTTCATTTGCCGGCTCAAGGGATAAGGATTTGAGCTCCCGGGTGTTGAGATCTATGGTCGAACCTTCAAATGGCTCACCAATTGGCTTCAGCGTCGATCTGACGACGGATCCATCTGGAAGCTGCCTGGCGGGAGCAGCCAGCGAATAAACAACAAGATCAATCTGCCCAAGGTCCTTCTCTATCAGGTCGCAGGTGGCGTCTTTGATCCCCTGAGAGAACGCATCACCATTAATGTTAGCGGTATAGAGCCCTTTGGCTTTCGCTTTCTCAGTGAATGCGGCGGTCTTGTACCATCCAGGCGAGGCAGTACGGTTCCCCGAAGCCGGGCGCTCAAAAAAGACACCCACAGTTGACGACCCGAACCCAAATGCCGTAGAGATTCTGGACGCCAATCCGTAACCACCGGAGGCACCAATAATCAGTACACGCTTCGGTCCATCCGACCTGATACCCTCGGATTCCGCATGATTGATCTGGTTCGCCACATCCTGAGCACAACCCGCCGGATGCGCCGTGGTGCAAAGGAATCCCCTGATTCGAGGTTTGATTATCATAATGACTCGCTTATTGATTCTTTTGATTGTTTCTTAAATAGCTGTACGCAACGAATCCCACTCCGAGAATAATCATGGGTAGTGAAAGCAGCTGCCCTGTTGTTACCCAGTCAAACACCACAAACCCGATATGACCATCGGGTTCCCGGAAGAATTCAGAGCATATTCTGACACTACCATAGCCAACCAGGAACATACCCGATACTGCCATGGTTGGACGAGGTTTCATCGCAAATACCCAAAGGAACGCAAAAAGAACTGGCCCCTCAAGCAGCGCCTGATACAAGCTGGATGGGTGGCGGCCAACAATTTCGCCGGGATAGACGAGCGCCCAGGGTACTTCTGTCACACGACCTGGCAGTTCAGCATTGATGAAATTACCAATACGTCCACTGCCAAGCCCTAATGGTATGGAAGGCGCGATAAAGTCAGTAAGCTCAAAGAAGGTGACACCCTTGCGCCAGGCAAACGCGCCTATCCCCACAAGTACGCCAATAAGCCCACCGTGGAAAGACATCCCGCCCTCCCATATCCTCAGCGCCGCAAGAGGATCTAGCCTAAGCATCTCCTGCCCATAAAAAAAGACGTACCCGACCCGGCCACCAATAAGCACGCCCAAAACGGCATAAAAAATGATGTCGGAAAGGTCTTCATCAGTCCACTTCAGTCCGTAGATGCGAATACGATACTTAAGCGTCCACCAGACAAGTCCAATGCCGACAAGATAGCTGATCGCGTACCAGTAAATACTGAAAGGTCCAATACTGATCGCTACGGGGTCAATCGCTGGGTAATGCCACATCCCTCGGGTTCCTTCTATTAAATGGTCGAATAGGAAAACCCCATTATCCGTCATCGGGGCAGTCTGATAAACTCGCGACTTTTTCGGCGTCCCGTTATGTGCCTAATTCTTTTTGCTGTCAATCCCAATAGCCGGTATCGCCTGATCGTCGCGGCGAACAGGGATGAACTTTATGCTCGCCCCACCAAAACAGCGAGCTTTTGGGAATCACATCCTGATCTGCTCGCTGGCCAGGATGAGAACATGGGTGGTACATGGCTTGGTGTCAACAAAAAGGGGGCCTTCGCCGCCGTGACCAACTTCATGGAAATGCCCCCCGATCCATTGCCACCCCGCTCCCGTGGTGATCTGCCAACCGGTTTCTTGGCGACTGACTCTGATCCAAATGCTTACCTCGACCACGTCAGCGCTAAGCGAAACGCCTATAAAGGCTTTAACCTCATCGTCGCGAACAATGATAGCTGCAGCTATTACGGAAACCGGGCCGGCGCTCCCCGCGAACTGGGCACGGGTTACTACGGCCTGAGCAACCAGATCCTTGATTGTGACTGGCCAAAGGTTATCGACGGTCGTGCAACGTTAACGGAAATCATCTCGGCCTTTGATGACCCTTGTGAAGCATTGTTTAGCTTGCTACTGAAACAGGGTGATGACAGAAAATTCTCGAACAGTTTTATTGCCGCGGATACTTACGGCACAAGAGCCACCACCGTTGTTCTCATCGGCACTGATGGTGACGTCGTATTCGAAGAGCGTAACTTCGGCGTCAATGGAACTCCTTTGACGAGTAACCGATTCCAATTCAACTGTGACGACGGCTCCTGACAACGTTACCAAGGCCGGCTTTACGCATTTCATCGTCAATGAAATTCTTGATGAGATAAGCGTTGTCCATCTTCAGAACACGAGCCAGTAGCTCACGGGCGTGGCTCATTTCAAAATTACTAAGCGCATGTTTAACCATCAGAAGGCTGGTTGAGTTCATGGAAAGGACATCGAACCCCATAGCCATCAAGAGGACGGCGGCAGAGGGGTTACCTGCCATTTCACCGCAGATCCCGATTCCCTTGTTCTCGGCATGAGCTGCTTTGACGACATGGTCCAGTGCATGAAGAACAGCCGGATGAAACTCCTGGTAGAGCTCTGCAACCTGGGCATTGTTCCGATCGACCGCAAGCATGTACTGAATGAGGTCGTTACTGCCAACCGAAAGAAAATCGACACGCTTAATAATGTCACGGGCCTGATATACCGCGGCCGGCACCTCAATCATGACACCCACATCAGGCATCTCCACCTGAACCCCTTCTTCAATGATTTCCCGATAACATTGACTGATCAGTCTCTGGGCTTCGTCAACCTCAGCAACGCTACTCACCATAGGCAGCATAATCCTGAGCATTGAATCAATGCCTTCGCTGGCGCGGATCATTGCCTTAACCTGGGAGAGAAAAATCTCCGGGTGATCCAACGTCACACGAATGCCTCGCCATCCAAGGAAGGGGTTTGCCTCATTGATAGGGAAATAGGACAGCGCCTTATCACCACCGATATCCAACGTTCGCATGGTTACCGGGCGAGGCGCGAAGGCCTCCAGGTGTTCCCTGTAAATGACGCGCTGTTCTTCTTCGGTAGGAAATCGATCATTCATCATGAAATGAACTTCTGTCCTATAAAGGCCAACGCCTTCAGCACCACGATCCAGCGAACGGGCAACATCCGTCATGAGCCCGGTATTGACCCAAAGCCGGACCCGATGGCCGTCCAGCGTATGACAAGGCTGGTCTCCCGAAACCTTGATGTCTTCAACCAGGGCAGCTTCTTCCACGATGATACGGCGGTAGTAAGTTTTCTCTACCTCTTTGGGATAGGTGATTACAACACCCTCGAACCCATCAACAATAATAGGTTTTTCATCCAGTATCTCGATGGGCAGGTCTTCGACACCCATCACGGTCGGTACACCCATTGCTTCCGCAAGAATAGCAACGTGAGACTTCCCTGATCCTTTTACCGAAACAAAACCAGCCAATTTTTCGCGCGGAACTTTTGCCAGATCAGCGGGCGTTAACTCTTTGCTTACCAGGATGGTATCGTTCGGGTAACTCTGCACCCGCGTATCAGTCGACTGGAGCTTTGACAGCACGCGATTCCCCAGATCCCGGACATCAGCACCCCGCTCTCTGAGATAGGCATCTTCCATGGCTTCAAAATTGTCGACATGAGCCCCAATCACCTTCCTGAGCGCGCTCTGGGCCCATTCACCATCCTTAATCAGGGCAACCACCTCACCACTGATCGCGCTGTCGTCTAGCATATGCAGGTAAGCATCAAACAACGCAAGCTCTTCAGGCTGGAGCCTGTCTTCCAGTTTCGCAGCAATAGTTGAAATTTCATCTCGGGTCGCGGCTATCGCTGATTGAAAGTAGCCGATCTCCGTTTCCACATCATCTACCTGTTTGTCAGGTACTTCGTGTAATTCTGCTTCGGGAAAACTCACAATCGCAGTACCAATGGCGACACCCGAGGCACCGGACATTCCCAGGAACCGCGTGGAATCCCTTTTCTTGTCCGCGTCCGTTAGCATCAATGACCCTGTTGCCTCAGCATGGGCAATCACACCTGCCAGCTGGGCCGACAGGGTAATCAGGAAAGCCTCTTCGCTCTCATCAAAACGCCGGGTCTGTGTTTGCTGGACGACCAGCACCCCAAGCACTTTGCGGTGGTGGATAATCGGTACACCGAGAAATGCATGGAACGGTTCTTCACCAACTTCCTCAAGAAACCGATTGCGTGGATGATTTTGGGCATCTTCAAGGTTGATAGGCTCTGCCCGCTCAGCAACGTATCCCACCAGGCCTTCATCAAGCGCCAGTGAAACCTTACCGACAGCGTCAGTATTCAGACCACGGGTGGCCATGAACACGAATCGCTCATCGTCCTCATCGTGAAGATAAATACTGCAGACCTCGGTGTTCATCGCGTCCTTGACGCGCTCAACAATAATGTCCAGCACGGCATCAAGATCACGCGCACGATTGACTTCCTGGATGACGCTGCGCAATGCTTCAAGCATCTAGGAGAATCTCATTTGGAAAAACATTTTGATAAGCACGGCGCCAGCTCTTTCATTGCACGACGATAAACATCCTGCTTGAACGACACTACCTGGCCAAGAGGGTACCAATAGCTAACCCACTCCCATAAATCGAATTCCGGTGTGTTCGATCTGTCGAACTGAACAGCCCTGTCCTCCGCCAGCATCTTGAGAAGAAACCACTTCTGCTTCTGGCCAACGAATGAGGAGTTATTAGAACGCAACAACCTGCGCGGCAATTTGTACCGAAGCCAACCTCTCGTTGCACCAACTATCTCTACCTGACCGGCTTCCAGTCCAACCTCTTCCTCCAGTTCACGATAAAGTGCTTCCTCAGGCGATTCCGTGGATTTAATCCCTCCCTGGGGAAACTGCCACGCGTCCTGTCTTACACGACGTGCCCACAGAACCTGGCCATGATCATTGGCAACAATTATACCTACATTTGGGCGATACCCATCTTCATCAATCAACTACCTGAACCTTATAAAGCGATTGAAAATCATTGTGCTTGAAACTCAGACATTCAGCAAACCAGCAGGACAAGCTACACTGCGCTCTTTACAGACCGGACCTGCTTCATGCCACTAACTATTTTTGATCTCGACGAAACACTTATAGCCGCTGACAGCGACCATGAGTGGGGGCAGTTTGTCATCGACAAGGGTCTTGTCGATGCCCAGAAACATAAAAAAAAGAACGATGATTTCTACGAGCAGTACAAGGCCGGTCAACTCGATATCGATGAGTATCTGCAATTCTCCTGTTCAATTCTGACTCAGTACTCAATCGAAGACCTGCATCGGTTTCGATCCGAGTTTGTCGCGCAGCGCATTCTGCCCATCATTCTGGACAAGGCACAGGATCTGGTGAAAAAGCATCGTGAGCTGGGAGATACACTGCTGGTCATTACTTCTACAATCGAATTTGTCACCCGCCCTATCGTCGACGAATTTGGAATCGATATTTTGATCGCGCCTGACCCAGAGATCGTTTCAAATCGCTACACGGGCAGGATTGTTGGGGTGCCAAGCTTCGCTGCGGGAAAAGTCACCCGTCTGGAACAGTGGCTAGCAAATCGACAGGATTCCCTGGAAGGCAGTTCCTTCTATTCGGACTCACACAATGATCTTCCACTGCTGCGATTGGTGGACAACCCTGTGGCAGTCGACCCGGACCCGATACTCAGAGAAAAAGCAGAGGAAAATCAGTGGCCTATCATCAGTCTTCGCGACTAGCGGCTATAGGGTTTTCGTCCTTAGCGCTCTTGAGTTTAGTGCTCTTCACAGGATGTGCCGAACGGCTAGAAACGGAAACAGATGCACAGGATCCCATCCAACTGGCAATCGCGATTAGGTCATGGCAACAAGGCAAGACAGAACCCATGGTCCAGACAATGGAACAACTAAGCGAGGCGACCGAATTATTCTTCAGGTCGCCAACCATTGAAAGCAGATTAGTATGGCAATCGGCATGGATCTCAGCGCACGATAACTTCCTCGGCGCCAGCATCCTGTATTCCCCTGACAAATTTCAAAGAATTGACGCGTGGCCAATGGAGGCGGGATTCCTGGATTCCCTATCTGACTATCCCGGCTCCGGTATCGTCAATGACGGCACACTGGAAATCACTACTACATCGCTTGAAGAGCAGCATCAGATTACGGATGCGTCCGAGGTTGCCCTCGGGTTTCATGTGCTTGAGTACTATGCGTTCGAACGCGACATTGAGGACTTTGGGAGCGATGCGCCCAACCACCAAAAACGCCAACAATTAGTTCAACTGGTAGCAGAGCTTCTGCTAGTGGATATCACCTCCTTTTCCCGAGCTCAGGCGGCTGAATCTGAAGCCAACCAGAATTCCTATCCTCTATTGCTGTTAAAAATACAACGGCGGTTACGACTGGTGTTCTCGGAATATGCCCTCCTCGGAGAGCATATTCCACCCAACTACCGGTCTACTCAGAATGTCACCACACAGCTTGACGCCATAGCGGAATTGTTGGACGAGCCCGTTGGCTTGAACCAATTCCTGATCGAATTGAATCCAGAAAGTACGCTGACATTTAACGCAACCTTGCTCGAAGCACAAACGCTACTGTCCTCTATGGAACAACCTGATGGAGTTACGTCTTCCCGGCTGGTGTTATTGATTGCTTTTCTGGAACAACAACTGGGAGATTTTGTGACGATGCTACCGGTCGAGGGCGAGATCTAATTCCCTTGCCGCTTTTACGTCATCCAGCCTTTTGACCGGCATTGTATGTGGCGCGCTCGTCACAACCTCCGGGTTGGTTCTCGCTTCTTCCAAAATGGATCCCATCGCCGCAACGAACCCGTCAATCTCTTCCTTCGTTTCCGTCTCTGTTGGCTCGATTAACAGACATTCCGGTACCAGTAATGGGAAGTAGGTCGTTGGCGCATGGTAGCCATAGTCCAGGAGACGCTTCGCCACATCCATCGCAGTCACGCCAAGTTCCTTCGCTTCTTCTGACAAAGTTATGATGAACTCATGAGTCGCACGGCGCTCAGGGTACGCCAGGGTAAATCCGGCTTTCTCAAGCTCGCGCGCCATATAGTTAGCATTTAACGTCGCAAACTCTCCCACCCGGTGCATGCCTTCCCTGCCGAGCAATCTAGCGTACGCATAGGCCCGCAACAAAATGCCAGCATTACCCATAAACGCGGACAAACGACCAATGGAATCCGGTATATCGACACTGGTCAACCATCGGTAAGTAGCATTTTCCTTTCCGACAATAGGCGTTGGAATAAATGGCACCAAGCGCTCACCAACACCAACCGGGCCTGCACCAGGACCACCACCACCGTGGGGTGTCGCAAAGGTCTTGTGAAGATTCATATGCAGCACATCAAACCCCATATCCCCGGGTTTGACCTTGCCAAGGATTGCATTGAGATTGGCCCCGTCATAATAGAGCAACCCGCCTGCAGCATGCACAACCTGAGCGATTTCCTGGACTTTTCGCTCGAACACCCCACAGGTCGAGGGATTCGTCATCATGAGGCCCGCAGTCTGCGGGCCTACCGCCTCCTTTAGCGCATCCAGGTCCACGTCGCCATCTGCAGTTACCGCAATTTCCCGAACTTTATAACCACACATGACGGCCGTCGCGGGGTTTGTGCCATGCGCAGCAGTCGGCACCAAAATTTCCGTTCGCGACAGGTCTCCCCGTTTTTCGTGATAGGCGCGAATCATCGCTACACCCGCGAACTCCCCCTGCGCGCCAGCCATCGGCGTCAGAGATACCGCCTTCATGCCGGTCACGTCCTTGAGATATTCCTGAAGGTCATAAAGACAGGCCAGGAAACCCTGCGACTGGGCTTCAGGCGCCAGTGGATGACGAGCCAGAAAACCAGGGATGCTTGCGGCCTTGTGTGCACCTCTTGGATTGTATTTCATGGTGCACGACCCGAGTGGGTAGAACTGGCCATCAATCGAGAAATTCTTTTTCGAAAGATTGGTGAAGTGCCTGACCACCTGAAGTTCAGAAACTGCAGGTAACCCGACTACCCCGTTACGAATGTGTTTTGCAGGCAGGTCGAGAGGATCGCCATCTTGTCTTTCAAACTGCGCGGGGGCAATTCGGCCTTCGCTGGATAAATCGTAAATCAACATCCTTTTGCCTCCAGCGCATTCAAGAGCGTAGTGCCGTATAGCGCCAGATCCTGCTCCGTTTTTGTTTCCGTCACGTTAACCAGCAAACAATTTTCCAGCGCCCGGAAAGATAAACCAAGATCATAGCCACCCAGAATTCCCTGTTCAGCCATAAGGGGTAATACTTCCCTTGCCGGTATCGGCAATTCAATCGCTGCTTCATGAAAACATGGCCCGGTGAACCGTGTCTTTGTTTTTCCGGTTGATTCAAGATTCCTGAGCAGCTGCTGTAATCCCTGGTGGGATCGAATCGCAACAGACCGCAGCCCCACATCTCCTAATAGACTGAGATAAATCGTCGCAGCAGTCACTAACAAACCCTGGTTGGTGCATATGTTAGAGGTCGCCTTGGCACGCCTGATATGTTGCTCTCGTGCCTGGAGTGTCAGAGCAAATCCATCGCTACCGTCCACATCGCTGGTTCTTCCTATGATCCTGCCAGGCATTTGCCTGACAATCGCCTGTTTACAACACATAAAGCCCAGATAAGGACCGCCGGACGAGACAGGGATCCCTAACGGCTGCCCTTCACCAACCGCGATATCGGCGCCTTGTTTTCCCCATTCACCTGGCGGCTTCAGCAAAGCCATCGCGGTCGGGTTAACGACACCAACCATTAACGCACCATTTTCATGACACCAGTCAGTCAAAGCATCGACATCCGGCAAGCAGCCAAAGTAATTAGGGTAACTAACCACCAGAGCAGCAAACTCTCCTGGTTCAGCAGCCAGCCCAATTACGCCGGAGTCTTCATTAAAACCCTGAACCTTCAGCTCGATCCCCTGATTACGGACAATCACCTGACAGGCTTCGATATAAGCCGGATTAATATCACCCGCCACCAGCACCCGTCGCGACTTGTTCTTCTTGTTCGCGCGAATCGCCATCAGGATAGCTTCCGCCATTGCAGTCGCCCCGTCATAGACCGAAGCATTGGCCACTTCCATCTGAAGCAGGCGAGTCATCATTGTCTGGAATTCATAGATCAATTGCAGCGTGCCCTGGCTGGCCTCTGCCTGGTATGGGGTATAGGCAGTCATGAACTCGCCCCGCCCAACAAGATCCCAGACAGCGGAAGGAATATGATGCTCATAAGCCCCTGCACCAATAAACGACAAATGCATCTCATCCAGGCGCGCTCGCTCATTCATTGCACGAAGCAGCTCCATCTCACTGATTCCTGACGGCGTCTGTTTCAGCTCACCAGATCTAAGTGCCTGGGGGATCTCGTCAAAAAGTGCTTCAATGGAGGTAACCCCTATCGACGCGAGCATGATTCGCTCATCATTCGGGGTATGCGGGACAAATGGCATTTTAGTTACTCGGGGGAATCAGCTTAAGTATGGCACGCAGCCGGGGTTAGTGTTCTTCCGCTTCACAGAGCGCCTGGTATTGCATAGCAGTGAGCAGACTTTCAACAGCCGTCGAATCCGACACCTTTACCTTGAAGAACCAGCCATCGGCATACGGCGACTCGTTAACCAGTTCGGGGGAATCCTCAAGCTTAGCGTTTACTTCAACAACTGTGCCTGCAACAGGTGCATATATATCTGATGCTGCCTTCACGGATTCGACCACCGCTATCTCATCACCTGCCTGGCACTCCGCCCCAACTTCTGGCAGTTCCACATAAACCACGTCACCTAGCGCATCCTGAGCATGATCAGAAATACCCACGACAACGACATCTCCGTCCTGTTTCACCCACTCGTGGCTTTTCAGGTACCGCAATTCTGTAGGGAACTCCGCCATAGTACTTCTCCAGCTTTATTTATCTAGGTTTTTTTGGTTTGTAAACTTGTTTGCCGTTTCGAACAAAGGGCGGGTTGACGCATTCAACTGCCTGCATCTTGCCCCGAATCCCAACCGTCATATTGGATGATGTTGCAGAAACCCGCGCCAGCGCAATAGACTTTCCAAGGGTTGGCGAAAAAGCGCCTGAGGTAATCTCTCCTACCGGAGCCCCATCACTGAATACCGGATAATGCGCTCGCAAAATACCTTTCCCAGCCATGACAAGGCCAACAAGCTCGTCGTGCTCGGTCTGCTTCCTGAGGACGTCCGCGCCTAAGAAGTCGCGACCCTCAAGAAATACGGTATTTGCCATGTTCGATTCAAGCGGTGTCACGGATTCATCCATATCATTGCCGTACAGGTTCATGCCCGCTTCAAGCCGCAACGTATCTCTTGCGCCCAGGCCAATGGGCCTGATACCTGCCTCAAGAAGGCTGTCCCAAAAAGGCACCGCCTGGTCTTCAGGCAAGATGATCTCGACACCCTTTTCACCGGTATAACCTGTACGCGCGATAAACCATCCATCGCACCATCCACCCTGGAAGACTTTCAAACCTTCAATGAGGGCAACCTTCTGTTCCCCAACCTTACCGTCCCCAACAAGGTCTTCCCCGACGATCGACTTCACTTTTTCAATGGCACGAGGGCCCTGAATCGCCAAAATAGCAAATTCAGGCCGTTCAACAACTTCACACTCGTATCCTTCGGCCACGCGCCGCATCCACGCCAGGTCTTTCCCCCGTGTCGCGCAGTTCACCACCACCAGATATGGATCACCCGTTGCATAGACAATAAGGTCATCCAGAACGCCACCTGTCTCGCTCAGCATTGCCGAGTACATCGCCTGTCCGGGACTTTTTACCCGCCCGATATCATTAGCCAGTAATCGATCCAGATAGGCCAGGCCATCTGCTCCATGCAGCTCAACGACTGTCATATGTGAAACATCAAACACACCGGCGTCCTGTCTGACTGCGTGGTGTTCTTCAATCTGTGATCCGTAGTGAATCGGCATATCCCAGCCGCCAAAATCAGCCATTTTGGCGCCAAGGGATTCGTGCTTTTCGAATAGGGGGGTTTTCTTACCCATGGAAAATACAGAATTGCAAAGCCGTGTAGTCTACTAGACTCGACCAGACGCGACACTAATTGCGAGCCGCTTTAATGTTTTATTTTCATTCACTAAACGCAATCCACGACTGCGCACCAATCCAACGATACTTGAATCAGACGTGAACAAACGATGGAAGCCTTCCATCGCCAATGCGGCAAGATGGTTGTCTGTTTTACGTTTTTTTTCGTAACGTTTCAGCACACCTAGATCCCCAATAACTCTGCCTTCAAGCCTTGCAGCGCAGAGCTCGGTGATCAGGCAGCTCGCATCAGCGAACCCGAGATTTGCGCCCTGACCCGCCAGCGGGTGAATCGCATGCGCCGCATCTCCCAGCAGCACCGCCCCTTCAGTCACATACCGCCAGGCCTGCTGCTGCATCAGCGGGAAACTATGTCGCGATGATATACCGTGGACCCGGCCGAGCTTATCCTCCGTCGACCCTTCAAGGGCTGAAATGAATTCGGTTTCACTTATTGAAGCCATATCCTCACTACTCGACCAAACCACTGCGAACTTACCCTGGTCACCCAGTGGCAGCAGCGCGAGTGGCCCCGAATCACAGAACCATTGGTATGCCTGTTGCCCGCGCTCCTTGGTGAACTCTTGACCGAATTGTGCAACACATACTGTCGCCCTCTGGTCGTACGAATAGCCCATCTTCTTCAGTCCGAGCTTTTCCCTTGTAGCAGAGTGAGCACCATCTGCCGCCACCAATAAGTCTCTTTGAAGCTCATCAATATCAGCCGTCTCTGTCCATTTCACCTCAAGCCCCTGACTTAAGGCGCACTCGCTCATCGCTACCCGAAGTGCGCCCTGGTCAACGATATACCCAAGACACGGCAGCCCACCTTCTTCTGCCGTAAAAGATATCGATCCACTTCCCTGCCCGTCAAAGACCGACATCTGATCGTATCGGGTAATAAATCTATCGGGAATCAGGTTCCAGACGCCAATCCCCGACAGAAATTCTGCGGAAACAGGATTCACGGCGATCACTTGTGATGTTGCTGTTTTAGGCAACACCGGTGCGGCGGCCTTATCATAGACCTCAACGCCAAACCCCTGCTTGTGTGCAGCCAGCGCAAAAGACATCCCAATGAAACCAGCACCTATGATCACTAAATCAGTCACGAGTAGCCCCCATAAGGGTTTCAATTTCATCCACCGTACGAGGCACTTGGCCCGTCAACACCTCGTTTCCTGATTTTGTTACCAGCACATCATCTTCTATCCTGACACCAATACCTCGATACTCCGATGGTACTTCCATCATGTTTTCATTGAAGTAAACCCCCGGCTCGATTGTCGTCACCATCCCTTCCTCGAAGACCCGCCACTGACCATCCACCTGGTAGTCTCCAACGTCATGAACATCCAATCCGAGCCAGTGTCCGGTTTTGGTCATACAGTAGGGTAGATAGGCTTCTTCGGCAATAAGATCATCAAGCTTACCTGACAATACACCGAGTGTGACAAGGCCCTTGCTCAACTCCCTGATCGCCGCTTCATGCGGATCATTCCAGGTATTGCCAGGTCTCACCGCTGCAATGGCGGCATCCTGGGCACGCAAAACCACTTCATAAACCCTGGCCTGACTTTCTGAAAACCTGCCATTAACAGGAAATGTACGTGTCAGGTCACAGGCATAACCCTCATATTCACCACCTGCATCTACAAGCACAAGGTCACCATCGGCAAGAACTTCGTTGTTGGAAACATAGTGCAACACGCAGGCATTCGCCCCACCCCCAACGATCGCGGGATACGCACAGTGGCGTGCGCCGTTGATCGAAAATTCGTGAATCAGCTCAGCTTCCAGTTCGTACTCCATCATACCGGGCTGCGTTTTCTGCATAATCCGACAATGGCCCTTAACCGTGGCATCAGCAGCCAACTTCATCAGCGCTATCTCGGCAGCACTCTTAAAGAGCCGAAGTTCATGCAGATAATGATCAAGCTGAACAAACTCACCCGGCGACTCCGCGCCAAGATGATCACTTTGAGCAATTTTCTTGACCCAGTCGATCACTTGATTATCGAAATCCCGGTCTACGCCCATGGCGTAATAGAGCTTCGAGCGACCTTCAATCAAGCCCGGCAAGATGTCATCTATATCGGATACAGGAAAAGCATCATCCATCCCAAAAAGCTGCATCGCACGCTCAGGGCCGGTGATATGACCATGCCAGCGCTCATACTCGTTGTCGCGCTCACGACAGAACAGCAGCGTCTCACCATGCTCCCTGCCAGGGATCAGCACGAATACCGCATTGGGTTCATCGAACCCCGTCAGATAACGAAAATCGCTATCCTGGCGAAACGGGTATTGCACATCACCATTACGAATCTTTGAATTCGCACCAGGGACAATAGCAATACTGCCTTCATCCATGAATGCTGACAGCTCCCGGCGCCTGCTGACATATTCCGCTGGTGCAATCTCCCTGCGCGCCTTCTTTTTTCTCGGCAACTTTAGTGAGTCCCTTTTGATTCTGTTTCCGCGAAAATGAGTAACGTACTGATTCGTATGAACTCGACGATCTCGGTCAAGTCCGACTCATTCTCTTCCCCTTCAGTGACTTGTTCGGACATTGCCGCAATTCGACCCATATCCTGAAGGGCTTCCTTAACATCTGAAGCATCGTCGGCATCGAGCTGACGACCGGACTCACCAAAGCCTGAAAGAAAACCACTACACCACAAAAACACAGATTCTGCTCGTTCAGCAATCCCCTCGTCATCCCCAGGAATCATCAGCGTAAAATCAAAATCCGCATATTCACCCAGACTGTCCAGACTTTGCGTATAAGCTTCTTCAAGCATATTCACTACGGAAGCAGGCGCCTGACCGTCCATCCAGGCTTCAAACAGGGACCTTCGCTGTCCTGGCCCGGCGCTATCCTTCACCGCACACAGGTAGCCAACAAGCATCCCATGCAGTTCGGATGGGTGAAGATCAACGCTTGCCCGGGACAATTCATCGCGGAAGTGCTCAAATACAGTCATATCAATCAGCCTCGGTTTCTGACCCGGTGGTAAAACATTCCTCAATAGAATGACGATTTTACTCCAACTCAGCTTGAACAACAGGATTGTCCCGCTTTATAGTTCCTAATTAACCTTTAAGTTGAGTGCCGGTGTGGATATCAACACCCTTGAGAAACGGATCGACGAGCTGATCACCCTTTGTGATGAGCTGGAAAGTAACCATCGAGCGATAGAAGCCGATCGTGAGAAGTGGACGCAGGAACGAACCAGCCTGCTTGAAAAGAACGAAATGGCCAAAGCCAAAATCGAGGCGATGATTATGCGCCTGAAGTCTCTAGAACAGGACTAAACCAATGTCAGAATCAAAGACTGTACGAGTCTCCATACTCGACAAAGACTATCAGGTCAGTTGTGAGGAGAGCGAAGTGACTGCCCTACAACAATCTGCCCAGTTCCTGGACCAGAAGATGCGAGAAATGAAAGAGAATTCAAATGTTTTTGGCCTGGACCGCCTGGCCGTGATGGCGGCGCTGAACCTAACCAATGATCTGTTAGCGCAGTCTGAAAAGGCCACCCAACTGGATTCCAAACAAACCGAGATTTCTTCCAGACTCGCCGATCAGCAGACCGAAATCCAGAATTTGCACAATAAGATCGATACCGCCCTAACCCGACTGAAAGCAAAAACCTAAACCGCTGTTTTGGTCAGCCCTCCAAACGGCTATACTCGCGTTCTAGTTCCCTGGGTTGTTTGCCAGTCGATATGTCCTCGACCCTTTACGCGATAACCAGGAGGTCTTTTTTCATCGACCATGTGCATGTCCGTTCAGCGGAAAGCCTGAGGTCATAAGGAGACCACCGCCTTGAACCGCAGGGTTCAAGGACCTATTAGTACAGCGGCAATTTGGGGAACTAATCATCGAGGCCGGCATGTCCTTAAGCCAATTGAGAAAATCTCTTAGATCCGCACGCCGTTCGATCACTCCATTGGAACGCGAAGAAAAATCGCAACTGCTCGCACGAAATCTTGCCCGATACTTGCCATTTCGGCGTTGTAAAAAAATCGCTGTATACCTGTCACTCCCGGAAGAAGTTGACACATCGCCTGTCATAGAGCTTGCGCAACTTCTTTGCAAGGCAATTTATCTACCCGTCATTGATACCAGGGTGTGGCAAAAACAATCCATGATGTTCGCGCTATATTTACCAGGGGAAACCCCGCTTCGAGAGAACCGTTTTGGCATCAGGGAACCGGCGGTTAAGCCAGGTAACTACATTCGGGGAATTGACATAGAATTCGTGTGCGTACCCGTCGTCGGGTTCAATGATCGTTGCGATCGAATTGGCATGGGGGGTGGCTACTACGACAAAGCGTTTGATAGACGACGCTTCCAGAAAAGCAAACTGGTTGGCCTGGCTTTTGAAGGTCAACAGGCTGATTTTGAACCAGCCACACATGACGTGCCGATGCAGGCAGTGATAACGGAAGACCGCTTGATTGAGAGAGCGCCCAAAGGATCAAGTACCCATTAAATCAAGGACGCACCCGCGCTCAACACGACACCCAGTCCGAACATTAAAAAAAGGAGGAACATTAGATCGGGCTTTTTCTTCACGAATTTCACAGACTCCAATGAATGTTTTGCGCATAGATACTAACGGCCACACTACATATAGCGGTTATCCAGAATGAGCAAGCCTTTGGCCACCAACCCCTGGCACCTGATATCATGACCGCCGGCTATGTGCCCACGAGGAAGCATTTACTAACATCCCAGGGAGGCTATCAATGGCAGTAAGAGAAGTAATTCGCATGGGTCATCCACGCCTGAGAGTCCCGGCAGCGCCCTATCCCACGGCACACCTTGGGTCTGCAGAATTCAACGAACTGGTCTCCGACATGCGGGAAACCCTTCATGCCTATGGTGGTATTGGCCTGGCCGCTCCCCAGATTGATGTGGGCCTCCGAATCGTCGTCATCGAGGTCGAGAACACCAGCACCCGCTATGGCGAAATTGAGCACACTCCTTTCGAGGTCTACATCAACCCGACGATCACTTCTATTGCCGATGAAACAGCCGGTTACTGGGAAGGATGTCTATCCGTACCAGGCATGATGGGATACGTTGAACGCCCCCAGCATATCCGGGTTGATTACCTGACCCCAGGGGGCGTCGATAAAAGCATTGAGGCACACGGTTTTCTGGCCACCGTATTCCAGCACGAATTCGATCACCTCGACGGGATGCTGTACGTCGATCGAATCAAGGACCTGTCCTTATTCTCTTTTGAAGAGGAATTCGTGCAGTTTCACGCCGATATCAATGCAGAGGACGAAAATAGCGTGGATAAAACTAACTAGCTTACAGTAAGAAACTGGCGGTAGGCGGGATTACCGGATTCATTCCAGTACCGGTAATTAATCTTATCCAGCTGCCCCAGAAAATATTTCATTCGGCCTGCAGGAATCTGAATTCCGACCAAGACCCTGCCAAAAGCTGAGCCATGATTTCTGTAATGAAACATACAGATGTTGAACTCATTGCCAAGCAAATCCAGAAACTTCAGTAAAGCACCCGGTTTCTCAGGAAATTCAAACCTAAACAGCTTTTCATCTTCAATTTTTGCAACCCCACCGACCATGTGTCGAACATGGACAACAGCGACCTCGTTATCCGATAAATCCTGAACCTCGTATCGTTCGGAAAGCCTCATGATGAGCTTTGACTTGTCTTCAGCGGCTGATGTCTGAACACCAACCAGGACATGTGCTGGCCCTCCATGAGCATAACGATAGTTAAATTCCGTGATGCTGCGTTTGCCAATGGCAGAGCAGAATTTACGAAAACTACCGGCTTTCTCTGGAATACTCACACCCAGCAACAGTTCCCGTCGCTCACCAACTTCTGTTCTCTCCGAAATATGACGAAGTCGATCGAAGTTAACGTTAGCCCCGCTGACGACGGCCACGACGGTTTTCCCTTTTAGTCCATGCTTCTTTACTCCCGCTACCGCGAGGGCTCCTGATGGTTCGGCAATGGTACGAGTATCCTCGAAGAGATCCTTAATCGCGGCGCAGATCTCATCGACCGTCACTGTAATTACCTCATCAACTACCTGCTTCGCCAGCGCGAACGTTTCCTTACCTACCTGCCTAACAGAGGTACCATCCGCAAACTGGTCAAGATCTTCCGCACGGAGAGAGACTCTCCTCCCGGCTTTCAGTGCAGCTGACATACCAGCTGACCCTTCGCATTCCACGCCAATGATTTTACATTCAGGCTGGAGGTACTTAACGAACGCACCAATGCCGCCAATTAACCCACCTCCGCCCACAGGCACATAGACGGCATCAAGAGAGCCCGTATATTGCCTCATTATCTCCATCCCAATCGTTCCCTGCCCTGCGATTACATCAGCATCATCAAAGGGGTGTATGTAGGTGGCGCCTGTGCGAGTCGCTTGCTTACGCGCGAACCCGGCGGCCTCGTCATAGGTATCCCCGTGCAGAATGACTTCTCCGCCAAAGGCCTTTACCGCATCGACCTTGATTGAAGGCGTATTTTCGCCCATCACGATTCTGGACCTGATCCCAAGCCTGGTAGCAGCCATCGCCACACCCTGTGCGTGATTCCCGGCAGATGCCGTAATGACCCCTTTTTTCCTTGCCTTGGGTGTCAAGCGACTTATCTTGTTGTACGCTCCGCGAATCTTGAAACTGAAAACCGGCTGCATATCTTCACGCTTTAGCAACACCTCGCTTCCCGTACGAGATGACAACAGAGGCGCCATTTCCAAAGGCGTCTGTATTGCAACGTCATAAACATTCGCCTCGAGGATTTTCTTTACATACTTTTCCACGCGCAGGATCCATTTTGAAAGTAACCTCATCTTAGCCAACTGGATGCAGTTTGTGTAAGCCGGCCCAGGTCACTATCGAGAAAGCTCACTACCATCGCAGATCACTACCATTACAGCGCACGATCATTAAGCTGAACCACTCGATTCCCCTATTCTTCACATTGGTGCCAATTTTAATGAACCAGAACGAACTCAAAGCCGCCGTTGGACAAAGTGCAGCTGACTACATTGAGCCGCTGCTCACCAAAGAAGCAGTCATCGGGGTAGGCACTGGCTCAACTGCAAACTATTTCATTGATGCGCTTGCGAAGTCCCGTCACCGATTCGATGGTGCCGTGGCCAGTTCGCAAGCAACCGCAGATCGTCTCAAAAAACACGGGATTCCGGTCTATGACCTGAACGACGTCAACGAACTACTTGTGTATGTCGATGGTGCCGATGAGACCAACCCAAACCTGGAATTGATTAAAGGCGGCGGCGGCGCACTAACAAGGGAAAAGATCGTTGCATCCGTCGCCAGGCAGTTTGTCTGTATCGTTGATGACACCAAGCTTGTAGACGTTCTTGGCAAATTTCCGCTGCCCGTTGAAGTCATTCCGATGGCCCGATCGGCCGTCGCCAGGAAGCTTGTCGGTCTGGGTGGCCAACCCGTCTACCGCCAGGGATTCGTCACAGATAATGGCAATATGATCATTGATGTTCATGGCCTCTCGATCACCGACCCCTGTGCTATGGAAGACACGATTAACGGTCTTACCGGCGTAGTGACCCAGGGGCTGTTTGCAAAAAGACCCGCAGATGTATTGCTGGTTGGTCGGGAATCCGGTGTCGAGGAGCTTCGCCCTGCAGGGTCATAACACCGTGATCGATAACCCTAGAGCAATTTCCCCGGATTCATAATTCCGTCTGGATCAAATATAGTCTTGATCGACCTCAGTGACGCTATCTCTTGTTCACTCCGACTGAAGTGAAGCTGGCCCTTCTTCATCAAACCGATTCCGTGCTCAGCAGATACACTGCCCCCAAACTCCTGGACGACCGCAAGAATACTTTCGCTGACCTGCTCACATTGTTTCTTAAACTGGTCGGCCAACATTTCTGCTGGCTTGAGGATATTAAGATGTAGATTGCCGTCACCAATGTGTCCGAACCATACAATCTCAAAGTCTGGGTACGATATGCCTACCAGTTGCTCAACCTCATACAAGAATTCAGGAACCTGGCTTACCCTGACCGCGATATCATTCTTGTAGGGTGTTCGAGACGTAATAGATTCTGAAATTCTTTCCCGGTACTGCCAGAGGGACCGATTCTGGCTTTCACTTGATGCCACTATACCGTCCGTCACCCACCCCTGACTGGTACATCGCTCAAATGCCGTCAGCGCATCGGCTAACGCCTGCTCGCCCGGGCTCTCAAATTCCAGCAACACGTAGAAAGTAGACGGTGTCGCGAACGGCGACTCAAGATCACTTTGCGAGACTACAGATTCCAGTGCGTTGTGGGAAAAAAACTCAAATGCGTTAAGGGTTATGTGTTCACGAAACGCGGTCAGAATTTCAAGGCAATCTTCCATCCTAGGCGTGGCTAGCAACATCACGGTAGCTTTCTCTGGCATTGCGGCCAACTGGACAGTGGCCTCCACCACAAACCCCAGCGTACCCTCACTCCCAATAAAGAGGTGTCGCAGATCGTAACCCGTGTTGTTTTTTGTCAGTCCCTTGTTGAGTTCGAGGAGCTCTCCCGCTCCGGTAACCACCATCAAGCCGGAAACCTGCTGCCTGGTCATCCCGTAACGCAGGACGCGAATGCCTCCGGCGTTCGTCGCAATGTTGCCGCCTATCTGGCTGGAACCACTGGACGCAAAATCAACCGGATAGAACAAACCTTTCTCTTCTGCAAAGGTCTGCAGGTTTGCCGTGATGACACCCGGCTGGACGGTGACTGAAGCATCTGCGGAACTGAAGTCGAGGACCTGGTTCATCTTCTCGAAGGAAAC
This sequence comes from uncultured Pseudomonadales bacterium, assembly GCA_937775265.1. Classification (GTDB taxonomy): domain Bacteria; phylum Pseudomonadota; class Gammaproteobacteria; order Pseudomonadales; family Azotimanducaceae; genus UBA9659. The sequence continues at coordinate 414,312 of CALKBV010000002.1, forward strand.
AACAACTTCCCCGTTGGTCGCACACGCCCCACCCGACAAACCCGTACGTCCTCCGGACGGGACAAGCCCAAGGCCTGCCGTTCTCGCAAATTGAACAAGCTGGATAACCTGCTTTGTTGTTCGTACGAACACGATGGCGATTGGGTCAGGCTCAAAAAAACGTGTCCAATCCAAGCCGTACGCAACCAGGTTGCTTTTTTCATTCGAGACATTTTCTTCCCCAACAATTTCTTTCAGTCGCGGAAGAATATCCATTGCGCGTTCAGGAAGCTTTCTGGTTTAGCTCACCAGAGAGATACCTATCTGACATTTCATCCAGAGTGATTGGCTTTATTTTTGAAGCGTTACCTGCAGTACCGAAAGCTTCATATCGAGCAATCACGATATCTCGCATCGCATCCTGAGACGCCGCCAGATATTTTCTCGGGTCGAATTCAGACTTGTTCTCACTGAGAAAACGTCTGGTGGCGCCTGTAGACGCCAGCCGGAGATCAGTGTCGATGTTTACTTTTCGTACGCCATGCTTAATACCCTGCTGAATCTCTTCAACAGGAACGCCGTATGTTTCGGATATTTCACCACCGTTCTCATTAATGACCTTTAGCCAATCCTGAGGAACACTGCTCGACCCATGCATGACTAGATGAGTATTAGGCAGCGCCTGATGAATCTTCTTGATGAGATCTATTGACAGAATATCGCCCGTCGGTGGCCTGGAGAATTTGTATGCGCCATGGCTTGTACCGATGGCAATGGCCAGCGCATCGCAATTTGTCTGTGCGATGAAATCAATCGCCTGCTCCGGGTCAGTGAGCATCTGGTCCATGGTCAGGACACCGGCTGCACCAACGCCGTCTTCTTCTCCTGCTTCACCGGTTTCCAATGATCCCAAGCAACCCAGTTCGCCTTCCACAGTCACGCCACAGGCATGAGCCATCTCAACTGTTCGCCGGGTGACCTCAAGGTTGTACTCGTAGCTGGCGGGTGTCTTTTGATCTTCGAGCAGCGAGCCATCCATCATCACCGACGAGAATCCAAGCTGGATACTTTTCTGGCAGTCAGCAGGTGAAGCACCATGATCCTGGTGCATAACAACTGGAATGTCAGGGAACTCCTCTACCGCTGCGAGTATCAGATGTCTGAGAAAATTTGGGCCAGCATATTTACGTGCACCAGCCGATGCCTGGACAATCACAGGGCTGTCTGTTTGCTCTGCGCCTTCCATAATGGCGCGTATCTGCTCCAGGTTATTCACGTTAAACGCCGGAACCCCATAATCGTGCTCTGCCGCATGATCTAAAACTTGACGCATGCTTACTAATGCCATGATCTGTTCTCCATGTTAATTGTGTTACTCGCCCCTTGCCTCAAGGACGGCTACTGCCGGTAGGGTTTTACCTTCAACAAATTCCAGGAATGCACCACCACCGGTAGATATATAGGAAATCTTGTCGCTGAGTCCAAACTGTTCGATTGCTGCGAGGGTATCGCCGCCGCCCGCTAATGAAAATGCCGGACTCTCAGCGATACTGAGAGCCAGCGCTTTGGTACCTTCAGCGAACTGCGATATTTCGAATACTCCCACAGGGCCGTTCCACAGGATAGTTCCAGCCTGGCCCATCATCTCACAGATTGCCGCCGTACTATCCGGACCTATATCCAATATCATCTCATCAGCTTTGACTTCGTGCACCGACTTGATGACAGCCGTTGCATCCGCTGATAGCGCCTTCGCAACGACCACATCTGCTGGCAACGGAATATGAACCCTGTCCAGCAGCTGTTTCGCCGTACCCGAGAGGCCAACTTCACAAAGAGATTTACCAACGTTGATCCCGGTTGCGGCCAGGAAAGTATTGGCTATGCCGCCACCCACCACCAGTGAATCCACTTTTTCGACCAGTGAGTTAAGAACCTCAAGCTTTGTAGACACCTTACTGCCACCAACGATCGCTGTCATGGGCCTGACGGGGTCGGCCAGCGCTTTCCCGAGCGCCGACAATTCCGCGGATAGCAGCGGTCCCGCGCAGGCAACTGGCGCAAAACGAGCTACGCCCTCAGTACTGGCCTGTGCCCTGTGCGCTGTGCCGAAAGCGTCCATCACAAAGATATCTGCTAACGACGCCAGTTTTTTGGAGAGGCTTTCATCGTTACTTTTTTCACCAACATTGATGCGAATATTTTCAAACAGAAGGATGTCTTCATCACCGAAAGAAACCCCCTCCAGGTAATTGGTTTCAAGCCTAACCGTCAGACCTGATAATTCAGAAATCCTTGAAGCAACAGGTTCCAGACTCAATTCCGGCTGCTGGTCGATCGACAAACCTTCCTGGGGCCTGCCCAGGTGCGACATAACCATCACCTTCGCACCTTGCTTAACCGCATATTCCAGCGTCGGCAGGGCTGCCCGAATCCTTGCGTCACTGGTTACCTTGCCATTATCGACCGGTACATTCAGATCCTCACGAATCAGAACACGCTTGCCGCGAATATCCAGGTTCCCAAAGCGCAGTATTGTCATCGCTTAGGCCAGTCCCTTGACCTTGTCGATAACATTTTCCACCGTGAATCCAAAATGCCTATAAAGGTCACCACCGGGAGCGCTCGCGCCAAAACTCTCCATTCCAACAACCGCTCCATCAAGCCCGACCCACTTCCTCCAGTAATCAACGTGCGCTGCTTCAAGGGCCACTCGTTTTCGGATCGCGTTTGGCAACACCTGTTCCTGGTAGCTTGCATCCTGCTGTTCAAACACCTCGACACAGGGCATGGAAACTACCCTGACTGACACGCCCTGGGCACCAAGCACCTTAGCGCTCTCTACCGCAAGGCTGACCTCGGAACCGGTCGCTATCAGGATGTTTTCGGGATTTTCATCGGTTTCAAACAACACATATGCGCCCCGGCTTACATTATCGAATTGTTCTTCAGTCCTGTCCTGCGTCGGCAATCCCTGACGACTAAATACCAGCGAGGTAGGCCCATCATTATTTTCGATGGCATGCTTCCAGGCATAAACTGTTTCAACGGTATCGCAGGGCCTCCAGACTGTCATATTCGGGGTTCCCCGAAGATTCGCCAGCTGTTCGACCGGCTGGTGGGTAGGGCCATCCTCGCCCTGTCCGATAGAATCATGGGTGTAGACAAGAATATTGGGTATCCCCATCAAGGCGGACATGCGCACCGCGTTACGGGCATATTCCATGAAGATGAGGAACGTCCCAGAAAATGGCCGAAGACCACCATGCAAGACGATGCCGTTTCCGATCGCCGTCATCCCAAATTCACGAACACCGTAATAGACATAGTTAGCATCCGGATTGTCCTTCGCCATCGGCCGGACGTCCGGCCAGTTAGTGCAGTTTGAACCTGATAAATCGGCCGAACCCCCCACTAGTTCAGGCAGGATGGCGGCAATTTTAGCAATCACTTCACCGGAGGCATTACGTGACGCTACGGTGCGGTCATCCCCCTGCATGTCTTTCGCTATGGCTTCCATAGTCTGATGCCAATTGTTAGGCAGTGCCCTAGACATCGTCCGTTCAAGTTCAAACGCAAGATCAGGATGCGAGTCTTTGTATTCCGCAAAACGCTGTCGCCAGCCACTTTCAGTATCAGCTCCTTTTTGCCGACAATCCCAGGCGGCATAGACATCCTCCGGTATTTCAAATGGTGCATCTGTCCAGCCAAGAGATTCACGGGTCAGCTCAATTTCATCCAACCCAAGCGGTGAACCGTGACTTGCGGCGGTTCCCTGCTTGTTCGGAGAGCCAAACCCAATCTGGGTCTTACAACAAATGATGCTCGGGCGCTGGTCTTTTTGTGCCGCTAGAATCGCCGCCTGGACCAGATCCCGATCATGCCCGTCTACGTCAGGAATAACGTGCCAGCCATATGCTTCAAAACGTCCCGGGGTGTTATCTGTAAACCATCCGTCTGTCTTGCCGTCGATCGATATTCCGTTGTCATCATAAATACAGATGAGCTTGGAGAGCCCAAGCGTACCCGCAAGAGAGGCTGTTTCATGAGAAACACCTTCCATCAGGCAACCATCACCGACGAAGACGTAAGTAAAGTGATCAATAATATTGAAATCGTCGCGGTTAAAACGAGCGGACAGTACCTGTTCCGCAATAGCCATTCCCACCGCATTGGCAAGGCCCTGACCCAGTGGTCCGGTCGTCGTCTCAACACCAGGGGTCTCACCATATTCAGGATGACCGGCGGTTATCGAACCCAACTGCCTGAAATTCCGAAGATCATTCATCGACAGGTCATAACCGGTCAGGTGAAGCAGGGAATAAAGCAACATGGAACCATGGCCATTGGACAGCACGAAGCGGTCTCGATTCAGCCAACCTGGATTAGCGGGGTTGTGGCGCAAAATATCGGTCCACAGGACTTCGGCAATGTCGGCCATACCCATGGGGGCGCCAGGATGCCCACTCCCTGCTTTTTGGACAGCATCCATCGACAGGGCCCGCACTGCATTGGCAATCTTGGTTCCGTTCATAGAAAAACCGGTGATAAAAATTCGCGAGTATTCTCTCTTACGCTTACCTAATCATCAATGGCAGGACTCTCGCATTGAGTGATATTTATCATCAGGATGAAAGATTATCACCTGAGCCTGCTGGGAAACCATTACCGGGGCAAGTAGAATGGCGACCTTTTCAAGCAAACACACAAGGTCAGACCATGACAGTTAACAGCACTTTTACTTCAGAATCCGTTTCAGAGGGCCACCCGGATAAGATGGCCGACCAGATTTCCGATGCTATTCTTGACGCCATCATCAGTGAAGACAAAGACGCTCGCGTTGCCTGCGAAACCATGGTGAAGACCGGTATGGTTATAATCGCTGGTGAAATCACCACTGAAGCTTGGGTAGACCTTGAAGACATTTGTCGAACCGTAGTACTTGATATTGGCTACAACAGTTCTGAGGTTGGTTTCGATGGCGCCTCCTGCGCGGTAATCAACGCCATTGGCAAGCAGTCCCCCGATATTGCAATGGGCGTCGATGAAGGCGAAAACAAGGAGCAGGGAGCCGGTGACCAGGGACTTATGTTTGGCTATGCCTCCGACGAAACCGATGTGCTCATGCCAGCACCCATCACGTACTCGCACCGACTGGTTGCAAAACAGGCGGAAGTCCGCAAGTCAGGAAAACTATCTTTCCTGCGCCCTGATGCAAAAAGCCAAATTTCATTCCGGTACGATACGGATGGCAATCCCGTCGCCATTGATGCCGTCGTATTATCTACACAACATTCTCCCGATGTTTCTCTCAAGGACCTTCAGGAAGCGGTCATGGAAGAAATCATCAAGCCCGTGCTGCCAGAAAACTGGCTTCACAGCGATACCAAGTACTTTATCAACCCAACCGGCAACTTCGTTATTGGCGGTCCCGTCGGCGATTGTGGCCTGACGGGCCGAAAGATCATTGTTGATACCTACGGTGGTATGGCGCGTCACGGCGGTGGTGCTTTCTCCGGAAAGGACCCATCCAAGGTCGATAGGAGCGCAGCTTATGCCGGTCGCTATGTGGCGAAAAATATTGTTGCCGCCGGACTCGCAAAGCGCTGCGAGATTCAACTGTCCTACGCAATCGGCGTTGCCGAACCAACTTCCATCAGCGTCAACACGTTTGGCACTGGCGCGATCGATGAAACTGCAATCGAAGCGCTGGTCAGGGAACATTTTGAACTCCGGCCCAAAGGCCTTGTCGAAATGCTTGATCTAAAACGCCCCATTTACAGGAAGACAGCGGCCTACGGTCACTTCGGCAGAGAAGATAAAGACTTTACCTGGGAAGCGACGGATAAGAAGGACCTGCTCGCAGCAGCCAAGTAAACATGACCGATACCCAACTGTTCAGCTTTGAGTTTTCCGCACCTAAAACCGAAGAGGCCGTTACCAAGGTAAAACAGGTCCATGCCAGACTTGCTGAGCTTGCGCCGCACTTTTTTTCCGTTACCTATGGCGCCGGTGGCTCAACCAAAGATGGGACAAAGCAGACGGTACTTGACCTGGCCAGCACCGGCAGCGTTGTCGCGCCTCACCTTTCCTTTGGTGGAGACAAGCCCGAAATTATCAAGGCGCTACTTCTAGAATACCAGGCTGCAGGAATTACGCGCCTTGTCGCACTTCGTGGCGATCGCCCCTCAGGTGTTGGCAGTTCCATGAAGATGTCCCACGCAAATGAACTGGTCGAGTTCATCCGCCAATTAACGGGTGAACATTTCCACATAGACATTGCGGCCTACCCTGAAATTCACCCGGAATCAGCGACTGTCGACACAGAAATTAAATTCTTCAAACAAAAAGTCGATGCCGGGGCAAACAGCGCAATCACGCAGTATTTTTACAACGCAGACGCTTACTTCCGGTTCAGAGATTTGTGTGACAAAGCGGGCATCAGGATACCCATCGTTCCCGGGATCATGCCAATCACCAACTATAAGGGCATCAAACGGTTTTCAGACCTGTGTGGTGCCGAGATTCCCCGTTGGATAGAAAAGCAGCTGCAAGCCTGTGACGCCGAACCTGACACCCTAAAGGCATTTGGCGTAGAGGTCGTGACCGACCTCTGCCAACGCCTGCTACAAGGCGGCGCCCCGGGGCTGCATTTTTACACCATGAACCAATCCCTGCCGACCATGAAAGTCTGGAAAAACCTAGGTCTTTAGTCATGACGCTACCCAGATTCTTTGTCGAAGGTAGCATCAAAATAGGGAAAACTTTTGCGTTGCCTGAAGCATCCGGGCACCACTTGGCTCGAGTGCTTCGTATATCCACCGCCGAGAGCATCGTTGTGTTCAATGGCAAGGGCGGTGAGTTCATCTGTTCCATCGAATCAATCAGGAAAAGTCATGTTGAGGTTAGACCGGTCAAGTACGATGAAAACGACCGGGCACCCCAACTCAGAACCACGCTTGGCCTTTGCATCCTGAAAAAAGATTCGATGAATAGCGTGTTAACGAAAGTTACCGAACTTGGTATAACCCGGATTACCCCAATTATCAGCGATCACTGCGCTGTAGCGCACAAGATGATTCATCATCGAGAAACCCACTGGCGGCAGGTGATGATCGCAGCCTGCGAGCAATGCGGTCTTAATCTTTTACCCGTGCTGGACCCGGCCACAAACCTATCAGACTGGCTTGCGACCAGCAGCGCAGACATTAGGCTACTCGCAGTTCCCGGAAGTTCCCCAATCCCGCGCACGAAATCTATCGTCAATTCAGTAAGCCTGTTAACCGGCCCTGAAGGTGGATTTAGCGAAGCTGAAGAAAAAGAGGCTATAAATGTGGGATTCAATACTGTGACATTTGGCGAACGTGTTCTTCGGGCCGAGACCGCCCCGATAGTTGCATTATCGGTTTCTCATCAGGTCTGGGGCAGTTTCGGCATTACTGGATGAGCTACTGAATGACTGCGTTTAGAAGCGCCTCCTGAAGGTAACCCAGGTTCGGTACTGAAAGAACATCGTTGTTGAATCTGGCCTTCGCGATCTCAGTTCGCTCTATCGTACCCCCTGTTCCTATGAGCATTTCGTCACTGATTTCGTGCGATACGGGATCGGTCTGCGCAACCAGCGCATAGAAAGGCAACAGCACCTGGTCAGTATCGCCCCTTACGATGACAAGGCTTGCCGAGGCAACACTCACAAGGGAAAAACTCGCTCGCTCAACCGTCAGCATTTCAAAAGAGACCACCGGGACTTGGATACCGCGCCAACCCAGCAATCCCAAAAACCACTCCGGGGTATCTTCCATACGTTGCAAAGGTTCATAAGGAATAATTTCAGCAATCACATCGCCAGGCAATATAACTGCCTGCTTCTGCATCTCCAGAATGTAGACTTCCAATTTTTCAGATTCAGACACGTCTAATTCTGCTCAGGTTTCGCTTTCACGCTGGCGATAACTTCTTCAATAGTCGCTAAAAGTTTCGCCTCCTGGAAAGGTTTCCCCAGGTACTGCTTAACACCAAGTTCCATCGCCTGCTGCTTGTGTTTCTCGCCGGTCCTGGAGGTAATCATTATCACAGGAAGGTTTTTTAGGTTCTCGTCACGTCGCACACTACGAAGAACTTCAAACCCATCCATTCTAGGCATTTCGATATCCAGCAGAACAACATCTGGCCTGATAGTCTGAAGCTGATTCATCGCATCAACACCATCCTTCGCTGTGGCAACTGCAAAACCCTGCCTTTCCATCAGTCGTGAGGTCACCTTCCTGACTGTAACCGAGTCATCGACGATCATCACTGTTCGAACTTTGTTAACTGGTTCCGGAACCGCTTCTGCAACGACCGGATCTGTCGGCACATTAACACTCGCTTCGTAGCTACGTACCAATGCCATGCAATCCAGAATAATGACGACACTACCATCACCGAGCACCGTCGCTCCCGATATACCGCAAACATCACCGAAATGGGCACCAAGGGTTTTTACAACCACTTCCCTGGAACCAATCACCCTGTCTACCTGGAGCGCAACCGCATGATCACCGCTTCGTGCAAGGATTACCGGCAAGGGAACCACCTGGCCGGTCAAATTTGGGTTATCCACCTTGTCCAGCATCTTTCCAATATAAGCAAGCCTGTATGGCTGACCCGCATATTCAAACATTGGGGCATCCGGCTGATAGTAGGCTTCCAGCTCATAGGGGCTTACCCTGACAATACCTTCAATGGTGTTAAGCGGTATCGCATAAGTTTCTTCTTTAACAGCAACCATCAGGGCGCGGTTAATCGAGACTGTGAATGGAATTCGGATCGTAAACTCAGTACCCACACCCAGCGTAGAATCAATCGCTACGCTGCCACCAAGTGCTTTAATCTCGCTACCAACAACATCCATTCCAACTCCACGGCCGGAAATCTGTGTCAGCTTTTGCGCCGTGGAAAAACCCGCGTGCATGATGAACTGCATCACTTCGTGATCTGATACATCCTGTCCCTCTGCAATAAGCCCTCTTTCAATAGCTTTACTTCTTACGGCATTGACGTCGATACCACCGCCATCATCACTGATGGCCAGCACCACATACCGGCCCTCTCGAGACAATCGCAGACTGATGCGGCCCGGTACCTGTTTACCGGACGCAATGCGCGCTTCTTGATCTTCAATACCATGGTCAACAGAATTTCTGAGCATATGTTCCAGTGGCGCTACAATTCTTTCAAGAACGTTTCGATCCAGTTCGCCTTCAATATTGTAAGCATCGAATCGAACTGACTTACCAACTTCACTACTGACCTGTCTAACGATTCTTCTCAGTCTGGGGATCAGGCGCGAGAACTGTACCATTCGTGTTCTGGTTAAACCTTCCTGAAGTTCGGCGCTAATGCGCGCCTGTTGATGCAGGAGCGTTTCTGCATCCCTGATTCTATTAGCCAGCGTGTCTTTCAGGTCCATCATGTCCGATGACCCTTCACTCAAGACGCGGGAAATTGCCTGAAGCATTGTGTATCGGTCCATCTCCAGGTCATCGAATCCGGAATCACCGTCCACACCCTGTCTGGAACGAATAAGTGTTTCTCTTGAATCGGCCTCAATCTCGAGTCGTCTTACCTGGACCCTGATTCGGTTAATAGTTTCTTCCATTTCCTCGAGATACTCACTGAAATCGCTAATTTGCTGCTCAACCCGGCCTCGAGTAATACTCGATTCACCCGCCAGACCAATTAATTCTTCCAGTAAATCAGCCGATACCCTGACCATTTCCTGGCTGGCACTCGCTGCGGTCTTGTCCTTGGATGCACCCTCAATTGCCGATCTAGGCTCGGTCGGTGCCGAATCATTAGTGGCTGTGTAGAGCGCTTCAACTGGATCCGTTTCCAGTAAGGGCTCAAGGGCACTTTTCAAAGATGCCAGGTCTTCTTCTGAAGCTGCCCCGGATGATAATTTCTTATAGACCTCGACTCGCCTGATGACTTCATCCTGGTGCTTGTTTAGCAGCGCAAAGAATTCATCATCCAGCTCAATGGGATTCTTCTGGATTCCGATCAGGAAAGTTTCGAAATTGTGTACGTATTCACCCAGGCTGGCTGCACCCGCCATTCGGGCAGCGCCCTTCATGGTATGTAACTGCCTCAGCAAGTTGTCCAGATTACCGCCCGGAGATCCGGATTCAGAACAGGCAAAGATACTTTGGTCAATTTCTTCCAGCATCTCTTCAGTTTCTTCCAGGAATATTGGGAGGATATCGCCATCAATATCGTCCGCAGGCAGTTCCGTTAGTACCCCGGTAGTTACTTCCACTGGCGGTTCCTGCTCCGGTGCGCTTTCCACCTCAGGCGCCATCAGGACTTCTGGCGTGGCCTCTGGCGTAACCTCTACTTCAATCGGATTAAAATCTAGTGCATCGAGCTCTGCTATAACGCCCCCGGCTGGTCTTAGAGCCTGAGATGACGCTAGAGCATCGAACATGAATACGAGGTGATCGTGGGCCCGCTTCATTAGCGACAACGTCTGATCGTCCGGCTTTGAAGGCCCCTCACTGTATATTCGGCGCATGCTGGCGATCAGGGCAGAAAGGTCCGGCTGATTATGAGTAACCCCCTGTTCCTGTGCAATCTTCAACTCAGAAACCAGTGCCTCGACATCCTGCCAACCGTCCGTTGCAATATTAGGTTCACTCAGTAGCTTGATCTCACGGAAATCAAAACCTAGAGCCGGTTGATCTTCGGTCGCGCTAACGGCCAGACGACCCATCAATACTTCTGAACCTGGTACAGAATCACGATGACCTGGAATGTCCTGCAGGACCTTTCTTATAAGGCTCGCGGCTTCCTGAACAGCATCAATAAGATGCTGGTCCGCGGGTTTATTTTGAACAAGGTACCGGTTCGCCAAATGCTCGAGAGGCGTCGCAATAGTAGATATTGAACTGATTTCTACCATCGCGGCAGAGCCTTTCAAGGTGTGGAAGGCCGCGACCAGGTCGCTGCTGACATCCCCTGGATTAGTAACAAAACCATCAATAACCTCGAGCTTCTCTTCCGCTTCGATCCTAAATATTTCTTCCCCCTCAAGGCTGTCTTCAGCGGGCTCAGGGCTGTCTAAATTGGCAGTAACAATGATTTCTTCGAGCTCAAAGGATTTCTCTATTACCCCAGGTTCCGATGCGGCAGTTGTCGAAATAGCTGAGGGTGTTCCACCCTCCGCTAGCGCATCAGCGATAGCGACCAGTTCGTCTGGCTTGAACCTGTTTTGCTGACCCTCCTTAAATGCCGTAACACCTTCAGGAATCTGTCCAACAGCTTCAGTAATAACGTCCATCACCGCCGGGTTCGCAGTCACCGTTTTCTCAATCACGCGACTCAATAAATTTTCAATTGACCAAGCCAGTTCACCAACAACCGTGGCGCCGACCATTCGACCACTGCCTTTCAACGTATGGAACGCGCGCCGAATTTCAGTCAGGGCTTCTTCATTTGTGGGTTCGCTCTTCCAAATCGGTAAGAACTCAAAAATAGTCTCCAAAACCTCTTCGGCTTCGTCAACGAAGATCTCGAGGATTTCATCGTCAATTGCGTCATCTTCGGTTTCCGATACGGGCGCGGTAACTTCAACCGGCTCTTCAACAACTTCTTTTATTACTTCCTCGGCTAAATCTGCTGCAACCTCTGCCGCGTCTTCTAAAACCTCGCCGCGTCTTCTAAAACCTCTGCCGCAGGCGCTTCCGCCCCAAGCGCGTAGCCGAGCTTTTTGACCGCTGTTTCTGCGACCTCAAGCATCTGCAAATAAGGATCATTCGGGTTATCCAGGAGCCTTTCAAGATAGTAATCAACCGACGTAATCGCATCCGCCAGATCGTCCATCTGCCCTAGTTCGGGCGTCTGCCCGCCACTTAGCAGATCATTAGCAACATAGTTAGCCGCCGCTTTAAGAACATCGCCCGCTTGAAGCTGATTCACGATCATCAAGCCACCGCGAAGCGCATTCAAAGATTGTGGGAGCGCTTCGATTTTGGCGTGATCAAACTCTGACGCGATGAACTCTATAACGCTGTCTTTTGCAGCCGCGAGGCCAATTCTAGTTTCCCTGATCACGGCAGCCTGAGCTTCATCCAGATTAGCAAAGGAATCTCCCTCACGTCCTTTTTCCGAGCCCACGACCAACTGGCCCAGCTCCATACCGATTTCGATTAGAGCTTGCGCCATGTTGAGCAAGACATCTTCGGACGGCTCACCGCTTGTCTCCAGTCCCTTAATGACAGAGATCTGGCTCGCAACAGCGGCCTGTTGCTCCGCATTGTCCAATATGATCATTGTGCTGGAAATCTGCTCAAGGGTTGGCAGCAGGGCAGCCAGATCGTTTGTATTTCGATTCTTCGCTCGAACAAAAAGATCAAGTTTGTCCGTGACGGAGTTAAGCTCTTCAATCAGGATTGAAGCAACGGCGGACATGGTTTCATCGTCAGGACCAATGGCGAATTCTTCTGATTCCGGCGCCTGACTCGCGTATCGCTGCCGTAACGCTGATATCTTTTTAGTGTCTTTCTTACTTCCATTAATTAACTTAATCAAACCGATAGACAGTTCTTCGTCTACCGGCATCGACAAACCATGCTCTCCTGCCTGCGCGAGAGGCTTCAGGTGATCATCAATTTGTTTCAGTCGTGTCGCTGTCTGGTTATCGAGTTTGATCCCGCCCTTCAGCACACCTTCCACTACCCCCAATCCAAGTTCAGCCAGATTCCCGGTCGGAGAATCACCACACAACCGGACCAACATCGTAAAGAGCTTGGCAATCGTCGTCAGGTTTTTACCAGCATCGGTTTTCCTGAAAATTTCCCCCAGACACTGCTGGTAACGCGTTCTGATTTTGGGCAGGTTACCTTCGCCGCCTCTCTGGAAGTAAGCGTTAACTACCTCGCCCGAAGCGGCCTGTGTTAGGGGACCAAGATCAGGACCATCACCTTCTTCCAGTTCTGCACCTGAACTCTGGATTCTTTCTTCGCCACGCACAGCCCGAAGGTTATTAACCATTGGCAAATAGTTTTTCTCGGAATCTTCTTGCTCTCTATGTAACCGGTCCAGATAGGAGGGTAACTGTAAAATTGCCTGCATCAGGGTTTCCTGAGCCAACCGAACTTCGGTAATACTGTTGTTCATTAGCGACTGAGCGACCTGTTCCATCTCTGCCGCCATCAGCGCCGGTCCCTCTAAATGGACCATCTTTAGAGTCCCATGAACCTGGTGGATAGCAGTCAGGCAGATGCGCATGCTGGTCGCGGCATCGGCCGACTCAGGCACGGCCGCCAATCCTACTTGTGCATTGTGGAGCGTATTCCCCAGCTCACCCCGAATCCACTCCAGCGCTACATAACCCTGTGTTCCGCTCATCCCAACAACCTATCTATTCAGGTAACTTGAAAGTTACCGAAGACCTTAACTCGTTCGCCATTTCAGCAAGGTTACCTACTGCAGTGGCTGTTTCCTTTGTACCGTCCGTCGTTGCAGTGGTAGTTTCCTGAATACTGTTCATGGTGTTCGATATTTTCCCGGCCGACGCTGCCTGCTGCCTCGCCGCGCCCGAGATGTTCTCAATTATTTCTGCAAGTGATTTTGAAACACTTTCAATTTCACCCAATGCAACGCCTGCATCCTGGGCAAGGCGTGTGCCCTGAACAACCTCAGCAGTTGTCTGTTCCATAGAAGTTACCGCTTCATTTGTATTGCCTTGAATTGTCTTAACCAATGCGGAAATTTGCTTGGCAGCAGCACCGGACCTTTCGGCAAGTCTCTGTACCTCGTCAGCAACAACCGCAAAACCCTTACCTGCGTCACCAGCCATGGATGCCTGGATAGCCGCATTCAAGGAAAGAATATTGGTCTGATCAGCGATATCATTAATCAACGCTACAATGTCGCCAATTTCCTGTGAACTCTCACCCAGGCGTTTGATCCGTTTCGCTGTCTCCTGAATCTGCCCACGAATATTGTCCATCCCATCAATCGTGTTCTGCACGACCACCGCACCCTTGCTAGCGATGTCTACCGAGCGCTCAGCAACTGAGGATGATTCCGCCGCGTTGGATGACACCATATCAATCGACACTGCCATTTCATTCACTGCTTCAGATACATCCGCAATTTCATCGGCCTGTCGCTGCGACGCTTCAGACAATGCGCTAACCGAACTCTGCGTTTGGTCAGCAGCATTTGATACTTTGGCGGATGTCTCATTAATCTTTGAAACCAGTTCCCGCATCTGGTCAATAGAGAAATTGATGGAGTCTGCTATCACCCCTGTAAAACTCTCCGTAACCGTTGCCTGAACTCTTAAATCCCCATCCGCAAGATCGGCTAGCTCATCCAGCAGCTGGAGAATTGCAGCCTGGTTGTCTTCATTCTGTCGTGCACTTTCACTAACGCTGGAATTAGAGGCCCGATAGATGAGGACAATAATGATGACGAACACAACCAGTATGATCCCAAGAAGAGCAAACGCCATCTCCATAGACGCCAATCCAGCACTGCCTTCCGTTCTTGCTAAAGAAACGGATAAAGCGCCAATAGCAGATAATAAATCGGCTGAAGATTTATAAATGGCAGTGCCAGCGTCGCGCAGTTCAGCCACTTCACCGGCCTGAATGAGGACCTCTTTTACGCCACCATCAGCAGATTTAAAGAGTTCACTAATTTTCTCAAGATTTGATCGAACGTCAGCGTCGGAGACCGCCGCAATGACAAGTCCTGTATCACCATTCTGGATCTCGCTCAGAACATCTCGGAAGATCCTGCTGTCACGAGAATACTGATCTTGCAGAACCTGCTCAAAACCACGATCAATGACCTTATCGATCGTGTGCCCCATTCTTTCTGCGAGCAACGCCTGCCTTTGTGCAACGACAACCTCGCTGCCTGCTGCGCTATTTCTTAACAGCGCACTGACAATCTTGTTGTTTTCCTGCTGAATTAATTGAAGATTAATGTGGATATCGGCACTGGACTCACGCTGCGAGTCAACTGCACCCTTTTTCTGGATGATCGTATCGATTTTTGTTGCCAGGTCCGCCCATAACGCCGCCACCTGGGACACCTGGGCCCGAGCAATATCCGGCGCTGCCGGCAGCCCTGTTGCACGGTCGCCGTTTCTGAGAACATCCAGGAGCCGGTCAAATTCATCTTTGTCGCGAGCAAGCGATGAAAAGGCCATGACGTTGCCACTACCCGCCGCAGAGGCGTGGTTGGCCAATCCCTGTGCAATGAGATGCATTTCGCTGGCATGTCGGGCATGTGGATTACTGCCTCCACCGGTGCCGCTCTGCACATAGAGATTTACACTGAATCCCGCTATCAGCAACACAAGTAAACTGATCATGACCAGTAGCACAGGGCTACGCAGCATATTTGTCGTGTTTGTATCCTCAGCCATCTCTTACTCCAGCTCTCCCGTTGTTTCACACAGCGCTAGTGTGAGACAGCCAGCTTTCCTAATCTTGGGTCATCAGAAAGCGCTGCGAGGCTCATTACTGGCCACTGCACACCCGCTACCCCGTATGACCCTTGTACGAATTTCTCAAACATCTCAGGGACGTCCCCAGCTTCCTCGGAGTAGACATCCGAAGGAAAATGCTTCATTCCAAGTGAGTCATCAATAATGAAACCCAGCAAATGTTCTTCGTCCTCAACAGCCAGCAATCTACGCTGCGCTCTGGGCAATGTTGAAGGTTGGCCAAAAAACAACGCCAGATCCACCACCACCATGAGCCTGCCCCTGACGTTGCCAACTCCAGTAACAAAACTTTTGACACCTGGGACGCGAGTTGCCGGAGGAACTCTCATTAGTTCGCAGGTTTCTTTCATCGACGTGACAAATCTTTGTCCCAGCAGGTTGAATCCTAGACCAGTCGAGAGCGTTTGAGTCGCCTGCGCTGAAGGCAAATCAAGCGCACTGAGCCTTGCCTTTTCTGCCAGACTCGAAAGCATCTCAAATGGTGATAATTCACTCACCGCTAGAGACACGCCCGCATGACTGAAATCAGCTCATCGGTATCCACTGGTTTCGTTATGTAGCCTTTGGCACCCTGGCGCTGCCCCCAGACTTTGTCGGTTTCCTGATTCTTGCTACTCACAATAATGACAGGTATGTGTTTGGTATCTTTACCTCTGGCGATATGCCTTGTTGCCTGGAACCCGTTCATGTCAGGCATGACTATATCCATCAGAATAACATCCGGCTGCTCTGCAATGGCCATACTCACACCGTCTCGTCCGTTTTCTGCAGTAATGACCTCGTGACCCATCAATTCAAGCATCGCCTTGAACTGATGGGTTTCCGTTGGAGAATCATCAACTAACAATATCTTCGACATCCCCATCAAGCTCCCTGCTCTATGTCTTCAATCCGTTTTAACGTGATCACGAATTGCGCTCAGTAACTCATCCTTGCTGAACGGTTTAGTGAGATATTGGTCGGATCCCACAATCCGTCCTTTGGCACGATCGAATAAACCATCCTTACTCGACAACATGATGACCGGTGTACTTTGAAAATCAACGTTGTTTTTAATCAGTGCGCAGGTTTGATAACCATCGAGGCGTGGCATCATTATGTCGACAAAAATGATGGCAGGTTGGGAGTCTGCGATCTTGGCTAACGCATCAAAACCATCAGTCGCTGTAATCACTTCACATCCTTCTTTGGACAGCAAGGTCTCGGCGGTTCTGCGGATGGTCTTCGAATCATCAATGACCATCACTTTCACGTCTTTAAAATTGTCGTCCATAAGCCCTACCTTAGTACTGTGTCATATGCAGCTTCGTGGAATCCGCCAATCGCTGAACAGGTGAAAAGTGCATTGCTTCCCGTAAGGTACATCACATTTCGTAACACAGTTGTTAAACTCAAACCATAAGTGCCCGAGACATAAGGGAATTCTCTCACAAATCGAGGTGAGTTAGTTTACAATGTTCGCCGCTTCAGGAGATGGTACCAAACGCAATAACACCAAGTCTTGACAGTGAGTCCTGATACTCACAAAAATGTCGAGCTGAGCCAATAGGGGAGACAACTTGACCTATAGTATCGGCGTCCTAATGGACCCCATCGACTCTATAAAACCCAAAAAGGACAGTACGCTGGCCATGATGCTCGCTGCACAAGCTCGCGGCTGGCATGTCAGCGTCTTTACCCAGGCTGACCTCTATATCGAAGACGGGGAGGTCTCTGTTTTCGTGTCCGACGTGACCCTCTTTGACGATTCGGACAAATGGTTCGATGTGCTAGATCGCAGGACGGCAAAGGCAGCCGAATTCGATTGCGTTCTAATGCGAAAGGACCCTCCATTCGACATGGAGTACATCTACGCAACCTACCTTCTTGAATTGATTGAGAATACTGGGGTTCCAGTACTCAATCGGCCCGCTAGTATCAGAGACTGTAACGAAAAGCTGTTTGCATTGCAGTTTCCGCAATGCACCCCTTCTCACCTGGTCAGTCGGAATCAGGAAAAGCTTAAGTCATTCCACCAGAAGCATGGAGATGTTATCTACAAACCTCTGGACGGGATGGGAGGCACATCGATTTTCCGGGCCGTAGCCGATGAACATAACCTCTCTGTCATCATTGAAACGCTGACCCGGCATGGCGAGGTACAAACCATGGTTCAGCGCTATATTCCAGAGATCAAAGAAGGGGATACGAGAATTCTGCTGATAAATGGCGAGCCTGTACCCTTTGGGTTAGCGCGGGTACCCGCCAAAGGAGAAACTAGAGGCAATCTTGCCGCTGGCGGCAAAGCAGTAGGACGAGAACTGACCGATCGAGACCGCTATATCTGCGAACAGGTTGGGCCGGTCCTGAAGGAAAAAGGGCTATACTTCGTGGGCATCGACGTCATCGGGGACTATCTCACCGAGATAAACGTCACCTGCCCAACCTGTATCAGGGAACTAGACGCAGCCTTCGACCTGGACATTGCAGGTGACTACATGCGGTTCATCGAAAGCGAGATATTTGGAGAATCTGATTAAGACGATATTCCCCAGATAATGGCCGCAGTCATTCCAAGCCGGCTCGAAGCTACCGTCAGTCCGGGTGATCGACTCAGTTTTGCAGTCTTTCTGGCGGTTGCCCTGCATGCTGCCCTGATACTCGGTGTCACTTTTACCTACGTCACCAGCAAGCCATCAACTCACACAATGGAAGTCACTCTTGCCCAGCAACGCGCCAAGCGTAGGCCCGAAAACGCCGACTTCCTGGCCCAGTTAAACCAGGTTGGCAGCGGTGAGCTAGAAGAGAAGGCAATCATGACCGCGCCAACAGAGGCTCAGTTTCAGGACACTGAAATCCGCCAAACCAGTCAGAACGTCCCGCAAAGTGCCTCTCACAAGGCGGCTGAGCAAAAGCAAACAGCTATCGCGACTATCGCCAGGACCGATCGCAATGTCACCGTGGATAGTGAGGCGACCGAAATGGCTCCGCAAAAAGGCGAATTCGAAAACAAGAAGTCGCTCCAGGCACGAGCGCTTGAAATTGCGAGTCTCGAAGCCCGAATCGACCGTCAGCGTCAGATCAACGCAAAAAGACCCAGAATAAAAAGGCTAACCAGCCTATCGACTGCATCCAGTGCAGATGCGTTCTACCTGAACTCCTGGCGCCGCAAGATCGAAAGTGTCGGTAACCTTAACTACCCGCAGAAGGCGAGAAAGAACAAACTATATGGATCACTGCGGCTAATGGTCGCTATCCTGCCGGACGGTTCTTTGAAAGAGGTAGCGCTCCTTGAATCATCCGGGCACCAGGTTCTGGATGACGCCGCGGCCAGGATAGTTCGGCTATCAGCACCTTACGCCCCATTCCCAGATGAACTACGACAGTCAACCGATGTGCTTGAAATCATTCGAACCTGGCAGTTCAGGAAGAACTCTTCCCTGCGGAGCTACTAGATTGTCAGAATTCACTTCATTGTCAGGACAGTTACTGGTTTCTCTACCGACAACGCAGGGTGACTATTTTTCTCACACGGTCACACTGTTGATTGAGCACAACAGGAACGGCGCCTTTGGGCTCGTGATAAACAAAACTCTGGATGCAGACCTGGCAGCGTTGCTAGGCAATCAAATTGCGCGGTGCCCACCAAACATTACGGTGCTTGAGAGTGGCCCTGTCGAACAGAACAGATTGTTCTTTCTGCATACAACAGAAGCCATGTTCGAGGGCTCTATCGGCATTGCTGACAAGTTTGCCCTCACAACATCGTTAGGTATTCTGGACGCTATCTCAGAACAAAGAGGGCCGCACAACATCCTCGCAGGGCTCGGTTACGCTGGCTGGTCCGGAGGCCAACTTGAGAACGAAATTCAAGCCGACGTATGGCTGGTGATACCTTACATGCAGGACATCGTCTTCAATGTACCCTTTGATGAACGACCTGAGGCAGCGGCTAAGTCAATTGGAGTCGACCTGAATCTGATATCTCCCACCCCGGGGCACGGGTAACAAGATGATTAAGGCGGTATCTGGATGACTGGGCTGGCGATGGCATTCGACTTTGGCACCACAAAAATCGGAGTTGCCGTTGGACAGAAAATTACCGGTACCGCAACGCCTGTGGCCGTAGTGAAGGCAAGAGACGGCATTCCACAGTGGCTAGTGATAGACCGACTGGTGGAAGAATGGCAGCCAACCATCCTGGTCGTTGGCTTACCCATCAACATGGACGGTACCGAGAGCGACATGTCAAAAGCCGCCACTCGGTTCTCAAGGCGCTTACATGGGCGATATGGCATCAGCATCGAATTAATGGACGAAAGACTTTCATCCTTCGAAGCAAGAGAGTTCGAGACCCCCGACCAACTCGATGCAATAGCGGCCAAATTGATTCTTGAAACCTGGCTTGCAGATTCCACCTAACGCGGCCCAGAAAACCCCTAGTCTGTCTCTGAGCCCTCCAGCGAAAGTCCCAGGCTAGGTTTGAAGCTCTCTGGTTCAACACCACCCGAGAGCTTGATAAGCAACCGGAGATCGTTGGCAGAATCTGCCGACGCAAGCGCAGCCTCGTGTATTATCTGGCCTTCCTGGTACAGATTGAACAATGCCTGGTCGAAAGTCTGCATGCCTTGCTCTGACGATTTTGCCATGATCGCTTTAAGTTCATGCACATCACCCTTCCGGATAAGGTCCGACACAAGCGGTGAATTGATCAGGATCTCAATAGCCGCACGTCTACCCTTGCCATCAATTGCCGGTACAAGCTGCTGAGCAATCATGCCGCGCAGGTTCACTGACAAATCCATCCACACCTGTTTGTGCCTATCTACCGGGAAGAAATTAATAATGCGATCCAGCGCCTGGTTCGCATTATTTGCGTGAAGCGTCGCAAGACACAGGTGGCCGGTCTCTGCAAAGGCCACTTGCCACTAACTTTTATTCACGGCGGTAGTCCTGCTGTAATAAACAAGTCAGAAGCACCTTGCTCTACTAGGACTTTTAACAACTTATCAAAATCAATCATGTTCCTGCACCTTCCATCGTCCGCCCGGAACCAAGTAAGACTATCTTACAACCCCTCACCTTCGCTGCTTCTTCCGATTGATGAAGAATACCTTTAAACCTGTAATAGCGACGAACCTGTTATAACTGGTTGTCACTTACTGGAAGTCTGCTGGCATCTTGGCTTTTTCCTGTGCCGCTTCCCTCGTGATGATATTTTTTTTAAGCAACTCCTTTAGGGTCTGATCCAGAGTTTTCATCCCCAGTTGCGCACCTGTCTGAATAGCCGAGTACATCTGTGCAACCTTGTCCTCTCGAATCAGGTTGCGAATCGCCGGTGTACATATCATGATTTCGTGCGCGGCTACTCGACCACCGCCAATCCTTTTCAGCAGTGTCTGTGAAATTACAGCCGCAAGAGACTCCGAAAGCATCGACCTCACCATTGATTTTTCAGCCGCAGGAAACACGTCAATGACACGGTCAATGGTCTTTGCAGCAGAAGATGTATGCAAAGTACCGAACACCATGTGGCCCGTTTCCGCGGCTTCAAGAGCAAGTCGAATTGTCTCCAGATCTCTCATCTCACCAACCAGAATAATATCTGGATCCTCACGCAACGCACTGCGAAGCGCCTCGTTAAACCCCAGGGTGTCCCTGTGAACCTCTCGCTGGTTTATCAGGCACTTTTTGCTTTCATGTACAAACTCGATCGGATCTTCGACGGTAAGGATATGCTGATAGCGGGAGTTGTTAATATAGTCCAGCATCGCCGCCAGCGATGTACTTTTACCGGAACCCGTTGGGCCCGTAACAGTCACCATGCCGCGCGGAGTCTCGGAGATCTCGCGAAAGATTTCCCCCATGCCCAAATCTTCCATGGTGAGAACCTTCGATGGAATGGTCCTAAAGACACCACCAGCGCCCCGATTCTGATTGAAGGCGTTTACCCTGAATCGTGCGACTCCCGGAACCTCAAAAGAAAAGTCACACTCAAAAAACTCTTCATAATCCTTGCGCTGCTTGTCATTCATGATTTCATAAATCAACCCATGAACTTCCTTATGATCCAGTGCGGGCAAGTTGATTCGACGGATATCACCGTCGACGCGAATCATGGGGGGCAATCCCGCCGACAAGTGTAAATCAGATGCTCCCTGCTTCTCGCTAAATGCCAGTAACTCCGTTATGTCCATCGCATCTTCCTATCGCCTTAAAGCCGCAGCGCGGCAACTGAAAGGCAGTATACCTCTGCAATGGACAACCTGCAGCCGCGGATAAAAGGCCTGACCGAATGACAATCAACTCAAGTCAGGGCTTTATGTCACCTTCAAAGTAACCAATACTGGCGACTCACCCAATACATCCCCTTTTTAATGACAGATATCCAATCACGAATCGCCGCTATCAGGGAGCAAATAATCAAGACCTGTAAGATCGCGAACCGGAATCCGGCAAGTGTGAACCTGCTCGCCGTAAGCAAAACCATGGGTGTTGATGCAGTCGCGAGTGCCATCCATGCTGGTCAAGAGCACTTTGGCGAAAACTACCTGCAGGACGCACGACCAAAGGTTTCAGCATTTCCTGAGGCTATTTGGCATTTTGTGGGCGGAATCCAAAGTAATAAAACCCGCGACATCGCTAATACGTTCGGCTGGGTGCATGGCATTGCCACAGAAAAGGTTGCGAAGCGCCTATCCGAACAGCGGGAGCCGACGCGCGGCCGTCTGAATTGCCTGATCCAGGTTAATCTTTCCAACGAAGACCAGAAACTGGGTGTCAATCCCGATGAGGCGATAAGACTGGCTGGAAAGATCGCGGCTTTTGACCAAATTTCAGTGCGGGGGCTAATGACAATACCCGCGCCCACCAACGACCACTCAGCGCAGGCTGCCACGTTCCGTGAGCTACGCGAGCTGAAAGATGAAATAGAATCACGATACGGATTGCCCGAATTCAACCAGCTATCAATGGGGATGACCAATGATTATGTTGAAGCCATCAAAGAAGGCGCAACATGGATTAGAATCGGCACTGCTATCTTTGGTCCCAGAAACAAACCGCCAACACCTTCTACTTAACCTATAAAAGGATAATTACCAACATGTCGACAATTGCATTCCTGGGGGCAGGCAACATTGCAAACGCTATCATGGGCGGCCTGATTGCTGATGGTCACTCGCTATTCGCCTTCGATCCCATAGAGCATTGCCGTGAACGAGCTCGCGGCCAGGGCGTTGCAATCGCATCCAGTAACACCGACGCTATCTCCAAAGCAGACATCGTCATGTTGTGTGTTAAACCTGATGTCGTTCTTGATCTGCTCGATGAAATTTCAACCTCAAGCCAGGGGAAACTGTTTATCAGTGTCGCTGCCGGTATCACCACCGCTAACATGCTGAGCCGATTGCCTGAGGCCACCGCGCTGGTCAGGTGCATGCCGAACACGCCCGCCCTCGTCAAAACAGGTATGACCGCATTGTTCGCCTCCCCAGCGGTTACTGCAGAGCAAAGAGCATCAGCCACCTCAGTTCTGACATCGGTGGGCGAGTCACTCTGGGTGGATACCGAGGCTGAACTTGATATCGTCACGGCAGTATCTGGCAGTGGTCCCGCCTATTTCTTCCTGATGATGGAGTCAATGATTAACGCTGGTGTCGCGGAAGGGCTAAGCACAGAGGTCTCGACACAACTGGTCCTCCAGACCGCACTTGGCGCAGCGGTGATGGCAAAGCAAAGTGCATCCGATGCTGGAACCTTAAGAAAACAGGTAACTTCGCCTGGTGGCACCACCCAGGCGGCGATAGAGCACTTCCAGTCAGTTAAGTTTGAAGACGCAGTGAGAGGCGCGGTGAACGCGGCCAGAACCCGAGCCGTTGAGCTATCAAAGAACTGAGAAAAATAGCCTATAATCTAGACACAGCATCCAGGATTAATTGAATGACACAGAATTTATTAGGCGCCGGAGTATTTCTGATACAGACCTTTGCAGGGCTATATCTGATTCTGCT
Source organism: uncultured Pseudomonadales bacterium (assembly GCA_937775265.1). Lineage (GTDB taxonomy): Bacteria > Pseudomonadota > Gammaproteobacteria > Pseudomonadales > Azotimanducaceae > UBA9659. The sequence continues at coordinate 437,784 of CALKBV010000002.1, forward strand.
CCTATTACGATTTCTTATGCAGCTTTCGCGTGTGGATTATTACAATCCTATCTGCCAGGCCATAGTCAAGGTCACCGATCCCCCGATAAAGCCCTTAAAGAAAATGCTCCCAACCATCCGTGGAGTAGACGTTTCAACATTGTTTATCACGCTCGTTGTGCAGCTGTTGGCAATATCACTTGTCATGTTCCTCAGCGGTGGATATGCCTTCCATCCGGTCTATATCGCGTGGTCACTTGTCGGACTGCTTTCAACAATTTTCAAAATTTACTACTTCTCACTTATCATTATGGTCATCGCAAGCTGGGTTGCACCTTACTCAAACCACCCGGCGATGGCGCTCGTTAACCAGCTGACCGAACCAGTATGCTCACCTGCAAGAAAACTACTGCCCCCGATGGGTGGCATGGATTTCTCAATTATTCTCGTATTTGTCGCGATAACCCTGATCGATTCCTATCTGATCATTCGTCCCCTCGCGTCTATGCTTGGTATACCCCAGGGCCTGATACTGGGGCTTTAATGCACCTCAAACTTTTACTGTTATTGTTCTGCTGCCTTGGCTCGGCACCTGCCTTGGCGGCGCGATACCTCGATCACGGTGAACACAGAATTCACTTTACGACTTTCTCCAGCCTGATCATTCCGCCGGATGTCGCAAGCGCGCATGACATCGTCCGCTCAGAGAAAAGAATCGTTCTGAACCTTTCAGTGTTAAAGCAAGGTATACCCGCTACGGCCTCTATATCCGGTCATGTCATCAACTTGTTGAACCAGCGATTTGAACTGGTATTTGATGAGGTCAATGAGGCCGACGCAATCTACTACCTAGCAAGTTATCTTGCTCTCGAACACGACATCCTGAGATTCAATCTGGACGTTCAATTGAATGGGATCGAGTCGGTACCTATCAATTTTGTCAGGCGATACGATTAATGAAATTCGTCCTTGCGAGTGGCAACCAGCACAAGGCTGAAGAAATCGGAGTGCTTCTGCCGGCGCACTTTGAGCTCGTCTTACAGAAAGATCTTGGCGTGGAATCACCGATTGAGACGGGTACGACTTTCATAGAGAACGCGATTATCAAGGCCAAACATGCCAGCCTTGCTACCGGTCTTCCCGCCATTGCCGACGACTCAGGTCTTTGCGTTCCGTTTCTGTCGGGTGACCCGGGAATTTATTCAGCTCGATACGCAGGACCGGAAGCAACTGATACCGATAACCTTTTGAAGCTCCGCTCAGCGCTTGAAGGGGCGTCTGATCGACGCGCTTTTTTTTACTGCGTGCTGGTTCATATGGAGGCGGCCGAGGACCCGACCCCGATCATTACTGAGGCCAGGTGGGAAGGAGAGATCGCACATGAACCCTCGGGCGACCAAGGCTTCGGCTACGACCCAATCTTCCGGATACCATCTCTTGGTAAAACGGCAGCTGAACTGAGCAGTGAGCAGAAGAATTCGATTAGCCATCGCGGACAGGCGCTCGCAGCATTATCTGGACTACTCAGTGATCGATACGCCACTTAGCCTGTACATCCATTTCCCATGGTGCGCCCGAAAGTGCCCATACTGTGATTTCAATTCACACGAGGTCAAGGGCGAGATTCCCGAAACCCTGTATGTTGAAACATTACTTCTTGATCTGGAGTTTGAGGTTGAGTCAGAGTCGCGCACAACCCTTCGATCAATCTTTATGGGGGGGGGAACACCAAGCCTTTTTTCACCCGAAGCCATTAACAATCTATTCGCCGGTATTAAAGACCGCTTTGATATCAGCAAATCTGAGATCACCCTAGAAGCTAATCCAGGAACTTTTGACCAGGCGCACTTTGATGGCTATCACGAAGCAGGCGTTAATCGGCTGAGCATCGGGGCACAGTCCTTTTCCGCCGACGCGCTCGCCCGACTGGGCAGGATTCACGGCCCACGTGATATCGAACTGGCGTACGATGGTGCGAGGCAAGCTGGGTTTAACCGAATCAATATAGACCTGATGCACGGTCTGCCCAGTCAAACCCTGGAGAATGCACTGAACGACCTGAAGCGGGCTATCGAACTCGAGCCTGAGCACATCTCCTGGTATCAACTAACGATCGAACCGAACACCCGGTTCTACAAGTACCCGCCCGTTCTACCAAAGGACCCTGTGCTGGAAGATATATTTATTGCCGGTAACGATCTGCTCAAATCCGCTGGCTTCGTACAATACGAAGTCTCTGCATATTCTTTACCCTCGGAGGAGTCGCGGCACAATCTGAACTATTGGCAGTTTGGGGATTACCTGGGGATCGGCGCAGGCGCCCACGGAAAAATCAGCAGGGCTAACCAGGTAATTCGTACGACCAAGAACAGGATGCCGACAGAGTATCTTCAACATCCAGAAGGTAAATCAAAAATCGTGGATTCCAATGAGCTCAAACTCGAATTTCTGCTAAATACCCTTCGGTTGACCAATGGGTTTGATCTCTCACTGTTTGAGGAAACGACAGGCTTGAGTCCCAGTTTACTCGACTCTTTCCTTGAGCAGGCGATACCAAAGGGGTTTCTAGTTCAAAGCATTAATCAAATCATACCGACGGAAAAGGGTCGTCTTTTCCTGAATGATTTGTTGATGTTAGTCGACTAGCCGATAAGCAAGATCGAATATTGTATGTCCAAGTTTCATGCCCCTTCGTTCAAATTTCGTCTGAGGCCTCAAAGGCGCAGCAACCCGATTAAACTGCGTAATCGAATCAAACAAGGGTTCGATTTCTTCGGCGTAGGGCTGCCAGTCAGTCGCGATATGAACTAACCCGTTAGCGTTGAGCTTTGTTTCTATTAGATCTACAAAGTCGCGATTGAGAATTCGCCGCTTATGGTGCTTTTTCTTTGGCCAGGGGTCCGGGAAAAACACCTGAACAGCATCGAGACTTTTCGCCGGAATCACTTCCCTCAAGACATCTATGCTGTCTTCAGAATAAACGCACAGGTTGTCCAGTTCGTATTCGTCAATCAGCATCAGGATATGCCCAACACCAGGACGGTGAACTTCTATGCCGACATAATTAACAGAAGGATTTGATCGCGCCTGCTCTGCAAGGGAGTCTCCCATGCCAAAACCAATTTCCAGGTGCAGTGGTCCCGTGTCCGAGAACTGGGTTCGGGGGTTGAGCATACCGTCGCTAATTGCCCTGCCGAACTTCGGCCAATGCAGTTTCAGCGCCCTGGTCTGACCGGGAGTCAGCCGGCCCTGTCGGAGCACAAAAGACTTAATCCCTCGCAATCGATCAGGCAATCTGGCGAAATCCGCCAACCAGCAATGCGAGCCAACCAACGATAAGAGACAAACCACCTAGCGGTGTAACAGGACCCAGCCATTTCATTTCAGTAAGCACTAGCCCATAGAGACTGCCGGAAAATAGTATGATCCCTGCCATGAAAGCATAGGCGCTAATCTCGAATAACAGACTTTGGCCTAGCCATCCCATCGTGAGCGACACCAGCAGCAACGCGAGTGCATGAATCAATTGGTACTGAACGGCCGTTTGAAAGGTTTCAATTAACCTCGGCTCAATACTCCCACGAAGCGCATGCGCACCAAACGCGCCAAGCACAACACCAAGCGCTCCGGCAAAGGCTGCAAATAGAAATGCGATTTTAAGTGTCATGATGAAAAAGCCTGGCGCCTGTTAGCTAAAACTGAGTTTCAGTTTCTTGAGTGCATTTTGTTCGAGCTGACGTACTCTTTCTGCAGAGATCCCAAATTGGTCAGCGAGCTCCTGGAGTGTCGTTTTGCTATCGGTTAACCATCGACGCTGAATGATTTCGCGTGACCGTTCATCGAGATCAATAAAACTCTTCGCCAGTTTTCGACTCTGGGCACTTGCAAAACGCTCTCTTTCCGTGATCACCGCCGGATCAAGTGTCTCGTCTGTGAGGTAATGAGAGGGCGTAAAACCGTCATCTTCATCAGAATCCAGCTCAAAGGCTTCATCATGGGCTGAAAGTCTTGTTTCCATCTGCCGCACATCTTCAGGCGCGACACCAAGCTGCTCTGCTACGTCCCGGACCTCGGTATCGTTCATCCAACCAAGACGCTTCTTCGCACTCCTGAGATTGAAGAATAATTTCCGCTGTGGCTTTGTCGTCGCTATCTTGACGATTCTCCAGTTCTTCAAAATAAACTCGTGAATCTCTGCCTTGATCCAGTGAACAGCAAAGGAAACCAGCCGAACACCAAATTCCGGGTTAAAACGACGCACAGCCTTCATCAGCCCAACGTTTCCTTCCTGAATCAGGTCTGCTTCTGATAGGCCGTAACCTGAATACCCCTTTGCCACATAGACCACAAACCGTAAGTGAGCCATCACTAACTGCCTTGCAGAGTCCAGATCACCGTCACCAAACAACTGTACTGCCAACTCACGCTCACGCTCGGAAGTCAGCACCGGAATGCCGTTTACAGCCTGCACATAAGCTTCCAGACTGTCGCCCGGAGATAGTACTGGCATTGGTGTAAGTTCGTTCGACGCCTTCATATCAAATAATCATCGTTTCAAATAATGGTTTCAAATAATCGTCATTCCGAGTGCTCGCAAATAGCCCTGGACGCAATGACTAAAGTTTTAGGGGGGCGAATTCTAGCACTCTGGTTTCCAGACTGCTAATCCCATATTGCGCTGTTCACCTGCCTATCCGGGCTCAATATCGGCAAGATGCCTCGATACCGCAAGCACAGATCCAATGATGCCAAGGAACGAACCAGCAACCAGCAGCAGCAAGTTACCAAGAAAGCCCAGGCCCTGCAGTGCAAAGTCATCCCGGTAGCTCTGGGCCAGCATCTCAACAGGTGTAGAAAGAAAATAGAGGCTCGTCTGCAACAGAAAAAATGCTGTGACTGCGCCGCCCAACCCATACCAGAATCCCAGGTAGAGAAAGGGACGTCGCACAAATGCATCTGTGCCTCCGACAAGTTTGATGACTTCAATTTCCTGGCGCCGGTTCTCAATCGCTAGCCGAATCGTGTTGCCCATGATTAACATAACACCCAGACCGAGAACAATTGCGAGCGCGGTCACCAGCCTTTCGGCAAAAACCAACAGCGCGAACAATCGTTCAAGCCACTGGAGGTCAACCGAGACATTCCCTACCAACAAGTTTGCCTTCCAGACGCTAACCAACTTACCCAGATCAATGGGGTCAGGGTTTGCGGGAACGACCTCTATAACGTGAGGAAGTGGATTCCGATCGAGTGAGGATAAGACATCACCAAACCCTGACTTTCGCTGAAATTCCTGCAACGCGCTTGTCGATGATACGAACTCGGTTTCGTCTATATCAGCGCGTTGCTCAATTTCCTTTGCAAGCGCCTGTCCCGCCTCAAGGGTAACCTCCTCAGCCAGGTAAAGGGTAACCCTTGGCTTACCGCCCCAGTCACCGCTAATAGAAGAAACATTCTGCAGCACAACATAAAGAATCAAGGGCAGGCCAAGGGCAATGCCGATAGCCAGCCAGGTCATCAAGCTGGCAAATGGATTCCCAAGCAGCTCGGCTAACGTCGAGAGGCAGACACGCTGATGGTGTGACATCCAGGCAACCAAACGATCTCGGCGACCCGTTTTGGCGACCGTTGCACCCGCTCCCGATCTCATGCGATCACGCTGCTAACGACTTTGCCTTGTCGCAAAACCAGTTCTCGTTTTGCCGTTCGCTGAACAAGGTCCAGGTCATGGGTCGCAATCAGAACAGTGACGCCTACCTGGTTGAATTGACTGAACAGATCCATAATTTCCTGTGACAGCTCTGGGTCGAGGTTTCCCGTTGGCTCATCGGCTAATAATAGCGGCGGTTTGTTAACGACCGCGCGGGCTATGCCCACCCTTTGTTGTTCACCACCTGACAACGCAACCGGGTACCTTTTCTCTTTATCAGATAACCCAACCTTGGAGAGGGCTGCCCGCACCCGTCTGCCAACCTCTTTGGGCGAAAATCCCGCAATTGTCAGAGGGAGTGCCACGTTGTCATAAACGGTTCGATCAAACAAAAGCTGATGGTTCTGAAATACAACCCCCACATTTCGACGCACGGCGGGTACCTGGCGCCGAGATACCCGGTTGAGGTTAGCTCCGTTTACGATTACCTGGCCCTGACTCGCTCTTTCCATCAGGATAATCAGCTTCATCAGCGTGCTTTTACCGGCGCCAGAATGACCGGTAAGGAATGACATCTCCCCATCAGCCAACTCAAAACTGACCCCGGATAGCGCTTCCGAGCCACCGGCGTATCTCTTACTGACTTCATCGAAACGTATCATCGTTACTCAAGCTCTACATTTATTCAAAGAGGGCTGTCACAAATTCTTCAGCCGAAAAGGGACGCAGATCATCAATTTTCTCCCCCACACAGACATACCGGATTGGGATTTTCAATTGCTGCGCCAGCGCAAAAATTACTCCGCCCTTGGCCGTGCCATCGAGCTTGGTCAGAACAAGGCCGGATACATCAACGGCTTTCTGAAATTCTCGTGCCTGCGACAATGCATTCTGGCCTGTACCTGCATCCAGCACGAGAATCACTTCGTGAGGAGCAGTTGGATCGATCTTTTGAAGTACCCGCGTGATCTTTGTCAGCTCATCCATCAGGTTCTTCTTGTTTTGCAATCGACCAGCCGTGTCAGCGATCAACACATCAATGTTTCTTGCGCGTGCTGCGGCAACGGCGTCAAAAACAACTGACGCGCTGTCTGCGCCTGTATCCTGTGCGATAACAGCGACTTCATTGCGCTCTCCCCAAATCCGCAGCTGGTCAACCGCCGCAGCACGAAAAGTATCACCCGCGGCCAGCATGACTGACTTCCCCTCCGCTTGAAAAAGTTTCGCTAGCTTGCCAATGGTGGTTGTCTTACCTACCCCGTTTACCCCGACCATTAGAATGACAAAAGGATGATGCGAATCTGTCTTAAGGGCGAGTTCAACCGGTCTGAGCAGGTCCACCAGGGTTTCCTGCAGATAGCGATAGACTGCCGAAGTATCTGTTAATTCTTTGCGGCCCACTTTTTTGGTCAGATCAACAATTATTTCCTGCGTAGCAGAAACCCCGACATCTGAGGTCAGGAGAATGGTTTCCAACTCTTCCAGCATCTCCTCATCCAGGGTTTTTTCACCCAGAAAGACACTTTGTATCCCCTCGGACAATTTGTTGCGGGTTTTCCCCAGGCCTGACTTAAGGCGCTTGAAAAAACCAACCTTGTCTTCACTCGTTTCATCTGCAACATTAGTTGGCATAGACTGCATAAATCCCTAGAAGTTGTATCCCATGACCCAGATTGATGAAGATCATCCGCAAGGCGGTGTAATTTCATGAAGCATCAAGATCGCACGCTTCGAATTATCGGCGGAAATTGGCGCGGTCGCAAAATTACTTTTCCTGAACACAATGGCATCCGACCAACGGGTGACCGTGTCAGGGAAACGCTCTTCAACTGGTTAATGCATGATATCAGGGGCGCGGACTGTCTGGACCTTTTTGCGGGAAGCGGTGTGTTATCAATCGAAGCCCTGTCTCGCGGCGCGAACCATGTCACCCTGATAGAAAGCAACGAGGCCGCTTCCTCAGGTATCTCACAGAACCTGGCTCTACTCGATGCCGATCCGAACAGGTTCGATAACATCAAATCGAACGCAATGACCTGGTTGGGCCAATGCGACACAGGTTTTGATCTTATTTTCATCGACCCACCTTTCGCGTCAAATATGCTACCTGCTGTTCTGGAGCACCTCGCTGCTCGGCAGATTGCTCGTAAGTTTGTTTATTTGGAGACACCCGTAATGCTGGAAACCAGAGATCTTCCCAATCAATGGAATTTATACCGACAAAAATACACGGGATCAGTGCACTATAGTCTTTGTATTACCAGTTGATATCGCGGTAAGCCCATCTGTATGATGTCGATCTCGCCAAATCACGATAAACTGACATGACTACAGTTCTTTACCCTGGCACATTCAACCCAATTCACAACGGTCACGCAGACCTCGTTGAGCGGGCAGCAAACTTGTTTGATAACGTAGTACTCGGTATCGCTACGAGTCCTCACAAGTCACCCAGTGAGCTGATAGTAAGGGTGAAACTCGCTCAAGAGGTTCTATCACATATCAAAAATGTGGAAGTGGTCGGGTTTAACACTCTGACCGTAGATTTTGCCAATGAGATTGGCGCTTCTGTAATACTCAAAGGTATTCGAACTGTCACAGACTTCGACTATGAGTTTCAGATGCTCAATATGAACCGAGCGTTGCAACCGAGAATAGAGACCATATTTCTTGCCCCATCTGAGGAAAATTCCTATATCTCATCTTCTCTGATACGCCAGATTGCCGGGTACGGTGGAGACATTAGGCAATTCGTTCATCCCTCCGTCGCCACAGCGCTAAAGAACAACGAGATCGGTTAACGCTGGCATTTGGTACAGAACACCGTTGTTCGGTTACCGATCTTTACTTCCTGAAGCCCACGCCCGCAGTTCAGACAAGGTTCGTTTCCACGGCCGTAGACCAGCAGGCTCTGCTTGAAGTAGCCGGGTGTGCCGTCCTCCCTGACAAAGTCCCTTAGAGTCGTACCCCCGCTAGAGATGGCGCTTGTAAGCACGTCTTTGATTTCCTGGCTGAGCGTTGCGTACCTGGCTCGTGAAACTCGCCCCGCGAGTCGGTCGGGCCTGATCCCCGCCGCGTGTAAGGCCTCGTTGGCATAGATATTACCAACGCCTACGACCACCTTGCTATTCATGATAAACAGTTTGATGGCCAGCTTACGGCGCCTTGAAAGCTCGTAGAGATAGCGCCCATTAAACTCACCAGATAAAGGTTCCGGCCCAAGACTATCAATCAGTTCATGACTGCTACCCTCAGGAATCCAGAAGACCGAGCCAAATCGCCTCGGATCGTGATAGCGCAGAACTGTGCCATCATCGAAGACGATATCAATATGATCATGCTTTTTTAAGGCAGTTGAGCCATTAGTAATTCGCAGGCTACCGGACATGCCCAGATGAACCATCATTCGCCCGGTATTTGTACTGAACAGCAGGTACTTGGCTCGACGGCTTATCCCGGTGACCCTGTTGCCGGTCATTACCTGGGAGAGTTCCGGAGAAACAGGCCAACGCAGACTCGGCTGGCGAACGACCACAGATTTAATTGCCTTGCCGACGATATGGGGTTCAATACCCCGACGTGTTGTTTCGACCTCTGGAAGCTCAGGCACAGAAACCGCCTAAAGCCATAAGGTCAGCAAATAACAAAAACAAAGGACGCTCGCAGCTGCGAGCATCACGATTACTTGATCTTGGATTCTTTGTAGATCACGTGCTTGCGGACAACGGGATCAAATTTTTTGATCTCCATTTTGTCAGGCATCGTTCGCTTATTCTTGTCGGTCGTATAGAAGTGACCCGTACCTGCAGAAGAAACCAGTTTAATCTTTTCTCTCATGACTAGACCTTTTGCCCCTTAGCTCGAATATCGCTTACTACCTGGTCGATGCCCAGCTTGTCAATAATACGCATACCTTTTGCCGATACCCGGAGTTTCACAAACCGATTTTCACTTTCCAGCCAAAAACGATGATCATGTATGTTTGGCAAAAAACGTCTTCGGGTTTTGTTATTTGCATGGGAAACGTTGTTTCCGCTAACCGGACGTTTGCCTGTTACCTGACATTCTCTGGACATGTCAATTTACCTTTAAATTCAATGACTTGCTGCGAGGATGAAAATCTCATCCTAACGCTACGACGTGAGAGCGGTGCTTTATACCAGAACGGTCTTTAGACGTCTAGTTTATGTTGATATCCGGCTACCTGAGCAGAGCAGTCTATGGACGTCTACTGAGAAGGTTTACCCCGATGTCGTCAACAGATCCCATCAACATTTATCCAGGCAGCTCAGGGCTGTCGATAACGCTCAGGGCTGTCGATAACGCTCAGGGCTGTTTCGTGATTTCGAGCAGCTAGGAGAGGCCTCAGCACTAATTGGTAGGACCTAAATGGGCCCCCTGTTCAAAGTCGGGGCGTAAACCCGCATGGTGGACCACCGTAATAAAACCCATCACAACAGCCCGCGTTCTGCAAAAGACGTGATCTCTGTATCCCCCACAACCAGATGATCAAGAACCCGGATCTCCAAAAGTCCCAGCGCAGAGCATAGGCGCTCCGTAATTCTCTTATCCGCCTGGGAAGGCTCCGAAACTCCCGAGGGGTGATTATGCGCAAAAATAACTGCAGCGGCATTAAACTCCAAGGCTTTCTTAACAACTTCACGCGGATGGACGCTGGCTCCATCTATTGTCCCGAAGAAAAGTTCCTCGTATTTGATCAGCCTATGCTGGTTATCGAGGAAAAGGCAGGCAAACACCTCTCTGGTATAGCCGCGTAACTGGATCTGCAGAAACTGGCGGGTAATTTCTGGATCGCTAATAGATTCACCCTTTTCCAGACCAGCTTGAAGAAAGCGACGAGTCATCTCAAGCGCTGCAGATACCTGAGCGGATTTCGCTGGCCCAATACCGCGGCAGCTTGTTAGCTCGGTTTCATTCGCCTGCATCACTCCCCTGAGCCCCTGAAATTCCGAAAGCAGCTGCTCAGCCAGAACAAGCACTCCCGACCCCGGCAACCCGGTTCGCAGTAAGATAGCAAGGAGCTCACTGTCGGAAAGAGATTCAACACCATTTTTGACGAGTTTCTCTCTAGGCATCATAGCTTGACGCTCCTTTGTAAAACGTAAATAGTGAGTAACCACTTCGAGGCAAAGCTATGCTAACCTGTGTTGCCTCAAGGGAATTGTGGGATATGGATTGAATCTGGCCCCGTAATTATCCCCTTTGGCTACCAGCTATCAGCGTGGAAGAATTGTAGTGAATCGTCTTACGAACAAAAGAATTCTGCTGGGTGTTACCGGCGGAATTGCTGCGTACAAAAGTGCAGACCTTGTCAGGAGAATGCAAGACGACGGCGCCGACGTACGTGTCGTCATGACACGATCAGCCCAGGAATTTATCACGCCACTCACCATGCAGGCGCTTTCTAATCATCCCGTCCATCTAGATCTACTGGATACCGAGACCGAATCGGTCATGGGGCATATTGAGCTGGCCCGCTGGGCTGACCTGGTGTTGATTGCACCGGCGACCGCCGACTTTATCGCACGGCTGACTGCAGGCCACGGCGATGACCTGCTAACCACGATCTGCCTTGCCGCAGAATGTGGCGTGATTATCGCACCGGCGATGAATCAGGCCATGTGGGCTAAGCCAAGCACACAACAAAACACGCAGTTACTAAAGCAAAGGGGGGTTTCCCTGCTTGAACCAGACGTTGGCCTGCAGGCTTGTGGCGAAACAGGCGCAGGTCGATTGATGGATGTTCCAGACATCGTCACCGCTCTTGCGTCCCGATTTAGAACTGCCCGTCTGGCCGGTCGCCATGTTGTCATTACGGCCGGTCCAACCCGGGAAGCAATTGACCCGGTTCGCTATATTAGTAACCACAGTTCGGGCAAACAGGGTTACGCTCTGGCACTTGCTGCGATAGAGGCAGGAGCGAGAGTAACGCTAATCTCAGGCCCAACCAATATAAATCCCCCAGACAGAGCAGCGGTTGTCGCTGTCCAGTCTGCGGATGAAATGTTGGCGGCTGTTATGTCTTCAATACGCGATGCTGATATTTTCATCGGCGTTGCCGCAGTTGCCGACTACAAACCTGTCTCGGTCGAGAACCAGAAGATAAAAAAATCAGGAGGCAGCGCCCTGACACTGGACCTGGTACAGAACCAGGATATCCTGAAGACAGTTGCGAACCTCGAGAATCGCCCCTTTACCGTAGGGTTTGCCGCTGAAACGGAGAACGTCATCGAGAACGCACGCACCAAGCTGACCGCCAAGAACCTCGATATGATTATTGCTAACAACGTCGCTGATACATCGATTGGTTTTAACAGCGATCACAACGAGACGACGATTATCACCAGGACTATTACCGGCACTACAGAAGCGCAGCAGCCGAAAATGTCAAAAGAAAACCTGTCCAGGAAACTCATTGAGCTGATCGCCGAACAGACAACGGAGACTTAATGCAAAGCCTGCAGGTTAAAATCCTTAATTCAAGAATCGGCGAAGATATTCCGTTGCCGTCATATTCAACACCGGGCTCAGCAGGCATGGACCTGCGAGCCTGCCTTGATGAATCACTTAACCTGGCACCAGCAGAGACCTCGCTGATTCCTACCGGCATCGCGATCTTCGTTTCAGATCCTGGCTACGCAGCATTGATATTGCCTCGTTCCGGGCTCGGCCATAAGCACGGTATCGTTCTGGGGAATCTGGTAGGACTAATCGACTCAGACTATCAAGGTGAACTGATGATCTCAGCCTGGAATCGCGGCGCCAGCAATTTTACCATTGAGCCCGGGGACAGAATCGCTCAGTTGGTCGTGGTACCCGTCCAGCAAGTCGAGTTTAGTATCGTCAGCGAATTCTTATCGACCGACCGAGGCGCCGGGGGATTTGGGTCCTCAGGGCTAGGTTAAGGCGCCAAAGTGGCAAACAAACACCTAGAAATTTTTGGCATGATTCCCGGCGTCGCGGTGATCGGTGGATTCGTTTTCACGAGTCTGTTGTCCGTCTTTGTACTTCAATCAGGAATCAATGGCTCACATCAGTCAACACTTGGCCAGGCCATAGTCGATCAAGGCTTCCCACCATTTAGATTTCGTCGCGCTGGATATGGTCAAAGGCATTGAAGCAGGAGAACCGGTATTCTCCCGAGGCAATCAGCTCTCAACCACAGCTCAAAGGAGAGAAATGGATCATCGTTGCTGCCCCAATCAAACGCAGTGATGGCAATACCCAGGGTACTTTTGATGGATTGAGGGTAGATTTCGCAGATGGATGGGGATTGGTCAAGGCCTCGAATACGGAACCGGCTTTGACACTTCGATTCGAAGCAGATTCAAATGAATCTCTGGAAAATATAAAAAGCGCCTTTCGGGAGTTACTCCAGGAAGTAAAATCAGACCTGAACTTCGAGTAACTGCCATGACCCTGACTAAAGATTCAGCAATGAACATTGCATCGGTACTGACCGAAGCACTCCCATATATTCAAAGGTTCACAGGTAAAACCATCGTGATCAAATACGGTGGCAACGCGATGACTGAGGATGAGCTGAAATTCGGGTTTGCAAGGGACGTTGTCCTCATGAAGCTCGTTGGGATAAACCCGGTTGTAGTCCATGGTGGTGGCCCACAAATTGGGAACCTGCTCGATGAACTCGGAATTGAGTCCAACTTCGTTGACGGTATGCGCGTCACCGACAGCAAAACGATGGACGTAGTCCAGATGGTTCTTGGGGGAGCAGTCAACCAGGAGATAGTGAGCCTGATCAACGGTAGCGGCGGCAAGGCCGTTGGCCTGACCGGCAAAGACGCTACGTTGATTAAAGCAAAAAAGATGTTTATAGAACGCGGCGGTCCGGAGGTTAAAGCGCCGGAGATTATCGATATCGGGCATGTCGGCGAGGTGGTTGATATCAACAGAGATGTTATCGATCTATTAACAGCCAGTGACATCATTCCTGTGATTGCGCCAATCGGCGTCGGAGAAGATAACGAAACCTACAACATCAACGCGGATCTTGTAGCGGGGAAACTTGCGGAAAAACTAGGTGCAGAAAAACTGATTCTCCTGACCAACATCGCTGGGCTGGAGGACAAGGAAGGAAATCTGTTAACGGGCCTGAACTCGAGTGAAGTTGATGGACTAATTGCGGACGGCACCATCACAGGTGGCATGTTGCCAAAAATCGGGTGTGCACTTTCAGCGGTAAATGCTGGTGTTACTAGCGCGCATATCATCGATGGAAGGGTCGCTCATGCTGTCTTGCTGGAAGTTCTTACGGATGAAGGTGTAGGCACACTCATCACTAATTATAGTAAGGGGCGTTAAAACTGATGAGTACTGAGCAGACCGTAACTAATGAGGAACAGAAAAAACCGTCTCGCAAAGAGCAGATACTTCAGTCACTGGCGACTATCCTGGAACAAAGTCCTGGTGGGCGTATTACCACTGCTGGTCTTGCAAAACATGTTGGGGTTTCTGAAGCGGCTTTGTACCGGCATTTCCCAAGCAAGGCCAAAATGTTCGAAGCGCTCATTGAGTTCATAGAGAACACAATATTTTCCAGAATTAGCCAGATCATGAACGAGGAAATGGAGGCAGATAAGCGCTGCGAAAAGATTCTGGGCCTTATTCTCACTTTCTGTGAGCGTAACCCCGGTATCACACGAATACTCACCGGTGATCCCCTGGCCGGAGAAACCGAAAGGCTAAGACAACGAGTCAGCCAGCTATTTGATAGAATTGAAGCTCAACTTCGGCAAATCATCAGGGAAATGCCCATAAGAGGGCAGCAGAAAACATCAACTGATCCCGTAGTCGGCGCTAACTTGTTGTTGTCACTCGCTGAAGGCCGGATAGGACAGTATGTGCGTAGTGATTTTGAGCGCAAACCAACCACCGAATGGGATGCCCAGTGGCAGATCGTGCGAGAGGGCTTATTTTAGTAAAGTTGCTGCGGGAAGAATCGCTCAGTAAATGATGGTTCTGGTTAACGCTGATACATTTCTTTTACGCGCTTCAGGTCCTCAGCATAGGCTATGTTAAGTGTACCTTTTTCATCTTCTTTCTTTGCAATCTCAGACTCAACCTGGGCAATTCGATTTTCGAGGGAGCTGATCCGGGCTAACCTATCCTTGCCGATCACACCACCAGCGCGTTCGATATCAGCAAGCGCAGACTCCTGCTGTCGTTTCTAAAATTGCAGCCTCTTGATGGCCCCTTCCTGTGTCTCGATCAAGCTAACGATGCTCTATATTTTCGCGTCACGTGCCCTAATCACATCAATGGGAGCGCTGTAAAGCCGCATCAGGTTCTCGTCTGCGATTTCACGCTCTCGCTTTGCTCGGGCAATGCTTTCTTCTGCCGCCAGGGTGCGATCACGTTCCCTGATCTCTCTGTCCAATAACGCCCGTGGTACGACTCCAGTACCCGACCGCCCATACTGAGAATAGCGTATCCGTTTTTTACATATCTTGCGGGAACATAGCTATCTAGAACAGTGACACTATCCTCGTTTTAATATCAATAAAGTTCAGCCGCTACCGTATTAAAATAGACGGTAGCACCCAGCCAAAATGTCAACAGCAGATACCGAAGCCAAGGTTTCATCAGAAAGATGCTATTCCATACCGCGCATGATAGGAACCTATCGCGATAAGTTCCTGTCGATAACCTCCTTTTTCCTGAAGGTACTGGACGATATCTTCCAGAGTCACAACGCTATGGACTCTAAGGCCATAATCTCGTTCAACTTCCTGTATGGCAGAAAGGTCTCCTTTACCTCGTTCCTGGCGATCGATGGCAACAATCACCGCGCTCGCCGTCGCTTTCTGGTTCTCTTCAAAGAAGGACATAACTTCACGTATGGCAGTACCGGCGGTTATCACGTCATCGACAATCACTACCTTTCCCTCCAACGGTGCGCCAACGAGTGTTCCGCCTTCACCGTGGCCCTTTGCCTCCTTGCGGTTGAATACGTAGGGGATATCAATTTGATGTAGATTTGCCATCGCTATGGAAGTGGCCGCAACCAAGGGAATTCCCTTGTACGCAGGTCCAAGGAGGCAATCCGCTGCTAGTCCACTCCCCACTAGTACTTCAGCATAATAAGAACCGAGACGAGCAAGAGCACCGCCCGTCTTAAATTCTCCAGCATTGAAAAAATACGGGCTACTTCGACCTGATTTAAGGTCGAACTCTCCAAATCGCAGGACATCATGGTCTAACGCAAACTCAATAAACCCCCTTTTGTAGTCAGCCAGCATTAGAGTTCACCGGCAAGAGCCGCTCGCTGAATGGCCCGAAGCTCACTCGTGCCTTTTTCTGCCAAACGGAGCATTTCCATGAGTTCTTCCCGATCAAAGGGTTCATCTTCAGCGGTACCCTGAATTTCTATAAATCGACCATCTTCAGCAATAACCACGTTCATATCGGTATCGGCCTTGGAGTCTTCCAGGTATTCCAGGTCCAGCACTGGAACTCCACCGACGATTCCAACAGAAACTGCCGAGATAAGCTGTGTGCTAGGCGTCGTACCCAGCGTTTTTATCGCATCTAAAAGTGCCACACAGGCGCCGGTAATCGAGGCCGTTCTGGTGCCTCCGTCCGCCTGAATGACATCGCAGTCAATACGAACGGTATATTCACCAAGATTTTTCAAATCCACCGCCGCCCTGAGTGATCGGCCAATCAGTCGCTGGATCTCTACGGTCCTGCCACCTTGCTTACCTTTAGCAGCCTCTCTACCCATCCTTGTATCTGTGGACCGCGGGAGCATCCCATATTCAGATGTGATCCAGCCCTGCCCGCTGCCTCGAAGAAAGGAGGGAACACCAGATTCGACCGACGCTGTGCAAATGACTTTGGTATCACCAAAACCAACGAGTACCGACCCTTCCGCGTGTTTATTGATATTCCTTTGCATCGTTACTTCTCGCATTTGATCAGGTTCACGAGATACCAGTCGTTTTGTGCTCATTATTACTCCGTTGTTTGAAAACTCCATTATACTTGCCGATCGCAATAGATAACGAGAAATCACATGATAAGAAGCATGACCGCGTTCTCCCGTCACGAACATGGGGCGGCAGTGTGGGAGATTCGCAGCGTGAATCATCGTTACCTTGATGTCAGTTTCCGCATGCCAGAGAAGCTTCGACATCTGGAAACCGAGCTAAAATCCCAGTTCAAGGACAAGGTCCAGCGCGGAAAAATCGAATGCTCCCTTAAAGTCAACGAAAGTGAACTCAAAACTCGGATCAGTATCAACCAGGATCTTGTGCAGGATCTACACTTCGCAATGGGCCAGGTTGCAGAAATAACGGGGATGGAAGACCGTGGTGATATTCTGTCTTTACTGCGCTGGCCGGACGTTCTGACAACTGAAGAATCGGGCGATGAACTGATTATGGACGCACAACAGAGCTTCGCACTGGCTGTGGACCAACTGGTCGAAATGCGGGAACGTGAAGGGAAGGAACTAGCGGGACTACTCGATCGCAGGCTAATCGATATTGAGACGACGGTCGAAAAACTACGAGAAGAAACACCGGCAATCATCGCCCATCAACATGAGAGACTCCTGAAACGTTTGGGCGATATCGATGTTGAGGTCGAGCCTGGGCGCGTTGAACAGGAGCTGGTCATTCTTGCCCAAAAACTGGACGTGGCTGAGGAATTAGATAGGCTGGTCACACATGTCTTAGAGGTCAGAAGAAATCTCAAGACGGATGAACCCGTCGGTCGGCGCCTGGATTTTTTGATGCAGGAACTCAACAGGGAAGCGAACACTTTGTCTTCGAAGGCAGCAGCAACGTCCACCACGATGCAGGCCGTCGATCTAAAAGTCTCAATTGAACAGATGCGGGAACAGATTCAGAACATTGAATGAGTGAACAAACCAGAAAAGAAAACAGAGGGCAACTCTTTGTCATCTCTGCCCCATCCGGTGCTGGTAAAACAAGCCTGGTACGGGCACTGATGGAGCGTTCGAACACAATCGGAGTCGCCATCTCCCATACTACCAGAGCCAAGCGCCCGGAAGAGACGGATGGGATCAACTATCATTTCGTACCCGAAGAAGAATTTAACGCCCTGGTCGACCGTGGTGAATTTTTGGAATCGGCAACCGTGTTTGAGCATCTATATGGCACGAGTACCAGTGCGGTGAACCTCATTCTGCACCAGGGTAAGCATCTTATTCTTGAAATCGACTGGCAGGGCGCGGCACAAGTACGGCAAAAACTACCGGGAACCCAGTCGATTTTCATCTTCCCTCCTTCTCTCAGCGCCCTCCGGGATCGACTCGAGAACCGCGCCCAGGACGACGTGGAAACCGTTGATAAACGAATGTCCGCGGCCTTTGAAGAGCTGTCACACTGGCATGAGTTCGACTACCTGATCGTGAACGATCAGTTCGATACAGCACTTGAGCAATTACAGGCCGTCGTCGCGGGGGAGGGGGCTGACTACCATAGAAATAGGCAGCTCAAGGCGCTAGGACACCTGATTGAGAATTTATTGCCACAATAACGGCGATATATTGTTTAATAGTACCGATGTGGCTACAATGCGCGGTCCTTGAATGCCTAGCCCCTGTCTTTTGGGGAGAGCAACACTGATTTAAATGGAGTCACCCATGGCGCGAGTAACCGTAGAAGACTGTCTGGAAAACGTAGCAAACCGATTTGAACTGGTGATGGTTTCCAGCAAACGAGCGCGAGAAATTGCAACTGGCGGCAAAGAAGCACTTGTGCCAATCGAAAATGACAAGCCAACTGTGCTAGCCCTGCGTGAAATTGCAGCGGGACTGGTTACCGCTGCGATACTTGTGGAGCCAACCCAGGAACAAACCGAAGCATTGGCACTGAGTGCAGTACAGGACGGATTTGAACAACACGAACAAGAGCTCAACAACCTCTAACGGAAACCAAGAATTTCCGGGACAGGAATTTGCCTATCCAAGTCTACTATTGGGGCTCTGCTACCTTGTAGCCCCCTCATCTGGGGTTAGTAGACTGTGTTAACCGCCGATGAGCTCACCATCGACTCATTCGCCAGCGAACTCAGCTCATATCTTGAGCCAGCACAAATAGACCAGGTTGTTAAGGCCTATCACTTTGCCGAGGGCGCCCACAAAGGGCAGAAACGGAAGTCCGGCGAACCCTATATAACGCATCCACTAGCAGTTGCTAATATCCTCTCTGACATGCACATGGACCACCAGTGTCTGATGGCGGCGTTACTTCACGATGTCATCGAAGACACCAGCGTTCCCAAACACACCCTGGGCCAGGAATTTGACCACGAGGTTGCGGAACTGGTTGATGGTGTCAGTAAACTCAAGAGCATGTTCCATTCCAGGGCAGAAGCGCAGGCTGAAAACTTTCAGAAGATGACGCTAGCGATGGCGAAAGACATCAGGGTGATCCTGGTGAAGCTCGCGGACCGGCTTCACAATATGCGAACTCTTGGGCACCTTGATGGAGACAGGCGCCGACGTATCGCCAAAGAGACACTGGAGATCTACGCTCCCATTGCACTGCGCCTTGGTATGAACAACATTCGAATCGAATTCGAAGAACTCGGTTTTAAAGCTATGTATCCACTGCGATCCAGCATGATCGAGAAAGCGGTCAGGAAGGCCAGGGGTAACCGCAAAGAAGTCGTCAGCAACATCCAGGAATCAATAAACAGCACACTGAAACGAGAAGGTATCACCGCGAAAGTGTTCGGCAGGGAAAAGCACCTTTACAGTATTTACGACAAGATGCGCAGCAAGCGGAAGTCATTCAACGAAATTATGGATGTATTCGCGTTCCGCATCCTGGTCGATTCTGCAGACAACTGTTACCGCGCACTGGGTACAGTACATAATTTATACAAACCTGTTGCCGGTCGCTTCAAGGACTATGTTGCCATCCCCAAAGTCAACGGATACCAGTCCCTGCACACAACACTATTTGGTATGCACGGGATTCCAATCGAGATACAGATCAGAACACACGAGATGGAGTCACTTGCCAATAATGGCATAGCCGGGCACTACCTGTACAAAACCAAAGATGGATCTACCAGGGGCTCGCACGAGCGAGCCCGTGAATGGATGAAGGACCTTCTGGAATTACAGCAGAGTGCCGGAAACTCTCTGGAATTTATCGAAAACGTTAAAATTGATCTGTTTCCCGATGAGGTCTATGTATTCTCACCGGTAGGTGAAATCTTCGACCTACCGCAGGGTGCAACACCTGTAGACTTTGCATACGCACTACACACAGATATTGGGAACACCTGCGTCGCCTGCCGTATTGACCGAAGGCTGGCACCCTTGTCTGCAACTCTGGAATCAGGGCAAACCGTCGAGATTATCCGCGCACCCGGCGCGCAACCTAACCCCGCGTGGTTGGGATTTGTCGTGACCGGCAAGGCAAGGAGCAGTATCAGGCATACCCTTAAACAACAGCAGAAAAATGAATCAACGATCCTTGGCAAGCGGCTGATGGAACGTACCCTTGATCATCACGGATTAACCGTTGACGATATTGACCAGGCAAGGCTTGAGACGGTGCTTGAGGAACGAAAAATCAACTCCCTTGACGACCTTTTGTCCGAGATCGGTCTTGGAAACCAGATGGCCAGTATTGTCGTTAAGCGTTTACTCGGCAACGTTAAGGAACTGGAGAACTCCGAAGAAGGCGGCCCACTGGCGATCAAAGGAACCGAGGGACTGGTCGTCACCTACGCCCGCTGCTGTCACCCAATCCCGGGCGATCCAATCATCGGGCACGTTTCCGCGGGCCGGGGGATCGTCATCCACACAGATACCTGCAGGAACATGGTCGAACTCAGGAGCAAACCAGAAGAGATTATGGGCGTCAGATGGGAGCCTAAGGTGGCTCAGGAGTTCTCGGTAGAACTGAGAATCGAGCTTGAGCATCAACGCGGCATCATCGCAGTAGTGGCATCAACTGTCACCGAAGCAAACGCTAACATCGAACGTATCAATATGATGGAAAAGGACGCGCATCTTGGCATAGTGAATATGGTGATCAATGTTCAGGACCGTATCCATCTTGCCAAAGTGATTAAACGGCTGAGAACAATTAAGGCAATCAGTAGAATTGTCAGGGTAAGAAACTGATGAAAAAGACGATTACAACCGATAGCGCTCCTGCGGCCATCGGCACCTATTCACAAGCCGTTCAACATGGCGGGCTACTCTATGTCAGTGGCCAGATCCCACTCGTTCCAGCCACGATGGAACTCGTCAGTTCTGACATTAACCAACAGATCGACCAGGTGTTTGACAACCTTTCAGCTATCGCTGCCGCAGCGGGAACGACGCTCAATGACGCGGTCAAATTGACTGTGTACCTCACTGACCTCGGCCATTTTTCCAGCGTTAACGAGGTGATGTCGCAGCGATTAGCGCAGCCGTACCCTGCTCGCGTTGCCCTTGAAGTATCAGCTCTTCCCAGGTCAGCACTGGTCGAGATCGATGCCATCGTCGCGATCAGTTAGGAGACCCGGTCATGCCTGGCGACCTGGCCAAGATTGATGTCACCAGCCTTAAAGGCGTCGGTCCAGCCCTGAGCAAGAAGCTGGCCAAGCTCGGAATCGAAACAGTCCAGGATGTCCTGTTTCATTTACCGTTTCGATACGAAGATCGAACCCAGATAACGCCCATTGGCGCGAGCCGTCCCGGAGAATCCTATGTCCTGCAAGGCGAAATAGTCGCCTGTGAGGTTGCTTATGGCAGGCGACGTAGCCTGCTTGCCTACCTGCAGGACAACACAGGAAAGGTTGGTCTGCGGTTCTATCACTTTTCTAAAGCCCAACAGAAAAACCTGAAAACAGCCGGTGCCATTCGGTGTTTCGGAGAAGTACGGGCAGGTGCTTCCGGCCTTGAAATCTATCACCCGGAGTATTCACAACTAAGCAGTGCAGTTGATATGGAGGAATCGCTGACACCAGTCTATCCCGCCACCGAAGGCGTCAGCCAATCTCGATACCGGGTACTCGTCACGCAGGCTTTAGATCGACTCGCACAAACCTCTATTGAGGAACTATTGCCGGACCGCTGGGATACGTCGCTAGCCCAGGCGATCACCTATCTGCACCATCCACCACCCGATACTGACGTTGCTCTGCTCATGGAAGGCAAACATCCGGCGCAAACAAGACTAGCCTTCGAGGAACTAACCGCTCACCAGGTCAGTCTTCGAATCGTTAGAGAGCAGATCCAAAAACTACAGGCGCCTGTACTTGATTCACCCTCAAAGCGTTATGCAGCGGTCAAACAATCATTTGGATTTACGCTGACAGGCGCACAGCAACGTGTTGCGGATGAAGTGGCCGTTGACTTGATGAAAAGCCAACCCTCGCTCCGCCTGATTCAGGGAGATGTAGGTTCAGGTAAAACTGTCATCGCCGCTCTGGCGTCGGTGCATTCTTTCGAGAACAATTTTCAAACCGCCCTGATGGCACCAACGGAGCTTCTTGCAGAACAACATTTCATCAACATGTCTAACTGGCTAGCGCCACTCGGCATCAAAACCGCCTGGCTATCCGGCAGGGTGACCGGGAAAAAACGGATCGAAGAACTCGCCAGAATCCTGGCGGGAGACGCGGCGGTCATCATCGGCACCCATGCGTTGTTCCAGAAGGATGTCGAGTTCAGAAACCTGGGGCTGGTCATTGTTGATGAGCAGCACCGGTTCGGTGTAAACCAGAGGCTGGCACTGCGAGCAAAGGGGAGTGCTGGAAACACATCACCCCACCAGCTTGTTATGACTGCGACGCCAATACCAAGAACGCTTTCGATGAGCATCTATGCAGATATGGACGTGTCCGTGATTGATGAGTTGCCACCCGGGCGAACACCTGTGACAACAACCGTTATGTCGGATGAAAAACGAGACTCGGTCATTTCCCGTATCGCGGAAGCTTGTACCGAGGGGCGTCAGATTTACTGGGTTTGCACCCTGATTGAAGAAAGTGAAGTATTACAATGCCAGGCGGCAGAGGTGACAGAGAAAGAACTCGCAAAGCTTCTGCCGGACGCGAGGATCGGACTTGTACATGGCCGAATGGCTCCAGCGCTTAAAACAGATGTCATGAATCAATTTAAGTCAAAGCAACTGGACCTGCTGGTTGCGACAACTGTCATTGAGGTGGGAGTTGATGTACCCAACGCCAGTCTGATGGTCATCGAGAACTCAGAACGGCTTGGATTAGCCCAGTTACACCAGCTTAGAGGGCGCATTGGGCGAGGCACGACTGACTCTCACTGCGTTCTTTTGTATCGCAAACCACTTGGCAATCTGAGTAAAGAACGCCTGGAAGTCATGAGGCAAAGCAATGACGGTTTCTTCATTGCGGAGCGCGATCTAGAAATCCGTGGACCGGGCGAGCTGTTGGGTACACGGCAATCAGGCGCCATGCAGTTTCGGATTGCCGATCTAATGAGAGATCAGGAGATGTTACCGATGGTCCGGGAAGCTTCCCTCACAATGATGAGTGAACATCGAGACAAGGCCAGCATTCTGGTAAACAGATGGATCAAAGACCCGGAGAAACTAGGTCGGGTGTAGACCTTTTTGTAGGGTCAAGTCGTGGGGGAGAGGGTTTCGTCCTTGTAGAAGACCGACTCATCAAACTTGCCTTCACTTTTGGCAACGATAGTCGCCACGGCAGCATCTCCGCAGACATTCACTGCAGTTCTCATCATATCCAGGAGTCGATCAACGCCAATAATCAGCGCAATACCTTCTACCGGTAGACCAACCTGCTGTAATACCAGCGCGAGCGTAATCAAGCCAACACCCGGAACACCAGCCGTCCCGATCGATGCGAGTGTCGCTGTCAACACAACCATCAAGTAGCCCGTCATTGATATATCAATATTATAGGCCTGCGCAATAAACACAGTAGCTACTCCCTGCATGATCGCGGTGCCATCCATGTTGATGGTCGCGCCAAGTGGCACTGTAAAAGAAGCCACCTCGTTCTTGACCCCAAGACGGCGCTCTACGGTTTCGAGTGTTACCGGCAAGGTAGCGTTAGACGAACTGGTAGAGAAGGCGTAGGCCATCACTGGATAAAAGTTGCGATAAAACACAATGGGATTCAGGTTTGCAACAAAACGCACCATCATTGCGTAGGTCAGCAAGAAGTGAAGTACCAGGACACCGGCAACGGTGAGGAAATACCTGATGAGGTCTGTGATGGCTGAAAAGCCCATGTTAGAGAACAACGCTAGCATCAGGCAAAAAACGCCAATCGGTGCGATGGCCATCAACATCATGATCATCCTCATGATAATATCGTTCCAGTCATTCAGCGTTTCACGAACACGCTGGCCACTCGAACCACTTTTCGCGATAGCAACCCCCACCAGAATTGCAAACACTATCACCTGTAGCATGTTTCCTTCGGCCATTGCTTTCACCGGATTCGTAGGAACAATTGCGACAATTACTTCTTTAAGCGGGGGACTCTCCTTTGCAACAAAAACAGCATCGGTCGTCAGCGCCATGCCCATTCCAGGGTCAACGATGTTGGCCACGGTCAACGCTAGCGTTATGGCAATGGCCGTGGTGAAAAGGTAAAGACCTACTGTTTTAATGCCTATACGACCCAGACTGGATCCGTCAGACAAATTGCTGGCACCGCAGACAAGAGACACAAATACTAGAGGAACAACCAGCAACTTCAGGCTGGCGACAAATGCTTTACCGCCAATATCGAATAGGCCGTTCACCCCATAAACCATGATCGGGTTGGTGTCGGCCAAATCAATGGCATGTATTAATGAACCGAGCAGCAACCCACCGGCCATCCCAATCAGGATATTTCGGGTTAGTGTTGCTCGCTCAATCATTAATCCGCTTCCAGCATTTCAAAATCCGCTTTTCCTACACCACATTCAGGGCATACCCAATCCTCTGGAATATCATCCCAGAGAGTGCCTGGTGCAATACCTTCTTCTTCCAATCCTTCTGCTTCGTCATAAATAAAGCCGCACACAATACACTGCCATTTCTTCATCGAGTCGAGATTCTCCTAACCTTTCTTTTTAGATATTGCTTTTGAACAATAATTCAATCAAAGGTCCTAGTCTGTTGTTGAAGGACCCGTCGAGCGACGTATACTACATCAATTGTCATCCCCTTGAAATAAAGTGACTCCACGCCTTAATCAACTCAAGACCGCGATAAACAACCGTTTCCCGCAATTGAAACAGTTCGTTTCCCTAACCCGATTTGATCGTCCAATCGGTATCTACCTGCTGCTATGGCCAACGCTCACAGCCCTATGGATTGCGTCAGAGGGTTGGCCCGGATGGCACCTGCTTTTAGTGTTCGCACTGGGTACCGTGTTGACTCGTTCCGCCGGATGTATCATTAACGATCTTGCAGACATGAAGTTCGATGGGAGCGTCAAGCGTACACAGGACAGACCATTAATATCGGGGAAGGTGGCCCCCCTGGAGGCATTGCTGCTTGCGGGTAGCATTGCTTTTTTCGCTCTACTGCTGGTGCTGACAACTAACATCTATACCGTCTACATGTCTGTGTTCGCGGTGATAATTGCTGTCATCTATCCTTTTATGAAGCGCTATACCTATTTGCCGCAGGCATTTCTTGGAATCGCATTTTCCTGGGGGATACCCATGACCTTCACCGCGGTTAGCAATGAGGTCGCAAATGTTGCCTGGGTATTGCTGATCGCGAATCTCCTTTGGGTGGTTGCCTATGACACACAATACGCCATGGTCGACCGGGACGACGATATCAAACTGGGCCTCAAGTCCACAGCCATTCTATTCGCCGAACTGGACAGATCCATGATCGCGATCCTCCAGGTATCGTTTGTCGCTACCCTACTGCTGGTAACCCGTTCGGTTGAGCTTTCTGTCTATTATTACTTTGGGCTTAGCGGCGCCATCGGGCTTTTCATCTACCAGCACTACCTCACATGGAACCGGTCCCGTGAAGGCTGCTTTAAGGCTTTTCTGAACAACCACTGGGTAGGGTTTAGCGTCTTCCTCGGGATCGTTGCTCACTACTCTCTAAATTAAGACATAATATCTCTGGGTTACGATGATAGAGATCTGGGTCTGACAATATCTTGCACCTAACCCTGTAAGGGAGCGGTCACTAACTACCTATGACCTCTACACTGCAGACGAATGTTTCCTGACGTGTAACGGTGCCAAGCTGATCCCGGTAAAAGAAATATCCAGCAGACAGATCCGCAACACGCCTGGTCCGATTTATTCCAGGATCCGGAAACAGCTTCAAAGTGAGCGGCCGAAAGACGCCTGGTTTGACTAACCTCCGCCTGTTAAAAATTGATTGAATGTCATAGGCAGGCATCTGCCTGTGCTAGTATTTCGCGCGACCGAAGGGGGATTCGTTGATATCTCGATACCTACAAATCGCGACGAATGCGATAGACACAACCAACCAGATTACAGGGAAAGCAATAGCCTGGCTCACCCTGGTGATGGTGGTAGTCACCTGCGCGGTGGTGACCGCGCGATACCTTTTTAATTTCGGCTCAATCGGGTTGCAGGAAAGCGTCATGTATATGCATGGCGCTGTCTTCATGCTGGGAATCGCATTCACGCTAAAAGAACAGGGCCATGTTCGCGTTGACGTTCTTTATGAAAAGTTTCCACCACGGGTAAAGGTTTGCATAGATATCGCCGGTCATCTGTTATTTCTGATTCCATTTTCCATTTTCATTCTTTGGACAAGCCTGGAGTACGTGTCATTTTCCTGGTCACTGCGGGAATCTTCCGGACAGCCTGGCGGTTTATCCGGTGTCTATCTGATCAAAGGTTTGATACCCGCTATGGCTTTTCTATTATTGCTGCAGGGAATATCCGAAATATTGAAAGGCTTTCTCTCATTGACACCCGGCCTTGGTAAATAACATTGGCGACCATTCTCCTTTTTCTTGCGATCTTTGTTGTACTGATTCTGGGTTATCCGGTGGCACTATCACTCGCCGGCACTGCGCTGATCGCCGCTGCCATCGGCATCGCCACCGGAAGTTTTGAACCCGCGTTTCTCACTGCGATGCCCAGCCGTCTGTTCGGCATCATCACAAACCAAACCCTGATTGCTGTACCCCTGTTCATCCTGATGGGCGTAACCCTGGAGAAAACCCGAATAGCGCAACAACTACTCGACACCATGAGTCGAGTATTTGGCGGCTTGCCCGGAGGGCTGGGATTATCAGTCACTATCGTTGGGACGCTGATGGCAGCAAGTACAGGAATCGTTGGCGCTACGGTTGTGACGATGGGTCTGATGTCTCTGCCCGCCATGCTAAATGCTCGTTACGATGTGCCCCTGGCTACTGGCACCATCTGCGCCACAGGAACATTAGGACAGATTATTCCGCCCTCCATCGCGCTGGTTCTACTGGGGGATGTGCTGTCAAACGCCTATCAACAAGCCCAGCTATCAGTGGGTATCTTCAATCCGAAAACAGTCTCCGTGGGTCACCTGTTTGCCGGGGCAATCATTCCAGGTCTGTGTTGGTTTTTCTTTACACCATTTATATCGTTTCCACCGCAACATTAAACCCTGAGAAGGCGCCTCCGGTGAAGACTGGCAATATTACCTTCACGCTAATGATGGGTAGCATATTCCCACCTCTGTTATTAATCATCGCAGTGCTGGGGTCAATATTAGCTGGTATTGCTACGCCAACCGAGGCTGCCGGTGTTGGCGCCATGGGCGCGCTTACCCTGGCAGCAATCCGACGCGAACTGTCACTCAGGCATCTGCAGGAGATCGCCCTGTCCACCACAAAGACCACCGCCATGGTGTTCTTTATCCTGATCGGCGCTTCAATGTTCTCTCTGGTCTTTCGAGGCTATGGCGGGGATGAACTGGTACACGGCTGGTTGTCCGGACTGCCTGGCGGCGTTATTGGCGCGACTGTCGTGGTGATGTTGGTTATCTTCCTGCTTGGATTCATCCTGGACTTCATTGAGATCACTTTTGTCGTGGTACCCATTGTTGGTCCAGTGCTAATGGTTCTGGGAATCGACCCCATCTGGCTGGGCATCATGATCGCGATAAACCTGCAGACCTCCTTCCTGACTCCACCGTTCGGGTTTGCGCTATTCTATCTTCGTGGCGTTGCGCCTCCTGAGGTCGCGACCAGTGATATTTACCGGGGAGTTATTCCATTCATCGGTATTCAATTGATGATGCTTGTCGTTCTGGCATTCCTGCCTGAACTGGCGACCTGGTTACCTTCCAGGATCTACGGTTAGTCAACAACACCGACACCTGCTACCTCGGTGAACTCAAACACCTGTTCGAATCGGTGCATTGCCTGCAACACTGAAAGATCATGGCGTTGCCTACCGATAATCTGCAGCGCGAGCGGCAATCCTGCATTGCTCTTGCCGATTGGTACCACGCCGGTTGGATTTCGCGTCATGTTAAGGCCAACGGTAAAGCCTACCCAGCCCGGCGTTTCCTGACCATTAACCACGCCTTCATCTTCAACCGTCGGGGTATGACCGCAGACCGCGGGTGTCACTATCAACGGTGCTGCTTCAAATGCCTGCTCAAGTTTGTAGTTAAGATGATGACAGGCATCAATCGCCTGTGCGTACGCGGCGCCCGTCATTTTTGTACCCATCTCAATCATCTTCCGGAGCTGCGGGTCGATACGCTCCCACTCCTTGGTGCCCATCAGGTGCTGCTGCGCACGGGCTCTGGCACTTGTCCAGAACACCAGCCAGTCCTGGACTGGGTCCGTTTCCCAGATATCGTCATTCTCAATAATAGTAACGCCAGCCGCCTCCAGTTTCGAAATCGCCGCCTCACTGTGCGCCATAATTTCTTTATCAACCGTCGCGAACCCCATGGTCGGTGACCAGACTATTGATTCCGGTAAACCAGCGCTTTGCACCCCTTCCAGCCAGCTGTCAGATTTATCACATTGAGCAAAGATATCAGTGGCGAGATCGCCCACGGTAACATCAAGGGCCGCGGCGGTTTCCAGGCTCGTTCTTGCCATCGGTCCCTTGACGGTCAGTAAGCCGCTACCAGGCGGCAACTTTCCACCATTGGGTATCCGCCCCTGTGAGGTCTTTATGCCACTCAGCCCACACACTGCGGCTGGAATACGAATAGAGCCGCCGCCATCCGACCCAGTGGCAAGCGGCACGAGACCCGCAGCTAGCGCTGCAGCTGTGCCTCCCGATGATCCGCCCGGGGTATGACCGAGGCTCCAGGGGTTGCGCGTGATGCCAAAGGGCACATTGTCTGTCTTGCCGCGATGTCCAAATTCTGGCGTATTGGTCTTTCCAACAACCACACAGCCCGCAGCCTTCAGCCTCCGAACGAGTTCGGAGTCCTGCTCCGCTTCCGGGTCACCGATGTGCAGGTCAGACCCGAAAGACGTCACATATCCGGCAGCATCTTCCAGATCCTTAACACCGATAGGAATGCCAGCGAGCGGTAAGTTCTCACCCCTGCCCAGCGCAGTATCAATCGCTAATGCTTCTGCCAGTGCTCGTTCGGGGTTAACCGAACAAAAACTGTTTAGCTGTCCATCGACTTTCTCAATATTCTCAAGCGCAGCAGCAGTCACTTCGACCGCACTCATATCACCGCCACGAATTTGCCTGACCAGTTCAACTATACTTGTTTGACGAAAATCCATAGGGGCTCTCTTTTATCTAAAGATAGGCGGAAATTGCCTGTGCATATTGATCAATAGTATCTTCACAAGCCGCCGTTTCATCGTTAGGCGCAGTGAGGATCATCCTTTCGACATCATGTTCAAGTAAATAATCGATATACTGCGGCGTAGGGGGTAAACCCATGGCAGAAATAATCGTCTTGGGTTTGCCCATTTCGGCTTCAAGACGACGCAGTGTCTGCTGATCTTCTCCCAGGGTTTCAAGCGGTGTCTGCTTACCCACCATAGAGTCATGCCACTGCATTGCAAAAACTGGCATCCAGCCACCCGCAATTTTTACTGCTCTGTTTAATATGTTCGGTCCCGCACCAGCCAAAGAAAGTTCAGGATAAGGTGATTGAACGGGCTTCGGCCACATCCAGCTAGGCTGTATATCAAAATGTTTTCCGTGAAACGCTGCTTCTTCTTCCGACCAAAACGCCTTCATCACTTCGACGGATTCCTGGGTCACAGAAAATCGATCGCTGAAGCGGACGCCATGATGTTCCATCTCAGGCGGATTCCAGCCCGCGCCGATACCGAACACCACGCGTCCCCCGGAAATCTGGTCAATCGTTGCAAGTGATTTCGCGCAGTTAATAGGATTGTGTTGGGGCAATATGCAAATCGCAGTGCCCAGCTTGATAGTGCTGGTCACTGAAGCGGCCGCGGCCATCGCTACAAAAGGGTCATACATACTCTTGTAGATCAGCGGGACTTCATCGCCAATGGGGAAGTCTGTCGATACGGGGATATGGGAATGTTCCGATACAAAAAAAGACTCAAAGCCCAACTGCTCCGCTTTCTGTGCAGCGAGATGCGGGGGCATTCCGGTAGCGGTGGAGAATATACTGATACCGAACTTCATTGATCTTCCCTCTGAATAACTTTCGCCGGTTACTACATCGAGTGAATACTAGGGTTTACCTATAACGGATGAACCTGAACAGGAAGGTTAGTAATACCGCGGACAAAGCTGGACCGAAGACGCTCCGGCTCACCGACAACTTCTACCTTATGAAAGCGCTTCAGGATCTCTTCCCAGACAATTCTTAGCTGCATCTCTGCCAGCCTATTGCCCATACAACGGTGAATACCAAATCCAAACGATAGATGGTGTCGTGCATTGGGTCGGTCGATAATAAAGGCACTCGGATTATCGATAACCTCTTCGTCTCTATTACCTGAGATGTACCACATCAACAGCTGCTCGCCTTTCCTGATTTTCTTACCGCGAAGCTCTACATCCTGGTTAGCCGTTCTTCGCATATAGGGCAGAGGTGTCTGCCAACGGATGATTTCTGCCACCATATTAGGGATAAGTTCGGGATTGTTACGCAGCTTGTCATACTCTTCAGGGTTCTGGTTCAGCGCCAGTACACCACCGCTGATAGAGTTCCTGGTGGTATCGTTACCGCCAACAATCAACAGGATAAGATTTCCCAGAAACTCATAGGGTGCCATATTTTTCGTATCTTCTCCGTGGGCCAACATGGAAATAAGATCTGACCCGGGGTTATCCATCGCCGCCCGTTCATTCCAGAGTCGCGTAAAGTAAGCCAGACACTCCAACAGCTCGTCTCTTCTTTGCTCAGCTGTATCGACAATACCTGTACCCGGTGGGGCAGTGGCTACATCGGACCAGCGAGTCAGCATACGGCGATCTTCGAACGGGAAATCAAACAGGGTAGCGAGCATTTGAGTTGTCAGTTCAATGGAGACCAGATCAACCCAGTTAAAAGTTTCAGCGACTGGCAGGCCGTCAAGAATGGTGCCGGCTCGCTCTCTGATGAGAGATTGCATTTTAGCGAGATTCGGCGGGGCAACGACGCTACTGACTGTTGCCCGCTGCAGGTCGTGCTTAGGTGGATCCATGGCGATGAAATTGGAGAAATCAACGCCAGCTGGGCCCGGTTCTAAATCAATTCTCGGCCCAAGGGTTATGCCACTGGCGGACGAGAACAGCTCATGATTCTTATCCACATACATAATGTCTTCAAATTTCGTAATCGACCAGTAGCGGCCAGTCGATGGTAATTCGTTCATATGAACGGGATCTTCCTCCCTAAGCCTTTTAAAGTGGGCCTCATGGATATCCATCTGGAACAGTCGTCCGTCGATAGGATTAATCTCTTCAATCGGCACCGAGTACGGGTCTTCAATGACCGGAGGCGCATCCTGCCGCAGGAAAGGATTGTTGTAGATGGTAGATTCCGATTCCTTTTTCTGCTCACTCATATTCGTTTGCTCATCTGTGGTAGGCGAGGCACTTATTCCTCATTGGGTATCCGATAGAAACGCTACCTGCCATTATTTAATTCTCGTCGACCCAACTCCAGCGAACTAAATAGACAACCCTATTTAGCCGCCCTGGCGTTGATATACGCTCGCTCCGAAATTTCGTGATACGACAAGGCTCCATCACGGTAGGTCTGGTACGAATTATAGATTCTATTCGCGAGCTCATCGTTCGGGTCAACAATTTCTTCTGTCATAGCATATGAAATCTTGCGAATTCCCAAGAGTACATCCTCGGGCAATCGACGCAGCTCAACGCCATGTATGTCAACCAGCTCACGAAGCGCCGCATTGTTTCGGGCTGTATATTCGGCCAGGAGGTCAGCGCTCACTGCCAATGATGCATTTTCAACAATGGCTTGAAGATCAAGTGGGAGCTCGTCCCACGCTTCCTTGTTTATAATCAGCTCAAGGTTCGGGCCGGGTTCCTGCCAGCCAGGGTAGTAATAATACTTCGCCACCTGGTGAAGCCCGAACGCAAGGTCATTATAGGGCCCGACCCATTCCGTCGCATCGATTATGCCGGTTTGCATACTCGTAAATATTTCGCCGCCGGGCAAATTGATTGCTGTACCACCGGCCCGGCTAAACACCTCACCGCCAAGCCCAGGAATACGCATTTTCATACCCTTGAGATCCTCCAGGGAGTTGATCTCCTTGTTGAACCAGCCCGCCATCTGGACCCCAGTATTCCCGCCCGCGATAGGTACAAGGTTATATTTCGCATAAAGTTCACGCCACAGTTCCATACCACCACCATGGAACAACCACCCATTCATCTCCTGGGCAGTCAACCCAAATGGCAGCGTTGTGAAAAACTGAGCGATGGGCACTTTGCCTTTCCAGTAGTAAGCAGCGCCGTGGCCCATCTGGACCGTGCCTTGTGATACAGCCTCGAAGACCTCCAGTGCAGGAACGATCTCACCTGCACCATAGACTTTAATATCGAGCCGTCCATTGCTCATTGTCTTTATCTTCTTTGCCATCGTTTCAGGCGCAATACCCATGCCTGGAAGATTCTTTGGCCATGTGGTTACCATTCGCCATTCATAGATCTTCTGCGGCGCAGTAGCACCATCGGTAGCGACTGGTTCTTGCGTCCCGCCACAAGAACCAAGCAAGATCAGCAATGAAAGCGTAAAAATTCTTAACATCATAAGTTTTTGTTCCGGGACTCTATGGTATGCATTGTACTGCTCGAATTAGGTGGTGCGTAGACTATCCAAGGGCCTCGAGGTTAGCATAACTCATCACCAGCCACTTACTGCCTTCGGAAAAGTTAACCTGCACGCGGGCCGACGATCCCTCACCCTCATAATTCAGGATAACACCTTCGCCAAATTTCTGGTGAACCACTCGTTGACCGATTTTGAAACCCGTACCCACTACTTCATTGGCAATCCGGGAGGGCGCTGATCTTGGGTAAACCACTGATTTCTGAGGGCGTACTTCTTTTATAACTTCTTCTGGCATTTCACTGATAAAGCGGGAAGGTCGGTTAAACGTTTCGCTACCGTTAATACGACGAGATTCTGCGTAGGTCAGGTACAGCTGTCTCATCGCTCGGGTGACGCCGACATAACAAAGCCTTCTCTCTTCTTCCAGCCTTCCTGGTTCTTCCAAAGACATCATATGTGGAAAAAGTCCATCTTCGAGGCCCGAAAGAAATACCAGTGGGAACTCAAGACCTTTGGCACTATGCATGGTCATCAGTTGGACACAATCCTGGTCCGGGTCGCCCTGTCCTTCACCCGCTTCAAGCGCAGCGTGACTTAGAAATTCATCCAGCACGGAGAGATTAGGCACTTCCGGTTCGTCGGGATCGGTGTCAAAAATATAGTCTTCAGAGGGGTCAAAGGTTTTTGCCGCAGTCACCAGTTCAGCCATATTCTCGACCCGGGCCTGGCCACGCTCTCCACCTTCTTTAGCGTGGTAATCTTTAAGTCCCGACGCTTCGACAACGACTTCAACCAGTTCACCAAGGTCGGCTTCAGCCGTCTGCTCGTCCAGCTTTTCAATCATCAAAAGAAAAGCAGAAATAGCTTTCCTGGCTCGTCCGGTCAATAGACCTTCGTCCAAAATTTTTGCTGCCGCTTGCCATAAAGGTATTTCGGCTGCCTTCGCGAGCACCCTGATTTCTGCAACACTTTTCCCGCCGATACCCCGCGGCGGTGTGTTGACCACTCGCTCAAACGCGGCGTCAGCATCCCGGTTACTCACCAATCTCATGTAAGCCAACACGTTGCGAATCTCTACCCGTTCAAAAAAACGTTGCCCACCGTAGATACGGTAGGGCATCTGGGCCCGCAACAAAGCTTCTTCCAATACCCGCGACTGTGCGTTGGATCGATAGAGAATGGCGGATTCCGAGTAAAGGTTACCACTATCCGACCAGGACTTTATCCGCTCGACGATATAACGCGCCTCATCAATCTCGTTATATCCCGCATATAGCTGTATGGGATCACCATCACCCATATCGGTCCAAAGTTCCTTCCCCAGACGACCCGTATTCTGGTCAATCAATCCATTGGCTGCCGTCAGAATGTTCGACGTAGACCGGTAGTTCTGCTCAAGTCTGACTGTCGAAGCATTCGAAAAATCTTTAGTGAACTGCTGGATGTTCTCAATTTTCGCACCCCGCCAACCGTAAATAGACTGGTCATCATCACCCACGACCATCAGGTTATCTCTGTTACCAGCAAGAACCCGGAGCCAGGCATATTGAATGGTGTTGGTATCCTGGAACTCGTCAACCAGCAGGGCAGCGAAGCGATCCTGGTAGTGCTTCAGGACCACTGGGTTTTTAAGCCAGAGTTCATGGGCTCGCAACAGAAGTTCAGCAAAGTCGACCATGCCACCGCGCCGGCAGGCCTCTTCATACGCCCGGTAGATTCCCAGATGGGTTTTCAGGTATAGGTCACCATAATCCTCAATACTGGAGGGTCGAAGCCCTTCATCTTTCTGGCCATTGATCCACCATAGGGCTTGCCTGGCAGGCCACTTCTTCTCATCGACATCAAGACTGATCATCACCCGTTTGACCAGGCGAAGCTGGTCATCAGCATCCAGTATCTGGAAATTTTGAGGCAGGCCTGCCTCGCGGTGATGGGCTCTTAACAAGCGGTGCGCAATGCCATGAAAGGTCCCTACCCACATGCCTCTTGCTGGAATAGCGAGCAGTTGTTCGAGTCTGCCTCGCATTTCTGCCGCCGCCTTGTTGGTAAAGGTAACGGCAAGAATACTGTATGGAGACAGCTCTTCTCTCTGGATCAGCCAGGCGATTCTATGGATCAGCACACGTGTTTTGCCACTACCTGCGCCCGCAAGAATTAGGGAACTGCCACGAGGTGCAGCGACAGCCTCGCGTTGTCGCTCATTCAGAGAATCCAGGAGATGGGAGACATCCATGGTTATTCGACAGTCACCGATTTGGCCAGGTTTCGTGGCTGGTCTACGTCCGTGCCTTTATAAACCGCAACATGATAGGCCAATAGTTGCACAGGGATTGTGTAAACGATGGGAGATATCAATGCGGAGCAAGAAGGAACTTTTAGTACCGTAACGCGTTCAGCCTCCCTCATGGTGACATGTTCGTCTGCGAATACAATAAGCTCAGCACCCCTGGCCCGGACCTCTTCAAGGTTTGATTTGAGTTTCTCGATCAGTTCACCCCCCGGTGCTACTGCGACCACCGGCATATCATCATCAACCAGGGCGAGCGGGCCATGCTTCAACTCGCCAGCGGGGTAACCCTCTGCATGTATATAGGAGATCTCTTTCAGCTTCAGCGCTCCTTCAAGCGCAATGGGATAATGGCTGCCGCGTCCCAGGAACAGTGCATGGTCCTTATCAACAAATTTTTCAGCAATATGACGGATCTGGTCATCAAGTTTTAACGTCGACTTCACAACATCCGGCAGGGTCTTTAACGCTTCCACCAGTTCACGGTGGCCAGCATCATCAAGCTCATTGTACTGGCCTATTGCCCCTACAAGCAGCAACAAATCAACCAGCTGGTTGGTGAAGGCTTTCGTTGACGCCACGCAGATCTCTATGCCAGCTTCCAGCATTAGGGACAGATCGCTCTCTCTGACCAGGGAGCTGTTAGGGACATTACACAGACAAAGGCTGGCAATGTAATTCTTGTCTTTGGCATCCCGCAGTGCCGCCAGCGTATCGGCGGTTTCACCCGACTGAGATATCATCACCAGCAACGTCTTTGGAAGAACCACTGTTTTTCGATAACGAAGTTCACTCGCTATCTCGACCTGGCATGGAATACCGGCATACTCTTCGAACCAGTACTTCGCTACCAGTCCGGTGTAGTAACTGCTGCCGCAGGCAACAATCTGGACAGCTCCAACTTCCCGAAAGACTGAT
Organism: uncultured Pseudomonadales bacterium; assembly: GCA_937775265.1. GTDB lineage: Bacteria > Pseudomonadota > Gammaproteobacteria > Pseudomonadales > Azotimanducaceae > UBA9659. The sequence goes on from CALKBV010000002.1 coordinate 473,827, forward strand.
TCTGCTGCAATACCGAATGCATGCGTCAATACATGCTTATCACTCACGCGCCCAGCAAGGGTCCGCTCAATCGCAGCAGGTTGTTCGAAGATTTCCTTCTGCATGTAGTGACGGTAGTTACCCTTATCCGCCCCATCGTGGCGCTCGTCCAGCGTAACTGCGCGACTTTCAACAACATCCTTGTTATGCCCAAAGATGGAGACTTCAGCCGCCGTGATTTCGACGAGCTCTCCTTCTTCCAGAAAAATGAACCTGTCCGTAACCGGTCGCAGGGCCTGGGGATCAGAAGCGATATAGTTTTCACCCATGCCCAGGCCGACGACCAGCGGGCTACCCAGCCGGGCCGCCATCACTCTACCGGGATGATTCTCATCAATGACCGCAACGAGCGTAGGCACCTTCCAGTTGATCAAGCAACCGGCCCATCGCATCTCGCAGACTGGACGCGGTCTTCAGTTCGTGATGCAACAGGTGTGCGATCACTTCAGTATCAGTCGCAGACTCAAACACATAACCTTCTTTGGTCAGGTTCTCTCTCAGCGATTCATGGTTTTCAATGATCCCGTTGTGAACGACCGCAATCCCCCCGGATACATGTGGGTGGGCATTTAGCTCACTAGGTTCGCCGTGAGTAGCCCATCTTGTGTGAGCGATACCAGACCTACCAACAGGGGGTGTTTCACGGCAGGCGTCACTTAATTCCGAGACCTTTCCCTGCCTTCTTGTGCGCTGGAGTTTGCCGTCGTGGTTCAACATGGCGATACCGGCTGAATCGTAACCCCGGTATTCAAGCCGTCTTAAGCCCTCAAGAAGAATCTCACTAACTTCACGTTGCGCAACAACGCCAACTATTCCACACATCGTATTTCCTAACCCTTCTTCGTTGGTCGTTGCCAGTTGGCAATGGATTTCTGCTTGCCACGACCAAGGGCCAGCGCGTTCGCTTCAACATCCTTGGTGATGGTTGAACCAGCACCAACGGTTGCGCCTGCACCAATACTCACCGGGGCAACCAGCGATGAATTAGACCCAATAAACGCCCCATCACCAATATGGGTTTCGTATTTATTCACGCCATCGTAGTTGCAGGTGATTGTTCCGGCACCAATGTTAGCCCCGGCACCGATGCTGGAATCCCCAAGGTAGGTAAGATGACTGGCCTTGCTGCCTTTGCCTAATTTACTTTTCTTTATTTCGACGAAATTGCCAACAGCCACCTCATCTTCCAGTTCAGCCCCAGGGCGGAGTCGAGCAAAAGGCCCCACTGAACAACGTTCTCCTACTATCGCCCGCTCAAGCACAGAATTCGCTTTTATGACCGAACCAGTACCAATTTGACTGTCCGTGATCACACAATTGGGGCCAATGGCGACATCGTCGCCTATGGTCACTTCACCTTCAAAAATA
>CALKBV010000003.1 GCA_937775265.1 uncultured Pseudomonadales bacterium
CATGCGAGCAACTTCCTCAGAGTCCATCCCTGAGGTCATCGCCGAATTCAGCAAAGTCTGATAATTTTCATGGGCGGCCACCACATCAAATTCAGGTCGAGCTGTATAAGAAACCGTGGCGCCAGCTGCCTCCAGTTGGGCACCAACTCCTAAGGCCCGCGCTGATACGTCTTCGGCCACCGGCGCTGTGTCATCCGTTGCCCAAACAACAACTTTATAATCAGACAATTGTTGTTTGACGGCTGGCTTCAGCGATAGCTGCCAACCCTTTGCTTGACGTGTGCCAGGACCCGCCATAATAGAGAGTGCGAGCTTTAAGTCCGCAGCGCTTCGAGCCAGAGGCCCGCACACGGCAAGATCCCCTTCTGGTAGCCCTGCCAACAATTCATGACCTTGCATCGGCACCACGCCATAGGTTGGTTTATGGCCATAAACCCCGCAAAAATGTGCTGGGTTTCGAATCGAGCCGCCAATATCAGATCCCGCCTCGAGGGCCGATAAGCCCGCCGCTAAGGCCGCCGCGCTACCACCTGAAGAGCCGCCAGGGGTTCTCGTAATATCCCAGGGGTTACCGGTTACTCCATAGATCGGGTTGTAACTCTGAAAATCAGCCAGATCGACCGGCACGTTGGTCTTGCCAAGAAAATGTGCGCCTGCTTGCTTGAACCGCTCAACAATCAGGCCATCTTTCGTTGCGACGTTGTGACGAAAGCGCTCTATACCCCAGGTGGTTGGTGTTCCAGCCAGCACATAGGATTCCTTTATCGTCATCGGCACCCCGTGTAGCGGGCCCAACCACTTGCCGTCTGCAGCCGCCTGATCCGCGGCAAGCGCCGCTCTCCGAGCATCCTCGAAAGTCCTTACCACCGACGGCGTTAATGTCGTTATCCAAGCGCTCGATTCTTTCAATAAAATAGTCGGTTAAAGCAATCGAGCTGGTCGCCCCATCCCTGATTTTCGCGGCTAACTCTATGGCCGAAAGAAATGCCCAGCTTGTCATTTGCCCTCCCTTATCGCATCGGGTATCAAAGTCAGTTGATGTTTTGTTGAGTTTTTTCGATGAGGTTCGATCGAAGGGTAACCACATTCGTCAGACTTTTTGCTCGCAACACCCCTACTTCCTTGCCGGTATAGGCGCGTAAATCCCTTTGGCGTCGACTCTCCTGCAATCGCAAGAAGAATCCAGTTCAAAAGGTTAGCTAATTTTTCATCCCCAATGGGGGCGTTGGCTGAACCCGGAACACGAACAAGATACTCACGACCTTCCGGAACCTTAAGGAAGTTTCCAACATAGTCTTTCATCTTAGGGACTTCAGCCTTGAGACTCCCCACCCCGTCACTAAGATGGCATCCTTGGCAGTACAACATGTAGTGAACTCGGGCGTCGTTCGCATGCGGCTTTACTGTAGAGTGATTCAGCCGACGCCAGAGGTGCAGCAAAACAGTTTGCTTCTCGGTCATGCGTGCAAGGTTCAAAAGCAATATAACGATACTACCTAAAATCGGGTTATAGGGGAAAGGGTACTGACAAACAAACCTGTTAGCATTGATGGTATCGACCGATGGTGTGAACACATACAACCGCCACCAATATCCCTCCAGATATCCTTTTCTACGCTGTCTGACTCCACTAAAGATAATTACTGGAAGCGTCGAGTATGGTATAGATAAGTGTACTGGTCATAACAAAAATATCGGAGATAGCACGTGTCTAAACTCGAAGGAAAAGTAGCGCTTATAACTGGTGCTGGAAGTGGTATTGGTAGAGCAAGTGCAATTCATATGGCGCAGGCCGGTGCTGCTGTGATGTGCAGTGATATTGACTCTCAAGCAGCTGAAGGCACTGTTGCCTTAATTAGCGAAGCCGGTGGTCGTGCAGACCGGCATGGGGCTGGACGTGACAAGTGCTCAGGAAATGGCAAGAGGCTATCAAGAGAACTATTTCGAATCTGGGCGATATTAATGTGCTCTTTAACAATGCTGGAGTCGGTAATGGATTCAGCTGGGACCAAACTATTGCCGTGAATTTGACAGGTGTATTCCATGGCCTATCAATTGGCGCGCCGCTTCTTGCCGAACGAGGCGGCGGGCGTGATAATTAACACTGCGTCCATTGCGGGGGATGATAGGGCTAATGACACCGCCTGTGGATGAGGATGCCGAGACAGAAGCTGATGCGGATGCCGAAGCGGGAATAGGTGCCTACGTTGCGGCGAAGCATGGCGTCGTAGGGTTAACCAAACAGTTTGCGATTAACTACGGAAATCAAGGTGTGCGGGTCAATGCAATTGCCCCTGGGTTTATTGTGACCCCCATGACGGCTGAGTTTCGGGCCGAACAGGCAGGAGAAGATTTTCTCGTTGATCTCCATCCAATGGGCAGGTTAGGTCAACCCGAAGAAATCGCGTCAGTCGCGACCTTCCTGGCGAGCAGCGACGCCAGTTTTATTAACGGCATCACACTGCCGGTAGATGGTGGGTACACGGCAAGATAGATCTGTTTACTCTATAGTTTATTGATACCATTAATCAGTGCTGTTGTAGCCGTCTTACTGTGTGATTTGCTGCGATAGTTACTGTGAGAGAGCCTGTTGTTTGAATCGAACTAGCGAACCACTTTCATTGGCAGGGACTCCTGCAGCATCCCCTCTCGGTTACTACAGCTGGACTTTCGGTCAGGCTGCTCGCGACCCGCTATATATCATGGTCATCATTTACATATTCTTTCCGTACTTCAGCAATGTGGTTGTGGGAGATCCCATTCGCGGACAAACCCTCATTGGATACTTGAACGCGGGTGCCGGTGCCTTCATGGCGCTGACGATTCCTTTCCTGGGTGCGATCGCAGACAAAATTGGTAAACGTAAACCCTGGATATTTGGCAGCCATATCTTGATGGTACTCATCGCTATTTCGTTGTGGTGGATACTCCCGGCAGGTTCGAGCACAGGTGTTGGAATGGAACTGGGCTTTGGATTATTGCTGATCCTATTGATCGCCTTTGGTTATGCAGAAGTTTTTCACAACGCAATGTTGCCAGCTGTTACACCGATCGATAAGGCCGGAATTGTATCGGGTTTAGCATTCTCCCTCGGTAACATGTGTGCCATAGGATTACTCGTCTTCGTGCTGATCGCCTTCGCGCTCCCCGGCACATTGGATTGGAGTTTTTTTACCCGAGGCTCCTCTATTTGGTATCGACAAGCAATTGCATGAACACGATCGTATTGTTGGCCCGCTAGGAGGCTTATGGTTACTGTTGGCGAGCATACCGCTGTTTCTGTTTACCCCCGATGGCATTGCTTCGGACAATCCTCTACTCGCCAGTGTCCGACAGGGACTTAAGGACGTTGTTAACACCGTCAAACAGCTAAAACACTATTCCAATATTGCGACCTATCTGCTGGCACGGATGTTTTTTAATGACGGCATGGCGGGTGTGCTTGTATTCAATGGAGTTTACGCGTCCGGCACATTTGGCTGGGATACCATTGGGTTATTGTTACTGGGTATATTCACCAGTACCTCTGCAATGGTAGGCGCTTATTTGGGGGGGCTTGTAGACGACAAGCTGGGATCGATTAAGACATTAAAGATTGCCATTGGTATGACGACGTTGATTTTGATTGGTCTAGTCTCGATGCAACCAGATAGCATTTTCTTTGTTATACCGGTAAGCACTGAGCCGGTTTGGTCCTCACCTTATTTTAATACGATCGCCGAAATTATTTACTTGTTGATGTTTCAGGTTTTCGCGTTATTTTTTGTGACGGGTTTATCAGCTTCTCGAACGCTCATGGCAAAAATATCGCCACCGGAAATGGCGACCCAGTTCTTTGCGCTTTATAGTTTAAGTGGCACAGTCACCGCGTTCCTTGCGCCATTGCTAGTGGGTACAACGACCGCATTTTTCCAATCACAGCGAGCAGGCTTTGCATCCTTGATATTACTGATGGTGATTGGTGCAGTGATGCTATTTCTTGTAAAAGAAGAACGCTCGACGGTTGCGCCAGATTGAGCTCACGACTACCTATCGCCAGGCAGGGGTGACGATGAGCGTTACGTTTCGGTATTCACAGATGCCGAGTCACACATCCTAGTCGATGCGCGGATCAACCAAAATTTTAACCTGTGCTGGTTTGTTTGCGAGTTCAACAAAAGCCTCTTGCATGCCCCGCAAACCGACGGTTTTGGTATGTAACGTTTCGGTCTGAATGCGCCCGTCTACGACCAGGCCCTGCGCAATTTCGAAGTCTTCATTGAGATAAGCAATGGAGCTGGTGAGATTGACCTCTTTGATCAGCCATACCGCACCGTAGATTTCAGACGCCCCGTTCGGTACGCCAACCAATGACACCTTGCCACCTCGACGGACCAAATCCACCGAGGTCTGGATAGTGGCAGCGATACCCGCACATTCAAACACCACATCCGCACCCGCCTGACCTAGCGCCGCGTTTATGACTTCAGCGCTGTTTTCGGTGCGTGGGTCGATTAATAAATTGGCGCCCAGTGACTCGCCTAGCTGGCGGCGTAAAGGCTCCGGCTCGATTAGCGTCAAGTGTCCAGCACCAGCGGCTTTAGCCGCTTGCAGGGTCAACAGGCCAATAGGACCGCCACCGATCACCACCACCGACTCACCCAAGCGAATGCCGGTTCGACGTACCGCGTGCACGGCGACTGTCACCGGTTCCAGTATAGCGGCCTGGGTATCACTCAGGCTGGGAGCAACGGTGTAAAGACGATCTAAGGCAAAGGATATAGACGGTGCAAACCCACCATGTGGAGCGCTGTTTGGGTGCATACCCGTGGCGCCAGCAAAAACAGTCTCGCAGTGGCTCGCATCGCCGCGTTGGCAGCTAGGGCAATTGCCGCAAGCGGTAGCAACGCCAATGGCAACTCGATCGCCTTCTCTAATGTTATGGCTGTTGTCGCTACTACTCATGGCGGCAACTGACCCCACCCATTCATGGCCGCAGATGGATGGATTATAGGGTTCACCTGACAAAAAAGCGTGAAGATCGGTACCGCAAATGCCGCAGTAGGCAATATCAACGACCGCTTTACCTTTGCCGGGTTGTGGAGCTGGGAACTCTTCAAGGGTTACCGCATTTTTGCCGGTAACCAGTGCTACTTGGATCGAGTCAGTAGTCATGTGGAAGCCTGTTGCATTTGAACTGAAGAATACTAGGACTGATGGTTATAGCAATCAACTATTTCCGGGCATGGGTTTAAGTATGTTCTCTGCCTTGCCAGGTGGCGAGCCACCATTATGGCCATGCGGCCGTTGCCCGACTGGACCGCATCAACACAATGGTCAATTACCACGAAGCAAGGAGATGCAGGTCTACTCGAAATCCTCTAATTCAGAGACCAAGAATACTGGGTCGCTACACTTCTGGTGATTAACATCCAATAAAGCGTTCAATCTTAATGACACAGGCCGACTCGTTATAGCCAAAGCAGGTAAGCCAATGATGTATTCTTGCCGAGATCAATTATTGCCTTAAAGAGGACGAATGAATATTTCAGATCACATCAAAGGGGAAAACTATGTTTTCAAATTTACGCTAGTAGCAATAATCTTCTATTGCTTCCTATAGTCGCTAGTCGTCTTCTGACATCAGTTACCTTCAAACTCTGGGCAGCTACAACGAGGGGTGTTCTGCATAATACATATTTTAGGCTGTAGTTACCTTCCAAACTCTGGGCAGCTACAACCTCTGTGTCGCAGAAGTCGACTTAGGGTGAGTCGTATCCAAAGAAGAGACAATCCTACAAGGGTGTGCTCGCTAGCCAAGCACCCGATAACCGCGAGATTTGAATCCGAGTAATGGACGTAGACTCAATTTTCTGTTCTACATGTTGCCCTGCTCGGTAATTTCCTTCTTATTGTTCCGGGGTGAACCAAATCGGAGATGTATAAGCACGCTCCTGAGTCACCATGGGTACGTAAGCAGGCAGCTCCAGATCAAAGTAAGCCGCATCATAAGCGGTCCAGCGGGGTGTCGGTATCTCCAGGACGCGCACGTAGTAAAATGAAGGCACATCGATTTCAAAAGTCGGATCAGTCCAGCGGGTGACGAACTGTACTTCGCCAATATCGTTACTGTAGGTAGGCTTTGACAGGTCGACCGTAGTTCCGACTGGGCGCGCTTTGCCAGTGACCGGTGAAACTACTCTGTCATCTGAAAGTGCGATATCGAAGACCTTCTCATGGGTTTCGCCTTGCTTGTCTACCCAGCCTTTTATGATCTGCACTCTATCTAAATTGGCGCCATCCGGGTCCTTCCAGGTATTGATCATGAATACGGGAACTTGCTGATTGTTGGACGGCGCTGGCAGATCAGCGCCCATTGGCACACCTCTCCTGTAGCCTCGTTCTACCCAGTCCGGTGCATTCAGGTCTGCATCAGTAAAGTCCCATCCACCAAATACTCGCACACGCATTCTGGGCCCTGTTGTTGCGTAAGTTTCCTTACGCCGCATTGCGTCAAATAGTGAAGCCCGAGTATTTTCTTGTGCCCAAACCGCAGCTAGCCCGGAAGCGGCCATCTCCCATTCAAATTGTGGAATGTCCGGGATATTGACGAATCGTTCCATTACTCGGGTTGGACTGGTTTCATGCCAACTAAATTTCCCCCAAAAATTGTTTTCGTCGGGAGAAGGGATCCCTGTGTGGGAATCAGTGCTACCGATCAAGCCAAACTTAAATGGGTTGCCACCGATATCAGCCGACATCGCGAGGCCGTTCTTCAGTGCAGCACGGGCATACTCCCGTTCAAACATCCACGCTTCTTGTTGTTTCTTATTACTGAAGCTCGCGAATTTGTCCCAGGATTCATAATCGGCAAACTCGTCATCAGGTGATACCACAGGGTGTGTTTCACTATCTCCTTTAAATTGCGTGACTTCGAGCAGAGGCTCCCACTTCACGCGTTGCTTTACATACTCGACGGTCATTGTTTTGCCGTCTGAATCTACTGGCGCAAACATGAGACCAGCACTCACGTTACTGTTATGAGGGATTGCGAATACTTCCCCGCCAGTTGTCTTTTCATAGTTGGCGAGGAATTTCCAAAGAGCATGAGGTCTGTTGTTGTTGAAAGAGCTAAAGGGCGTAATTTGACTGGTCTTGTCAGCGTCATCTTTGAAGAGCACGATTCGATGCATATTTCCGCCGCCACGGCTCGAACTCCACTCATAACCGATGAAAGCGGTAAACACGCCGGGTTGGTTGTACGCTTCTGCCTTATCGATGACCGTCTGCCAAACAGACCTCTGAAAACTGTCGCTTTTTATTAAATCTTCACCGCTGGCCAGTGCACGGCCGAACTCAATCAAGATGCTGGCAGCCGCTTCAGGCCCGTCCTGTAACATTTGGTACCAGCGTTGACCTATATCAGTTGCTAATAGCTGTGAATTTTTTGCATCTAGTGCAGGGAAGAGTCCCATGTACTCTGCGTGGTCTGCCGCTACTAGAAAATCCAAAGGTCGGTTCAGGCGAACGCTCCGACCATTGTGAGCAGTAACTTCTTTTCCCATCGCTAGCTTATAGGCTTCATCATGGCCAAATAGACGGTTCCCACCGGCCGCTGCGTCAGGAGATAAATTCGTATGGAGGTGTGTATCACCAAAAAACACATCGCGAGGGAAATTTTTGCCAACCATTGGGGAGTAAGGGTCCACCGGTTCCGCGATTGACAACATGGAAGCCAGAGAAATTATTGTGATTAGAATCGGGGGATTTTTTTTAATGGCGATATTAGTACCTCCTCGAATACATTTCCCGTGTCCTAGCATACCAAGACAGCGTTTCATCTGTAGTGGCATAGTGAATTTGGCCGCTTAATAAGAGGTGATAATATCATCTCATCGATTAAGTGAGTCGCAATATGAAAAGCAAATCACGTTGCACATTCAGTCCTGAGTTCAAGCTTGAGCCTGCTCAATTGGTCGTTGACCAGCAATACAGTATTCGAGAGGCAGCCCTGGCGGTTGGTGTTGGACATTCAACGATGGATAAATGGGTGCGCCAATTACGCAACGAGCGTCAAGGTGTGACGCCAACGCAATCAGCAATGACGCCTGAACATCGGCGTATTAAAGAACTGGAAAAGAAACTGCGTCGTGTTGAGGAGCATAACGAAATTTTAAAAAAGGCTACGGCTCTCTTGATGTCGGACTCGCTGAACAACTAAAGGTTGTTGACGCGCTTCAGGAGAGCTACAGCATCACGATTCTTTGCGAAGCGTTTGGTCTGCACCGAAGCACTTTTAGGTATCGTCATTCCGCTCCACTCTTTCATAAAACAACCAGGCAATCGTTCTGATTCGATACTCAGACTTTCGATCGAAAAGCCCTGTTATAATTGCTATCCTCAAGCAGGCATATTCTGAAAGGAAAGCTAATATCGCCGCATCATGTTGACGCAAGACCAACAAAATACATTCCGCAAAGAAGGGCTCATCCGCTAGCAGGGTCTATTGCCTGTCGAGTACGTCAGTTCGAGCGCAGACCGCCTTTTCGCAATCTGTAAAAAGAGCAAGTCTTTTAACGATGGCCGGTGGGTGTTGGACGATCTAAAAGCCGCAAGACAACTTAGAAAGCAGCTTGCCAAGTCCAAAGCATTCGGTAGCTTGATGACGCCAATTCTCGACGGGGCGATTTGCGATCTGGTCAGTGGTAGACAGCTTCAGCAGAGAACTACTCGTCCGAACCTTCTATTCACGCTCCCTCAGAATTATGGGCATGAGAACAAGCTTGATTGGCACATAGATGTTAAACGCTTGCCAGGGATGAAACTTGCTGGAGTTCAATTGTTCGCGTTCCTTGAATCCGTTAGACCAGGTGGCGGTGGTCCGGTCGCAGTAACGGGCTCCCATCGTATCGAGACACGGGAGAACGTTCCGCGGGAGATCATTCGGAGCCAATTGCGCTACCACTCTTTCTTTGCCGACGTTCTCGACCATGCGCCAGAAGAGCGGGCAGACCTAGTCGGGAAAAGATCAAAGCTCGATGGAGTAGAACTCGCTATTGTCGAACTCACCGGCGAACCAGGAGATGTTTACCTGATGGATTTGTGGGTACTACACACGCCATGGCCAAACTACAGTGATTCCTCCCGTGTGATGCTGACGCAACGATTCCTGCTCAAGGAAGCGTATGAACGCGTGGGCCCTAGAATAGGCTAGTCCTTAAGTGTCACTTTGGGTCGATAATCTACGCTGCTATTTTTGCACCAGTAGCCAAGTTTTTTTAACTCAGCTTCTAATGTATCTGGGTGGTAAATACTGTTACTAAGAAGACCAGTTCCGCCCTCCCTCATTTCATATAACGAGGGATGTGCTTAAGTTGTTCCAAGCAGCCGCTCCAGTGTTAAAGTCCGCTTTCCAGCCGACCCTTCAGCCTAAGTGCGTATGCTGGGACCAAAATCAAATTGAAAAGGAACAACCTATGAAAAAGTTACTCGTAACAGCTTTTGCCTTGTGGTTATCAGGATCAGTATTTGCTGACGGTCACGGCAATAAAATCGCCTTTGAAAAGCGTCATGGCAGTGCGGAAATGGAGGTTACCTCTGTTCACTTGACTGAAACCGGGGGGACAATTATGGCAGAGGGGCAAATGGGCACCTACGGTCGGACTTATACCACTTACACTCTAACCGCAATCGCAGGTGGAACAAATGGCCGGGCGAAAATATCAGGCCGAGGTGCAATGGAAGACGGTTCGTTTGCGTCTGGTACTGGCGAAGGTATTTATTCACGTGACGGCACGGTTTTCACAATCCATTTCTTAATTAACATGCAAGATGGAACGCAGAATCTTGATGAGGTCATCTTCAATGCTTTTACACGTGAATTAACTCACGACGTGTACATTGTCCGATAGGTCTGTCTGGAGCTAATTTGGCCTTCTATTTACATGAAGGCCAATTTGCTTAACGACCTGAAAATACGGTCGCTAGGTCTCATTTAAATCAGAGAAATCATAACGATGTTGTGACACGTGGCACTCTGCTCACCTTATTCAAATTTAGCTTCTGATGTATCTGGATGGGAACTACCTAATTTAGAATGCGAGTTATCCCCTCCCCCGGGGGTGTCTTATCTGAGAGCTTTAGAAAAAGTAACTAGAAAGTATTTTGAGCCAGTATTTAGCGTTACTGTCGCAGTAAATATGCAGTAAATAATGCTCGACCAGTATAGAAGGGAGATTGAAAACCCCTAAAGTCCCTATAATTGGTCGGGATGGCGAGAATTGAACTCACGACCCCTGCCTCCCGAAGACAGTGCTCTACCAGGCTGAGCTACACCCCGACTCGCCGGTATCTTATCAAGTTTCTGAACCAGATAAGAGAGGGCGTCGTTGATTCCCGAGAATCGAATCGATGCGTCGAACTGTCCCGCCCCTGCCTGCCGAAGATAGAGCCCTACCAACCAGGCCCGTCGCCCCGCCGTGGCACACCATGATCTGTATAATGGCCACCCATACAAGGGCTATGTTCAATCTTTACAGAGGTTATATCGATGCCGGTACTAAACTTTGGCTCATGCTGTATAGACCATGTCTATTCCGTGCCACATTTTGCAGCACCCGGGGAAACGCTCCCCTGTACCGACTACCAGGTTCACCCTGGAGGTAAAGGCCTGAATCAGTCTATTGCAATGGCGGCAGCTGGAGCGAAGGTCAGGCACGCCGGGAAAGTCGGGGAAGATGGTCGCTGGCTACTAGAACTCATGGCATCGAAAAATATTGATGTCAGCATGATGAAAGTTGATGCAGGCCCTACCGGCCATGCCAATATTCAGGTGACACCTGAAGGTGAAAACTCGATTGTATTGTTTGGCGGCGCTAACCGAACCATCACAAAATCAGATATCGATGAAGCTCTTGAAGACGTGCAGTCCGGCGAATTTCTATTACTCCAGAACGAGATTAGCGCCCTTGACTATCTCATCGACAGAGCCCGTGAAAAAAAAATGCGCGTTGTGTTTAATGCGGCCCCCATGAGCGGGGACGTCAATGCCTTGCCGCTGGAGGCAATCGAGCTACTTGTTATTAATGAAATTGAAGGCTTTGAACTGACTAAAAAAACGGCGCCAGATGACATCATTGCGATACTGTCATCTCGTTTCGCCTCCACCAATATCCTGCTAACTCTAGGCGCTGCCGGGTCCATCTATGCCGGCAAGGGTGATTCTGTGTTTCAACCGGCGATGAAAGTGGACGCGATAGACACCACCGCTGCAGGAGATACCTACGTAGGGTTCTTTCTCGCAGGCTACAGCGCAGGGAATTCAGTAGAGGAATGCCTGGCACTGGCAACGAGCGCCGCCGCGGTGTGTGTTACGCGTGCCGGGGCTGCGACATCAATCCCGAGCCTGGGCGAACTTTAGAACCTGCGCGGAATTTCCCTGAATATCAATCAGCACAGCCATGCATACCGGGCATAGATTCGATAGGGCACAGATTCAATAGGGCATGATTTGGCTAGAACAACCAGGACCCGCGGTCGGTAAATCTATCCTTGAGTGGCGAACAGGCGTTGCCGGGCTTGCTCTCGATCATAATCCGACACCCAGTTGCTGGGTTTCTTGCCCTCACCGGGTTCCTGCGTACTTCCCAGAAATGACAGGTCGAACGGAATTAAACTCTGACACACTTCACCATTGTCCCCCAGGACTGCGTCAGACATAGGTACAAATACTTTCATGATTTCTCTCTTCTACCCAGTGTTCTACCCCCCAGAACGCGGAGGGATTACGATGTAACAAGTTGTATTTGACCTCACAATCAGCAATCAGGGCTTGAAGGAAAGTGAAAGTTCCACGGAACTAATGTGGAGAACCGGTGAATTCGTCAATTTTTTTGCGAAAACCAGCAAGTTGAGTTGGATTATTCGAATATTCTGCTGTCTGATAGTTACCGCAACACCACAAACAAGGAGTAGTTATGGCTAAAAGTATTGCCATTGTTGAAGATGACCCGGATCAAAGAGCCAATTACATCGATGCCATCACAAAAAAGGGCTATAACGTGGTGGCCTATAGCCAGCCGCCAGGAAGCGCTCGCCGGGTTCGACCGGGAGTTACCCGACCTTGCGATTCTGGACATCATACTCGGTGATGAGGTAGATGCAGGGTTCGAGATTTGTCGTGATCTATTGGTGCGATCACCTTCACTTCCCGTGATTTTTCTGACAGAACGAATAACCGAGATCGACAAGATTTCCGGACTTCGTCTGGGTGCGTGGGATTATTTACCAAAGCCCATCTCTCTTAACTACCTGGCAGAGCGTATAAGCTCTTTGCTTCGAATCAATACCGCCCGCATCGAATCGAACGGCAATGCCAACACGGCAAAGTTGGTGGGAGACATGTCGATAGACCAGGAGGCGTTATTGGTCAGTTGGAAGGGACAGCCCATCAATCTATCCGGCACGGAGTTTCGGATGCTAGCAAAACTCGTCCGCGTACCCGGTCACGCCGTCTCTTATGACACCCTAATGAACGCCACCATGCAATCGTTAGTGACTAACAACACCATCAACACCCACATGAGAAACATTCGTAAAAAGTTCGAGGGTATCGACTCGGAATTTGATTGCATTAAGAGCGAATATGGCTATGGGTATCGTTGGTCAGCCAAATAGGACAGGTCAGTAGTCTTGGCAATTTCCCCAATAAGAGGGCCCAGGCTCGGGACCAAACTCCTGATACTCATGAGCTTTGCCCTGGTCGTTATTCCATGGTTCAGCTATCTGTACCTTTCCGAGATGGAAGATTTCCTTGTCGATAGCCAGGCCAATGCACAGCTACTGACCGCGGAAGGAATTTCTACTCTGTTGAACGGCAGATCCGACCTTTTTTATGAACTTCCCCTGTCGCCGGAAGGTTATGAGCAACTTTATGCTCATCCCCTGCAAAGCCCGATACGGATTGATGGACGTGATAACGATTGGGAAGAAGTCCTCGAGTACAACATAGGGTTCGGCAACCTCGATAGCGTCAATGAATCAGGCCCTTCATTGAACCAGTTCCATTTGGCGCTCGGCGAACACAACGACCAGATCTATGCGCTGGTCACTGTAAAGGACGATGCGCTGGTTTTTCGTGACAGAAATATTCTAAGGCTTGACCTTTCCGATCACCTAAGGATCACCTTCACCGGGCAGGACGAGACGATAAAAAAGATTGTTCTAACCATGACAGAGCCTGGCGTCACTACGGCCTACGTGATCGACAACGACTGGCGATACGCTATTCAGGGTGAACCAGAGAACCGGATACCGGGATTCATGGGCAAAGTAAACGGTGGCTATGCGATTGAGTTTCGTATTCCGCTCGACCTACTCGGGTCCGCCCGACAATTAGGTCTTGCGGTGGTAGACGTCGATAACTCGGAAACACGTGCCATCGAATCGATCACGGGAACGCTTCCTTCAGCTGGCAGAGAAGCCTACGGGCTTGTGCTCCTGAAGTCTCCCGAGGTGCTACGTATTATCGAAGGCCTGGGCTATTCCGGCGCAAGTATTCAGGTCATTGACGCACAACGAAGAGTTCGCGCAGAGGTTGGAAGTTACCAGACCAACCCGACCCAGGAGATCGAAGTTGCTGAAGACTGGACAGATGCCTGGCTCTCTATGGTTGCCTTGTTGATGGACCCGCTCTACAACATTATTGAAACCAACCTCCGGGCCTCTCCCATGGTTGATGACGAAGTCATCAAGGACTCTCTCGCAGGCAGGCCCACTTACCAGAGAAGGTACTCCGATGAAGATGGCGAAGTCATCGTTGCCGCACATCCCATCATTGCCCAGAACGAGATCATTGGCACCGTACTCCTGAAACAAAATACGGAACGAATCCTTAAGCTTCGTCGAGATGCGCTGCAGCGCAGCGTCAATTTCTCCGTTATCTCGCTACTGATTTTCGTTGCGCTGATTCTGGTTTTTTCGCTCAGGCTCGCCAGTCGGATCCGAAAACTTGAAAGCGAGGCAACCAACGCGATTGATATTTATGGCCGGTTGAAGACCAATCAGCTGACAGCGGAAACCAAATCTGGAGATGAAATTGGTGATCTTGCGCGCAGTATTTCAGGGATGCTCGCCAGGTTACACCGGCATAACCAGTTTCTCGAGAACATGCCCCGCACACTTCGCCACGAAATTAATAATCCGCTAAATACACTCTCTACATCTTTGCAGAATCTTGAGGTAGAGGAATCGGAAGAGGCTCGTCAAAAATATCTCGATGCGGCAAAGCGAGGCGTGACGCGAATTGGAATGATCGTTCAAAATCTGGCTGATGCGGCAAGTCTGGAAGATGCGCTTGCCGCGGAAGAAACTGAAGTAATTAACCTCTACGACCTGCTACAGAACTATCTTGCGAATTGCAGAACCACGCGCCCTGATCGAGAGTTCAAATATCAAGGAATCGACAAGGGGATCGCCACAAAAGTGTCGGACTATCGCGTAGAGCAACTCCTGGACAAGCTGATTGATAACGCGATTGACTTTTCTGACCCAGGCTCAGCGATTACAGTTGGCATCAACGCTGATGCCCAGAACCTGACGCTCTTTGTCACCAATCAGGGTCCCACTATTTCTGAAGACATGCTGGACAGCGTCTTTGACTCCATGGTCTCGATCAGGGAATCAAACCCTGACAACAGGCTTCATTTCGGCATGGGGCTTTATGTTGTTAGAATCATCGCAGAACGTCATGGTGGGTCGGTAAACGCGACTAACCTGTTCGACGGCAAAGGGGTTAGCATCAAAGTGGTGCTTCCAATCTATCGTGATTCGAATCCACACCAGAGTTCAATCGCTGCCAGCTAAGCACTCTGCAGGCCCTTGAAGAAAAAGCTTTCAAAAAGCATCCAAAAAAAAAGCCCTAACACTGTTTGAGGGGAGGGTCAGTGTTAGGGCTTCACACGTGCTCTGTGTTCTAGCATAAGACGTGTTGAATAATGATATCAATCAAGTATGGAAAGAATCTGGAACCTCATTGAGAACCAATGAGGTTCCAGACGAATAATTCGGATAATTTAGTTAATAATCCGACGCTCATTCTCTGAAACCTGCTCACCACCCCGTTTTTCGCCACCCCAATCCAGCACCCAATTACCCGCCTGTGCCGCTGATTTGAGCAATTTTGTAACATTAAAGTTCAACGGTGTATCAAGGGCTATCGTCACCCCCTGCCCCGAGCCGGTAGTGATAGTAAGTGCTAACTTATTTTCTGACACCCTGTAGGATAATTTATGTGCCAGCACCGAGGTTTCTCCCAGAGGGAATGTATCACTGGGCTTAAAGTCATCTTTAAAATTTCCTCCGGAGTCGGCTGCCTCCCGTTTAAACGTCTCAACTGCTTTGCGCACCACCGGCGATACTTGATTTGAAACATCCGGGTCAGCTGCTCGATGCGCACCTAAGGCCTGAACCATCAACTGACAGTACCGCCTGGTCAACCAGAATCGAAACTCCTCAGCGGAAGTCGTGTTCAGGCGCAACAATACCCTGTCCTCTTCAGGGCTGTAGCTCATCTGTAGCTGGTTGATTGCAGTCATAGGAAGAGTATAAACAATCGTTGATCAAAATCGGTAATCGATGGCTGCGCCTGCTTATATTGAAAATAATTGATATAGGCTTGAAACCCGGAAGGGCCTGCCCTACTATATCGACGTTTTTTGATATACCTCTTTTTGATAGCGCAAACCATGCCGGCCAACTCCTCCATCGAACAGCTCAGCCACTATTGCAAGGCAACGGCAGATTCGCAGCGGCTTCAAATCCTGAGAGTGCTCTCAAAGGAATCCTTCGGCGTTCTGGAACTGTGCCAGGTACTGGAAGTTGGCCAATCAGCCCTAAGCCATCACCTTAAGATCCTGGCCAATGCAAACCTGGTTGAAACCAGACGCGAGGGGACATCCATATTTTATCGTCGGGCGCTGATTCACGCCGAAGACCCCTTGAGGCAACTCAGGCAGTCACTGTTTGAATCCATTGATGAAACCGAACTGCCGGTCGATCAAGCGTCCAGCATCAGGCAGGTCTACGACTGTCGACATCAGCAAGCCAAGTCTTTTTTTAAGAAAAATGCACATCGCTTCCAGGAAAACCAGGATCTTATTGCCGAGTACAACCACTACTCACAGTGCATCGACGATGTACTTGATAACGAGTCAATCGCATCCACCGCCACTGCAATCGAGATCGGCCCGGGCGACAGTGATTTGATACTCACCCTGGCAAGTCGATTTCACAACATTACCGCAATCGACAATACCGCGGAAATGCTCGAAAAAACACGAAAGAAAATCGCCACGGCAGGAAAAGACAACGTCAATTTCCTGGTCGGTGAACTTCACGACCACAAAGGTGACTGCGAACTACTTGTGCTGAATATGGTGCTGCATCATCTGGCATCACCCATCAATTTTTTCTTCGAGGCGAAACAACACCTCAAGGCGGGCGGATGCCTTCTCATCGCAGACTTATGCGCGCATGACCAAAATTGGACCACAGACACCTGCGGCGACCTGTGGCTCGGCTTCGACGCAGATGAGCTGGATGGCTGGGCATCAGCAGCCGGATTCGAACAAGGGCAGAGCCTCTACCTGGGCCTGAAGAACGGCTTCCAGGTCCAGGTCAGGACTTATCATTAGCTTTACTTGATTTTTAGAAGACACTTTATTGTAACTATAGGAATATTTGATGACAGACTACAAGGTAGCGGATATAGAACTGGCGGATTTTGGGCGTGCCGAGATTGAACTTGCGGAAGCTGAGATGCCAGCATTGATGGCCCTGCGAAAGAAGTACAAGAAAGAGCAACCACTGGCAGGGGCAAATATTCTCGGCTGTATCCACATGACTATACAGACCGCCGTGCTTATCGAGACCCTGGTAGAGCTCGGCGCAGATGTGCGATGGTCATCCTGTAATATTTTTTCTACCCAGGATCACGCCGCTGCAGCGATTGCCGCATCGGGCGTTCCTGTGTTCGCCTGGAAAGGCGAAACGGAAGAGGAATTCCTGTGGTGCATTGAGCAAACTATTCTTAAGGACGGCAAACCCTGGAATGTAAACATGATCCTTGACGATGGTGGCGACCTGACAGAGATGGTCCACAACAAGTACCCCAAACTATTGGAACAGATCCACGGTATTACCGAAGAAACAACAACCGGAGTTCACCGACTGGTTGAAATGATGGCACAGGGTGATCTCAAAGTTCCTGCCATTAATGTCAACGACTCGGTGACCAAATCAAAAAACGACAACAAATACGGCTGTCGCCATAGCCTCAACGATGCGATCAAGCGCGCAACGGACATGCTAATGGCAGGCAAACGAGCCCTGGTCATCGGCTATGGCGATGTTGGCAAAGGTTCTGCCCAGAGCCTCAGGCAGGAGGGCATGATTGTTCGAGTTGTTGAGATTGACCCGATCTGCGCCATGCAGGCCTGCATGGACGGTTACGAGCTGGTATCGCCTTACAAAGGCGGACTGAACACCGGCATGCTTGAAGACATTGATGCTGATCTACTCAGCAAAACTGATCTCATCGTCACCTGTACCGGAAACGTTAACGTCTGCGACGCCAACATGCTCACCAAAGTCGCCTCGAACGCTATTGTTTGTAACATCGGTCATTTTGATACCGAGATTGACACCAAGTTCATGCGCGAAAACTGGAAGTGGCAGGAAGTTAAACCACAGGTCGACAAAATCTATCGAAGCGACGACCCCAGCGATTACGTCATCCTGCTTTCTGAAGGACGACTGGTTAACCTTGGTAACGCTACCGGTCATCCCAGCCGAATCATGGACGGATCATTTGCCAATCAGGTTTTGGCGCAAATGTATCTGTATGAGCGCGCCTGGGCAGATCACGACATTCAGCAGCGACAGGCAGTCACCGTCGAAGTACTGCCAAAGGCACTGGATGAAGAAGTGGCCAGCTATATGGTTCAGGGCTTCGGGGGAGTAATGACCCGCCTTACCAAGGGCCAGGCCGAGTACATCAATGTACCTCAAGAAGGGCCGTTTAAGCCCGAGGCTTATAAGTACTAATCCTGGGTTTCGGTCAATGAAAGAAGAGTTAAAGGACCTGCTTGAGCTACTCGATATCGAGCAGATAGAAGCCAATATGTTCAGGGGCGTGAGCCCCGCAGAAGGATGGCAGCGTGTCTATGGTGGGCAGGTAATCGGGCAAGCACTGGTCGCCGCCTCCCGGACAGTAGAAGACGAGAGCAGAGTCGCGCATTCCCTGCATGGCTATTTCCTGAGACCTGGGGATACCACAATTCCCATCCTCTATTCCGTTGACCGAATTCGCGACGGCGGAAGTTTTAATACCCGGCGAGTCGTTGCGGTACAAAAAGGTCAGGCTATCTTCAGCATGTCGGTTTCCTTTCAGGTGATGGAAGAAGGGTTACACCACCAGATCGATATGCCAGCGGACGTTAAACCTCCCGAGGAGTGCGCAACTGAAGCCGAACTCCGAGAAGCCTATAGCAGCAAAATCCCGGAAGAATTCAAAAGTGATTTTGAACGCCCGAGACCCATTGAAATGCGATTCATGGAACCGATCAATGACTTTGAACCAGAGCCTATGGCACCGTACCAGAATGTCTGGATCAAGGCCGCCGATACAATGCCGGATGATATTCGCCTCAATCAATGCCTACTGGCTTATGCTTCCGATATGACGTTGCTCGACACCTGCTATAGGCCACACGGCATTGGCTGGACCAACGAGAACTTCCAGGTGGCAAGCCTGGACCATGCCATGTGGTTTCACCGGCCTTTCAAGACCGATGATTGGCTGCTTTATGCACAGGACAGCCCATATTCAGGCGGTGCCAGGGGGTTCAATCGTGGCAGCTTTTACACACAAGACGGCAGATTAATTGCTTCTGCTACCCAGGAGGGCCTGATTAGGTTGCGCAGTTAATACGCGGGTGTGTACGATAGATAGATGAAAGATCAAGAATTTGTTCCCTACTTTGTTCCCTATATGGAAAGGACCCGGTTGTTCTACCGGGCCCAGGGGTTCGAAAAAGATTATGTCTGGGCACACTTTGAGGCCACGCCTTTTTCAAGGCCTGAAGAAGCCGCTTGAAGACTGCGTTGTCACCGTCGTAACGACAGCGGTTGCTCACCCCAAAATACCAAAACCGATCAGGAAGGCAGAAAGTATTCCTTTCACTGAAACCCCGGCGCAATTTGATACGTCTGAACTTTCGTGGGACAAGGAAACAACACATACCGAAGACAGGCAAAGTTACTTCCCACTGGAAGTTCTTAACAAGCTCGCTGGCCAGGGCATCATAAAAAGTGTTTCGAAGCGATTTCACTTCGTACCCACCCAATACAGCCAAGGAGCTACCATCAACGACGATGCTCCTGCTATCGCCAAGGCCTGCAGGAAAGACGAGGTAGACATTGCGCTACTGATCCCACTATGACCCGTCTGCCACCAGAGCGTCAGTCTGACGGCTCGCCACCTTGAAGAACTCGGGATCGCAACGGTTATTATCGGTAGTGCGATGGATATCGTGACGCATTGCAAAGTACCCAGGTATCTGCACAACAACCTTCCTTTAGGAAATCCGCTGGGCTCTCCCGGCGACAAGGAAACACAAATGAAATCAATCCTGGAAGCCTTGAGATTAGCCGTCAGCTCGGAGCATTCCGTGGTGCAGGTTTCTGACGCCTGCTGGAAAGGTGACGACCACTGGAAAGAAAACTACAACAAAGTCGACCAATCCAACCATGAGGAACTCCTTCGCCTTGGCAAGGAAAACCGCAGGAAAAGGGCTGAAAACAAGGCCCGAGGGTTGTCACGATAACATCAGCGTGCAACCAATAAGCCATTGTTATACCGGTAGATTACGGCATCTCTGCATCAACATATCGAGAAGCCGTCGCGGTACAATTGCGAGAGTTACATTACGCAATTAACGACCCATCATAATGAGCGATCTTCATTTCTCTTCAAAATCCAGTACTGGATCGACTAAGGACAGCCCGTGGCAATAAAAAACGACGATAAACTCAAAGATATCGAAGCAATACGAGGCCATTTTGAGTCCCTGGGCTATATTTGTTCAGTCGAAATAGCGACTGCCGTATTTCTTGCCTACCATCTCGAGAAACCTGTGCTGATTGAGGGGCCGCCCGGAGTCGGTAAAACAGAGTTAGCTAAGACCACTGCCGAAATGGTGGACCTCCCCTGTATTCGACTTCAATGCTATGAAGGTCTCGACGAGTCCAAGGCAATCTACGAATGGAAATACGGTAAGCAGCTCTTATATACCCAGGTCCTCAAAGAAACCCTTGGCGAGATCCTCGATGGCGCAACGGGCCTGGCTGAATCAGTAGACAAGCTTCACAGCTTCGGCGATATCTTTTTCTCAGAGGAATTTCTTGAACCACGGCCCTTGTTGAAGGCTTTAAAGGCAGAAGAAAGCTGCGTACTGCTGATTGATGAGGTCGATAAATCTGATCACGAGTTCGAGTCACTTCTGCTCGAAATGCTCTCCGATTATCAACTGTCCATTCCCGAAATAGGTACAGTAAAAGCCATTCCTGGCAAGAAACCTCTTGTCTTCCTGACCAGTAACAACACGCGTGAGATAAGTGATGCGCTGAAACGCCGCTGTCTGCACTTATATATTCCTTTCCCGAATGCTGAACTTGAACGCCAGATAGTGAGAGCCCGCGTTCCAGATATTCCGCCAAAGCTCAATCAACAGTTAGTGGCGTTTATCCAGGAACTCAGGGAGATGGATCTCAAAAAGGTCCCCGCTATCTCAGAAACAATCGACTGGGCCCGCACCTTGATACTGCTTCATTCGGAATCACTTGACCCGGAGCTTGTCAGGCAGACTCTTAACGTCATCCTGAAATTCCAGGAAGACGTAGAGACCGTTCAGTCAGAACTTCAAGGCGTCACCAACAGGGCGATCAAGGCAACTTAGCTTGTTCTTGCCGGAAACTAACCATGGCAGTGGCTATTTCCCGTCAACAAATTGACGTTCGAACTAACGTTTTTCAGTGGCAAATTTTCATGGCTCAGAACACGATTTATCGAACGGAAACTAGCTAAATGACAGAGCTGCACGACACATTGGTTGAGTTTGTCCAGGTCCTTAGAACTGCGGATGTAAAAGTGTCGCCTGCAGAAACCCTGGATGCCATGGAAGCGCTCGACATTATTGGCATAGAAAACCGAGTGCTACTCAAGAATTCGCTGTCGATGGTTCTTTCGAAGAACCCTGAAGAAAAGGAAGCCTTCAACACCAGCTTCGATCGATTCTTTTCCTTCAACAAGTTCTCCTCCGAAAATAATGCAACGGAACCAGACGAAGACACCCACCAGGATGATGGAGAGTTTGACCCCGAGTCAGATGCCCCAAACCAACAAAGCGGCCAGGGCGGCCAAGGTGGCGGCCAGGGGGGTGGGGGTGGCGCTGAAGCTTCTGGAGAGCTCGACTTTGAACAACTCGAGGCTCAATCAGAACTGGGCAAGCTCCTGCTTTCCGGTGACCGAATGGAAGTCATGATTAAAATGGCTGAAGCCGGCCGGCAAGTAGAAGTTAACCAGATTGTCGTCTTTACTCAAAAGGGCCTGTATACACGCAAAATCATGGAAGCGATGGGGCTAAAGGGTTTGCAGGACGAAGTGGGTGAACTCCAGGAAGAAGGTGGTCGCCCGCAGATGCACCTGGCCGGTCAACTCAAGGGCGCCCGGGACCATTTGCGAGAACAGGTGCGAGATTATGTTGAAAAGCAGTTCTTCCTGCATGCTGATGAGTCAGGCAAACAGCTACGGGAAGAACTGCTAAAGAAAGTTAAGCTCTCTAACCTGGAGAAGCGTAATTTCAAGGACGTGCAGGAAATCGTTTTTAAGATGGCGAAAAAGCTGGTCTCTATTCATTCCAAGCGCCGGAAAACCTTTAAGCGCGGCCAGTTGGATATCAGGAAGACACTCCGAAGCAACATGCAATACGATGGCATGCTGTTTGACCTGAAGTGGAAGTCACAGAAAGTCGATAGACCCAAGGTCATGTGCATCTGCGATGTTAGTGGTTCCGTCAGCAATTATTCCCGATTCCTTCTGATGTTTTTATACAGCCTTGCCGAGATCCTGCCCAAGGTCCGCTCCTTTGCTTTTTCCTCTGACCTGGGCGAAGTCACCCGGCTGTTCCAACAGAGCAAGCTGGAAGACGCCATGGCTAAAACCATGCGAGATTATGGCAATGGTTCAACTGACTATGGCCAGATGCTGGCGGATTTCAGGAGTCACATACTCAAGGACGTTGACTCAAAAACGACGGTTATTATCCTCGGTGATGCACGTAACAACTATGGAGATCCCAAGTCGGAGATTCTCAGGGAGGTTTATGACAAAGCCCAAAGGGTCATATGGTTGAACCCTGAACCAAAATCCAGTTGGACCGTAGGTGATGCGGAAATGAAGAAGTACGCACCCTGCTGCCACCAGACCGAGGTCTGCAATTCACTCGTTCATCTGGAACGAGTCGTTGGTAACCTGTTAAGAGTCGCTGTTTGAGCCTGGTTAATTCTCTCCAGAAGCGGCCTGGACTATGTCAGCTCAGGCTGGCCCCTCTGAGAACACTTCATCGCCCGACAAACCCGATTTAAATCCACTGGTGAAGCCCTCCAACATATGGCTAAAACATGGACATCTTCACATTTCTCTAATTTTTACGACTTTTTTTAACAAACCCTGAATATTTAGCTATTTTTGCCAGTGTTTAGGCATTATTATGCGCGTTGATAGCCATCCTATGAACTTAATCATAGAACACCATCAAGAAGGCAAACAGGTAGCCCAAATCAGGCGCTTGCCGAAAACATCATCATCTAGTTAGGGGGATTTACCATGTCAAAGAGAAGACCAGTCTCTGTGGCCGTCGCGACTGCCTTAGGCGTAGCGTCTACAGCAGGAATGCTGACCGAAACAGTTTACGCAGAAGACGAAAATATTGTCGAAGAAATAATCGTCACCGGATCGCGCATCAGGCGTGCAGATATTGACAGTCCTAGTCCAGTCACCGTAATCACACGACAAGAAATTGAGAACAAGGGCATTACCGATGTTGGCTACTTGCTGCAACGGATGCCGTCAATGTCCGGGTCACCTATCGGCACTACGACCAATAACGGCGGTAACGGTTCCGTACAGGTCGACCTGCGCGGGCTCGGTCCAATCAGAACACTGACCCTGGTCAACGGTAAGCGAACCGTCGATGGCGGTGACTATCAAACCATTCCAGCCACTATGATTGAACGCGTCGAGATTTTGAAAGACGGTGCATCTGCGATCTACGGCGCTGACGCGGTTGCCGGTGTTGTTAACATCATCACACGAAGCGATTACGAAGGGTTCTCCGTTGAAGCCTATACCGCTGACTTCCAGGATATGGATTCTGGCGCGCAAAACAGCCTGAATCTTATCGCTGGTAAATCGTTCGACGGCGGCAACTTCATGTTTGGCGCTGAATATGTAGATCAGGAAGAAGCCTACCAATCTGATGCTCCATGGGACTATTTCCAGAATTCCTGGTACATCTATCCTGGCGGTTGCGAAAATCAACTAACAGCGCCTTATGATGGCACGACCTCTGGTGGTTGTTACATCATCGGTTCTTCACGAATACCTGAGTCACGGCTGGCGTTTACCGACCAAGGCACCTTCATGAATGAAGGTAACGGCCTGACCCCATTCGACGGAAGGACCTACAACTACGCTCCAGTTAACTATATCCAAACGCCCTACGAGCGCACCAATATCTTCGGTAACATCAATTATGACCTAACTGATGATATTCACTTGACTGCAGAGATGCGATACAGCAGTCGTAAGTCGTCTCAAGAGTTGGCACCGCAGCCTTACAACTCGCCTACAGACCCGTCTTATCAAGGCGTTTTTGAGGGTAATGCGTATTCAGGTATCTCTCCGGACAATTACTACCTGACACAAGCGATCGACGCGTACAACGCTACACCAGACGGTATCGCAGCCCCACTGCGATACGAGCCTGTTAGAGACGCTAGACGCAGAATGGTGGAAACAACACGACGATTCGAACAGGACGTAGACCAGTTGCAGGTTAACGTAGTTGCCAGTGGTGAGTTCATGGACATGAACTGGGAGGTTTACTACAACAAGGGCTGGCAAGATTCGACTTCAACTGACTACGGTCAGTTCTTCGGACCTAACCTTGGCAAAGCCATGGGCCCTTCAGCCGACCTAAACGGCGATGGCAATCCTGAATGTTATAGCGATATCAGCGACCCTGATTCTCTGATTGCTGGTTGTGTTCCTATGAACTTCTTTGGCGGTCCTGGTGCACTTACGCCAGAGATGATTGCCTACGTAGGGGTTGTGCTGGTAGATACGTTTGAGAGTGAACAGGATCAGTGGGGATTCAACGTCGCTGGCGACGGCTGGGAACTTCCAGGCGGCCCAATGGGTTGGGCTGTTGGTTACGAATACCGAAAGGAACAGATCACTTTCATCCCAGATTCTGGCAAACAAAAAGATGAAGTCACGGGTAACACCGGCGCAGGCACTGAAGGTTCTTACAAAACAGACAGCATCTACGGCGAGATCCTTTTACCCGTATTTGACAACGGTACTCAGTCGTTGGATATCACTGCTGGTATGCGGTACGACGATTTTGACACCTTTGGTTCTGAATCAACCTACCAGGTTGGTATTGAATTATATCTAATGGAAGACCTGAAATTCCGAGCGACAGAAGGCGAAGTCTTCCGAGCACCTAGCATTGGCGAAGCCTTTGCTGGTCAGGTCGATTCATTCCCAACTTACAAAGACCCCTGTATTCCAGCGGCTGGTTCACCATTACCACCTGGATGTGCTCAAGTTGGTCTTCAGCTTGATTCTCAGTTACTGGCAAGAGTAGGCGGAAACCCAGACCTCGAGCCAGAATTCGGTGATACTTTTACTGCTGGTATTGTTTGGACTCCAGAGTTCGAACTCGGCAGCCTTAGCGTTACCGTCGATTACTGGGAAACAGAGCTGGAGAATATGATTAGCTCTCTTGGCGTGAATTATATTCTTGATGATTGCTATAACGCCCTGAACTCCGGTTCTTGTGGACTGATCACTCGCCGATCTGACTACAGTATTGCTCAGGTGCTTGACGGACCGTTGAACGTTGCTCTGGAAACCGCAGGCGGCATTGATACTGAAGTAAGATTCATCTTCGATACCGATATCGGTCAGTTTGATACGGCCTTGATTTGGTCTCACATGACTGAGCGTGACCGCGAAGCATTCCCCGGTGATTCTACGGAAGACAATGTTGGACGTTACACAGGCAGTGATGCATTCGCTGAAGACAAGCTCAATTATTCAATTGACTGGATGAGAGGCAACTTCCGCGTTGCTTACCTCGGTGAATATATCAGCGAGCTTAAGTCCGATGATGCTTTCGGCGTTGGCTATACTCAGAAGGTTGACTCTCAGCTTTATCACGACCTGACGTTTAAGTACACGCATCCCGATAGTGGTGTGAGTATTAGCACCGGTATCAACAACGTCACTGATGAAGAGCCACCTTACATCGACCTTGGCTTTAACGCCAAAACGGATCCCTCGACTTATCGTTTGTTCGGTCGTGGTTACTTCGTTCGCCTTTCCTGGAGTATGGGAGAGCAGTAAAGGTTTAGATGTAAAACACGAAAAAGGCCGCTCTTGAGCGGCCTTTTTTTTGCAAGCTTTTCGTCTACCACAGCGACTCGTCAGAAACTAATTCATGTAATGCTTCAGCTTGACGAATCAGCTGCTTACTCATCTCACCAAGGTCAAGATGCCGCATCGCTTTGCGTGCGTCATGGGGCAAATTTCGCACATTCTCTGCACCCAACTGCCACTTGAGGGAAAAGTGCCTGGCCGCGTCGCGGGGAAGCTCCGCCACACTGGATTCAATATGATCTGTGGGGACTAAACTTCCAGTGATCAACCATCGAAACCCCAGGCGAACGCTGGTTTCCCTTACCTGCGCGAGGATCACCTGATCCTTTATTCCCCAGACAACACGCGCCTCAATACGCGCTTTTTCAAAGACATTAGTATTGATCAGTTCGTTGACAGCAACATCAAGCTGCTCTTTGGACCACTGATCAAAATCACCCTGACTATTGTCTGACATTAAATACCCCCTGGATTATGGTGTCAGATTGGACTTTATATTCCAGACTTCTCTGCCCACACTAGGGGCGGCTAACCCCCTGAACCAGCCACTTAAGGATAGCCTTGGAGCCTGTGCAAATGGCGTGACATAGGTCACCGAATGAATATAGCTGGTATCAAACAACGATAACGTGTTGAACCCCGGTGACCAGGCGTCTTCAGGAGTACCGTCTTCCTGATAGAATTGCAGCAAACCTCCCCAATCAGGGTGCCAGCCCCAGGTAGCGCTAAACACGTAGGCAACTCGCCTGTCTTTGCCTGCGACGACATCACGATGTCTGGTCAAAAAGTGCCCCGCTGTAAATCTCGTGTATTGGGCATCCGCACTCACGATGCTTGCCTCACCTGTAATGGTCCGTATCGCCGAAAGTAACTCGTCGCCGTTGAAAAAATCAAACACCTCGTGAAGAAACCGCAACTTCTCATCATCTGTATCAACGACCTGACCCATCTGGTATCCGCAGTAGAGGAACCCCTCCCCTTTACTTCCTGTATTCATAATCTCGAGGTTCATCTGCTTTTTTTTCGACTCCGGGAGCTTCGCTAGTTCATCCATCCCCATAGTGACATTTTGCCCATCCTTTGAAAAAACCAGGCGATACTCCACGCTTTCCTGACAATATTGAAAGATCCGTCCAGCAACTTCTGCTTCAAGAAAGTTCTCAATGCGCAACCGCTTCTCCCTCCCGTACTGCTCCGCTAGCGCACCCAAGTCAAGGTCTTGGTTCAGCATCAAACATCTCCTGCACTAAGGGGCCTGTCACTCGTGACTGCTCGCGATTCAATTAAGGAAGTTAAATCCAGCTCTTCAACCAGAGGCTGTACCCATTGCTTTGCACGCTCGACCTCTGGCCCAAATCGATCAAGGATAGTCAATGCTTCTCTGTCACGAAGTGAAACGTCAAACGGCTGACTTTGATCTTTGGCATGCCTGCCGACGACCTCGTGGTCCATCATGTTCCTGATCTCCTGAGCGTTACTTTGATGACCGAAATAACAACTAACGTTACTTAACGTATCGGGTAAATCACTCAACAATACGGCCATCTCCAAGGTTCGCACATTTGCAGCACCCACTTCCTGTATCGCTCTTTGCAAGCCATGCAGGTTTACTACCCAGATCAGGCTACAAATTTGCAGGAAGGAAAGTTGACTGACATTGATGTATGCAGGGTACTTTTTCCCGAAATCACTATCGCGGAGAAATCCAGCGAGTAAACCTGCCATTTTCTTCTGGGTCTCAGGGGTCTTCTTCATATTAGAGATCAAAAAACTCTCTAAATCGGAATAGAGGTAAAGCACCTTGCTATTAGGCATGTATCTCAAAACATCTACCAGCAGGTTGTTGGCCACGTTGGTCGCCTTGATGACCGGTGTCTGACCGCTCAAATAGTTTTTAGCAAGCAGTCGGTTGTAGTTCACAAAAGTAGATCGCCATTTTTCGGGAGACATTTTATTTCCAGGTGATCTCTTGAAATCTGCGAGTCGCCGAAGAATCCATGGCTCCTTGAGACTGAAAAAAGCATCAACCTGGTTTAGACAACGGGCAAGCAAAGTCGAACAAACGAAAGCGTGATGAAAAATATAGACTGGCTGCGGCCGAACAATATCGTGTTGACCTTCGATCGAAAACAAATGCTTGGTAGGGATCGAAAAATTCCCCGCGGCGAAGGCTTCAAACCGTATGTCAATAAAAGGGGCCTGCGAAAGTTTATTTTCTTCGACTAGCAGAAACTTTGTAAGCCCCCCTTTTCGGGTCGAGAAGTCGAAAACATGAAACTGAGGGTCAAACAACAATGACGGTATGGTGACCTTGAAATTGTCGGCGTCTATCAACATGCGCTATTTTGGACGATTGATTTTGATAGCAGGGGCTTCATTAGGATCTTTCGGCAACTAACATCCACGCCAGGGGCAGTGTGGTGTCAGCAACCTGCTGAGGATGCGCCTGTTGGATTTGATAATTCATCTCAGACAAATGAGTGCAAAAGCTTTTAAACTGCTCGGGGGATTGCGCTGACTGACACATCGACACCATACGATCAGCATAGGCCGGTAATTCGGAAGCCATCGCTTCGAGCCAATCAACGACTTCTGTTTCCTCATAACGCGGCAAATTTTTTTGAATCTCGGCAATCCGATTATAAAGGGTCGATATTGTTTCCCCTGCAACCTGCACACCATGGTCATCCATAATGGGCTCAAGGGAACGGTACACGGGATTGATCGCCCTAGCGGCCGAGTGGAAATCATTGGAACCTCCCCCTCGCAGCATCGCATAGCCTTTCTCAAACATATCCCGTGCCATCGGAATCAAATCGCTGTCTATCAAACGCGCAATGGCATCCGCGCTGGCGGCACATTCTTGCTGAATCAAGCCATCCGAATGATGCAGTACCAGCGCCAGCTTTCCACCCTTACGTGGAAGCCTAGCTATTTCTGCCATGGCTTGTTCTCCGGCATACTCGATACCAAACTGACTTGAGACCACATCCATAGTCTCGGACTTGAGAGGTATGTGCGCCGCGTCCGCTGCGATGGTTTTTACATAGGGGTAATTTTCAACCACAAGCTCAAGCGCCGAGACAGAAATGTCCAGGGAAATTAACTCGGTACCTTCCGATACCGACAACCCCTCGGCCGCAGAGAGCACGGCACCGGCACCCCCACACAGATCAATCATGCGACCATGCGGATATTCTGACAGCGAAGACATGAACAGTTCTCGCCAAAATTGCTGTAACACCGGGTGTTTGGAGCCACCCGCACTATAGGCATTAGCGCTGGCGCTGCCTTTCCAGTATCGATCCCATTCATTAGTGAGCTCTAGCGAGCCGGATATCGAATCAGACATGAGAGGATAGTTGATAATATGATAAGTAAAGCAACACGATAACCTCTTCACAGCACGCGTCAGACGTACGACGCTCAGTTACAGAGAGTACACGAAATCTGATGTTGAGGTCACTCCTGGCAAGCATAAATAATATCCCTTTTTGAAAACCGGGAAATCTTTTTACTTCGTCACTTCATTAATAACCCAAGCCAGAACAAGCCGGTTTTGGTAGAATCCGGACTCCTTGGTTCATTAAAAGCACGGTGCATTATTGTCTACAAGGGGGGAATTCAATGACGACTAATTCACAGCAATTGAGCTTACAGGGCCGAAAGGCAACACAGGCTCGCGACTGGAGAACAGTCGATGATTGCGCTAATAAATTGCTCAGGCTCAACCCCTCGAATCCAGAAGGATATTTCTTCAAAGGTTTGGTGGCGAAAGCTTCCCAACAACCAAACATTGCTAGTGAAGCCTTTGAAAAAACATTGTCCCTGGACTCCGCCCGATACGACGCCGCAATCGAACTCGCAAGCCAGTACGTCATAGCCATGCGAAATACAGAAGCCATAGCCCTACTGAAAAATTACACCCGCAATCTATCCAACAGCCCCCGCTATCTGGATATGGCGGGCACCATCTATACGGACATAGGACTTTCAAGTCTCGCTCTACCCTTGTATCAGAAGGCCAATGAACTTCAACCAGGTATCGATCTGTTTAGTGCAAACCTGGCAGCTTGTTCGATATTTCTGGGGAAGATCAAGGATGCCCGCGATATCTATCTGGCGCTATTGGAAAAAAACCCACTCCATCAGAGAAACCATTATCAACTGTCCCGCCTCGAACGGGCGACAGATGACCATCACATAGTGCAGATGAAGGCAGTACTCGAACAGGCTACCCTTCCACCTCACCGCAATATTTTTATCTACTACGCATTAGCGAAAGAACTGGAAGACCTGGAGCGATGGGACGAGTCTTTTCACTTCTACAAACAAGCTGGCGACGCAGTGACCACCGTTTCAAATTACGATGTCAGCAAAGACGAAACACTCATCCGAAAAATAATGGACACTTGCACCCCTGAATGGCTGGCTGATCGAAAGCTGTCGTCACCACTGGGCCGCGAGGACAAATCACCCATATTCGTGCTGGGCCTGCCAAGAACCGGCACAACACTAACGGAACGGATCCTCGCTAGCCACTCAAGCGTCGAAAGTATTGGTGAAACGAAATACCTTGAATCCATCATGAGGACCTTAAGCGGGATACCCAGCGTCGAAAAAATGACACCCGAAATGATTGACGCTCTTGCCCCCATGGACACAACGGCTATCGCTCATGGCTATCTGGACGCAGTCAGCTACCTGCTTGGCGACAAACCTCTATTTATCGAGAAGCTGCCTTACAATTTTCTCTACATTGGCTTCATTGTTAAAGCCTTCCCGAACGCAAAAATCGTTCGTCTGAAGCGTAATCCGATGGATTCCTGTTTCGCTATCTACAAGCAGCCATTCACCTGGGCTTACAAATTTTCATACAACCTGGATGACCTGGCTCGCTACTACTTAGCCCATGACAATCTTTTCAGCTATTGGCGTAACCTTCTTGGCGACCAACTCATTGAAGTCGAGTACGAGACGCTGGTAAATGACTCCGAAAACCAGACTAGAACCCTTCTCGATCGCCTGGGCCTTGATTTTGAAGACGCCTGTCTAAATTTTGAGCAGAACGAAACCGCGACAACAACGGCAAGTTCCGTTCAGGTCAGAGAAAAGATACATTCACGATCTGTTCTAAGGTGGAAACGCTACGAGGAACAACTGAAACCACTACGTACCCATCTAGAGGCAGCAGGTATCAGCGTCGAATAACAACCATTACATCGCAAGCTCAAAAAGGTAAACATCTGAACCGTCGCGCAGACCAAGTTCGGCGTTACCATCTCTGATATTGGAGTTCGTTGCTTTCGAATTATCCTTACGCTTTACCACAACGACCACAAGGGTATTCGGGTCGGATTCCACAGAAGTCGGCACCCCGATAACACCTCCAACTTCCAAATCAGACAAGACATCTTTAAACAGCGCAATGTATGCAGAAGCTCTAGGCCTGATTCGAGAGCCAGTTGAGTACGAGGGATACTCAATCCAGCTCGCCACACCCAGGGCTATCTGCGCCAGAGATTCGTCTGGATAGCTACTTTTTGACTTTAGCTTGTTCAGGAGGATCTTGTTATCGCGAACCTCTCCGTCAACCTGGTAAAAAGCGGTATACGGCGTTTCCAGAATTCTTTGGGCAAATGGCTCATCAAGTGATTTCCGCACGATCTTGTTGGACACCAGCTTATTCGCACCGAGAGTGTGCTCGTCGAAATCCTGTCCTGCCTGCGCAAAACTCACTGTAAAAAATAAAAAAGATAATATTAAACGATGCATAGAAACGGCCCACCGACGACCAGTATTTGTTGCCTGGACGCTTAACACGCCGAAGAAGTTTGAGTTAGTTGAGTTTTGAAGCCTTCGAAAGGACGACATAAGGGACTAATTAAGGAACTACATATTCAATCACATCTTGGTGGAATCTAACCAATTCTGTCGACCAACGGTACCAGTCCTGTTGCTCCTTAAGCACCAACAGGGCTGTGGTAAATGAAGTAGTCTAATAAAATCAGCCGGGTTCCCCACGCGGTGATACAATCTAACCATCAAGATTTTCGAAAAAACCCCATTGAAAATATCCCTGCCAAAATTTTTCCTACCCTTCTCCCTCGCGTATTGTTTAGGTGCACAAGCGTCCGACGCAGTTGATTTTGAATCTCAGACTCTCACCATCGCCCTCACGCAGGAGCCCCCACAACTAAACAGCGCAAAAGCCACGGACCAGGTCAGTGGTACGGTGCTAGGGCACCTTATGCAGGGACTCGTCCGTTACGACCGGCGAGGAAACGTCATCCCCGGGGTAGCGGAACGGTGGGAGATGGATGAAAAGACCGCCACCTTCTGGTTGCGCGAGGACGCGAAGTGGAGTGATGGGAGGCCCGTCACGGCGCATGACTTTGTATTCGCCTGGCAGCGGGTTGTCGATCCAAAGACTGCTTCTGAATACGCATTCATCCTTGCACCGATCAAAAATGCAGCAGAGATCAACGAGGGGAAACTTCCCGTTACTCAATTGGGCGCGGTTGCACTCGACGACAGAACCTTGCAGGTCAGCCTGGCACGGCCGACCGCCTATTTCGTAAAACTGACTGTATTCAACACTTTCTACCCTATCAGGCAAGATTTCTTCGAATCGCGCGGTGATCAATATGCTGCCGAGGCTAAAGACCTGCTGTACAACGGACCGTTCAAATTGACAGAGTGGACCCACAGCGCGTCGTTAAAAATGGTAAAGAACGAACACTACTGGGACAGCGAGAACATCTCCCTGAATGCGATTCACGCCGACTACATCACCGCCGACACCCGCGCCCGGCTCAACCTTTACACGGATGGCAAGATAGCGTTTACACGGCTTGACGGAGAAACTTATAAAGATGCGCTTAGCCAGCGTTTCCGAATCAGGCGATTCACAACCGGCTCTACGTTCTTCCTTGAGTACAATCACAGGCCGGGTAAGCCCACAGGCAACCGGAATCTCAGGAAAGCCATACAGTCTGTGTTTGACCCCGACGAAATGGTCAACCGTGTCCTTGCAACCCCTGGGAACCTAAGGGGCGAAAGCCTGTTCCCGGTTTGGATAAAAGGCGTTAAGGACAAGTTTCGTAAAGAGTACCCGGCGCCACAGGCTGGCTATAACATCAAAGAAGCAAAACGCTACCTCGAACTGGCAGTCAAAGAGCTAGGATCCATACCGCCCCTTGTCTTACTCGTTAGCGACAGCCCTACTGCAACCAAACAAGGCGAATACATACAAGGCGTACTACTGAACAAGCTGGGCATCGAGTTAAAAATAGACGTGCAGACGTTCAAGCAAAGGCTGGCGAAAATGACTTCCGGGGAATTCGACATCGTCGGTGCTGGCTGGGGTCCCGACTTCGATGATATTCTGACTTTCGGCGATCTATTCGCCTCCTGGAACATGAACAACCGTGGGCGCTACAACAATCCTGAATATGATCGGCTAGTCCGCCTAACTATGAACAGCACCGACCCAAAGACCCGAATGGACGCAATGGGCAAGGCACAACAGATCCTGTTTGATGATGCGGTCGTTCTGCCCCAGTATGAACAGGGCGTTATCTATCTGCTCAATCCTAAAATTAAGGGCGTCGCGAGGCGTGTGATCGGTCCGGATCCGGACTTCACATACGCGAGGATCGTCCCCTAACTGTGCTTGTCTACACACTCAAAAGGCTGTTCGCCGGCGTTATAACTGTCTGGTTTATCGCAACCGCCACCTTCATTGCCATGCACCAGGTCCCTGGTGATCCATTGATGAATGACAAGGCTGTCTCTGCGGAGATTCGCGCCAACCTCGAAGCTAAGTACGGACTCGACAAGCCTGTTACAGAGCAATACTTCATTTTTCTGGGCAACATGCTTAGCGGAGATTTTGGCATCTCGTTCACTCAGCAGAATCGAAGGGTGAACGATATTATTCGAGACCACTTTCCGATTTCCGCAATCCTTGGTCTTCTGGCTATTTTCTTTGCGGCGACTGGTGGCGTTTTATGGGGCGCTCTGACCGCGATCTATCGCAACCGCCTGCCTGACATCGTTATCATGTTCCTTGTCATATTGGGCATCTCGGTTCCCTCATTTGTGTTCGCTGCGCTGGGCCAGTTGTTTCTGGTTAATCTCAACAGCCTATTCGGACAGTCCATTATTCCAGTCGCCGGTTGGGGAACCATCTGGCATATGCTGATGCCTTCCATGGTGTTGGGCCTTGGCACGATGGCGCTACTGACCAGGCTGATGAGATCTTCCATGCTAGAGGTCGTTAACGAAGACTACATAAAAACAGCCCGCGCCAAGGGCCTTTCGCCAACCAGGATCTTTTTCAGGCATCAGCTACGCAACGCCATTCTTCCAGTCATCACCGTACTGGGGCCACAGATAGCGGCAATCACAACCGGCGGGTTTGTGGTCGAGCTGGTGTTCGCAATACCCGGCCTCGGGAGATACTTTGTCCAGGCTGTGCAACAACTTGATTACACGGTCATCATGGGAACGACCGTGTTTTATGGCGCTTTCCTTGTACTGATGGTGATTATCGTTGACATTCTTTACGGATTTATAGATCCCAGGGTTCGCCTGTCGTGAGCTTGTTTGAACCAACAGCAGCAGACTTCGAACCCCTCGCACGACAGGAAAAAACCGAACAGATCACGCGCCCCTCATTGTCTTACTGGCAGGATGCATGGGTCCGTTTAAAGAAGAACACACGGGCAATTATTTCTCTGGGCATTATTGTACTGCTTGGCCTCTTTACGCTGATCGGGCCTCTGCTGTGGTCGGTTAACCCAGCGTTGCAGAACCTCGACCAGGTTTCACAAGCACCGTCATGGGCGAAGTCCGCCGTTGTCATCGCGCCTTACCAGAGCTGGAATGGCATTCGACTTGACAACTATACAAGCCCTGCCCGGACTTTTACCTCCCTGCCAGCGCCAACAGGTTTTAGCACAGCAGATACGCCGACTACCCAACGAGTCAGGCTTGCCTGGGACCAGGTGCCCGGCGCTGACGGTTACAATGTATATAGAAACAACCGCGCGCCCAGAGACTTTAACGACCTGGGATTACCGCTTGGCTCAACCTATGGAGACGAACTCAGCTATGAAGACCGGCTGTCGCTGGAGCCAAGAGAATATTACTACTCTCTCGTTCCAACCGACGGCTATGACGAATACGAGGTTTACAGCCAACTAATTCTGACACCAGCACTTGCCCTTACTCCCGACGAGGCGGTTGAACGCGAGCTGATCACAGACCCTCACGAAGTCAACATCGGAGACTACCTTACCATCGAGTTTCATCCCCTGGGTACTGACTACCTTGGCCGGGACATGCTGGCTCGTTTGATGGAAGGCGCGAGGGTCTCCCTCTTCATTGGAATTGTCGCACCGTTTCTGTTTGTACTTGTCGGTATCATCTATGGCGGTTTTGCCGGTTATTTCGGTGGTCAAGTGGACGGGCTGCTGATGCGATTCGCCGAATTTGTAGTCGCGCTTCCGTTCCTCCTATTTATGATCCTGTTCAAGATCGCGTTTGGTATCGGACCAGGAGAAAGCGGCATCATGCCCATGCTGTTAGCGCTCGTTCTTCTTAGCTGGCCATCAACGGCACGACTGGTCCGGGGACAGGTACTGCAGATCAGGGAAGAAGGCTACATCGAGGCAGCAAGGCTGCTGGGCGCCACAGACCACTACCTCGTCTTGCGCCATATTATTCCCAATACGATGGGTGTGATTCTCGTGACGCTGACTTTCGCCGTTCCTGCGGCTATTTTTACAGAAGCGTTTCTATCTTTTATTGGCATGGGCGTTGCGCCTCCCACTCCTTCATGGGGTTCCATGTGCAATGAAGGCGTAAAAACGATGTTAAGCCATCCACATGAGCTCATCTTCCCCGCCTTACTTATCAGTATTACTGTGCTTGCCTTTAACCTGCTAGGTGACGGATTGACTGAGGCCCTGGATTCAAAAATGAGGTCTCGAGACTAATCATGGACACGATACTTTCAGTCAAGGATCTAGAAGTCGAGTTCGCGACCTATGGTGGAACAGTCAAAGCAGTTAGAGGCGTCAGCTTCGATGTCACTCGCGGCGAAACGCTGGCGATTGTCGGAGAATCGGGGTGCGGAAAATCCGTTACCGTACAATCCCTGATGGGTTTGATACCAATGCCACCCGGAAAGATTACAGGTGGTACCGCCACATTAAACGGTAAAAACATCCTGAATCTGCCACCTGCAGAGGCTAACAAGTTTCGCGGTGTGGAAGTAGGAATGATCTTCCAGGACCCGATGTCTTCTCTGAACCCGACGATGACTATAGGCGACCAGATTGCTGAAACATTGAAGGTACATCGAGGTAAATCTGATCAAGAAGCTTTTAAACTGGCCGTTGAACTTCTGGAACGAACACACATACCTGAAGCCCCAAAACGAGCGAAACAGTACCCGTTTGAATTCTCCGGCGGGATGCTTCAGAGGGCTATGATAGCGCAGAGCCTTGCGTGTAATCCGGCGATCCTGATCGCAGATGAGCCGACGACCGCGCTCGATGTCACCATTCAGGCCCAGATCCTGGAACTAATGCTGGAGTTACAACGAACAGAGAATATGTCGATCATCTTGATCACCCACGACCTGGCAGTTGTGGCGCGTATGGCCGATCGGGTTGCCGTCATGTACGCAGGTCAAGTCATAGAGTCAGGCACTGTCGATGACATTTTCTATCGATCAAGCCACCCTTACACGCTGGGTCTGAAAGAAGCGATGCCTTCGAATACCCACGATCGAGATAAGTCGTTATCACCCATTCTGGGTAGCCCACCAGACCTGTTTAAGCCACCGGTTGGGTGTGGATACTGCGCCAGGTGCCCTTATGCCATGACCATCTGCGCAGAACATTTACCAACCGCAACCGCGATCAGCGAATCACATGAAGCCAGGTGTTGGCTGCACCACCGCACAGCGCCCGACATTGAAGAACTCCACCAGCTGGAGGATCAAGATGCTGGTTAGGACAGAGAAACTTAAGAAACATTTCATGATCGGAAGAGGCCAGACACTGCACGCGGTTGACGGTATCTCTTTAACCATCGATGAAAATGAAATTCTGGGGCTGGTTGGCGAAAGCGGCTCGGGTAAATCCACCTTCGGCAAGGCACTGATAGGCCTGCACCCAAAGACCTCGGGAGAGGCCTATTACGATGGCGAACGACTACCAGATCGCTTTTCTACTAAAGACCACCTGCACTACTCGAAACAAATGCAAATGATCTTCCAGGATCCCTATTCTTCTCTGAACCCACGAATGACAGTGCTCGATATCGTCGGCGAAGGCCCGGGCATCCAGGGCCAGCAGTCGAACTCAGAGATTCGGGACAAGGTTGCCTTCTGGCTAGAGAGGGTTGGTTTGAACGCTGATCATATGTCCAGATATCCGCATGAATTTTCCGGTGGCCAACGACAACGGATCGGAATCGCACGGGCAATGATCATTGAACCCCGTTTTGTGGTTTGTGACGAGCCTATTTCAGCCCTGGACGTTTCAGTGCAGGCCCAGGTGATCAACCTGCTCGACGAGCTTAAGCAGTCCATGGGGCTGACACTTCTTTTCATCGCCCATGATCTATCAATGGTTCGTTACGTTTCGGATCGAATGGCCGTCATGTACCTCGGATCAATGGCCGAAGTTGGTCCCTCTAACGACGTATTCTTTGAACCACAACACCCGTACACACAGTTCCTTGTAGAATCGAACCCTGAGCCGGATCCCAATCTGGAACGTCGTCGCGCATTCAAACCAATTGTTGGCGAGATCACCTCTCCAGTGAATGTACAAGCAGGTTGTCGTTTCGCTGATCGCTGCCCCAAAGTGATGGATCGTTGCCTGGTTGAGACACCGGACCTTATAGCTCTGCCCGGCGATCGTCAGGTCGCATGCCACCTGTTTGACTAAATAGGTAGCTTGGTTAAAACCGTCGCACTTCCCATTCACTTCCATTGCACTTCCCATCTACACTTCCGAGCGTAGGAATGCATCCTGGATTTCTCATTAGGAGAGAATCCTCTGGGTTTTCTTGAGCATACGAAGAATCGATTCTTCATCGGTGTACTGAAAAATGTCACCAAAGGGCACCCAGGCAAGATTATTAGACTCATCACTGATAACGAAATCGTCCGAACCACTAGAGCGAAGCAGGAAACGACAATCGTAATGAAAATGCTCCGGTTCGTCTTTTCGTGCAGGGATAGTATGGATATCAACATCCAGCAGTTCAGGAATATAGAAACGAATGGCTTCAAGGCCAGATTCTTCTTCTGCTTCTCTTAGACCAACTGTAGCCACATCCGAATCACCATCAGCATGGCCACCAGGCTGAAGCCAACGCCCCAACTTCTTGTGATGAGTCAGCAAAACCCGTCTGCATGCACTGTCAATAATGAACGCAGATCCGGTCACATGACCGATGGACAAGGATCTATCAAAACAATTTTCATTTCCCTCTACGAAGGAAATGTAACGGGAAGTCATCTCCGATTCGGCGGGGTAAGCCTTTAGGTAATTTGCAAGCAGCGTCAGCAAGGGCTGACGAGCATTCTCAGCTGACATCCGTTGCAACCGGTCGGCTCTTTTTGTTGGACTCTTCGTCAAACAGATCAACAAGCTGTTCCGTCATCGCATCACCAAGCTGCTCTGCGTCGGTAATCGTCACCGCACGATGGTAGTGATGTGTAACATCGTGTCCTATACCGATCGCTACGAGCTCAACCGAGGACTGGTTTTCAATCTGGTCGATCGCGTATTTCAAATGCTGTTCAAGATAATTACTTGGGTTAACCAGCAAGGTGGAATTGTCGACGGGTAAGCCATCGGAGATCACCATCAATATCTTCCGGTCTTCTGGTCTTCCTACAATTCGGTTATGAGCCCACAGGAGCGCCTCACCATCGATATTCTCCTTGAGCAGCTCTTCCCTCATCATTAGGCCAAGATTGGTACGCGCCCGCCGCCAAGGCATATCCGCGCCCTTATAAATAATGTGCCGCAAATCGTTTAGACGTCCTGGCTGAGCTGTCTTGCCCTGCTGTAACCAAAGCTCACGGGACTGGCCACCTCGCCATGCGCGCGTCGTGAATCCCAGGATTTCTACTTTCACCGAACAACGTTCCAGTGTACGTCCCAGAATGTCTGCGCACATTGCCGCTATGGTAATAGATCTGCCTCGCATGGACCCAGAGCTATCAATCAACAGAGAGACGACGGTATCCCTGAACTTCATGTCTTTTTCTTGCTTGAACGCAAGCGGATGGAAAGGATCAGTAATAACATTGGTAAGACGCGACGTGTCCAGCATGCCTTCTTCAAGGTCGAACTCCCATGTTCGATTCTGCTGGGCCATCAACTTACGTTGCAGGCGGTTCGCCAGTTTCCCAATAATGACCTGAGAATTCTGGAGATGCTTATCCAACACACCACGCAGCCGCTCCAATTCAACAGGATCACAAAGCTCGCTGGCAACCACCGTTTCATCAAATTTGTCGGTAAAAGACTTGTAGGTATTCTCCTTGGGACGAAGCCAGTTTTGTTCGCCCGCCATATCCGGTGGCGCGCCGGCTTCATCTTCATCGCCTTCCATTTCCGCCATTTCCATAGCGTCCATGTCTACAGGGACCTCACCCTCGATCGCATCTGCCAGATCCGAATCGCCACTCATGTCCTGCTCGGCCGCCTCGTCTCCGGACTCGGACTGTGAATCCTCTTCTTCGTTGTCCTGTTCCTCTGACTCACCATCCGAATTGTCTTCACCGTATTCGTCAGATAATCCAAGGTCTGAAATCATTTTCCTGGCAAGCCGGGTAAACGCTTCCTGGTCGAACATCAAGCTCTCGAGATCAATCAGGTCGTCACTTAGCGCGTATTCGAGATGATCTCGCCACAGATCAAGCACCACATCACCGCCGACGGGTGGCTTCCTTCCGGTGACTTTTTCGCGAATCAGCATGCCAAGGGCTTCTCCCAGCGGCGCCTGGCTTTGACTTTCTATCTGCTGAAACCCCTGGTTTGTACAATGCTCGAGCAATTGAGCATGCAAGTTGTCGCCAACACCTTTCATCAGGTAACTACCAATGCAGGCGATACGAGCCTCTTCTACGCTGTCATAGATTTCCTGCGAAATCCCCGTAACCGGGCGGCTCTTGCGATGCATATCGTCGTCGTGGAATCGCGTTTGGAGAGCGAATTTATCTGCATTTCCTCGCAGTGAGGCTAATTGCTCTGTCGTCATGCCGCCATCTGGCAAAGGGATTCGCGCACGGTTACCTTGCAGGTAGGGCTTACCGCGGCCAAAACTTACCTGCAGCTCTTCATTACCTGAGATGGCACGCATCGTAGAGGTGACGGCTTGCTTGAACAACTCCGTGGAATCATCGGAAATCACATTACACCCTTAGGCGAGCACCACGTTTGCACTGGATTCCGGTAACTCGTCACCCATACATCGCTGGTAGTATTCAGCAACGATTGCACGTTCAGTTTCATCGCACTTATTGAGGAACGTCAACCGAAAGGCAAAGCCATAATCATTGAAAATTTTGGCATTCTCTGCCCACATGATGACCGTACGAGGAGACATGACAATTGAAATGTCGCCATTCATAAAGCCCTGTCTCGTAAGGTTCGCGACTGACACCATGTTAGCGACCGTCCAGCGGTCAATATCCGGCAGCTTCGCAACAACGATATCTGTTTCCTTTTCACGATGCAGATAGTTCAAAGTCGTGACGATATTCCATCGGTCCATCTGTCCCTGATTGATTTGCTGCGTACCATGATAGAGCCCTGAGGGATCACCTAGGCCAATTGTGTTGGTTGTCGCGAACATTCGGAAAGACTGGTGTGGTGATATTACTTTGCTCTGATCAAGCAGCGTGAGCTTACCTTCAACCTCAAGCACACGCTGAATGACGAACATGACGTCAGGGCGTCCGGCATCATACTCGTCAAAGACAAGTGCGCAGCCTCTTTGCA
Organism: uncultured Pseudomonadales bacterium; assembly: GCA_937775265.1. GTDB lineage: Bacteria > Pseudomonadota > Gammaproteobacteria > Pseudomonadales > Azotimanducaceae > UBA9659. Next base: position 40,804 of record CALKBV010000003.1, read on the forward strand.
ATGCCCAGGGGAGTAACCCCTCCTTAAACTCGGTGATCTGCTTACCATCCTTGAGGACAATTGCATCCTTGCCCACAAGATCAATCCTGCTGACGTGGCTATCAAGATTGATACGGATACAAGGCCAGTTCAACCGAGCGGCAACCTGTTCAATGTGCGTCGATTTCCCAGTTCCGTGATAACCCTGGATCATGCATCTACGGTTATGCGAGAACCCGGCCAGAATCGCTAGCGTAGTCTCGTGGTCGAACAGATAACTTTTATCCAATGCAGGGACGTGTTCAGACGTCTGTGAGAAAGCAGGCACCTGTAAATCCACATCCATCCCAAAGACTTCCCTTACATCAACCTGGGTATCAGGGATACCATCGCCTTCCAATGCACCTTGCTTTTCTGCCATGACTGCTACACCTAACTGTTTGAATCCTATTGTTTTATTTCGCCACTTTTGACGATACTTACCCTTCGACCGAAGCCATCTGCGTGACTAAGTGCCTTCGACTCAACTTACCAATAAACAGGAAATATCGACGTCGTGCGGGTGGGCAAGAATAGCGTTAATAGGGCAAAAATGCTATTCACCCATCACACCTGGTTGCGATAAAACCCTCACCGATT
>CALKBV010000004.1 GCA_937775265.1 uncultured Pseudomonadales bacterium
CGACCCCACACATCAGAGAAGATCATCCTGCCGCACCAGATTGAGTGATTTCTTGATTATTTCAGCGGCCTCATCAACCAGTTCCGGTGTATGAACATGCGAGATAAACGAACGTCGTGTACCCGGGATCAACACGCCATTGTCTAGAAGGTGAAGGTAGAAATCTGTCTCTGCTTGCGACCGCATTCCGCCAGTATCGCGGGCAGACCAAATCTCACCCTCGTTAAAGTAAATTTGAAACATCGAACCGGCATTAAGTACTTGAACGCCCATACCCTGTTCGCGAGCATACTGATTGATGGTCTCTGCAAGTCGCTGACCCATCGAATTGAGGCGCGGATAGATTTCAGCTCTGTTCTCATCAAGGAAAGAGGTTTGCGCTACCCCTGCTGCCATCGTTAACGGGTTACCCGAGAACGTGCCGCCTGACATGATGCCTTTCTTATCACCCATGGCCATCGAATTAAAAAGCTTCATGATGTCAGATCGTCCGCCCACCGCACCAATGGGAAGCCCGCCGCCAAGTACCTTTCCATAAGTTGCCAGGTCCGGTTGCACGTCAAAGTACTCTTGTGCTCCACCATAGGCCAGACGAAAGCCGGTAATCACTTCATCCATCATGAATAAAACATCCGATTCTGCACAAACTGTTTTTAGTTCCTGCAAATACGCCGTTAGCTCGTGTTTTTCGTGGGGGTTTGAACTTTGCACTCCTTCTATCATGACCATGGCAAGGTCATCTTTATGTTGTCGGATCAGTTCGAATGCCGCATCTGAGCGATAAGGCAACATGATCTGGTTCTCAACGATGGCAGGTAACACCCCTGCGCCAATTGGCTGATAAACGGGAGCATCACGTGGGCTGTTGGGATCGGCTGCACCGATTCCATAGTCGTGAGCACCGTGATAGAAACCGTCAAATACACCAAGTTTAGGCTTGCCAGAAAATGCGCGGGCGACACGAATAGCATACATCGTCGATTCGGTACCCGAATTGCAAAAAATGACGCGTTCGGCGCAATTGTCACCCTTGATCAATTGGTCAGCGAGTTTAACTTGATTAGGATTATGTAACCCGAACTGCCAACCCCTGTTGGCTGCCTGATCAAGCAGGGCAGACTGGACCAGGGGATGGCGGTGGCCAAGCAACATCGACCCAAAGCCAATCTGAAAATCAATATAGCGATTGCCATCTGCATCAATTAGAAAGGGCCCATCACCCGCCTCCATGAGCACCGGAAAGGGCATCTCCAGGCTCGCCGCTGAGCCAGAGTTCATAAGCTCGCCAGTTGCCAGCGTTAGCGCTTGAGAGCGTTTATTCTTCAGTAGCAGGCTGTCACGCACTTCGCGTCCGTTACGACCTAAGTGTTCGCCTGATTCAGATGCACCGGCCATTCGTTCGATCCTCCCTCAGCGATTACACATCGATTAAAACATGGACTAAATCGTTGATACTATCCAGTGTCATATTCCGCACCGATCTATGCGTGCCCAAATCTCACAAGCCTCGAATTTTTAATGCTCTTTTGGGCAACTCGCCCCACAATAGGGTGCTGTATTCAACATAGCGCTGTATTCGAACCAAATGATGATTCGGCAGGCATTTCAAAAAGGCAACCACATTGAGCTAAAAGGGGTTGTCCACACCGCCATCACGCTGATATATGCTACCACTCAAAGTGACCCGCAAGACTCGGCGACGACGTAGAAGATGGCCTGGCCCACCGCATTAAGGCGCGGGACAACAGCCAAGAAACATTTACGCTCTAATAAGCGTCTGATCGTTCACCATCGCGTCCAACTGTTTTTGCACCGTCTTACTCCAGTGCGGATGCGTTAGTATCCAAAATTTTTCCTGCTCAACGGCGTTCGCGACCAGTTCACCCACCTCGTCTGGGTGCATACCTTGCTCGAGCGCGGCCTGGATGTTACCAGCCAACTTCCCGGCCTTTTCAGAATCACCCTTAGGCTTGCCGCGGCCGGGACGAAAATCGACGGAGTGTCGACTAATATTCGTGTTAATCGGTCCTGGGCACAACACTGAGGCACGGACGTTGCTTTTCTTAGCCCGAAGCTCTCGCTCCACTGCCGCCATCAACGCGACCACTCCATGCTTGGCTACATTGTATGCGCCCATCATTTGCGATGAGATCAAACCAGCCATCGAAGAAGTGGCATTGATATGGCCGACGCCCTGTTCCTCTATGAGAGGCAGGAAAGTTTTCACGGCGTAGATTGGGCCCCATAGGTCGACATTAATGATCCATTCCCAGTCAGCCAGTTTAACCTTACGTGCTGACGTTGGAATGCCGACCCCGGCATTACTGCAAACAACATGTACTGCACCGAAGCGGTCCATCGTGACTTCTGCCAAACGCTCGACGTCTTCGAGTTTCGACACATCGCAGACCTGACACACGACAGCGGTACCAGCTGCTGAAAACTCCTTTTCAGCAGCCTTTAAAAGCTCTTCATCCAGATCCGCCAACACCAGTTGCATACCGCGCCCGGCAAAGGACCGCGCCATACCAAGGCCAATACCACTGGCGCCGCCTGTGATCACTGCGGTTCTTCCCAAAAAATCCTGCATCGTTTAGTCCTTGAATCAGTCTTCGAATCAGTTAGCTGTGCTGGTCAGCATGGCCGCCTGGACATTACTAATCTCCTCTTCGGTCCAGTCCAACCATTGCCTTAATACTTCCTCATTGTGTTCACCCAGGTGAGGCGCCCCGGCCCTGACGTCCGCCTTGAGCTGTCGAAACTTATAGGGTGAGTCTGGAATAGACCTCGTACCACCTGCTCGGTCATCAACTTCGATAATAGAAGCTCGTGCTTTAACGGAAGCCAGTTCCTGCACGTCAGAGGCTGGCCTGACATCGCCCCAGGCAATGTTCATTTTATCCAAAGCCACGATAACCTCTTCACGGCTACTACAGATCTCTGTAAAGAAATGTTTGGAGGCAGCTCGACGTGATTGGATTTTTTCTTCCAGCGTAGCATTCTGTAAATCTTCCAGGCCGTCACTCACCCCATAAACTGAACTGAGCAACTTCCAGATATATCTAAATTCACCGGCGAGCATCAGCAAACCACCCGCAGTCTCATGAACTTCATTAGTAACCCCAACCTTCAGACCTTCGAGAGCACTATGCATGCCATCATTTGTCACAATCGTTGCGTCAACCATCGCGATCTCGACATGATCGCCCCGACCAGATTGTTGTCGCGCATAAAGCACAGCAAGCAGGCCAATAAGACCATGCATAGCAGCGTTAGTGTCTGCAACAGAAAGCGGCAACTCAGTGGGAAACGCGCCAGTTACCTCTGCCTGCCGAGCAATCAACCCAGTCTCAGCGTGAATAATGGGCGCGTAAGCCGCGCGGCGACTATCGGTGTTGTTTGCACCGAAACCGGAAATGGACAGCATGATGAGTCGTGGGTTGATTTCAGCCAATGTGTCGTAGTCAATGCCTAATCGCCGCATGACATCCGGTCGGAAATTCTCGATAAGCACGTCCGCCTGCTTCACAAGCGACTTAACGATATCCAAACCTTTTGGGTGCCGCAGATCGACAGCAATATTACGTTTCCCCGCGTTCTGCTGATGATAGTAGCCGGAGATATCACCACGCTTGACGCCCCAGTGCCGGGTAACGTCTCCTTCAGGCGGTTCAAGTTTAACAACGTCAGCACCCAGATCGCTCAGCATACGCCCGGCGAAAGGGCCCGCAAGGACACGAGACAGGTCAAGGACTTTAATTCCGGCCAGTGGATAGCTCATCACCGACTCCTTTTTTTAATGAGACTCAACTTTGTTTCGGCGCAAGGTGGAAGTTTTCTTCCATTTTTTCGCGCACCTCGCCCTGACTTTCAAAGTACTGTCGAAAGCCACCGTTGTAATTACCGTCCTGGCGTCGTTGCTCGTTGCCTTCAAAGTTGTAATAACCGGGCGTGCATTCCTCAGAACGATTGGTCTTACCGCGGTGTTTAATGACCTCTTGAACCCACCACTCTTCTGCCTCGTCAGTCACATCCAGCGTGTGATGCCCATTGCTGCGCACATGATCGATGCACTCGGCGATATGGTCCCCTTGGGTCTGTAGCATTTCGGTAAGGTTGAATTGGAACGACGCCTGATACCCACCCATGATAAACAGATTGGGGAAACCCGCAGTATGAATACCCAGCAGCGTGCGAATACCATCGCTATACTTATCCTGAAGGTTCACGCCACCCTGACCAACAATATCGTTGTAGATACCGGTCTGCTGGACCTCGAAACCCGTTGCGTAAATCAGAAGGTCCAATTCGTATTCATATCCCTTGAAGACTGGTCCTTTGGGGCTGATCTCTGTAATACCTTCACCTTCGGTATCTACCAAATGAACATTCGGCAAATTGAAAGACGGAAGATATTCATTATGGAAGCACGGCCGCTTACACATAAACATATACCAGGGCTTCAGAGCATCAGCTGTCGTTTGGTCATCAACTATTTCATCTATCCGTTTGTGGATGCGCATCATGTAATCGATGTTAGCGTTTTCCTGCTTCTTCAGTTTGTCTTCGGGTGAGACCGCGCCTTTAGCAGCTCGTTTTTCGAGTGAATTTTCAACCGCAGCAAACAGCTTCGATCGTCGTTTCGACTGCCACCCTGGCTCAAGTTTACGCGCCCAATTTGGATCGGTTGGCCAGTCATCACGAATATCAATCGATGATGGTGTTCGCTGGAACACATAGACTTCTTTCGCTGTCTTAGCCAGCTCGGGTACAATCTGCACTGCGCTAGCGCCGGTACCGATAATACCGACAACCTTGCCCTTCAAGTGTTCGAGATTCTTGCCGGTGTAATCGTAGTCCCACCGGGATGTATGGAAAGAGTGACCGCCAAAGGAAGTCATTCCACTAATTGTCGACAGTTTCGGTTTTGCAAGTGTGCCATTCGCACAGATTACAAATTGCGCGCGCATGACATCGCCACGATCTGTGCTGACGTGCCAATGCTGGTCTGCGTCGTCCCAGCGCGTCTCAGTGACGGTCGTATTGAAGACTGAGAGCTCGTAAAGATTATACTTGTCGGCAATCGCCTGACAGTGAGCGAAAATTTCAGGGCCACGTGAATAATGATTAACGGGCACGTAGTCGAGCTCATCGAGTAACGGTAGATAGTCATAGCTCACGACATCACACGCGGCGCCTGGGTATCTGTTCCAATACCATGTGCCGCCCACATCCGAGCCACGCTCCACGATGCGAATACTCTCTATACCGCGTTCTCTTAAACGCGCAGACGTCAACAGCGCAGAAAAGCCACCCCCAATAAACAGCACCTCTACCTTGTCGGTAATTGGCTCTCGGCTGGGGACTTCTTCTGCATAAGGATCAACCGCATACTTCGCAAGATCACCACTAAACTCCGACGTGGATTGATCAGTTCCAGGAGGGCGGTACAGCAGTCGCAGATTTCGTTCCTCCTGGAACTTATCTTTGATGTCATCGTAGTAACTCTGGGGTCGTTTTGGTCTAGGCATCGTGCGTTGTCACCGAAAGATTTGAATCATCAAGAGACACTAACGCTCTATATATGTCAAACGAAATCATCTGCAACTAGTTGCGTTTCTGTCTTAAGCGATCGCGGAAGCGACGCATGCCGTTTAACCATCGCTCATAGTCATTTGCTTTATTGGCAAAGTACTTTGCGACTTCCATGTGCGGTAGCACCAGGAATTTCTCTTCAATAATGGCCCGGATACAGTCATCAGCAACCTTTTCAGGTTCCAGAATGCCGTCTTGGGCTGCTTGATTCGAGTTTGTTTTGCCCGCGCTGCTTTTACCTGCGCGCTTACCAAGGATATTGGTGCGCACCGCCTGTGGGCACAATACTGAGACGCCGATACCACGATCCGAGTAGTTAATAGCGAGCCACTCTGCAAGCGCAACCGCGGCATGCTTAGAGACGGCATAAGGCGCTGAATCCAGCTGCGTTAAAAGACCTGCCGCTGATGCTGTACTGAGCAAGTATCCGCCACCTCGCTCTATCATTCCGGGAATCACTGCACGCGCCGCGTTCAAGTGTGCCCAAAGATGGACCTCCATCATTTTTCGCCACTGGTCAGTTTCTAGATTTAAGCCGCCACCAAGGGCATAACCTGCATTCGAGACAAAAATATCGACGCCACCCTGCTCCACCTCAAGTCGTTTTACCAGGCCCTCAATAGCGTCCTGGTCGGCAACATCCAGATGCACTGCAGACGCCCTTGCACCAATGAGATCAGCCGTTTCTATTGCAGTATCGACATCAAGATCAGCACAGACAACAAACCTGGCACCTGCATCTACGAGCCGACAGGCCAGCGCGCGACCGATACCCGAACCAGCACCCGTTACAACCGCCAATTTCCCATCAATATCCATCTGAATTTACCTCTATCACCAGTTTTATTGAACGCCAGCATCATTTCGAACTGAACGCGATTACTAAAGATTAGTTAAAGAATTGTGCCGCAAGAATAACACTTGAAGGGCGCTCACATGATGGTGGTGGTCGCGAATACAACCTGATACTCAGGTTTGAGCGGGAAGATCCAGCTGTCGCCTGATTTCATCATGTGCAGATTTATTCAATGGATACGCTATGAGCGGCAGAAAGGCGCAGAACAGCCCGAGGGCTGTACCCACTGAGTAAGTCACCAGCAAACCCTGCAGTGCCACCGGGTCATTATCCCCGCCCGGGACAAAATTGAACGCCAGTTCAAGGATAGTAAAACTCGCACCCACCGCAAACGCCGCGCCAAGTTTGTTTGTGGTCGTCAAGAGAGCAAAGAACAACCCTGGCCTTTGCTGCCCTGTCTTCAATTCATCCTCATCACTGATGTCGGCCATCATAGACCGTATTAAAGTCGGTGGAGCGCCGAATCCCGCACCAAAGAGAATGGTAAAACCCCATAGCACCGCAACGTTTCCAGACTCTGCCAGCGGCAACAAGGCGAGGTTAATAGCTGTCATATAGAGCAAGGCCACCTTCATCGCATTATCTTTACCGACGGCATAGGCAAGCTTTAGCCAAAGTGGCATTGCCAAAAAACCGGTCACAAAATAAAACAACAACGCAATACTTGCGTGTTCTGCCAATTCGAAATACGCCGTGGCAATAAAAATGTAAAGAGCGCCAGATACCCCAATGCCAAACCCTGCAGCCAGGTCTGCTATCAGTAACCGCCACATCAACCGATTAGCGAGCAGCACTTTGAACGCCTCCTGCCAGGGGATAGTCACACCAGGCTTGTTGTGCGAATCAGGTACCCATAAAAGTGTCGGTATGGCGAGCAGAGGAAACAAAATCAGACAGAACCAGCCCATGCTGGCAACCTTGGTCGCCTGTTCGGAATGCCCGGACAATTCCATCGCTGCCGGAATAGCCAGCACAACGGCCATACCGCCGATGACAAATATTTCTCGCCAACCAAACAGCCTAGATCGGTCGTCATAACTCTTTGATAATTCTACCCCCCAGGACTGATGACTGATGGCCAGCATCGTATATCCCACGTAAAGTAAGATAAGCCAAAACATCAGATATAAACCAGAGACATTTTCTGGATTCGGCATGAAAACCATCCAGACCGACAGCAGCAGAATCGGGATAGACAAGGCTATCCAATGTTTTCTACGACCCCACCTGGAATCGAACTTGTCGATCATCACGCCCATAATGGGATCCGTGACGACATCCCAGATGCGCGCGATGAAAAACACCGTGCCGACAGTAAGCAGCGATAGGCCCATGCCTTCGGAATAGAACCGCGGCAGGTAAACAGCAATTGGCATACCCATCGCTGCCATTGGGATAGTGATCCCGCTATAGGCAGCCAGAACGGTCCGTGTCAGTTTATTTGTCAATGCTTTCCCTCTGGCCCTTTATCTAATCAACAGGTTAGAAGACGCGACCCTCATACCCTGTGACCGCAGGGCCTATCCTACGCAGTGCTTTGTTTAATTCTTCGCCCCCAGCAACTATCAACAGCGAGCGTCTACCCAAGCCTGCATGATAGCAATAAGTAGCTTGCCCGAAAGCGTTATGTAGCGACAGCACTACGCGGTGATCCCTTTCATGACAGATTTAAATCCGTCAATTACGCCGCCAATCGTCACCTCTTCGTTGTAACAGGGCGCGATCACTGCGATGTCCAAATCTTCTTCCATGACGCGATGACAACCAAAGTAGTTTTGGGGTTGGAGTAAAGTTTTGGGGTCAGCGTAAAACCCAGACAATGACTCAAGGCCAATCGCTCAAGCATAGCTTGAAAAGGTCTCGCGACCAGATGGCGTGGATTCGATAATGCTACTTTTGGCCTTTGGTGACATTGTACGCAGGACTCTACCTCAGAGCGAAGCAACAAAGCCTTTATCTTGAAACGACTAAGGCAGATACCAGATCGGTGACGTCCAAGCGCGTTCCTGTAATGTCGTTTCCGCGCCTGGGAATTCGTCACATCGATTTTCTTTTCGGCAGTGATGGGCTGACCAACGGAGTGTAGGGGCTTCCAGCACTCTTACGTACCAGAACGCTGGCGCTTTCGAATCGAAGTCTGGGTCTGTCCAGTTCATACAAATGTGCAGGCCGCCCTTTGTTTCCTGCCAGGCGGGGATAGTTGTTTCCCTGAGTTCTCCATCCCTGAATTCACCTTTGATGATCTCGATGGACTGAAGCGGGGTTTCGTCATACAAGGCCTGTATGCGGAAGTGAGGGGGCTTTTTGAGTTTCTTGAAACTGCCGCCCATGGGTATGCCTTCGTAATTATCGGCGTCGCAGGTGAGTGCATTCCTAGAACCCTGCAGTCTTACTTGCATTCTTGGTCCGCTGGTGGCGTATACCTCTCGCCGTTTCAAAGCATCAAACAGGCTGTGCCGGGTATTTTCTTCTGCCCACACAGCCACCAGGCCGCCGGGATTCCAACTTTGCCTCACCATGGCCTTATCCAGATCACCGATACCGAAGACGGAACCAAGCCATTTGTCTTCTTCGACGAACCCGCCTGTGGCGGCATGGTTGTCGGTTGACGAAATGATGCCGAGTTGTAAGGGATTGATGCCGGATTCGCTGTAAACCCCCAAACCTCTTGTCAATAGCGCTCTAACATAGCTACTTCTCATCTTCTGCCATTCTTCACTAGAGTAATCCTCGGGCTCTGTCGGGCGTGAGCTTCGCGTTAGGTACTGTTGGAAGTTGCAATCCTCATCGGGCTGGCCGAACGCATAAAGACATTCGCTGGAACCCTTTTCCTGATGTATTTCAACCAGCCGCTCGAACCTCGCTCGCAGGGCACGTACTTCGTTGGTTTCTGTCTCGATGTCGAAACTTCTGCCGTCGCCCATGTTGGTGTTGTGTGGGATGGCAATGGCCTCGCAACCGGCTTCAGCCTTGCACTGATTATCCAGTTCCTGCCAGAGCGCCAGAGGGTTTGGATAGCGCATATAGTCGATGGCATCCGGCGTCACGTTTTCATCGCGGAAGATGACGTTGCGATGGTTATGACTGAAATCAGGTGTTGCTGACCACTCATAACCATTGAGCGCCGTAAAATGACAAGGATCGTCTGCTGCGTTGGTTTGTTGTTGGATACGATCCCATTGGGACATTCTGCTGTGGTCGCAATGTTCAGCATCCTTGGCACAGATGGGTGTTGGTTCTGGTGAGGCTTTGGTAATAGTCGGGATAACGTACTCTGCAAAAACTTCCGGCCCGTTAATTCGTCCGGCTTTTTCAGTCATAATGTCGCAATAAGGATCATCACTCCATTCGGGATCGGTGCAGATATAGAGCAGATCAAACCACTCTGCGTGATCAGTGACCGCCATAAAGTCTAGCGGTCTATCCAGCTTTACTGAAAGCTCATCGGTGAGGGAAAGTTCACTACCTCGGGCGAAACGATAGGCGTCAGCGGGGGTCTTAATCGTGCCGTAGCCCCAAGCGTCCAAGGAATAAGCAGTGTGAACATGAAGGTCCCCCCAGTAGACCTGTTTCTGCCCGGGTTGATATCCAGTGCAGCGGCCATCTTCGGCAAGAAGAGTAACGCCCGGGAGGATGAAAGCAAGCAGCGCGATAATGAGTCTTTTCAATTAGCCCCCCGGGCGGTTTGATGTTACAGCTTATACTTCAGAAATACGCTGGTCGAGCGCGGGCGAACAGGCTGCCCGAATCCCATCGAGAAAGCAGAGAAGATTGAACGTGATTGAAAATAGAACTCATCTGTTGCATTTCGAATGATGACACCAGCTTCCCATTTGTCATCCGGGCTCAAGTATCTGGCGCTGACATTAATCATGCCGATCGCTCTAGTTGGCAGCTAAGCACAACAGAGTGGATTGATCGATAAATAAAGATCGGAGCACCGTTTGTCTAAAGGGGTCCCGTTGAACGACCAGTGGAAGGTCAACGAAAAGGGACTGGAAGAAGTACAAAACGATGCGACCATTCACCGTGTTGAAACACCCAGGGAATGAATCGAACATGGCCGATTCACTCTCCGGGCCGGTGTTAATTTACTCTTTGCTTTGCCACGCTGACCCAGCCCAGTCAGAAGTCTCGCCGTCGCCGGGAACCGGCACTTCTTTGATGCGTTCCGGAACATCATCATATTCAAGTCTTAGCGCTCGGCAGCAGACTGCATGAAGGTTATAACCCATCACATGATAGGTCAGCTCCAGAATATCTTCATCGGAAAAGTGTGAATGTAGTGCGTCGAACAATTCATCAGACGCACGTCCGTTGTCATATATTAGAGCGTCAGCCCAGGCCAAAACAGCTCGCTCTTTGGCGTCGAACACGTCTGAGACCTGCCAATGGGTAATTGCCTTGATTTGTTCTTCTGGTACGCCGTGTTTCCTGGCTGCCTTGCAGTGTTGTGAAAAAACAAACTGACTTCCAGCTGCATAGCCTGCCCTGGTAATGGCAAGCTCTCTAGCGCGGTTGTCCAGTTGGCTGACACTTTCACTGGCAAACATGCCGAACATGCCGAAGTGGCTGGTTGCGTGATCGAATATGTATGGCACAAGAGCGAAGACAGACCACCAGTTACCCGGTGTGCCAGTTGCTGTGCCAGGCTCATCGACCGGGTCTCGGTTAGGGAATAGCGCGTCGTAATACTTTAGAACGTTATCGGGTGCGTCTTTTCGTGAAACTTGTCGAAGCCGGGACATAACTTTTCTCCTTGATGGTTATCTATTGAGATACAAGATATTCCCCCAGCTGTCAAAGGAATTGACAAACTTTCTTCCCGGCACCTATGATGCCTATTCATCCATGAATTCGCTCGTGTGAGTCTGACGTTGCACTCGCCGAAGCAGTTAGTTGCAGTAGAACATACACCGAGAGGACGCACGCAATGCCCAGCAATGACAAGTTTGAGTTTCGAGGGATCAATCATCTCGCCCTGGTATGTCGAGATATGAAGAAGACAGTTGAGTTCTATACCGAAGTCCTTGGTATGCCTTTGACAAAAACGGTTGTTTTACCAGGTGGTGGTGGTCAACATTTTTTCTTTGATTGTGGCGGTGGCGATCAGTTGGCCTTCTTCTGGTTTCCAACCGCGCCTGACGCTCAACCCGGCGTCACTCATGCGGCAAGCCTGGTAGCAAAAGGTGATATCACCTCCGCGCATGCTTCGATGAATCACGTGGCCTTTGATGTTCCACTTGAGAAGATGGACGAGTACAAAAAGAAACTCGATGATGCCGGCATCGATTCCACCGATGTCTATCATGACGATTCCGAAATAGGCATCAGCCAGGAAGTTAACGAGACCACGTTTGTAAGATCGATTTATTTCAAAGATCCCGACGATATTTTACTCGAATTTGCCTCCTGGACGCGCGAGCTAACTGAGGCCGACGTCAATGTTGAGCCCATGAGCGCTGCTAGTTGACAGCAGTTATCCTCGGATACGTTCCGGCAAATGTTTGTTTGTTTGGGTAATCGGTTACGCCTCGCGAGTTCAGCTCTGAGAGACATCAGCCTAAGCCAGCGTAAATAGCCATCACGCTGGTTAGTTGTCCATGGAAAAACCGTGCTTGAGTCATTGCGACATTTTGGTTAGTGTGATAGCGGTCTGAGACTAAACGTGCGGACCAACTGTAACGGTAATGAAGTTCTGAGGTAGTACCTAATAATAAAATAATAAGGAGTCCTTATGAGTTTTAATCAAATCATGCCCGCGCTGGTATTCTGGTGGCAATTATTTCAGCATTTGTCCCGCTGGAGTGGTGGCCTTTAATACTGGTGCTTATCGGGCTAGTACATGGTTTTGGTGGGCAAGAAAAAGACCCAGTGATCGTAGTTTCAGTGATTCTCACGGCGATTGCCTTGCCAACCATCGCTGATAATTTGAATGCGATTCCCATGATCGGTGCATATCTTGACACCATTTTTGATCATTTCGCCATCGCCATCGGCGGTTACGCGATAGCCCTTTTAGTTTTGGATCTGAAAAACAGGATCATGCCCGCGGACGCTTGATTCAGCACAGGATCAGGCATCAACTTGATGCCTGATCCTGTTTTTAGCATTGTTTTACCCTGAAGTGGCTATCAGCCACGCTGACCATCCTCTGGCCGGCACATGCTGTTTTTTTGTCCTGATCATCCGGTGTTAGCCTATCGAACCGCGCGCAAATTGCGTGTACTCTTGCAACGACGTAAAACGACATAAAACGACGCAGAATTATTCGAGGAGATTCAGAGCATGAGTTCCATCCCTGTCGAATTTGACCCCTCCCACATCAGTTCACAATCCAACCCTGACGCTCAGATGTATCACGCAGAGTTATCATCGAAAGACCCAATGCAATCAGTTCTTAAGGACAACCCTGAAATCTATTTTGTGCCGCCGAAGCGAAGCCGTGAATGGGGGGAATGGGAGTTCAAACCAGGCTCATATTACGACACCACTATTGGTTCGAAACATGCCTATTGGAAAGACGAGGATCTTCCAAAAGCCACCAAGGACATAAAACGCCTGCGGTCCGACATGCTGAAGTGGGGATACTGCAAAATTGAAAATGCACTTTCTGATCATCAGGTGGCCATTATTAGGCAGCGCGTTCTTGAGCAAGCAGAAGGCGAAAGGCTTGCCGGTATCGCGCAAAAAACCCCGAGCGGACAAAACATCAATTGCTGTGTTAACAAAGGACGGTGCTTCGAAGGACTAATAGAGCAACACCCATCCGTAGTCCAAGGGGGCGGATTGGTAGAACAACTGGTCACAGAAGCGCTGGGACCTAACTGGATATGTACGTCTCTTATCGCCTCAATCTCTTTGCAGGGCGGAGTACCACAGGCTTTACATCAAGATCAGGATATCGCGCTTGATTCAAGAAGCCCGTTAACGATTAATATACTTACGCCGATCACCGACATTGACGAAACCAACGGTGGAACACTTGTTATCCCCGGCAGCCATCTTGTCTTGTCAGCCGCGGTTCGAAATCAAAACCCTGTCGGCAAACTGCCGCCAGCGATTAATATTGATGCCAGGGCGGGCACCATGATCATCACTGATGGTCGACTGTTACACGGCACGGGTGTTAATCACACAGCGTTGCCCCGCATCGTTATGCTCAACGGTATGCAGCATCCCTTAATAAGGCAGCAGGAAAATTGGATGCTGTCAGTCAGACCTGAAGTGCTAAAACGAGCGAGCCCGAAACTCCTTCAGCGCATGGGATATCAAGCAACGAATGCTGCACAAACCAATGAAGGTCACGGGTTCGGCGCCAGAGGCTCGATGGAAGAGGCTAGCAGGTTCTACCGTAGATTTTCGTTTAGCGGCTGATAGAGGAGAATACCAACGCGTCGGCGAATTAGGGCCAAACTCTACAAAACAAGAACTCAATGCTGCCTTTACCTTACGGGATGTCGTCAGTAAGGCCCGGGCTAGCGGCCAGAGCGCACCGGTGGGCATCGGAGGAGCGAAAATAAACCCCTAGCCGCACCACGTTATCAGTCTTTCAGTATGATTAGGACTACTCCCGGGTTTCTGCTCGGCCCTCTTTCTGAGCCAAAATCTGAGCCTGAACCTCTGCAACTTTCTCTTCCGTTAGCGGGTAGTTCCAGAATAACGGCATGGCAACGAATTTGAATAACGCCGGGATAATCGAATAGGTAACGGCCAACATCAGCAGCGAGAACGGCGTGTTGGTCGTGTCTCTTGGGTCTGCCAGGGAATCAAACCCCCAGAACACGACGAGACCGGTACCAATAAAAAGCCCCAGAGCATACGCAAGTTTTCGCGTCATCGACCAAATAGAAAAATAGGCTCCGCCTTGACGCTTACCGGTCATGCTTGAATCGACATCGACCACATCGGCCGCCATCGCATAAGGCAAAGCTGATAGTGCACCAATTGAAGACCCTTTCAGGCACATGATGACAATAAAAAACAGAAACTTGCCGGTTGGGATGCCTTCAAAATAGGCGACCGATGATAGGTAGGCTTCTTCAGGCAGGAAGGTTAGAAGGTTCGAGATTTGAAACGCATCAAACCAAACGAGGGGCGCAATAGCGATCAGTGGAATTAAGGAAGCCCATAACGCATACCAGCCGATCGCAACCATTGTCGCCCTGTGCTTACCTATCCGACGAGAGAGTTTGAACCAAAGAGGAATAGCGATAAGTTGTGACAAAAAATACGGCGCCAGATAAAACCCGAACAAATCACCCGCAAGCAAGACGTGTTTTACAAAAAAGAAACTCAAGGTGTTGGTCATCGCCGCGCCAATCGTCGAGAACAAAAATGCAATCACCAGGCGCCGATAAGGTTCGTTCTTCCATACGTACTTCAAACTGTCTTTTAGCGAAAGGGCATCTTTTTTGGTCTCGGTCACCTTGAACTCGGGTACCGAGAACACGGTGTTGATCACCAGGATCGGCATAATGATGGCTATCGCCAGAGACAAAAAATACACAGCGTCGGTGGGTTTGCTGTACCCGAAAAAAAAGATGATCGCTGGCGTGAAGGCACCAATCAGCGATCCCGTGACCGTAAAGCCCTCGCGCCAACTGGTCACCAGTGTTCGCTCGTGATAATCAGGGGATAGCTCTGCACCCCATGCACTATAAGGAACATCCTTAATGGTTGAGCCCACATAGGTAACGACCAGCATCATCAACATCCAGGGGTAGCCAGAGCTAAAAGTTAAACCAAGCAGGCTCACCTCGCGAAAGGTAATCGGTGGGATGAACAGCATGCATATGCCGAATATGTAGATCGGCATACCTAACAAAACGAACGGTTTTCGCCTCCCCCAGCGCGTTCTAAGCCGATCGGACATAAATCCGACGATAGGGTCAGTGACCCCGTCAAAAACTCTCGCTAGAACAAGAACGAGCCCCACAAAAGCAAGACCGAGACCAAACCCTTCGCTATCTGCATAAACGGCGGGCAAGTAAACGGCCATCGGAAGTCCGACCATCGCCAACGGCATGGCCGGCGCGCCGTAAGATGCAAGCATCCATGAGTTCAATACTCCCGGCTTGTATTCTTTCATTTCTAGCCCTTTCTCGAATAGATAAGCCCTACGATATTACAGCAAAATACTCATATGACTCTTCATCGGTCAACGGTTATGGCAATGTGCTGCTATCCGGTAGCCCTTACCTAGAGGTACCTTGAAACCGGTTTGTTTACTACCAAGAGCCAGGCTCAAGTTCAGTTCAGGCTGCAACGATGTTCACACAAGACTCATCGTCCGAGGGTCGCTGGCAACAATGTATCGAAAAGGAATCTGTAGACCACGAGCCGTTTACCTGGTCTAAGGTTTCGCCTGAACTTTTCGACCAGACGGGCTCCATAAGACCAGCCCCCCTGTTATCTTTTCTTCCACACGATAAGCACTAATTTACTAGCTTGCAGCTATCCCTATAGGCGCCCAGGCCATCAGAGATGAATCTCCTTCGAAAGTGTTGTGGACCAGGTCGACACCTGCTGCAATCGACAGCTCCTTGTATTGCATCCACGACAGAACATCGACGATTGGCGTTCCTGGCCCTTCATCAAACTGCAAAGGACCATAGACATTCGCCGTGTAGATTAGATCTTCATCACTAACACGTTGGGTTTCTTCATGACGCGCACCGGCCGGCTCGTAAAACCAAACGCCTGGGCCATATCCCTCAGGCGGGCCAGCCCGATAACCAATGCGACCGTTAAGCACCATGAAGTCCGCGGCACCCAAATGATAGTGAGGTCCCGCAACACCATTGTGTCTTACGATCAGCGACGTGATACCTGTTTCTTCACTCACTCTTAGCACCTTTAGCCCCATATCCGGCACCGAGGGATTTTCGATCCAGGGGATCGCCCGAGTATCCACAAAATGTGGGTGCACACTGCGGCCTACATCTGCAATATGCTCTGCCTCCGAGACGAGTGCTTTGGTGTCCGTTCCGGCAATTGCTAGTGGTTCTGCCTGCCCCTGATAGGCAGGCGGTCTTTCCTGCATGCACTCCGCCAATGTATTGGGGACTAACGTCACACCTTGTTCCTTAGCAGCTGCCATCAGGTCCAGCGCTGTCAGGATACTGGAGACGCCACCATTTTCGTTAAGAAAGGCCACAGCGCCATAAAAATTACCGAGAAACTCAACATCCTCGGTAGCAACAAACCTGTCTACTTTCGCATTTGCGGGAATGTAACCCCAGGTACCTGACTCAAGAGTTCCCGCCATGGGGCCCTCCGGGTAGCTCAGCGTGCCAGAAAGCACAAGCATGTCCATTGCACCCAGGTACACGAGATTCTTTAGCTCTGTCCCGCCCTTTAACTGAATCACCGCACTGAACATGCCGCTTTCGCTACTGGCACGCAGTGGTTTTATCGCCATGCCTGGTGCTTGAGGCAAGGTCATCCATGGGATGTCATTGGTATCTACTCCTCCCTCAATACCTGTAGGGTTAAAGTCTGGGTTGTAGCCTGCGTTCATATTGACCTGCCTCTATTAGTCGACACTGCTAAGGTGCCAGAGTTGTGGGGGAAGAGTAAAGCGCCGGCATAAATAAAAACGACTCATGATTTGCTATGGTTGAACGTCCTCGGTCCATTTCAGAAAGGTACCCGTATCTACAATCGTCATTTTACTGATGACTTCGCGGACTCCTTCAGTACTAGCTCTTCAGACATAGCATAACTCCTCTGTCTGATTGTCATCGGATTTACCCAAGGTGTAAAGTGCCGGACAATCAGCCATTCAGATAACGTATATGACTCATTCGAAAGGATTACCAGGATTACGCGGCACCGATCATTTAGGCATTACAGCACCAGACTTCGATGAAGCCGTCGATTTTTTTACCCATGTTCTGGGTTTAGAACCTTTCTATGAAATGGGCCCTTTTGAATCAAATGAAGATGACTTTATGCTTGACATGTTAAACGTCAGTCCCCGAGCAGTGATCCGACGTGTTAAACAATTTCGTTGTGGCTCTAATACAAACATTGAGCTTTTCGAATACGAGAGCCCGGACCAGCGACGTGAAATGCCTAAAAACAGCGATTGGGGCGGGCACCATATCGCGCTCTATGTGGATGACATAGATGTCGCTATGGATCATCTAAGGGCACACAAAGTAAGGCTCATGCCCGGAGGAGGAGGCCCAACTATAAAAGATGGTCCGGAAGCGGGACTTCGGTCTTGCTATTTTCTGACCCCCTGGGACATGCAGATGGAGCTCATTACCTATCCAGATGGAAAAGGCTACACCAAAGATACGGACCGAAGACTATGGGATCCACGGAGTTAATCTCCGAGGAATTCAGACAGCGTCTTCCGTAAGGAACATGAATTGCTTGCGGAAACTTTCCGCCCCTGGAATCAAACTTCTCCTTACACAGTATCTGACTTCGGCAATAACTCCGAATCAGCCGACAGTTCCTGACACTCTATTCGCGGAAGTCCGCTTCCAGGTAACTGAGCCGCGCGTTACTTTCTGATCGCGTCAATTTGTTCCAGGCTGGTGGCTCTTGGAGTGGGGCCCATACCAAAATCGTAGCTGGCGCCTGTGTCCCCGCCCGGCCCCTGGTTGATGACATGACGAATAGCCAGATCGAGATCTTCAACCTTCATCCCATTTTCAATCATCTGCGGTGCGAATTCGCGGAGCATCGGCGTATCAGTCGCGCCAAAGCAAAGCCCGTTAACACGAATACCCATTTCTTTGAGTTCCTCTGCCCAGCTTTCAGTCAACCGCCAGAGCGCGAACTTCGCGCAATCGTATCCTGTGGCGGGACCACCAGTTAAATAGAATCCTGGGCGGACATGATCTGTCAGAATATTAATGATATTTGACGTGCCGGATTTTTCCAGCAAAGGTACAGCGGCAGCAGTACAGTAAAACGCACCCATCGCACACGAACCCATCGCATTATCGAACGCTCGGGTTTGCGTGTCCCAGTCAGAGGAGGTCAATTTGGTGTCACCGTACACTGCGGCGTTATTCACGAGCAGGTCGATGTGATCAATTTTCCCTTTTAGATCATCAAAAACAGCACGTACAGCTTCCCGATCACTGATATCGCAGGTATAGCTGTGGCAGGTACCACCAGCAGATTCAACCTGTGAGTGCGTCATCTTGTTCTCGGCCGTGTCTATATCCAGCGCAACAATCGTAGCGGACTCTTTCGCCCAGCTTGTTGCCACCTCACGGCCAATACCCACCGCGCTACCTGTAACAAAAACAACTTGATTCACGACACTATTCCATTTGTGAGTCCTGTGAAGATACACGGTGATTAGCATCAGGTGAACCTTTATGTGTGCTTGAAGCACCTAAAAAACCAGGCTGAAATTTTCCGTATAGGTGCAGGAGCCCAGCCCAGGTGGACGGGCGCCCGAACCCAGACCTGTATACCATTCGGTAACCACCTGCCCTGCTGCGCCAACATCGACTGAAACAATACCCACCGAAACAGTGCCCACAAAAACAATCCCCACAAAAACAATGCCGAAGGGTCTTTCGATATACAGGGACGCTCTGATTTTGTCTGTTCTGATGGAGACGAAAAGCTTATTCCACAGGTTTCAAAACGCAAACTGTGGCACAGGATGCTATTGCCGGCAGGAAAGTTTATGAGAACTAAGACTGTGCATTATTGTGGGAAACCGCATCCAAAAAAAGAGTAAAATTCTCACTATGCAAGACGATACTCAATATTTGAAACCGTCATCATCGGCACCGGATTTTCAGGTTTACTAGCGGCGATACGGGGGAAAAGAAAGTACTATTGATGTTAGAAGCAAACTTCAACGCGAATATATGACAAAAATGAAAAATGCCATGAAATCAACCGTCTGGCAAAACGGCAGCTGCGAACCCTTCTATAGGAAAGGTAAGACTGGAGAGGTGATTACTCTGTCACCCGAATCCATGGTCAATTTCATTTTTTCGCGGAAGTGGTTTCATTCAAGAGATTACCAATAATTGAAGTAGACCCCGATCAGCTATCCCGATTCAGCTATCAAGGATACAGATCAGTCTTTCCTGCAAGGCCTCGTACATAGCAATTGGGTATCAGCGGATTACCATCTCGTTTCCCCTATTCACTCAAGAAGATTCAAACCCTTCGGAAAAATCATACTTGAAATGCGGGTCGCCTGTGACACGGCCATCCGCATGAACAATGTGTGTTTCCGGGCTGGCTATGTCCAAAAAGTCCTGAACCGTAAATAGTCCCAGAATTTCGCTGTTCGGGTTCGGCTCAACATGATTCTGCAAAAGGACTTCGCTGTCACTCTCGAAGATACCACGCGCCTCAAAGCCTTCCGGGCAATCGCTAAACGGCGTATGAAATGATCCTGGCGCCTCATAAGAAAACATGCCGTTGTCGACGCTGTTAGTACCCTCACGGTAACCAAACCAGCCTTTGGTCGTAAACGACATCGCTCGACAAATATGAAAGTGGGAAGGAAAGTCAGGCGCACCCGGGTCCATGCGGAATGCGTAGGCCACTGTGTTCGTAGGCACATGAACCGTTAGCGCCTTAAAGTAAGATCCTTCAGCGACCTCTACCCATTCAAGGTCATTCGCCTGAATATCGGCGGTAATTCGATCGAGTTGAGCAAATCCAGAGCCCATAGCCATACCTTTTTTAAGTGAAATATTACGCCCATCAAGCACCATCGGCGAAAAATAGTAAAGTCCGTGATGTTCATAAAAACTTTAGTGCGTTCCCCTACGGCTGCTTGATTAATTATCTGCCAAAAGAATCCGACTAGCGCCAGGCCTAAAGATGACCAGGTTGCTTATCGCTTGCGCTCCCCACGAGGCAGGTCAACACCTATTCCCTGCAGGGAACAGGTTCACACGGCGGGCCTTAGGAGAACGGGATTCATAGAGTTTCATATGGTTAGCCTTGTTGTTTTGCGGCTGGATCAGATTCCAACGCTAAAACTTTACCCGTTGCTGAAAAACCAATTTCCCCGCCTGCGGCTATTCGAGTACAGTCAGTTGATGCTTATGTAGGGCACAAAAGTCGCTGAAAATTCATTGGGCTTACAGTGACAAACTCGCACCAACATAGCGAACCGAGGAGTTGGTAATGACTATTTCATTAATCGGGGCCGGCTACGGTCGCACAGGCACGCTTTCCCTCAAGTCAGCCTTAGAGACATTGGGCTACAACAAATGCCATCACATGATCGAGGTCATACGAAATCCTGGTGAATCGGAAAAATGGTTACAGGCAATTGATGCAAAAACCGTTAACTGGGCAAGCCTGCTCAAAGGATATGAAGCCACTGTCGACTGGCCGGCCTGCCACTTCTACCAGGAGTTGGCTGACTATTACCCAAAAGCAAAAGTACTACTAAGCATCAGGGATCCGCTTGATTGGTTCGAAAGCATGTCTGCAACGACACTTGGCGTGATACGAAAAAGAATGCAGGCAAGTAATGCCGGTCAACCAAAAAACCTGGGGACCGAGCTCGTCGTCAATGCAGCTTTTGGCGGAGAGATTGATGATGCTGAGCACGCCATCAGAATGTTTAACCAGCATACGAAAGAAGTCGTGGATATCATCGATTCGGATCGATTGTTGATCTACAACGTTCGCGAGGGCTGGGAGCCGCTTTGCCAATTTTTGGATAAACCGGTACCTGATGCACCCTTCCCACGCGTAAACTCCAGAGATGAGTTTGAAGAAATATTTTTTGGCAGTAGTCTTAAGAAAGATTAGATAGAAACCTTTCCATGGAACCGGTTGGTAAAATATGACGATAACTTCATTGGAAGGTAAGACGGTCCTGATCACCGGGGGCGCAAGGGGCATAGGTAAAGGCATCGCGAGAGCCTGTCTTGAAGAGCGTGCGCAGGTTGTTATCACCAACCTGGATATTGCCGTCGGCAAAGAAACCGAGGAGGAGCTATCCAGCCAGGGATCAATCCGAGCCATGCGCTGCGATGGTACCGACCGCCTGGCCGTCGACGAACTTATGGAAGACGTCTGGGCTAATGAAGGCCCAATAGATGTGGTGTTCAGTAACTCCGGTCGCGGTTTCAGCGCCAGCACGCTGGAAGCGTCGATGGAGGATGTAAACGACATCTTCTCAACAAACTACAATTCGGCCGTTAATCTGGCACAGAGTTACATTCCCAGGATAATCGCGCTTGATCGTCCTGGGCATATTATGTTTACAGGCTCGGAACACTCGGTCGGACTACCCGCCGGTAACGAAGGGCTGAATTTTGGCTTCTACGGTGCGACCAAGCATGCACTACTTGCGCTGGCAGAATGGCTGAGAGCTGACCTTCAACAGACGTGTATGTCCGTCAGTTTGTTGATGCCTGGCCCGGTTCTGACAGAAAGCCTGGCGGCTACGTTCAAAATCCTCGAAGCAGATCCTGAAAACCAGCAGATTCGGCAGCAGTTCAGCAAAGAGGTAGAAGCCCTACTCCGCGAGCGCATTATCTCGACCCAGCAATGCGCCCAACTCGCGCTCCAGGGTTTGAAGCAAGGCCTGTTTTACATACCGACCCAGTCTTACATCAAATCAGACATTGACCGCCGCCATGAGGAGCTCGAACGGGCATTTTTCGTATTGGACGACGGTCAGTGAATTCAATATTGAAAATTACTTAACGTTTGTTTGCCCACCATCGACCGGAATCATTTGCCCGGTGATAAAACGCGAACCATCACCCGCGAGGAACACCATAACCGGTCCTAAATCCTCGTCGGGATCACCGTACTTCTGACCCATGGCGATTGACTGATGATTCTGCCAGTAGCTCGCGGTTTTATCATCCTCTGTCATGGTCGCCATCGCTTCCTCGTACATCGGCGTCGCCATCGCGGGAAGAATAGCGTTTACTCGAATATTATCCTTCCCCCATGTTCCTGCGGCAGTCCTGGTCCAGGAATGAACAGCGCCCTTAGCGGCAGAATAGGCAGCAGCGCCGGGCTCCGGCCTTTGCCCAGAGATAGAACCGAAATTTAAAATTGAACCACCACCCGAATCCTTCATATAACGAGCCGCAACCTGGTTAGTTAACATCGTGCCGCGCACGTTAACTGCAAACATTAGGTCCCAATCTTCGACGGTAACATCGCCGGCGTCAGATCCCCGCTGAATTGCGGCAGGATGCGCAAGTACGTCAAGCCCACCCATTGCTGCCACAGCTGTCGCAAAAACCGATTCAACGCTGGTTTTATCCGAGACATCAACGTGCATATAACCCGCCTTACCTGGGCCTGATTTAGTCGCCTCACTGGAGACTTCGGCTCCAGTGTCATCGGTAACATCCATACCAATAACATGGGCACCTTCACGAACATAAGCTCGCAAAGTCGCCGCACCCATACCACGGGCTGATCCCGTCACAATAATTCGTTTACCTTTTAACTGCATATTCTAAAAACCCTCTAAAATTCGTGATGTTCAAAGTATAGCTCAGTCAAATTGATCATCCGGCTTAACCCAAATTAGACTTAATAGGGTCAGAATCAAAAAGGGCCCAGCTAAAGTGCCGGGATGAGATTGATTCAATTCCACATTGAGTTTACTCTTTTTGAAAATAAACAGAGTTTGACACTATGTCTGAAAATCGATTTGCTATCGTTGCTGACAAGCACGAAATTGAAACGTTACAACGGCTCTATGCAAAGGCTACGGACTTGATTGGTCACGGCACAAAAGAAACATTTGAGGAAGGTAGAGAGATCTACCGCAGAATCTATACGGACGATGTTGATATCCGCACGGCGAATACAGGCGATGAACCTTTTATAGCCAAAGGCCCTAACGCCTGGGCTGACGTTTGTCGCGAGGCACTGAAGGACTACACGGGCACACAGCATTTAATAGGCACACAACTTACTGACGTTAATGGCGACGAAGCCCAGATGGAAAGTTATCTGAACGCCTGGCACAAAAACCCCGATCTAACCGTCTATTACTTCCTGGGCACCTATATTTCAAAAGCACGGCGAATGCCTGAAGGCTGGAAAATCTACGATATGACATTACGCCTCGATACGAGTGGCACTGTACAAACAACCTAACTTAAAGAACTCGGGGTATGGTGAGAGGGTAACAACCAATGAGGAAAGTTGAAATCACTAGAGAGCCAGTCGAGCTCTACAAAATCCTGAAATTCGAAGGACTGGTTACCACCGGTGGCGAGGCTAAATTACTGATTGCCGACGGACAAGTGACCGTCAATGGTGAGATTGAAACCCGTCGACGGAAGAAGATTGTTAATGGCGATGTTATTGAGTTCAGTGGCGAGAAATTGCAGATGCAATTGGTATGATTTAATTAAGAGGGTCAGAAACCCTCTTAACGCAAGCTTGCCGATACGCTGACCCCGTTACTTGGTAATATCGCTAGAAGGCATTAGATCCGACGGGGAAAGCCATGTGCACGCTCATCATATTGTCTTCGCGCAGATTCTTGATCGGCTGATAGTCTGGCCTTACCTGAACCCGCGATAGGCATCTACAGATGGGAATTGCGACAGGATCATCGACTGGCGGTTGAAGCTACCGCGAAGCACCTCAAACTTGTCGCCAATGAGATACGCAGCGATTTAGCCAGTCAGATTTGGCTTGTTCCGCGACGGCGGATTTCTTGGTGATTTTTAAACATCATTCTCTACCGAACTCTTCAGCGCAACTCTTGCCGAGCCTATGGCTATCGATCGGCCGGTCTCGTCAATCTGTGCAAGTTCCAGATCAACCACCATTTCATCCTCGACATGATCTAGCGCTATGACTTTACCACTGGCTGTTAACAGTTGATCTTTGAAAAAGGGCCCCCGAAGCTTCGCCGAGACTGAAACAATGCGGCCATCATCACCTATCCAGGCTCTTAACATGGCATGAAAAAATGCCAATTGAAGCGGCGCCATTGCAAAGGGCGCGGGGAACTCTTCTGCCTCAGCCACGGCATAATCCCAATGGTGTGCAGCAAATTCATCATTAACTGCAGCAAACCGATTCCAATGTTCAATCGTACCTCTGCGTTCAAACACTGGCAGCTGTTCACCAACCGCTAGTTTATCGATACGAGTCATATTGCACTCCCAAGCCCCTGCCTTTCCCAAACACTGCATCAATATCTGACAAATACCGACTCTGTGGTGCGGACCCAATCACCAGATTGGTTGTGCCATTCGTTAGACAGCGTCGTGTAAAGCATGCGACCCATCTGCCCATCGCGCTCAAAATATTCACTGATGCGGACAGCCGAGCGAATAACATCTCCGGGGCGAATCCGGACTCGCCCATGCTGCTCTCGAATTTCAGTCAGTAAAATCGCTTTGTATTCGGGTGGTTGTACGCCAAGTTCATCTTCACTAAAAGCGGTCTGGGCAACTTTCGGGTCAGTCAACGATGGCTTCGCTGTACTCCACGCAAACGGATTGAATTCTTCAGGCGCGACGATGCAGCCAAACTGAGTAGTAGCGGCGTAGTCCTCGTCCCAGAATTGTCGTGGTGGAAGCTCAGGATAGTAAACCGCGATGGCCCACTTACGAATGTCAGAAATAGCAACCGGATGAGACGTGGATTCGCGCATAACCACTCCCACGATGTTTCGCATATCATCAGTCACTAAACTTTCGGTTAATGAACCCTCGGTCTCAGAACTCTCAGCCATTAGTCGCTCCCACTGCCGTGTCGCACAAACTATTTATCACCCTCGTGTGTGTGCTCTTGGATTGGATCCTGGGAACTCAGCCGGTGACTTACGGTCGCGCGGTTAATGCTCATCCATATACACATTTCAGGATCAACATCATAGACTTCGCCTTCTATCCAACGGCCAATACCATCGAACAGACCCACTGCACCGTCAGGCCTCGTTACCCTGACGCGATCAGGTCCATCCGGCGTGTACACGGCGCCACTAAACCCATGCCGGATACCACCTTGTAACTTATTTTTTGACGTCATGACTTCACCGGTCCACGCTCTATATAGGCCTCAATTAGATCGTGACGCCAGCGAATCAAAGCTTCCTGATATCGGCTCAACATGATTCCATCACGTCGTAATACTTTTAGCCCATCGTGCACGCGCGCCATATTGAAAGTATCCTGCTCCGCCACCATGGCCAGCTTCTCAAGCTCAACAACGTCAGTCCATGGATCGTCTGGCCCTAAATGCACCACCTTTGCTGGCGGAGGGCGCTCTCCCTTAAAAGGGGCTAGATACATGATTTCAAAAATGCAGGTTTCATGATCATCACCGTTAGGTCGAAACCGGTAAACAATTCGATTGAACGCGCCCCAGGGGTGAAAGTTGGGAAACACCATGTAATTCCAAGCATCCAAAAATTCAGCATCAGTGAGTTCATCGACTCGGTCACCAAAGGTTGCACGAAATCTTTCGCGACCAGCCGCCGATAACACGCCACGTAACGTATCACCCTCTCCAAAGGGCACGGGCAGCGGTTCGCCATCACGAACATCCAACGCATCACGCAGCATTTCTTCTTCCGTCGGCGTGTACTTTAGCATTGGGCAGGGGATACCTTTGGGCGACAGTTCCCTGGCCGTATTACCCCAAAAATCAATCTGGCTCTGAGGATCGCCCGTGTAGGTGACAGCCTGCGGGTGCGTGGCATTGACATGATAGCCTTCGGTAAAAGCCTCATTGGCAATCTTCCAATTACAACGAATAGTGCGTGACACATGCGCAGCCAAATAACGATTGTCAAAATCCCAGCGTGCAAAGTGCTGTTGAATTTCCGAGCCTAGAAATTCGTCCAGCGATTCACAGTTGGCGTCTGGGTTAATGAACACAAAACCAGCCCAAAGACCCACCTTAACTTCAGGCAACGACAAGTCGCGCTCAGCGGCTTGTGGGAAATCCCATTCAGCGGAAATCTGCTTAAGCTCGCCATCAAGGTGCCACGCCCAACCGTGGAATGGACAACGAAATTCGCTACAGCGGCCATCATAAGTCTTGAGCAATCGCCCCCGATGCAAACACGCGTTGGGGTAGGCCTTGATCTCGCTGTCACTCACTCGGACAACAAGGTATGACTGATCCGCAATATCGTAAACAATGTAGCTTCCCACATGAGGAAGATGCTCCTCGCGACACGCGAACTGCCAAACACGACTCCACAATCTTTCTTTTTCAAGTTCATGCCAGTCGCGGCTCAAGTAATGGCTTTTAGGAATGTCATCGAAGCCATTGAGATAAGGGGATTCTGCCCTCAAATAGTCAGGCACAGGGCGCGAATCTGTGTCGAGCACATCCTGCCAGGTTGGGCCTGGACTACGACCTAACGGCAGTTCATCGTTCAATTTGCTATCGATTTTAGTCATGGTGTAAGTCTTTGCTTCCTTCTTCTTTTTAGCCGGTAATTAATCCAACATACTTTTACTGGGACCAGTCGGCGAGTTTTTGAACAGAGAATAGCTATCGAAGCTGATTTTTTTGTCGGGTATCACTTCTATTGCCAAACGCCCGGGTGAATTCGCCAGGTGTTGCGCGAAACTCAAGGCTTCGTCAGAACCAGCGGGACGCACCGCATTAGCAAGTTCTGTGTTCATCCACGCATTGGTCTCTGCATCTTCATGCAGCACAGCTGTGCCCTTATAGGTAATAGCCTGACTGATTCCAATGTCTGTTCCGCGACTGGTAATAGCAACGGCAACTCTTGGCCTGACCCTGATTGCCGGAATACGTGCGCGCTGCTTTGTCGCTGTTAACCAGATGCTGCCTTTTCGCCAGACGAAATTCATGATGACCCCGACCGGCTCGGCTTGAGAGTTAGTCCACATAAAAGTACATTCAGTCTGCTTCTTGAGCAAGATTTCTTCCCGCTCGTCCGTCAGTTCGTAAACCCTCACATCAGCGTAGTTACTAACATAATCGCCCGTTTCTTCAGCTGTCATAATCTGTATCCCGGCACAACTAGCATTGATATATTCTCTTTGTTCATCTTCGCCAAAGGTACCTCTGGTAATCAGCAATAACAAGGTAGCGATCTGCTCGCCGGAACCTCGTATGCGAGCAAATTGATTTAACTTGCGAGATTGCCTACCCTCGATGCAATCATCCAAGGAAAATCAACAATGCATGCTTCTATATTTGGACCGGTTATCCAGCACGCCTTCGCAGTGCGGGACATGAACGCAGCCCTTGCTTACTGGATAGAAGTCATGGGTGTGGGACCGTTTTATCGGATCGAAAACGCGACCTACAAACAAGCCCTGTATCGTAATGCTCCCGCGACACCAGAGTACTCGGTTGCCCTTGCATACTGGGGTGAAAACCAGATTGAACTGGTGACTCCTACCTCTGATAAGCCAAGCATCTACAATGAATTTCTGGACGAAGGCCATGAAGGTCTACTGCATCATATGTGCGTGACCGT
The DNA here is from genome assembly GCA_937775265.1 of uncultured Pseudomonadales bacterium. GTDB lineage: Bacteria > Pseudomonadota > Gammaproteobacteria > Pseudomonadales > Azotimanducaceae > UBA9659. Next base: position 27,876 of record CALKBV010000004.1, read on the forward strand.
TGAGAATATGGACGAGTTCCGGCTCAGCGTTGATGCCAGCAAATTCGAAACACTTGCTGAACTGGCGCTAGATCCAGCAGGGCACGTCCTATACCTGCGCGGTGCCGGGCAGCGATGGCCGTTAATTGAGGTTGGTGAGTTCCCGCCTGCCATCTACGAGCTGTTCAACCGGGTTAAATCAGCGTCCGAAGGATGGGATGCGCGTGACCCTATTCGCACCATTTAGGCATGGTGAAAAAACGGACTCCGACATAGTTCGGTCAGGTTGATTGGGTCGTTGGTGGCCTGGGCATTATGCGCAACAAATGCCCCGACCAAACCAAAAAACTTCCAATTTAGGACGCTAGCTTTTCAAACTGCACTTCCGGGAAACCCGAATCTACCGAAGAGCGCATCAGATCGTAGTAGACGTTTGCGCCTCCAAAGTAGATAAGCACCCTTGGGGCTCTATCCTCTATGTTTGCGCCCATCATCCAGGAATGTACCTTGTCACCCTGAGCCATCAGTGTTTGCTCGTGAATTTCGGCAACGTGCTGCACCCAATCATCTTCCGCCTTTTGTTGTGGTTCACAGAGATCATATCCCTCGCTTTCCATCTTCTTAACACAATCAACGATATACCTAATGTTCTGCTCAATAGAGGTCGGCAGATTAGCAAAAGGCGCCTGCGGGCCTGTGATCATGAATAGGTTCGGGAACTGGGCAACAAACACACCCAGAATGGAGCTAGACACCTTATCCCATTTGTCTCGAAGCAACAGGCCATTCCGCCCGCGAATCGGCAGCGCTTCCTGCGCGCCTGTATAGGCCTGAAAGCCGGTTGCCAGGACGATAATGTCGAACTCGTATTCGTTCTCCGTGGTACGAATTCCGGTTTCTGTAAACTCGACAATCGGTTCCCGGTCGTTTATGTCCACTAACTTGACGTTGTCGCGGTTGTAAGCCTCGAAGTAATTGTGATCAAGCGGCGGCCGTTTGGCGAAGAACGGGTAACCTTTCGGCGTGAGCATTTCTGCAACTTCAGGATCCTTGACCCTCTCTTTCATTTTGTTGATGACGAAATCACCCGCGACCCTGTTGGACTCAGGATCTCCAAGCAAATCATCAAAAGTCTCAAACACAAAGCGAAAGCTACCCCGAGGCCAGTGCTCTTCCAATATCTTCTGCACTTCCTCTGGCGGTGTATCAGCGATAGTCCGTCCTACTGGGCTATCGAACGCCATACCAAAAACATGATTGCGACATTTGGCAATGATGTCGTCATAGTTTTCTTTGATTTCCTTTTCCCATTCCGGCGTCATCGGTTTCTGTACCGCGGGCATAACAAAATTTGCAGTACGCTGGAAAACTGTCACGCTTTCCGCAGTTTCGGCGGTCACAGGCAACATCTGCACCGTCGTTGAGCCAGCGCCAATGATACCCACGCGTTTCCCTGTGTAATCCAGTCCTTCCGGCCAGCGTGCGGAATGGAAGCTCTCGCCCTTGAAGTTTTCCATACCCTTGAATTTTGGTATTACCGGCTCAGAGATCATACCCATGGCACTAACAAAGTACTTGCAGGTGTATTCGTCACCTGACCCCGTTTTAACGAACCACAACCCACTAGCCTCCTGAAAGTCCGCGCTGACAATTTCACTATTCAATTGAATGTGCGGCCACATATCGCATTTATCCGCGACGAAATGCATGTACCTAAGGTTTTCTTCCCAACCGGGATAACGCACTGACCACTTCCACTCCTGTAGGATTTCCTCGGAGAATGTCAAGCAGTAGTAGTAGCACTCACTGTCGCTGGCGGCGCCAGGATAGCGGTTCCAGGCCCACGTGCCACCAATGTCAGAGGCCTTATCAAATACCTGGATCGATAACCCAGCTTCACGCATATGGTGAATCAAACCTAGCCCGGAAAAACCGGCGCCAACTGCTATTACGTCGTAATCAGCTTGTTGCTGAAAAGCCATTTTCATTCTCCGTTTGGTGAGGCGCTAGACTAACTAAGATTCAAGCGATAAAAAAGAGGCTATGTAACAACCTTCCGAGAGCATGGTCTCGGAACGGCTACTCCGTCTTCGCAAAATGTCGGGTAAATCATATGACAACAGACACACGCTTGCTGTTCGTGTCATGCCGGTTACGCTAGGCTTTGCGCCAAACATTAACGTACACACTTGGAGAAAAATGTCTTGAAGGACTTCAACAATAAAGTAGTCGTCATTACCGGGGGGGCTACCGGCATTGGATTCTCCTTTGCCAAACGTTTCGGTACTGCGGGTGCCAAAATTGTTATTGCCGGTCGTCGACAGGATAAGCTCAATACTGCCGTCGTCATCTTGGAAGACTTGGGCGTGGAAGCCGCTGGCTTCACCTGTGATGTCAGTGACTATGCACAGGTAGAGGCGCTGGCCGACTTTGCGGAAGAACAATTTGGCGGCGCAGATGTCATCATGAACAATGCCGGGGTACTGATTCCGCCGTCCACGGTCATTGACGCCGACAGGGACCAAGTGCTTCAGATCATGAACGTGAACTACATGGGGGTGTGGAACGGCGCCTCGATTTTCGGCAAGCGTTTCATTAAAAGGGGAACACCCGCAGCGATTTACAACATTGGCTCGGAAAATGCCTTCTTCAATATTGTGCCGGGCATGTTCGCCTATGAGAGCGCCAAGCATGGCCTCCATTCCATGACTGACGCCCTACGTGAAGAAGTACCGGATTTCATTGACGTTTCTTTCATCTGCCCGGGCTTCGTGCAATCAGAAATGACGGAGGCAGCTGGCGATATACCGATGGACGTCGAAGAATATATCTCGATTGCCTGGCAGCAGATCCTTACCGGCGAATACTATGTCGTCTCACATCCTTATAACGTGGTTTGGATCAAGCAGCGCTACGACGAAATGATGAAAGCCTATGAAACTTACGCGCCGCGATATGACGGAGACTGGCAATACGACCCCCGCGCCATGATGGCAAAGGCCGCTCAAACTGCAGAAGACTGACTTCCTTATGCATCTGTTAACGGCGTTCCTTTAAAGATCTAAGAAACACCTATTGGTTAAGCAGTGAGTGGCGTTTTTCAGCGCGAATGGTATCGTGGGTACCTTCTCTGAAGACACCTCATAACATGTTGATCAACCTTTCCGACCGCCATCATGCCTTCGAGGCTAGCTTTAACTTCCGGGATATTGGTGGCTATCCCTCGGCCAGTGGTAAAAAAGTTCGCTGGGGCCAGTATTATCGCGCCGGTCGACAGGACCGAATGACTGAAGGCGATCTAGGGGCGCTTAAGAAACTCAAGATCCGCACGCAAATCGACCTGCGTAAACCCGAAGAAATTCACGACCAAGGGAAAGGGCCACTGTCAGACATGGGCGCGGCACACCACAACATCCCTGTGATACCAGACGGCGGCACTGACACACTGAGTCGCCTTGTCGGCGACACGGGCATCTCCGGCAAACGGTATCTCGGCTATCTGGAATTCGGCCCGGATGCCTGGGTCAAGTTGTTTGATCTCTTTTCAAATGCTTCTACCGGCCCCCTGGTACTTCACTGTACCGCCGGTAAAGACCGAACCGGCGTATCGACTGCATTTCTCTTATCTGTACTCGGCGTCGAACGGGATTGGATCGAAGCCGACTACCAACTCACCAATCGCGATGTCGAAAGACAGGTCAATTTCATAGAGGAACATATCGGTTTACCCGAAGGCATGAGCCGCGAAGACATGATTCGTGCAGCGGGCGTCCCGGAGGATGCTATGGGTGATTTTCTGGACGGCATCGAAGAACGCTGGGGCGGCCCTCTTGAGTATCTGCAGAGTATCGGCATCAGTGACGAAGCTTTCAACAGCATCAGGGCAAACTATTTGGAATAACCTCTTTAAATGGTTCCAGGACGCAGAAGTCTTCCTGGCCCAGTTCTGCAAGCGGAAAGGCTTATAATGATGCCAGATGTCGCCTAAGTTCAGCCAGTTTGTCACTAGCGTGTTCACCCGTTATCACTGGCCGTTGTCCGATTTTCAGAAGGCGCTTCGCTTCATGAAACAACTGTTCTTCAGTGAGTTGCATTCCCTGATAAATGATCTGCCCCGCCGTGTCCAGCCGGAAAGTCGGGGTTGCTTCTTCGCCACCTGCTACTGATTCAAAGTTTGGGCCTGCAAGACTCTTCAGAAATTCCCTCGAAGCCCAGGGCACTTTGTTTTCGTATGTGTCCAGAAATTCAGTCCCTGCGCCATAGCGGGTCGTGGACGGCGACCATGCCGGTGAAACGACAGAGCCAATAAGCAGGTGCGAAGCATTCTCATGCAGGATCAGCGCTTTCGCAGATCCTGCCGGCGCAATCACGATGGGCCGCTGTCCAATAGAGACGTCATAACCCATCGTAACTTTTTCACATGAACCGTCTTTGGCAAAAAGATAGTAATCCACCGGCCCGCCTTCAATGAGTATCTGCACGTCATCTGACTCCATATAGTGCAGATGACTTTGTGGCATCGTCCTGGTCAGCATGAAATAAATCACGTTGTTGACAGGCTGCTCACCCAGTTCAACGTCTGAAACATTGACGACCTGAAAAAGACCCGATTCAAGGTTCATTTCCGTGAGCCCAAGCGTGCTCCGCAGTTCATTGATTCTGGTTTGCGTCATTGTTGGGTACTCCGGGTTTTCAGGTCGACTTTCTTCGGCATAGTCTTCGACAGAGTGCTTACATTTTAGACTCAACAGATATCGTATCAGGCACACTTATAACTAACATCCAGAACCCCTATAATTATTATTATCAATACTCTTAACCCGCTAATCCGAGTTCCCTCCAATTAACTCCCGCCGCGGCGCTGAAAGTCAGTACGCTGAATTTTCTACATAGAGTAAGGACAACTCATTTCCTTAAAAAGGTTCTTATGACAAACCGTAACCCAGAAGCACTGCAGGCCTTCGCGGGCAAAGTATCGAACAGCGTCACAGGAGGACTGAACTGCGCCCTGACGATGATTGGCGATCAGCTGGGATTGTATCGCTCACTAGCAGAAAAAGGCCCGATGCAAAGCGGGGGGCTGGCCGAGGCAACTCATCTTTCAGAGCGTTGGGTCCGGGAATGGCTATACCAACAAGCCTGCATTGGCCAGATCGAGTATGACGAGACAGCAGACAGTTTCTTCCTGAGTGAGGAAGGTAAAGCCGTCCTTGCGCAAGAGGATCACCCCGCATACATGGGCGGCATGATCCAATCTGTCGTTGCCATGTTCGATACAGTGGAACATCTGCCTGAGTGTTTTCGTTCCGGCCTAGGCCAAAGTTTTGATGACAAGGGAGAAGGTTGCGCCTGCGGCATCGAAAGAATGAGTCGAAAATTTCAGACAGACTATCTGGTTCCAGCACTGTTGCCCCGCCTTGACGGCATCACTGAGCGTCTCACCGCGGGCGCAAGTGTTGCCGATGTCGGCTGCGGCGGAGCCACATCAACCATTGCTATGGCTAAAGCTTTCCCGGCTAGTAAGTTCATCGGCTACGATATTTCATTGCACGCCCTTGAAAGAGCGCGGGCGAACATTGCTACTGCTGGTGTCAGTAACATCAAACTGCATAACCCTACCTTTGATCCTCTTCCCGAGGACAGCTCCATCGATTTCATTACCACCTTTGATGTCGTACACGATTCTACGCATCCGAGGCAACTGATCGACGCAATCAAGAATTCACTTAAACGGGACGGCTCCTGGCTCTGTGCTGATGTAAAGGGACTACCCACGTTTGCAGAAAACCGCCGGGATAACCCGATGGCGACGCTGGCTTATTCATTTTCCGTTCTGGTCTGCATGTCCGCGGGGCTTTCGACACCTGACGGCGCGGGCCTGGGAACATTGGGCTTTCATGAACAGAAAGCGCGCGAAATGACCGCGGCGGCTGGCCTGTCGAGCTTTAATGTCATCCCATTTGACGGCGATGTCTTCAACGCCTTTTATGACATCAGACACTAAGCAAAACCCTATCTACGGGACAATAAAAAATTGGGCTGGTTGCAATTTGTTACACTAAATTGACCGCATCCCCGGCAAAGAGACCTCAAGGCGATCTTGCCAACAGCTTTGCAGATTCGCCCCAAAAATGCTTTTATCAGGAGCGAAACTCGAGAAGCTGAAATGGCTGAACAGAGCAAAAGTACCAATCCAGTACTAAGCAGCCCCAACAAATTGAAGCTCGGAGTATTTGGTGTCAATGTCTCCGGAGGCTGTTCGATGACGTCAGTTCCCTCGACGATCAAAGCGGAATGGGAGGAATCAGTTAATATTGCCCAGGCAGCTGATCGTGCAGGTATCGAAGCCATGATCCCCGTTGCCAGATGGCGAGGTATGGGTGGTGAGGTGAACTTTAACCACCGTAACTTTGACCCGTTTACCTGGGCTGCAGGGTTAGCTGCAGTCACCGAACGTATTGGAATTTTTTCGACCTTTCACATACCCACTGTACACCCCGTGCGCGCCGCCAAAGAAGTCGCCACCATTGATCACATATCTGGCGGCAGGTTTTGTCTGAACGTTGTTGCCGGTTGGAATGAGCGGGAAATTGCCATGTTTGGTACCCCGCAACTCGAACATGACGAACGGTACGATGTTGCTGAAGACTGGATAACGCTCTGTAAAGAATTGTGGACGCGGGAAGGTGAATTTGATTATGACGGACCCTATTTCAAGTCGCCAGGGGCTTATTCAGAACCCAAGCCAGTACAGCGACCAGGACCTGTGCTCATGAGCGCCGGTAACAGCCCCCGCGGTCAGCATTTTGCAGCCAAACATGCGGACCTGAACTTTGTTGTCGCACAGACTATCGAATCAGCCGGCGAGATCGCAGCAGAGGTGAAGCGCATGGCCCGTGAAGATTACCACCGTGACATACAGGTATTCGGCCAAGCGTATATTGTTTGCCGTGATACCGAAGCGGAAGCCAAGGCTTTCCACAATCACTATGTTAATGAACAGGGCGACTGGCAGGGCGTTCGCAATCTGCTGGATGTGCTTATTCCCAATTCAGAAAGTGCGCTTGGGGATGGCTGGGAAGCAATGGCCTCCAACCTTATTGCCGGTTACGGCGCTCTGCCCTTAATCGGAACTGCCGACCAGGTAGTTGACGGTATGCAAGCTTTTTCAGATGCAGGTATTGATGGCATTACACTCAGTTGGGTTGACTACGCCAGCGGACTTGCACACTTTGAAAAAGAATTGTTGCCCCGGATGATCGAGGCCGGTCTAAGAGAGAAGTAACACTCACCCCACTCGCTGCGCAATGCTCGCCAGTTTCTGCAGGATCGAAGGCGTATGCGGCGGCGGCAGATAGAACAGGATCAGGTCCAGGCCACCTTCCTTGAATTTGAAACAGTTTTTTTCCAGTTCGTCCAACCCCTCAGGCTTCGCCGCCTGATGAACCGACGTCATGATTTCTCCAGGGTCGCGACCAATATCTCGACAAATACCGTCAAGCACGGCCTTCTTGGCGACCCAACCCTCAAAATCGAATGCGGCATAGTTCCAATGTTGCGCCCACCGTGCGACGTTCGGCAGAGTTCGCTTCTCCCCATTTCCGCCTATACATATTGGCGGATGTGGTTTCTGTATCGGCGGAGGATTATTGCGCGCCTCGGTCAGGTTAAAGTATTTGCCAGAAAAATTAGTCACTTCATTCGTTAGCATTGAATGAAGAACCTCGCAGGCTTCATCAAACCGGTCGAACCGCTCGGTGAGGGTGCCGAGCTCAATACCATACGCATCACACTCCTGCTCGTTCCACCCGGCCCCGATACCAAGCTCGAGACGCCCGTCACTAATGATGTCAATGCTGGAAATCATGTTCGCCAGTAGCGCCGGGTGACGATAAACAACACCCGTCACCATGCACCCAAGGCGAATTCGAGTGGTCGCCTGGGCAAGCGCAGTTAGCGTCGTCCATGCCTCCATACAGGGACCGCTCGTATCAGGAACATTGATAGGATAAAAGTGATCAAAGTTCCAGGCCGAATGGAACACATCCATTTTGTCCGCCTCTTGCCACACGGCAAGCATGTCTTCCCAGGTTGTCAGTTGGGGCGAGGTTTTGATCGCATATTGCATCGTGGTAAGACTCTTCGGTGCTATATTTCTAACGCTAGGAGATCGCTCAAACCCTGTCAAGCCGCGTTGCAATTCCATGCATCATCAATCACTATCAATAAAAATAACAGGTGGCATAAGCGCGCGGCCATGAACATCAGAACTGCATATCTAAGCGCTGAAAAGTTATGAGCATTAAGCCTATTACAGACTATCAACAGGCGGCCAAGACACTGCGCCAGAGTGACCTGCGCCAGGGTCTCTACGACGAGGGTGCTGTGCTGATGGATGGCGTTCTTGTAAACCTGCACGGGGAAAAACACCGTGCGCGTCGCGGTCTCGAAAACAAGGTCTTCCGGCGCGGGTTCTTTCAGCACTATGAAAAAGAAGTTTTCCCCGACACCTTAAGGGTAACCATTGACGAATTTGTTTCAGACGGAGGTGGCGATCTCGTGGAGTTCGGTTTCCGTTCTTTGATGAATCTAACCTGCGACTTCGCAGGGATCGATCGTCCTAAGGGCACCCAGAATGAAACGGACCGTCTTTTGTTGCTGATGCGCACCTTTGCCCTTGGCACGACTCTCGCGCACTCTAAGGGTGACCGGGAGAAGGTCCGCCAACAGGTAAGGGATGCATTGTCGGCCTTTGATAAGGAATTTTTGCAGCCTTCAATGGCACGCAGGTTTTTACTAATTGGCAAGCATGAAGCAGACGAAGTTGGCGAGGATGAACTACCCCGGGACGTGCTGACCGTTCTTTTACGCAACGAGGACCAGATTGAACTCGAAGACCAGGAACTGGTTCGTGAGATGGCATTTTTCGTCGTCGCCGGCGCGCAGACCAGCATTCATTCGCTTGTGCATGTGATGCACGAGATATTTTCATGGTCGACTGACCATGCCGGTGAAAGGCAAAAATTACGATCAGATCCAATGTTGCTGCAGCGTTGCGTCCACGAGAGTGCAAGACTGCACCCATCAAGCCCAGTCGCCAGAAGGCGAGCAGAGTGCCCGTTGACCCTCGCTACTGACGAGGCTGTGGAGACCGGCGAACTGGTCACCATCGATCTACTTGGCGCGAACAGGGATGAAAAGATATTCGGGCCCGACGCTGCCCAGTTCAATCCATACCGACAGACTGGAAAGGGCAGCTCGCCCTACGGGCTTTCATTCGGCCTCGGCATGCATGCTTGTATAGGCCGGACTCTTGCAGCCGGTGTCACACCCAAACCCGATTCCAACCCCTTGGATCACCAGTACGGCACCATCACGTTGATCGCGGGCGCACTACTGGAAAACGGCGCACGCCCAGACCCTGAAAAACCGCCGGAAATGGATGAAAAAACGGAGCGACCAAATTGGGGTTACTATCCGGTTATTCTAGACACACCCCAATCATGAATAGTCATCAACCAAGTAGAACATAATATGAAAAATGCAATTGTCACCGGCGCCGGTGGGGGTATCGGTGCATGTATAACAGAACTCGCCGTTAACCTTGGTTATCGAGTCGCGGCTATAGACGTGCAACCAGGTAGCGTCAATGAGCTCGCTGACCGTCTTGATAATGTTATACCTCTTATCGCTGACATTACTAACCCAGAATCCGTCAAGGAGACATTTGATGCCTTCGGCAGTGTTCCAGACCTGCTTGTTAACAACGCAGGGCTCGTGCGCTTTGGACCACTTGAAGATCTTGCGGTGCAGGACTTTCAGGACGTCGTCAACGTAAACCTGGTCGGCAGCTTCATCGTGGCCAAAGAGGCAGCAGCCAGAATGAAAACCGCTGGCAGCGGCGCGATTGTTAACATCACTTCCATGGGTGGAATCCACCCCGCTCCGGGCTCGGGCGCTTATGGTGCCACTAAATCAGGCCTGGCCCAGATGACACAATTGATGTCAGTCGAGTGGGGACCATACGGCATTCGCGTAAACGCGGTTGCGCCGGGTTTTATCGACGCGGGAATGTCCGCACCTTTTTTTAAAGACAAGGCAGTGCGCAGACAACGTGGTGGTGGTGTACCGTTGCGAAGGCTCGGAACGGCGGAAGACGTAGCGAAGGCAGTCATGTTTCTTGCATCTGACGACGCCGCCTATATTTCAGGCCAGGAAATCGTCATTGATGGTGGCGTCATTAATAGCGTGCTGGCACAGCTGCCGCGCGAACAGCAGGCGGGGCAATAATCGAGAGAAATAACTCAAGGTGGTAGCAAAAAACATGAACGATCTGTTCAACCATAGTATCAAGTTAGCTAAATCGATTGATGTCCACGCCCATGCAGTATTGGACCAATCCATGGGTGCAGCCGGGGCGCATGGCCCGGAACTCATTGAAACCGAAGGTCAACCCTCGTTGTTTCGAGTCGGTGGATATGAACTGCACGGCGTTAAGTACAGGGACAGTGCGTTCATGGATGTCAGCAAACGCATAGCACGTATGTCAACCGCAGGGATAGATTTTCAGATTCTGTCACCTAATCCGTTGACCTATTTTCACTACATCGATGCCCCCAGCGCGATCAGTTTCTGTAAACGGCACAATGACAGTTTGATTGATCTGGTAAAACAACACCCCGATAAGCTGGCGGGCTTCGCCGCTTTACCAATGCAGGATATCCCGGCAGCATGCGAAGAACTCCATCGAGCCGTCACTGAGCTTGGATTGCTCGCTGCATACATTGGAACAGATATCGGACAACCGCTTGATGGGACCGCACTGGACCCTCTATATGAAACCTGCCTCGAACTGGATGTACCACTGTTTATACACCCGGCCCCGGCGGGAATTGACGGCCCACCAGGAGACCCAAATCTGAACCGTTTTGACCTGGCCTTAACCACCGGGTTCGCCGCATCAGAAACCATTGCGGTCTCATCAATCATCTTTGGCGAGGTCTTAGAGCGGCATCCTGGACTTGATATATGTATTAGCCATGGTGGTGGCGCGGTACCCTATCTGGTTGGTCGGCTGGCTCAGGCTAGCAGGGTGCGAGCCTGGTCACCTGAATCGTTACATAAGGAGGGCGCGTTTGAAGAGATGCTTGCCAAATTGTGGTTTGATTCCAATGTACATGATCCTCGATCCTTTAAGCTCCTGGCAGATGTCGTCGGAACTGACCGACTGGTATTGGGGACCAATTTCGGCGGCTGGGACCAGGCTGAGATTCATCATTCCCCGGATTTTCTGGTGTTGATGGCTGACAATGCCCGACAGCTATTACGAGTCGCACGATAATCTTTTACGAGTCATCTCAGGGGCCATCTAAGTCATGACGGATTCAATCAGCATCGGATATAGTATTCTTAAGGACAGCGGAGAGCTGCTCACATTTGATGTCGAAATAGATGACCAGAATCAAAGCAAACCACCTAACCTAATTACCAGCGATAACGAAAATTGTACTGCCGAGTGCACGTGACCGCTCGCACAAAGCCTTGTCATCCAGAAGACTCAACCGAACAATTCAGTCTTGAATTTGAACCCTGATCCCAACCGGCTCGAATCTTCGGCTAGCGGTAGCTAGGGTCATTATAAAGGTTTAGCGCGTGCCGGCTAAAACAGGTTAGCGAACGGCCAAATTGATCGGCTAGCTCATTCTCTCGCTGTAGTCCCAAGAGGTCAGTTGGACTGGCCTCAGCCTAATCACATACTCTTCATCGCTTCGACCAATAAGCCACTTCGCAAGACGACTTTCCGTGTCACCCAGGTAACGTGGAATTACAGCAGAGAGTGTTTCCAGCGCATAATCCTTCGAGAGGGTGGCCATCGCTTTTCCCCTGACACCACAGTAGGGTGGGTCGTTCGGAGCAATTTCAAATGAACATTTTTGGTTCGCCAGAAGATCGGAAACTAATTGGCTATTCTCATGTGATACACAGATAAAGTCACCCTGAGGTTCATCGAACGCGTACCAGACCGAACATAACGTTGGATAACTACCGGTATTGGTCGCTACACGCATAGGAATCGTGGAGGAAGCCAGAAATGAGCATACTTCCGATTCAGACCAGGCACTGGATTTATTGAGATTCATAAGACAAAGAAACCTGTACTAAATGATAGATTGAACCGCCACCTAGCCAAAGGCGTCAGAGCTAAACCATGAGGCCATTGGCCAGGTGGCCAGGTACCCGCGCATTATATCAGTTCTGGAATTAGTAATTACCTCCTCGCTCATCGAGCCGAACCAGTTGTTAGAATCCAGCCCGAAAAATATGCGGGGCGATCTGCCCATCAGCAGCAATGGTCCGGTTCCCCATGCTCATCGTAAAACCGATGATACCTTTAGAGTCTCTTCAATGTTCAACCTGTTTAAGTCCTCACCCGACAAAAAGATCCGCAAGCAGTATCTCGCGAAGCTTGAAAAAGCGATGTACGCACAAAGAAACGGGAAAATTCGTGAGTATTCCCTATTGACCGCCGAGGCAGAAGCCCTTAGGGAGAAGCTGGAATTACTTCAGGCCGACACTCAGGCTTAGGCCCCTTTACCGGTGTTTATCACCGCTAAATTCCTTGCTTAATGCTGGCGTCAAGGCGGCGAATTTTTCTGGTACAACCGTGAATATCGGGCCTCTGCCCATGCGTTATAGACCTTACCGGCGAACCATCGGATTACCGGCAACCTTAGCCATTGCCACGCCAGGCCCCAACGAGTGTGTTCCCAAGCGGCGATGTTTGCCTCCAGCCCAGTTCTGAAAGTACCATCGGCAGCCTCCAAGTGTAGTACTTTCAACATCCGGTGCTTTTTAGCTTCATCCATTTCGACCTGATGTATATCAATCAATGTCAAGTGAGATGGCTGATGCGCACCAAGACGTGCCATTTCCGCGTTGCACAGAGGGCATTGGCCATCGTAGTAAAGCGTCTCTAACTGGTTACTCATGATTTTCTTACTCCGTAGGACAGGAACTTTGGTCCATAACTAGTGATTCGACTTCGTCTTCTCGAAGAGCTTGTCTGATGGCTTGTGGCGTCATCAACAGAGAGAATCACGATAAGGCTCAGCAGCGTTGCAAAACTAAGACCGGACACAATCGTCGATGCATGCTGCAGCCGATAAGCAGCGACCGGCCCTCCCACCTCAATTTCCCTAATAATAAGATCTATAGAGACTCCTGCGGCCATCGGCACCAAAAAGGTACAAGGATGGGATAGGTGTTCAACTAGAAGGAAGTTAGTACTTCACGCATGCTCGACTGTTCTACGCCACCAGAGTTCAAGACAGTACATTCAGCCCCTCTCGTTCGATTTGATCGTCGTATTCGATTAGTAATTTGGTCGTTGTTGTTTGCAGCATGCCAACTACTAATTCATGCCATTGGCAGACATCGTGTGGGCAAGGTCAATAGATCGCTCGAGAAGCTGGTCGATCTGTAGCGCTACCAATGGACTGAACTGGAAGCCGAGGAACGCACATTTAGACATCTCTATCACTGCTGCCAACACCATTTCTTCCCGTTCAGGTTCTGCCAACAGAGGTAACAACCCAGCAAAGAAGGCATGCTGATCCATCTCACCCTCTTCGACCAGAATTTGGCACAGAGCTACAATGGGTAGCGTAATTTCCTCGTAAACTAACTCTTGAAAGTCCATGCGCTGCCCTCGTTTCGTTTCACGGTCTATCTTTCCTTCCACTCTTTCGCCAGAAGGGCCGGTGTAGTCAGGTTAGTCAGAAGAAAAGGTCCTAGCTTTCGGACGCCAAACCACACAGCAGCAAAAGCGCCCACCTGCATTAACGCCACCATGAGCGCGCCTGCCAAGCTCAACATTGCAAGCAGAGGTGCATCACCCAGAACCCTCCATCCCACGAGGAGCGCTATCGGTGTTCCAACACTACCCGAGAGCTGCAAGATCAACTTTTTCCATCTTGCGAGGTGATGATAGGTCCCAAAGCGCATCTTGAATCGAGGCTCAAAATACCAGAGATACACATAGGAATATCGAACGCCCAGGAGTATTCCGGTTGAAATTTTGGTCAACGGTTGAAGACATAATGCGAGCAAAATGATTGAGACTAGTCGAACTGGCCGGCTTTCTGCCGTCATTGCCAGCACACTCATTACCAGCAACAGATACTCGAAGACAAACCCCATCCAAACCGGAGCTTCAGGGAACCGGTTGCGTCTATGGAGCTTATTGCTGATTCGTGTCAGGTCCTGAAGCAACATTGAAGTTGAGTCGAGACCCAACCCCTTTAACGCCTTAAGGAACTTCTGCCAGTCGCCGACCCGATACGTTCCTGTGTCCAGGCTGATCTCTATTCGATCCATTACCTGCCTGACTTCCAACATCGAACTTTGCTTTTCCATCACGTTATGCAGCCGGAATCCAGCCCATACACCAGCCTGCTTTCACTACCAGCCTGTTCTGGAACAACGCACACCCGCCCCACTCCGGTATCTCGCTATCTTTATAAAACCTGCAATTGCCGCAGGTCTGTTCTGAACCGGGCACTCCCATCTTGTCCGTTCTAACGGCTGCGCCGGCGACCTCTACATACTTCAAGGCAATACCCGCTGGATCATCGGGTGGCACCTTAGCCATCACGGCCGCCGATGCGGGAGATATCGGCTTGACCAGACTAAGCAAAGGTAATACCGCCGAGATTGAGCTGAGCTTTATAAATTGTCTTCGAGATAACATAGAAATTTCTTTTCCCATTTGTTACTGCTGTGTTACGTTCAGACAGCCAGAGGGGATCATTTACGTCGCACCGCAGGGGCGGCGAAATAAAAAATCAGAAGCCTTAAAACTTAACCGCCTCAAAAAAACAATCTGTAATAATTGAGTCTCGGCTTGATTAACAAATATTGACTATCGTTAGCTTGACAAGGCTTAGGAGCAAAGATTTGAACCAACGTGACACATCATGAGCGTACCTTTACTCCGAAAGACATCCGAAATAGAAAGAGCTCGTTCCCACTGGCAGTTCCGAGGAAAATCTCGCCCAGCATTTGCGACAAAACCCAAGCGGGGCGAATCTTCCGTCTGGGATTTCCCCAGACCACCAATCATAGAGGCAGTACCCGTCACAATGACCGTCCGTTTTAGGACACAGGTGATCGCAACAACCGAACGTGGACGCCGCGTTCTTGAAACGGCCGGCGCACCTACTTATTACTTCCCACCAGAAGATGTGATCGCCCCCCTGATAGAGAATGACTCTCGTTCCATCTGCGAATGGAAGGGGCTTGCTCAATCACTGTCTTTACCCGGGAAAACAAATGTTGGATGGCGTTATATAGAAATGTTCCCAGAGTTTAAAACTCTCCATTACTGGGTGGCTTTTTATCCGTCGACAGTTGACTGTTACCTGGGAGAACAACTCGTTTCCCCTCAACCAGGAGGCTATTACGGCGGATGGGTCAGTGATGACCTAGTCGGGCCGATCAAAGGAGAACCTGGCAGTTCTGGCTGGTAGCCGTCCCTAAATCATGTTCATTCGACAGGCACCATGACCTCGTTGGAACGCATAAAGGATGGCCGCAACGGTGAGTTATACCTTGCCCAAACTGGCTCACCGCTTACTGTCCAGCGAGAGCCTGCCAGCAGCGTCATAAGACGCTCCTTGTGCGCATGGTAATTCTCCTGACTCCAATTGCCTTTATAAGCCACGACCGCCATTTTCAAGGCAGGCAAACGCGTGATTTCCACCATGCCATCAGTGGGCTCTGGGAGATCGGCAAGTTCGTACTCTGCGGGCATAAAGAAGCTGATCCAGTAAGCGCCCTCCCCATCTGACTCAGGCGCCATCGTCACCGGCGCTGTCATTGATATTTTCTGCTGCCCGGAATTGCCCCCAAATATATATCCTGCTAGCCGCCTGAACGCCAAATTTCCAGCATCCTCAAAATCTGCCTCAACGCGGGTGCGCGCCACTATCAGGATTGGGTATTGGCGAATCTCAAGATCGCCTACTTTTTCTAAAACCACGTATTCAGGCTTATAGATGGCTAAGGATTCAATCGGGAGTAGTGCTAAGAACGGGAGAATTAGTCGAATCATAATACTCTTAATCCTGAGAGTTCCTAAACCCGCTTCGACTCCGCACGCACTTCCCACGGAATCCCGCACTGAGCCAGAAGCCGTAATGATCCCCTTGAGGACAAGAAAAGTGGTAGAGATTATTAAGCTGATTATGCTACTCATATAGGTTCCTCCCTTCGCGAAGAGGTAATAGCGTTTGAATGGTCAACATTCGTGTATACGCGACGCTGGGGAAGGTGGATCACACTTGGCTTTCTCCGTTGACTAAATCCCCGACGTCAAGAGAGAGACGAAACCCATCTTTTCGGTGGATCGATAGGCTCAGTGAGATCGGCGCGGTTTCGTCTTCCCGCAGGAATCAGATCCTGTCAAACCCTGAGATCCTTCACCTGTTCCAGCACCGTTCTAATCGTATCGAGTCTCTCGGACGATTCGCGGTAGCTGGCATGAATACCTCGGCGATAGCTTGGTGCGCCCTTCACCGGATGAAGGAAGTCATTCGATCCTATTTGGCTTGAAGGCAGATACGCCGCACCAGAAGACCGCGACAGGATCTCAAGCGCAATACTGACCATGTTAACCTGCAGACCAACGACCACACTTTCACCAAACCGCTTCGCGTGGAAGTTGGCAAACGCCGTTCCCCAGTCCACGTAGATGTAATTTTGAGTGATCGCTTCATTCAACTTCTCACCCTCTACGGAAGCAGCCAGGCCCAGCTTCAACTCACCGATTTTCACTGATGACAGATCCGTACTGGTTGGTGGATCGTAGAGAATAATCAGGTCCAGGGCTCCATTCATAACCTTCCCGACTAATTCTTCCGAGGAATGACCCTCGGCCTGAATCGCTATCTCTGGAGTCGTTTCTCTGATTTCCGCCAATCTTTCCTGTAACGACAGCAACCAGATTCCTGGTGTTGACCCTAGTGCAAGTCGTGCATCGACCTCCGGTCGCAACTGAACTTCGTGCACAGTTCTCGCCCACGCGGCGATCATTGTCTCAGCATGAGGCAGCAATCTCTCGCCTTCAAGGGACAGTCTCAGGTTTCCACGCTGCCGGATAAAAAGGTGGACACCAAGCTGGCTCTCAAGCTGTTTTACCCTGGCTGAAACGGCAGCGGAGGTCACAAACAGGTTCTCAGCAGCACGGGCGAAATGACGCGTGCGGTTGACCTCAACAAATGTTTTTAACAGATCGATATCCATGACCGGATACTCCCAGGTGGGCGGCCGATGTTACATTTTTTTTACGTCGTATCAAATTTATTTTGATTTACGTCAGCGCGCCCATCCATACAATGCGCGCGATTAAACCAATTCACAGGACAAGCGCTATCGTGGCCAAGAGCATCAAACTGCTGCTGGTTTCAATCGGCATACTACTGACCGGGCATGGGTTGCAACTGACACTGCTACCAGTCCATGCACGCGCGATTGGCTGGACGGATACGGAAATCGGGCTGACCGCTGCTGCCTATTTTTTCGGATTCGTTCTGGGGTGCCTGAGCGTACCAAAACTTCTGTCCCGTGCAGGTCACATCCGCGTTTTCCTCACAGTTGCTGGTCTCACTGCAGCCAGCCTCCTAATGCTAGAAGCAATCCAACTGTTGCCCATGTGGATACTACTTAGGCTTGCCAACGGCTGGTGCCTGGCAGCCATCTACACGACCGCTGAAAGCTGGCTCAATGAGCATGCTCTCGATCATCAGCGCGCCCGATTAATAGCGGTCTACGTAATGGTGACCTTAATCGCCATCGCCGGAGGCCAAGTTCTCTATGGTCTGCTACCTGTCGACATACTTTTCACCGGTGCCGCTGTAATGATGATACTAGCGCTCGTTCCTGTCGGCCTGTTCTGTGGAGACCAGCCCATGGCGCTGAAACAAAAGAAATTTCGAGCAGCATCCATCTATGCTCTACCACCCATTGCTCGGGCTGGGTCGTTTCTGTCTGGCGTGGTCACCGGCAGTCTATGGACTATGGCACCACTCATCGCGGAAAAAAATAGCCTGGCCGCCTCTTCTGTCAGTTCCGTGATGATGGCGATGGTTATTGGAGGGGGTGTGTTTCAAATGCCGCTCGGCTACCTAGCAGATCTCATCGGCAGAGTAAGGGTTATCACTGCCGCTTCATTGGCCTGCACTTTAGTCGCCGTTACGGGAATACTGGTGGTTCCTCAGAACACCGGACATCTAGCAATCATCATGTTTCTTTTCGGCGGGACAAGTCTCAGTCTGTACGCGCTTTGTGCGGCTGAGGCAAATGCAAAGAGTCATCTGTCACGCGTTGAAATCGCTACGCTGTTCCTGCTGCTAAACGGCGCTGGCTCCATCATCGGCCCGGTGATGACCGGGATTGTTTCCAACTGGACAGATGCTGCTCTTTACGTAGTCGCCGCCCTCGCCATGTCTATGCTGCTGGCGTATGCAGCATTCGAAGGCGCAAGTACCTTCATCGAAAAATTAAAGTCTCGAATCACGTCACCGATAAGGGCCCAATGGGATAGCGCCCCATCGTCTGAGGCCCGAGCGCCGTAGTAAGCGGTTGAAGTTCAGCTTCGTAATCACGCCATTGTTCAAGTGCCGTTTTAAAACTGGGCTGGCGCACCTGTTCCGAACTTGGCGTTCGCAAGTCCCTCACGGTTTCGTAGTAATAGAGGCAGCTTTCCTCGAACGGTAGCCCGCAGAACTCGAGTGTTCGTCGAACCTGCGATTCCAGGTCATCGCCGCCATCCTCATGCTGAACTCATAAAACGAACCCCCGCAACACACTGTCCCAATGATCCATCAGCTCAAGATAGTTGCCGTAATACCGGCCAATATCTTCCAGCGAATAACTGAATTCCTGTCCTTCGGCAAACAGCTGTCTGAAAACGCTAAAGCCGCAGGACATGGGATGGCGTCTGGCATCAATGATCTTGGCGTTCGGAAGCATCAGCCGTATTAAAACGATGTGTCGAAAATTATTCGGCATTTTGTCAATAAAATAGGCCGCACCAAGTCGATGGATTCTGGTTTCCTCGATGAAAGTACTACCAAATTCTGCGAGTTCATTTTTGTGAGGATCCTGCACGTTGCGAGCCGACAATGAAGACCGGATCAGTCGCCTGATGACCGCTCCCGTGTCGATATTTGAAGGATCAACCTTGGCTTTGAAGTGTCCAAAGGGTAAGAGGGATTCAGCAGGCAATCCCAGGCACTGTTGCGCAAGTAGAAGGATCTATTGTGGCGCAACGGACCGCGCAATCTCAATATCCGGCGTCCCCGAGGGCAGTTGATCATTGCGACCCGACTCCCGCGCTTTATTTTCTGGTCTAAAGTTCATGTTTCCCGCTCTTCCTCGCCCAGCCATCTGGCTGCACTTTCAAGCCCACCAAACGGGAAGAGATGCAGCCCCTTTAACCGTCTACTGGCCTGTTTACCACAAAGTTCGTAGAGCTCTTTCATCTGATCATCCGGATTCCATGAACTCATCAGTCTCCTTGAATTCCGGTTACTCAGCAGCATTTTTACGGAAGTGGCGACACCACAACGCGCGGCGTAGCGCATCAGGCTAGCAAGGCTGGATGGTCCCGCGATGCCCACGTGGACGGGCAGGATGTCAAAAGCTTCTTCCCACTCGTCCAGCCACTTTGCAAAGTTCGTCATGTCGAAAACAAACTGGGTGACCAGCCACATGTGCACGTCTTTCTCGCGAGCGTAAGTTTTTTTTATTTCCAGAGCAGATCTAACGTCTGACTCGCTGGCATGTGCATGTCCGTCAGGATGAGCGGCAACACCAAGATGTATGAAGCCATGTTTTTCCAGCAGCCCGGAACTCAGCACATCGAGCGTGTCACGATACGGACCCTGATGTGCGAGCGAATCACCGGCTATCAGCATCAGACGATTGCAACCTGCCTCTGCCAATTCATGGAGCCATTCATCGAGTTGGCTGGCATCGGAGACTGAACGTGCTGCAAGGTGAGGTGTTGCCACCATACGTTCATCTAGAATTTTCTTCGCTGCAGTCACAGAAAGATTAAGGTCATCGCCACGTAGGAGCGGCAGATAGATTTCAGTTCCTTCGGCGAAAAGCTCAGAAAGCGGTGGCGCTTTAATAACCTGAGTCGGCAGTATTTCAATAGAAGCAAAATGCTTAAGGCCATAGCTTGCCTTAAGGTCTCCGCTATTATGTGCCGAGACTAGCTCAGCGTCAGCAATCACCGATGGTTCTGATCCAGCCTCCATGAATCGTGTCTCCTTATCCCGTCCTGCACACTTACCTGGCCCTGATTTGACACGCAACTCTTTGGAAGGGCTTGCTTTTTTTCGACAAAGTTTGACCTCAAAACGTCAATCATTGATCCGCAATCACAAAGTCACTATTCGTTAAACACACGCGACAGAAATAAGCTCAAAAACGGCATAAGCCATCTTGCATATCGCAGGTCAGCCCTATGTTTAGAGTAAGATAACTTCCGTAAAAAAATGCCGTGGAGCAATCAATTGGCAAACTTTCCGGACCATGCCGATGTGGTCATCATCGGACTCGGCGGTATCGTCGGTTCATCCGTCGCGCACCACCTGATAGAGCTGGGTTGGGATAATATTGTCGGCCTCGACAAGTCGGCTGTCCCGACCGACATCGGGTCAACAGCACACGCGTCAGACTTCTGTTACACCACTGCTGCAGACAGATTCACCACCTATACAACCAAGTACAGCCAGGACTTTTATGAAGCCCGAGGCAATTACGTCCGCATCGGCGGTTTGGAGGTTGCACGCGTCGGCGATGATGCCCGCATGCTTGAACTGAAGCGAAAAGTCGGTCAAGGCAAAGCTTACGGAACCAGGGCCAGCTTGATTTCAGCAGCAGAGACAAAAGAAAAATTCCCTCTGGTGGATGAGTCAGAAATTCAGGGCGCCCTGTGGGACCCTGATGCAGGGCTAGTCGTGCCCAGATCACAAAAAGTGGCAGGAGACCTAGTTGACGAAGCAGTCGCGTCTGGTGCACTAAAAGCATTCCCATACACGCCTGCAACAAAAATTGATGTGAGAGATGGGAAGGTTTGTGGTGTCGAAACCCGCAGAGGCTACATTGCAACAGCCAGGGTCGTGTTGTCTGTCGGTATCTGGGGACCCCTGATTGCTAACCAGGTTAGCAGCACCCTCCCGTTGACGCCGGTCGAACACCCATTGATGTTTTTTGGCCCTTATCCGGCACTCGACGGAACAGGGGTCGAGATCGTCTATCCCCTGTTCAGGGATCAGGGTAACTCAGGATACATTCGGGATACAGGTGATCCGACGACCACGGAAGGTGGTCGAATCGAATGGGGTTACTACGAAACAGAGGAACCGAGGCTCGTCCATCCAAGAGACATCCTGGAGCCGGAAGAAGCCTCCCTGTCCCCATCAATGCTGGATGTCTCGCTCGAACAGGTCATGGGCGCCTACGAAAAAGCCGTGGAATTAACCCCAATTCTTGGCGAATTGGGCTGGGAAGAACGACACAGCTTCAATGGACTGCTGTCTGTCACCACAGACGGCGGTTCACTCGTTGGAGAATCACCTGAAGTGGCAGGCCTGTGGTTTGCTGAAGCTGTCTGGGTAAAAGACGGCCCGGGTATTGGCAAGGTTGTCGCCGACTGGATGACAAAAGGAATGCCGGATCACGACCCACACGCTATCGACATCGCTCGATTTTATCCGGCCCAGAAAGAAGAGAACTATGTGGCAGGCAGATGTCGTGAAATCGCACAGAAGATTTACACCCCAGCTGTGCACCCGCGTGAACCATTTGCGACCGGCCGAGGCCTTTTCGTCAGTCCTTTTTATGAGCGGGAAGTCGCTCTCGGCGGGTACTTCATGGAAGTCGCCGGGTGGGAACGAGCTCATGGTTACAAGGCAAATGAAGAATCCCTGCTTACTAAGTATCGCGATCAAGTGCCCGTCAGACACGCGGAATGGGATAATCGTCATTTCTGGGAAGTCTCTAACGCTGAACATCTGGAATTGAGCGAGAGCGTGGGCATGATCAACCTCTCCCATTTCGCTATTTACGACATCCGGGGTCGGGATGCCGAATCACTGCTCGAATATCTGGCCGTTGCGAAGGTGGGTGGCGATACGAAAATCGGTAAAGGCGTTTATACGCATTTTTTAAGTGCTGATGGCGGCATCAGGGCAGATCTAACCATCGTAAGGTTGTCTGCAGACCTTTATCGGGTGATCTGCGGTGGGGATACCGGGCACCGTGACCTGGCCTGGATCAGAAAGATGGCGGAGGTCAGAGGAGCAGAAATCGAGATCAGCAACCAGACTCATCAGCTGGCAACTCTGGGATTATGGGGACCAAAAGCTCGCGAAACCCTGGCACAGTTTGTTGAAGACCCGGATGAGATCAGCAATGAAAACTTTCCATTCGCGACTGCACGGCAAATCACAGTCACTGGCATCGACGTATGGGCATTTCGTATTTCTTACGTCGGCGAGCAAGGCTGGGAGCTCTATTTCAGCTTTGACGATGGCTTAAAAATTTGGGATGCGTTTTTCAATGCAGGGGTGGTGCCAATAGGAGTGGAGACCTACGCCAACAGCAGAAGGCTAGAAAAGAGCCTTAGGCTCCAGAATGCTGATCTCGAAACTGACTACAACCTTTGTGAAGCTGATCTCGCACGACCGGTTGTAAAAAAAGCAGACTTTCACGGCAAACCAACATACGTGACCCAAAGATTAAAAGAACAGCAGGACTGCACTCTCTGCACAATGATCATGCTCGACAACCAGGACAGTCGTGGCGTCCAAAGATTCCCCGTTGGTGAATGGCCAATTTTATGCAGCACAACAAAACAGGTGCTGGTCTCTGACGACGGGCGACGATCAGTCAGTACCAGCATTGCTTACGGTCCATCGCTGAGCATCAACATTCTGATGGGCTACCTGCCCGCGAACAGGGCAAAGGTCGGAGAAGAATTGCTCCTCGAATATTTCGGCGACCACTTTCCGATCAGGGTCGAAGCCGTCGGTTATCAGCCTCTTCTCGACCCTGAAAATCTCCGCGCAAGATCCTGATTGTGCTTGCTCATGGTGCTAAGCTACCTTGTCGCAAAAAAGTACTGCGGCCAAAGGAGTTCTGAATGCCAACAGATATTCTCCCGACAAACAGCGATATAGGTACCTTCAAAGTAGGGTTCCTTCTCCTTGAAAAATTTACGCTGATGCCTCTGTCCTCGGCCACTGAACCACTACGAATGGCCAATCACCTGACGGGTAAGCGCCTCTATGACTGGCAACTGATTGGTGAGAGTGCTGATACAGTCAGCACTAGTGGCGGCATTAGACTATTACCGGACACCACAATTGATGATTCGCCCGATTTCGATCTAATCATTGTCGTCGCGGGTATCAACGTGAAGGAAAATACGCATCCAAAAACAGTCAAATGGTTAGCTTCCATCGCCCGAAAAACGCCGCTCATGGGCGGTATCTGTACCGCACCCCTGGTACTCGCAAAGGCAGGTCTTCTCGACGGTTATTCCTGCAGCGCTCACTGGGAGTGTCTCGCCGCTCTCCAGGAGGAGCATCCCCTCGTATACTGCAACAACCACCTGTTTACCTTTGATCGAGGCAGGTTAACCAGCACCGGAGGAGATGTCCCGCTGCACATGATGATTCACCTGGTCGCCAGCCAGCACGGCCGTGCGATTGGCAACGCCATTTCAGACATGTTTGTCTGCGACAGAGTAAGGGACAGTCAGGAGCCCCAGCGGTTAAGGATGGAACGACAGATATTCGCCAATCAGCCTAAGCTCGCTGACGCTGTTCAACTGATGGAAGCAAACATTGAAGAACCTATTGAACTCAGCGACGTGGCATCTTATTCAAACATATCCCGTCGACAACTTGAACGATTGTTCCTGAGTTATCTCGGGGTAACGCCCTCACGGTTCTATCTCAAACTAAGACTTGAAAGGGCGAGACAATTGCTGAGGCAGACATCCTGTTCTATCGTAGAAATTTCCACCATGTGCGGCTTTGTTTCTGCACCTCACTTCAGCCGTTCCTACCGCAAGCATATGGGGCGTTCGCCAAAGGCCGAGCGAGATTTCCGTGACCCCCCTGGATCCTCATTGGTATTGACAGAAGAATCCACAGGACTGATGCCAAACCGATCTGAAGAGGCTCTTATTCTAGCCCGCCAGGAAACTTCATTTGGCTCACTGCCGGATTAGTCGCTGGTCCGCATTATCAAATCAAGTTTCGTAGACTTTCAGAGGAATCTACCTGATGGAAAAATATTCTGCATACAGCCTTTTCAAGCACGCCCTTGGCCATCACGAGAACTGGCAGAGACAGTGGCGAAATCCTGAACCTAAGAAGCACTATGACGTCATCATCATCGGCGGCGGCGGTCATGGTCTGGCTACCGCGTACTACCTCGCGAAGAACCATGGAATCCACAATATCGCGGTCATTGAGAAGGGTTATCTGGGCGGCGGTAACACTGGCCGTAACACAACAATCGTTCGCTCAAATTACCTCTGGGATGAATCCGCTCAGCTGTACGAACATGCGCTGAAACTGTGGGAGGGGCTGTCGCAGGACCTAAACTACAATGTAATGTTCTCTCAACGAGGTGTTCTTAATCTTGGACACACGCTGCAGGACATGCGCGATATCGAACGTCGTGTCTCAGCAAACAGACTGAACGGCATTGATGGCAAAGTGCTGGATGTGGACGGTGTTCGAAGGATAGTACCTATACTCAACACATCGCAAAATGCACGATTCCCCGTATTAGGTGCTTCATGGCAACCTCGCGGTGGTGTCGCGCGCCACGATGCGGTCGCCTGGGGATATGCCCGAGGCGCGGACGGCCTGGGTGTCGATCTACTGCAGCAGTGCGCTGTTACTGGTTTCGAAATGAGCGGGAACCAGGTACGAGGTGTTGTCACTAACCGCTACGGCACCATAGAAGCGGACCGGGTCGGTTGCGTAGTAGCCGGAAACTCCGGCGTCTTAGCTGGTTATGCAGGATTCGAACTACCCATCGAATCACACCCGCT
The DNA here is from genome assembly GCA_937775265.1 of uncultured Pseudomonadales bacterium. Lineage (GTDB taxonomy): Bacteria > Pseudomonadota > Gammaproteobacteria > Pseudomonadales > Azotimanducaceae > UBA9659. The sequence goes on from CALKBV010000004.1 coordinate 52,999, forward strand.
ACAGGCGCTGGTATCTGAACCGATTAAACCGGTCCTTGATACCGTGGTCATGTCCAATCAGGTGCATGGATATATTTCACAGTCAGACAAAGGAGACCTTGTCATCGGCGCAGGCATCGACAGCTACACAGGCTACGGCCAGCGAGGTTCATTTACGACCATTGAACATACGATTGCGGCCATCGTCGAACTCTTCCCGGTTTTCTCCCGTGTTCGCATGAATCGACAGTGGGGAGGCATCGTAGATACGACACCCGACGCCTGTCCGATCATGGGTGCAAGCCCGGTGGAAAACCTTTACTTAAACTGTGGATGGGGAACCGGAGGTTTTAAAGCGACGCCCGGTTCCGGTCATGTATTTGCAGAATGCCTGGCATCAGACGACGTACCTCAATTAGCCAGGCCGTTCAGCCTCCAACGATTTTATTCAGGTGCATTGATCGACGAGCACGGTGCAGCCGGTGTTGCACATTAACGCGCTCGCAGGAGATTTAAGATGCTGAAGATTCACTGCCCCTACTGTCAGGAAACCAGAGAAGAAGAAGAATTCCATTACAGCGGCCAGGCTCACATCGCAAGACCATCTGACCCCGACTCCTGCAGCGATGAAGACTGGGGTAACTACCTGTATTTCCGCAAAAACCCGCGCGGGCGACACATGGAAATGTGGGTTCACGCAGCGGGCTGTCGCAAGTTTTTTAATGTGGTTAGAGACACCATTACATACGAAGTCGAGCAGACCTATCTGATTGGCCATGTCCCGCGGGAGTCAACTCAGTGAGTCAATCCAATAGAATACCGGGTGGACGATGTGTCGACTACGGATCAGAAATCAACTTCCGCTTCAATGGTCGGCCACTGACAGGCTACAAGGGGGACACCCTTGCCTCTGCTCTGCTCGCAAACAACATCAAAATCATTGGTCGCAGCTTTAAATACGGCCGCCCTCGGGGAGTGATGTCTGCAGGTTCCGAGGAGCCCAATGCCATACTTCAACTTGGTACAACCCCCGCAAGCCAAGTACCAAATGTTCGTGCTACCCAGCAACAGATATTCAACGGGCTTACAAGCCGTACGACTAATGGCTGGCCCAGTGTTGATTTCGATGTCATGTCACTGATTGGTCATGTTGCAGGAAAGCTGATGCCTCCTGGTTTTTACTACAAAACATTGATGTTTCCGCGGTTCCTGTGGCACACCTATGAATGGGTTGTACGACGCGGCGCAGGAATCGGTATCGCCCCGACTGAACCAGACCCGGACCGCTACGACAAAATCAATCGCCATTGTGATCTCCTGATCATTGGTGCTGGGCCTGCCGGTCTTGCTGCTGCGCACATCGCTAGTCGAACATCCGCTCGGGTCATCCTGATGGATGAACACGACAAACCAGGCGGGACACTTCGCTATAGCAATGACATTATCGAAGGATTACCCGGCATCGATTGGGTAAAGCAAATAACGGCAGAACTTAACGCGGCCGCCAACGTTGACCTGCTTACCCGGACAACGGCCGTCGGCTACCACGATCAGAATTTCATTGTTGCCCATGAGCGCCGCACGGATGACCTATCAGATGTAGCACCGGTTGGATTTGCCAGACAGCGTGTTCACCGCATTCGCGCACGACACGTCATCCTTGCGACCGGTGCTCATGAACGTCCACTGGTATTTGCGAACAATGACGTGCCGGGATGTATGCAGGCGAGCGCAGTGTCAGCCTACATTAAGCAGTATGGTGTGCGACCGGGGAACCGTCTCGTTTTGATGACGACTAACGACAACGGCTATGAAGCTGCGTTCGACTGGATCGAGTCAGGTGGTGAAAGTGCTGTCGTTGTAGACATCAGAACCCGTGTGAATGACGAACTTCTAAAACGCGCGGCGACCGCAGGTATTCGCACTCTAACCGGCTCAGCCGTGTTCGAAGTGAAGGGCAAACGGCAGGTGAAAGCAGCGCTCGTTTGTGGACTGGATTCTGAGAAGAACACCCTCATCGGTAAAGATGAAACGATTCCGACTGACATCATTGCCAGCTCGGGCGGCTGGTCACCGGTAGTTCATCTTTCCTGTCACACCGGCATCAAACCGAACTGGCGAGAAGACATCGCAGCGTTTGTGCCGGGCACGACGAACCAAAAGATGCTAACAGCGGGAGCGGTTAGCGGTGATTTTTCATTATCGGCAGCACTGAGCCAGGGGGCATCGGCGGCCACAACCATACTCGCTGATTGCGGATTCGATCTCGAAGACAAGGCCACGATTTCCTGCCAGGAAGACACTGTTGACGCGTTCCAGCCCTGCTTTCACATTCCGCACAGAAAACCGACATCCCGGTCGCCGGCGCAGTTTGTCGACTACCAACTTGACGTTACGGCGGCGGCAATCGAACTCGCCACAAGGGAAGGCTTTGAGAGTATCGAACACGTAAAGCGATACACCGCACTCGGTTTCGGTACAGACCAGGGCAAGATCAGCAACGTCAACGGTATCGCCATCGCCGCTCGATCGACGGGTCGCTCTATCGCCGAAACAGGCACGACGATGTTCAGACCAAACTACACACCTGTGAGTTTCGGAGCGATGGCCGGTCGTGATGTCAATGAACTGTTTCAGCTGAAAAGATACACAGCGATGCAACCATGGCATGAGCAGGCTGGTGCACTGTTCGAAGACGTCGGTCAGTGGAAGCGCCCCTGGTACTACCCCCAGACAGGTGAATCCCTGCAGGATGCCATCAACCGAGAGTGCCTCGCCGTGCGCAATGGCGTCGGTATTCTCGACGCATCAACGCTGGGGAAAATTGATATTCAGGGTCCCGATGCGCGCGAATTCCTGAACAGAATCTACACCAACGCCTGGATGAAGCTGGCCGTCGGCAAATGTCGATACGGTCTCATGTGTGGCGAGGACGGCATGGTCCTGGATGATGGGGTGACCGCCTGTCTCGCAGACAATCACTTTGTCATGACCACGACCACCGGCGGCGCAGCCAGAGTGCTCGAGTGGCTGGAACTTTGGCATCAGACTGAATGGCCCGAGCTCGGGGTTTATTTCAATACCATTACAGATCACTGGGCGACGGCTACCCTGTCTGGCCCCGGATCGAGAGCGCTGCTCGCCGAGCTCACCGATCTAGACCTCGATCCAACAAACTTCCCATTTATGGATTGGCGTCAGACTATGGTAGCTGACATCCCTGCCCGGGTATTTCGCATTTCCTTTACGGGTGAGCTTTCCTATGAAATCAACGTCAACGCCAACTACGGTCTGACGCTCTGGAGACGGCTCATCGAAGCCGGTGAAAAATACAACCTGACCCCATACGGCACAGAGACCATGCATGTGCTCCGCGCAGAAAAAGGATTCATCATCGTCGGCCAGGATACCGACGGTTCAGTAACGCCGGAAGACCTTGGCATGGAGTGGGCGATCGCTCGCCGCAAAAAATTTAGCTTCATTGGAAAACGCGGCATAGCAAGAGCGGACTGCCAGCGTCAGCAGAGAAAACAACTGGTCGGCCTGCTTCCGGTCAACGGGGATGTGGTCCTGCCTGAGGGCTCTCAGATTGTATTCGATAAGCCCCACCAGTTACCGGCAAAGATGGTCGGTCATGTGACTTCCAGTTACTACAGCGCCGCACTCGACAGGAGCTTTGCATTGGCGCTAGTTCAGGGCGGCCTGGACCGGATGGGCCAGACCGTTCAGGTTTCAATCGGACCTGATGCCTGGGAGACAGCGGAAATTACGGCTAGCGTGTTTTATGACCCGAAGGGAGAACAACAGCATGTCCAATAATTCCTACGCAACCTTGGAACAACAACCAGCAATCAAAGGGCTGGCCAATACCCCGCTGGTTAATGTCGTTAGGGGCGCCATCCCTGGACCGAACCCCGTCGGAATTGAAGAACACGATGATGTTGGCCACTTGGTGCTTCGAGGTGACGCCACATTACTCGCCAGCGCGGTGGCCGAAGTTCTTGATCTGTCATTTCCGGACCAACCGCTCACCAGCTGCAGCAGAGACAGAATCTGTATTCGCTGGATCAGTCCGGACGAGTGGCTTGTCACGGTCCCCGGAAACGAAACCTTCTCTGCTGAATCATCCCTTCGTCACGCGATCGTCGGTCATGCTGCCATCGTCAATGTTTCCGGCGGACAGACTATTGTCCATCTGACCGGTGAACACGCGTTAGACGTACTGATGAAATCCACTTGCTACGATGTTCACGAACTGAATTTCCCCACTGGCAAAGTGATCACTAGCACTCTTGCCCAGGCACAGGTAATCATTCGCCGACTCGATTCCGACCAGTTTGAACTGGTCATAAGGAGAAGTTTCGCCGATTACATCTGGGTGTGGCTGCGTGATGCAGCTGCGGAATTTGGTGTCAATGGGTAGGCGGTCAGTCCCTGCGATTGCGCCGATTTCGGCGCCGCTGCCCCCCCGGTTCCGGCGACTCTTGTGTCTCTGGCTTGGTTACCGAAGAAAACAGCAAGGGAAAGGGGTCAGTCTTGTGCGGAATCGCCATTGCTTCAACAAAATAATGCTGAAAACCCGGACTCAAAGCCGTTTCAATCTTCTGGACCTCACTGACTACCTGTTCAATTTCCCGTCGGCAATCAGTGTTTAGCAATGCGATCCTGACACCGGTACTCGCTGCATTCCCAATTGAACTGACATTGGTCAGTTCACAGTCGGGGATTAACCCCAGGACCATCGCATGCCTGGTATCTATATTGCTGCCGAACGCGCCAGCAATGTGAATCCTGTCGACTCTGGTCACCGGAAACTCATCCATTAGAAGCCTGACACCCGCGTAAAGTGCAGCCTTCGCCAGCTGAATCTGACGAACATCCGTCTGCGTAACAACGATCTGCGACTCACCAGTGGTAAGGACAAACGAACAGGTACGCCCATCCTTAATTATCCGGTCGGTTCTTCCCCCCTGCGTCTCATTAATAACGCCGTCTGCTGTCAACACCCCGCTCAGATACATCTCTGCAACAGCTTCGATAATCCCGGAGCCGCAAATACCGGTTACACCCGTGGCAGCGATCGCGTCCGCGAATCCCGCCTCGTCAGACCAAAGATCCGAGCCAATCACCCTGTAGCGCACAGCCAGTGATTCCGGATCAATCCGGACCCTCTCAATCGCACCTGCTGCAGCACGTTGACCGCAACTGATCTGTGCACCCTCGAATGCCGGACCCGTCGGGCTCGAGCATGCGAGCAACTTCGCACGATTACCAAGTACAATTTCAGCATTGGTACCTATGTCAATGATCAACGTGATCTCGTCACGCTTGTATAGCTGATCCGACAAAATAACCGAGGCAGTATCTGCACCAACATGCCCTGCGATGCAGGGTGGAATATAGAGTCTGCCACCCGGGTTGATATCAATCCCCAACTCACGCGAGGGCAAGCTGACTGACTGTTCAGTAGCCAGAGTGAACGGTGCAGAGCCAAGCGGAGAAGGATCTATGCCAAGCAGCAGATGATGCATGATGGGGTTTGCAGCCACCGCCAGGGAAACAATCAGCTCAGCATCGATGCCGACTTCACCAGCAGCTTCTGCGATCAATTCATTGATCGCAGTTCGCACCACCGCAGTCATTTCCCTCGCACCTTCAGGCTGCATCATGACGTAGGAAACCCGACTCATCAGATCCTCACCAAAGCGGATCTGGGGATTCATCTTGCCGACAGATGCAAGAACATTTCCTTGGTGCAGGTCGGTCAGATGAAGTGCTATTGTAGTCGAACCAACATCGATGGCAGCCCCATAGACTGTTTCCACCAGACCGGGCCACACGGCAATCAACCTGGATCGCTCCGTCTCTGTATAAACCGCAACCGTAACGCCGGTGCCGCCGTCATGCAGTTTACTGTGAAGCAGGGGCAACACAGCGACATCACAATCCAGATCGGTAAGGTTCCATTCCTGCTTCAGCGCCAGACGCAGGCGCGAAAGATCGCTTGCGGGTTCTTCCATGGAATCTTCGGACACCTCGACGTAGCACAATCGAATGTCAGGCATCAGCTCAATATCCCTCACCTCTGCAGATTTTCTGACTATCTGCCGGTGAACCTGCGATTCCGGTGGGACGTCGATCACCAAAGGGCCCTGAATCAATGCATGGCAACTGAGTCGCCGACCCTCCTCGAGCGGAGATTTCCTTTCAGCGTATCGGAGTTCCGTCTGTGAAACCGGGTTTAAATGACTGGCGCCTGAATGGACCCCATGTTTCGGAAAGCTACCCTCTGTGCAGACAATCTGGCAGCGACCACACAAACCGCGCCCGCCACACACAGAATCTATATCTACACCAAGCTGTCTTGCAGCCTCAAGCAGTGGGGTACCTAAGGCGAAATCACCACGACGCCCGGAAGGGGTAAATATAACTGAGACAATGTCTGTTTCATCCATCGATATGATTCAGGGCTTAACTATGCACTGCGCCTGCGCCTACCCCTGTTTCTGCGTGCACCGTCAAGGGACGCTTGGTCACGGTACTTGGCAATCCACCTGGCACAATCAGGATCATTCCCCATCATCACGTCCGCCCCCATAACGGCCTGCACTACTTCGGTGTGCAACGGGTTCGTTATTGCAGAAGTCATACCCGCCGCCATCGCCATCGGCAGGAAGGCCGCATTGATACCGTTTCGGTGCGGCAAACCGAAGCTGACATTCGATGCACCGCACGTGGTGTTGACCTTGAGTTCTTCTCGCAACCGTCGAAGCAGGTGCATTACCTGCTTACCGGCTGAATTTATCGCGCCGATCGGCATCACCAGAGGGTCGACCAGAATGTTCTCGCGTGAAATTCCATGATCGGCCGCTCTTTCCACAATCTTTTTTGCGACCTCGAACCTGACATCGGGGTCTTCCGAAATTCCGGTTTCATCATTGGAAATGGCAACCACCGCAGCGCCGTGTTTCGCTACCAGCGGCAGGATGCTTTCAAGCCTTTCATCCTCACCGGTAACCGAATTAACGAGCGCCTTACCCTGGTAAACATTCAAGCCCGCTTCCAGTGCTGCAACGATAGAAGAATCAATCGTCAATGGAACACCAGTAACAGACTGAACAAGTTCAATGCATCTAGCGAGGATCGCAGGTTCGTCAGCAAGAGGAATGCCTGCGTTGACGTCAAGCATATGAGCGCCCGCCTCAACTTGTGCGAGAGCATCTTTCTCTACCCGGCTGTAGTTTCCCGCGAGCAGTTCCGCCGTCAGGATTTTTCTACCTGTCGGATTTATCCGTTCACCGATAAGCACAAAAGGTTGGTCGAATCCGATGACAACTTCCCGCGTCGCCGAACTGATCACTGTATTAGTCACGTACTTGTACCTCCAATAAATTAAGTGTCGCAGTCAGCTGAAAGCGCCGTGGACGCAACACCCCTGTTTCTGATGAGTGCTTCCAGATCGCTATCTGAGTATCGAGACTCGATAGCATGGGCTTCCGACAGTACAATTACAGACGGGTCATCGGTATTGTCAATTTCTATCGTCGCTCTACGCCATTCTTCTATATAGGCTTTGCTACCACCCTTTCCGGCCCTCATCGCTGCTCGATCAATTGCCTTCTGAAAGCGCGGCGATAGTAACTTTTTGGTCTTGGTCCTGCCTTTCTTTAAAATAATTTGGGAAGGTATGTCACGCCAGTAAATAGTGATCTGTTTCATGACACACACCACCTGAGTGGTTTTTCGATTTTATGCATGCCAACATGAATATGCCTGAACTCCAGCCCCAGATAGATTGCCGCGTCTTCTGCTACCGATAAAAGACCTTCGTCCTGGTTCTGCGAGACATAGATCAATCGCCGGTAGTTCGCGAAATAAAGCTCCTTGAGTTCCGGATGAGAATCCAGTTTGAGGCTCTTGACCACCATCGTCTGGAAGTGTCTTGTCAGAAAATCCGTCAACCAGAAAGTCCCCGGTTCTTCTTCCATCAATGAATCGAAACGATGTGAACCTGCAAAAGTGGAAAAGCAGTGTGGACCCGGTAATCGAGTGACATTCGGTAGATCTTCGATCAATTTGTCTATCGCGCCATTAGTTCCACAATCTGCATACGCAACAAAAATTTTCTCGTACTGCCCCCCTATTGAGTCGAGTTTTTCTGCCAGAAGTTCAGGTATTTCCTGAGGTCGATGATGCAATGAAGCATCCAGACAGACGAGATCTACATGCTTCCAGCCATTGCCGACCTTTACCTGCTGAATCTCCCGGGCCAGTGCGCCGCAGGCGATAATGAGCGATTGCTCAACCACGGTTTGCGCCTCGCTGCAGCACCAGCAGCGTCGCCTTGTCTGCAGCGTCAGCAGCATCCCTACAATATGCATCCGCACCCACCGCAAGGCCGAATTCCTCGTTCAGGGGCGCACCACCAACCATAACGATGTAGTCGTCACGAAGCCCTCTGGCCACCATCTCATCAATAACAACCTTCATGTAAGGCATGGTTGTGGTCAACAGCGCCGACATGCCAAGCACATCAGGCTTGTGCTCTTCCATCGCAGCAAAGTAGTCTTCAACGGAATTGTTGATGCCGATATCGATCACTTCGAACCCCGCGCCTTCCATCATCATGCCAACCAGGTTTTTTCCGATATCGTGGATATCACCCTTAACAGTACCGATGACCATTTTACCAAACGGCTTGGCGCCCGTTTCAGCGAGCAGCGGACGAATAATTGCCATGCCACCTTTCATGGCATTCGCTGCAAGCAATACCTCTGGGACGAACAAAATGCCGTCACGGAAGTCGACACCGACAATCTGCATTCCACCAACCAGCGCTTCATTGAGAATTTTTTCGGCGCCCCAGCCACGAGCGAGCAGTATTTCGGTCCCTTCGACGATTTCTTCTCTTAATCCGTCATAAAGATCATCGTGCATCTGCTCGACAAGTTCGACGTCGTTCAGTTCACTGAGAACAAGATCGTCTTCCGTTTGATCTGTCATGTCTATCTCCGGCAACTAGTAGTTCTGATCACGAAAGGACGACTTTCGCTGTGCCATAAACGCCAGCAGTGCTTCATCAACCGCATCATCCAGGGGCGGTGGTTCGTAACTGGCCAGTTTTTCCTTCCAGAGCAAGTTGGCACGCTGACTGGCATCCAGCGAACCGTCCTCGAGCCATTGTTCAAAGCTGTTGTTATCTGCGATCGTGGATCGATAGAAAGCTTGTGCAAAATTAGCCTGGGTATGGCTGGCCCCCAGGAAGTGAGCCCCCGGTCCGACTTCACGCAAGGCATCCATTGCAAGGCCATTTTCTGACAGATCAATCCCCCCAAGGAGGATCGCGATCATGTTTGCCTGGTCAACATCCATCATGAATTTTTCGTAGCTCATCACAAGCCCACCCTCAAGCCATCCTGCCGTGTGTAGCATGAAATTCACGCCAGCCATCGCCGCTGCCTGAAGTGTGTTAGAAGACTCATAAGCAGCCTGGGCGTCGGGAATTTTCGAAGCACACAGCCCACCACCTGAACGAAACGGTACCTTCAACCGTCTTGCCAACTCGGCCGCACCGTACAAAACCAGCGCTGGTTCCGGTGTCCCAAACGTGGGAGCGCCTGACTGCATCGAGATCGAACTTGCGAACGTGCCGAACACGACGGGCACCCCCGGTCTGACCAGTTGTGTGTAAGCCATACCAGCCATGGCTTCAGCAAGAAGCTGAATCAAAGTACCGGCCACAGTTACCGGCGACATCGCACCCGCAAGAATGAAAGGCGAGATTACCGTCGCCTGGTTGCTTTCAGCATAGACCTTTGCAGCCCCCAGCATAGTGGCGTCAAACGTCATGGGTGAGTTGGCATTAATCAAACTTGTGATCACGGTGTTTTGATCAACAAAATCTTCGCCAAAGACAATCCGCGCCATTTCCACCGTATCCTGGGCACGTTCCGGGTGCGTGACAGAACCCATGAATGGCTTGTCAGAATATTTGATATGGCTGTAGATCATATCAAAGTGGCGCTTGTTAACGGGCAAATCTACGGGCTCACACACCGTTCCGCCCGAATGGTGCAAGCTCGGACTCATGTAGGTCAGCTTGACAAAATTTTTGAAGTCTTCGATCGTCGCATAACGCCTGCCCTGATCAAGATCTCTGACAAAGGGCGATCCATAAGCGGGCGCCAGCACTGTCCTGTCGCCTCCAATAATCGTTGTTCGGGCAGGGTTGCGGGCATGCTGTGTGAATTCGGCGGGGGCAGTAGTCTGAATCAGGCTGCGGCACAGTCCACGGGGGAACCTGACTCTCTCACCATCTACATCGGCACCGGCATCTCTCCAGAGTGCCAACGCGTCAGGAGCATCACGAAAATCAATCCCTATTTCTTCAAGCACGGTATCCGCATTATGCTCAATCAACTCCAGCGCTTCTTCGTTCAATACACCGGAATAGGGAATCTGACGGCTGATATAAGTCGCGGTTTCAACAGACACAGTAGAACGCCTGGCTGCAACTCTGCCTGCTCGCCCACCGGTTCTTCGGTTTGTTGGTCTACCCATTCCTGTTCCCGTCTGCTTGAAATTACAGGGTTGACGCCCCTTATTGGGTAGACAAAATTTTGATCCACTACCTCTGGGTATGCTTGCAGATAAACGACAATGTGAAGCTCGGAAACGACAGCGCTAAATCAGGTAGGTATCAACGTGTTCTGGCCCAAGAGGTCCTCTTAGCAACCAGATTGCCTATTTACACCAACGACTGTATCTTTCATCAGGTAAGCAACGGTCATCGGACCTACTCCACCTGGCACCGGCGTGATCCAATCTGCGACTTCGGCACAGCTTTCAAAATCCGCATCTCCAACTACTTTTGTTTTCCCGTCGGGGTCAGATACCTGATTGATGCCGATATCGATAATGATGGACCCAGGCTTGATCATGCCACCGGTAATAAGCCCTGGCTGAACCACTGCCACAAAGACAACATCCGCCTTTAGTGAATGGTTAGCAACTGATCGTGTCATGTGATGACGAACGGTGACCCTTGCCCCTTCAGCCATCAACAAAAAGGCGATCGGCTTGCCAACTATCTCAGAATGTCCTACGACACAAACTTCGAGTCCTTCCAGCTCAACGCCGGTAGATTTCAGCAGATGAACAGCAGCCATCGCTGTACACGGGCCCATCTCCGGCGAACCGTAAACAATTTTACCAATTGATGACGGATGCATCCCCTCGACGTCTTTAAACGGAGGGATAGTCTCTTGCAGGCTCCGGATGGAGATATGATCCGGCACCGGTCGCTGAATTATGATGCCTGTAACCCGAGGATCGACATTCATCGTGGCAATGGCAGCCCGGAGTTCTGCTTCGCTGACGGACGACGCGAACTGACGCTCCTCAAATTCGATTCCTATTCTCGCGGCGAATCGTTTTTGGTTGCGAACATAGAACTTACTTCGTCCACGTCTCCCACTGTGATCGACGCAAGGCTCGGTTGCCAGCCCCTGGCCCGGATGGAATCCACCTCTTCTTTCAAAACGGACAACATCTTATCGGCTGCATCGCGGCCATTGATTACTTTGTGTCCAAACTGCATTTCACTCACGCTCCAGAGCGAACAAAAACACATTATGTGCCCCAGAAGGTAAATCACTGACCACCGAACCAACCCGATACCGACATCTACCGCACCGAAAACGACTACAACAAACCAATCAGCTTTGTAACCGCAGGGGCATAGCGCCAAAACGCCTTAATCAATATCAACCAGGCTTGCACCGGCACCGGACAATCGGGACTCTTTAGAGGATTTGCTCAAAGCCTGTTGGGTAAAACGCCAAAGCGAATGCCAGTCGGCTTCGGATAGCTCGACACCGAGCTCACGTGTGGTGATGCGGTTTTGCCTAATAGATTCAGCAGAGATTAACTCCGGTAGTTCCACAGCTGAGCGATATGATAAATCAACCGCTGTTTCGACATGAAGTGTTTCCCGGCCGCCACCCAAAATAGAACTCAGCCCCGATTCCCCCACAACAAGCACGCAATCCGAACCGCGACTTTGCCACCCAAGCTTCACCGGCGGGGATATAGGTGAGTGACAAAGATAACCCACCAGCAAGACCGGGTTATCAAGAACAGCGTTAGGGGGCAGTACCGTTTCTCCGGTTACCAGACTATCCGACAAGACAGGACCCGCCTCAATCACAGATAGCTTGGCTGAATCTCTCATATTTCCCCAACGATGATGCTTGTCTAGTTGCCCCAGCGCAGAGACGATATTCTTAAGAGGATCAATACCCGCTGCCGCAAGTCCCATTGCTGCCTTTGCCAGGTCATCTGCAAGGCCAACGGGCACGTTCCGACCAAGCGCCGCCCATCGCACCGCAAACTTCAGTTCATTGCGTGAAAACTTCATTCCATTTGCCCCGGCTTGCAGGTAAATGTCCACTGATCCGCCCAGTGTGAGTTCAACTCATCGGGAAACGGTGCTCCTTGATACATGTTGACGCGAGTCCATAGGTCAGATTTGGGGTCAAACTTGCTGACCCCAAAAAACGCAAGTTTGAATCGAAGAATATCAATCGGTCGAAACCTGGCGGCGATGACATTGTCTGCCACCTCCCCATAGGGATGGGACTCCGCGTTTTGAATTCGACGGATCGTATGGCGAAATCTCGGATGCAGTGCACAGAATTGAAGAACACTCTGTCCAAGATCTGACATCTGTAGTGCCTCCCGTAACCGAGCAACATCCCAACCAACGGTGAGAGGCATTTCTGTTTCACTATCCGTGACACCATCATCAGCACGAGGGCCGAGCCGCGGTTCGAGCTTTTCCTCAGAGTAGACCCATTGTCGATCGGTTTCCTCACGATCCTGGAAGTTGATTCGAGTTACCCAACCATAGTGCCTGTCGATCAAAGTATTCAATTGTGTCAGGCGCATCGCTGGCGCCCATACTTCCTCCTCGGAAGCGGCGTTGAACCTCTCTCCCATTTTATCAACCAGCTCACCAAAAGGTTCGATCAGCAGACTGACGACCAGCTCCTGAGCTTCCAGACCGAGGTGCTGTGACGCCCAACGGAAGATCGCGTCAACCGGTAACGCCACGTCGAAACGGTCGCTGGCGGCGAGGTGGTATGCCAACGCGGTCAGATCCACACCCAGTTTTTCAATCCTTGCTGATTGTACTTCGTCGTCGACCTGCCATTCGCTCACTTGCACCCGACACTTTGCGAGCACACTGTTGAGCATTTCTACCTGAGCCACCGATACACTATCCACCCCACGCACAGCTGCCAGGGCATGCTCTTTTGCTAAAACCCATTGGTGTACCAGCACCTGGTGATTCATCAGAAAAGGCGCCATGCCAAGCCCTGTTGCATTGCCAATACCAAGAAATCGTCGAATCGGGAGCGCCAGTTTCACCGCTTTTACATCGCCATTCTGTCTGGCCATATGTTCAACCAGGTCGAGAGAAAACAACCTGATCAGGTAAACAGCCAGCATCTCGGCCTGGAAGGCACTACCAAGGTCCGCTCGGTCGGCGATCTTTTCCCAGTCCGCACAGCCAAATTTCCCACCGCCATAGACCGCCGTAGTTCGCATCAGGTACCCGACGTCTGCAATCATCTCGATGTCAGGCTGCCGCCCCTCTGCCAGACTGTTCGCGACATGATTAAAAAGCCGTTCGCTGATATTTGCTCGTGCTAATACCAGTTCACTGGTGGTATAACGCCCCGCTTCCTGCAAGGGTGTATTCCCCCGCAGCCGCTCAATATCTTTATCCCGCGGAATTCCGTCAAAAAGGTTGAACGTGGCATCCCATTCATGGGCTATCACGCGGTCACTGCGTTTCATTGGGTCCAGAGGATGTGAGAACGCGAGCAGGCTGTAGTGACGGCTACCAGTGAAAACTGAGTAGATACCACGCCCGCGGCCTTCACGGTCCAGTTCTATGTCCGGCTTCGAAAACTCCCAGTTCTCGATCGCCATACGACGCGTCAGACTCCGCATAAAACTAAGACGAGTCTGAAAAGCTGATCCCATTCGCTCAAGGCGCATGATCTCGTCAGGCTGTCGCAACAGCGTGTCTGGTACGAGCTTTTTCAAGTAGGTTCCATCCGCAATACTTCCCAGGCACCTTTTCGGTGTACCCAATGCTCAAGCCTGATTGATTCTGATCCTGACATGGTTCAAAGCTCAGGACCAAATGAGCGTTCAAAAAATTGGTACCAGTTGCCATGGCAGATCTTCGCAACTTCTGCCTCATCAAAACCGACTTCAGCAAGGCCCTGGGCAATCCCGGGATAACCAGTTGAATTTTCAAACCATGCCGGTTGCGGGGGAAATCCAGCATGGTCAGCAGAACCCTCGCCATAGTCAATTTCCTTAGTCCAGCGGCCATTGCGCATCCATTCGACCACACTGTCGGGCTGGTCCTGGCAGAGATCACTGCCAAAGCCAACATGGTCAACACCGATCACTTCCACCGTACGAGCAACCATCTGACAAAAGTTTTTAAGCGTGCAGGAAGACCCATTATCTAAATGATGTGGGTACATGGAAAAACCAAGCATACCGCCGCGCTCAGCCAGTGCTTTTAAGACCACCTCAGATTTGTTACGCAGCGCCGCGTGCCAGAAATCTGGATTGGCATGCGAGATCGTAATTGGGCGCTCAGACAGGTCTATCGCTTCAAGGGTTGAACGCTCTGCAGAATGGCTCATATCAATTACAAACCCTATCCTGTTCATTTCCTTAATGACCTGCCTGCCCATTCTGGTAATGCCGGGGTCATCACTTTCATAGCAGCCAGTCGCAAGCAGACTTTGATTGTTATAGGAAAGCTGCATGAAGCGCGCACCAAGCTGATAGCAGATCTCAACCAAGGAAATGTCGTCCTCGATTGGCGATGGGTTCTGGAATCCAAAGAAAATAGCCGTGCGCTGACTCTCACGGGCCAGATCAATATCCGCAGCACAAGTGCCAGGTATGACGAGATCGCTGAACTTTTCAAAGTAGTCATTCCACTTTGAAAAGTTCGCGACGACTTCACGAAAGTTTTCATGATAGGCAATCGTTACGTGCACGGCGGCGAGACCGGCGTCATTCATTTCCTTGAATATTTTTTCAGACCAGTTGCTGTACTGCAGGCCATCGACAAAATACATGCTCAATCCTCTTGGTACGTCACACAATCTTACGCGCTTAACTCGAAAAAGCCTTGTCACATTGCGACACCCGTCGGCATATCCATGCCATTTACCGGCACCCACTTCTTGCACCAACAAGCCGACTTGTCTTTTCAGGTTCCCCGCCGACGGAATGCCAATGATTTTAATAGTGACACCGCCATCAATACCATGACGAAGGAGAATGGCAGAACTGCAGAATACAAGCCGCTGTCGGATCAGGTGATGACAAGTTCCTTGCGATCACTCACAAGCTGGAAGAGTTTGCCTATTTTGTTCATGGGAGCTTTAGCATCATCTAAATACTCATTGAATTGATCGACTCCCCGAGGGCGTCATACAAATATTGACTCGACGTAATATCTGCGCACAGGTGAAAGATTCCTTCCGATTGAATCAAGATCACGCTTATGCCGAACATCAGAGTCTGTGCGACATCACCATCCAAGAATGAACGAGGGCGAAGATCAATACTACAGACCGCCTGAAGCAATTCGCGACTGTGCGCTCCACTTAAAACCAGCCAGGCGTGACTGTCAGCACGGGGCAACGAATAATTGCTGTCTGCCCCATCTGGATGACATCCCAGGTAATTAGAACTTCCCAGGAACAGAAACTCACCAACAGACAGGCGTGCCAGTAACGTACCATCCTTTTGAACCTGCGCACAGTTTGGTTTATCGGGTACCAGCATTGACAGCGATTCGAGCCAGCTCGCAGCGGTCCTCCCGCGTATACCGCATCGATCTGAAAGGGTGCGGTCAACGATGACGACACCATTTCCCAGGTCACTGCGGGATCCACTGATCAGGCTGGTTCGCTCAGGGAGCGTCTCTTCTATCACATCCACAGAAATATCCGGAACTCGCTGCCGCTCAGTCTGTGGATCATAAAAAGGCAGTTCGCAGAGGGTTGCCTGCAAGCCGTGACCGTGATCAACCCTGATGGTAATCGTATCACCCTCTGCACTTGTCGCAGGGACGTAAGCAAGACCCACTATTTTGTCGAGAGTCGGGGAATAGGCAGCTGAGGTTACACGCCCGGCCATCCGGTCGCCCTCCAACACAAGCTGAGATTCCTGCGGTACATCCATGCGATTCGCTGACTCAACAGTGAACCCTGCAAGTCTTCTCGTCATCCGGGTTGTGTCAATCTCGGCAGTGGTTCTGTCACCAATAAAAAATGGCTTTTTACGGGACACTGCCCACGACATCTCTAATTCGCGTAGGTGCGTCATGGCGTCTGTGTCCTGGCCGATGATAATGTGACCTTTCTCTAACCGGAGCAAACGCTGGGCCTCAACACCAAAAGGCGCAATATCAAATGTTGCTCCGACCGCGGCAAGCGCCTCCCACAAATGCCTCCCTAAGGTTTGAGGCACATGGATTTCGTAACCGAGTTCGCCGACGAAGCCGACTCGTAGCAGGCGTGCCGGGATACCAGCAACCTCGCCCTCACGTACGCCCAAATAAGGAAACGCATCCTCGTCAAGATCAGTTGTCGTGAGTCTAGCCAGCACTTCTTTGGATTTCGGGCCCGCGAGGTTTACGACGCAATATGCACTCGTGACATTCGTAATATCGACATCAAGCTGCCACTGTACGTTCCATTTAAGCATCTGCCGGTAGACATTCTCGACACCAGTGGTTGTAGCCGTCACGTAAAAATGAGTTTCCGCCAGCCTGGCAGCAACACCATCGTCAATAACGACACCCGCTTCATTGCACATGAGTGCATACTTTGACTTGCCAATCGCCAGTCCTTTGAAGCCTCCCGTGTAGAGCCTGTTCAACAGCTCTGAGGCGTCGGGCCCCCTGATATCAATACCGCCCAGCGTTGACAGGTCAATCATGCCTACGTTTCGGCGAACATTAATGACTTCCCGCTCGATACAGGCAATGCGGTCTTCACCAGGCCGTGGGTAGCAGGCAGGACGATACCAGGTGCCCGCATGCAGAAACTGTGCTCCCAATTTCGAGTGCGCCTCATGCATCGATGACAATCGAGCAGGGAAAAAAACTTCTCCTGCACTGGCCGCCAGGGGCTCCGCACGAAGCGGCGGCCTGGCTGTCGTGACACCCGTTTCATCAATAGTAGTTCGATTTGCAGCAGCGGTGATTTTTGCGGTCGCCAGTGCTGAATGTCGCCCCTGTGACGGCCCCATACCAACCGTCGAATAGCGTTTCACCAATTGCACATGCGTGAACCCATCGGCCACCGCATTTACGATATCAACAATCTGCAGATCCTCATCCTGGTCGACAAATTCCTTGCCTTGGGGGTGTGGAAAGATTGGCCATGAGTGGCTTGGATCAGGCGCCGGCTCGTCCAGGCCCCATTTTCCGGTGATGCTACCCGCTAGCTGGAACCCTCGGGGCAGGCCATCGAGTGTGAAACAGTTATCTTCCTCATCAAAACGTAGCCGAGCTCCCGCCTGACAGGGAATCTGGTACTGGGGTAGAAAACCTACCGATGAGCAAAGCAGGTCGCACTCTATTGTCTCCAGTGGCTCATACTGAGCCACATGAACTTCCTTCGATGCCTGACCGCGAAGCTGGATCGCCGAAAGGTGCCCGCGGCGCGCGACGGCAGCATGGGGCTCCGCCCCCGTGATTATTCTCACACCCCGCTCAACCACACTTTCCATCAGTGCGGACCGGGTCCCGGATTTGACTGGCTCCGCTCTTAATTCAATGATCGCCGCTACCTCAATATCGGCATCGAGCAGATCGAGCGCCAGCCCATACGCTTCATCATTCCCGGCAATAATGACCGCTCGATGACCGGCTTTGACCCCATAAAGGTGCAC
The DNA here is from genome assembly GCA_937775265.1 of uncultured Pseudomonadales bacterium. Lineage (GTDB taxonomy): Bacteria > Pseudomonadota > Gammaproteobacteria > Pseudomonadales > Azotimanducaceae > UBA9659. The sequence continues at coordinate 70,984 of CALKBV010000004.1, forward strand.
CAGGCGTTGAACCCCACTTCCAAGCATAACGCCGGGAAGATCATTATTTCGAAACACAGCAGGCTGCTCAAGACTACCCGTCGCAAGAGTCACACCGGACGCGCGTATCTTGAAAAGATTATGTCCCTGCAGAATCGGAACATAATGATCCGCATACCAGCCATTACAATGTGCTGTCGTCATTACCTCTATGTTACTGTTAGTTTCAATCTGCCCAATCAGTTCCTGGGCCAGACGACCTGCAACTACTCCTTCAGGATCAATTCTCGAGTAGAGCAGCGAGCCGCCCAGAACCGGATCCTGCTCTACCAGCAACACTGACTTTCCATCGTTTGCGATATCAAGCGCTGCCCGCATGCCATGATAGCCGCCTCCGACAACCAGATGATCCACATGCAGGTACCTTTTCGTGCGCGGCACGACCTTTTGCTTCGAAGGATTGATCCGCCCGAGCCCTGCACTGCGACGAAAGAATTTCGCCCAGAGCTCCCAGATACCTTTCGGTCGATAAAATGCTTTGTAATAAAAACCAACAGGCAGAAATCGCGCCAGCAATCCGATTGCGGCGCCCAGATCATGTTCGAGCGAACCAAGATGATTCTGCGAAGTGACTTCCATGGCCTGACCCAGAGTTTCAGTGTCAGCGAAACAATTCGCCCGGTGATCAATCGTCACTAGCGTGGCCGCATCGTCTCCGGCAAAGGTCAGTCCCAGTCTTGGTCGGTGATATTTAAAGGAACGACTCATCAGCTGAACATCAGCAGCCAACAGGGCGCTCGCCACCGTATCCCCTTCAAAGCCGTTCAACCTCGTGCCGTTGAAGCTAAAGAAGACCCGAGTGTCCCGCTTAATACGCGTGCCAAAAGGTGCTGAAAGTCGCATTGTCATCTCTCGACAGGATCTATAGAAAATGGATATGTGTTGATTACTTCATCTGTCACCGTGTCACGATCCGCCAGAAACCAGAACGAACTCGGTGTGTGGCACCACCATTCGGTCACGACACCAGCCGAGTTCGTGTCAAAGAACACATGTTCAGCCCATGCTTTTCGATCTACCTGCTTGCGATCAGGCTCGACATGATATTCACCACCGTAGATGAACTCATCGATATTGCGAATACCATTAAGCGGGCAAAGAAGTGTTTTCATACCATAGGAACCTCTAGTGACTCGCCGCCGTGGCACCGGCTTCGTTAACCTGTTCGAATCGGTAGAATCGATCCAGTGAAAAAGGCGCTATCAGTTCCGGAACCCGATCGGTGGCCACCAGTTCTGCCATCGTCATACCCGAGATAGGTGTTGCCTTGAAGCCCCAGGTACCCCACCCGGCATCCAGGTAATAGTTCTGCACGGGACTTTCACCCATGATCGGACTGTAGTCTGGTGTCATATCAGTGATGCCAGCCCACTGACGCATCACCCGAGCTTCTCTTAGAAACGGAAACAATTCGAGAACCGCCGCGGAAAGTGTTTCCCGCATGGGTAGAGTTGCACGAGTGTTGTACAAGGGATAAGGATCGGATCCACCGCCGATAACAAATTCGCCTCGAGACGTCTGATGGATGTAGACGTGGTGATGAGGCGAGCTGATATGAGGTTCGAGCAGCGGCTTGTAAGGTTGCGTCACCATGGCCTGCAACGGGAATGTATGAATGGGTAGCTTGATACCGGCCATATTCCCCACAACCGAACTTGAACCGGCAACTGCCTGTATGACTTTTCCGCAGCTAATGTCACCTCGCGTGGTTCTAACGCCGGTAACCTTGCCATGATCAATGTCTATCCCCGTCGCTTCAGTCAACTGATGGAATTCAACACCCCGAGCAGCCGCCTCTTTCGCATATCCCCAAACCACGGCATCATGGCGCGCTGTGCCTCCATCCGCATGCCACAGACCGGCTAAAATCGGATATCGGGCAGCAGTGTCCATTCGAAGATGCGGCACCATCTGCGCTATTTCGTCGTTGAACATCAGCTCGGAGCGAACACCCAGGTGTTGATTAACCTCAGCTCGCCAACGCAGGTTGCGCACCGCAGCATCACTGTGCGCAAGGGTGAGCTGCCCCCGCTGTTCAAACATGATGTTAAGGCCCAGCTCATTGGATAAACTTTTGTACAGTTCAAGAGAGGCTTTATAAAAAGCAACACCTTCCTCGGTCAGGTAGTTGGATCTAAGTACGGCGGTGTTGCGCGCCGTGTTACCACCACCTAGATAACCTTTATCAAGCACCGCAACGTTGGTAATTCCGTACTCTTTCGCGAGATAGTATGCACACGCGGCGCCATGACCACCCGCACCTATGATCACTACATCGTAGGATTGTTTAAGAGACCGAGACTCCCCGAACAGGTTCTTTCCCGGGTAAGTTCTAGCTAGTCCGTATTTAAGTAATCCAAAAGGCACTGGTCACTCTCCCGTCTTGTTCTACAGACTCGTTTCTTTGATGTGCATTTCCCTTAGATGCATTTCCCAGGCGGTTTTTGGTCCATACCACAAGGAAGGAAGCAGAATCAGAGATACCGGCATAGCCGTGACTACAATGAAGGACTGCAACGCCGAAATACCACCGGAACCGATTGAAATGAGGATCGCCGCAACCATGCCCATGACAATACCCCAGAAAACCCGCAGTCCAGCTGGCGGGTGATCTGTTCCCGTCATCACCATAGAGACAGTATAGGTCATGGAGTCTCCTGTGGTCGCTACAAAAACCGTCGGCAGGATAAGAAACAACACCGAGATGAGCAGACCAAAGGGTAACTGTTGCGTCATGGACAATAGCGCAGCCGGCATCCCATGCTCCGCGAATGGGCCAGAAATGACACTGGGTTCAACCAGCTCGAAATAGATGCCGGCGCCACCGACGATAGTGAACCAGAAGTTGGTCACCAACGGCGCGATGACCGAAACGACAACAATAGACGTATTCGAAGCCACGGCGAAAAGAGGCGGCGAATTGGTGAAATGAGCTATCGGCTCGGCCGCAGCCCAAAATACTCCACCACCGGCAAGCAAGGTGCACATGATGATAGCCACCCACTTAAACGTGGACATTTCAGGCGTTTCAATGCCACCTAGCGTGGCTCGACCTGCAGGAGACACGCAAACCAGGATTGCCGCAACAAAGGTAAGCAGTAACAGACCCTGCCAGTAAGCACCGAAGTAGGTGGTTGCGATCGAAAAACCTGCATTAACAATTGCTGAAAGCAAATCGATATCAACTATCGCAAGACCAACAAACGCGACGATGAAACCGCCACTCGTCATAAAAACTGGCCAGTCTATCTCCGGTGCACTGGAACTGGTTTCGTCACTCATCAGGACATGAAAGCGCGACACTGTTCGTGTAATGTCTCGGGGATCTTGACCCCCTCCAGTTCTATAACCTCGCGCCGCTCGTGTCTCCGAGTTCCCGGCAGATGTGAACCATCCATACCACCCAGCCGGTTGATGAATGACTCTGAATGGTCCTGCCAGTGTTCCGAGTCGCCGAATCTCGCAGGATCCATAGCCAGCATCAGTTCACCGCCAACTGGCGGTCCACCATCATTGTTGTCATTTTTCTCGGCTTCAAAACTGAAGTCCTGACCGGAAAGACCGGCGACAAGTAATTCGATCATCATCGCCATGTTCGAACCTTTATAGCCGCCGAACGGTAACAGCGCACCACCGTCCAGAATCCGCCCGGGATCAGTTGTGTCATTACCGTCGGCGTCTATGCCAGTACCCGAAGGAACTGTTTGCCCCTCACGGGCTGCAATCATGACCTCTCCTTTGGCCATGGACGAAGACGCCTGGTCAAAAATCAGAGGCGGTTCGTCTCCACGGGGCCAGCCAAAACACATGGGATTGGTTCCGTACAGCGCCTCGCTCGCGCCTGCAGGTACAACCGCCGGTTTGTAGGTCGTAAACGCCATGGCTACCAGCCCCTCTTTTACGACAGGTTCGACTTCAGTCCACAGCGCCGCAAAGTGATGTACGTTGACGAGGACCAGCGCAGCGATACCGTTACCTCTTGCGGCGTCTATCAGCGCAGACCGGCTTCTCTGCAGAGCCAGCGGCGCGTAACCACCATTCCCATTAGCCTGGATCACACTGCCGGATAAGCGGCGAATTTCAGGGACAGCAGTACCGTTAACTTTGCCGCTCTTCAGCGAAGCAACATAACCGGGTAATCGGAACAATCCGTGCGAAGAGCAACCATCTCTTTCAGCAGCATGAATGGTTTCTGCAACCGCCGTGGCATTTTCTTCATCGCAGCCACTGGCCAGCAGGCAATTGGTCGCGAGTTGATGGACTTCTTTGAGTGAGAGCGTGATATCTGACATGAAAGAACCCTGTGGCAAAAAGCCAGCGATTTAGTTGAGAAAGTAGGTAAATAAATACGGCATTAACAACCCGGTACCGACATCCTCCGTACCGGAAATGACCTTGACCACCTTCGCACTAAAAGACTTATTTTTCACTGATTAATCAAACACTAAAATCAGACAAGGCCTGTGCCTTGTCGTGCCTGGGGAAATGCAGATGTTCAAACTACCGGGCTACCCCTGATAATATGCCCTGAAACGAAACTCCATTGCCGACGCGCGCCAAAGTCTTCCTGAAACGCGCGCAGAAGCTTCTCATACACCAGCCATGTCCTTATGATGGACGACATGAACAATCCAGCTTCACATTATCGAACCGTACAGGGACCAGACTGGAGGCACGATATCCGCACTTCGCGCACTTGTGCTGGCTCAGGGCTATATCAGGGACGGCGATCAACACGCCGTCGCCGAGCTCTTCAACATCAGCCAGGCAGAAGTTCGAGGTATCGTCAGCTTTTATTCCGACCTGCGTACAAATCCGCCTGCGAACAAAATTATTCAGGTCTGTCAGGCTGAGGCCTGTCAGGCCACTGGCTGCAGATCCTTGACCGCTACTCTGGAGAACCGGCTTGACATCGCTATGGGCGAATCCACTCCGGACAACGAGTTTGCATTGGAAAGTGTCTACTGCCTTGGGCACTGTGCAAATGGTCCGACCGCCATGATAGATGACACCGTCTACACAAACCTGAGCAGTGCTGATGCGGACTCTTTGATTAACGGCAAACCTGATACAGCACCAACCGAAATCGTCGAGACAGATAATCGATTGATCTTCAATCGTTGTGGTCGGGTCGACCCGCTCGATTTCGATGCCTATCGTGCAGATGGAGGATTCTCCACTGCGCCAACTTCATCTGAGTCTGTTCTTGCTGAAATTCGCAGTTCCGGACTGCGTGGCCGAGGTGGGGCGGGATTCCCCGCACATATAAAGTGGCAGACCGTTGCCGATCAACCCAAGAATCAGAAGTACATCGTTTGTAATGCAGACGAAGGTGACTCCGGCACCTTTGCCGATCGTCTTATCATGGAGGGCGATCCCTTCCTTCTGATCGAAGGTATGGCCGTCGCTGCAGGTGCAGTAGGCGCGTCAAAAGGGTTCATCTATCTCCGTTCAGAATATCCTGAAGCTGCCGACATTCTTACCGAAGCCCTCCAGATTGCTCGACGCGAGGGAGCGCTGAACGAAATCTTCGATATAGAGCTTTTTATTGGCGCCGGTGCTTATATATGCGGCGAGGAAACTTCTCTCCTGGAGAGCCTTGAGGGTAAGCGCGGCATCATTCGTGCCAAACCACCCCTACCTGCCATCGAGGGTCTCTTTGGCAAACCAACACTGGTTCACAACGTCATTACTCTGTGTTCTGTTCCCTGGATTATCAAAAATGGTGGTGAAGCCTACCGGCGATTTGGGCTCGGCAATTCTACCGGCACCATGCCATTCCAGCTGTCAGGCAATGTGAAGCGCGGCGGACTAGTTGAACTACCTTTTGGCATGCCGTTGGGTGAATTTATAGATGCCTACGGCGGGGGCACCCGTTCAGGGCGTCCGGTGAAGGCCGTGCAGGTCGGTGGCCCGCTCGGTGCCTATCTATCACGTGAACAACTGGGCACGCCGCTAACCTATGAAGCCATGGCAGCCATTGGTGCAGGAATCGGCCATGGCGGTATTGTCGTCTTCGATGACACAGTCGACCTGATCGAGCAGGCAAGATATGCCTTCGCTTTCTGTGAGCATGAATCCTGCGGCAAATGTACACCCTGTCGTATTGGCTCTGTCAGAGGACGAGAGCTCATGGAAGATATTCAGCAAAGCGGCTGTACAAAGGAAAAGCTTATCCTCGTGAAAGATCTCTGCGAGGTGATGGAAAAGACCAGTCTTTGCCAGATGGGCGGAATGACGCCAATTCCCGTAGAATCAGCAATACGCCACTTTCCCGGCGATTTCGGACTGGAGCAATAGCATGAGACTCGCTGATCAAGATCTGGGTACAAAGCAAGTCAACAACACCAGGATAGTCACGCTTGAAATAAACGGCGAGACTGTCAGCGCCCCCGCAGGCACCTCAATAATGCGGGCTGCCGAAGAAGCAGGAATCCCGATCCCCAAATTGTGCGCGACGGACTCTCTCGATGCTTTCGGTTCGTGCCGCATGTGTCTCGTTCAAATCGATGGAAAACCGGGGTTTGTGTCCTCCTGCACGCAACCAGTACAGCAAGATCTTCGCGTCGTGACCCAAAACGAAGACATTGCCCGACTGCGTCGCGGTGTGATGGAACTTTATATCTCAGATCATCCACTCGACTGCCTGACCTGTGCAGCTAACGGCGACTGCGAACTGCAGGACGTGGCTGGCCAGGTTGGTCTTCGCGACGTGCGGTACGCGGGTGGCAGCAATCATGCCAACGACCCAATCGATAAGTCGAACCCCTATTTTACCTACGACCCCAGTAAGTGCATCGTTTGTTCCAGGTGCGTACGCGCCTGCGAAGAAGTCCAGGGTACTTTCGCGCTCACCATTGACGGACGTGGGTTCTCTTCCAGGGTCGCAACCGGCGCAGAGGACTTTTTCGCCAGTGAATGTGTTTCCTGCGGCGCCTGTGTACAGGCGTGCCCAACAGCTACTCTGATGGAAAAATCGGTGATTGATCATGGCGTGCCTGATCGCAGTATCGTCACCACATGCGCTTACTGCGGAGTGGGTTGTTCCTTCAAAGCAGAAATGAAAGGGGAGCAGGTTGTCCGCATGATGCCCTGGAAAGACGGCAAGGCAAATCATGGTCATTCCTGCGTTAAGGGACGCTTCGCCTGGGGTTACGCCAATCACCAGGACAGGATCACCGAACCGATGATCCGCAATGGCATCACAGATCAGTGGCAAACCGTCTCCTGGGATGAAGCGATCCAATTCGCAGCAAATCGCCTGAGCAGGATTCAGGAAGAGCATGGTCGATTCAGCATCGGCGGAATCACCTCTTCCCGGTGTACCAATGAAGAAGTATGGGTTGTCCAGAAAATGATCCGCGCCGCCTTCAACAACAACAATGTCGACACCTGCGCCCGAGTCTGTCATTCACCCACAGGCTACGGTCTCAAGCAGACCTTTGGCACCTCGGCGGGAACCCAGCATTTTGATTCGGTCACTGAAGCTGACGTGATCATGATCATCGGTGCCAATCCGACGGACGCGCATCCAGTGTTTGCCTCTCAGATCAAACGACGAGTCCGCGATGGTGCGAAACTCATCGTTATTGACCCTCGTCAGATTGATCTGGTGAGGTCCGCACACATCGAGGCAAGCCACCACTTGCCACTGTTACCTGGCACCAATGTCCCTATGATGAACGCCTTCGCGCACGTCCTTGTGACTGAAGGTCTGTTGGACGAGAGCTTCGTGCAGGAACGCTGTGATCTCGAATCTTTCAATGCCTGGCGCGAGTTCGCAGCCCAGGAAGAGAATTCACCCTTTGCTGTTGCGAAAATAACGGGCGTTCCTGAAGAAGAGATACGCCTGGCAGCGCACCTTTTTGCAACTGCGGGTAATGGCGCGATTTACTACGGTCTTGGTGTTACCGAACACAGCCAGGGTTCAACCATGGTCATGGCGATGGCTAACCTCGCCATGGCAACCGGTAACATTGGTCGCATGGGTGTAGGCGTTAACCCTCTCAGAGGACAGAATAATGTCCAGGGTTCCTGCGATATGGGTTCATTCCCCCATGAACTACCCGGCTATCGTTCAGTCACTGACGATGCAGCACGCGGTGAGTTTGACCGCCACTGGGGCGTACCCCTTCACAATGAACCGGGTCTTCGCATCCCGAACATGTTGGATGAAGCCTGCGCAGGTACGTTCAAAGGGCTATACATTCAGGGCGAGGATATCGCGCAGTCAGACCCCAACACACTGCATGTCGAAGCTGCTCTCACCAACATGGAATGTGTGATCGTCCAGGACCTTTTCCTCAACGAAACAGCAAAGTTCGCTCATGTATTTTTACCGGGGACCTCTTTCCTTGAGAAAGACGGTACCTTTATCAATGCAGAACGCCGCATCAACCGGGTCAGACCCGTGATGAAGACACAAACCGGCATGGCTGAGTGGGAAGTTACCCAGGCCCTCGCAAACGCCATGGGCTATGACATGAACTACTCCACATCCGCTGAAATCATGGCCGAAATCGCTCAGCTCACGCCATCATTTACCGGTGTCTCATTTGATTTCCTGGATGAGCATGGCAGTGTTCAGTGGCCCTGCAACGCCGGCGCACCAGAGGGTACGCCGATCATGCATGTCGACGGCTTTGTGCGCGGCAAGGGACTTTTTATACTTACCGATTATCAGCCAACCAGCGAAACAGCCAACCGAAAGTTCCCGCTGCTTCTGACAACCGGGAGGATACTCAGCCAGTACAACGTCGGCGCCCAGACCCGACGAACTGAAAATGTTCGCTGGCTTGAAGAAGATGTTCTGGAGATCCACCCTGCCGACGCGGAAATGCGCGGCATAAGAAACGGTGACTGGGTGTCCATCAAAAGCCGCATCGGAGAAATTGCCTTGCGCGCGGATATCAGCGAACGTGTAGCAGTTGGTGTTGTTTACACGACATTCCATCACCCAATGACAGGGACCAATGTCGTCACGACGGAACTCAGCGACTGGGCGACGGACTGCCCGGAGTACAAGGTGACCGCAGTTGAGATCAGCCCCGCAAATCATCGTTCGGCGTGGCAGGAGAAGTTCATCTCTCGCAGAGATCAGCAGATAGATCTGCTACCAGTGGAATGAACACCGACAAAGGTTTCGTCGCTCGCGAATCCCAACCCAGACAGGAAACACTGGCGATCACCCGTGTATCCTCGACGGGATCAGTACTCGATAGTGATGCCATCACCATTGAGGAGCCGCTGGAAATCAGGTTGACAGCCCCCGGGCTGGATGAATTTCCGCTCGCGATCACCATGCGTACACCAGGCAACGATAATGAACTGGCCCTGGGGTTTCTTTATACAGAAGGGATCATACGTTCCCGGGATGAGCTGGTAACTGTCGAACACTGCAGACCGCCATCAGGTGACGAAGGTATCCATAACAGTATACGAGTCGTACTTGGAGTCGGTAATACATTCGACCCTGCTCTACTGGAGCGTCACTTTTACACGACATCGAGTTGTGGGGTCTGTGGCAAGACCAGCATCGAAGCCGTAATGAACAACAGCCAGATCAAAGTACCTCAATCATTGACGTTGACAGCAGAGCAGGTGCAACAACTTCCCATTCTATTGAGAGATCAGCAGTCGGAATTTTCGGCAACTGGTGGCATCCATGCCTCTGGACTTATCGGACCAACCGGAAATCTGCTGCGAGTCCGCGAGGACGTAGGACGACACAATGCCATGGATAAGCTGATCGGTAGCCTCCTACTCGACAACGATCTACCACTTGGCGCAAACGGTGTGGTACTGAGCGGCAGAGCCAGCTTTGAACTGGTCCAGAAAGCAGCCATTGCGGGCGCACAAATAATCGTTGCCATTGGACCTCCGTCGAGTCTTGCGGTCGAGCTGGCTGAACAAACGGGAATCACGCTTGCAGGTTTTGTGCGCAACAATCAGTTTAATCTCTACAGCCACGCACACCGGCTGGCGCCAGCATAGAGTCTGACCCAAAGATGTGATGGCCCGCCATAAAGCCCGCTCCTTTCCCGGACTGGCAATAGCATTTGAATGAATGATATATATAAATACGTACACGCCGTGAAAGTTGTTCACACTTGGCTTTTCCGGTTGACTAGAGCCCCCATCAAGCAAGAAACGAAACAGGAAATATAATTAGCATGGCGATCCTGATTGAGCACGAATTTAAATCCACTGCGATGGAACTGTGGGACATCGTCGGAACTCCCGATCGAATTGATTGGGTACCCGGTGTCACAGAATGTGTTTTCGATGGGGAAGTTCGCCGTCTTGGCATGCCCGGTGCGGGACAGATCGCAGAAAAAATACTCTTGCATAACAATGAGAGTATGCGGCTTGAGTACAGTTGTATCGAATCGAGCCCTCCCCTAGAACATCACCTGGCAATCATTCAGCTAAATTCTATCGCTAAAGGTCGCTGCATAATGCGCTGGGAGACGGAAGTGACCCCCGTCGAGATCGAACCCTTCATCAAGAAAAGCATGCAAGGGTGCCTAAAGAAGCTTGAAGAGCTATTACAGCCACAACCGGGTAATTGAAAAACCTTTAAACAGTTAAGATTATCAAGTAGTTTTCTTGTTGGTACAGTAACGATGTATTCAACCGAGGCTGATCTGGATCATGACTGACATTAATAGAACCCTATGGGGTATCGGAACGCCACGTACGCTTCGACCAATTTGGACGTTGATTGAACTTGGACTTGCCTTCGAACACAGAAAGATCGCACCGCGCTCCCCGGGAATGGATAATCCTGAATTCCGCGCGCTTAACGAAAGGCAAAAGGTACCATTTTACAAAGACGATCGGGTGCAAATTGGTGAGAGTGCAGCGATCGTAAACTATCTGGCCGACCGTTATGGCAAAGATGCGTTACCCATGCCGGGACCAGGAACGCAAGAGCGAGCCACCCTAATGGATCACACGATGTATCTCATGACTGAGATCGATGCCCGCCTGTATACGACCCGTCTTCATGGCGAGCCCCCGAACGGCCTTTCCGCAACTTACGGATCAGCGCCCGTGGCCGTTGAGGCCGCAAAAGAATATGTAAGCAGGGGCCTGCGTGAGGCTGCGCGATGGTTTGCTGATGGCCAGCAATTTGCCCAGGGAGAACACTTCGGGACCGTCGATATACTGCTTGTTTCATGCCTGGATTGGGCCTCGACGAGGCACATCGTGCTACCGACACTACTGGCAGATTACCGGAACACAATTACCTTAAGACCTGGCTACATTGAGGCCTCGGCGCAAAACATTTCGGCCCGCGCAATCTAGTTGCGTCTCAGAAGCTCGACGCAACTTAACAACCTGGTCAGTGCACCGATTGACTAACATTAGATAGATTGCCACCCGCCATCAACCCGCAGAGCATTAATCTGGGGCAGCATTTAGAAAAGGGACCGCAAACCGATACTAAAAACTACGTCAGGAGCAGTGTCCACAATCACATCTTCGCTGACAGACAGATCCAATTGCACTTTTCGCCCCAGCTTGACGGAACCACCGAGAATAAGCTGGCCGGCAAAGCTGCCGAGCTCTTCCACTCCGGAGTCATAGAGGGCTGAATGAAAATCGAATTGTGCCTTAAGACTGAAATTTGGGGAAAGTTTCCACGCCAGAGTACTTGAACCATAGACCGCGAGGTCTTCAACATCGCTTCCAACTAACTCTCCATTACCCATCGCGAGCGCCCCTACACTGCCGTGAAAACTTAGCGATTCATTTCCCAGAAATGCGCCTTCACTGAAATACAACCCCACATAGACATCAGTTCCATCTGAACCGGTAAGCTTGTCGGGGTCTCCGGTAGGCAGCTTGACACCGCCACGGACACTCCAGGTTCGATTCTCATACTCGCGCAATTTGTATCCCAAATTCAGGCGTACCTCTCCAATCCCGCTGACTGATTTATTCAGGCGCATCGTGTTCACGCCTGAGGTGTAGCTATAGTCAAGCTGGTTACGAGGACGATCATCGCGATTAGCCTGACTCAAGCCAAATAAATCATGAAAGCCTTCAATAAACGAATCCAATTGACCGGGTCCATGGCGAATATAAGGCGCGTCGATCCCAACCTCCCACCTGTCACCAAAGCCATACCTCAAAGACAGGTTAACTCTGTAGGTCTCACCATCAATCAGTATCGACTCAACGCCGTCCGTGTTCTCTGTGAAATTGTTGGCGATGTCCGTCTGAACCTGCCATACCAGAGTCTTATTAGGCACCAGTTTTGCAGGACGCGCACTGGGCAGGCCATGTAATTGCACAAATGGACTAATATTTGAGGTAGTAAAGGGTGCAAATATCTCGGCTTTGACATTCATCGTAATCAGTACAGCAAGGAGAAAAATGGTCACTCTTCGCCTGTCGAGCCTGAATAATATGAACCTGAAAATATTGAATGGGTTGTCGATATCTGTCTTCATTACTATTGATAGTAGTCGGGCTTCGACGCCGTTGGTAAACTCTATCAAACAGAACTTCCCAACCGGCTGATTTGAAGCGGTCAATCGCTTAGATTCTATATGATTTGCGGCAGGGACGTTAGGCACATAGAGTAGAAGCCGCAGATAGAGACCAGGCTCCGGCCTATTGCGATGCAACTCAACCTTGTTTTTTAAAGACTACGCCGTTGATTCCCACTGATATTAAATTGCCTGTTATCGAAATTCTCGAAGTGTTGAAGTCGATACTCAAGCAACACCATGAGGCAATTCTACAGGCGCCACCCGGCGCAGGTAAAACCACCCTTGTTCCTCTGGCACTGGCAGACGAGCCCTGGCTAAAGCAAAAGAAAATATTGATGCTGGAGCCACGCCGCATCGCAACCCGCGCAGCGGCGCACCGTATGGCGGATCTCCTTCAGGAACCTGTGGGCCAGACCGTCGGATATCGAATGCGACTTGACACCCGGGTTTCGTCTCACACAAAAATCGAAGTGATTACAGAAGGCATCCTCACCCGGATGCTTCAAGAGGACCCCTCCCTTGACGACGTGGGACTGGTTATTTTTGATGAGTTTCATGAACGTAGCCTGGACGCAGACCTGGCGCTTGCGTTGTGTCTGAAAGGGCGATCTCTATTCAGGGAGGAAGATCCGCTTAAAGTATTAATCATGTCGGCAACGCTCGACAGCCATAAACTGGAAGAACTCACCAGGGCCCCCGTCGTCCGGAGCGAAGGGAAACAGTATCCGGTCGACCTCGTCTACGGTAAACCCAGCGAGCCTCGAGACTCAATCAATGACAAGACTGTCGCGGCAACCTTAAAGGCACTGACTGACCACCCCGACAGCAGCATTCTGGTATTCCTTCCCGGCCAGGGCGAAATCAGGAGAGTGGCAGACTCGCTTACGACCGAGCTGCATAATAGAAAAATCAGCGGGGTTCACCTGCGGCCTCTTTACGGCAATCTTTCCCTGGAAGCACAACAAGACGCCATCGCACCAGTCCCAAAACCCGGCGAAAGGAAAGTCGTACTTGCAACCAACATCGCAGAAACCAGCTTAACCATCGATGGCGTGGATATTGTCATCGACACCGGCCTAGCCAGGGAACCTGTCTTCGATCCAACAACGGGAATGACACGGCTTCACACACGCAAAATTTCCCAGGCATCGAGCACACAACGGATGGGCCGAGCCGGCAGACTGCGCCCCGGGAAATGTTATCGGCTCTGGTCAAAAAGCCAGCAGGATCAGATGGCTCCTCATCCAACACCAGAGATATTAAGCGCCGACCTCACACCGGTAGCACTGCAACTTCTGAAATGGGGGATAAATGACCCGATGGAACTCGCCTGGCTGGATCCACCAGGAAGCGGTCCCTGGTTGCAGGCAGTATCGTTGCTGGTAAGGCTCGGCGCGATCATAAAGAGAGATAACGGACTACAGCTAACCGACCACGGCACCCAGATGGCCGGCCTTGCGGTGCACCCTCGCCTCGCACATATGCTGATCTGCGGACAATCGATTGGCCATGCCGACACAGCCAGCCTTATTGCGAGCATCCTGTCAGATCGCGACCCATTGGGCCGGGACACTCCCGACATGAACGAGAGAATTGACATCCTGCAAGGAAAATCAAAATGTCCGAATCAACATCGTGGCTGGTTTCGCCGCACCCATCAGCTCGCCGAAATATTTTCTACGCAAATCAAACAACTCGTCACCGCCACAGCGACAAACCTGATTAACCCTGATCAGGTATCAGGCTATCTGATCTCCTGCGCCTACCCTGATCGGATTGCCAGACACCGACACGCTGGTGGCTTTCAATTATCGAATGGCCGGGGAGCAAGCATCCCCGGGAACCATGCCCTGGGACATTCCAGGTGGCTAGCTGTCGCTGAGATCGGAGGAATGGCAAGATCGAAAGGCGACATGATTCGATCCGCCGCTACTTTAGATGAAACCCTATTCGAATCTTTACTCTCAGAGCAGGTTACGCACAACACTATTGTTGAGTGGGACAGTAAAACAAAACGTTTCATTGCCGAAGAAAGACAACAGATTGGCGATCTCGTGTTAAGCCGCAACAAGCTCTCAAAGGTTCCGGCTGAAGCCAAAAGAGAAGCGCTCATAAAACATGTTCAAACTTCAGGTCTGGAAACCCTACCGTTTACACCGGAGATTCGACAATGGCAGGCTCGCGTAGAACTCGTCCGAGCTAATGCTGACTATAAAACCTGGCCTGACGTGTCCAGCGAACGTCTGCTGGCTTCCATGAATGATTGGCTTGGCCCCTATCTCGAACCCGTCAACCTGCTAAGTCATTTTAAGAAACTCGATTTAAAATCCATTCTTACAGCGCTACTGACCTGGGAGCAGAATCAACAACTAAATGCACTAGCCCCGCAGCGGTTGCAGGTGCCTTCCGGTTCGAGTTACTCGATTGATTACACAACTACGCCGCCGGTACTCGCAGTAAAGTTGCAGGAGATGTTTGGATGTGTTGATACACCAGCAGTCCTCAACGGCCAGATACCACTCACGATCCATCTGCTATCCCCCGCCGGCAGACCACTGCAGGTCACCCAGGACTTGGCCGGATTCTGGCAAACTTCCTACCTGGACGTCAGAAAGGAAATGAAGGGGCGCTATCCAAAACATCCGTGGCCGGAAGATCCTCAAAACGCCGCACCAACAAGAAGAACAAAACCAAGACGAGGGGGTTAGAATACTCATCCAAGATAATAATAAGAGCCAACCATGCTGACCCTCGGGCAAACCTACATCTTGCGCGTATCAAAACTGACTGATCAGGGCGCCTACATGGACGGGGAAAATCTGGGTGAAATCCTGTTGCCAACTAAATTTTGTCCACCCGGCCTGGAGGTAGACAGTCACCTACCCGTTTTCCTTTATCAGGATTCTGAAACCCGGCTCATCGTCACCACGCAAACCCCCAAGGTACAGGTTGGGGAATTCGCTTACCTGAAAGTGGTCGCGAACACAGATTACGGTACTTTTATGAACTGGGGGCTGGATAAAGACTTGCTGGCACCCTTTGGCGAGCAACACAGGCCAATGGAGGTGGACCGATCTTATCTGGTGTACGTCTATTTGAATAATGCTGATGGCAGAATCACCGCTTCGTCCAAAATAGAAAAGTTCATTGACGATCAAGCGCCACACGACTTCGAACCGGGTCAACGGGTTGACCTTATCATCGCTAACAGCACCGACCTGGGATTTAAGGCCATTATCAATCACAGCCATTGGGGGCTGCTGTACAAAGATGAGGTAAACGAACGACTTAGCTTTGGCCAATCAAGACGTGGCTTCATCAAATTTGTGCGACCCGATGGCAAAATTGACCTGGCCCTCAAGCAGGAACAAGAAACACGAGACCAACACACCATGACAGTTGTTAATTACCTCAAGGGGCACGATGGATTTGCAGCCGCTCATGACAAAACAGATCCTGCGAAAATCCAGGAGCTTTTCGGCATGAGTAAAAAATCCTTCAAAAAAGTCATCGGCGGTCTCTACAAACAGCGTATTATTAAGATTCAACCTGATGGCATTCGCCTCAACAATCAGGGCGTCAAACCAAAAACAAACGGGACTTAACCATTAACAACAACGACATTCTCCGCCGCCTTCGCTATTCATTTGATTTTAACGATTCGAAAATGATCACCGTCTTCGCACAAGCTGACCTAGCAGTAAGCCGTAGCCAGGTAAGTAACTGGTTAAAAAAGGACGACGATCCCGAGCAGCAGCCATGCGATGACAGAATTTTGGCCTGCTATCTAAACGGCCTTATTAACGAGATGCGCGGCAAGAAAGATGGTCCCCAGCCGGAACCAGAAGACAAACTCAGCAACAACATTATCTTCAAAAAACTCAAGATAGCTCTTAACCTGAAGGCTGACGACATATTAAGAATGATGGCAGTAGTCGATTTTAAGATGAGCAAGCATGAACTCAGTGCGTTTTTCAGAAAAAAAGGTCACAAGCATTACAGAGAGTGCCAGGAACAAATCCTGAGAAATTTTCTTCATGGTATTCAGGTCGAATACCGAGACGACACAGAGGAAGAACAACGCCCATCAGCCTAGCTAAACGAAAGACCTTCTCATCAAATCTATAGAGAAATTAGCGCGAGGTTCGTCAATATCAGATACAGCCCACTCGCCCAGATCGTACAGGCAAGAAGGTCGCAAACAAAAAACGTCCTCCAGCGCATCCCCGAAACCCCCGCAACAATTGGTGTCAGAGACCGTAGCAGTGGCACAAGCCTTCCGACGCATATCCCGATAGACGCTGATTTTTCTATCTGAGTTTGTATCTTGGCTCGTGTCTTTACCCTGTTTTTCAACCAAGTCATGTGCCAAACCCGGCCACCCATTAGACGACCGACAAAATACCCGCTGTGATCCCCTAACAGTGCACCAGAAAAACCCAGCAACAAAATCGCAGAGAGCGAGGCTGAGTCTGATGTGTAAAGCAGAGTGCTTGTAGACAGGAGAAAGACTCCGGAGACGAATAGCCCTATCCCTGGACAAGATTCGAGGAAGGCCAGCGTGGGCACGAGATATATCAAGTTTGCGGATGGCGCAGATAGCCAGCCGTTAATCGTATCTAACACGCCCATCGCACCTATCTCAAAAATTCAGCGCGCGTTCTGTGGTCTTCCTTAAATTGTCCGCCGAGTGCAGTGGTTTGCGTCGTGGAATTTGTGTCCATTACACCACGTGACTTCACGCAGTAATGGGTGGCATCTATCGTCACTGCGACATCATCGGTTTCAAGTAAAGTTTGCAGTGCAACGAGAATCTGCTGCGTCAGGCGCTCCTGAACTTGGGGCCGTTGCGCAAAGAACCGAACAATTCGGTTTATTTTGGACAAACCAATGATTTTGTTATTGGGGATGTAGGCGACCCTTGAGGCACCGTCGATCGTTACAAAGTGGTGTTCACAGGTACTGATCACGCTGATGTTGTCGACTTTCACCATTTCCTCGACGCCCATCTTATTGTCGATAACGGAAATCTTAGGGAAGTTGCTGTAGTCCAAACCTCCGAACAACTCATCGACATACATTTTGGCAATTCGGTGGGGCGTTTCAGTCAGGCTGTCGTCTCTCAAATCTAACCCTAGGGTTGTGGCAATGTCTGTCATTGAGGATTTTACAAGACTATATTTTTCATTGCGTGAGAGGCCGTTGTCTATCATCGGCGTTTCTAGGCCTTTTTCAACCAATGCTGCTTTGACCAGTTTTGCCTCTGGCGAGCAATCCCCGGGCAAACGATAAGCACTCTTACCAAAACTTTCTACAGTAGCGCTCATGCTATTTCCTTCTCGTTTTGATACTTATGAATTTGTATAGGTTTTACGCAAATACCAAGAAAAAAGATCAGCATGGAAAAAATATAGTTGGCCGGCGATACCGTCCGCTATAGTAGGTTAACTTGGAGTGAAACTGAGGAACGGGTTCAGGACTCGCTTTATCCCCGTCAGCCTTATTGGTGCTTCCAGCACCGACAGGCATATACATTCTTGGTTACGAGCGGCGAAAGGCCTATGGGTGTCTCCTGCTTCTCTTACAAGGAAGTCCCCTGGCTGGTACACGCCCTCTTCATCTGAGAAGCTTCCAGTCAACACGACCGTGATTTCTTTACCAAGGTGGTCATGCTCTGGCGCTTTCCCCCCAGCATCAATGCGGTGCAACGCAAGCTCATATTCTTCTTCGCCGACACTTATCGGTGCGACTTTTAATGAAGGAGACAATCTCCGCCAATCAAGCTCCCCGTCAGGCAACAGTCGTTGCACGAACTCAGGTAGTTCGGCGGAAATACTGTCACTGCACTGACGCTGCGGCTCATCCGAGGGTTCTTCTTCCACCAATGAGTCCAAACTTGCAATGACCCTGTCGAACAATTCATCTGATACCGGAACGGCTTGGGCGGTAGTTAACAACTCGCCGCCAATCTCCCCCAGTGATTCCACCGAATCACTGCACTGCTTGCAATATTGCAGGTGGGTTGTGACAGAAATACATGGCGCGACGGATAAGGATCCAGACGCATACTCCACCAGAAGGTCCGATTCCGGATGTCTATTAATCATTAGTTACTTCCCTCTATAACACCCAGGTCTCCCAGTGGCGCTAATGCTAGTTTCATTTTATTCATGGCCAAACGAACTCTTGATTTGACGGTGCCAAGTGGCAAGGCCAGCGTATTGGCAACCTGTTGTCCAGACTGCCCCTGAAAGTACATCAGTTGCAGTACTTCCGCCTGCTCCACGGGTAATTGACTCAATTGTTCGGAGATAAGTTTTTTTGTCCTTATCTGAGACAGTGAAGACAGCGGTGTAGGGTTTTCTCGCTCGTCATACAGATCTTCCGCGTTCAACAGGTCAGGGTTTTGCCTATTCTGCTTTCTGAGCCAATCTATTCGGGTATTTCGCGCTATCGTATAGATCCATGTGCTCGCCGAGGCCTGTGAGGATGAGTAGGAAGGTGCTTTTCGCCATACCTTTATCATCGTTTCCTGAACGAGTTCTTCCGCGTTCTCTGGGGTCACGCCCCCGCTCTTGATCAAAAACGCTTTCAGGAAAGGCGAGAAGTGCTTGAAAAGAGACTGGAAGGCGCCCCTATCCTGGCTCCTACCGACTCTTTCAATGCATTCGTTCCAGTTTTCTGCTTCGGTAGCCAATGTTCGGCCTATTGTTCGTTTGAGCTTCATGATAACGGGTACTTAGTGTCCATAACAGTTAATACGCAGGCCTTTGGGAAATGGATCACCAAACCCCTAACCGGTCGCGAGCAAGCCCTTTCGCCGCTCTGGGAACTGGATCAACCCCCGGTCGTAGCCCAACTGAACAGCCATCTCAATAAGCAGCTCGAGGTGCTCCCTGGGAAGATCGGGGTCCCGTGACATTATCCAAAGGTAATCTCGCTTTTTGCGCCCAATAATAGTGGTTTGATAATCGGGGTCGAGATAAACCACCCTGTAATCAGCTTTAATGGGCCAAATAAACTGCATTCCCCAGACTGCGTTATTAGAGTCCGGCTGAATGTACCCTGTGGCTTTGAGCTCTCTTTCAGCGCCATTTCTCGGGTTGATAAAGGAGAACCTGGTATCGACCGTACCGTCTTCATTCAATGTATATCGCTCGATGGGGTTAATAGCGCCGCGTTCCGGGAATGTCGGGATATTGGCCAAGACGTGCCAGTCACCCATAAATTTATTGATGTCCACGTAGGATGCTGTCTGCATTGGCTCTCTCGGTTGATGGGTGCAGCTTGCGACTAACAGGGCGCTGATTACTACTAAGGTTTTGATCGTTATTGCGTTCATGCACGCTTTTACGTGACGGGCTAGATTACGGATCAATCAGACGCGAATCCTACTCGGTGAATCTCGGTTGAAAGAACTGAAAGGACCCTCCAAATTTGTACCGGTTCCTCGCAGATGCATTGCCACGTGACTAGCAAAGAAGCCCTCGTTAAACTAAAACAAAATTAACAGCTCGAGTAAAAACTGTGGAACTAGCACTTACGAAAGAAGAACTAGCCTTTCGGGAAGAAATTCGGTCATTGCTTAAAGACGAACTGACGCCGGAAATAATGGCAGGTAACAAAAACTCCACAACGTCACTCGGGGACAATGATGCTGCGATGGCATGGCAGGCAATACTCCACAAGCGAGGATGGGCGGGCGTTGCCTGGCCAAAAGAATTTGGTGGGCCTGGCTGGACCTCCAATCAGCGCTACATCTTTAACAGCGAGTGCGAAAAAGCCGGTGCCCCCAAGTTAATTCCACTTGGTTTACGTATGCTGGCGCCAGTCATTTTTCGCTATGGCACCAAAGAACAACAAAACCATTACCTGCCAAAAATGCTTTCTGCAGAGCACTACTGGTGCCAAGGCTATTCCGAACCTGGCTCGGGCTCCGATCTAGCCAGCCTGAAGACGGGAGCCGTAAAGGATGGCGATGAATATATCGTCAATGGGACAAAAATCTGGACCACTCATGCGCAGTATGCAGATCATATTTTTTGTCTGGTTCGAACGAACACCGACGTTAAGAAGCAAGCCGGTATCAGTTTCCTGCTGATAAAGATGGACAGCCCAGGCATTAGCGTCGAACCCATCATCACCCTCGCAGGTGATCACGAAGTCAATCAAGTATTCTTCGACAACGTTCGAGTGCCTATCAACAACCTGGTCGGACCCGAAAATGAAGGCTGGAATGTCGCCAAGTATCTCCTTGAGTTTGAACGCGGCGGCAGCTCAGTCTCCACACGATTGAAAGTAGACATGGCTGAACTAAACATTATGCTGCGCGACTTGCCAGAAGAACACGAACTAAGAAAGCGTAACGCCATAACGAATATCGAAGTTGCCGCGCTCTCTCAAATGGAAACAGACATGCAGGCCAAGGTTTCTTCAGGGAAAAACCCAGGCGCCGGATCTTCACTAATGAAGATGATGGCAAGTTCTCTTGGCCAACAAATCGCTACCCTGCAGATGGAGGCAAAAGCCAATTACAGCATCCCCCATAACAATCGACTATTACTCGAGGGAAAAGAGACCATCGGCAGACAACAGGACCAGACCGCCACTGCGGGTTACCTGAACGCACGAGCCTCGTCCATTTTTGGTGGGGCAAAAGAGGTTCAGAAAAACATCATCGCCAAGTCAGTACTCGGGCTATGAGGCCAACCCTCCATCGCTGGATCATGATGTGATGCTGGGGTATCTGCATAACCTGGTAGTTTGCGAACTGCACCAGATTATTACCTGAAGTTTTCAACCCCTCCTGCACGTATGGAAGGTTTCCCATATCCAGTTGATAAATTTTCATAATCGCGCTGTCTACATCGCGGCCATTCGGACGCCATCGATAAACACGGGTTGGCGTCATACCGCCCCACACCGAAAAGTTTAGGACTAGATTGTAGAGGATAGAGCCCAGCATCTGATGAATATTTTTCATAACCTTGGCCGTTGTGCGCCCGCAAATTGTCCCTGACAGTCTGCGCGATATATCGTCTTGTTGGACGAAAAAATGCTAAGGACGGCATTACTTCATCTCAACAAGCTCGATGTGGGGCTAGTACAAATCAACCACATTAAGTGATTAGCCATAATGAATTAAAGTAGTATTGCGGTGTCTTTTCACCAGAGCACTTTATGAACTCATTTCCACGATCACCCGATGAACTCACCACGGAATGGTTAACAACGACATTGGGATATCCAGTCAATGGATATCAAGTAGTATATTTCAGCGAAGGGACCGGGGTCATGTCCTGGGTCATGCGTATTCTTTTGGATACCGCCGAGGACAAACCGGACTCTCTCATCGCCAAGTTCCCCTCCTCTTCCATTGTCAACCGCGAGGGTGCTCAACGTTACAACATGTACGGCCGCGAAGTTAACTTCTATCAGGAAATTTCTGGAAGTGTGGATATCCAAACCCCGGATTGCTACTTCAGCGAATTTGACGAAAGCTCTAACAATTTCGTAATACTGCTGGAAGACCTGACCGAATGGCAGATAGGGGATCAGACAGCCGGCTGCTCACTGGACGAAGCAAAAACGTTGATTTCTGCTCTAGCCAGGTTTCACGCCAGCGGTTGGCAACCTCATCAGTTTCCAGACATTCCTTCTCACGGCGGGGCACAACAGATAGACGGTATGCAGAGCACCTACCCGATTGGCTGGCCGGTCGTGCTTGAGCAATTTGGCGATCTGATCCCTGAGTCAATCAGAAGCGCCGGTGAAAGTATCCCGCTACACATCGAAAGTCTGTTGACGACCATGTGTCAGGATCCGGTATGCCTGACCCATGCAGACATGCGCCTGGATAATATATTTTTTAAAGAGGGCGAGATCGCGGTCGTTGATTGGCAGTCGATTTGTACCTCCGCCCCCGAACAGGATCTTGCCTATTTTATTACTCAGAGTGTCCCAGAGGCCGTTAGAAAGCAGGAAGACCTGGTCGCCTTTTACCACGCAGAACTGACCCGGGCTGGTATTAGCTACGATCTCGACCAGTGCCGTGAGCGTTACAAGGTTAGCGCACTCTACCTGATTTGCTATGCCGTGGTCATCGCTGGAACACTGGATCTGGGTAATGAGCGCGGCCAACTCCTTGGACAGACTATTATCAAAAATACTTTCAGTGCACTGGTAGATTTGGACGCGTTCTCGCTGCTAGACGACTAACACCACTGACGATAATCTCAAGACAGGCATTGACCCTTATGGATCTGGAACTCGACGGCAAGAAAGCACTCATTTCGGCAGGTCACAAAGGGATTGGGCTTCACATTGCGACAAGACTCCTGGAAGAAGGCGCGGAGGTCAGTTTCTGCTGTCGCAAAAAAGACGATCTTGATTCCGCTGTTACTAAATTATCTGCGACAGGCAGAGTCCGTGGTTACCTCTGCGATTTTTCTGATCCCGAGAAAATTAAAGCATGGGTCAACGAAGCGGGAAATGCCATGGACGGCATCGACATATGCATCGGCAATGCCAGCGCAAGTAGCCAACACGGTGAAGGACCTGATCCCTGGCGAGCGAGTTTTGACGTAGATCTTCTAGGCACCGCAATGTTTTTTGAGGCGGCAAAGCCCTTTCTCCTGGATTCAACGGCTGCTTCGATCATCCAGATTGCGACTATCACCGCCATCGAGCACCACGACGTCCCCATTAACCCGAGCTATGGTGCCACCAAGGCCGCGACGATCAACCTGATCGCGCAACTGGCACAACGCTGGGGTGGCGAGGGTATTCGCGCCAATACCGTCTCACCCGGACCAATACTCATTAAGGATGGACGATGGGATGACATTCGCTCAAGGCTGCCTGACCTCTACGAAAAGGATCGACTGCAGCATCCCAGCAAACGTATGGGTACTGGTGACGAAATCGCTGACGTCGTTGCTTTCCTGGCCTCACCAAGAGCAAGTTGGGTTACCGGAGCAAATCTTGTCGTTGACGGTGGGTACACTAAACAGGTTGGGTTTTAAATCAGCTGGTCCCGCCCCGGAGGATTGCCTGCCAGATAATCATTAAGTACTTCATGAAAGCGGTGCACACGTGTTTCCTGGGCCGCAAAATAGGGTTCCTGGTAGCCCCTCGAGCGCCAACCGATTCTTTGACCCTGAGTGAGTTGCCAGTCCTGGAACACCACCTGGTCGGACAAGTCCTGCACTGAGGATCCGTCACCGTATACTCGAAAATCCAGCTCTGCTTCCTTCAATTCCATCGTGGTACGGGCCGTGCGATTAACGAAGCCTTCCATGCCTTCAACCGGATAGGCCATGGTCCACTGATCGAAGAAACACTTCTCTGGATCTGTTGGGTGTGGCTCCCATCGCCACACCAGAAAGGAATCTGCTCCGGGAGCGATCGCGACGTTAGGGAACAAGACGCCAAACGGGCTCTCGGTAAGGTCCTCGTCACTCAGGTTTTCGTAGTGAAGAAAGCCTTTTTCTTTCCATAATTTCCGCTTGGCCGCCTTGAGGTCCAGCCACCCCTGCATTGCCTTGGTGTCAAAATCGGGATAACCGTCAGGGTCAATATCCCAGGCACGTAATTGCTCATCAAACGGGTGAGGCTGACCCTCGGGCAGACGATCACGCAATGATGGCCTCCCCATCTGAACAATCCTATTGTGGCCCATCGGAAACATTTCGTATCGGGAAGTGAAGTGGTCCTGATCAATAATCGGTGGCACCTGGGGATGAACCGTCCTGGTGTGATAAGACTCATTGAAATTATCCGACCAGAATTTCCAGTTAGCATCCAGCTCCACGCGAATCCAGTGAACTCGAACCGTTTTTTCGAACTGATGTCCTTTGTAGAGCTCCGGCGTTGGCTCCAGATACTTCAGGAGATCAGGCGCATCATCATCCATGGTGTACCAGACAAGCCCCGCCCAAGTACCAACCCGCACTTCAACGAGTGTCGCCTTGCCAACCGGGTCTCCCTGGGGGAAATCATCCTGGTCAGGGCAGGCCTCTAGCACCCCGCTAAGACCCCATCGCCAGCCATGATACGGACAAAAGAAACTATCCTGGCTACTATTGCCCCAAACCAGCCGCGCCGCACGATGGCCACAGGCGTTATAAAAACCTTTCAGCGATCCGTCACGCTGGCGAACGATCATCACAGATTCGTGCATAAAATCATGCACGATGTAGTCTCCTGCCTCCTGAAGCTGTTGCTCGCGCCCCGCGATATGCCAGATCCTGGTCCACAGGTATTGCCACTCCTGCTTCATAAAATCGGGGTCGTAATATCGCTCCTGCGATATCGAATCACCACGTAGATTGGTTGTGTCTTTTCCATCCATCGTCAGCGGATGCGGCTCAATCTTAGTCACGAATCACCTCACTTTTAGTGCTCACAAGGCTAGATTAAAACCCTAGTTAGATAAGCTGTCAAAACACACTTATTCGTCGATTCAGCGCGGCTGGACGGAACTGCAACTCTATCGCCACCGCCAGTAGCCTCTATCTGGGCTCGAGCCCCCAAAAACTCGCCTTCCTGTTATGACGGGAAACTTAGTTCAACGCCGAGTACACAAAGGGCTTCCAAGACCCCGGGTTTACACAGCGATCAATCCCAGCTTATATTACATCGACCAGTCGATTCACATGCCCGACAGATACCCGGAGAGTAAATGCCAAAGGATAAGCCCGCGTTTTCCCAGCCACCGAGGTTCGCCAACTTTGTTCCAAAGCCCTGGGTACAAGACCTGTACCCAAATGATGCAAAACAACCACCATCGGGTTTACTCAACGAGTCATCAGACAACCTCGCCACAACGGACATCCCAACTGAACGTTACTGGTCCCACGAATGGCACAAAATGGAAGTTGACCATGTCTGGAGAAAAACCTGGCAGGTTGCCTGCAGGATCGAAGAAATCCCCAATGATGGTGATTTTGTAGTCTACGACATCGTCGACGACAGTGTCATCGTCGTTCGATCTTCAACGGGAGACATCAAAGCCTTCACAAACTCTTGCCTGCACCGTGGCACTTCAATTGTTGATGGTGCCGGCTCGGTCGAAGAGTTCCGTTGCCCCTACCATGGATGGTCTTACAACCTGGACGGTCAACTGACGTCGCTTCCTGCGGCCTGGGATTTTTCCCATCTAAACATTGACGAACAGCAACTCCCAGCCGTACAGGTCGATACCTGGGCAGGATTCGTATTCATTAACTTGGACCCGGAGTGCACCACACTCAATGAATATTTAGGTGTACTGCCTGAGCATCTCAACGACTTCAACATCGACAACAGGTACAAGGCAGTACACGTTTCCAAGGTTGTTCCCTGTAACTGGAAAGTGGCACAAGAAGCATTCATCGAGGGGTATCATGTCGCGGAAACTCATTTCGAAAAAACACTTGAGGGGAAAATCGCGGTTTCAGGCGCGGCTGTTTCAAATTATGACACCTCTATACAGTACGATTACTGGAAACCTCATGTCACCAGAATGAATATGCTGGGCGGCATCCCCAGTGGTTACATCAGAGACCAACTTCAAAGTGAACAGGCGATTGTTGATGCTTACTTTGCTCGCAAACCAGGCGATACCGTCACGCTGACAGAAGGCCAAACCGCGAGATCCCTTATCGCCGAGCACAATCGAAAAATTTGGGGTAAATCCCACAATGTGGATCTGTCAACCGCCAGCGACGCGGAAATGATCGACCAGATTCAATATACATTGTTCCCGAATTTTACGGTTTGGCCGACAATCGTCGCGCCGCTGGTTTACCGTTTCCGGCCGGACGGTGATGACCCAAACCATTCAATTTTCGAAATCTGGATGTTACTGCCGATCGCAGATGATGGTAGCCATCCAGCGCCAATGACGGAATTGCGGCTAGACGAAGATCAGCTGTGGTCATCGGTTCCTGAACTCGGCGGATATGGCCCTGTGATCGACCAGGACACACCAAATTTCCCTCGAATCCAGAAAGGATTAAAGGCCAGTAAAAAAGGAGCAGTGAGTCTGGCTAACTATCAGGAGAACCGAATCCGCGTCTTTCATGAAACGCTGGAAATGTATCTTTTTGGACCCGACTCAAGCTTGCAGTAACCAGCGGCACGCTGAAGACCACACGGGCATCGACTAGTCAGGCAATTCCAGCACCCGTTTGGCAATAATATTTAGCTGGACCTCTGAGGTACCACCTTCAATTGAGTTCGCTTTTGAACGGAGCCAACTTCGAGTGGTAGACAGCTCTTTATCGAGAAAACCATCGCCGTCCCATCCCAAGCCCTGGGCGCCCAGCATGTCCATCATAACTTCGAAACGCCCTTTGTTCTGCTCTGTGCCGTAGTACTTAAACATAGAGGATGCTGGAGATGGCGCCGAACTCGTTCTCGCCTCCGAAGCCGATCTTCGCAGGGTCAGGCTAAACGCCTTAGAGTTCATTTTGTGCCGAGTGATTTTGTCTCGAAGGTTAGAATTAGCGATCTTTCCTTGAAACTCCCCGACATACTTCTTTGCCTGATTTTCAATCGCATGTTCCGGGCTTTTAGGGGCACCCTGTGTGCCCATACCTGCAACCATATTGCGCTCATGCTGAAGTAAACGCTTGGCAATCGGCCAGCCTTTATTCACTTCACCAACCAAATTTCCTCGCAAGGCCCTAACATCTTCAAAGAACGTTTCACAAAACTGTGAGGAGCCACTAATTAACTGGATCGGGTTTGCTTCGACACCCTTAGACTTCATATCGAAAAGGATAAAACTGATACCGTCGTGTTTCGGCACATCCGGATCAGTGCGCACCAGACAAAATATCCAGTCCGACAGATGCGCAAAAGACGTCCAGATTTTTGAACCATTGATCACGTATTCATCACCGTCGAGCACAGCACGCGTCTGCAAGCTCGCGAGGTCTGAACCAGATCCCGGCTCACTGTATCCCTGGCACCAGCGAATTTCACCGCGAACTATCTTTGGTAGATGCTCGTGTTTTTGGGCTTCACTGCCGAACTCCAGCAAAACAGGCCCCAGCATACTAATGCCAAAGGACAGTAACGGAGACCTCGCGTTAATCCTCGTCAAGCTCATCCTGGAGAATTCTATTTTCTTCACGGGTTAATCCACCGCCGCCGTACTCGCGGGGCCAGGTTGGACAGGTCCAGCCCTTTGAACCCATGTTCTCCAACCATACTTTCGCATCCGGATGGGCAAAGGTTCCGTTTCTACCACCCCAAACCCAGTCTTCCTCGGTGCCTTTGGTACGCATCGCTTCAGGGCAGTGTTCATCAAGCCATTGACGAACTTCGTTTCTAAATTCTTCCATAGAGCCTCGGGTGAACCCCATAGGGGCAGTTTTGTACGAAATTTTCTGTTAGGTCAAAGCCGACCAAATATGAATACAATAATTCTTGAAGAGTGCCGTTTTACATTTAGGCATACAAAAAAAAGGCCCCAGATTATCTTGCGATGATCTGGGGCCAGGATGAACCTTTACATACTATAGCTTGCAGTTATGCCATAAGTTCTTGGCATCGCTGTCAGCTTAAGAATTGCGTCGTTAACTTTACTGTGCCGAGTCCAATAATATTCATCGGTGACGTTACGACCCCAAAACCAAATTTTCCAATTATCGTTCTCGATACCAGCACGCACATCTACCAATGTTCTATCTGGCACAGGAAGAGTTGTGTCTCCTGACACTTCCCCTGCAGTTAGACGAGTGCAAGTAACACCGGTTTCTTTACATTCGTCAACAAAGAACGAGAATGTCTCTTCCTGATAATTCACATTGGTGCCAACAAAGGCCGTCCAGGCGCCATCCATTATTGTCCAGTTATAGGTAACCGCAAGATTTGCCTGAAGCTCCGGTGCCTGCGGAAAATCCTGCCCAGAAAAGTCTTTAGTCCCTGAATTGGCCCCAGGCTTAAAGAACGCATCAAAATTTCTAAAATCACCGTCGACTTCTGTGTCAGCAAGACTGACTGAAGGCGAAATAGTTAGCCCTTCAACAGGTATCCATGTCGCGAGCAACTCAAATCCTACGACATGAGATTCCGGCACATTTACCAGTGAGGGCAGCGCTCCAAATATCGGATCCTCGAGTGCACCTAAGATTTGCTTGTCGGTGTAATCATAATAAAATGCTGCGCCGTTAAGCTGCAAACTACCATCTAAAAGAGTTGTCTTTGCGCCAATTTCATAAGCAAGCAGTTCTTCCTGAACAACAGGCTCAAGCTGAACAACCGCAGAACCGGCCAGAGTTGGAAACTGACCATTTTTATAGGCTTTGCTGATGTTTCCGTATACGAGCGTTTCTTCGTTCATCGCCCAGTTCAAACCAACTCTCCAAGAAGTGTTGTCTTCTTCCAGGCTCAGTTCGTGACCACTAGGGACGGGATTAAAGTCAGGTGCCGGCCCAGTAGTCGAACATTCTCCTGGTTGCACCTGAAGCGCACTGGTCGAGCCAAGAAACGGTTGGATCAAAGCAGACGTTAATGCCCAAGTACCGTCACCACCATCATACGTGCATCCGTTGAAATCGCGTTCCTGATCCGTGTATCTGACACCGGCCTGCAGAATCAAAGAGTCACTAAGACTATATTCAACATTTGCGAAAGCCGCCCATGTTTTTACGTCCTGCTCACTCGTTGGCGAAACAGGGCCATAATCAATGAAGCCAAAAACCGGCACTACAGAGGAATGACCATAAGAATGCATGTACTGATCAAAGGTTTCCATGTCCTCGTAGTTGACCCCAGCGACCCAAGTCCCACGATCAAACGTACCTGTCAACCTAAACTCCTGAAAAAACGTTTCCATGTAACCACTATGGGACTGCTCATATATCTGTAAAGCAGCACCGTCTGCATCCATACCCGTGCCATTCTGTTCAAAATCGTTGTAGCTCGTTAGCGAGGTTAAAACGAGGTTGTCACTTAGGTCATAATCCACACGTACCTGAGCAGAAATAAATTCATCATCACTTTCAAGTGGGTAACAACCACGATCCCAGCGCCGCTGGTTTATATCTGTTGGCGTGCCCCCATTAGTATTTGCACAGGGACTCCAAGCTGCCGCCTCTGCTTTCCTAGGTGCAAGCGGCACCGCTAAGAAATCAGGGTTTAGCCCGTTAACGGGGTTCTGGGAGATTTTACCCGAAAGCTGCGGTCGCAAGGTGTCGCTGTTATTGGTAAAGCCACTTAAAGTAAACTGCACCCTTGCTCGTTCATCGTCGTCGTAGGCTAGAATTACACGATAAGCAAATTCGTCTTTTTCACCGGCCTCTTGGTCATCAACATAACTTTCCTGCCAATCATCTGAGGTTTGAGAACGGAGGGCTACCCTGTAGCCCCACGCGTCATTAATCGGTCCACTAACGTATCCGTCAACATCTAGCGAACCGAATCTACCGTAGCTGACAGTCACACCCGAATCAAACTCACTCGTGGGTTTGTTCGCAATAAAGTTAACCGCGCCACCCGTTGCGTTTTGCCCAAACAAGGTTCCTTGAGGACCTTTTAGTGCCTCAACACGCTGAACGTCAAGGGACGCACCCCTTGTCATAGGTGAAAACTGCAGAGGCGCCTCATCGAGGTAAACACTCACAGTTGGGCTGGTCGCCAACGAATTTTCCTGGAAGCCGACGCCCCTAATCGTGTAGATCGCAGTCCCTGCGTAGTTAACGTTCGAGCTGAAGCCTGCAACCGCCTTATAAAGATCAAATGCATCCGTTATGCCAAGATCTTTTAGCTGTTCTCCCGTGGACGCCTGAATAGACATACCAACATCATTAATACTTTCCTCTCGTTTCTGCGCGGTAACAACGATTTCTTCAATGGTGGTACCACTTGTACGATTTTCTTCTGCTGCATTTAAAAACGGACTTGCAAGCAGCAAACTTGCTATCGATAAACGCATAATGCCGAGCAACCATGTCTTCATTCAATTTCCCCTTCAATCATGAATTAACCGATCCGGAGAACACGCGCAACACTAGGCGACCCCCCCCTCGGCAATAAAATCAATATACACGGATTTTTTTTAATAAGTCAACAATTGTCAAAGCTGGACCTCCCTCTCTCCGACACCACTACCATGCCATCAGAGCACTACACACTGCATCACACCCCCCTTCCGATACTGGTAACTAATGATTTCACGACTTATGATCCATCAAACCATCTACTCACGAGCGCCTAATGTCGGATGACAACCCAAAACCATCAGAAAAGTGGCAGACCCAAAAGAGTTCCCTCACTCGCGATAGAATAGTCATCGCAGCACTCGAATGTATTATTGAATTTGGCTACGAAAGCACCACGATGTCCAAGATCGCCAAATCGGCCAAGGTTTCTCAAGGTTCCATGCAGTACCACTTCCCCGCAAAACTCGACGCGATCAAGGCTGCGATCAACTACCTGCTGGCAAAACGGCTTACTGACCACCAGCGAGATCTTGAGGAAAGACCAGCTGGTGTTGATTCGATGGCACACGCTATTGAAGTGTATTGGTACCACCTCAATGAGGGTCATTACGTTGCGTACCAGGACTTGGTCATCGCAGCCCGCACCCACCCTGAACTGGCGACGGTCCTGAAACCTGCCTATCAACGATTTGTAAAAGCATGGCGAAGGGACGCGCAGAATTTAATCCCCGAATGGAGTGGAAGCAGGGAAAAGTTTGAGCTCATCTGTGACATCGGTCAGTATCAGATGGAAGGACTGGCATACGGCAGGCTGAACGGCCAGCTAAGTGATAAGCAAACTAGGACAGTTCTCGACTTTACCAAAGACCTGTTGTCTAAGATGATTGACGAAATTTAACCCGGCGCCCAGGCAATAGGGAAAACATCAGGGAAGTCACCCAGCGGTTGGCCATCGATTGGTGTGTGGTCATACAACGGCAATGGATCTGGAATTGACTGGCTACGCCGTCGAAGATAAGACACATCCGGGCCCGCCCATAGTGATGCATGAGAACGTCGCGGATGAGGCAATTCAACACCACCAAGTGCAGAATGCAGAATATTACCGTGGAAAAGCACGACATCACCCGGCTCATAATCCCAACCAAGAATATCAAAAGATTCTCGCTGCGCATCGATTTGAGGTAGCACGGGCAACCCGGGGTCGAGAAAGGAATCAAAATAGGTCCAATGGTCATGGGCTTCTCGTCCAATCAGGATCTTTCCACAGGCAAACTCTGCTTCCAACTGCGCCGCCCCAGCCGGGTCTGCCGCAGGGTCCATTCCTACCGGTGGACGGTAGGTCACATTCCACTTGTGTGATCCCCGAACCACTTCCAGGCTAACGTTACGCGGCGCTTCGTCAGCACACACCCACGCCCTTACCAACTGGTGCCCATCTAAATTGTAGTAACACGTATCCTGGTGCCAGGCGCTTGGCGCAATAAGACCGGCAGGCTTGTAGAACATCTGGTCCATATAAAACCTTACCTGGTCCTGCAATACTGAGCCTACAATCTCCGCGATAGGCGACTCATCCATCAGGGTTTTAAGTTTAGGCGAGTGACTCGCCGGAAACTGATCTATACGAAGGGGCTCCGAGACACCAGCTGACATGCCGTCCGGATGATTGTTCGCATACTCAAGACCTTCAGCAAGTATCTCAATCCAATCATCCCCGATAACACCTTTCAGCAGCACAGCACCATCACGATCAAACGCTTGAACTTCGTCTGTTGTAATCTGTCGCAGTAATCCACTCATCGCCATCTTCGTTTAAGCTCCAATTCGAATAGTGGTAGCATACAGAAAAAATAATTTGCACACATTGTTTTCATATGTCGGTTATCACACCTTTGATCCAGAACAATTTTATTGAACAAAATGACCAGAGCAAGGCATATGCATGCGCCTAAACCACATAATCAGGTAATGCTAGCGACGAGCAGCCAGCCTGATACAGTAATTACATTGCTTATCAACCAAACCCATCAGGAAACGCTATGACTAACCGAACGTTTGATTACATTACCTACGAAGTTGAAAAGGGCCGAGCCCGCATCACACTTAATCGACCCGAAAAACGCAATGCGCTATCAATGGAGCTGGTGGAAGAACTGCGCGATGCATTATGGGAAGCCGACGACGACAAGGCCGTTCACTGCGTTATTCTAAAGGGCGCTGGCACTTCATTTTGTGCCGGTTACGATCTCACCGCCAAACGGCAAGCAGTCGACGACGGTGTTAAGCGACGTAAAGGCGCCGGTTTTGATGATGACACCTGGCGAATAGAACAATTCCAGCGATCACTTCGAACCCTCACCGAGATGCACAAACCCACGATCGCCCAGATCCACGGTCATTGTTATGCCGGAGGTACTGATCTCGCACTCTATTGTGACATATTAATATGCGCGGACAACGCCAGCATTGGCTATTCAGCGCTACGCAATATGGGCGCCGCACCTAATCAGATGTGGCTCTATCATATTGGCCCACAGTGGACCAAGCGCCTGCTATTAACCGGCGATACCTTAAGCGGCGAAGATGCAGCCAAAATCGGGCTGGTACTTAAGTCTGTGCCTGAAGAGCATCTGGAGGGGGAAGTGGAAGGTCTCGCTGATCGGCTTAGCTGGATTGATCCCGAAATGTTGTCAACCAACAAGCGAATCATCAATGTGGGTATGGAACTCATGGGATCAACCGTGCTGCAACGCCTTGCTGCGGAAAATGACGCGCGCGCACATACGACCCAGGCGGCCAGAGACGTCTTCAAACAAATTGGTACAGAGGGTTTGCGAGCCGCGCTACGCGACCGTGACGCACCTTTCGGCGACAGTCGCGCAAGAGTTGAAGGGCCTGAACTGCGTGATAAAGACGGCAGACTCATACCGTTAGACTGAGCCGGATTCAAAAATCAGGAGAATCACCACATCCGGGTGACGGATAAAAATGATCCTAAGCAGGCATTCATCATGACAGAACTATCAGTGGAAGAAGCGATATTCACCACCCGCTCAATGCGACATCTAAAGCCAGACCCGATACCCAAGGCTGACCTGGAATTCATCATTGAAGCAGCAACGATGGCCCCTTCTGCGGGCAACTACCAAATGTGGGCATTTGTTGTGGTCACCGATGAACAGACAAAGCAGGAAATCGGAAACGCTTACCGTGAGGCAGGAACCGCCTATATTAAAGATACCGTGCTGGCGAATCCTGATACCGATGATGAGCGCCGCCGGGTCTATACCCAGGCGATGCACACGGTAGAACACCTGGCTGAGGCACCGGTGATCATCGTCGCCTGTTTGACACAGCCGTGTCCTGACGACGCCGCCACCGGCTCCGGCCTGTTTGGGTCCATATATCCAGCCGCTCAAAACCTGATGCTGGCCGCAAGATCAAGGGGACTGGGCAGCGTATTACTCACACTGGCGACCGATTATTCACCCACATTGCCGCACTCGGTCAAACCCGTAAAAGAGATTCTTGGCCTGCCGGAAGACGTTGGCAGCGTCGCCCTCATTCCTGTTGGCTATCCGAAGGGTCAATGGGGACGGCCAAGGCGAGAAGACGTCGCAAACAGCCTGCATTGGGAAAAGTGGTAACGCGTTAAGCTGAGGACCAAGCTTACGCCCCGCCAGCACCCCAACGAATACCACGACGCAGCAGTTCGTAGTAGACAGGTGAATCCCAGGAACCTCGTACCACCGGGACAATGTCTGCCATTGGTTTCATATCGTGCTTTCCTGTGCAGTGCCCCAGGGAAAGATACAGGACTTCTCCATCCCCGTAAGGATGCAAATACATCTGCGGGTTGCTATCTCTATCAGTACCGTAGTCAGACTGGACGTAACCCACCGATCGTTCGCTGTAGGAAGCCTCAAGCAGAACTGTCTGCTCACCCTGGGGCTCGCAGTAGTAAGGCTCTTCATCCTCGACATCAAAATCCTCAATGCCTTCTGTAAGCGCGTGGACTACATCGGTAACACGTACGTGTATCTTTTGATTGGCGGGATGCGCGACGAAGCGATTACCTAATACTTCCATAAACTTTGGTGCCACATCAGGTGTATCCACCCGGCCATCATCTGCAAAATCAAGTAACGCGCTTGTCGCATGGAGCGCAAACCAGCGCCCACCGTTTCCTATGAATTTCGCCAGGCCTTCCTGTTCCTCCGGTGTCGGTCTGAGATCACAGGTATAGGTAATCAGCAGCGTAGAGCTCGAAATGGCTTCAACGTCGCTGAAGCTATCTGCGACGCGCGTATGTATGTCCTCGTTCTCACCCAGTAATTTCAACAATTCCAGTCGAGCAAAATTGGTATCGTGATACTTGGCATTGCAAACGAGATAGACGTCAATTTTTTGATCTTTTTCCACGAAGTTCCCTTTTGATCTCTAATGGATTGTGAGTTGGTCAAGCACGATCTTCAGTTAACTTTCCATTACCAATATAGCATTGGATTCGGTAAAAAAAACAGGTCCCTATGGCACTTACAAGGATACCGAGTTGTAAGGCATACTTCACAATCAAAAAAAATTAGCACCATAATGAGACAGCCCCTTGCTTACTAAAGATCAGATCAATAGCTGGAAGCACGAAGGTGCATTCGTGATGCAACTTCCCAGCGAGGTGATCAATCCACCTCTCAATTGGCTGAACAACAATTTCACCCTGGATCAGATTGACCCTGACCACCTGGACTTCGGGTCCCCGGACCAAAAGTTTGAGTTTCCAACCTCGATAGCGCCGTTGGATGATCTTGTCCTGAATGAGCGCTTGATAGTCGCAGTGCAACAGCTCCTGGATAGTATTGACATTCGGCTGCTGCAGGCAGACCTCTGGCCGAAGATCGGCGTCGGATCCGACAATCATGAGGCGCAGGCGAATACTGATCAGCGCATGCACATGGATTATGGCAACAACACTATGCTGCACCCGGACTGGCAATCCCCTGAAGCCGTGGCAGCGATTATCTATTATGACGATGGCGTTGAAACCGCTGGGGGAACCGCTTACGTGCCAAGGCAAGGTGACGCGGACCCCGTTTACCAACCGCCTTTCATACACATGCCTGGGCAGGCCGGAAAGCCATTTTTTAATGATCGCCGAACGGTTGAAAGCTGGTTCGACAAAAATGATTCAGACGCTCATAAACTTCGCAGTGAGCTGTATCTGCGGGAACAGCTTGTGAACTTCAAACCCGGCACGATTCTTTTTTACCGCCATGATCTCTGGCACAGGGGCACACCGGTGACGCCTGGAAAATTACGACGAGTTCATAACCTGGCCTGGCGCCGCGCTGACGCCAGGGGCTGGAGTAACTGGAACCAAGGATGGGCCCGACAAAGTTACTATGGCCATGTCGAATCGATTATTGGTCGTTCGACACCCCTGCAACGCAGTTTGCTGGATTTCCCCATGCCCGGTGACCGCTACTGGACCCCGCAACGGATTGATCATGTTGATGCGCGATATGGCTTTTACGGGTTTGACTCAGCGCCTTATCGACAGGCCCTTTAATACGGGATCGTTACCAGAGATCTGCAATACGAGCCTTCGTAGCACTGCCCGCCACGCCAATATTCACGTCATCGTCAATACCTCCACCCAACAAGGCCTTCCCCAATGGCGCATCAGGTGTGATGACAATGACTGAGACACCTCCCAGACTAACCGCTAATCCTCCGCCCGCAGGACCGATAAACAGGAAACGGGTTTCTCCTGTTTCATACTCGAGTTTCAGCAGCGAGCCAACCTCTACAATGGCATGATCCTTCAGGCGCTCCCTTAAAGAAACATACGCAGCTAGATCCTTCTCCAGCTGCACCACACGCTCTGATTGTCCATGTGCGAGATAGGCAGCTTCCAGACCCAGGGTGTCGTATTTGTTTTCAGCGGCATTCTCTTTGTTTGTCGCCGTTGCTCGCGCTTCTTCGGCAGCAGCCAGGGAATTGTTCAATGCAGAGGTGATCTCGCCAACAATCGCGTCAAGCAGCAACGATTTATTCATTTAACTTATCCAGACAACTCAACCTTATCGCTGCGCGCGCCAGGCCTTTTCATCGACCCATGCTGAATGGAAACCAAAAGGCACTCGCGCCGGCATCAAAACGCGGGCAACCGGCCCATCTTCAAACCTTGCAGCATCAAGGACAATACATTCGCTTCTCTGAAGTTTTTCATCCCAGACAAAACCAATAACCCAACCGTCTTCTTCATTCAGCGCATCAGGTTTGGGTGCAAAGATTGGCTCACCGCCTAATCGACCAGGCCCATAGGGATAGTGAACGCTGGTTTCATTAACCAGGTCATATTTAATAATGCCGTCGAAGCCCGATTCCAATGTATCGCCGGCGATTCTGGCCGCGTACGAGAACTGGTTTCGAATACCCATATAATCTTCATTGATCCGCGCAAACTCACAGCCCCATTTAGTATCCAGGGACTTCTCTTGCACGTCTCCTGTTTTAATATTTAAACGCCACTGGTGCAGCATTGGCAGATCGCTGCGATCTCCGGCCAGTGGTTTTACATCGTCACCGATACTGTTGCGCTCTGACCTACAGCCCTCGACAACGATTTCATCACCGTCCTCAAATGCATTGACTGTGTGGTAGCAGTAGCAACTATTAACATCAAACCACTTAATCTCATTGCCATCTGCTCCGCGAGCCAGGACACCAAAACGTGAGCCATTTTCCTCTTCGAAATACAACATGCTCTTGCCTTCGGCCATGCGCCCAAAGTCAAAGACACAGGGCAGGT
The DNA here is from genome assembly GCA_937775265.1 of uncultured Pseudomonadales bacterium. Lineage (GTDB taxonomy): Bacteria > Pseudomonadota > Gammaproteobacteria > Pseudomonadales > Azotimanducaceae > UBA9659. The sequence continues at coordinate 108,273 of CALKBV010000004.1, forward strand.
CCATGATTACCGTGTGGTTAGACGTAATCGCACAGTCATGCATCATGACTGGCTTGGGTATGTCGACGTCTGTGGTATGAATAAGCTCACCCTCTTTGGTGATCAGCGAAACCGAGCAGTACGGTTTGCTTGTCACGCTGTATCCGTAAGTGACCAACTCGCCGGTACGCGGATCAATTTTTGGGTGCGCGGTAAAGGGATGCTTCAAACGACCTTCGTAATCAACCTCTCCAACAGGATCAAGGTTAGGCAGCTTAAGCTCGAAAGGGTGGGCTCCCTCCTGCAACGCAAGGAACTTGCCCGCATGGTAGATCATGGCTGTATTGGCGATATTTTTGGAAGCGCCATATTGCTCCGCATCTTCAGGTTTCGTCTTTAGCCCGTCCCATATGACACCACCCTTTTCCTGCTCTGCCAGGTGGCCTTCGGTTTCAACAAACCGGTTGATATAGGTGACCTTACCCTGGTCAAAAAAGACCTCATGGATCATGCCATCACCGGCGAAAGGATGGTAAGACTCCGGATCATTAACGAACACCGGGTTTGCGCCAATACGCAGGAACGCCCCATTGAGCGCCTCTGGAACCACACCAATAATTTCCAGGCAAGGTTCATTGTGTTCCTGCTGAACCGGCGCAAAGTTACCCCTAAAGTACGGCACAGAGGAGTTTTCGATATCAGATATTCGCATGTTTTATAATCCGCATAGTAGATCGCGACAATTTCCCATACCGCCTTCCTTGACGCAAACCATTACACTTTGAAAATAGACTTTCATCAGGCTTCGAGTTGTCAAATACAAGTCATGAATATCAGGGTGCGAGCGCCAAAAGGCTTTCCAAAAGGCGTTCCAATATGCGGCCTATTAATCATGGTTTAGCCCGCCACAACAGATAAGGCATTCTATTAATCAATAAGACCATCACATTACGCGTTGGCATTAATCAAGTCCCTGTAGGCACGCGTTGATGTAATGGCCTGAAGGCAGCGACGGTGTTAAGGCAGATATGCAAGCACATCATCGTGCCGTAGTGTCTAATTCCGAGCTGTTACATGCCAAAGCTGGCCCAATACGCGTTCGGCAATGTTTACGTCGACCACATTGAGCATTACAATCACGAACCTGACTATCCTAGACCAACCCGATTAACGCCAGAGAGAAACAATGAGTGAAGCTCGAACCAGTTCTGACGATTCAACAAACCTGCCGCCGAGACCTGGATCGGAGGGCACTGACTCATCCAAAGTAATACCGTCGGCCTATGATCTTGCTCTCGAGGATATCAACCCGATCAATCCCCACCTATGGAGCCAACATCGCTGGAAGGAATATTTCGCACGACTCAGGGCTGAAGACCCGGTGCATTTCAACCAAACAGATCTGGCGGGCAGATATTGGTCCCTCACCAAATACGCAGACATCAAAAAAGTGGATTCCGACTGGCAGAATTTCAGCTCGGCCCAGGGCATAACGCTCGGTCTGCCCATTGACGCCGAACTACCAGAAGGGTGCATTGGGCATCACAACATTCATCGCCCAGGATCCACCGGAGCATGATGACCAGCGCAGGACCGTTACCCGGGCTGTCGCACCACCCAATCTCGTTGAAATGGAGCAGTTGATTCGCGAGCGGACCGGCAACGTCCTGGATTCCTTGCCGGAAGGTGAAACATTCGATTGGGTGGACACTGTCTCTATCGAACTAACCACCATGATGCTGGCAACCCTCTTCGATTTCCCCTTCGAAGACCGACGAAAACTGACGCGATGGTCAGACATCACCTTCGCCATTCCTCAGCCAGGCGGCATTATCGAGTCGGAGGAGCAAAGACGCACTGAGTTGCTCGAATGCCTTGAATATTTTACGGGGCTCTGGGACGAGCGGTTGAAAAACCCCGGCAACGATCTTGTCTCCATGCTCGCACACGGCGATGACACCAAAGACATTTCCCCTATGAACTACCTGGGAAATCTTCTGCTACTGATTGTAGGTGGCAACGACACCACCCGGAACAGCATGTCTGGTAGTGTCTATGCGCTGAATAAGTTTCCGGAACAGTATGACAAGCTCATTGCGAATCCCGCGCTGATTCCGAAAATGGTCGCAGAACTCATCAGGTGGCAAACACCTCTGGCCTACATGAGAAGAACTGCGAATCGCGATTGTGACATCGGTGGTAAACAGATCAAACAAGGCGATCAAATACTCATGTGGTACGCCTCTGGAAATCGCGACTCCGATGTATTCGACAATGCCGACGAACTGGATATCGAACGCCCCAATGCTAGGCAGCACCTTTCCTTTGGTTTTGGCATACACCGTTGCATGGGTAACCGGCTTGCTGAATTGCAACTTCGCATACTATGGGAAGAAATTCTCACGCGATTTGAGAAAATTGAGGTTCTCTCGGAACCAGAGCGAACCTTCTCGTCATTTGTAAACGGTTATACCCATCTTCCAGTGAAGGTGACCCGAAGAAAAAGCTGATCGCGATACGACGCTCTGACTCTCCAATATCATGTCCGGCAATACTCCGGATGGTGTTCGAAGATCAGCGAAAGCGACCTACCCAGGGTGACATTTGCTTTTTTCGAGCAGACCGGAAAAATTGATGACGCGCGGCAAGAAAAAGTAAGACGACGGCCACAAACGCATCCCAAGATAGCTTACTTGCTATAGTGCGGACCGAGGGAAGCATCATGCTGTTACATACAAGCTGTAAACTGACATTTTATATCGAATCGCCGACGCCGTTCATCTTGATGTTACGCCCACGAAGTGGCGCCCAACAGTGGATTTCAAGTGAGGAATATTTACTGTTCCCGAGCGTACCCGCGGTTGAGTTTACTGACGACTACGGAAATCTGTGCCAGCGGTTAGTTGCTCTGCCTGGTGAATTCAAGATTCAAACATCGGCTCGCGTCAAAACAACAGACTGGATTGACGTGGAACCTGGAGGTGACTTTGTCGGAGTCCAGTACCTGCCTGATAGTGTTTTAAAGTACCTGCTTCCCAGTCGCTACTGCGAATCAGACAGATTTGGCGAGATGGCGACGCAGGTTACCGCAGACCAGAAACCAGGCTACGACCAGGTCGAGGCCATCAATCAGTGGTTGCAAAAAACCATCAGCTACAAGCCCGGCAGCAGCTACACGCCGCTTTCCGCCGTTGAAATCAACCTGCAACAATCAGGTGTTTGCAGAGACCTGGCACATCTCGGTATTGCACTCTGTCGAAGCCTATGTATCCCCGCCCGCCTGGTAGTCGGTTACCTTTATGATTTAAGGCCAATGGAGCTGCACGCCTGGTTCGAAGCCTACGTCGCCGGACGCTGGTACACATTTGATGCTACCCAGGCATCAAAGCGCGGCGGTTATGTCGCATTGGGCTATGGCCGCGACGCGGCGGATGTCGCTGTTTACAACCAATTTGGGCCAGCCGTCTACCCGACTGAGCAGCTGGTAGAAGTAAAGTTAGAACAGACTTTGATGAGCCCCAGTTAAGTTCTCAAACGGGTCATCATCGCTATTGATGACCGCATCAGGTGACTTCTGTCACTGATTGTTGCTATTTTTAAGCCTGAAACCAGGGAATGAACTCTATGTATGACTCGATCGTTAGAAACGGCACTATTATCGATGGAACGGGAAACGACCGTTTTGTTGCTGATATCGCGATAAAGGATGGCAAGATCGCCAAAATCGGGCAGATCACAGATCCAGCCACCAACGAGATCGACGCAAAAGGCAAGTTGGTCACCCCCGGGTGGGTCGATATCCACACACATTACGATGGCCAGGCAACCTGGGACCCTTTGCTTGCACCCTCCAGCTGGCACGGCGTCACTACTGTTGTGATGGGGAATTGCGGTGTTGGGTTCGCCCCGGTGAAACCAGATGATCGAAACTTCCTGATTGAGCTAATGGAAGGCGTTGAAGATATTCCAGGCGCCGCGCTGTCCGAGGGTATCGATTGGCAGTGGGAGAGCTTCCCGGAATACCTGGACACCCTGGAGTCCATACCACGCGCAATCGATGTTGCAACACAGGTGCCTCACGGTGCTATCCGCGCCTACGTCATGGGTGAGCGTTGTAATACGGATTACGCACCAACCCAGGCAGAGATCGATGAAATGGCAGTGCTGGTTCGTGAAGGCGTCGAAGCAGGGGCCCTCGGGTTCTCAAGTTCCAAAACCCTGCTGCACAAAGATATTCATGGCGAATATATGCCAGGCACCTTCTCCGGCAATGATGAAATGCTGGCCCTTGGCCTGGGCATGAAAGGACTCAAAAACTCCGTCTTCGAACTTGTTTCTGATCACCTGGGAGATGACAAAGAGTGGGCATGGGTAACTGACTTCCAGAAGCAGACCGGTTTGACCGTTACCCTCATCGCCACAACGGCACCGGCCTACGAAAACGGCAAGATGTATAAGCTTGCTGAACAGGCAAGAGCCGAAGGTCGCGAGATCAGGCCTCAGGCTGCTGGTCGCCCTACAGGCGTACTGCACGGGCTACAATCCAGCTTCAATGCTTTTGTAGGTCATCCAACATGGCGCAACGAACTTGCAAACCTTGACCACGACTCTTTACTGGCGCGACTTGAAGAACCAGCAACAAAAGCCCAGATACTCTCAGAAAAATCCATCATAAAGGGCGGATTGATGCAGGACCTTCCCGGTCTGATGGGACAGGTTTTCCCTCTAGGAGAGAATCCAAATTACGAACCTCTGCCCGAAGAAAGTATTGCAGGTATCGCAAAAGCCCGCGGCCTTGACGTTATGGATGTCATGTATGACATGCTTGTTGCCAATGGCGGCAAGGAACTCTTCTATCAGCCACTCGGCGGTTATCAGGGGTTTTCGCTGGACTATCAAAAGAAATTACTGGAACACCCGAACGTATTGTTCGGACTAAGCGATGGTGGTGCACACTGCGGTGTGATCGCTGACGCAGGAATGCCCACATTCATCCTGACTCACTGGGGTCGTGATCGAACCAGAGGTGACAAAATGTCGCTGGAGTTTATCGTGAAGTCACTCACCTCCAGTACAGCACATGCCTATGGTATGTTCGACCGGGGACTACTCACTGAGGGCATGATCGCAGACATTAACGTTATCGACTTTGACGGGCTCCGGTTACACCGACCCGAAGCAGTGTTCGATTTACCGGCAGGTGGAAGGCGCCTTGTGCAACGTGCTGAAGGCTACGAGATCACCATTAAATCTGGCGAAGTTATCTTCAACAACGGGCAGCACAGCGGCGCCCTGCCAGGGAAGCTGGTTCGACGTAGTGACGCCCAAGGCGTGTCTGCAGCCTCTTAATCACAAATCAAAACACACAATAAGGAACAAGTTATGTCTGAAGCCTGGATCATTGACGCCGCCCGAACACCGAGGGGTGTGGGAAAGCAGGGTAAGGGAGCACTCTGGGAAATCCATCCACAGAAATTGTTGTCTACTGTTCTTTCGGCACTTGCCGAACGAAACTCCCTCACGACAGAGGAGATCGACGACGTAATCATTAGCTGCAGCAGCCAGTTTAAAAAACAGGGCGCCTGTATAGGCCGGATGGCGGCTCTGGATGCAGGTTATTCCAACAAAGCCTCAGGCGTTACGTTAGATCGCTTCTGTGGAGGCGGAATCAGCGCAGTGAACATGGCAGCGGCCAGCATCATGAGCGGCATGGAAGACCTGATCGTCGCTGGCGGCGTCGAAATGATGTCGTACACATCAGCCGAAGGCTCACCCAACCCCTTGGACGCAGGTAATCTTGACCTTCGAAATGCTCATCCACAAACTAACGTCGGTATCGCCGCAGATATTATCGCTACGGAGGAAGGGTTTAGTCGAACGGAACTGGATGCATTTTCAGCAGAGAGTCAACGCCGCGCCGGCGAAGCACTGAAAAGCGGCGCCTTCTCGAAAAGCCTCATTCCAGTCTATCGTCCTGATGGCACCCTGGCACTGGACACAGAAGAGTTTCCCCGACCGCAAACTACCGCGGAACAACTGGCCAACCTGAACCCGGTGTTCGGTAACTTCATGGACTTACCCTTTTTCGATTCGGGGCTCACTTTTCGCGAAATGGTCGCCAAGAAATGGCCAGATCTTGAGATAGAGCATGTGCATCATGCAGGCAGTTCTTCAGGTGTTGTCGATGGCGCTGGTGCGCTGGTACTCGCTTCACCGGAATACGCAAAAGCCCATGGACTAAAACCCAGAGCGAAAATAAAAGCAATGGCAAACATGGGGCACTCTCCCGAGTACATCCTGAATGCACCTGTAAACGCTGCGAAGAAAGTTCTGCAAAAGGCTAACCTGACGCTCAACGACATAGACCTGTTTGAAGTCAACGAAGCCTTCGCCGTAGTGCCCGTCAAATTCATGCGCGACCTAAACGTCAACCACGAAAAGGTCAATGTGAATGGCGGCGCCATTGCCCTGGGTCATCCCATCGGCGCAACCGGTGCCATGTTGATCGGTACTGCTCTCGATGAGCTCGAACGCCGGGACCAAGCCCTTGGGCTGATTACCATGTGTGCCGCCGGTGGCATGGCGCCCGCAGTGGTTATCGAAAGAATGTAACAGCACTTAGTGTAACTGGGGCCAAGCGTCTCAAACTATGCCCCAGTTACCCTGATCTATTGGTCCGCCATGTACTTTTCCCACCAATGGTGAAAGTTGCGGATACGTCTTTCGTGATGAGAAATCCAGAGCCCCTTCATGCCGCGCGAGTGCAACCCTTTTTGCACGCCAGCAAGACACGACGCATCCTGGTCAAGTAACAATCCCGAAGATTTCTCGCCATAGCGATAAAACATGTGTTCAGGACGCCCATCAATATTGACATCGCCCAGATCAACAAACATGTCGACTGCGCCGGCATTCGCACCTGCGGTGACTTCGCCCTTCGGAACACGATTAAAAATCATGCGGTCAAAGTACATTCTGTCAGGGTCCGTGGGATGTGGACGATGACGGAACATCCACATCTGCTCACCGAAGAGGTTGAACGTGACGTTCGGGAAAATATTATAGTGGTAGTCTGCGGTCAGCTGATCATCTGTCAGTTTTGAAAAATCCAGTCCGTGTTCATTGGTCATTGACCGCTTGTGTGCAGCTACCGCTCCTCGCAGGGTTGTAACATCACCCTCAAACTTATCGACCGGGAATCCTTCGGATTTCAGATATTCAACCATCGTTTCATTCAGGGCTTTGTCTTGTGCAATCTTGCGGGGGCTAGGAATATACATGGGCGCAATAAAGCGGGTGTGCGGCCCGTAGAGGTCCATCTGCACATTCACATCATCGGCAACATACTCAGATTCCGGGTGCACGCCACGAACGTGATAGGTCTCTGAAAAAATATCAACTGATGTTTTCCAGTTACAGTTCCATTCGACGGTTTCGTCAGAAACGAGCACCATAGATTCGAATTCGTAGGGTGCAAGATGTTCGGGCACGATTCCGAGATAGTCGACCAACGGTTCGATATCAGGGTCCATGGATACCCAGACAAACCCGCCCCATGCTCCGCACCTGAGTTCCCTAAGGCTGAGCTCTTGGGCGGGGACCCCCTGAGGGAAATCGTGTGCTTCGGGAATATTCTTTATGCTGCCATCCAGATGGTATTCCCAGCCATGAAAACCACAGCTCAGGTATGGGGAGTTTCCACACCCTGATTTCTTGAGCTGATTACCCCTGTGCTGACAAACATTGTAGAACGCTCGAACAATCCGATCGTCTGCACACGTTACCAGGATTGATTCTCGGAGATTCTCGAAGACAAAAAAGTTACCGGGTTCGGCAACATCGCAGGACGCACCGGCCAACAACCAGGTTTTCGACCAGATACGATCGTCTTCCAATTTCAAAAATGCAGGATCTGTGTAGCGATCAACCGGAATTCGCTCAAACCCAAGTTCTGGTTCCGGCGCTTTGGCCATCGGTGTAAATACAAAGTCAGCTAGTTCATTCATACTCGTTCCTCCGTATCTCATCTTTCCTCGCGCAGATCAGGGTATCAACCATGAAGACGTGTAATCAATGTGGTAAATGTTGCATTAAGTACTCCGATGGCGGGCTGTCCGCCAGCCCATCGGAAATAGACTGGTGGGAGGACAATCGACCCGAAATCTTTAAGTACGTCAGCAAGGGCAATATCTGGGTGCATCCGGACACCGGAGAACCTCTATCCCGATGCCCCTGGCTGGGATTCGATTCGAGTGAGAATATGTACTTGTGCGAGATCTACCACGACCGCCCGGAAGATTGTCGTCATTACCCGACTCATATCGCTGAGATGATCACCGATGAGTGTGAGATGCTGGAAAGCAAAGACCTCCGCGACAAGATCAATGCGCAGAAAAAACTGGACATCATCATGAGCGACAGCCGACCCGCTTTCCGCTCAAGTTAGAAGCCGGCATCTTCCTGGCGCAGGCACTAAAATCCCAAACGACGTAACTGCCGTGCTCTTAGCGGCTCAGCGCGCTTCAGTATTCGAGCGATCGTCAGCTTGTGCTCCGATGTGAGTCGCTCGATTTCGTGATACTTCAAATAGAAGCGCAGTCGCTCAGTTCGTCGAAAAAATACCGTGGCAGCTGAATCAATCGTCGCTAGATCTTTTTCTGGTTTTCGTCCCAGCAACCAGCCTGGCCACTTTCTTCCCCGGGGGGCATCAAAGACAAAAACCCGGTTAAACCTGTTTCCGGAAATCAGGATATTTCGAAAGAAAAACCCCCGATGAACGAATCCGTTGCGATGCATTTTTCTTGTTGCTTCTGCCAACCTGAAAATGAGTGATTGCCTGGTGGATTTCGCGAGTCTGGCCGGCATTTCAGGTAACTCTTTCATAAGAACTTCGTCCAGATTCCTGGACTCAGGCACTTCCTCTGTCATCAGAAAACACCGCGTTAATCTTCCCAGGCTTCGTTCTTCACCAAAAGCGACCGGCGCTGTTACGTCTATTTCGAAACCACGCAGCCGCTCAAGGTTACCAAACTCTCGGCTGGCTTTACTTCTTCCAAAAAAAGCGCCCTTAAGAAACTCACTACGAAGTCTTTTAGCGTCGTAAATAAAGTACTTTTTTAAATAAAGAACGCGTTCGACACCGGCGCTATCGGTAATCGAAACACGCCACACCTCGCTGCCATTCGCACTCTCAACAAGAACCCCCTCCTCCCAATTCAGAAGCGAACTCAAGGTACCTACACCATGGCTATCAAGCAAAGCCGTCCAAGCAGGATCGATATAAAAGAAGTTAGACCAACTCACAGGATATCAAGTGTCCTTATGTAGTCGCGGGTAAGAATACTGTTTGCCGAGCTCATTAAATCCGAACTGTGCAGCGATAAACCGGTATGGCCATCGATGTCATCGGATGACTATCCAGCACTCAGGCTGGCGAGAAAAGCAGACCACATAAGCATAGGACCAAACGAACCGCATGCGGCGGACGACTTATCGCGAGTCGAGAACTTCCGACTTAATACTTATTGCCTGGCTCGAGAACATGCTGCAGCATCGCCTCGGGAACATCCGGAGGATCGACGGTAAACTCTCCATCTTCAACCGGAGGGTGTACGTCAAACACATTGTTAAATTTATGTACCGAATCCCAAATACCGATAGCGATGGTCAACTCGACCACCTCCGCATCGGAATAATGTACTTTGAGCCTGCCCATGTAATCGTCATCCACGCCATTAGCGTGGTTCATGATAAAATCTTCCGTGAGATCCAGTGCAATCTTAGTTCGATCATCAAGGTCAGAATTCTGATGATCCTTCATCTTTTCAATCATTTCTTCATTCATGCCATTCTTCTGCGCCGCAGAAGATCGTGCAGGAATTCAGTATAGGCAACCATTAAGATTAGCTGATTTAAGTCGCACCAGATCTTTTAGTACCGGGTCCAGTCTGCTGTGGGACCAAAGCAGACCATAGCGATACATGAATCCCTGGAGCATATCCGGACAGTGCGCATACACACCGCCAAACCCTGTCATTCCTCCTGTCTCTTCTATTCTCGGCATTGGGGGCCTCCTTGTGAGTAAGAGCATAGTATTACCACATGAATCATCAGTACAAGGCTTCTTGAGGGCCCTGCAACCTAATTAGCCACCAACATCACCTTAAACCGATCATGCGTCTGTTCGCCAACGCTGTGAAGATGTATCGTGACGCCAAAACAAACTGGCCCAATGTGATGATCAAAATATTTTTTACCAATAGCACTAATGCTCTATGGCGCCCATTCACAAGCAGGGATGCTAGACGATATTTTGGACTGGTTCAGCGGTGGAGACGAAACACAGGAAACATCTAAAGCCGATCCTGAATCTGAAACCAGCATAATGACCAGCGCCGTCAAGTCGGCAACAGCCGCCGCCACATCTGCCACTGTTAACGCCGGATTGGGATTCATGCCAAAGGTAGTGCGGGCCCTTGGCGTAACCGAAAAACAGTCGAAAGGGGGGCTCGGGGCTATTTTCATGGCAGCCAGCACTACGCTCGCCCCGGAAGACTATAAACTCATCAGTGATACTGTTCCGAATATCGACAGTTATATCGCTGCTGCGCCCCCGACTAATCAGCTAGTCGGCGGTGCAATGAATCTGCTGGGTGGATCTGCTAAAGCTACCGCCGCTGCAAACCTGGTAACACAGTTTAACGACCTTGGCTTAGGAGCAGATACGATCGCTGGATTCAGCCAGCAGGCGATCGACTTCGTGAAAGAGCAATCGCCGGAAGCTTCATCCAAGCTAATGGGTGTTGTTAGCGAATACCTATAAGACGCACCTCATTCGCTTACCTAACACGCTTTCACAAGCAGCTTGCCGAGGTTGCCTCCACTAAACATAAATTGGAGTGCCTCGGGATAACGTTCAATCCCTTCGAGAACTTCCTCATCCATAACAAGCGAACCATCATCTAACCATGTCCTAAGTTCTGCCCCTGCCGGACCAACACTCTCCGGGAAATGGAAAAACGCGAACCCTTCCATCGTTGACTGTCGCTCTGCGAGGCGAAGGTACATTGACGGACCAGTGACATTATCCATATCACCATACTGGGAGATCGCACCACAGATGACTACGCGAGCGCGCATGGCGAGGTTGTCGAGCACTGCATCCAGAATGGGCCCTCCGACGTTATCAAAGAACACATTAATACCCTTTGGCGCTAGTTCACGAAGGCGCGCATTAACGTCCTCGTTTTTGTAATCAATCGCGGCATCAAACCCAAGACGTTCAGTGAGGTACGTCACTTTCCGCTGACCACCTGCGATGCCAATGACATGAGCACCATCGCGTTTAGCGATCTGCCCGGCAATCGAACCGACCGCACCGGCCGCAGCGGAAACGACAAATATGTCGCCGGGCTGGGGCTTCGCAACCTTTCTAACGCCAATCCAGGAAGTCACTCCAGTGGAAGCACCAAGTGCCCCGAGATGAGCGCTTAACGAACCTACAGTATCATCCACCTTTTCGAGCATTTTCGGCATGACTGTCGCGATAGTCTGCGCACCGAGCCCACCACGAACTGCCTGCCCCTTGTCCCATCCATCAACTGTCGATTCGATGATACGACCTACGCCACCGGCCAGTATCGTTTGACCCAGGCCTACCTGCGCATGAAAACCTTCCCCACGCAGCATTGTACGAGTTCCAGCATCGACGGAAATGTATTCAACAGCGACACGAACTTGTCCATTCTCAAGCGCTTCATCTTCGACGGTCTCAACTGAAAAACAATCTGGTGTAGCGTCATCGACTGGTCGCTTTGTGAGGATTACCCGTGTGTTCTTTGACATCGTTATTCTTCTCTAAAAGTTTATATATTCACGCGGTAGAACCACCATCTGCCATATAGACCGAACCGGTAACAAAATCGCTGTCATCAGAGGCAAGAAACAACATTATTTTCGCGATATCTCCAGGCTCTGCATAGCGACCAAGGGGAATGTTGGCGCGCATACCCTCTCTTGCTGTCTCAGCATCACCCGGCGCAAAGCCTTCTTCCAGGCTACGCATCATCCTCGTTTCAACCGGAGATGGGTTTACGGTGTTGACGCGAATGTTCATGGGTGCACATTCTAATGCTGCCGATTTCATCATTCCAATAACCGCATGTTTCGACGTAACGTAAGGCGCAACATCGGCTACTCCATTTATTCCAGCGACACTCGAAGTGATAATGATACTGCCACCGCCCCTTTTACTGATCGCAGGAATCGCTGCCTTTAGCCCCAGAAAAGGGCCTTTCACATTGACCGCCATAACCTGGTCAAATCGGCTCTCGTCGTAATCAACTATCGACATAACATCGCCCTCGACCCCCGCGTTTGCCAGCAGAACGTCAACACCGCCGTAACGTTCCTCGGCAAGGTTAATCATTTTCTGGTTATCCGAGCTATTGGTGACATCAGCCACACAATAACTGGCTTTATTACTGCCGATTTCATTACAAGCTGACTTCAGTGCATCCTCGTCCAGATCCACCAGCAACACGTCTGCGCCCTCATTAACGAACAACTTCCCTGCGGCTTTACCTATGCCACCGGCACCACCAGTGATAACGGCAACCTTTCCTTCCAATCGATTCATCCAGCACCATCCTTTTATGTCTCAACCAAGTCTGCAGGAAACTATACAGGAAATGTCACAACATCAAATATTTAGCCTAACTGTCCCGTGATACACTCGAGTTGAAACCTAACGCGACCCCAGTTTGAGCTCACCCCCTCACTATCGTTGGTCAATTGTCGCCCTGACCCTGGTTAATCAGGCTCTGGCATTGGGCATCATGATTTACAGCTTCGCACTCTTTGTCGTGCCGTGGCTTGATCACTTTGAAATCGCCCGGAGCCAGGTGATGCTAGCGATTCTGGCATTTCAGGTGGCCACAGGATTGTTGAGCCCGATATTAGGCCGCCTCATGGATCAATTCGTGATGCGCCGGCTTGTGATTACAGGCGCTGTATCGATGGGTCTTGGACTAGCCCTGCTTTCACAGGCGACCCAGTTCTGGCAGATTATTTTGGTATATTGCACGCTGTTGCCGATCGGTATGTTGTTCTGTGGCACGCTTGCTTCCCAGACAATGGTCAGCAAATGGTTTACCGGGAATCGCGGGCTGGCTATCGGTCTTTCAGCCATGGGAACATCAATTGGCGGTCTCATTATCCCCATGGTGGTCATCACGCTGATTGCACGCTATGAATGGCAGGGCGCGTTATTGGTCCTCTCAGTGGTGTCAACTATAATACTGATCCCCCTTAACCTCGTCATTCTTCGATTTGAGCCACCCTTGGCCAACCAAGGGCCTGGGTCAGATCAGTTTTTTGACTCGCGCACATGGACCAGCCGAGAGATTCTGACTTCGAAGACTTTTTGGATCCCGGTTCTTGCGCTGATACCGATCAACGCAGCATTTGTAGGCGTTCAGTTCAATCTAGGCGCTTATATGGCTGACCTTGGCCACGACCAGTCACTAGCGGCAAAACTGATTGCTGTCACTTCATTCATGATGATTGTGGGTAAGCTCTTCTTCGGCGCCATGGGCGACCGAATAGACCACCGCATACTTTACTGGACAATGGCCGTGTTGATGATGGTAGCACTCGTCTTCTACGAGGGATCCCCCGGGAAGTCCGACATGGTAATTGCCGCAGGAATTCAGGGCTTCGCTACAGGTGGCGTCATGCCTATGATGGGAATCATATATTCCGCCAGGTTCGGCACCCTGTCATTCGGCAGGGTACTCGGGTACGTCAACCTCGTGATCATGGCTGGTGGTTTCGGTTCTATTTTCTCGGGTTGGGTTTTTGATTCAACACAGTCCTACGATGTGGCTTTCTGGGTCTTCATGGGGTTGATTTTACCTGGGATGATCATCATGTTTTTTTTGCCACCTCCGGAGGCAGGAAACTCTACGAGCGCAACAAAAGTTGCTCAACACTAATGCGTCAGTCCCCTGGCTACCCACTGTTTATTAGCATTTACCATTGGCGTGATTACAAAATTCCAATAAAAATAGGCGACGAAATTCCTGCCTTTCCCCAGACCACCAGTGAGCAATAAGTCGTGCCAAAAAAAACCAACCCAACGTTGTTTGATCCACCAATAGAAAGACGTGCTTCTGACAGCACTAAATGGGCTCGTTTTTCGAGCACAGAACATGACGTTATCGGCGCCTGGATTGCTGATATGGACCTGCCAACGTCCGCCAAAATCATAAACGCCATCAAAAACCGTCTTGATGAACGCGTATTTGGCTACTGCGAGCCACCGGACCAGTTCTTCGATGTGGTAATCCAAAGGCTGGAAAAAAAATATGGCTGGAGGACAAAACCCGAATGGTTCGTACCGCAGCCAGGTGTCGTACCCTCACTATTTTTCGCCTCAAACTGCCTTGGTGGTAACGGCGATGCTGTGATGGCTGCGCGACCAAATTATCGCTATTTTTTGGAAACAGCCGAACTTACCGGTCGGGTTTTCCAACCCATAGATTGCCACGTGAACAAACATCGATGGGAGATGGATTTTGACCAAATGCGACAGACGATTTCACCCAAAACAAAAACGTTCCTGCTATGTAATCCCCACAATCCAGTCGGGCGCGTCCTTGATCAACAGGAACTGGAAACGATAGCAGACTTATGCCTGCGCAACGGGACAATGATCTGTTCAGATGAAATCCATGCTGACCTGGTCCTTGACCCTGACAAGCAGCACATCCCAATCGCTTCCCTGCACCCCGAGGTAGAAAAGAAATCGATCACGCTGATTTCCGCATCCAAAGCTTTTAACCTCCCGGCGATAGGAGGATTGTCTCTCGCTATTATCCCAGACCCAGAGATACGTTCAGCTTTTCAAAACAAGGCTTATGGTGTTGCGACACACCCTGGCGCATTAGCCTACGCTGCAACGTTAACAGCCTTTAAAGACTGCGATGACTGGCTGCTGCAGACAATCAGCTATCTTCGAGATAACCGCGATTACCTCGAAGCACAAATAGCCGATATAGAAGGGCTGAATATGACACACGCAGAAGCCACTTTCCTCGCGTGGATTGATGTTTCCAATTCGGGTCTGGAGAACCCGGTCCGCACATTCCTTGAACACGGCATAGCGCTATCAGATGGCGCAGAAATGGGTAACGCGGATCACGTGAGGCTAAACTTCGCTTGTCATCGTTCCACACTCGAAGAGATAGTGCGAAGACTCAAGGCAAGTCTGGCTTAGACAAGCCTACCTGGACCTGGGCTACTTCTGATCCTCTAGCAGGGTACATATCTTGTTCATCCAGGTTTTAGTGCCGTCTGCATACTCCCACACAAAATGGTTTTAGCGGCCAAGCCGCAGAATTATTTTCTAACAATCTGGTTGATGAAGTGACTGGCCTTCTGATGGCACCGGTTTCCCCTGAAACCAGATCACTAGAGAATTCAATGAATCTGGTAAAGGTTTCAAAATAGAGCCAGACAAACAAAACGCAGGTTATTTTCAGGGTGGTTGGTGCGCGTTATTCGCTAGCCTTCTTGATGTCGCTGGTCAGGGTCTTTCCTGCCATAAAGTAATGGAAAGCGCACCAAATGTTAACCGTCGAAAAAATCATCAAGGAATAGCGTAGCGACTCTTTCCCGTATTCGTCATTTAATACGTCGCTGAGAATTCCAACACCTTGAGGACCAAGACCGAGTCCAATAATATTAAGCAAGAATAGACAAATTGCCGCAGCGACTGCACGCATTTCGGGCTTTACTAAAGATTGAACCATAGCGAAAGTTGGTGCGAGGTAGAATCCTCCAAAAAAAGCGGGCACTAAGTAGATTACCAATGCAGAAGTGAAATCACCGATCAAGAAAAACATCACAATGAAGGGTACGAGACCTAATTTCGCAATAGCAACAACCCAAGTGAACCAGCGCGGATCACGCCGCCCAAGTATATCCGCCAGTTTCCCTGCCAAAAACGTTCCGGTGCCGCCTACAACGCCTGACATTAGGGCGAGCGTAAATCCTACTTCTGTTTGTGATAGGCCATGTGACCGAACGAAAAATGCCGGTAACCAAAGCACCATGCCGTAGCCAACGAATCCCGCCAATGCGCTACCAAAGACAACGTGGCGTGCTGACTTCGTCGACCACATGTATTTTGCAACCACTTTGAAAGGCGGTGCTATAGCAACTTTTTTTATGTTGTCAGAGGCACCACGTACAGGTTCCTTTACTGTGAACCTAATGATTAGTGCGATCAGCAGGCCAGGCACACCGACGATAATGAAGGTTGTCCGCCAACCTAAATGCTCGCTCAACCAACCGCCGGCAAGATACGCAATTAGCAGCCCGATATTTACACCCATGGCGTAGATCCCCATGGCGGTGCCACGTTCCTTTAGCGGGAACAGGTCTGAGATCATTGAATGTGATGGCGGGCTTGAACCTGCTTCACCGATGCCAACGCCTATTCGCGCGAAAGCCAGCTGCGCAAATGACTGAGCATAGCCACAGGCAATGGTCATAAAGCTCCAAATAGTAATTGCCCAGGTAATAATGTTTCGTCGGTTGCCGCGATCAGCCAACATGGCGATAGGCATGCCTAACGTTGCGTAGAACAAGGCAAAGGTCAGTCCGATTAAAAACCCCATCTGCGTATCACTGGCGCCCAGGTCATTTTTAATTGGCTCGAGTAGAATCCCCATGATTTGACGATCAACATGACTGGAGGTGAAGACAAGAACCAAAACTGCTAATGCATACCAACGATTTTTTATAGGCTCGACGCTAACGGAGTCGACATTTTCATTCGTGCTGATTTCTATCTTTCCAGTCTCTGGCACAGGTATTCCTTTAATTGTTGTATAACCGCTTTGTTTAGTTGCTTCTTTCAGTCGCTTTATTTTTTACATTATAAATGCGAATGGCCTCCATCCGGAGGCGCTTGGAACAAGCATCCCAAGCTTTACCAATAATGCTCGGTTCACCACTATACCGCCAACCTCAACAAACTTTCCTAGCCTCTCATATTGAACTTTCTATGATATTCAGCATCGAATCCATCACGAAGACAATCCCCAGACATTAGAAATGATTCCGAAACTCCTGTTTGTAGTGCTTTTAGGCATTAGCACACCCGCCTACGCTTCCAATCAGTTGAATCACCAGATTCAGCAGTTGCTGAATCTGGTATCAGAATCTAATTGCTCTTTTGTGAGAAATGGTAAAACCCACAGCTCCAGGGAGGGCGTTAAGCATATCAATCGAAAGTATGCCCACTATGAGCAAGATATAGATTCAATCGGTTCATTCATCGAGCTGACCGCGACCAAAAGCCTCTTCACAGGCAAGCAATACCTGGTTCATTGCGACGACCAGGTAATGTCTTCTGCAGAATGGATGCACAGGAAAGTGACCAAGCTTAGCCGGCAATCATGAGCTCTTTTATTCTGCTCCTGTTATTCGCCTCGACCAACGTCCTGGCCGGGGAACCCGCACTACTAAAAGTCATGACGCTCAATGTTGCCCATGCGCGTTCTGATGGTCCGTCCCAGTTATTTCAGAGCGAAGACCAGGCAACGCTCAATCTCTGGAAAATTGTTAATGTGCTGCGGCGTGAAGAGCCGCACGTAGTCGCATTCCAGGAAATAGACAAAAACTCATTTTGGAATGGCCGATTCAATCATACTGAATTCCTCGCGGAGCAAGCGAATTACCCACACCATTTTTCAGGCGCACATATCGAGGGAGACAACCTTGAATATGGTACAGCGCTCGTATCACGACTATCGATGAAAGAAACTACGAGCGTAAAGTTTGACCGACCGTTTGCAAGACCCAGGAAGGGCTTTGTGGTTTCAACTGCACGTTGGCCCGAGTCAAACAACATCGACGTCGACATCGTTTCGGTTCACTTCGACTTCCTAACGCACAACCAACGACTCAAGGAAGCGAAGAAACTTATTGCCGCACTAGAAGATAGAAGCAATCCACGCATCATCATGGGTGATTTGAACAGTGACTACGGCGGTGACAACCAGTTCATACCTCTATTGGAAGAGGCGCTAGGGGTGTCTACATGGGAACCACACGCTGAGATAGTCACTTTTCCAAAACTACAAAAAAGATTGGATTGGGTGCTGGTTTCAAATGACATCGAAATCGTCAGCCATGCAATATTATCAGACACCTTGTCCGATCACCTTGCTGTGGTAGCCGAACTTCGACTGCTGGAAATTTAGAGACCCTGACGCCAGGTTTATCGAGCAACTCGACTCTGTTGCGCCTGCTTTAGCAGGTACTCTTCATAGGTCCCATGAAAGTCATTAAGTTGCTGGTCTCTTATCTCGACGATTCTGGTTGCCAGCGAAGAAACAAACTCCCGATCATGACTTACAAAAATCAAAGTGCCCTCGTAATGCTCAAGCGCCAGGTTGAGCGCCTCAATCGCCTCCATATCAAGATGGTTCGTTGGCTCGTCCAGCAACATGACGTTAGGTAAAGACATGATCAACTTGCCGAACAACAGGCGGTTTTTTTCGCCACCAGAACAGACGTTGACTGATTTTTTGAAATCTTCAGAGGAAAATAATAATCGCCCAAGTGTTGCCCGGACAATCTGGTCATCGTGGCTTTCGTCGCGCCACTGGCTCATCCAGTCAAAAAGATTGAGCTCTGATTCAAATTCAGCACTCGTATCCTGAGGGCAGTAACCAAGGGAAGCGTTCTCCGCCCATTTGATTAAACCAGTTTCTGCCTTCAGATCGTTCATCAGGCACTTCAGGAAAGTTGACTTACCAACACCGTTCTCCCCAATGATGGCGACGCGGGCGCCGGCTTCGATAATCATGTTTCCATCTGTAAACAGGGTTTCATCATCAAAGCTGTGGCCAAGACCTTCCAGTGTCAGCGACAACCGGTGAAGCTTGGTATCCTGCTCGAAACGGATGTAAGGGCTCACTCGGCTCGAAGGTTTAATATCCGTAAGTTCTATTTTCTCAATTTGCCGAGCCCTGGAAGTCGCCTGCCTCGCCTTGGATGCATTAGCAGAAAACCTGCTGACAAAGTGCTTAAGCTCCAGTATCTGGGCTTTCTTCTTGGCATTTTCCGACTGTACTCTTTCTCTTGCGTGGGTAGATGCAATCATGAAGTCATCATAGTTACCCGGGTAGACTTTAAGAGTCCCATAATCGATATCTGCCATGTGGGTACAAACAGCATTCAGGAAATGTCGATCGTGAGAGACGATCACCATTGTGCTCTTACGTTCGTTTAACGTATCTTCGAGCCAGCGGATCGTATGGATATCGAGGTTATTAGTTGGCTCATCAAGCAACAGTATGTCCGGATCGGAAAACAGCGCTTGCGCCAGCAACACTCGGAGTTTCCAGCCTGGCGCTACTTCACTCATCAGGCCATAGTGCAGCGCTTCGTCAATCCTGGCCCCTGCCAGAATCTCGCAGGCACGACTTTCCGCACTGTAACCATCCATTTCCGCAAACTGGACTTCAAGATCAGCCACCTTAATGCCATCTTCTTCCGACATTTCCGGCAAAGCATAGATTCGATCCCGCTCCCGCTTGACCTCAGCCAGTTTTTTATCGCCCATAATGACAGTATCAACGACGCTGAATTCCTCATAAGCGAACTGGTCCTGGCTTAGTTCACCCACACGCAGACTTTGATTAATAGTCACATTGCCAGAAGTAGGTTCGAGAGCGCCGCTCAGGATCTTCATGAAGGTAGACTTACCGCAACCATTGGCGCCAATCAGCCCATATCGGTTGCCCGCAGTGAACTTGACGGAAATGTTTTCAAACAAGGGTTTGGAGCCAAACTGAATGGTAACGTTTGCTGTGCTGATCACGCTGATTCCTGCTCTATATTAGATAAATTAATGATAACCTGAGCTTTTCGGTCCGCACTATAAAATGTTGCGGAAGGTGAAACAACGCTGTTTTTCAGCACTTTCAAATTGCCGAGTCATTTTTCACCGAAGATTTCTTTCGCGGTTTGCGCTTCTTGTCTTTATCACCACTATTGGACTTCTTCTTTCTCTTCTTCTCACCTGCGGCTGGCTTCCTCGACTTTTTTACTGGAGTCTTCTCGTCTGATGCCGCCTTCCGGAAAGATGTCTTGCCATCGTCGCTGACAGCAAGCCTGGAAATTTTCAGCTTCTGGCCTCCGATCCAAACTTTCTGCAGGTCATTGAACACGGCCTTGGGCATACCTTCGGGAAGTTCGATAAAACTGAATTTATCCCTGATATCAATATGTCCAATATGCTCTGCATCAAGCCCCGCCTCGTTAGAAATGGCGCCAACAATATTCCCCGGTTGCACTTCATGGTCATGACCGACCTCGATACGGAAGCGTTCCATGCCCTCTGCAAGCTTCTTTTCCGGTCGAGCCTTTCCTTTTCTTTCTCGTCTAAACAGCGTCTCGCTTTTCCCAGAGTCACTTTTCCTCTCCCGGGGCGCTTTCTTTTCTGGCTCCAAAAGGAGTGATTTTTCACCCATAGAAAGTTTCGCTAACGCGGCTGCAATCTCGATCGGTGATACATCATGTTCCTGCTCGTAGGATTCAAGAATGCCCTGCATAAATTCAAGCGAGCCACCCGCAAGTGTGTCCGTAATGGTCTGTTTGAACCGTGAGATTCTCTGGCTGTTCACCATCTCTGTACTTGGCAAGGTCATCGCTTCTATTTTCTGACGAGCTGCCTTTTCAATGGCGGCCAGCATTCGCTTTTCCCTTGGGGCAACAAAAAGAATTGCTTCACCCTTCCTTCCTGCCCTGCCGGTTCGGCCGATGCGATGAATGTATGCTTCAGCATCGTAGGGGATATCGTAATTAATAACGTGACTAATCCGGTCAACATCCAGCCCTCGGGCAGCGACATCCGTCGCCACCAAAATATCGATGCCGCCTTTCTTCAGTCGCGCGACCATTTGTTCACGGTTTTTTTGAGGCATGTCGCCATTGAGCGCTTCGGCGGCGTAACCTCTTGCGGCCAGTCGTTCAGCAAGTTCAGTAGTCGCAATTTTAGTCCGGACGAAAAGCAACACAGCATCGAATGGCTCGACTTCCAGAATTCGGGTCAATGCATCCAGTTTATGTAAATTGCTGACCAGCCAGTAACGCTGACTGATGGACTCGGCCGTCGCCGTTTTAGCTTTAATCGCTATATTGAGAGGATCCTTCAGGTACCTTTTGGTTATCTTCTGAATTTGCTTCGGCATGGTTGCTGAAAAAAGCGCAATCTGGCGATTCTCCGGGGTCTGTTCCATGATCCATTCAACATCATCAATAAAACCCATACGAAGCATCTCATCAGCCTCATCCAGCACCAGCGCCCGCAACTTGTCGAGTTTCATGGTGCCTTTCCGGATATGGTCCATCACTCTACCGGGAGTACCCACCACCACATGGACGCCACGGCGAAGTGCTCGAATCTGCCCGGAATATTCCTGCCCACCGTAAACCGGCAGCACGTGGAAGTCTTTTAGGTGGTTGGCATAGCGTTGAAATGCCTCGGCTACCTGAATAGCCAACTCCCTTGTTGGTGTTAGCACCAATACCTGCTGGTAACGACGATCAAGGTCGATATTCGCCAGCAGCGGCAAAGCAAAAGCCGCAGTTTTACCAGTACCCGTGGGTGCGTGACCGAGCAGGTCCCTGCCCTCCAGCAACGGCGGAATGGTCCCAAGCTGGATAGGAGTGGGTGTTTCATAACCGACGTCTTCAAGCGCCTGAATCAATTCAGGCGGCAATCCAAGCGACTGAAAGCTTGAAACCGGTTCGGGCTTTGACATGTGGACCTCGGGGAACCAGATACCAGAAGCAGTATCTGTGGGGCCGCGAGTATAGTTTCAATATCACAAAAATCAATCTAAATCGAGAATCAAAGGGTAAAGTACTGAACGAGCCCTGACTTTCTGTCGTTGACTGCAAGATACGAAAGAGTGTTGCATCTCGATTGATCTTGATCAAGAAACACCGAGCCGGTGTTATCAAGCGCCGGTAAAATCCGATGCAAGCCTCTGTCTTGCTAGTGATGAGCTTCGAAGTAAGCCTCTGCCTGTTTATATATTTGTTTGAACGAACGTGACTCAAAATCGCCCTGGTCAGTTAACTCGTAGACTCCCTTTTCAACCCGTTGAAACCAGCCATAGTGATTCGCACTCAATATGCTGGTGGTCTTATCCCCTGTACCAAGGTTTCTCAAACTTTTCGGGCTTGACGGCCCAAGCTTCGAAAGGCAGCAGGCAATAAGGATCGCATTTTCCCGGTAGGCGGTCATCAGCGTCGTTTTAGTACTGCCACCCACATTGTAGTCTCCACTTCTATCGGCAACTTCTGTCAACAACGCTCGCCTGCTCCGAGTGTTTTTCTTTCGCTGATAAGGTATGGGGTCAAATTGCTTGCTGACCACCATACCCATTGCACCTTCCTCTACCAGCAACAGACCTACCTCCAACCTTTTCAGTACTGTGAGCGTACCTCGCCACTGACGGTTTCTTTTTGTCGGCGCGGGCACAGCAACGTAGACACTGTCAGAAATAGACTGACGCTTGGTGGCTTGCACTAAAAGCGTGAGATTCACGCTCATCTTGAGCTCAACGATTATCAGATCATCACCTCTCGTCGCTACGATGTCACAGTCTTTAACTTCGCAGTTAACCTGGTATCCATGGGATTCCAGATAGGCTTTTACCGGCGCCGACAGCTCAGTTTCCAGCATGCATCAATCTTCGAAGCCAACAAACACTGCTGCATCCTCTAAGGACTTTCACTGTGACACAACTGCGTTGGCGGGAAAGCTATCGTCCGGAAAACCTATCGACTCAAAAAGCTGCACTGCTATCCCTATCTGTCTTTCCCGGTGCGCGCCCTCATACGCCCCATGCTCACGGAACTCCCGAGAATCTGGCACGGCGGCAAGGTTTCGCTCGGTATTACCTTCCCGAATTCGATCCAAAGGTTCACCTGAAACAACGCAGAAATTCCAAGGTTGTATATTCAGTGAAGAAGGCGCTCGAATGGTCATTCCCAACACTTCCTTGATAAGAGATTTCGACGCAGGATCAGGCAGGCAGCCTATAATACTTCGACGTCCCATAACCACTTCTTCGTAATTCACACGCTGCTCCACCATCTATAAAATCTATTATGCCAGTATGTCGCCGGCAAAAAGGCATCCGTCTCAATCACCCCGATGAGATCACGATGTTTCCAGAATAAACCGGTAAGATTGACCCCCACTCGCATTCGAGCACTATCATCTACTACGGCGAACGACTCAATAGCATCAGCCACCTCCTGGGGGCGCTTCTGGCTCTGATAGGCCTTGGAGCCTTGCTAGCAGTCGCCGTTCAATCCGGTGACGCTGTTTTACTCGCTTCATTTACCGTCTATGGTGTAACGCTCGTGTTGCTTTTCACCATGTCTACGCTCTACCACAGCTTTCATCCGCCAAAGCTCAAAGCACTGTTCAAACTGTTTGACCACGTCGCCATCTACATCCTGATCGCAGGCAGCTATACACCGTTTATGATCGTTAGTCTGGACACTATGAACGGCAGGCTAATTCTGGGGCTTGTCTGGTCACTCGCCGTTGTCGGCATTTTATCCGAGGTTTTCCTAAAAGGCCGTGCGATAAAGATTATTCAGGTTCTCATTTATCTTGGTATGGGGTGGGCATGCTCACTTGATCTTGCCGCGCTAAAAATCGCTCTGGGTGCTGTTGGCTTTTCGTGGGTGGTGCTAGGCGGTCTGGCCTATACCTCGGGCGTCATTTTCTACATAGCTGATAAACTAAATCGACTCAAACACGCACACGGAGTGTGGCATTTTTTCGTCTTGATAGGCGCCATTGCACATTTCGTCGCGATCATTGGATTCGTGCGCTAACAATAACCAACGCCTTTGAGGCCAACTATTGAACAATTCTGATCCCAGCAACCCCGACGCTAAGAAAGCGGGCTTTAAAAACCTGGAGCTGCATGCCGAGCTGCTATCTAACCTGGACGACCTCGGCTTTCACTCCATGACCCCTATCCAGGCATTATCGTTGCCTAAAATACTTGACGGCCAGGACGTGATTGCACAGGCGAAGACGGGTTCAGGAAAAACCGCTGCCTTCGGCCTGGGAATACTGAACAAACTCGATGTGAAAGAGTTCAGGGTCCAGTGCCTAATATTGTGCCCAACGCGAGAACTAGCTGATCAGGTCGCAAAAGAAATCAGAACGCTTGGTCGAAAAATTCACAACATCAAAGTACTGACATTGTGTGGTGGCGTCGCATTTGGACCCCAGAAAGGTTCTCTGGAACACGGCGCGCATATTGTCGTTGGAACGCCAGGCAGAACCGAAGAACACCTTAGAAAACAAAACCTCTCGTTGGAAAATTTAGACACCTTTGTTCTCGATGAAGCGGACAGAATGTTAGATATGGGTTTCGGGGAGTCGATCGCCGAGATCGTTCGGTATCTGCCCGCCAAAAGACAGAACATGTTGTTTAGCGCGACCTACCCCCATAACATTGACGAACTCGCGGCAAAAGTTATGGTCAACCCACGACGACTTGAAGCGCCCGATCAGCATGACGCAAACACCATCCAACAGCTTCTGTGCCAAATCACCGACAAATCAAAGCGAACAGAAGGACTGGTGAGCCTACTGCAGAAATACAAGCCCAACTCCGCGCTCGTGTTCTGCAATACAAAACAACTAACAGAAGACGTCTCACTTGAACTCAGAAATCTGGGCTTCAGTTCACGCGCTATTCACGGTGACTTGGAGCAGAGAGACCGTGATAACAGGCTCGTCCAATTCGCCAATAAAAGTCTTTCCATCCTGGTAGCTACCGATGTCGCTGCCAGAGGCCTGGATATTGACTCCCTTGACCTCGTCGTGAACTATCATTTATCACGAGATCCTGAGGTCCACACACATAGAATAGGTCGTACCGGGCGCGCGGGGAACACCGGCCTGGCCTGCTCGTTGTTTCATGAGAGTGAAAAATACAAAATCGAGCTCCTGGAGGCCGTTTTGGAGCAGTCTCTGGAACGCACCGTCATCGACCCATTGGACCCCGGCTTCCGGCCAGCGCAACCACCTATGGCGACATTGCAAATAGACGGCGGGAAAAAACAAAAAATCAGACCTGGCGACCTGTTAGGCGCACTGACCGGGGAAAATGGTATCGAGGGGAGCGCTGTCGGAAAAATCAGCATCTTCGACAGTTCGGCGTACGTCGCCATCAAGCGGACGTCATCAAAACAGGCCCTTGCTGTTCTAAACGACGGGAAGATCAAAGGCCGTTCGTTTCGCGCCCGCAAAATCTAATACCGTTCTTTTTCCCAGGGAAGTATCCAGACGGCCTGACCGGGTTAACAATCCGGTGGATAGCCTACACAAGCTCGCTACTAATGTCCTTTACGCTACGACCCTCGGCTTAGGTGCCTACCACTCGCTTTTCTGCGCCCCGAGGCTCGGTCGAGTTGGTATAGGGTTAATTTACCCTAACTTGCCATTTGATACAGCCGTGTGTTTGCTTAACACCATCGAGAGGCAACTCCCGGAGCTGGTTTTTCCCTTCCGGGTAGGCCTGAAAGTATACCGAACCTGCTGGCGGGGTCGGTATCAGCAGCAGGCTAAGGCGCTTGGTGCTCAGCGCTAGGTTCCGGGAACCTCTTGTACTATATTGGTAGGTGGATTATCACGCTATCAATCAGGAGGTACAATGAGTTCCTTGATGCTCGCAGGCGCCTACTCAGATCGAGAAAAGGCAGCCGAAACCGCGGTCCGTACTGGTGGTATCAACCTGGCAGCAACTTCTGCCGAAACAAACCACCTGCCATTCGCATCCCTGGTTTTAGCAGTGACCGATGAACTGGATTTGTTTGTAGGTGACGCAGATGCAGGGAGCTACCTGGTCTGTGAACGACCCATAAAAAACACGCCCCTGCTTCAACTAACAAAGGAAAACCAGCCCGGCAGTGTTGGTATATTTACGATGATCGCCAATGCTGATCTCGGCGCTCGAGAATCCGACCGGCACTGGCGTGACAAACACGCCCCGCTGGCACTGGAAGTTCACACCGCGATGACTCATTACTACCAGCTTAGCGTCCTTCAACGGTTCAACGGACCAGTGTGGAACGGATTTGCACTTTGTTGTTTCAAGAATGAGGACGACTTAAGAAACCGTTTTTTTAACACCCCAGAAGGCGAAACCGCCATTGCAAGGGACGTTGCCAAATTTGCCGATTCCAGAAAATCTCCACGCAGAGTCCTATCGACGTTTGCACAGGCCGGCTAATAGCGTCGCCATATGCTACATCAAAGATTACAGGGTGTTTGCAACGCTTCGAGCTCGTCCTGCAGTTTCTTTATAATGTAATATGATCTATATCGCTCATCTAACGGTTACCAGGAATGGTCGAAGCACCTGATTGGAAGAACAACGGTATCAAGGTCATCTCGGGAGATCATCTTGACAGCAACACACTCCAGACTCCGGGAATGAACCGCGCAGCCGCCATCAACTACGCAACCGCCGGCGCAAACAAGTTATGGGCCGGCACCGTCGAAATTCATGCAGACGCCAAAACCGGAGCCCATCATCATGGCGCCCTGGAAAGCATTATCTATGTCATCAGCGGACGAGCGCGAATGCGCTGGGGTGAACAGCTAGAATATGTTTGCGAAGCAGGCCCTGGGGATTTTATTTTCGTACCGCCCTATGTACCCCACCAAGAGATTAACGCCTGCGAAAACGAATCACTTCGATGCGTTCTGGTTCGAAGTGACCAGGACGCCGTGGTGGTAAACCTGGACATACCCGTTATTGAAGATCCGGAAGGCCTACACTGGATTGACCCGATCCACGCCTCACCAGAGTAGCGCGCCTTATCAGGAGTCTTGCAAACTGATCAACAAACCCCTGGTTTGTTCATTCTCTTTCGGGTTCGTTGCATAAACCGACGCAGCGAAGTCCGTGACCCCGGCTTCCTTCAATGCCATCAATGCATCTTCAACTTCGGACTCACTTCCGGCAATCGCAAGATCCGCTGGGCCACTAACGCCCTCTCTCTTGAACATCGCCTTATACGAGGGCAGTTCGCCATACATCGTAAGTGTCTTGCTGATTCGTTCCCTGATTGCACCAGCCTGTTTGGTAACAACTACCGGCAACGTCGAGATGACCCGAGGGGTCTTTCGGTTAGCTTTGCTGGCAGCCTCTGTAAGGCAAGGGACAATATGTCCTGCGATCGTTTTGGGGCCGACCCATGCCAGCGTCGTTCCATCTGTTCGCGAACCTGCGACCCGAAGTGCCTGGGGCCCTAGCGCCGCCACGACGACACCTGGGGCTGGTTCCGCGGGACGAAATACCTGCGCTTCGCAGGAAAGAGTCTCGCCCACGTATGAAACCCGCCCATCTTCAAGCAACGGCATCAAAATGGACAGGTAATCGCGAAGATGGCGAATCGGCTTTTCAAACCCGATGCCCAACTGCGCCATCATGATCTCGTGAGAAAGGCCAATCCCAAGACATAGTCGGCCCTGAAGCGCCGTCTGGGAGGTGAGTGCTTGCCCCGCAAGTGCCATCGGGTGCCTTGGGAAAGTGGGCACGACCGCCGTGCCCATCTCAATATCTGGTACAGAGGATGCGATGACCGCCAGTACAGTCAAAGCATCAAACCCACCCGTTGGATGCTCCGCCAGCCAGTAACTTTTGAATCCATCCTTGGCGGCTTTATCCGCATCCACTTTTATGGCTTCGATGGATGCCTTCTGCACTAAACCCGTACCATTAATTCCAATCTTCAACTTTTAACCCCCTAGGAAATCGATCAAGCTCTTATCGTAGCACGGCCAATTACTACAGATGCTACGATGCAAAATAGCCTAATATCTGCGCGAATATGCACCCCAAACGATAAGGACAAGACAATGAAACTTGGATTGATGCTGGGGTAATCCGGCGCCGAACTACGTACTCCCCTTTAAGACGTGAAGCTGGCAGAACAGCTAGGTTATGACTCCGTCTGGACTGCCGAGGCCTGCGGCTCCGACGCAATCACACCACGCGCGTACATCGCCGCTCATACAGACAGGATCAGGCTAGGCACCGCTGTACCCCAGTTGGCTGGACGGACCCCTGCCAATGCAGCAATGGCGATGGCCACTCTCGATCAACTGGCAGGCGGAAACAGGGTTATCTGTGGCATTGGTGTATCAGGGCCACAAATCGTAGAAGGATGGTATGGCCAGCCTTGGGGCAAACCTTATTATCGAATTAAGGACTACATCACCATTATGAAAAAAATCTGGGCCCGGGAAGAACCCGTTACCCAAGACGGCAGGGAATCTCTTTACCGTTCACAGGAGATGGTTCACTTGGTATCGGCAAGCCCCTCAAGTCCATCCTGCACATGAACCCGAATATTCCAATCTTTCTCGGAACAGGGATGGAAAGCACTGTTCGAATGACCGCTGAAATTGCAGACGGATGGCTGCCACTGGGTTTCGTACCAGAAACAACGGGGATTTATAGCGACTGGATTGACCAGGGTATTAAAAGGGGCAACAAGAAGCCGGAACAATTCGAGAAACAGGCGGGTACTCAGGTCAAGGTAACCGATGACGTGAATGGTGCCCTCGACAAGTTGAAGCCCGGTATCGCTCTCTACATGGGCGGCATGGGACACAAGAGCATAAATTTCCACAAGGAAATGATGGTCAGGCGAGGGTTTGGAGAGGCTGCGGACCGCATCCAGGAGCTCTACCTGGCGAAAAGAAAGGAAGAAGCTATCGCGGCCGTACCCGATGAGTTCGTCGACAGCGGCGCCTTGATTGGTCCAGTCGATCGCATCGCCAAACGCTATTCGTACGATGGCTGAAATTGCACGACTCTACTTTCCCCAGAACTAAATTAAAGACCAGGAATACCAGACTGTCCCAGGGAACCGAAAAAAGAACGATGAACATCGCACCCTCGGGCGAATGACATCGGCAGTAGCACTGCCGATGTCATTGCCAAAGAGACACAAAAAATCAATCGAACAATTCGCCGCCACAGGCTGATGCTGTGGTTCCATACTTTTCGTATGCCTTGATCACGTTCGCGCCTGTACGCCATCGATGAACTTCATCCGGCCCGTCAACTAGCCTCTGGGAGCGGATTCCAGTGTACCAGCGAGCAAGAGGTGTATCGTGGCTATAACCTAGGGCGCCGTGCAACTGCAATGCCGTGTCCACAACCTGATGGACCATGTTCGCCAGGAACACCTTCGCAATACCATTTTCCTGTTTCAGGTCCATACCCTTCTCTGCCTTGTAGGCAATATGAAGTAGCATTAGCCGAGCTTTGTAAATTTCAGCCGCGCAGTCAGCCATCATCCAACGAACTCCCTGGCGGTCTGCAAGTCTCTTACCGAAAGTTTCACGGCTCGTGATGTGTTTGGCAGCAAGGTCCAGCGCACGCTGTGCCATAGCAACATTGTGCATACCATGGCGCAGGCGACCATAAGCCAGCCGATGCTGCCCCATGTTAAAACCCTGACCACGCCCACCCAGGATATTTTCTCGTGGAACACGAAGGTTCTCGATATTAATTTCAGAGTGAGAACCGCCAAGTTTTAACCCCAGGTCAGTGTGTGGCTGCATCGTCTCGATGTCGCGTACAATCTGATAGCCCGGGTTGGGTAATTCAACAATAAAAGTACTGTACTGCTCGTGTCGCGGCGCATCCGGATCGGTCTTCGCCATGACCACGGCGATGTCCGCCACGTTGGCTGAAGAACTGAACCATTTTTCACCGTTCAGCACCCATTCGTCACCATCGAGTTCAGCTGTTGTTTGCATACCCGTCGCATCTGCTCCAGCTGCCTTTTCGGTCATGGAGTAGCAAATACGCTTCTCACCGTTAAGGAGAGGTTTCAGATAAGTTTCACGCTGATGCTCGGTTCCGTGCTCAAGCAAGGTTAGCATCGTTGCATCATCAGGGCCCTGGGTGTTCATGGACAGGGCGCCGAGAAAACTTTCACCCAGCTCCATCTGAACCAATGCATTCGCAAGCGGGCCCAGCCCCATACCACCGTGTTCAACTGGAACAAACGGGCACCACAATCCCTGCTCGCGGGATTTCGTCCGCAAACCGGCCAATATCTCTTCAAAATTATCCGCGGTACAGACCTCTTCCGCAGGATGGCACTCCTCCTGCACGAATTTCCGAACTTTATTGCGGACTACCCTGGCGTCTTCTGGTATTTCAAAATCAATCATTTCAACTTCCTTGGTTTGATCAAAGGGTCATATGAACCTGATCGCAGTATCTCAGGGTAGTAACTCCGGGTACAGACTGTTGCAGGATTCATGTTAGTTATCGGCGGGGAAACTGGCACCTTCGCTCTCAGCGCGGGCCCTATGGTGGCGGCATCGAAACAATAGAGATAAAGCGAGGCTAGCTAGTTCAGCATTGAATCGCTAATTTTTTCCGCCATCATCACTACCGGTGCATTCAGGTTGCCGTTCGTTATTTCAGGCATGATCGAGGCATCAACAACCCTTAGACCCGAGACACCTCGCACTAACCCTGCGGCATCGACCACAGCCCCGTCATCAACACCCATGCGACAGGTTCCACTGGGATGATAAGCACTTTCTCCAAACTCCCTGACGAATCGGTCCAGATGGTCATCCGAATCAATATCAACAGTGGGTCGAAGGCGAGTACCACGATAATCATCGAACGCGGATTGAGAGACAATATCGTCCGCCATCCTAATGCCCGATCGCATGACAGACCGATCTGCCTCTGTAGCATTGTAGTTAAACTGGATTCGGGGCGCCTCCAACGGGTTCGACGAACACAAAGTGACTTCACCACGACTGGTCGGCTTCATTGGGCCCACATGAACCTGAAAGCCATGACCCTCGTACTGATCTTTACCGTCGTAATCCATTGCAATCGGCAGGAAATGAAACTGAAGGTCAGGATACGGCACACTAGCACTGCTGCGCAGAAACGCGCCAGCCTCAAAATGATTAGTAGCGCCTGCGCCCTTGCGCGCCAAAAGCCACTGCAGACCAACCGCAGGCATGTTGAACCAACGCGTCTTTGGGTACAACGACACTGGCCTGTTACACGCGTACTGCACATATATTTCAAGATGGTCCATCAGGTTCTGGCCAACACCAGGCGAGTGACTGATGACGGGAATACCATGAGACTTAAGCCCCGATGCATCGCCAATGCCTGACAGCATTAACAAGTGCGGAGTATTAACTGCTCCACCGCACAGGATGACCTGACCCGCAGTACATTTATGCTGTTTGCCACCCTGAAGATACTCCACGCCCGTCGCACGACCGTTTTCGGTGACCACTCTAGTCACAGTCGCTCTCCGGATAACTTTCAGAGAACCCAACGGCTGAGGCGACCGCAGATAAGCTTTGGCGATGTTCTGTCGCTCACCTTTAAATATTGTACGATCGAAACGCCCAGCCCCCTCTTGAGTCTGGCCATTGAAGTCAGCTGTCGCTGAGTAACCGGCCTCACCCGCCGCATCAAGCCAGGCTTGAAATAGCGGTGTTTCGAGTTCACCACGGGAAACTTTCAAGGGCCCATCGGAGCCTCGAAAGTTTGGATCTAACGACGCTTCTGGCAAACCAAGCGCGGTTTCGGACTTTCTGAAGTACGGCAAACAGGATTCATAATCCCAGCCTGATAGTCCATATTCGCTGGACCAGCGATCGAAGTCGCCCCTGTTACCCCTGACAAAAATCATGCCGTTGACTGAAGATGAACCGCCCATCACTTTCCCACGAGGACAGTACAATTTTCGGTTATCAAGACAGGGCTCAGGCTCGCTCTCGTAGTGCCAGTTGTACCACTTCGATGACAGAACCTGCGACAACGCCGCCGGCATATGTAATCGGTAATCCCAACTGTGATCAGACGGGCCTGCCTCAATCAGGGTGACGTTGCCATGTTCTGATAAACGGCGCGCCATCACGCAGCCCGCAGAACCTGCACCAACAACGATAAAATCGTTCATGAGAAACCTACTACTGAGCAATTAGCTGTTTTCATCTTCACTGGGTATCGGATAGTGAACGCCCGGCACACCGGCCTCCAACGCCTGGTACCAATCAGGCCTCGGTTGCACAGGAACATAGCCGGTTGGCACCATGGGTGTGTCTGTATTCCATTCATGATGGATCGGCGGAATCTGAAAGGTTCCGTTACTGGCATTGGTCCCGCCATCTACCAGCAGGTCTACACCGGTAATATAGCTGGCGAGGTCCGATGCCAGAAACATAACAGCGTTTGTGACTTCCTGCGCTTCTCCAACACGCCGCATCGGCGTGCGGCTGGAAATCCATTTATCAATACCCATAGCTTCCAGCATAGGACGCGTCATCTCTGTCACAATAAAACCCGGTGAAACGGAATTAACCCGCACGCCACGATCAGCCCACTCGACGCCCATTTGGATCGTCATGTTCAGTAACCCACCCTTGGCTGCTGTATATCCAATGACATTATTCTCATTACCGCCACTCGCCATAATCGAACAGATATTAACGATAGAGCCTGAACCTCGCTCTAACATATGCCGGCCACAATCCCGCGCATAGTAAAAAGCCCCGACCAGGTCTACGCCAAGAATCCGATTAAACGTTTCGGAGTCAAACTGCTCTGCTGCGACACCCCTGGCATCAGCAATCCCCGCATTATTAATAAGAACATCAATTTTTCCCAACGCCTCTATGCCGGAAGAAATTACATTTTTTACGTCAGCCTCGACTGACACGTCACCAGGAATAACAGCAACACGACTTCCCATTTCCCGACACCGCGCACCGACCTCCTCCAGCTGTTGAACACTTCTCGCGGTTAGAATCAGGTCAGCTCCTGCTCTGGCGAAATCATAGGCGAAATGTTCACCCAGCCCATAACTTGCACCCGTAATCAGGACTACTTTTTCTTTGAAATCAAACATTGTCGTTTTTCCACTATGTGACCAAAACCCCATACTAAAGGAGATCACCCGAAGGATATATTGCTGCTTGCGGGAAAACATGATGTAGTCTCTCTACTCAAGAGGAGTAAGCCCGTGATCCCAAAAAATATCAATGAAGTCTCTACCAACTGGTTGAGTGAAATTCTGGGCGCGGAAGTTATTAGGGCGCAGCCAAGGCAAATTGGCCAGGGCGTCGGGCTGATGGGTGACATCTTTCGGGTTGAACTCAAATACAGCCAGGCGACTATCGGGCAACCGGACAGCGTCGTCGTAAAGTTACCTTCATCATTCGAAGAAAATCGAACCCAGGGCGTTGACCTGGGAATGTTCGAAGCCGAGGTGCGTTTTTATAACGAGTTGGTACAGGATGCGACAGTCGGCGTTCCGGAGGTGTATTTTGCTGAGATCAAAACCGGCACTGCGGACTTCGTCGTTGTTATGGAAGACCTCAGCCACCTCGAGATGGTAGACCAGACAGCCGGCATGAACATCAAGCAGGCGACGAGCGCGGTGGAGGTTCTGGCGAGCATTCACGCCGTCTGGTGGGACCGTGTGCAGGTACCCGAGATGGACTGGATCCCTACAATGGTAGGACCCAGAATTGAGTTCGTCGACCCCTTGCTTGCGCAAATTTATCCAGTATTTGCGCAAGGGTTTGAGCAATACCTCCCGGAAGGGGGCCTCGAAATTTACGAGCTGTTCGCCGGCAACTACCTCAAACTGACCACCGCCCTAGCATCGCGCAGCCCCTGGACACTCGCACATCAGGACTACAGAGTCGAGAATCTGATGTTCGGTCCTACAGATTCCGGACAGGTAGTCGTGCTTGATTGGCAGGGTATCGGGCGCGGTCCTGGCGCATACGACCTTGCCTATATCCTTGGCGGTTCAATGGACACAATGCTTCGGCGACAGCACGAACAACAACTGGTTTCCTCCTACTTTGAGCGTCTCGTCGAACACGGCGTGAAAGACTACTCACATGAGCAGCTCTGGGAAGACTACGCACACGCACATCTTCTGGGTGGCATCGCCGTTCCATTATTAACCGGCGGCAGCATGGACCTCAGTAATGAGCGAGGATTGCAGCTTATCGCAACCATGGCTAATCGACATACCGCCGCCGCACTGGATCATGATGGCGTGGAACGACTTAAGAAAATCATTGGGTAGCTAACTAGCCCTTATCCGACGTTTGGCTAAAGACGTATCCTGGCCGTAATCGTAAATTGTCCGGAAACGAAATATCTCCAAATGGCATCTTCGGAAGCCCATTGCCACCGTGCTCTGCTATTTCTCGACCCCTCTGCGTTTGCAGTACACATGCCGCCTCAATGCGCTCCTCCGACGGCAGCTCGATAACTCCGTCGAGGTCCCCAGCATCAGCTCTAAAAGGTTCAGGAAGACCCAATCTTACATACTGTTCCGGCGGACATTCGTTCCTGGCCATTTCGTGCAACATGAGCTTAATCATACGAATCTCAAGGCCTGCATCAGTTAACGGGTTTGTCTGACCCGGGTCTGCCTGAACATCAAATAACAGTGTCGCTGTTCTGCCTTTCCCGTAGGGATTATCTTGCGCCAACAGCAATCGAGGTGTCCTAGAAGGGATCTGCATGACTGGACAGGCTTTTGTAAACGAAAAGTCCTCGAACTTCTCCCAGCTGCTTAGTTCACGAACTGAAAACAGACTGTTCATATGTGTGGGCATCAATGTGTATTCAAACAATGGTAAGTTGTCTTCTGTCACATTCCCACGCATGTAAACATATTGACCATCGGTGACGTTGACCTGCCCGCCCATCACTCCATAGAGCGCAGCTTCCCGAACAAGTTCATCATTCAGCATCGCCCCGGTTAATGATTTTCCCTGCATATCCCGCGTGGCCGTAATGTCGAAGTAATCCAGGATGGTCGGCGCCAGGTCGATTGTCTGAACCACTGAATCCCGCGTTTCCCCAACGCAATCAGGATGGCGCGGATCATAAATCCAAAAAGGTATGTGAGCGACTTCCTGGAAGAATGGCGTCACCACCTTGGCCCACCAATCGTGTTCACCCATGAGGAAACCATGGTCAGTATTCACCACCAGCATGGTGTCCTGCCAGAGATCATGCTTGTCGAAGACATCCAGCACGCGGCCTAATTGCTGGTCGCAATAAGTTACCAGCGCGGCGTACATGTAACGGATGTGCTCCACCGTCAGGTCGTCTTCCCTGACTTCTCGATAAGGGGGCCAGTCAAACGCAGGACCATCGTATTCATGAGGATACAAATCCTGAAACTCTTCCTGGGTGAAAAATGGTTCATGAGGATCAAAGGTTTCTATCTGCAAATACCAATTGTCTGATTCGACGTTGCGCTCAATAAATTCGAGTCCAAGGCTGAAGGTCTTGTGTTGGGGTTGCAGATCAGAACTCACCATATGTTCGCGATTAATATTATCCTGCTTGTGCATCGGTGAATCTCGGTGTTCCGGCCATCTGCCTTCGCCGCCCTTCGGATCGCGGAGCTTTTCAACATCACCGATCCACTTATCTCCTTCCTGGCCACGCACAAACTCAAATGTGGAGTAACGCTGATGATACGTTGCACCACCATCTTCCCAGTAGTGCTGATGATCCGTCACTTTATGGGAATGAACCCCGTGACTATGCAACATGGCAGGCATTGAGTCATCGAATGGCTCCAACGGACCCCAAGACCGATGCAGGAAGTTATACCTGCCAGTGTGCATCTCACGTCTTGCAGGCATACAGGGCATGGACCCTACATAATAATTCTGGAACTGAACCGTGCGCTTTGCCAACCGATCAAAGTTCGGCGCCTTGACCCACTCGTTACCATAGGTCGGCATGAAGTGACGACACAGCGTGTCATACATTACAACAACGCAGCGTTTCTTCTGGCCACCTGAATCTGTCACGAGTATCTAACCGATGAACCTAGCGTGCGATCGAATAATGCGAGCAGCCTGGACCAGGCTCTCTCCGCCTGCACCTTGTCGTAAACCTGTGAATCAGGAGGACACCAACCATGCAGGGTGCCTTCGTAGACCTCTATCTCCGCGTCAAGCCCTGCGACTTCATAGTTATCGCGGAGGACTTCCTTTATCCCGGGGCCTTTCTTGTCATCGTTTTCAGCGATAGCGATGAGAAACTCTGCATCCATCTCCGGAATCAGCAGATGTGGGCTATCCGGCTGGTCCGTCACAAGGCCACCACCGTGAAAGGTCGCTCCCGCACCAATACGATCAGGGACCGCTGCGGCGGTTCGAAGTACGATCGGACCACCCATACAGTATCCTGTTGTGCCGATTTTCCTGGTCACATCAACGGATTTTTGTGCATCAAGGAATGTCACGAACGCCTTTGCATCGATCAGGTTCGTTGCCGTTGTCGCAGTAGCCTGGTAATAAGGCATGATCCTGGCCCTTACCTCCGGATCACCGAAGCTTTCTCCTTCTGCTACTACCGGCGCCTTAGCGCTGCGATAAAAATGGTTCACACAAAGGACCGCGTACCCGGACTCTGCCAATCGGGTTGCCATCATTCGAAAGGCTGGTCTTAATCCCCGGATGTCGGGCCAGATGATGACACCAGGGTGCTTGCCTTTGGCTGGATGAACGAAAAAGCAATCAGCAACCCCATCCGGCGTCGTTACATTCACTTCCTTGCCAGTAACCTCCACCGCACCAGCGACGCCTGGAAGGGCCATCATCACTGCACCACCTGCGGCCAGTGTATTAAACTCACGGCGGGACAATTTGGATTTCAGATATTCTGCGGCGTCTCTTTCAGTATCTTCATCACACATTAACAATTGTTCCTGTTCAAATGGTCCTTGCTCCGACTTTACCTTGAGAGGCTCTTCAAAGGAACAATCCGGGCATCGCTGTCAGCGGGGACCCTGACCTGGAGCTAACCTGCCCGTCTCACGAAAAACCCGCACGAAATTCCCGCCCCATATTTTCTCAATTTCCTCAGCCGAATAACCCCGTGCCAATAGTGCAGTGGTCACATTCAGCGCTTCGCTGGCATCAGCAAAACCTTCTATACCACTACCGTGATTAAAATCAGTACCGATCCCCACATGGTCAACACCGACTCGCGCAACGATATAATCCAGATGCTCCAGCATGTCGTCAATTTTTCCTGGCCCCAGTAGATCACTGACAGATCCAAGGAATGCTTTCTGTATTTCCGCATCGTCTATTTCCCAGTACAACTCAAAGGGGTAGTAATAGTCTTCTTCGATACCTGCAACACGGCGAACGGCGCGAATCTGGTCATCCAGTTCTTTATCGGCGGAGTCAAACAAGTATCCCCTAAAAGGGGCGACATGGATCACCCCACCGCTTTTCCCAATCCCGTCGATTTCCTGGTCAGAAAGGTTTCGACTCACATCTGAAAGTTGCCGGACGTTGGAATGGCTGGCAATGACAGGAGCGCTGGACAGGTCCAAAACCTGAAGCGTCGCCGCTCGTGATAATTGCGATACATCAATAATCCCACCCAGCTCATTGATCCGTTTAATCGCAGACCTACCAAGCTCTGACAGACCACCGTGCTCCTCAACTGGTTCATGAGCACCTTGTTCCGCAATGTAAATGGGCCGCGACGAATCCGCAAAATCATTGTGGCCCATGTGCGTTAGAGCAAACACTCGAACACCAGCGTCGAAGAAACTATCCAGTGCAGAAACGTCAGTACCCAGGATCCTTGCATTCTGAAATCCGAGAATGAGCGCACCCTTGCCACTTCTATGAGCGCCTATCAGTTCGTCTGCCGAACGCGCCAGGACCAAATTGTTAGATGGGTCCTCTGTCAGCTTTATTACCGCGGCGAGTTCTTCTTCTGCTTTGGCCCGCGACTCAGCATAGCCTTGTGCATCTCTTGGCCCGGGTCCGACTGCGACGGCCATTACCACTGCATCCACCCCGCCGGCCCGCATTTTGTATGGCGCGACCTGTGAACGGCCATCCGCCCCGGCATACCGGGATTCCTTACCGGGGATCTCGATATCCGCATGGGCATCAAGCACCAGAGCACGCTGGTGGATTTCTTCCGCACTTGGGCTCAAAGCCGCTGTTTGTAGTTCCATGACATCGGGCACAGGTTCAGTGCAAGCGACAAGCATTAAAAGCCCAAACAACAGGAAGGTAAAACCAGGTTTATAGATCACGCGATGACTCCGTATTATTGAACTGACTCTAACATGACCGACAAGCATCAGCTGTCGGCTCTTTGTACAACGTCCCATAGATTCCCGAAGGGGTCTTCGAAAATGGCGGTGATCCCATACTCCGTCTCGATCGGCTTTCGGTGAATGGTTAACCCCGCGTTCTCGACCAGGGCCATAAACGCGACCACATCAGCTGGCTGAAGAATAAAATCGACGACCCCAGCGGATCTCTTTAGCGTCGCTATTTCTGCCTGCGCAGCAAATTCTACAATCTGCAGCTCAACACCAAACGATTCAGAGCCCATGGTCAGGAATCGCTCACCGGTGACCGTAAGCTCATCGGTGGTAACCAACAACCCTAAAACACTCCCGAGAAACTGCTGTGCAATGTCGACATCCGACACCAGATAGATAGCATGGGTCATTTTTAGCATCGTTTTACCGTGAGTTGCTGGCAGGTTTCTCGTCTCGGTCAGGCTGGAATGCTGGTGCCCGCTGCATTGTGACCCACAGCGTTCTGGGGAACTCCCGGGAAGATCTCCCTGAAGAAATTTAGCATGCTCATGGTTGAGCGCCGATCAGCATCCTCATGCAAGTGCCCAGGAGGACCCAGGCTTTCGGGTAGCGCAAACCCGTGAGGCGTTTTTGCATAATCGTGAAAAATCCACGAAACTCCCTGCTTCATCCATTTCCTCATAAAAACGCTGTTTGCTTTCATCAGAAACCAGGTGATCATCCTTACCGTTCTCAATCAGGACAATGGTATTGACGTTATGGGCATTGTCGCAGGGTTTGACCGGGGGTCTTTCCACACCAAACATCGCAGGACTGCCATCTTCTCCGGTTTGCAGTAACCCGTGGAAAGAAACCACACCGGAAAAATCTAGCCCACCCCTCACTGCCTCCAGAACGGCTACTCCACCAAAACAGTAACCGATCGCTGCCGCCGATACCGATGAATCAACGGTCACGTGGGATAAGCCAAGATCAAGCCACTCCCCCAGTAACGCACGGAAGAACTCAAAATCGTGATCACAGGCGACCATTCCCTTAAAACAGGTCTCCTGGAACGCCTCAATTCTGGAAGTGTCAGTCGGCCAGGTTCGCTGATCGGCAGGAACGAGTTCGCCATACATATCAATCGCGAGCCCGACGTACCCCAGCCTCGCCAAATATTCCGCCACGTCCACATCAAAGTATTTAAGCCCCTGGTAATTGTGTATCACGAGCACCAGCGGCCTCGGACCTGCCGACTCAGCCGGGGCGACAATATGACCAAGATACTCATTACCCCGAAAGCTAAAGCCAATTTCTTCGCGGCGTAAATCTGGCGCCGGCCGCCAGTTTGATGTGCTCATTTTTTTATCCTGGATAACTGAAGCGCCAGTATTCGGCGATTGGGACCCGGTTTCAACATTAAGGACCTACCAGCCTTTCTCGTATTTTACGCTCATGACCGGCGGCATAACCTTCAGATGACTGATGAACCAATCTCCAGCAAGTTTCTGGTACTTCTCATGATATCTCGCCGCTTGCCACCGGGCCTGGTCACCTTTGTAGTACTTAAATGTGCCAAAGAAATACCATCTGCCCAATGCTGCAGGCCCATTGATCTCGATGATAGGGTTTTGAACCATGTGTTGCGAAAACTTAATCGCTTTCTGGAATCCTTCGAACAGGGTGCGGATCTCGCCGTGGCCCTGCGCTCGACCAATTCCCTCCCCCTCCCACACCGCATCAGGTGTGAAGATCGAGGTGATAAGACCCGGATTGTGGTCATCATCACAAATCTCACAATAACGGGCTTTTAGCTGCTTGATAGACTCCAGATCTTCAATCCGGGTCACTCGTTCTTCCAGGTCCATAAGAATTCCCCACAGGTTGAGACAGCTACCAAACCAGAGATACGTACCCCGCGTCAACTCTTATGGTTTCTCTGGTTTCGTTACCACCGCTTCAGAACAGATCAGACTGAGTCTAGGTCCCAGGATAGAGTTTAAGGAATTCCGCTTCACTCTCGGGTGTCCCAATCAGCACAATCTCGCCTTCCTCCGGTAATCTGGAGTCGGGCTCTGGATTAGTCGTTGTCTTATCATGGCTGTCAATGCCAATGACGCTGCAGTTTGTCCGTTGCCTGAGATCAGCCTCCGCAAGTGTTTTACCCACCAATTCTTCTGGAACCGGCACTTTGAACACATCCAGCCCTTCCGCGACCATCAGCAGGTCAACTCGGTGCAACAAATTAAACAACGCATTCGCACCCAGGGAGGCATAAGACAGCGCGATATCACAACCCGCTCGATGCATTTCTGCCAGGTTTCTCTCAAGAGTTGTACGACAGATGATCTGGATATCGGGGCGAAGCAATCGACAAAAAATGGTCAGGTATATATTGGTTTCATCGTCACCCGTCGTAATGATCACCGTTTGTGCAGTTTCAATACCTGCCAGCTGCAGTACAGACTTATCGCCAGCGGAGCCATGAATGTAGATCTCCGGTTCAAGCACCCGTCTCCTCCAACTTCTCAACAACACGATATTCCACGCCACGCCGCTTTAACGCGGCTGCACTTGCCCGACCGACTCGCCCACCACCAATGATAATTACGGGATTCGAGGGGGGTTGCACAGCCTCAGACTGAAAATTGGCGTCAAATTCCTTAAGTTGATGGCGGGAGCCCGCCATTACCAGCAACGTATTTTCTTTAATCACGCTGCCCGCTTGGCCGATCTCAAAGCTGCCACGCGCCCAGAAACCAACAATGCTAACACTGGTTAACCGCTGGGCTTCAAGGTAACCCTTGCCAATCAGGGACGTCCTGCCCGAATCCACTTCGGCGATCAACAGATCATCGATTTTGCCTATCACATGAGAAAAGTTCGCGCCTCCCGATACTCGCCGTGCCAGGGATTCTGCCACCAGGCGGGTCAGATCGAGAACCCGGCTGCTGCCCGCTAGTTTCAAAATTTCGCGCGAGTCTGCCGACCGAGTCGTCGCAATCACAGGCGTCTTATCGGTAATGCCTCGAATAGTAAACACCACCGAGGTATTCGCAATATCGTCGCGCGTCGTTGCGACTAGGGCGGCATGTTCTACCCTGGCTTTCTCCCAAGTCTCCGGATCATTGAGCTCCCCCAGGATCGAATTTATTCCAGCATCAACCAATTGGGTAACCTGCTCCACCTCGGGCAGAACAACGACATACGGATAGTTAAAGTGTTCCAGCTTCTCGATAAGCACAGCTGAGACCGGCCCGTAAAATGTCAGGATCACATGGTCATTCATGTCCTCCGGTACACTTCTGGGTATCAGGCTCGCTGCTCGGGCTTCCATCCAGGGCTCATAGAAAAGCTCAATGAACGTAAATGGCAATAGCACCAACATGAAAACAATGCCTGACAACAGCACAACGATCGAAAAGAGGCGGCCCGGATCCGTGAAAAAGCGGACATCTCCATAACCCAGGGTCGACATCGTCGATAGTGTCCAATAAAACCCGGTAACAATCGAATGCTGTTGACCTTCGAAGGTCATCAATAACTGGAAAACAATCGAGTAAGTAGTGACAAGGCCAGTCAGGATGAGCACGAACCGAAACATCGCCCGGAAGTTACGATGCCTCATCAACACCGCAAGCCGGCTGGAAAGCGGTCCAAACTTGGTACGCATCCATAGGTCATCGGCACCCCTGCTGTGATTGTTACTGTCAGACATTCTGTTACCACCGTAAAACCGAGAACAACAGTTTACCCAATTACTGCAATCAACTGTTTTTCATCACTAGAGCGCATAGCCAAAGAGGCCTAGAATGCCAGTCATTGTTGTACGCTCATCGCCTAGAACTGTTGTTTTACATGACCTGTGAGGCTTTCACAAAGGTCTCTGTCAGCAGTCAATTATAAAACTGATTGAGCTTGACACTCCTTGGCCGCAACCCACAACATAGCGCCACCTTTACTCTTACCACCCGGTACTCAAAAAATGACGTATTGCCTCGCCATCGCTACTGATTCTGGTCTCGCATTTGTTTCGGATTCCAGGACCAATGCGGGGGTTGATATGGTCAGTACCTACAGCAAAATGTATGGGTTCGGCATACCAGGGCAGAAGCAATTTACTGTACTGACATCCGGTAACCTTGCAACCTCACAATCCGTTATCAACCACATCAAAAAGGACATTAAAAAGTCCAAGAGTCACAATATTCTGACCATGGAACATATGACGGAAGTTGCAGAATACCTCGGCGAAATCAGCACAGCTGAACAGGAAAAGACAGATTCCAGCGTCAATGCGCAATCCTACTTCCTTATTGGCGGGCAGATCCTGGGTCATAAGCCGGCGGTCTATATGGTGTACCCACAGGGAAATTATATTTCGACTTCGTCCGATACAACGTACCTGCAAATCGGTGAAAGTAAGTATGGCAAACCGATACTCGACAGGATTCTTACCCCTGACGTTAGCTTGGAAACCGCCGCAATGTGCGCGCTGGTATCTATGGACTCCACCATACGCAGTAATCTGTCAGTGGGCCCCCCCATTGAGCTGTCCATCTACCCGCGAGACTCTCTTGCGCCAGGGAAATACTACCGTTTCGAAGAAGACAGTGAATACCTGAGGCAGTTAAAGAAAAACTGGGACCAGTCACTCAAGGATTCATTCAAAAAGCTGCCACCGGTCGCCTGGAGTGCTACCTGGGACAAGGAGACTAAAGTAGTCGGATCACCCAATGAGAGCTCATCATAGCGTCACAATCGTTGTTCAGGAGTGAATCGGCGTGGCGATTCAGGTAGCGATCAGACATAACACTGAGTACGAATTCGACAGACCAGTGCCCATACACCCGCATGTGGTAAGACTTCGGCCTGGCCCTCATTGCCGAACACCGATTAAGTCCTACTCTTTGAAAGTAGCGCCGGAGAATCATTTCGTTAACTGGCAACAGGACCCCTTCGGGAACCACCTTGCACGGTTCGTATTCCCCGAAAAAAGCCGATCACTCAAACTTCACGTCGAGCTTGTCGCTGAATTAGTAGTGATCAACCCGTTCGATTTCTTTCTGGAAGAATCGGCCGAAACTTTCCCTTTTAACTATGACCCGATACTCAAGAACGACCTGGCCCCTTACCTGAAAATTAGCGAGCGCGGAAAGCAGTTGGTGGGCTGGGTTAAAGGCATCGATCGCCAGAAAATGGCTGTCGTACCGTTCCTGGTGGGGATCAACCAGCATATTCAACAGTACGTTGAATATGAACGCCGCCTGGAAGAAGGCGTTCAGCGCTGCGAGGAAACACTCACCCTAAAACGAGGTTCCTGTCGTGACAGCGCCTGGCTATTAGTGCAAGTGCTTAGACACCTGGGGCTGGCAGCTCGATTCGTCTCTGGCTACCTGGTCCAACTGGGCTCAGACAGTAAGTCTGTCGGTCGTCCTTCCGGGCCCGACGGCGACTTCACTGACCTTCATGCGTGGGCAGAGGTGTTTCTTCCCGGGGCAGGCTGGATTGGCCTTGACCAGACATCCGGTCTTTTCGTCGGCGAAGGACATTTACCGTTAGCTTGCACGCCTGCACCGACAAGCGCTGCAGCAATCACGGGCGCAACCGGTATCTGCAAAACCACACTGACTTTTTCAAACACCGTAGAACGAATTCCGTAAAGTCCACAGAGTACAACACTCTACCAGGATTCAGGATTCCATTTGATTCACTTCCCTGGAAAAACCGAACGAAATAGCACTAGACCTAAAGGCATCTAGCGACCGTGCGCGGCTATAGACAGCGAAACACTATGGGTCGCAACACTGTTCGAATGGGCATAGAT
This sequence comes from uncultured Pseudomonadales bacterium, assembly GCA_937775265.1. GTDB lineage: Bacteria > Pseudomonadota > Gammaproteobacteria > Pseudomonadales > Azotimanducaceae > UBA9659. Next base: position 152,326 of record CALKBV010000004.1, read on the forward strand.
CCCCTGGTCATCGCTTTCAGTATTTTCGCTGGTTTAGAAAAAGGTTTACTCTAGGCACACCCTAAGCTCAAGCGACCCAGACTCATGGCAACAAATCGACGAATTCTCCTCTCCGAAATCCCAACAGGTAAATTGACCGAAGAACATTTCACTCAGGATGAAGTAGAACTGACATCCCCGGGCGATGGAGAGGTTCTTGTCAGAACGCTTATCCTCTCCCAGGACGCTGCGAACCGTGCCTGGATGCAGGGAGCAACCTATCGAAGCGCACTCAGTTCAGGGCAGGTGATGTCGAGCGGAGGGATCGCAGAGGTCGTTGAATCAAATGTTGATCGTTTCAAGGTTGGACAAATCGTGTCAGGTGACCTCGGCTGGCAGGAATATGCCGTGATACCCGGACACCAGTTGACACCCGTGAAAGATCACGACGGGCCACTTAGCCACAGCTTATCCCTACTCGGTGTCGCGGGATTGACTGCCTATCACGGCTTGATCAATGTGCCCGGTATTCATGCGGGCGAAGTACTCCTCGTCTCTGCCGCGGGCGGTTCAGTCGGTTCGATCGTCGGCCAGATCGGGCGCATCAAAGGTGCAAAGGTTATTGGTATTGCTGGCGGTACAGAAAAATGCCGGTGGGTTGTAGATGAACTGGGGTTTGATGCCTGCCTCGATTACAAGGACACAAGCGCACCACTGCGGCACCAGTTAGCAGCAGTCGCACCAGATGGTGTGGATGTTTACTTCGATAATACCGGCGGCGACATACTCCAAACCGCGTTGTTCGCGATGAAGATGAAAGGACGAGTCTCTTGTTGTGGCGCCGTTTCGATGTATGACGGCAAACCCAGCGCTGGCCCGTTTGGCGTACCTGGATTGCTGGTCACCAAACGATTAAGAATGGAAGGTTTCATCGTCTCTGACTACCGGGACCGGGATAACGATGCTTACCATGACCTTTCCATGTGGGCGAAGCAGGGTGAATTGAAGGTGGTCGAAGATATTATCGACGGCCTTGAAAATGCACCCCGCGGCTTAATTGGTTTGTTAGCCGGCGAAAACCGCGGTAAGCGCATGATCCGGGTTGGGGAACCAGGGAGCTAGCACGCTTTACTGTAACAGCATGTTACTGAGACAACATGCACTCAAAGATTGGGCTGTAAGGGGTGGCATCAGCGCCGGGTGATACTGCGGCCTACCACAAGAAAAATCACCAGAATGAGCATGGATACAAGGAGCACCAACATCTGCTTGCCATATACTTCACGGAGTCCATTGATACCCACCTGATAAACCTGCTTGTAATCAACTGGAACCGGTAACACACCATTTTCCAGCACATACTGCTCGTATGCCCGTAACATGACCTGCATACGTTCTGGCATTGCATCTGCCAGGTCCTCGGTCTCTCCAGGGTCGGAAACGATATTATAAAGGTGCCATTGCCTGTCACCGACCGGACCCCGGTTCATAACAATTTTGTAATCACCGCGGAACAGCGCTGCATTCCCGCCGACTTCGTAACCAATGGTTTCATCTTCCGCATAGACTCGCTCAACATCGCCCCTGATTATGGGCATCAGGTCGCGACCAATCATCGCTTCGATGGGCCGTCCACCAAAACGTCCATCCGGGGCTTTGACGCCAGCCAGGGACAGGATGGTTGGTGTGATATCCGTCACATGAGAAAGGGCGTGATTCAGTTCACCCTTATTCAGAACAGATTGTCCTGCAATAATCAGGGGAACTCGCAGACCACCTTCCCCGGCGTAGAACTTGTAGAATGCCAGTGGTGAAGCAGACGCACTTGCAAAGCTGGGACTAATTGAATTAAAACTACCTTTCAAACCCAGCGTTTCATATTCAGATGTATAGCCTTGGCTCGCAACGAAAACCCGAGCCGGCGCCTTACTCGGGTCAGGAGTCCCACTTACCTCGGTGCCATTGTCTGACGTAAAAACAAAGAGCGTATTATCATACTGACCCGTCGCTTTTAGATGTTCAATCAAACGCCCAATATGAAAATCCATGGCTGCAACCATGCCACCATAGACCGCCATACGTTTTGCCTCGTAACGCTTCCTGTCATCGGGCAGCGCATCCCAATCCTGCGTCGTCGACATCTCTACCATTGCAGTCCCTTGACCCACGACACCGAGCTCTAATGCTTTTGTCAGCCTGTCTTGCCGTAACTGTTCCCAACCAGAATCATAAACGCCCATGTACTGGTCGATAAACTCCTGCGGCGCCTGAACTGGAATGTGCACAGCTTGGAAAGGCACATAGGCAAAGAACGGTTGGCCATCTTCACGGTTGGAATCAATAAATTCGATCGTCTTGTCGATCAGAAACCGGGACGAATAGAAATCTTTCGGTAGCTCCATTTCCTCGCCATCTGCAAACCAGTTGGCCTTTTTATAGATCGGGATATAAGGTTTTTGCTCCCAGTTGTCGGCGCCGGTATCAGCCATTGCGACAGTCCTCTCAAAGCCCCGGCGACTGGGCAACTGATGCCGCTCTTTTCCCAAATGCCATTTACCCGCCATATAGGTATGGTATCCCGCGTCTTCAAGCAAACTTGCGACCGTAACGACATTGCTACCGAGTACTCCCTGGTAGCTATCGAAACTACTCTGTGCTGGCGGAATTGACTCAGGAATATTCGCCACTCCTGACCTGTGGTTGTCCACACCCGTTAACAGCATGGCTCGTGAGGGGGCGCAACTGGCCGCCGTATGGTAGTTGGTAAACTGGATACCTTCGTTTGCCAGCGCCGTCAATGAGGGTGTACTGATCTCACTTCCATAAGGGGCGATGTCGGTGAAGCCCAGGTCATCGGCGAGGATCAGGACAACGTTTGGCTGTTGAGCCGCCTTGGCTGCCACTGCGTCCATACCCAGGAAAAGAAAAGTCAGGAAAAGAAAAGCCGGTAGTGCCAAAGCCGAAGATTTCAGGGATCTCGTGGGGATTCGCTTCACGCGCTGCGTTTTTCACAAAGACGAATGGTTGACACATACAGCAGCGCCGTAACGATAATCTCCACCGCTATCATGCTACCTGCGAGCGCTGCGCCATGAACCAGCCAGGCAACAATACGAAAGATGGCAGCCAGACCAAGAAGCATCATGGGCGGGTAGAACCAGACTCGCTCGAGTGTCGTCACCCCAACCAGGATCAGCAAACCCATTGTCAGGAAGAAGGAACCCAGATCCCCGATTTGGGTACTGCGACCAACGCCTTCAAGCAGTGGCATGCCGACTCCGGTTGCCGCTGAAGCCGGGTCAACAACCCAACCAACACCGATCACGACAAATAGAATGCCCGGCAGCACGGTTACTACTCTTAAGATTTTGTTGATCACCGACATCTCCTCTTAAATTCAAGCTACCGTATCAGGCTGGATTACCAACAATCAATTTAATGGTCGCTGCTGCGAGTTCCTCTGGGGCCTGATCCTGCAGAAAATGACCCGCTCCTTTAATCGTTATGTGGGGCTGGCCTTTGGCACCGGGTACCGATTCCTGGAACCTGACTTCGCCACCGGCGGTGACCGGGTCGGAATCTGAAAATGCCGTCAGGAAAGGTTTATCCCATTGCTCGAGCACTTTCCATGCGGCCCGGTTTGCACCGATGGCCGGGTTGTCCGGAATAATCGGTACCAGCGACGGGAACTGCCTACCCCCGGCCAGATAAGTTTCGTCCGGAAAAGGTGCACCGTAGGCGTCCTGCTCTTCAGGGGTCAAGGTGTCTCCAAGACTCATAGCCAGAACATCCTTCGGCGAGAATCCATCTGATTCACCGCAAAACTTCACCCAATGCAGAAATCCCATCCCCGACGTATCGCCCGCCATGGCCATAAACATTTCCGGCACATTCGTGTGAACGGGCAGGCTTTCGTAGTAGGCGCGCATCTGATCGCTGGCGTCTCCTATTTTGTCATCCGGGACACCCTTCGCATCCGGGAGCCCTGTATTGGCAGCGACTATTCTGGCAAAACGGCCAGGGTTTTCCGCAGCGACCCGCAGACCGATTAACCCACCCCAGTCCTGGCAGACCAATGTGATGCCCTGAAGGTCAAGTGCTTCGATCAGCGCCAGGACCCAGGCCACATGATTGGCATAGGTGTAGTTGTCCCGCTCGGTTGGCTTATCCGATTTACCAAACCCGATCATGTCCGGTGCAATAATCCTGTACCCGGCGTCTTTGAAAATAGGAATCATTTTTCGGTAGAGGTATGACCAGGACGGCTGCCCATGCAGACACAGAATCACCTCACCGACGCCTTCATCCAGGTAATGCATGCGAAGGGCCCCACCCTCACCATCGGGAATCTCAATATAATTGGGCTCAAACGGATAACCCGGCAAATTAGCGAAACGCGTCTCATCGGTCCTTACAGTTTTCATCTATCCTCGCTCCATTTTCAATTTTCCACATTATGTAGAAAGGTCGATTGCCTGTCATTATTTATAATGCATATCATTAATTATTTTCGTACACTTCATTTCTTTGTTCCAAACTACAGCTATTCAGGTCTGACATGAAAAAGACGCTCAGCATCGCCGCAATCGCATTACTATTGACCGGCACACTTGCCTGGCAGTATCGACTGGATATCCTGGTATCTGTCGTGCCGAAGATTCGAGGCATGGCAAACCCTATCCGCGACAATGTACCTACTGCCTGGCCAGACGGCCCCGCAGAAGCCAGCACACCTATCAACGAACGACCGCCCAATATCATTCTTATCCTCGCCGACGATATGGGATTCAACGATATATCGCTCTATAACGGTGGCGCCGCTGATGGTTCTTTGATGACACCCAATATCGATGCTATTGCTGAACAAGGTGCTCAGATTCGACAATGGCTACGCCGCCAATGCAATCTGCGCACCTTCCCGCGCGAGTATTCTCACCGGGCGCTACTCAACCCGGTTCGGGTTCGAGTTCACCCCAGTATTTAGTACTGTCGCAACGATTGCCCAATGGACCCAGGACATAGAACAGCCTGCTCTGTTGGCAACGATAGACCACGAAATGGCAGAATCCCTTCCTCCAATGCAAGAACTGGTACTGCCAGATTCCGAAATCACCATCGCGGAAGTGCTGAAGGAGGCTGGCTACTACACCGCCCATATTGGTAAATGGCACCTCGGCGCAGCAGACGGACCTCAAAATCAAGGATTCGATGACAGTTTGTATATGAACGGCCTTTCGTACCTGCCACCGGACCATCCCGATGTTGTCAACGCAAAACGCGAGGGAGATGTTATAGAGGAAATGGTCTGGGCAGTCGCCACTTACGAAAGCCAGTTTAACAATTCACAAAGCTTCCAGCCTGACGGCTACCTTACCGACTACTACACCAATGAAGCCGTTAAAGTTATTGAGAAAAACCAGCATCAACCGTTCTTTCTTTACCTGGCACACTGGGGTATTCACAACCCACTGCAGGCAACCCGTGCAGATTACGACAAATTCTCACAGTTAGAAGATCACACGCTTCGGGTTTATGCGTCGATGATTCATTCGCTTGACCGTAGCGTGGGAATGATCACCGATAAACTCGAAGCGCTTGGGCTCAGTGACAACACCCTCATCATTTTCACCAGTGACAACGGGGGCGCAGGTTATATCGGGCTCCCCGACATCAACAAACCTTACCGGGGCTGGAAATTGACGCACTTTGAAGGCGGAACGCACGTGCCTTTTATGGCGAAGTGGCCGCAGAAGATCGAGCCCAATTCCAGGTTCACTGATCCCGTGCACCATATCGACCTGTTCCATACTATTGCCGCAGCCGCTGGCGCCACCACGCCTGATAATGTGAAGTATGATGGTGTAGACCTTATACCCCATGTCAGAGGTGAGGCGTCGAGCAAACCTCATGAGACCCTTTTCTGGAGAGAAGGGCATCACCAGTCTGTGCTGCACAATGGCTGGAAGTTAATTCGCGCTGGCAGGCCAGATAAACGGTGGTTGTTCAACCTTGCAGTAGATCCAACGGAACAGCACAACCTTGCGCAAAGCGAACCGGAAACCGTCCGTAAACTCGAAGCACTGCTGGCGGCGCACAACGCCGAACAGGCTGACCCCCTGTGGCCCAGCTTCCTGAACTCGCCCCAACTGATTGATAAACATGGTGGCCAGGAATATGAAGACGGCGACGAATACATCTACTGGCCAAACTAGAAAAAGGACATCTTTTGAATCAGCCAACTCCGCTCGACCCTGCCAACACACTCTACGGCGCGCCGCTATCCCTTTACACCGGGCGAGCCAGAAGCTACCTCATCAAAGCCCAGGTATCCCTATCGCGAAACCATGCCCATCACGGAACACTACATAAAGCACGTCGCGCCGGCGGCTGGCGGCAGGCAGAGCATGCCTACCCTGGAATTGCCCGATGGAGAGCGTTATCCGGGATGGTGTTGCCATCATCGATCATTTCGAGAGCCAGGGCGGCGCTGACTTTTCACCGACAACACCAAAGCAAAGAATCCTTAGCAGACTGTTTGATGTCATCGGCGCCGAGGGCTTCCTTCGGCCCGCCATGCACTACCGATGGAATTTCCCGAAGCAGAATCTGGAATTTCTGCAATATCATTTTCAGGCAGCCACACCCCGAGGGCCTAACCGAAAGGAGAGGGCCGACAAGACGATGGACCAAATGCGCGGCGCCGGGCACGCCTTTGGCGCGGTGCCTGAAACTTTCGATGCCATCGAAACGCACTACATCGAGTTCCTGAAAGTTCTTGATAGCCACTTTTCGGATCAGCCCTATTTGCTGGGTGGGAAGCCATCCATCGCCGACTTCGGAATGCTCGCGCCTTTATACGCGCACCTGGGTCGTGATCCCGGCCCGCTTTCACTGATGCAAGAGCATGCAATTCGCGTCTTCAGATGGGTCGAACGGATGAACAGGCCGGAACTCGACGTTGGTGAATTCGAAATCCAGGATGGTCAGTATCTTGCCTCTGACGAAATTCCTGACTCTCTGGTCGATGTGTTGAAACATATCGCCATAGATTTCGTTCCCGAAACCCAGGCAGCGGCCGCCTGCATCAACAGCTGGATCAGCCAACAGGACAATCTGGAACCTGGAACAGAATGCGCTCGAGGTGTGGGGATGGCCAACTTCCAACTAAGAGGCGTTACCATCAATGCGCTGGCACAGCCCTTCAGGTTCTATCTGTTAAAGCGTGTTCAGGATGAATTTGAATCGCTGGATAAACAGCAACAGGACGAAGTCACATCACTACTCGATGCCTGTCAAATGACTGACATCCTGGAGATGAAACTGTCCCGGGAAATCGGAAGACAGAACAATCTTGAGGTCTGGCTTTGAATCATTAGGTAACCGATGAAGAACGGCCACCCAAAACAGAACTAATCCGGTACACAATCAAGGATCGTTTCAAACTGCACGTGCTTGACCTTATCGAATATCTTGTCAAGCCAGGCCTGCATCATCCGGGGTCCTCGACCGGAACCCAGATCAAGCTGCGCCGTGTGAGCAGCAGGTATAATCCGATGCAGCGTTGCCAGCATACCCATCTCATACTGCCACCGGAGCCTGGCTACCGAAATCTCTGTGCCCGCGCTCTTTAAAGCCTCATGATAGATGTTGACCAGCTCGTTTATCTTTTCCTCACCGGTTCCAACCGGTAATGCAGCACTCAAAAAGTAAGCCATATCCAGCCCGCCGGGCCCGCTCGACATTGTCTGCCAATCAAACAACATTATTTCGCCTTTCGCGTCATCAAAGCAGATATTATCCAACCGAAAGTCGCCGTGCAGCAACGTCGGTGATTCCCCTCCCATTTTTTTTGTCAGCGCCTCTCCATTATCCTTAAACCATTGCGTCAACTGCAGCTGACGTTCCGATAATGTGTCTTTATTTGCTGAGATAAACTTCCCTACATTTTGCAAATACATCATTTGAATAATCTTACTGGTAGCTGCCACCGGTGTGATCCAACTCATGCCCGCAAGTTCTTTGCTGCTCCAGAACTGACCGTGAAGTTTTGCCATAGCAGTCAGAACATGTTTCGTATCTTCTTCAGAGCAACCCGCCGCCTGATCGCCTAACCGGTAGCCGCTCAGGTCTTCAATTAGCAACGCATAGCGTCTAGGCGTAAAGCTAATGACCCAGCTGGCAATGACGGACAGAATGGCAATCAACCACATGGGCAGTTTGTTGAGTCCTGTCAGCCTCTCCAGGACAACATCAGGATCATCCGCAACATCGAGTGCACTGTAGTAGTGGCAAGGAGTTCGGATATTGACCGAAGATCCGAGGTCTCTATAAAACCTGATTTCTTTCTCGTACAGGCCCATGGTTTGACCCAGCCTACGATTTTTCAGTGCGGTAGGGATTTTAAGGACCATCGAGCTCGGCGCACTGCTAATCTGGTCAGAATACTCCAGCTTGAATATGGCAACCTCGCCGTTAAACCCGGCTTCTTCGCCGATAACCTTATGCGTAAAACTGACGACCGCCTCGTCCTTAATAATGCCACTCTCACGCAACGCCACCGTAAACCAATCCACTGTTATGTCTTTTAGGCTAAAGGGTACTTCTGGTTGTGTAATCATATTAAGTCCAGTAACTGAGCCCATTAGTGTAGGCTTATGACATAGCCAACGACTACTTCCTGTTCAACTCTACGAGATCAAAAGGCCGCTAGTTTCAACAGATGAACTTCCTTTATACAAAATTCTGGCAGACACAGGAAGTAACCTCTCTAAACCGTCTGCCGTCTCATAGCCCGCTGCACAGTTGGCGAGATGAGCAATCGGCACTGGGAAACGGAGAAAGTGCGAGCGAACTGAGTCTGGACGGTACCTGGCAATTTCGTCTGTTCGATAACCCTCTGATGGTCCCGGACTCCTGGCCAACAGAACTCATTGATTCTTCAGATATCCAGGTCCCCGGCAACTGGCAGACACAGGGGTTCGACAAACCGATCTACACCAACGTCAAATTCCCATTCCCGGTAGACCCTCCCCGTGTCCCCGAAGCCAATCCAACAGGCTGTTACCTGACGAGCTTTGATTTACCTGGTCACCGCCCCCCGGACGAACAAACTCGCATCTGCTTCGATGGTGTTGATAGCGCTTTTTATCTCTGGTGTAACAACCAGTTTGTCGGATATTCACAGGACAGCAGAATTGCAGCTGAATTTGACCTGTCTGTCTATCTTCAGTCAGGGGAAAACACTATTGCCGTCATGGTACTCCGCCTGTGTGATGGCAGTTACCTTGAAGACCAGGACATGTGGAATCTTTCAGGAATATTTCGATCCGTCAGGCTGCTTCGGAAACCCGGTCGGAGAATAATTGACGTAAAGCTGAGCGCCACGCTGGACGATAGCAACGAGCATGGATTACTGGAAACGAAAGTCATTACACAAAATGCAAAAGGGTGTGAGGTCCAAGTCAAAATATTCGATTCATCCAACGAATTGATTCAGGAGATAACGAAGGGCCTGGGCACGGCCCTGATAGATGAGATGGGACGCTACCGGGACCGACTGGACACCGTGCTTAGCGTACCATCGCCTGATCACTGGAGTGCAGAGACCCCAAACTTGTATCGGATTCTGGTGCTTTTACTGGATAGGAACGGCACTTCCGTCGAGGTCGAGGGCTACTATGTTGGTTTTAGAAAAGTCGAAATCACTGGAGGACAACTCTGCCTTAATGGGAAACCACTCCTGATCCGGGGTGTGAACAAGCATGAACATGATCCAACAACTGGTCACACGGAAAGTCTCGAACTGGTCGAAAGAGATCTACGCCTCATGAAACAGCATAACTTCAACGCTGTTCGTTGTTCCCACTACCCCCACCAACCGGGCTTTTACGATTTGTGTGACAGGCTTGGGCTTTACGTTGTTGACGAGGCCAATATCGAAACTCACGGGCTTAGCCCAATGAATCGTTTGTCAGATGACCCTGAGTGGGCAGGCGCATTCCTGGAAAGGGTCACACGTATGGTCAATCGCGACTTCAATCACCCATGCATCATCATCTGGTCTCTGGGGAATGAATCTGGTTATGGCCGAAATCACGATGCCATGTACCGGTGGGTGAAGAAAACGGATCCAGGACGGCTAGTACAATATGAGGGTGGCGGATCGGACACAGACGCAACCGATATTATCTGCCCGATGTACGCGCGAACCGATAGCGATATGAAAGCACCATTCGAGCATCCCAAGTTCGGCATCATAAAGTGGTCGAAACAACCAAATGAAGACCGGCCAATCATACTTTGCGAGTATGCGCACGCGATGGGTAACAGCCTGGGTAATTTCAGTGACTATTGGGATGCGTTCCGGACTTATCCGCGACTACAGGGCGGCTTTATCTGGGACTGGGCAGACCAGGGCCTGGAGTCGAGAACTGAAGATGGGAAGATGTTCTGGGCGTACGGCGGAGATTTTGGCGACAAGATCAACGATCGCCAGTTCTGTATCAATGGCCTGGTTTTCCCTGACAGGTCTATTCATCCAGCTTTGCTTGAAGCAAAGCGAATGCAACAACCCTTCCAGTTTTCAATTTCGCGTGAACCAGCCCTCATCCTTTCGATCACGAGTGAGTATCTTTTCCGGACCACGGACAATGAACAACTATGCTGGCGGTTGTGGGCGGGGGATTCAACGCTTGCCGCCGGAGATACCAACCTGGTGCTCGATGCAGGTGCTTCAGTTCAACTCACCCTGTGTGAGCCAGTTTATGACAATCCAAACACTATTTACCTGGACGCCTGGGTTCAGCAAAAAGTGGACAGCCATTTCGCGGGTAAAAACCACGAGATCGCGCGCCAGCAGTTTGTAGTCAAAGAACTTTCAGAAATGAGCGTCAGGGAAGGGGCGGAAAAAGATACAAACACTACAGAGACTCACACAGAAATTTCCAATGAACCAGGTGAGTACCTTATGCGATGTGGCCCTTCGAACTTCGCTATAAACAAAAATAGTGGCCAGATAACCAGCTGGTCACTCGAAGGAACGGAGCAGCTTCAATCACCAATAAGTGACAGCTTCGCGAGGGCACCTCTCGACAACGATATATGCAGCAGCCAGGTTGAACATCCCTCTCCCGATTCCTGGTTGTCCAAGTGGCAGGCAGCAGGACTATTCGATTGGGAGCATCGTTGTCTGGATATCTCATTGGACGAGTCCTGCAAGCGTCTCACCGTCCGACACGGCTACTTTGACAACAACCGTTTGATGGTGAACTCTACTTGGCATTATGTGTTTAGCCTGGACGGCACGGTAACGATCACTATCAGTGCTGAAGTCAGCGAATCTGCACCGCCTCTCCCAAGAGTAGGCGCTGCGCTTCGCCTTTCACAAGACCCTGGACAGGTATCCTGGTTTGGCCGCGGGCCGCACGAAAATTATCCTGACAGGAAACACAGTGCATTTTTCGGTCAATGGACTCAATCGACCCCAGATATGCACACCCCCTATATATTCCCCTCGGAAAACGGCCTCAGGTGCGACGTCAGCAAAGCACAAATTGGCGGCATACTGATACAGGGGGAGTTTTCACTCGGTGTAAGCCAATACAGCATGAAACAATTGATGGGCGCACAGCACGAGCACGAATTAATTCCAGAAGACGGACTGTTCATCTATATAGATGGGTTTCATATGGGTGTCGGTGGAGACGACTCATGGAGTCCCAGCGTTAAACCAAGATACCAGCTAACTTCCCCTAACTATCGTTGGGGTTTCTCCCTGGGACCCTCAACTTAAGCCCGACATTGTCCCAGATGCCTTGGGGTCGGAACAAGCCGGGATCCTCTTTCCCACCGCCAGTTGATACCGTAAACAAGACGAAATACTGGGCCTGGTAACGATCCTGTTGCTTTGGCATCTATAACCTTGCCCATTGAGCGTATACCGCGCAGAAATAACGCAGTAAAAAATCACCAACTAACTTACAGGAAGATAGATTATGAAATATTTATTGATATTGGCGGCCTTTCTATTCGTGGCTGCGTGCGAAAAAGACAGCTCGACGAACTCAAGTGGTGAAGCGATGTCTAATGCGATATCTAACGCAATGGATGAAACAAAGCCCAAAGTCGTGGATGAAATAATGGATGCCGCGAAGGATACAGGCGATGCCACCATGGCAGATATGGCTGAAACGATGGGCAGCACAATAGATGATGCCAAAGGTGCAGTCGCCGAACTTGAGAAAGCAATGACGGAATCAGATGCAGAAATGGAGATGGAACAAGCCAAAAAATTAATAGGCGAATAGCCTGCAGGGGCGCTGAGGCTATTTCACCTCGCGCCCCCCTTTTCCCGATTCCAGCCATCTAAATCCGCCAACAAACAGATTAATCACACCACAGCGTCTAACCCGTTGCAGGAAATAAACTGGTATCCTGACTAAACCAACACGGATTCAAGATGCGCTCACTACTTACTATTACCCTGTGCTTGTTGCTAATGGCATGCAGCTCAACATCACTCAACTCATTACAACCAGAGCAATGTGCATACCACGGTCACTTTACGACCAGTTCATGTCAGACCTCAACGACACGAGGTCCTTTACTCTGAATGAAGGTAAGCTCTACCTTGCAACGATGGCAGATGGCTCTATTCTGGAATTTTTCTCCAGTCGCGTCACGCAAGTCGAGTAAGAACGCCTGGCAACAACTACGGGCCAATACTAGATGAACACTCCCGACCAGAACCCTTTACCCCATCCATCTGTCACCAGGCCGTGGGGTGCCTTCCTTTACCGCGACTACCGTTTCCTTTGGGTCACATTGATCGCGAGCTCCATCGTGGTCTGGATGAGAATTCTGGGAACAGCGCAGTGGTTGCTAGACGAAACAGGTTCGGCCTATCTGGTCGGTTTAATTGGCGTGGTACAACTTGTCGTCCAGGTGCCAGTAACGCTGTGGGCAGGCACCCTTGCAGATCGCGGCGATCGAAAACGACTCATGAGCCTTGCCCACGCAGCCACCTCTATAGCGCTGCTCACATTAGGCTTTCTTAACTGGCAAGACATGTTAACGCCCGTTCTGGTCTACACAGGCATCGCAATTACCGCAGCCACACACATGCTCGCCAGTCCTGCGAGATCTGCACTGGTACCCATCATTATCCCGGAACGTGAGCTAATGTTGGCAGCTTCAACCGATACCGCGTCGAGCAATGCAGCCGCTATCGCAGGCCCTCTGATTTTTGCCTTCGTCGCCGTCACCGCGGACCTTACCGCCGTTTTTGTCCTCGCGGGTTCTATCTCTTTGATATCCAGCCTGCTGCCGCAGTTCATTCGCGCAAAGGGAATAGCAGACGGCCATGAGCATGAACAAAGAGAGAAACCGTCCCACATCCAGCAAACGAGGGATGGGTTCAGCTTCGTTTCAAAACATCCGATTTTACCGGGGTTGTTCCTGCTGGATGCCGGGATCACCGCCGCTTCTTTTTATCGCGAGATTCTGCCAGTACTGGCATTAGGGTTGTTCGCCGGGGGCGCAAGCGCGACAGGTTTCCTGGGCGCGGCGAACTCAGCTGGCGCAATCTTCGGATCATTTATCGCGTTAATGCTGGTCGGCTTCCGTGCAAAAGGAATGCTCGTCCTTTATGCATCCTTTGCCTACGGGTTTTTCCTGTTTGGATTCGGTACAGCTACAACGCTGTGGTTCGGCGTATTAATGATCGCTTTGCTCGGTGCCGCAGATGCTGTAACCGTCGCCGTGCGGCAAACCACCGTGATGTTAACGACGCCAGACCACATGCGTGGTCGTGCGTTTGCCTTAATGATTCTTGCCGCCCAGACAGCGAACAATGTAGGGACAATCTGGGTTGGCATTTGGGCTGGATTGATTGGAGCATCCAACACAATGGTGATGGGCGGCGGGATCTCTATTGTGGCTACCGCATTAATCTGGAGTTTTTGGAAACCCATTCGAGAATTCAGGTCTAGCGATTCTCAGGAGTCTTCATCGTCATGAGCTCAGCCATAGATATCGACCTAAACGCGCAATCCTTATCTCGCGCCGTGGAGTTTCCTGGACAAATCATCCTGTCCAGCCACGACCTGAAGCAGATGACAGCAGATCTTGTCGCGGCTTGCGGCCTGCTGGAAAATGGCCTGTATATCTCCAGCTTGTCGTTGCAAGGACCGCCCTGCCCCACACAAGAAAAGAACGTCGCGAAAGGTTCGGCCAACCCTCCTTCGAATTGCTATTAAACACTCAGTAACACTGATTAGTCAGTCATTGGATAATAGAGAGGCAACTTGATTTATCCAATACTCGCGATGATCTCATGCAGAGTCTCTATAGGGAGTTTTGGGGTTCGATCAAAATACAACAAGCCGTTTACCTCCTGCTGGACATCCGTGAACTGGGTCCAGACGAACCCCTGAAGCTTTGGAGCGGCGTGAATCATTTGTGCTATTGCTTGAATGGCTGCCTGCAGTGCGACTTCAGTCTCCGGCAAGTCGCCATAGCTAAAATCAGAATCACTGTATCGACCATAACCCACACCGCCACATTCGGTGAGAAGTATGGGCAGCCCTTCAACATTCGCGCCTGCCAGTGCGCCAGCGCGTGATCCCATTCCATTGCCTTCGGTTACGGACGATTGGGGGCTTTCTATCAGCTCATTTAAGCGTTGTGTCAGATTTTTTTGTTCGAAATAAAGATGAAGAGTCCAGAGATCACCCGTGGAAAACTCCCAGCCATCGTTACCGATCACAGGTCTGCTAGTGTCCATCGCGCGCGTAATACCGACGACACCATCAACAAAAGCCCGCTGCTGGCGCCTGGATGACTGGTGCCACACACCCCATGATTCATTAAACGGTACCCAGGCCATCACGCAGGGATGAGCCCTGTCACGTTTAACGAGATCTGTCCATTCAGAGGCCAACGTCTGTACCAACTCGGTTGAGAATATCTTGCCTGAAGGCATCTCTGCCCAGACAAGTAATCCAAGCTTGTCTGCCCAGTAGAGATAACGAGGGTCTTCTGCTTTTTGGTGCTTACGTGCGCAGTTGAACCCCATCTGCAAGGTCAGCTCTACATCTCGACGGATATCATCGTCGCTTAGTGCGGTATACCAGCCACGGGGGAAGTAACCCTGATCGAGAACGCCCCGAAGAAATAACTTCTCTCCATTAAGAAGCAGGTGTCCATCACGAACCCCGATTTCTCGTAGTCCTGTGTAGCTGATAACTTCATCAACATCGCCGCTCCGAGTGTCCAAAAGAGTCAGTTTCACATCGTAAAGGGTTGGCGACTCAGTTGACCACAGCACAGGCTCGTCCAATTGAAACGACACACGGGCTTCGGAACGCAAACCTGTGGTCACCTGCTTCCGGCCAACAACGACTCCGGCTAGCAGCAACTCAACAGTCAACTCCCCCTCTACTTGCTTCGAGAACAACGATGTGAAGGTCAGTTCTCCAGAGCTCGCCTCAAAGACCGAATGGGTACTTTCGATTGAAACCGGCGGGAGAGGCTCAAGCCAGACCGTTTGCCAGATACCAGTGACACTGTCGTAGTCAATCGGCCACCGAGTGATACCAGCCTGTTTTCCCCTTGGCTGAGTCCACGACAAAGAATCCTCAACTCTCACCACAATCGTATTGGTACCAGGCCGTACAACATGGTCAATATCGAACGAGAAGGGTGCATAACCACCCCGGTGCTGCCCTACTTCCTGTCCATTGACAAAAACACGGGTCCAATGATCACAAGCACCAAAACGCAGACACTTCCTCTTATCCCAGTCACCTGGCAGATCAAACTCCCGGTGGTACCAGACAACCGAAGCGGGCTGAATATTATTAATGGTAGAAGCTTCGGATTCCACCGGGAAAGGAACCTGGATGGTCGTGGCGCTTTTTGGAAGTCCCTCCTTAAACCAACCCTCGACCAACCCAATGTCATCGACATCTTCAACAAAGCGCCAGCTACCATTCAGGTTTTTCCAATCCGATCGCACAAGAAGAGGTCGTGGATATTCTGGCCGGGGCATTAACATTTTCTGAACTCGTATGTGGCTGGGCTGAAACTATAGCTTAACGAATAACACTTCAAAAAATATTACCCGGTTGACTCTCCATGAAATCCAGCAAATACAGACCTGCTCCCAGACAACTGAACCTATGAAGTACAGAACCACCCTTTACATTCTCTTCATCATCACGCCGCTGATACCAGTCTTGGCCTAGTTACAGCAGGAGATGGATGATTTCTGATACTCAATTCAGGATCGATACGACTTCGCCATCATTCACTTACAGACCTACCCGATCTAGACACTCAATGAACAGGGCCTTATAGAACTAAACGGACCGCCCAGCTATACCACCCAGTGCAGTGTAACAAAGCTATTGGTTTACAAGAATAACGGCTTATCGACGGGTAATTAGATGCGCCCTAGTCGCACCCGACCATCTGCGACCAATAACGACTGAGATCCGACGCCGGATAATTCTCCTGAAGGACCCCCAACGCTTTTTTGTCACAGCTCAGTGTGATTACGTTCGCCAGCGCGGGTATTGCGCTGGTGTGTTGGACAGGCAGTGTCGATAAAGCCATTTCGTATAACTTTCGGGCAATTTCATACCTTCCGGCCAGTACCATCAAATGGCCCTTTAGCACCTGCAGCCGAACCCGGTCAAATTCGCTTTGATCTTCAATCAGCGCCTGAGCGCGCGCCAGAAATTGTTCGACTTGATCAGCGCTAACTTCTCCCCGACCTGATAGTAGCAACTGTTCGGCCGCCATCAGATTTAGCAGGAAGTTGCCGGAGAACAATTGCTCATCCAGGTCTGCAAGAGTAACAAACCTGGACAACCGACTTGCATTGCCCTCATAGATCAATCTCTCCCATCCACGTCCGGGTGAACGCTGCAACAGGCTCTGCAAAAAGTCTAAATCACGCTGCTCTACCTCACTTCCGGGCGCATCCACCTGATAGGCGTAGACTAGATCCGTATAAGTCAGCGACATTTGAACCGGTTTCGAAAGCATGAAAGAAGGGCGTTCTGACAAGCGAATAAAGCTCTCTACCTCCTGCCATTTACCTTCCGCGCCCATACTAAAATAATTAAACAGCCGGTTCGGCAGGAAAGTGCCGTACTCGCTGTAGAGATGCACATCGGGCCTGACTCCTTCGACATAGTGTAAGTAGGCTACCGCTGCCATCAGCCAGCTATCCATTACAAACAAGTTAGCGTCATCTGGCATTCTGCTCAGCACATAATGTCCATGATCCCTTGCGACGCTGGACTCGCTGCCTGCAGCGATATCACGATTCTTTCGGAACCCAAAGACAACAACCGATAGCAAAACAGTGCCAAGTATTATCGACAGCCTCAAAGGATAACGTTGTACGTGGCCAAGCACTTTGTTAAGTACATGGCTGGCACCTGCCATCAGCATCAGTCCAAGCACAAGGTATACAGTGAGGAAGTAGGCACGCATCGACTCGGCTTCGATTGGCGTGTAGGTGAAATCCAGAAGCAGAATCACCACGAGCGGAAATAGTAATGAATAGGAAACTACCAGCAGGAAACGGAGTGACATTTGCCTGGCCATCGAAAATATCCCTAGAACAATAAAGGGAAGCGCTAACACCGAAAATTGATCAGCTATCTCACGAACGTAGAATCTGAAGAACAGTATCTTGTCATTGATAGTGGCGATCTGTTTTTGGTCAACATCGGCGTAGACATCCCTTGAAATAAAGTAGAGATATTCACTGATCCCCGGAAATTCTCCCATGTGGCTGAACGCAGTATCTGACCCACTAAAAAACATCCAGACATAGGGAATTAACCCCAGCATGACGCCCGCAAAACCTAGAGGAATAAGCTTTGTAGCAGTAATCAGGGCGGGCATCGCCAGTACAAAAAAAACAGGCGCCATCAACAGTGTGAGCGGCCAGTGATTTGTCAGGCTTAACCCGAATACAAAGCCGGATACCAACACCAGCAATTTACCCGGCGAAAGCGCCTTGCCCAATCGAGCACAAAGCACAAATAGCAGAAGAAATAGAACGCCATTTAGTTGATAGGCTTCGGCAATCAGCGCCTGCTCCCAGAACAATGTCGAGAACGCTACGCAGAAAACTCCAAGAAGACAGACAGCCCTTTCCAGTTCCAGGTGCCGACGGCCAATGAAGTAGAGCAACCCCAAGCCTATCGACGCCGTCAGTGCACCAAAAAGATGAGCCCGCAAGGCCACACTCTCGACTGGCAACAGGTGTGCCACCTGACTGAGTAGAATAAAGAGCGGATAACCCGGAGAATGAGCGGTACCAAGAAAAGCGCTCGCGAGTACAAACAACCCATCATCCTCAAGGGCTGGGAAATCCGATACCTGC
Source organism: uncultured Pseudomonadales bacterium (assembly GCA_937775265.1). Lineage (GTDB taxonomy): Bacteria > Pseudomonadota > Gammaproteobacteria > Pseudomonadales > Azotimanducaceae > UBA9659. The sequence goes on from CALKBV010000004.1 coordinate 170,708, forward strand.
CCGGCGTAAAACAAACCGAATGCCACTATCAGCATTACGGTCAAAATTTTGTCAGCCCGATTCCAGGGCCTTTTCAGAATCAATGAAGCTAATAGTTGCCTGGATTGCATGAACGCATTGTAGGATGAGTTCATGACCAATCGCCTAGCCATAACCCTTCAAACGAACTCGCTACACAAAGTTTCTTAATACTGGTCCCCACTTGCCAACTTCAAGTACACTGGATGCATAATCGACAATCAGTTACGAGGCGTAATCATGGATTTTAATATACCCGGCGATGACAGCGAACTGCGTACTGCACTAAGAGACGTAAACCTGCCAACTCTTTTAATGGTCATGGCCCAGTTCTCAGGCGATGATCGCTGGCTGACAGATCGATTCCGGCCGGATCCTATTCAGACCCCCGAGGGAAGTATTTTCCCCGACGATACTGGTAACTACAACAGTGATATCGCGACCGAGATCAGGGAAGAAGCCTTTCAGCTCATCAGGACACTACGCGATGAAGGTGGAACCATGCCGCCGACCCCAGACGTCAAACAAATGCGACATCTGATGGAATTTTCCACCGCTGAACCATTGGAAGACGAGTTTTGCGCAATGCTGTTGGAAGAAACCAATTTCGTGAACAGGGACAATACCTGGAAACCTGAACTTGAAAAACTGACCGGTGGCGCGGCCGGCGAAAATTTCAGCGTCATTGTGGTTGGGGCGGGTATGTCCGGGATATGCACCGGGATCAAGCTCAGTGAAGCAGGTGTCGACTACACCATCCTGGAGAAAAACGCAGCGGTCGGCGGCACCTGGTACGAGAACTCCTACCCGGACTGCGGTGTTGATACACCAAACCATTTTTATTCCTATTCATTCGAACGCAACGCGAACTGGTCTGGGTATTTTTCGAAACGTGACGAGCTACACGGATACTTCGAGCGGTGTACAGACCAGTTCGGCATTCGAGATCATATTCAGCTGAATTCAGAAGTCCAGAAAATGCAGTTCGATACAGGATCCCAGACCTGGCATGTCACCGTGAAGAGGCAGGATGGGTCTGTCGATGCCCTCACAGCAAATGCCGTCATCAGCGCCGTCGGCCAGCTTAACCGGCCGGTTATTCCTGATTTTGATGGCCTGGAAACATTCGAGGGCGAGAGCTTCCACTCAGCCCGCTGGCAACATGACGTATCTCTTGAAGGAAAGCGGGTCGCGGTCATCGGAACAGGATGCAGCGCCGTCCAGTTGGTTCCCAAAACAGCCGACACGGCTTCTCACCTGACTGTTTTCCAACGATCACCTCACTGGATTTCACCGAACAAGGATTACTATCGCCCCGTTGAAGCAGGCCTGAAGTGGGCACTTAACCATATCCCGCTCTACGCTGAATTTCATCGCGCCCGCATGATTTTCGGCTTCATGGATCGCAACTGGCCAGCAGTGCCTAGCGACCCGGCCTGGGACCATAAAGATCGAGCAATGAGCGAAGTCAACGATATGTTACGTGAAGCATTGGCCGGATATATCAGCGAGCAACTCGGTGATCAACAGGAGCTGATGAAAAAATGTCTGCCTGAGTTTCCGGTTTTTGGCAAACGGCTCATCATCGACAACAACTGGTACCAGCATATGACCCGAGAGGACGTAAATCTCGTGGACGAACCGATCGTGCGATTTCATCCGAGGGGCATCGAGACCGCAGATGGAACAATCCATGAGTTCGATGTCGTCGTATTTGCTACAGGATTTAACAGCAACCGATTTCTATGGCCGATGGATGTAGTCGGAAAATCCAATGTCAGTTTGGGTGAACGCTGGGGGGAATATCCTCAAGCATACAAAGGAATACTGGTTCCCGACTATCCAAATTTGTTCTGCATTTATGGCCCAAACACCAATATCGTGCACGGTGGCAGCATTATCTACAACACTGAATGCCAAGTTCACTACATTATGCAGTGCCTGGTGCTTATGTTGAAGCAACGGGGAAAGCTCCTTGAAATCCCCCAGGAAGCGACCGACGAATACAATGAGGAAGTTCAGAATCTCAGCAAGAATCTTGCCTGGGGTCACCCGGGAGTTGAAAGTTGGTACAAGAACTCGGATGGGAAAGTGGTCAATAATTCGCCGTTCAGTAACCTGGAATACTGGTCTCGCACCCATGACGCGGAACCCAACACTTATCGGAAGGATTAGACGTCAGGGTGTCTAGTCAGGACAAGAGATCTGAACAGGACATGGATTCAAGCGCGGTAAGCGCTCGCTCGAGCATTGTGGTTCCGAGTTTCACGCCGCGTTCGTTACCCTGGTCAAGGGTGCCGCAGATTGCGATAGGAGTGATCATGGTCACCAGTATGTTGTATCGGTACTGCTCGATACATTCCTCAAAACTATAACCCTCGACCCCCCGATCTTTGAGTATGTCGTGATAGTGTTTTAAAGCCTGCTGCTCAGATTCACCTCGCAGCGCCGCGTCGCACCCCCCTGCACTGAAATAGGCAATGTCGTGCGTTCCATTTCCGCCCATCGTGTTTTGCCAGTCGAAGGCAATAACATCGGGATCATCCGGTGACCCGGTGAGGAAGACGTTATCCACGCGGTAATCACCATGAATAATCGTCGGCTCGCCACCCATCGCATGTAGGAAAAGATCAATATACTGATCACCAATTTTGCGAACGATATCTGCGCGGTCACCACTAAAGTAGTCCGGAAACCTTTCGATAGTTGGCTCAATACCAGGCCGCAGTATTCTATCGCGCCTGAAAAGAATCGTTTTCATGTCTACCTGGTAATTCAACCAGTCAAATTCAGCAGCTCGACCCCAGAAAGTTGCATGAAGCTCCGCGGCCCTGCTGAAGGCAACCAACCGTTCCTTTTCAGTACAACCCTGCAACTGATCACCCGCTTTCTCATCTCCCAGATCTTCTAATACCAGCAGAAAATCCTGGGTAACCGGATCGACCGATGCGTATAAACAACGCGGGATCCTGATCGGTGTTTCCTGCGCGAGATGAAGATAGAAATTGACCTCATTTTTGTAAAAGTTGAGCCCTTTGGACAACTTGCTGTTTTCAGTGCGGGCAACGCATTTGACGATAACGGTCTCTTCCCGACCGGATTCAAAGGTCAGGTGGCCTCGAGCAATCGAGGACATCAACCCAACGCCTTCGCCCAGACCGCGGATTTCAACATCCATTATCTTTTCAGGATAAACGTGACCGATAGTTTCGTTCGCTATCCGGGAGGTAAATTCTTCGTAACGCTCAATGACTATGGACATATCCCTACCGATAAAAATAGTTAACCTACATTAGTTCTCTTTTAGGGATTTATCACGGTTTATACTTTGATGCCGATCAAAACAAGCGAGAACATAAATTAACTTCCTCGCTCCATAATCAAGCATCTAAGATGCTTTCGCCTTGGCAAAACTGTCTATCCTCTGTTTAATGGGTGCGGAGGTGAACTATCAACAACTATAACTATGACTACATTATTGTAGGAGCAGGCTCTGCAGGCTGTGTAATGGCTAACCGCCTCTCTGAAAACCCAAATAACCGGGTACTGTTGCTGGAAGCAGGCGGCAACGACTTGCATCCTTATGTAGGAATGCCCAAAGGGATCGCGAAACTCGTCCAGCACCCTAGATTCACCTGGACGTTCCCCATCAAGCAACCTAGAAAACCAGGACTCCCGGCGACAGAGGTCTGGATTCGCGGTAAATCTTTGGGTGGATCCAGTTCTATCAACGGAATGATCTATTCCCGCGGGCATCCACAGGACTATGAAGAATGGAACACCCTGGGCGGACCGGGTTGGGGCTGGGAAGATATTAAGGCCGTGTATCGCCAGATCGAGTCACATGAACTCGGGGAAGCTGATCACCGGGGAGGAGCCGGCCCGCTTCCGATATCAACGGGGCAATTCAGATACCCAATCGCCGAACAGCTGATCGAAGCAGGAGTCCAATTCGGTCTTGAGCGCAAAGAAGACCTAAACGACGAGACTCTTGAAGGTGTCGGTTACTACAATCACAACATAAAAAACGGGCGCCGAATGAGCGCGTCTCGCGTTTTCCTGAAGCCTGCAATGAAACGCAGCAATCTCACCGTGGTAACCAGTGCCCACGCGCACAAAGTCAACTTTGTGGATGGCAGGGCTGTTAGCATCGATTGTGACGTTGGCGGTTCCCCAACGACATTTCAGTGTCGCGGAGAGATTATTCTCAGCGCGGGCGCCCTGCTTTCCCCAAAACTATTGCAGCTATCCGGTATCGGCCCGGCAGGCCTGCTTAACTCACTTGGCATCGACATTATTCATGATAGCCCCGACGTCGGGAGAAAGCTGAGAGAACACCTTGGGTTTTCCATGCCTCATCGATTAAAAAATGGCAAGGGTATCAATCATCGCTTCCGTGGGGCAGGCCTTGTAGCCAGCGTGCTGCAATACTACCTGACACATACCGGGCCAATGGCAACCGGGCCTTTTGAAATAGGCGCATTTGTTCGTTCCATGCCTGGCGCAAATCGACCAGACACGCAGCTCTATTTGGGCGCCTTCAGCTATGGCAGATCAGACGACAATTTCCCTGTGCAATTGAACAAGCCGGACAGCCAGCCTGGTATTACTATTTATGGCCAACTGCTGAATCTGACGAGCGAAGGCGAAATTAGCATTGAAAGCGCTGATCCGAAAAAACCGCCGGCAATCAAGCCTAACTGGCTGAGCACAGACTATGACCAAAAAGCGGTTGTCGCGATGGTCCGCACCATGCGCAAGTATGCGCAACAACCCGCCGCAGCGAACTATTTTGGAGAGGAACTGATCCCCGGCGAAGATTGCCAAAGTGATGAACAAATTCTGGAAGCGGTACACCGCTTGTCCACCAGCGGACTTCATGCCACCGGCTCCTGCCGAATGGGAAAGGACGAACAGTCCGTGGTCGACAACCAGCTCCGGGTTAGAGGGGTCGCTGGGCTTCGAGTGGCAGATTGCTCCATTATGCCCGCTCTACCCAGCGGCAATACCAACGCCCCGGCGATGGCAGTTGGCTGGCGGGCCAGCGAGATCATCCTGAATGGGAAAGTTTAATCCCACCTGCAACACAATATAAGGACAGCCAGACTATCGATTCTCAACACCTTGTACGACAGCGATTTATCTTCATGACCGCGCTGATATTCGCTGGTGAAGCCGTTTACGCAATACCGTTTCATGTCACTCGCTTCTTCCGGCCAACAGTACTTGAAGTATTCGACCTGACAGCGACGGAACTGGGCGCAGCACAGGGCATCTACGGCATCGTTGCCATGATCGCCTACTTCCCGGGTGGCCCACTGGCTGACCGGCTCCCTGCACGCAAGCTCCTTGCTTTCTCGCTCTGGTCAACCGCACTGGGTGGGGTTTATATGACCACTTTCCCTGGCTACATCGGATCGATCTGGCTTTGGGCATTTTTTGGGATCACCACTATCCTGTTTTTTTGGGCGGCCCTGATCAGGGCGACTCGCGACTGGGGCGGCAACAATGCGCAGGGTAGGGCATACGGACTGCTGGATGGTGGTCGTGGACTATTGGCAGCCGCACTGGCATCAGCCGGTGTCATGATGTTCAGCCTGACATTCCCGGAAGATGCCGCAAATGCTTCCCTGCAGGAAAAACAGGACGCGCTGTTTCAGGTCATCTGGGGTTACAACATCGTTACCGCACTGGCAGGTGTTTTTGTCTGGTTCGCCATCCCGGACACCCATCCATCTGAATCCAATGGCAAAGAACACGCACCCGGTGACACCATTTCAAAGCACATCGTTGCGGTGCTTAGGATACCTGCGGTATGGATGCAGGCAGTCATCCTGGTTTGCGCTTACGTCGCCTACAAGGGATTTGATAACTACTCACTGTTTGCTGTCGAGGCTTACGGAATGAACGAAGTCGATGCAGCGGCAATTGTGACCATTGGTGCCTGGCTTCGACCGGTTGCAGCGCTAGGCGCCGGCTTGCTCGGCGATCGATATAGTGTAACCCGGATGCTTGCTTTGTCTTTTCTGTTTTTGCTTGCCTCGGACCTGTTTTTCGCATTCACGACTCCCATTGCGGGCGCAGCCGGGATTCTTCTCGGCAACATCCTGATAGGGTCAACGGCGATATTCGCCATGCGAGGCTTGTATTTCGCGTTGTTCGAGGAAGCGAAGGTCCCAGTCATCATGACTGGCACCGCAGTTGGTCTTGTCTCGGTCGTCGGGTATACACCAGACATCTTCGTAGCACTGGTCGCCGGCATCATGATCGATGCCAACCCCGGTGCTACAGGCCATCAACACTTCTTCGTGTTTCTCTCGGCGTTTGCAGCGATCGGTCTTGCGGTCAGCTTAACCCTGATGCGTTTATTGCATCGGAATAAAGCTGCCCAAAACTAATCCTGTTCCATCGACCAGGTTTTGCTGGTCAGGCGCGCCAATTCCCACTCGGACAGGGACTCATCTATTTCATGATATTGCAGAGGTTGTTTCATTTCTGCTGTTTCAACACCGTTAATCGCTGGGATTGGTTGTACCTGTGGCATAGACATGATGTGCGCCTTTCGTGATCAGAGTGTGTCGCCAATTCAGACAGGAGCAATTTATCAGCAGTGACAGGAATCGATTAGGGAATAACTAGAAATCAATAGATTCCAGTTTGGAAAGGGTTACTTCGAGAAGACTACCTTTTGAAGTGACGAATTAGACCCTTGCAGGGTTGGCCGCCCTGCACAACGGGCGCTGCTTTTAAATCCGACTGAACAAATCCTAGAGCCAGCATGGCATTGCTAAACTTCGCAGTATTCCCCCTTCCAGGATCGACAATAATGACTTCACATTTCTCTTTGGCATGTCGGTTAACGAACCCGGACAGCAGAATGGCGTGATCCGGCTGATAGAGAATATCGCTGCCAACGATCAGGTCAAACTCTCCTAGACTGGTATCCTCCTGTTCCCAACCTGCGCGTACAAACGGGATGCTGCGTCCTTCATTTAGGTCAACATTCAACTGAAGGTAGGCGTTGGCCTCCGGGTGATGATCTGTTGCCGTGATATCCGCAATCCTGGAATTCAACATCAGGCTCGTTAGCCCCACTCCGCAGCCGACCTCCAGGATACGCTTGTCCTTAATATCAAATGTTTCCATCAACCGCGCAAGAACCTGTGAAGATTCCCAGATAACGCCAAACAGAGGCCATATCGCTTCTGGAACACCCAGTTTCCGGGCGACACCATTTGGATCGCTGAATTGCTGTGTATCACGCAGCGTTCTTACATGGATATCTGACCCTTCAAACTCAATTGTCTGGTATCGATACCTTAATTGGCTGGGTTCAGGGATAGGGTAGCGTCTTAAAGAGGTGATTCACCCTACTACTTGCCTCTCGCGATTGCGACCTATTGACCACCCTGGCGCCAATATTCCTTGCTTTACGCGATTTGGCACCCTAGACTGCGCGCGCTGATCTGTGATCGGCCACGTCATGTTGATTTGATAGCACTGGGTACCCCAGTCGCCCCTCACCTCGAGGCCAGCCAGGCTTGTAACGCCACTGCCTCAACTCTTTATGCCGTCCAGCGCATTCGTGCGCCCTAACATCGCAATAACTGCGGTGAATTACATCATTGCGCCCGTAAAATGGCGCCAGGAAAGAATATGAGTTTTAATGAACTTGGCTTGTCCGAGCCACTACTAAAAGCGATATCCGATAGCGGATATACAGAGCCAACCGCCATCCAATCAGCGGCGATTGGGCCAGTCCTCTCAGGAAAAGACCTGATGGCATCTGCTCAAACCGGAACCGGTAAGACCGCAGCCTTCACGCTACCACTACTGGAAAAGCTAGGCCAACTAGACAATCCCGGCAATCACCCGCGTGTTTTGATTATCACACCAACACGCGAACTCGCGGCCCAGATCGAAGCATCTGCAAACACCTACGGGAAGCACACGACGCTTCAATCACTGGCTGTGTTTGGCGGCGTCAAGATAGGACCACAGATCAAGAAATTGCGTCAGGGTATCGACATACTTGTAGCGACCCCTGGTCGCCTGCTAGATCTGAGTCAACAGGGAGCCGTAAACCTTAAGCACGTCGACGTGCTGGTACTTGATGAAGCAGACCGCATGCTGGATATGGGATTCATTCCTGATATCAAGCGCATCCAGAAGCTGCTGCCCGAGAACAAGCAAACGCTGATGTTCTCAGCGACCTACTCTCCAGAAATCAGAAAACTGGCCCACGACTATCTGTCAAACCCGGTTGAGGTCAATGTCACGCCAAAAAATGCCGCTGCCCATACCGTCGAACAGGTCCTGCACCCGGTAGACAAGAGACGGAAATCCGAACTGCTTCAGCATCTGGTGCACTTGAACAACTGGTCACAGGCTCTTGTTTTTTCGAAAACCAAGCACGGAGCGAACAAACTCACTCGCGATCTGGTGAAGACAGGCGTTCGTGCGGCGGCCATTCATGGCAACAAAAGTCAGGCCCAAAGAACCAAAGCACTTGAAGACTTCAAACGCGGCAAGGTTGAAATACTCGTGGCTACTGATATCGCCTCTAGGGGAATCGATATCTCTGAGCTGCCAATGGTGATCAATTTTGATTTACCTCATGTGCCAGAAGACTATGTCCACCGTATCGGCAGAACCGGTCGGGCGGGAACGACAGGCAATGCCATCTCTCTTGTCTGCGCAGACGAATCCAAACAGCTTCGGGATATTGAACGAGTAATCAAAAAACCTCTGGAGCGTGTCGAGATAGAGGGTTTCGAGCCTGATCATGTTCTGCCACTGTCCAGCGCCGGTCACGATCGATCAGGAAACAATTCTGGCTTTTCAAAGAACAATGGTTCGAGGGGAAATGGTTCGAGAGGGAATGGTTCGAGAGGGAATGGCTCAAACGGCAATAGCCGAAATCGTCCCAGGCGCAATCGAAATTCATCTTCGAGCTCTAGAACAAACAAGCAAGCGACCGCTTAGTAATGTAGTTACATCAAGCTTGTCTGCGGGAAAGGGGTGGCGCGCTTACTTGGGTATCTTCTTCTAAATAAGTCGGCGCCCTGGATTTTTTCTTTCAGAAGTTAACACCACAATTACACAGGGGCCCCTTGAACAAAGGGGGCTATTTTTGAATCCGCCCGCTTTCAGTTCTTTTCCCCCATAAAACCAGAAGGGTAAATATACTCTTCATCGATCTCATAGTAGCTTTTCATTGACCCTGATCCGAGAAACGCAACGGTCGAATCGTTCGACATTGCCTGGATATAACGCAGTTTAGCCCCGAATAGGTTTTTGCAAAGATCGTATAGCAAAGCCCAACAGAAGAAGCGTATCATCATGGCGAATCAATCCTCGGATCGTCGGACAAAGATGTTCAGATGGCGAACGATGCGCTCAAAAACATGACCACCTAAATAATGACTTTTAAACAGATTTACACTCGCGCGGTTAATAGAAAAGGTGGACAGGAACTTGCTGCTTCGCTGCCCAAGGTGAAATCTCGTCAGGCTCTTATAAGAGCCACTGATGATTCCTATTTGTCCGAAATGACCAAATGTGTATTTCGATCAGGGTTCGTTTGGAAGATTGTCGAGAACAAATGGTCCAACTTCGAGACTGCGTTCGTAGGGTTTAACCCCAAAGCAATCGCCAATTTCAGTGATGAACGACTGGAATCCCTGGCCCAGGACACATCAATCATCAGAAACATGACAAAAATTTTGGCGACCCGGGAAAACGCAAAGTTTATCCTGGACGCTAATTCCGAACACAAAACCTTTGGTCGGTTTCTGGCTGACTGGCCAGAAGATGACATCGTCGGCCTGCTACTTTATCTGAAGAAACATGGCAGCCGACTCGGGGGACACACGGGACAATACTTCCTTCGGTTTGTTGGCAAGGACACCTTCATGTTCAGTAAGGATGTCGTCACTGTTCTGGTCGCCGAAGGAGTAGTTGATAAAGAACCAACCAGCCAACGCGCATTGCGAGCAACGCAGGAAGCCTTTAATAACTGGAGGGAAGAAACAGGGTTGCCGTACAGTCACCTGAGCCGAATCATGGCTGCTTCGGTTGGCCCGCCTATCTGAATAGAACGTGATTTCATCCCCGGCACCAGTTAACGTCTGGTCGAAACCCTCTTTGTCATTCTCTCGGTTGCGCTTTCCTCAGTGGTATCGCGAATCACCTATTTACCTGAATCGAACAGGTAGGGCTCCAGCGATGCCTGCGCTTCGATACGAATTTTATGCCAGGTACCCCCACCGTAATAAGCCAGACTCCCCGGCTCCGCATCGCCCTCACCGTTGTAATAGGAAATGCAGTCGCGCAGCGGCGCAGAATTGATATCAGCATTTCGACAATGTGCTGCATACCGATCCTCTGGCTCTTTGCGAACATCAACTATCTTCACTCCCTGCTCTCGCATGGTCGACAACATCCAAACAATGTAATCACCATGCTCTTCGATAGCATTGGTGAAATTGAAACTTCCTCCACCGCCTTGCGGACCCGAAACGATAAACAGGTTCGGGAACCCATGACTGTGAATACCAAGGAAAGTTTTTGTCCCCTCCGATTGCCACTTACCATTTAACGTCTGACCATCACGACCCTCAATCATGTTGAACGTTGAGGTCGCCATCCACTGAAACCCGGTAGCGTAGATCAAAACATCCAGCGGGTACTCTACCCCATCGTGCACAATGCCGTGTTCCGTGATCTCACGAACGCCAAGGGGCGCAGTATCTACTAGCGTGACATTAGGTCTATTGAATGCCGGCAGATACTCATCATGAAACGTCGGCCGCTTGCACCCGTAAGGATAATAGGGTTTTAGAGAGGCAGCCGTTTCTGGGTCTTCTACTATCGCATCCACTCTGCCCCTGATCTGTTCCATAATCCGGAAGTTGGATTCAAGATTCTTCTGGATCATTTCTTCAGGGGACAACTTTTCTGAATGTTGCTTACGCTCCTTGAAATCCGGTACCTTACCGGCAAGGTAGTCATCATTCGCCTTGATGGCAGTTCGACCTCCAGATATCTTGGCGAACCTCGCTCGCCGGGCCTTTGCCCAACCTGGCTCGTCCGCCCAGGTCAGCCTTTCTTCCTGCGTTGTTTCCCTTTGGTCTCTTACATCGACGGACGACGGTGTCCTCTGGAACACATGAAGTTCACCCACAATTTTAGCCAGTTCCGGCACAGCCTGCACTGCAGTTGCACCTGTGCCGATAATCCCCACGCGCTTGCCTTCCAAGTCCACATGATAGTTCCAACGCGAGGTGTGGAAGGAATCCCCCTGGTATTTCTCCATGCCCTTAATTCGCGCCAGCTTTGGTGTTGTCAAAATCCCGTTGGCCAGGATGACGTATCGAGCTTTCATCGAGTCGCCGCGGTCTGTGTGAACAGACCAACGACCGGACGATTCGTTCCAGACCGTTTTTTCAACCGTTGTATGGAAAAGACAATGGTCATAAAAGCCAAATTTCTCTGCCATTTTCTGGCAGTACTCCAGAATTTCAAATCCTGAGGCGAACTTCATCGAAGGGACGTAACCCATCTCTTCGAGTAAAGGCAGGTAGCTGTATGCTTCAACGTCGCAGGCGATACCCGGGTATCTATTCCAATACCAGGTACCTCCAACATCACCACCTTTTTCACAGAAGCGAACATCGTTAAACCCCGCTTGCCGCAATTTGTGCCATAGCAGCAAGCCTGCAAACCCAGCGCCTACAACCAGAATTTCGCACTCATCATCGAGTAATTCCCGCTCAACAGGATCAGCTGAATATACGTCCTCCAGGTACCTGCTGAAATCCCCTTCCATGGGCATATAATCCGCAACACCACGTCTTGCCTCTTTGAAATCCCGATACCTGGCCTGTTCTTCCGCATTGAAAACAGCGCCAGCCGGAGGCTCAGGTAAATCCTTCAGTGCCTGGTCATCAACAACGGCGTAACCACGGCCGGCAATCTTGTTAGTCGCTACGGCCGCTCTAGTGTTAAATGTTTTAAGTCCTGTTTCCTGGTCTATCTGAATCGCCATATGGTCCTGCTCTGATAAATGATGAATGCCACATGGGCACCGAGTGCAATGATTGAATAAACCAGAGAGAGCGCTCCCCGTCAAATAACCCTGATGCCCCACAAGACGGTTGATACTATCTCAACTATGATAGATGAGATGGAACAACTCATTCTTCTGCTCAATCAGCTGCCTGACTCGACCAGGGTTGGATTGCTGTTTGGCAGCCTGCTCGCCAGCCTCGCGCTCGAATCGCTTATCCCCAACATCGAATTCGAATATCGAAAGTTAAGGCACGTCGCTACCAACATGGTTTTTATACTGACCTCGGGCATCATATCCTTTAGCCTTGCATTCCTGGCATACGGAATCATAGATATCGCTCGCCTCGAATTTGGGCTCTTCTACATCATCAGTATTCCTCTATGGATGCAGCTCGTTATCTCTCTGCTTCTACTCGACTTCTTTGGTCAGTATCTCGTCCATGTCTGCCTGCATCGATACAAGTGGCTGTGGAAACTTCACCTGGTGCACCACAGCGACACTACGGTCGATGCCAGCACAGGAACCCGCCACCACCCAGGCGATATTCTTGTCAGAGAGCTACTGATATTTAGCGTGATCGTGTGCGTCGGAATTCCAGCCGCTTTTTACGTTCTCTACAGGATTATTACGCCATTTTTTGCCTACTTCACCCATGCCAATATTCGCCTGCCAATAGACCTGGACCGGGTACTCAGCTGGATCATCGTTACACCGCACATGCACAAGTTTCATCATCACGTCGAACGTCCATGGACCAACAGCAACTATGGCAACATTCTGTCCTGCTGGGATCGCATGTTTGGCACCTTTGTTTATGACAATCCGGATAATATCCATTATGGTCTGGATACGGTCGACGGACAGTACGACCTGAATCTTGCCTTTCAATTCAGCCTGCCCTTCAACAAAACAATAAAGACGGACTACTAACGAGTTCGCACCCAAGAACAGCAGACCGCGGTGGCTATTTCCCGCTAAACTAACAGTTTTTGAATTGACGCATTCATAATGCTCACTCCGTTCGTACTCAGAATTGAGCTTTTCGGACGGGAACTAACCAGGAGAAAAATTTGGATTCTCAATTTTCAGCCTCCGATGAAGCATTTCGAGGTGAAGTCAGGTTATTCCTCACTGAAAACCTTAGCAAGGAGCTACGTGAAGCCGGTCGCAAAAAAACCAGCATTTGGCAGGAAAAGAGCTCGGCCATGGCCTGGCAGAAATTGTTGTTCGACAAAGGCTGGGCAGCGCCCGAATGGCCGGCAGAATACGGCGGGACAGACTGGTCGCTGACCCAGAGATATATATTTTCCCAGGAGTGCGCCCGCGCAGAAACACCGGGTATATCTCCCATGGGATTGAAGATGTGCGGACCTATGCTAATAGGCTACGGAACCAAAGAGCAAAAGGACTATTACCTGCCAAGGATCCTGTCCGGTGAACATATCTGGTGCCAGGGATATTCGGAGCCTGGCGCAGGGTCCGACCTTGCATCATTGAAAACCTTTGCTGCCTGTGATGGCGACGACTACATCGTTAACGGTACAAAAATATGGACCAGTTTCGCACAACACTCCAACATGATGTTCGCACTGGTCAGAACGTCAACCGAAGGCAAGGTTCAGCAAGGTATTTCGTTCCTGTTGATCGATATGGACACGCCGGGGATAAAAATCGAACCTATCATCAACCTTGAAGGGTCACACGAACTTAACCAGGTCTTCTTTGATGATGTGCGAGTCCCCAGGGCAAACCGGGTCGGTAAGGAAAATGATGGCTGGTCTGTTGCAAAGTATCTGCTGGAGTTCGAGCGATTTTCAATTTCATCAATAGAGCTCCGTCGGCTCATTAACCGCACGCGACGTTTGGCTAATGAAACCGGCACTACAGGGGATTCACTGTCTGACAATCCCGCGTTCCTTGGAAAACTGGCACAGCTGGAGATCAATGCGCTTGCCATGGAGACATCAGAACAAAGAGTGCTGGCCAACCTTAGTGCCGGGAATCGACCGGGCTCAGTTTCTTCCGTATTAAATGCCACTAGTGCAGAAACACTGCAAAAAGCCGATGAACTAGCCATTGAAGTAGCGGCCTACTACGGGCTCCCCTATCAACCAGAGGCACTTGAAGTCGGCGGACCATCACCTATTGGTTCCACAATCACGCTACCCCTGATGCCAAGCTATATGAACAACAGGATGCGAACCATTGCGGGTGGATCAGCCGAGGTTCAACGCAATATTGTGGCCAAGGCTATCCTGGAGCTATAACCCGAAATCGCTTGATGAAAAATAAGTGCTACCAGAAAAACGATGGGGCGACCAACAAGCGGACTGCTTCTAAAGCGTCATCATCAGAAACCCTGTCAGAGCGGCATTGTTCGGTGCGAGCGACGGACTAACCAGCGACTTCATCTCAAGAATTGCTTTTCGGTAGCCGTCATAAAATTCCCAGCTGGGTCTCGGCTTGTAGTCCAGATCCAGCTCCAGCTTCTGTACAATGTTCTTGGCGGTCGTCGGCTTCACAAAAACTTCTTTCTGCGGCCGGTAGTAAACCAAGCCAATTGTCACCAGACTCCATTTGGCCATCTTCCTTTCTGCAAGGAACTCAACCACCTCGGTCAAACCTTTCTTTTGGTTCCCATGAAAGAGCTTCTTGTACGACGCGACGAGTCTTACTCGATCATCCGAGTTCAGGTCATTCACCATATCCCTGAATTTTGGTTTCTCGAACAGCGACACCATCGACGATCGCGAAACCAGCTTAACCATGTTCTCCAGCAACGCGTTGGGTTTATCAAATTCCTTTTTTGCGAGGACTTTTTTGGCGAAGATGGTCATCTTGTCCACCCGATGGCGCTTACCAACCTTTTCAAGCCCGGCGTCTGCAAATCCGTCAGGGTAAGACTGCAGAAAATGTGCCTCGGCGATCTTCAGCTTATTGATGTTCAAGAAACAGAACCCATACCCCGGATCATCGCAGACACTACTTCGCAGGGTTTACAGGAAGCCCCGACGGATGCTGAATGATCCAGAAATGCAGACTCACCGGGTTCCCTGACTTTTCGCCTAAGCCCAAGGTCTGTTTCGAGCAACGTAATAAATCTTTCACCATTGTCGACACTCATTACTATCCCCCATTTTGTAGTAAACCCATCCTATACTGCAGACTACCTTTAGCCCATGGAACCATTAACCGATAAGCGAGACCCTATGATCGTTACTCGGAATCTGTTCGACAACTGGAAACAGCAGCATGAGGAATGGAATGGTGTTAATGACCTGATTCGCGAAGCGGGCTAGGGAACACCCCCTATCCAGACACCCTCTATTGCGGCGCCGCAAACACCATCAACAGGTTACCCGGCTCATGGTTGTACAAGCCATAACCAGAGTTTATAACCACATGACCATCCACAATTGCTGGACCTGCACCACTCATACTACCGCCATACCCCGTAACACCGTTGATTCCGACTCGTTCAGGTCGGGTATCGAACTCCCACAATAGTTCTCCGTTTCCCGAAGCATACGCCCTGACAAATCCATCCAGGTGGCCTGCAAATACTGCACCGGGAATAGAAGTCACGGGCGAGCTGATACCGGGGTCGCAGAATTCATCTTCGTCATAACACACATTTGACTGGACATTACTCCAGAGCAGTTTGCCGGTATTCGCATCGATACTATGGATTCCGGGACGAGCCTGCTCAGGATCAAGGTAATCGCCATTACGGGTATTGTTCATATCGTTGATCGGCACATACAGCTGGGTATCCGCGGCAGACATCCCAAAGTGAATGCCTCCCTGTATGCTGCCCCGCCCTACATCAGTCGTCCAAAGCACCTCAGCTTTATTGTCAGGGTCAAGAGCATACACAGTGCCATTCTTATGGCCGGCAAGCAGGATATCTTTATCTCCATCGAGCTCAACGATAAGAATACTGGAACCATGATCAAAATCTGGCCCATTTTCCGGTGGACAGTTTGGGTTATTAGCCATCATGCAGGCTACATTCCAGGCATCGCCACTGGTGGATTGACGAGTCCACACTCGAGCACCGGTCGCCATATCAATCGCAAGAACCGCATCTGAATTTCCATCCGGGGGTGAAGAATAGTTTTCTCCCGTCCCTACATAGATCAGTCCACGCTTACGATCCACAGTAGGGCTGCTCCAGACCGGCGCGCCGGATGGCGCCAACACCCTTGTACCAACACTTGTTCTGCTAACCTCTGAAGGCTTTCCTCCAATAGTATAGTGGCGCCACAGGACACTACCATTGGTCCCGTCTATCGCCAGGACACTCCCCCGGAATGTACAACATTCATATTCCGGATCAGCCGCAGGAATAACTTCCAGCGACGACACTGGAACAAATAACGTGCCCTCGTGAAAAGCCGGGGTTGCCGTCAACGTCGCACTGGGATGCTCATCCGCCTTTAAAGACCAGACGAGTTCCCCGGTCAGGGCATTAACCGCATAGAAACGCGCAATGATGTCTCCGAAATAGGCGAGCGGCGGATTGTCTTTTGAAATTGGCGCCTCTGATAGCGATAACACAATGCCAGTCCTGACTTCCGCTGCAGCGCTAAACGCCCACCTGGCGCAACCTGTTTCCAGGTCAAGCGCATAGACACGGCCTTCCTGCGAACCAACAAAGACAGTGCCCATGGCTACCGTAGGTTGCGATCTGGCCCGAAACGCATGAGGAAAAGCAAATGCCCATTTCAATTCAAGGTGCGGGATTTCAGGAACCGTTAACCCCGCTACCGTCGAAGGGGAATATCTATTGGTATCGTGCCCCCAGTTGACAGCCTGAGCCGGGGAAGAAAGATCAAAATCACCGTCAGTACACATAGGTGGCTCAATCACCTTCAGAGCCGCGCCACCAGCAAGCTTTGTTCGAGTGAGATACTCTGTAATCAGTATCTTGTCCTCATCAGTCAATGCCTCGGCCTGCACACTCATCGCACCGTCGTTCATTGCTTGATAAACGACAGATGCATCCATCATTTCAAGCCATGAAAAGTGCGGGGCCCTTGAAACAGTGCCATCGTGACAACCGCTGCAGCTCTCTTCATATAATCCCTTACCGGGATGAGTAGACCGGTCGAAGTCAGATGCACCGGTTTGCATGTCGTCAGTCGACGTCAGCAATTCTAGTTCCGTTGACGCAATCACAAGGGCGCCTTCAGTATCAGTCTGCTCACATCCTGCGATTAGGAAACTGAGTAAAACAAGAAACGTTGCTCGAATTGCCATCCTAAACTCCATTACTGTAATTCCATTATCATGATTCTATAGCGACAATACTGACGAGGTACGAAACATCTTTCAACCTTACTGTCCCCACACTCGCCAGGCGGGTAGGTTTGTACAAAAAACTCAGCTACAGTAAGACCACTCCTGATACAGACCCTGTTCTTGAAAGCATTTGATGCCATCATTATCGGCGCAGGCGTGATTGGATGCTCCATATCACTGGCCCTTGCCCGCCGCGGAATAAAAACGCTGAACGTAGATGCCCTGCCGTCCGCTGGTTATGGTTCCACCAGCCACTCTTCAGCAATCGTCCGACCGTTCTATTCGCACGAAACTTCCTGCGCCCTTGCACACGAGGCGCGACATCGCTGGTTAGGCTGGCGCGAATTTCTTGACTACGCACCCGGACCCATTGCCCGTTATGTTGAAACAGGCGGCCTGGTCCTGATCCGGGATGGAACAGATCATCAGTACGAAAACAACCTCGCTATGCTGGACAACGTCGGCGTTGAATTCCAGAGACTCTCACCACAGGAAATCGAAAAAAAATATCCAGGAATCAGCCTACGTGCCTACGGCCCGCCAAGACGCCAGCATGAAGAGGGCTTCGGCGAACCCGTTGCTGGTGAAATCACAGGTGGCATTTTCATACCCGCTTCAGGTTACGTATCTGATCCACAACTCGCTGCCAGCAACTTGCAGGTCGCAGCAGAACACGAAGGAAGCACTTTTAGTTTTAACGTTCGCGTAACAGACATTCTACGCGGAGGCGGAGCCATCTCAGGCGTACAGCTTGGTGATGGCGATATCATCTGCGCACCGACGGTCGTTAACGCCGCAGGGCCGCACTCTTCTGTCATCAACGACCTGGCAGGCATCACAAGCAGCCTGAATATAAGAACCAAACCTCATCGCCATGAGGTGGCTTATCTAAAAGCACCTCCCGGTTATCGGCAAAATGCCGGGTTCATTGTCGATCTCGATGCGGGTGTTTACCAGAGACCCGATAGCGCAGACATGCTGATCGGTTCAGCGGATCCAGACTGCGATCCGCCAGAAATTGTGGATCCCGATGACTACAACGACCAGCTTACAGCCCAATGGACCGCACAGGCAGTTCGCGCAGCCCAGCGCTGGCCGGAACTGGGCATCGAGAACAACGCCCGGGGAACGGTCGGTTTGTACGACGTCTCAGACGACTGGATTCCCATCTACGATCGAACCGAATTGCCCGGCTTCTACCTGGCTATTGGCACCAGCGGTAACCAGTTCAAGAACGCCCCGGTTGTTGGTGACCTAATGGCTGCCATCATCGAAAATAGGGATCATGATTCAGCGCCATCATTACTGAACCTGAAGAGCCTCAAGCGCTCCGTCAACCTCTCTTTCTATTCCAGAAACCGAGATATTCAGGAAACAGCATCGGTTATGGCATAGGCAATGCAATTCCCTCAGAAGGAAGTACACAATAAACAGTATCTATTCGCCTTAATCATAGCGGGCACAATTCTGGGACTCGCGGGAACTGACCTGGTCTTACCGGCCGTACCCACGCTTCCAGAATATATCAAAGGAACCCTCAGTCAGGCCCAACTTGTGCTTGCGGCATTTACCGCGGGCACCGCCATCGGACTCCTGGTTTTTGGTGAACTGGGCGCACGGTACGATAAAAAGTCGTTATTGCTCGGCACCCTTGCCGCCTACTCAATCACATCTTTCCTATGCTCATTCAGCGGGACGATTCTTGAACTTGTGGGCTACCGGGTAGTACAGGGATTCTTCGCTGCAGCCCCTGCCGTGTTTGCTCCCGGCATAATCCGCCTGCTGTTTGACGACCGAAGCGCGTTACGCGCGCTGGGTTTAATGGGGAGCATTGAATCGGTAGTTCCTGCTCTCGCACCGGTTGCTGGTACCTGGTTACTATACTACACGGATTGGCGCGCTTCCTTTTTTATTACAGCGGGGCTTACCTTTTTACTGTCCATCATCTGGTTATTTACACCCGCCCTTCCAACGGGCTCTGCAGTGCAACAAGACAAGGTTTCCAGATCAAGCTATTTGGCATTGTTGCGATCCGCCACTTTTTTACGCTACGCGCTAAGCCAGGCATTCACCCTTGGCGGTCTGTTGATCTTCGTCTTCGGTGCTCCCACAGTGCTCACAATCGGTATGAACGGTAGCTTGGGAGATTTCGTGATAATGCAAGTCATCGGCATTACATTATTTATCATCGCCTCCAATACAGTGCATTCCCTGGTGGAACGGTTTGGCCCCGAGTGGACTATCTGGTTTGGTTCCGGCCTGGCAGCCACAGGGAGTGTCGCAATCCTGATTTACGCATTAGTCACCCCGAACCGGGAGCCTGCAATGCTCTGGATTCTGTTTGCATTTGTTAACCTGGGGCTAGGGATCCGCGGTCCACCGGGCTTCTACCAGGCCATTATCGCTTCCGGAGACAACGACGCCAGAGGCGCCGCACTGGTGATCCTGCTGGTATTCGCTACGACGTCTATCGGTACAGCATTACTTGCACCATTTATTACCCTGGGACTTCTGCCATTGGCAGCGACCGCGGCAGCAGTTAGCGTTAGCGCTCTTGTAGCGCTCTTTTTCTTTCCACCTATGATTGCGACGAAGGATCTATGAGGTGTTAATTTGTCCCGACGATCGATAGGCTTGACTGGCATCCTGGGGAACATAAGGGTCCTCAAGGTATTGGGCCAGCCGGTTTTTGATCTCGATATACTGCTCGTTGCCTTCTGACCGCAGATACTTGTCGCGTACTTCCCTATACTTTCGTTTCAGCGCTTCCTTGTCTATTTGATCTGCGCTGTTATCCACGGCTTCAGACATACCCCGTCATTCCAAAATGACTTTCATACTTGTTTTGGTTTACGAAATATTTTTTCTGACCGCTGGTAGAACATGATTAGCAATATACTCAATCCTCCTGCTGCCATGTTCCACCGATTCACCGGGGAACTGCGCCCAGAAGTGAATATCCTTTATGCCAGGGTGCCCTAGCAGCAGTGTAGTTAATGCTTCAATCGCTCCCGCACCGTCCATGAGTTCGTAAAGGCCGCCTGCAATGGCGCTTTCCGAATTCTCAAATAACGGCGTTTCAGCTGGCGGCCCGAAAGCGCCCCAACTGATATACTCGTTTGTCTGGTAGAGAACATTGCCGCCGACTTCTACAGCCTCTTTTTCGGGATCATCTGCAATGATCCCCCAATGCCCCGCATAGATAGCCGCATCCCTGCCGGCTCTTTTCGCGGCACTGGTGTATTCCTCAAGTCCGATACCCCCCGTGGAAAGAAATCCGTCGCCCAGTCGTGCTGCTCTGTCAATGGCAGGTTCCGCCATGCCACCCATCAGTAACCTTGGAATAGACTCCGGGGTCGGGCTGACCTTGATACCCTCTATGTCATATCGCTTACCGTGATGCAAAATCGGCTCACCCGACCAAGCCTGTCGAATGATAGAAACACCCTCTTCCATCAGGCTGGGCCTGTGACTAATCTTCCGCCCGAAATAGTCGAACTCCAGTTGTCGGTATCCAAGGCCCACGCCAAGATCGAACCGGCCACCTGTCAAAATGGCAAGCGCTGCAGCGTCCTCAGCCAACCGCACCGGGTCCGCCAGAGGTAACAACATCAAATTAGTACCAATCTGCATTCTAGAGGTTCGCTCGCCGATAGCGGCTGCGACAACCAACGGCGATGGGCAATACCCATCCTCGACAAAATGATGTTCAGTCAGCCAAACGGAATCAAACCCGATGGTCTCTGCCCACGCAATCTGTTCGAGTGAATCACGATAGAGCTTCTCGAAGCTCACCTGATGGCCTGGATTTCGGAAGTCGTACCACAAACCGAAATTAATGGAACGCGTCATGGCAAATCTCAAAATAATTTAAAGCCCTAGCCTAATGCCACAGTACCTCCAGACGCAAATAGAATTCCCGATTTACCTGCACTGGAAATCGGCGTATTTTGAAGGTAACGAATTGTGAGGATCCGATGATGCGTATGTTATTCCCAATATTACTGCTTTGTTTAAGTTCACCAATACTAGCCATCGACTCACCTGAAGCGATGAGCCGGGCGGAATATGATCAGTTAATGCAGGACATCTCTAATTGGGGTCGCTGGGGTGCAGACGATGAACTGGGTACCCTGAACCTCATCACAGAAAAGACTCGAAAATCGGCAGCGAAACTTGTTCGCGAGGGTATTACAGTTTCATTGGCACTGAACTTAAACAAGGTGTCGGACCCACTGAATGCAAACCCATTCAACCATGAAGTCTATGTTGCAGAGTTCAGCGGTCACCAGATCGCCGGCGATCGGTATGAAGTGGACTATCACGGGTTTGCACATTCACATATGGATGGCCTGCCCCACTTCGCGCATAAGGGGTACTTCTACAACGGCGTTCCTTACTCCGCCGCTAAACCCAAAGGCGCCGATAAGCTTGGCATCCACAATGCCGGTGTTAATGGCGTTTTTACTCGCGGTGTCCTGGTAGATATGCCAGCGTTCCTCGGGGTCGACTTTCTTGAACCCGGCACGGCTATTACAGCAGACGACCTGAAGGCATGGGAAAAGAAAAATCGGGTAAAAATACGCAGCGGTGATGTGCTGCTCATTCGCACGGGCCGCTGGGCCAAGGTAGACAAGGATGGTCAATGGGACTTCCTGAAAAAAGCCGCCGGCGCTCACGCCTCACTGGCCTCTTTTCTAAAGGAACGGGATGTTGTAATGATTGGCAGTGATGGCGTTAACGATGCCATGCCTTCCGGTGTTGAGGGTTTGGCCAATCCACTTCATGAACTCGTGCTGGTTGGGCTTGGCATGCCTATCCTCGACAACCTGGATCTTGAAACACTGGCACGAGTCGCCAAAGCACAAAAACGGGTCACGTTTCTTTATGTCGGGGCTCCGTTAAGAGTCACCGGCGGAACCGGGTCACCCCTAAACCCACTCGCCGTGTTCTAACCACTGTCAAACGAGCAGATGCCCAGACAACCAACAGGAAGTCCGACATGAGTGATGGCTGCCCTTATAAACAGGCATCTGAGGTCGATTTCATGGACCCGATAGTGCAGCAGAACTGGTTCGAGGCCTACGACCTGATTCGCGAGGAATCACCTGCTTACTTCATGGAACAGATCGGTATGTATGTGCTGACTCGGTACGATGACATCGAATATGTTCTGCGCCGTCCGCTAGAGTTCACCTCGGGTTCTGATGTCCAGAACACAGAACCACTCATCAAATTTGACGCTGCAAGAGCACTCTACGAAAAAAAAGGCTGGGCCCGATTCACGCCGCTAGGCGAGAACCCACCAGAACATGCTCACTATAGGGCAATGGTAGACCCAGCATTAACCGCTTCTTCGATTCGAGAAAAAGAAGGCTTCATCAAAAATACCATTAACGAATTGGTTGATAGTTGGATAGACGAACCCGCGGTCCCATTCATCGAGCGATTTGCGGAACCCCTTCCCATGATAGTGATTGCGGAACTATTGGGATTCCCAAAGATGGACCTTCCCCTGCTCAAAGTCTGGTCAACCGCTTGGGTGCTACCGTTTTCCCGAGGCCTTTCCCTGGAACAGGAAATGGATGCCGTTGAAAAACATATCGAACTACAGCATTACATCTTTGACACGATGAAAAAGAAACGTAAAACGCCAGGTAACGACATCATTACCCGGCTGCTAAACAACAAAATCGAAGATGCCAGCACCGGCGAATCAAGACCCCTGACAGACACAGAAATCATCGGCATTACTGATCACCTGCTAATTGGTGGCAACGAAACAACAACCTTCGCTCTGTCGAATGGCCTCTGGCTTCTATTTAGGAACCCGGAGACCTACAAGCAATTGCGGGAAGATCAATCGAAGGTCAAGAATTTCGTCGAGGAAGTTCTTCGTATCGAATCGCCCACCCAGGGACTCTACCGTTTCGTATCGAGGGACTGCGAACTAGGCGGAGTAAAAATTCCCGCGGGGGCGACCCTTAGTATTCGATATGGTGCTGGCAATCATGATCCAAGGCGTTTCCCTGACCCTATAACACCAAAACTCGACAGGAAAAATGCAGGCCGCCACCTGGCTTTTGGCCTCGGAGAAAAAGTCTGTCCCGGAGCGACCTTAAGTCGCATGGAGCAAAAGTGGGCGTGGGAAATTTTGCTTTCGAGGATATCAAACATCCGGCCAGTACCCGGAAAAAACGACTACAAACACCGAACCGGAATGTGGGTACGGGCACTAGAAGAGATCTATATGTCGTTTGACAATACCGATTCCCGAACGCGTATTGACGGTCGATAATCCGCAGGCAGGCCTCGCGAGCAGCCCGTCTATTGGCCAACCGCTTCAAGAATCATATCGCTGGCCTTCTCTGCAATCATAATAACCGGTGCGTTCGTATTACCACCCACCAGTGTTGGCATAATGGACGCATCAACGACCCTTAACCCCTTTAACCCATTGACCCGCAACTGGTCATCAACGACAGACATTTCATCAATACCCATCTTGCAGGTTCCGACCGGGTGATAGATGGTTTCAGCATATTCCCTAACAAACTCTGCAATCGATTCGTCAGTCTCGCGCCCTCGTGAGCTTGAATGTTCTTCGCCAATGATTGAACTTAACGCTTTCATTCCAAAAATACGCCTCGCCACTTTGACACCCTGAACCATCACTTCCAGATCACCAGGCGCGCTCAGGTATCCAGCTTCTATTTTTGGATCCGACAAAGGGTCCGCATTCTCTAGCAGGATTCTGCCACGACTGGCGGGCCGCAACTGACAGACGTGCATACAAATGCCAGATTGATCGTCCCGTTTACGCCCGTGATCAAACATAAAAGTCGGAATGAAATGCAACTGCAGGTCCGGAAGGTCAATATCTGGTCGGCTCTTCACAAACCCCGCGGCTTCCATAGCGTTCTCGGTTCCTGGTCCGTCACCCAGAACCAGATAGCGGAGCCCCGCATAAGCCACGTTGTACCACTTCGAGAATTTCTGCAGTGTCGCTGACCCGTCAGCATGGAATTGCACAACAACATCCAGATGATCTTGCAAATTCTCTCCTACGCCCGGGAGGTCGTGCAGGCAATCTATCCCATGGGATTCAAGCTCCTCGGCGTTTCCGATACCAGAAAGCTTCAGCAGCTGGGGCGACTGAACTGCGCCCGCGCATAACAACACTTCTCTTGAAGCATTTGCTTTCTTCACTTCACCTTTATGAAGGTACTCAACCCCCGTTGCGCGACCATCTTTAAGAACGATTCTTGTGAGGCGCGCAGCCGTCGCTATTGTCAGGTTATTCCGCGCAATGATAGGAGTCAGATATCCGCGGGCAGCACTGCAACGTTCATTGCCGATCTTGGTAAGCTGTATTGGACCCACGCCTTCCTGCTCTGCACCATTGAAATCAGGATTGAACGGATAACCCGCTTCAACCCCAGCATCAATGAACTTCCTGTGTATGGACATCTTGCTGTTGCCATCCTTCACATTCAGAGGGCCACCTACACCATGATAATCATCTTCCCCCCGCTCCTGGTTCATGGATTTCTTAAAATAGGGCAACACATCCTCATATCCCCACCCCATGTTTCCCTGTTGCCGCCAGCTATCGTAGTCAGAGGCATGCCCACGGATGTAAACCATGCCATTGATGGAGCTTGAACCACCCAGGCCCTTGCCCCTGGGCCAGAACAATTCACGATTATTCAATTCAGGCTCACTCGCCGTATTGAATTGCCAGTTGTACTTGGTACCAGCGATGACAACTCCCACGCCATTGGGCATGTGGATTAGCGGACTGGTATCTTTGTCACCCGCCTCTAACAGAAGCACTTTGTGCGCGCCATCTGCTGTCAATCGATTAGCCAGCACACACCCGGCTGAACCTGCACCCACAACAATAAAGTCATAATTCATTTAGTAAACACTCTTTAAGGAACCTCTAGTACATGTTCATTTAACGTTTAGAAAGGACCCCTGACAATAGGCATACCCTCTCCACCGCAACCCACTTCAAATTGCGATCAATACCAGGGGCATAATGACCTCACTGATCTAGGCTTTCGACCAGCCGCTAATGATTTCACTGATTCTATCCTGGTTTTCTCGAAAGCAACCCGGCGTTTCGCCTACCGCCATAGTACGCAGTAGCAGGACAACAGCACCCTTCCCAGTAAAAACAACACTCTACTCTCACCAAAGGGATTGGAAAGTCCGTAGCACCGCGGAACACCTGTCCACCGAATGCGTCAGGAAGACCTTGCTGATAATTAGAAAGCCCCGGATACAACCTGATTCCTTACCCGTTTACCCAAGAGAAACTGGTTCAAATTGTGTATAAACAGTGCCTCAAACAATTCTTCGGTTCTTGAACCCCGGTAGGACGAATGTGGGGTCATCTGCACCCGGTCATGTTCCCAGAAAATTGAATCATCAGGTAGAGGTTCATTCTGGAAAACATCCATTATTGCGTAATCCAGTTTGCCGTCATCCAACGCTACCAACAACGCATCCTCATCAACGAGTAGCCCCCTGCCAATATTGACTAAGACTGCATCAGACTTCATTCGAGAGAGAAAGTCAGCATTCACAACCTGACTCGTCTGGTCATTTAACGGGCACGACAACACCACGACATCAGCTTCCGGAACATGCTGATTGACATCTTCCAGTGATACCAGGTGATCGGCGTACTCATGCGTGGTCAGGTCTCTTTTCACGCCAGTGACTTCCGCACCAAAGCCCTTAACCTGCTTCGCGACTTTCTGGCCAATATTGCCGTAGCCAACGATCAACCATTGCGACCCCAATATTTGCTTAAAAAAGTTCTCTCGCCACTGATGGGCCAATTGCCGTTCCCTGCGAACATCAAATCGATGCCACCGGTTAAGAACCGAAGCAACCACAAACTCGGCGATCGAAGTAGACTGCGCGTCACTGTTACAAAACACATCGGTCTTAGCAACGATAGTTTGGAACAACGGGTCATTAAGCCCTGCAGCCGACGTTTGAACGAACCTGAATGCATCAACCTGATCGATCAGGCGGGTGATCAATTCCACCTGACCGGTCATAAAGAGAGACATGTCCAACCGAGCCATGTCGATGCACAGATCAGGTTCTTCAACGTCTTCACCATCTCTCTTGATCTCGCCTGCTTCATTGATCGTCACATATCTAATGTCTGGAAACAGCATTGATTCCACTTCCATCTGCCGATACGTTGATTCAGCTAGCAGCAACTCATGCATAATATTTCTTCAATAGTCTATTGCTTAAGAAACGACAGTCTAAAGCGACGAAGACAAAGCGCTATAGCCAGCGCAATAAAATCGCCTGGTACTTTGCGCCGACACCGCTATAAACTGGGCGCCACTATGTAACCTCCCGCGCCTCTCAACTGGATAGAAGCATGATCAAATATCTTCGCTACGCAGGTCTCGCTGTAGTATTCGCTTGGTTCTTCGGTGGCGGTGTCACGCACTTCACCAATACCGATTTTTTTGTCGCTATTGTTCCGCCCTGGTGGCCCTGGCCACTGTTCGCTGTTTACGCCAGCGGCGTATTTGAGGTTCTGCTGGCGATCCTGATTCTCTGGCCAAAGGCTCGCCCGCTTGCCGGGTGGGGCATAATCGCGCTGACACTGGCCGTCACACCAGCCAACGTACACATGTGGCTGCACCCCGAACAGTTCCCTGATGCATCAGAAACCGCTTTATCTGTCAGACTTGTTATCCAGGTGTTCCTGGTAGCACTAATATGGTGGTCGACGAGATTGCCGCCGGCAGAAACGACTGAACAAACCTCTGCCTGAGAGTTTGCTAAAAAATATGCTCATCACCAACAATAGTCGGCGCACTATAATGCGCCGACATTATCTGCCGTAGGCCATAGAAGGCCATAGAACTTTTCGTACCTGATTATTTTCTGGCCTTCTTTGGGTGAAGCTAACCGTTTACCACAAGTCGTACTTTTGAACTTCTGCTCGGCCCACAACCATGTGATGCACCTCATCCGGACCATCTGCAAACCTGAGATGGCGCATGTCTGTATACATCGCCGCTAGAGGCGTCCATTGGGATATACCAGCAGCACCGTGCATCTGAATTGCCTGGTCAATAATCAGGCAAACCTTCTCTGGCACCATCGCTTTAACCGCACTGACATAAACCCTGGCTTCCTTGTTGCCAAGCACATCCATCGCCTTCGCGGCTTGCAGAACCGCCAGCTTCATGCCGTTAATTTCGATGCGGGCCCGCGCAATCACTTCAAGGTTCTTGCCCAGCTTGGCGATCGGCTTTCCAAACGCCTCGCGGGTAGCAGAACGCTTCACCATCAACTCCAATGCCTTCTCCGCTTTACCGATTGATCTCATACAGTGATGGATTCTTCCAGGACCAAGACGGACCTGAGATATTTCAAAGCCCCTGCCCTCGCCTAACAGAATATTATCTTTTGGCACTCGCACATTATTAAATTTCATGTGCATATGGCCGCGGGGTGCGTGGTCGTGACCGAACACATGCATTGCGCCAAGAATCTCAACTCCCGGCGTATCTATTGGAACCAGAATCTGTGACTGCTGCCTGGAGGGAGGCGCATCCGGGTCCGTCTTAACCATCGTAATCATAATCTTGCACCGGGGGTCACCTGCCCCCGAGATGTAGAATTTTTCACCATTAATCACCCACTCGTCACCTTCGAGCACGGCGCTGGTTGAAATATTTTTTGCGTCAGAAGAGGGTATCCCAGGTTCAGTCATCGCGTAGGCTGAACGAATATCCCCATTTAGAAGGGGTTTCAACCACTGCTCCTTCTGCGCTTCGGTCCCGACTCGCTCAAGCACTTCCATATTCCCTGTATCGGGTGCACTGCAGTTTAGCGTTTCGGATGCCAGGGCGTACTTACCAAGCTCTGTTGCAATATACGCATAGTCCAGATTAGTCAGTCCGTCGCCGATTTCGGAATCAGGCAGGAAAAAATTCCATAACCCGGATTCCTTTGCCTTATTTTTCGCTCCTTCCAGCAACTCGAGCTGCCTTGGATGCCAGCCCCACCTGTCCTCTTTCTCTTTATCCAGCGCTACAAATTCTTCAGTGATCGGCTCAACATTATCCGTGATATGTTTCTTCACCGCGTCCATTAGCGGTTGTGCCTGTTCAGACATGGCAAGGTTGAATAGGTCGGCTTCTAAATCAGGCATCGTAATCTCCTTTAGGTACTCATTAGTTGAATCAAGATTTCAGGTTATCGAGACTATCACCCTCAAAGAACGGGGGAAAGTGAACGTGCAAAAGTAAACGCTTTAGACCTCCTCCCCCTGCTCCCTCGCTCGCGCAAGACGGGTACTTTCATCCTTTGGCAGATGCCGCCAGGCCAGGATCAAGAGGAAAAAAGTCGCTACAAAAATCAATAAGCCGGTGGCTATTGCGGTTTGCAGGGATTCCCCCCTGTCCATGCCTCCCACCCTGTAAACGTCAGATAACTGACCCATGAAATAGGGGCCCATGGCGAGCCCGATCATCCTGTTGACGAGTAAAAAGAAAGCGCCGGCGACAGCACGCATACGCGGCACCACCAGGTCTGCAGCTGTCGAGGGTGGTATTCCAGGCCAGGAAGCACTAAAAATATGGTGCGCAAAGTTCAGTATAAACGCGGTCATCAAGCTTTCCGTACAGATCATCCAGAGGACCAGCGGAGCAGTACCAAAAATTGCAATAAAGCCAATAATCAGTCGACCTGCGGCATGCTTTCTTTTCGCCCAATCGGCAGTCACACCACCCATCGTCACCCCAATCAAGCCACCGGCCGCACTACGGAGCCCTATATACATACCAACCTCGCCCTGAGAGGTGTCATGCAAACGCAGCAATAGAGGTGCCGCCCAATAACCTACGCCATAGATCACAAAGGCAATCGAGGCAAAGGCCATCATCGCGTAAACCATTGCCTTCGACTTGAAAATCATATGAAAAGTAGCCGTATCCCGCGCTTGGATGGATTGAGCCCAGGAAAAGGTCACGTAAACCCCGACATTGCTGTCATGACGCTCCAGGCCAAGACACCCGTTGAGATCAGGCTCCGCCGCACCCAAACATCCACGAACCGGGCAAGAGGTATTCCGAACACCGCATAGAAAACAGCAAATACTGTTCCATACAGAAACCCCATTTGCGCGTCCGTCACACCGAGGTCCGCCTGGATATCCTGGGACAGGATGGAGAGAATATTCCGATCAATGAAATTGAAAATGTAGACGATCGCCAGCACAAACAGGACGTAGTGCGAGTACCAGCTACCGGGCTTGTTTTTTTGTTCTCTGTACTGTCTGGCATAACCTCTCCTGATCGCGAAGCATACTACTCCCCAATCGAACAAAGCACTGTTCCCCTGACGGGTCTATTCCGTCACACTTCATTTTCCCTATTCGCTTTTTCCGGAGTTTCTCAGGTGCCAATAGATCATTCTTCCTACGAAATCGATGTCATGATTTCGGCAAAGTCAATTGCTGCAAAAGTAGAGTCTCTCGCAAAAGAAATTACTGCTTTTTATGCTGGAACGGACAAGCTTGTGGTGGTTGGCCTGCTGCGCGGTTCTTTTGTGTTTATTGCCGACCTTGTCCGAGAACTCAATATGCCAGCGGAGGTAGACTTCCTTGAGGTTTCATCTTACGGGGATTCAATGAAATCGTCGCGCGAGGTCAGGATCATGAAAGACCTTCGCGGCGAAATTGAAGGTAGAGACGTGTTGGTCGTTGAAGATATTATCGATACAGGCCACACGATGGCCCACGTCATGACATTACTTCAATCACGGGGACCAAAACGGCTGGAAATAGCAACGCTGCTGGATAAACCATCGAGAAGAGAGGTTGAGATAAAAGCACGCTGGATCGGTTTCGAGATTCCAGATGAATTTGTCGTGGGCTATGGCATTGATTATGCCCAGCGAAACCGGAACCTGCCGTACATAGGCAAAGTGAGGCAGTTGTAATAGCATTTTTGGATTCACTATCGGCATTTTATAAAACCCCAACGCCACCCATGCCGCCTGTACATCTGAATGAAGAGAATCAGCTCGCTCTGTCAGCTTACCTTCTGGGAATCGAGTAGTACTACGATTCGAGAAAAACAGCCAGGTCCTCGCTCATCGGCGAATTAACATTGACGTGGATTCAACAGCAGTATCCAGCTCACTCTCCTCTATTCGAACGGGTTGTGACGGCAACAATCCAAAACTAATGGTGCTCATTTCGCCCCGATGCAGGAGCGCTGTCTCACCAAACTGGTTTTTAACCTTGATAGGATCTGAGCCTAACTCCACCACGGTCAGCCCGCTCGCATCAACAGCATGCTCGACCAGCAGATCCGCGTTGCCTGACAGGATAGTCGCGTAAGGTGTGTCGATCTCCATACTTGATCCGGCGCGTCTGAACGATTTACCGGTCGTAACCCTGTACTGACCGCCACTGGATGTCAGCCTCAGCCTTCCCGGTCTCGTTCGACCAGAATATTCCTGCATTGTCAGCTCAGAACCCCGCCCGACCCGCACGATCGTTCCACCGCGCAGCTTAACCTCCGCCTTGTCAGAAAAACCCGTGATAACACTATCGTGTATTTCAATGTTGGAGCCTGGACCAAGCTCCAGATAGCGGTGACCCCGAAATACCAGGGATTACCCTTTACGTCGTTCACACGACCAATCGCTGATTCAGAATCCGTGCCCCAGCTACAAGCAGCAGACAACAACATGACAAGGATCAGCAGAGCAGGCTTCATCATTACTTTCATACTTGTCTCTCCGACTTAAAAACCACCATATCAATAGAAGGAGGGAAACAACAATCGTGACAGCGAGGGGCTACATGGATTAACCTCATCAACACGTTCTACTTTCCCGGATAT
The DNA here is from genome assembly GCA_937775265.1 of uncultured Pseudomonadales bacterium. Classification (GTDB taxonomy): domain Bacteria; phylum Pseudomonadota; class Gammaproteobacteria; order Pseudomonadales; family Azotimanducaceae; genus UBA9659. The sequence continues at coordinate 202,010 of CALKBV010000004.1, forward strand.
CACGTGACCATTAATATCGTTAACCACACAGAAGACCCTGCTCGCATTGAAAATTTCTCAAAGGAGCGATTCGTCAGCAAACAATACATGGAGCAGGAATGGGATTCTGTGTGGAAAACTCAATGGCTGCTGGCTGGATTACAGAGTGATGTTGAAAACCCCGGAGACTATTTCATATTTGACCTGGGTCGTGAGCAAATTCTGGTGACCCAAACCTCAGAGAAAAAAGTCCAGGGGTTCTACAATGTTTGCCAGCATCGCGGCAACAGACTGGTCACCGAGGAACGCGGCCATGCTGTTAACTTTCGCTGCGCCTATCACGCATGGACTTATGACATTGATGGCAATCTGTCGATCGTCCCTTACAAGGAACGCTTCACTGATGGTGCACCTGGTAAAGAACGTGGTCTGAAAAAAGTGCACACAGAATGCTGGAACGGATTCGTCTTTGTATGCCTTGCCGATCAACCCATGCCTTTCAAGGAGTTTCTTGGCCCCCTCGACGACATCCTGTCACCCTATCGGTTCGACAAGATGACCCTGGTCCAGGACCAGACAGTGGACCTGGATTGCAATTGGAAAGCCGTCATTGATAACTTTAGTGAGCTGTACCACGTTGACTTTCTTCATCCACAACACAAAAGTATGGTCGACTGCTGCAACGATACCGTCAGGCTATTCGAGTTTGGACATACTGGCGTAGAAGTACCTGGTGCAACCGTGAACCCCAGATTCCCTGTTCCGGAAATGCCAACGGCCATCCAGACAGTGCAGCTTCAATCCATCGGCCTGGATCCTGCCGACTTCAAGGGACGCGTTATGGATGTACGCAACGCAGTCCAAAAACAGAAACGCCAGGTAGGATTGGAGCGTGGAATGGACTACTCGGGACTGTCCGACGACCAGCTCTCTGACGTCTGGCAATATAATATTTTCCCGAATGTTGTTCTTTCTTTTACGCCCGAACACTGCTGGGTTCTCAGGCCACGACCGCATCCAACGGATCCCTCAAGGTGCGAATTTGACAAAATCAGCCTGGTTTTTTTCGCAGACCCGGCGCTTGCCAAATCAGGCGAAGCGATCATGTCTGCGGGGCGTCACGACCAGGGACAATCGGCTTTTGCTCCTGAAGACTACAATCGGCCCGAACGTGATGTCTTCCACTATGATGCCGTTATATCCGGTGAGAAGTCGATGACGGATACAATCGACCAGGATGTTGAATTACTCGGAGGGGTTCAAAGAGGTATGAGCTCGTCGGGTTTTGACACTGTTTTCCTGAACGAAGACGAGATGAGAGTCCAGCATTTTCACAACCGGATGAACCGGCTTATTCCATAACTTGTTCGATAACCTATTCGATAGCTTCTTCCGGGGCTTCTTTGGCTTCCAGCAGCCGATCGGGTGTCAATATGTCGGCTATCCAGTGAGTACCAGGATGGCTCTCGAAAATAATTCGCAGGGTCATCGTTAACGGAACTGCCAGCAGCATACCAACCGGACCCAAAACCCATCCCCATAAAATCAGCGACACAAAAATCCACACAAACCGCAGCCCCAGTTGCTGACCCATGATCCGCGGCTCCAGCCCATTGCTGATACCCACGTTAATCACACCATACCCGACCATCAACAGCAGTGTCGCCATATAGCCGTCAAACAACAGTGTCAGTATCACCGCGGGTATCGCCGCCAGTACGGACCCAATGTTCGGCACGAAGTTCAACAGAAATGCCAGAAACCCCCAAAGCAGCGGGTACTGCACTTCCAGAATCATCAACCAGATCGCAATCATCCCGCCAGTCAACAGACTGGTAAAAAACTTGATGGCGAAATAACGCTGGACTGTTCGAACCACCTGCCCAAAAGTGTTATTGCCGTCGTTAAGTGACCTTGGCACATCTACGAGGATAAAAATCACGAGCAGCATGATCAGGAAGTATCGGGACAGAGATCCCGCCGAGCGCAGCCAGCACGACCTGCACGTAACCCAGTGCCGCCGCCGGATCAAATATGGCTCGCAGACTGTCTGAATCGTAACCATAGTCCTGTATCCAGGCAGAAGACTGCTCAAACAGCAGGTCAGCCCTTTCCTGATAGACAGGTAACTGAAGGGTAAACTGCACATACGACCCGGTGATCACCAGCGGCACAAGCGAGGACAGACCGAGAAGTCCAATCAACACAACCAGTATGGCCACCCATTTGGGGCTTCCCCGTTCGATCATCCAGTACATCGGTTCTGTACAAACAATCGCAATGAACAGCGCGAGCAGGCCCGGTACCAGCAATCCAGACGCGGCTTTCATACCGCCCATCACTAGAACAATGGCAGCCAGCGCGAAAATAACTCTTTCTGGTCGGGACAATTCACTCAAAACCGGGAACTCTAAAGAAACGGTGACAACGAGGACTAATTATCGCAAGGATATCATGCGAATAGTAATCTAATAACCAGGTGACCATCCAGAACGCCAGGGTTCGATCGATGCGTTAACAGTTACCCCGGTCGACGACAATCGTCTTACCTACGTCCGGCCCGGTCAGCCAACCGCCTGCTCCAGGAATTGTTCTATGCTGGCGCCCTCATCCAGCAACGCACAAACCGCACCTACAAACGGCGCGTCAATCCCCTTACTGGCAAACAGGTTCTTAAACATCCTGGCCGCTCTGACGCCCTCGCTGACCATTACCATCTCGCTCTCTGCCTGCTTCAGCGTCTGCCCCAGGCCCAATCTTTCACCCATTCCGCGATTTCTGCCGTGGGCAGATGTGGCGGTGACGAACAGGTCCCCAATGCCGGCCGCTGATAACGCAGTTTCCGGATCAGCACCCATTAGAGGCAACACCCGAACTGCCTCACGATAGCCGGATGTAAATAATGCAGCTTTCAGATTGTCACCGCCCCTTCCATCATTCTTTAACCCATCCACAACACCACACGCCAGGGCAATCACATTCTTGAAGGCACCCCAGTATTCGGAGCCCAATGAGTCAGTTGCCGCCGAGAGCTTTAACGTTTTTGTCGTGAGGATTGCTGCAAGTTCAGCGGCGAGTGTCACGTCATCACTGGTAACAAGCGCTGTCGTATAGACGCCGCGGGCGAGTTCAGGCGCAATCGTTGGTCCCATCATGACGCAAAGCCGGCAGGTTAGTTTTGCGGCTTCAAGTTTCTCGCTGATCACTTCAGAAATCATCTGGTCACCCGGGGCAAGCCCTTTGGCGAGATCCAGAAGAATCTGGTCATTTCGAAGGTGTGGCAACAAATCATCAACGACACTCAGTACCACGTGAGAAGGCAGAGCCAGCACAACAATCTCTGCATCTGCCACAGATTGCGCAATATCCATCGACACCTTCAGCCCTTCAAGCGAAACATCATCAAGGTACTTCTCATTAATACCGGTCGCCTGGATGCTGTCATAGACTTCCTGTTCAACGGTCCAACCACTGACGTTCAGGCCTTCCGCCAGCCAGTTGCAGGCGAGTGCCGTACCAAAGTTCCCCAAACCCATCACCGCCACGTTTTTCATATCAGTCTCCTATCTCACAGCTGTTGTTCGAGCCATCGGACCAGTTGGGTAACAACCTCGTCCTTATTTGTTTCATTGAACATCTCATGCCGCCCGCCTGGATATAGCTTGTAACTGAGCTGGGTGAGGCCACGATTTCTATAGGCGTCAACCAACCTGTCAAGGTCGGCCTGCTCGCCATGCACCGGGTCCTCAGATCCGGAAAAAATATAGATCGGCAGATCCTGGGGGATTCTTAGAAGACTGAGCTTATCCTGCGATATCGCAGAACCCTCGTACATCTCTATTAACGAACCTGGGGACAATACAAAACCACACTGTTCATCTGCTATGTAAATGGCTACCTCTTCCTGGTCACGAGAAAGCCATTCATAGCCCGTCGCACCTGGACCATCAAAGGCCATGTTGGACTTCCCAAAAATAGCATTCTGCATGAGTTCGCTCGTACCATCCGGACCATGCCTCCAGCGCTCAAACTTCATCATCATGTGGCCAATAAACGCCAGCTTACTTTCCCTGAAGCCTGGAGATCCTGATAACACCAGCGCATCGATCGAACAACCGTAGCGTGTGACGTAATGCTGGGACAGCATGGAACCCATACTGTGGCCCAGAAGAATGAGCTTCAGACCATCATGTTTACCTCTGGCGAACTGACCCAGCTCATACATATCAGCC
>CALKBV010000005.1 GCA_937775265.1 uncultured Pseudomonadales bacterium
AGCAACAGGAAATCGATCAATAGACTTATTCAGCGCATAGTCCAGTGGTCGAACCTGACCGTTTCTATACACGGGAACTGTCGGGAACAATTGCTGCAGATGACGGTTGTTCCACCGCATGTCTTCACCGGTTGGTATCCACCATACTTCTTGTGCGGGGTCCGGCAGCCGTTTGTGTTGCTTAAGTGTCTCTTCGACACTGGTTGAAGGTTTGAAAGGAGCTACATTTTCATTGGCCAAAATTGGAAAAGCTGACAGGTTCACAACAAGCAATAAGAAAAGTCTGAACATGTGAATCACTCTGGTCGTCATGTAATAAATGTAACATGCGGGTGGTTTCTTGCCGAGTGAACGATGAGGTCGTATTTCATTAAAAGTCGCCCTGGGGTGATCCGTAACGGCGCCAACGAGGAGAGCTATTATGACAATTGACGAACTGGGAAGTCTCGGCGAATTTATCGGCTCGATCATCGTGCTGATATCACTGGTGTATCTGGCGCTTGAAATAAGAAGTAACACCGAAACCGCCAGAACATCGACTTATCAATCCGAGGTCTCTGAATTTGGCGCACTCAATCGAAGCATGGCCAGCACTCCGGGTTTATCCAGGTTATTCGCCAGCGCCCTGGAAGATTTCGACTCTCTGTACAGCGAGGATAAAGCACGTATTTCGCAGCTGTTCTTCGTCTGCTTCCATAATTTTGAAAATATGTACTATCAATATAAAAAGGGCTATCTGGAAGACGAGGTGTGGACCGGTTGGAAACGCTTGATGCTCAGTTACCATGCGCGTCCCGGAAATCGCAGCGACACCTACTGCTCGGACCCTGCCTGAGCTGAATTCCCGAACACGCACACAATTACCCATTCCTATTTTATCTATAGAAGGTGCCAGATCTGGAGCCACGCCATTGATTAACTTGAATATTTCCCTAGCATTCACAAGTGAACATTGTGTATTTACCCCTGAATCTAAAGGGCTGTATCTAGTTAAGGTTGATACCGCTACATAGCTGCTACATTACCCTTCAAACTGAACCATAATCACCTCCTGGGACCAACCTCTCTGATGACGCATTGTAGCCCCTAAACCAGATAACCCGCTGCCCTGTTTTATTTTGCCGAATCCCGCTAACCCCGATAAACAGGGGGCCACATAGCAGGACAAGCAAATGCCCTGAAACTTTCCGGTTTTTTTGAGAACAAGACAAGATTTATGGTTGTCCTATTCGCAGTCTAGTTATATGCCTTAGCACAATAAAGTATTTTGCAAGTTTGGTATTCAGGAGGAAACTGAATAGTCCTGACTACGGAGGTGCCAGATGTCCAAAGTCCAAGATATAGTCGCGACAAAAGGAAATGAAGTATGGTCTATCGGACCTGCTCATTCAGTTTACCAAGCTGTTGAGATGATGGCTTTAAAAGGTGTTGGTGCGTTAACGGTATTGTCTGATGAAGGAAAATTGATCGGCATTATCTCAGAGCGAGACTATGCCCGAAAAGTTATCCTCCAGGGGAAGTCATCCAAGACAACCCAGGTTGCTGAAATCATGACGCGCGATGTCATTGTTATCGAACCCGAGAGCAAAGTAGATGAAGCCATGGCATTGATGACAATAAAAAGAGTTCGTCACCTACCCGTGCTGCTTGACCAACAATTGGTCGGCATGATTTCTGTGGGTGACCTGGTTAAATCAAAGATCGATGAACAGTCGGTTATGATCGATCAGCTCGAAAGGTACATTAAAGGCGAGACCGCAGGTGTAGCACACTAATTAGTTCCTGCGGATATTCCTGATGTGTAAAAGAGGCCTGGCACAATGAGGACGCCAGCCTTTTTAGTAGCGGGCCCAGACCGCAGAATACGGTGACTACCTTTTTACCCATGCCGCTGTGCCACTATATGGCAGACATGAGGCATATTGTGAAATTAGCTAACGCTTGATTTAAAATGCCCGCTCAAGCGAGTGGGCACTGACGCCTACTGGGCTGATTAGGCAATTAAACGCCGTCGAATCAGGTTACTTTTCTTCACTCAATAACGCCTTTACTAAAGAAATGGCCATGAGAACCATAACCAATGAAAAAGGCAACGCCCCGATAATCATCACCGATCGCAGTGCATCCATTCCCCCGGCGGACAATAGCACCCCAATCAATACTGCAAATATCACACCCCAGATAACCACATGCTTGGTATGTTTTTGACTCTGATTGCCACCCGAGGCAAGCGTATTAATGATCAATATCCCTGAGTCTGCCGAGGTGACCAAAAAGGTCAATAGTAAAATGACGATCACCACTGAGAGCGCAACCGCGAGCTCTGGCGACAAAATCAAGTTAATCGTTTTAAATAACTGGGCAGAAATATCCGCATTAACAATCGACCCCTGGGCGACACCAGACAACTCAAGATCAATCGCCGTAGCGCCAATAAAGGCAAACCAAACCAGACAAATCACGGAAGGAATAACGATCGCACCAATGACATATTCACGAATAGTTCGACCCCGCGATACACGCGCCAGGAACAAGCCTACAAAGGGTGCAAAAGCTATCCACCAGGCCCAGTAGAAAATAGTCCAAGTGCCCTGCCAATCCTGCAGCGAGGCAGAGGGTTCGACCCCGTTATCAGTCCACACGGTTGTCGACATCGTTGGCAACGCGACTAGATAGTCCCAAATAGTGTAGGCAAAAGTTTGCAAAGCAAAGAAGGTGGCGCCGAAAAAAACAAAAAATGCGATCAGAAAGACTGACAACCCCATATTGATGTTCGACAACCACTTGATCCCTTTATTCAAGCCAGACATTGCAGACAAGCACGAGGCACCAATAATGAGCGTTAAGCCAAATAGCTGAGCCAACAACGTCGGCTTGCCGCCTTCCCCAACGAGCCATTGCGCCCCGCTAATGTTAAATAAGCCAGAAGCAAACTGCGACACACCATAACCAATGGTCACGCTCAAGCCAACGACCGTCGCTAAGATAGCCACTATATCCACCACATGCCCTGCAGGACCTGACATTGCACGGCCAAATAGAGGTTGCAGTGCGCTGCGAATTGTCAGTGGTAAACCGCGGTTGTATGAGAGATAACCTAAAGAAATACCTACCACGCCGTAACAGGCCCAGGGGGTGAAACCATAGTGCAGCATCGCCCATTTATAGGCATTGCGAACATTGTTTTCATCTAGACCCGCGGTGATGCCCTTAATGGTGTCGGGATTGTTAGCAAAATGAAAAATTGGCTCGGCTGTTGAGTAGGTCAACATGCCAATACCAATACCCGCACCAAACATCATTGACAGCCAGGTAAACATAGAGAATTCTGGTTTTTCATCGGGCCTACCCAACTTAACGTGGGCCGTGCGAGGCCATATAGCCAGGGTTAAACAGACAACGGTATAAAAAGCGGTGACGTAAATATACCAGCCACCAAAACTGGTCGTCGACCAGTTTTGTACACTCAGCAACACTTCTCCGGCAACAGAAGGTGATAAACCCACCCATAAGATAAGCGCTGCGACAAGTAGCTTTGGCACCAAGGCCACAACCTGATTAAAACCCACGTAAAACCCAATTTTTTCAATGCTAATAGCAACAGCTACCTCATTAGCATTCGTCTCTAACTGACTCAAAACTTGATCTCCCTTTTTACTGCTTGCGGTGACTACTGCAAGTATAGGCAATATTTAGGCCTTGTTGAGAAAAGAAGTACCACAAACTCACTAGCGCTAATCATCTTCGAGGTTCAATTGCATGAAGGGCTGGCTTACCGTTTTTCGATAAAAATACGACAGCAACAGCGCCTGTTCGAAGCTTCTTCTCCAGCAAAAGCGCCTCCTCTTTCGGGGCGAAAAAAGCTTCGATGCCATACCTAATTCGCTGAGTTGCTAGTGTAAAGGACTGCAGTATCTCTGTGGGTAATCCCTGATATTAACGCAGAGCCACGCTGAAACACCATGGTCACGAATTACTTGATAAAGATGGTTGCTGGAGGACAGAAATATTAACAGGGATTTTCAGTCAATATTTTGAATATCGAAGCTGCCCCGTTGGCTTTGATTTCGTGAGCAACCGAAACTGCTTTACAGTTAATTATTATACACTACCAGGATTTGTGGCTTCCCACTGACGTTCTGAGGGGTAATTACCGACGCTTGTTCTGTGATGACCTGGAGGTAAGCGCTCTCTTTGGAATCAACTGTCAGGAGGTGGCAAAGAGCTCGTGTTGCGCAACCACTAACAGGACCTAACCGGACTGGATCTCGAACCAGTGTCTGAACAATCTCTCGGTCAAGACCCGACTCTTCATCGATCATCTGGTCGCTGAATTCAGCAAACGCGACTGGACCTAGTGTCAGGACAACGTAGCGGATTATCCCTTGAGATGCGCGGCGTTTGGTGAGGAAAATTGTAGTGTCAGAGTAAATAGCATTGTCATTGCCCCGCCTCGGTGCCTACGCGGGTTCAAAACCTGCTTACATGGAGCCAAGTTTACCTCTTCTTAGTCAGTCCCAAATCGAATTGCGCAGCGTCAATCCACACAAACCCATCTCTGTTGTTCGCTCATCGCCAACAATGAAGTAATATTTTGATCAACTATTTTCAATTGCCCTGGAGCGAATAAATGACCTTTGAAGCACTTCTCTATCAGATAGAAGACAATATCCTGACCATTACCTTTAACCGTCCTGAGGCGATGAACGCTTTTAGCGGCCCGATGTTCGGTGAATTATTTACGGCACTGGATATGGCCGATGCAGATGACGAGGTCAAAGCAATTATCATTACGGGTGCGGGTCGCGCGTTTTGCGCAGGCGCGGACCTTTCCCAGGGTGATAAAACATGGGAGGGGCACGAGGAACGGCTCGAAGAAGCCCAAAAAGGCGATGGTGGTGGTGAAATCACGCGCCGCATCTACGCGTGTTTAAAACCAGTAATTGTCGCGTTTAACGGCGCTGCCGTGGGTATGGGCATGACGATCACCCTAGCGGCGGATTTCAGAATGGCCGTCAAAAATGCCAAGATGGGTTTTGTCTTCGCGGCTCGAGGAATAGTGCCGGAAGGTTGTTCGTCCTGGTTTTTGCCAAGACTCGTAGGCATCAGCAAGGCATTGGAATGGTGTTATTCAGGAAAAGTATTCAGGTCAGAGGAAGCCCTGGAAGCCGGTTTACTGCGCAGTATTCATGAACCTGAGGACCTGATTCCAGAGGCAAGAAAACTCGCTCACGAAATGGTCGACACGAGTTCATCTATTTCAGTGACCCTGACACGACACATGATGTGGAAAATGCTGGGCGCATCCGACCCGATTGAAGCCCACAGAATTGATACGGCTGGCATCAACGCCACCGGTACCTCGCCCGATGCCAGTGAAGGTATCAACTCGTTCCTTGAAAAACGTGCCCCAGTATTTCGCGGAAAAGTCAGCAAAGACCTGCCAGAATTTTTCCCCTGGTGGGATAAACCCGTGTTCTAGCCCCTAGCGCTGCCGTTAGCTTGCAGATAATCATCGCATTGGCGCCAAAGGTATGCCTCTTCGATGACAAAGTCTGACGACTCAAACGCGGCGCTGGCTGACTAAATAGGTTTTGGGTAGGGGAAAAGTGTCCTCGACCCTGGTCCAATGGGTTAAGTTATTCGCCCAGAGACGCCTTGATCGTCTCGAGCGGCGCTCGACGAAGATCGCGTTTCATCCTTGCATAAGCAGCAGTGGGCAACGCCGATAGCGCTGTTGCCAGCTCCTGGCATCGGGCCTCCAGCTCGCCGGCCTCGACTGTTTCGTCTAGATAACCGGCATCTACGGCGGATTCTGGGTCATATAATCGAGACTGAATGACCGCCGCTGTCAGGTGTCGCTTTGACAACCGGTTGCGCGCCAACTCGAGCCCGAATACAGGCAATGACATGCCAATGGCTGTCTCGTTCAATCCTAATTTGAAATCACCGCGGACACCCACCCGAGTATCACAGCTGAGCAGAATAAATGCTCCCGCAGCCATAGCGTGACCTGTGCAACCGGCGATTAGTGGTAACGGATAATTAAACAGTCGATAAAACATCTCAGCGCCCCGGCCGACGAGTGCTGCGGAGGCCTCTACTCCTTTTTGTATTTCCTTTAGGTCGAAGCCCGCTGAGAAAACCCCCGGTCTGCCGAGCAGGACTAGTGCGCTCGCTTCGGTTTCTGCCTGATCCAGCGCGGTGTTCAATTCATCGATCAACGTATGGCTGACAGCGTTAGCCTTGCCATCATCTAATGTAAGGGTGGCGATGTTGTCTTTCAGTGCATAATTCATGGGCAGTGGTTCCTTGTACTCAAAAGTGCGGAAAGTTTTTCGTGAGGTGAACGCTATCGCGGTGAACGCGCCAAGGCAACTATAGTAACCAGCGGGTTAAATAAAGCGACAGGAGGAGGATGACCCAGGTGAGGAGCCTGGGATGCAGGAAAGGCCTGAATTCTCTAGAGGCCGTATCACACGGGTTATCGAGAATAATTTAGTATAACCATATACCGAACTAGTCGTTCACCCTACTCAACCTAGCCGCTATATTAGCGGCCTCCACGAAACCTGGCACGACTTCCCATGTACGTATACGATGAATACGACCAAAAAATGGTCGATGAACGCGTCGCGCAATATCGCGACCAGACAAACCGTTTCCTGGCGGGCGAACTACCGGCGGAAGAATTCCAGCACATTCGACTTCGCAACGGCCTATACATCCAAAGACTGGCGCCCATGTTACGGATTGCCGTGCCATATGGACTACTGTCTTCCAGACAGTTACGAAAAATTGCTTATATTACTCGCCACTTTGACCGAGGCTATGCGCACCTGACGACCCGCCAGAATGTGCAACTGAACTGGCCCAAACTTGAGGAAGTACCGGATATTCTTGAAGAACTCGCTAGCGTTGAGATGCATGCCATCCAGACCAGCGGGAACTGCATCAGGAACGTAACTTCGGACCAGTACGCCGGAGTCGCACAAGACGAAATAGAAGATTCACGACCCTGGGCCGAAATTATTCGCCAGTGGTCAACGTTCCACCCTGAATTCAACTGGCTGCCACGCAAATTCAAAATCGCAGTCACCAGCGCTACGCAGGATCGTGCAGCAGTGCAGGTACATGACATCGGCGTCAGGATATTCAACAACGATGGTGTCACCAGCTTTGAAATCCTCGCCGGTGGTGGCCTTGGCCGCACTCCTGTGATCGCTCCGGTGATTAGGCAGAACCTGGAACCCAGGCATCTACTGACCTACCTTGAAGCAATCCTGCGCGTCTACAATCGGTACGGACGGCGAGACAACAAATACAAAGCACGAATCAAGATCCTGGTCCGGGCCATGACCCCGGAAGCCTTCGCAGAAAAGGTTGATGCTGAGTGGCAGACGCTTAAAGATGGCACCGGCACGCTGACTGACGCTGAAATCTCAAGGGTCAAAGGGCATTTCACTATTCCACCTTACGAAGCTCTGGACGACCACGTTCCAGAGATCGATGATCGCATTGCCGACAACTCCGGCTTCAGCAACTGGCTAAAGCAAAACGTGAAACCGCACAAACAGGCGGGTTACTCCATCGTCAATCTGGCGCTGAAGCAAACCGGTATTCCACCGGGGGATGTCACGGACAAACAACTGGAAACAGTGGCGAATCTCGCCGATGAATTCAGTTTCGGTGAAGCTCGGGTTACTCACGAACAAAACCTGACGCTTGCAGATGTCCCGAAAAAATCACTTTTCAGTCTTTGGCAGGCATTGGTCAGCGCCAAACTTGCCACACCAAACCTGGGTTTGCTCACCGACATTATCTGCTGCCCGGGTGGCGACTACTGCTCTCTGGCGAACGCGAAATCGATTCCAGTGGCAGAGGCAATACAACGCCAGTTTGATGACCTGGACTATCTTCACGATCTTGGCGACCTGGATCTCAACATTTCAGGTTGCATGAATGCCTGTGGTCACCATCATGTTGGCAACATAGGCATCCTGGGTGTCGATAAGAAAGGCGCGGAATTTTACCAGGTGTCAATCGGCGGATCCGGTTATGAAGACGCCAGCCTCGCTAAAATTCTGGGCCCGTCATTTGCCCGGCATGAAATCCCGTCTGTCATCCAGAAGCTGGTGAACGTGCATCTGGATAAACGGGAAGGCACTGAACGTTTCTTGGACACCTATCGCCGGGTAGGCATAGATCCCTACAAACAAGCGGTATACACCTCATGAACCAATTGATTATTGACCTGGAAATCACAACCGACGTCACAGGACCTCTCGCAACGCTTGCGGAATTCCTGGCGGCGGACCAGAAACCCACAGCAGTGTTTATAGATTCTGATGAAGATATTGAAAGCATTAAAGAGTTTGCGGCAACCCTTTCCGTCATTGCTCTTAACTTCCCTGCTTTTTTGGACGGCCGATCCTATTCTTCTGCCAATCTTTTAAGACGGGTGTATGGATACAAAGCTGAACTGCGCGCTGTGGGAGATATCCGCATTGACCAGCTGGAACAGATGGTCCGATGCGGCTTTAATGCGTTCCAATTAGCTGACGGGCAGAATGTTGAGCAGGGTCTTGAAAGATTGAAAGGCTTTTCTTTCAGCTACCAACCAGCCTTCAACCGCGAACCCCTGTTCAGGGCGCGTGCCAGCTAACGTTTTGGTTCGAAGCGTGTTTCCCTTAATATCAGTACATATTCCCGCCACGAGCAACCATGGGTTCTGACCCTTTTGTGTTTTCATTTTTCCTGATCTTTGCGTGTGCAGGGATCCTTGCAACGCTGGCACTATTTACGCGCCAGCCGCTTATCGTCATGTACATCGTCACCGGGATGATTCTTGGTCCATCCGGCACGGCACTTATTGATAACCCAGAGCTCATTAGCAGTATCGCCAAGTTCGGGATTATTTTCTTACTGTTCCTGCTCGGTCTCGATATGCAGCCCGCGAAGTTAATTAAGACCCTACGTAGCGCAATGCTGGTGGGTGTTGGCAGTTCTTTGGTCTTTTTTGCGGTGGGTTTTTCGATCGCATCAGTCTTCGGCTACTCCATGACTGAAACGATCATCATCGGCATCGCCATGATGTTCAGCAGTACTATTATCGGAATCAAATTACTGCCGACAACGGTGCTGCATCATCGCCACACCGGTGAACTGATGATCAGCCTACTGCTGATCCAGGATCTAATAGCAATTATCGTACTACTGGTGATTACCGGTGGATTAATGGAATTTGATGGTGTCGCCAAAATCGCGAGAGTTTTAGTCAGCCTGCCTCTGCTGGTCCTGTTTTCATGGCTATTCGTAAAGTATATCCTTCTGCCATTGCTGGAAAAGTTCGACGCCTTCCATGAATATATTTTTCTGGTTGCGATTGCCTGGTGTTTGGGGCTGGCCGAACTCTCTGAGCTGGCTGGCCTGTCACTTGAAATTGGTGCCTTCATCGCCGGCGTGACTATTGCCACAAGCCCTATCGCTCTCTACATCGCTGATCACCTGAAACCGCTCCGGGACTTTTTCCTCGTGTTATTTTTCTTCTCGATTGGCGCAGGGTTCCATATGGATCTTCTGGCTGAAGTCATCATACCTGCAGCTGTCATCGCCACCGTCATACTCGCGTTGAAGCCTGTCACCTTCAAGTTCATGTTAAGACGGATGAGTGAAACAAGCGCGTTGGGATGGGAAACAGGATTCCGCCTTGGCCAGATCAGTGAATTCTCATTGCTGATTGCGTTTGTCGCGACGGCACAAAACCTGATCAGCCAGGAGGCCTCTCACCTGATACAGGCTACCGCTATCCTGACTTTTTTGGCGTCTTCATACCTGGTGGTGTTTCGATACCCCACGCCTATTGCTGTCAATGATCGACTGCGCAGGGACTAACCAAGCGTTTCATGTTTGACCAGCGTACGACCAGCCACTCCACCGGCAAAAATTTTGTCAATTTCACCGGACAGCTGGTTCAGGCCAATTTCAACGACCATGTCCTCCAGGGAAGACAACTTCCAGTCTGTTCCAAGCATGTTCCAGACGCGGGTTTTTTCCTCGATCGGCAGCGACACGCTGTCGATACCCAGAATGTTCACATTGCGCAAAATAAAAGGCAGAACCGTGGTGGTGAAAGCAGGCGAGGCAACCAAGCCGCAAATCGCGACACTACCGCCGTAACTTAAACCCTTAATCACGTTAGTCAGTATCTCGCCACCAACAGTATCAATACCGTGCGCGTACTTCATTGCATCCATGGGTCGGGGGTTTTGCTCAGACAGTGACTGGCGATCAATCACCTCCTTTGCCCCCAGGCCTTTAAGATAATCTGCCTTGTCCGCCTTGCCACTACTAGCGATAACATCGAACCCCTCTTTAGCCAGCAGAGCGACAGCAACCGATCCAACACCACCGGTTGCGCCCGTTACCACCACTGGGCCATCAGAAGGCTTCGCGCCCATCTTAAGGAGTTTGTCGTAGCACAGCGCCGCCGTCAGGCCGGCCGTGCCAATAATCATACTTTCACGCGCTGTCATTCCAGCAGGCAAAGGCGTGATCCAGCTGGCAGGGACACGAATGAGCTGCCCATACCCGCCCGGGGTGTTCATCCCCAGGTCAAACCCGATAGCAACAACATCATCGCCAGGTTTAAACAAAGGTGAATTCGATTCGACAACCTGGCCTGCGGCATCTATTCCGGGCGTATGAGGGTAACTTTTCGTCACGCCGGGCAATCCCTTCGAGGAAAGCGCGTCCTTATAGTTTAGCGATGAGTAATGTACGTTAATGAGCACATCCCCGCCAGGTAAGTGATCAGTTGTTCGCTCAATGATCTGGTGTGTTACACCGTCCTCGGTCTTCTCTACCCAAAAGGCACTAAAACTGGTCAATATCGTCTCCGAACTTATTGTATAAATTGGTTAGGCAAGGTCTGCTGCAGCATCGTCTGCCGTGATAACGTGCTACCCATCCATAAACGGGTAACTCGCTCAAAAAGCTTGTCCATTTTGTTCTTGTGCACTACGTACTTCACCAGGAACACATCCCTGTCAGCACAGCTATCAACAATGTATTCGTCGCTTGTTTTCAACTCATCAACAAGGTCACGCTCCAGGGCTCTTTTCCCAAACCACGCTTCGCCCGTCGCCACCTTTTCTATATCGACCTGCGGCCTGTTGTCGGACACAAAATCCTTAAACAGCTCATGAACATCTTCAAGATCGTCGACAAATTTTTCACGGGCTTTATCGGTATTTTCACCAAACAGTGTCAACGTTCTTTTGTATTCACCGGCTGTTAGGATTTCAACATCGATGTCGTTTTTCTTCAAAACACGATGAAAGTTAGGGATCTGGGCAACCACACCAATCGAGCCTAACAGGGAGAAAGGTGCAGCAATGATTTTATTAGCGATGCAAGCCATCATGTATCCGCCACTGGCCGCCACTTTGTCTACTGCGACGGTCAGAGGAACAGATTTATTTCTGATTCTCTGGAGCTGTGACGCCGCGAGCCCGTAGCCATGGACTACGCCACCAGGGCTTTCAAGACGAACCAGCACTTCATCCTGCTCCTCTGCAACTGACAGGATCGCGGTTATTTCTTCCCTAAGGTTAACGACCTCAGATGCCTGGACATCGCCGACAAAGTCTAAGACAAACATTCGGGGCTTGGGCCCTTCACCCTGCTTCAGATCTTTCTTCTGTGTTTTGTGCTTCTCTTTTTCTTTCTTCTTTTCTTCCTTTGCATCCTTCTTAAGCAACTCAGGGTTCAACACAATCGATTTCAAACTATGGGTAATCCCCTCCAAAGAATCATTGAGGTTTTTAACTTCAATATGCCCAACATCTGGATCCTTTTGTTTCTGCGCCGAGCCTAAGATAACGACAATAACGACCAGAATCGACATCAATACCGTCACTGATTTTGCTAGAAACAAACCATATTCAATCAAAAACTCCAATTAAAAAAACTCCTGAAATACAAGACTGCACATGCTACCACAATCTCCCTTATAGGCAGCCCGGTAAGGGCCCGAGGGATGTATACTTCAGGCATGCGTAGATCAATGCACCCGAGTTTACTGGCGACCCTTATTTTCGTGATCACGCTGGGTACCTACGCTGCGACTATGCCAAGGTCTATCACCCTGGAAGATGCCGGCCTTTTCCAGATGGTTTGTTACCACGACGGTCTCGCACACCCCCCCGGCTATCCGCTTTTTGCCCTCGCCTGCAGTACATTGGTTATCTCTCCTGAGGTGATGAATGGGAACCTGGTTTCTGCGCTGTTCGGGGCATTTACTATCGTTGTGTTTTTCCTTCTGTTGCTGTCTGTAACTCGCAGTAGGATAATCGCAACAAGTGCCGCGCTGGCCTACGCCTTTACTGCGACTTTTTGGGCGCAATCGATCATTGTTGAAGTTTATAGCCTGGCCGCGCTTCTGTTGTTTCTGTGCTGGACTACGCTGGACAGGTTTGTGCAACACAAGCGGGAAGTTGACTGGTTCCTGGCTTGCCTGATTTTTGGACTGGCCCTATCCAACCACTGGCCCCTGATCCTACTTTCGGCACCGGCCCTGCTAGCGGTCGTTTGGCCAGAGGTCAGGCCGCTGTTGTTTAAACTGACCAATTCGCGATTTCTTTTACTGACCCTTCTTTCCTTTGTCTTGGGATTGACACCCTACTTTTATCTAGTCACACGACCGGATGAGGTATTCGGCGTCTTCGGACAGATCAACAGCTTTAGCGAATTTGTAGACTATGTTTCGCGCAGCGCTTACAACGACGACAAGCCAGGTACGGGGATTGCAGACAAACTGGCGTTTCTCAGTTGGCTGCCACTGGAAACTATCCGGCAAATAGGCTTTCCTCTCTCGCTGCTTGCGGCAGTAGGGGCCTACTACAGCTTCAAGACAGCTCCTCGTCATCAGGCTATTGCATTTCTATTGAACTATCTGGGTTGCACCTTTTTGTTAACGCTGGCTCTTGGATTTGAATTCGACCGGAACAGCCAAGCAATATTTATGCCCTATCCCATCACCGCTTACGGGAGCCTGGCTATCTGGCTGGGGTACGGCCTGCTTGCAATCTCATCATTACACCACTCACTGGCCAACAAGGTCACACAGGGTGCGCTCGGTTTATTGATCGTACTTACTATTGCGCTCACAAACCTGCCTTCCAATAACCGGAGCGAAGACTCGTGGGTAGAGGACTACTTCACATTACTCCTGGGCTCTCTTCCCAAGGACGCTGTTTTATTTGTTGACGGAGACTTACTGTCTTTTCCTGTTGGATACCTGCACTACGTGAAGGGACTCAGACCAGATATCAGCTTATATAATTGGAACAGCCTGACATTTCCCGATCGACTAACCCCTGTCGGCACATCGCAGCCGATACGGGAACGGGAGCTCACACAATTCATTGAGGAAAGTAACAGGCCCATCGTCACCATCGAAACAAAGTTTTCACCAGTGAGCAGCTACGGCCTCTACGACCAATTCCAATTGGATGGCATAGGCAACGCTTACCTGCTACCAGAGGCAGAAGCATTCCTTGATACATTATCTGACATGTATGACGAAGGACGTATTTTTCGCCCGCAGGAACTTGAACTGGCAGAGTTCATTTTCGCCAGTTTTACGAAGCTTTACATCAGATACCAGAAGCAAGAACTCATCACCCTGAATACTGAGCAACGAAAGAGGTTCAATCGCCTGCTAGGCACTTTTTCAGGGAAGATGATGCTGATCGAGGATGAACTGGGTCGCACAGACAGGACTCCTAACAAGCCATTGCTCACGAAGGTCGCTACTGCAGCAGGCCTCCAGATGCCCACGCACATCATAAAAAAACAGCAGGCGCGTTACTTCTACTACTCTGCCAAAATACTTCTCCTCGAGCCGCCAGAGACCGAAGAAGCATTGCGACAACTAGCGCAGTCAATCAATCTCTTCCCTGCAACAGCCAACCTGGCTTACTGCCTAAGGAATGAACTGCTAGATATCGAAAACAGCAACGGATGCGATTCGTTCACACGGTAGGTAAACTGGGGTCATATCATATACATCCAACGGGTATCCCAACTGTGCTATCGGAACTGCTTACAGAAAAACAAAAGGTGCTTGAGCCTCATTTCAAACCTGGTTTACTCCAGCGAAACTCGACGGTTTTCCAGTTCAGGTTTACCAAAGACGAAGATTTCTTTCTTTGTGTATCGCAAGATACATTCAGCTTTAATGAGGGTAGCGCAACCGATCCGACGCTCACGTTGTATCTGGACCATCATGAAACCTGCTGGCAACTGCTAATGGGAACGCACGATGGGATGGAAGCATTTATGAACGGCCAGTATAGAGCAGATGGGAACATCGTGCTGAGTCAACTATTGCTCTATCTGTTCAAAAGCGCTGACCCGACCGTCGTCTTCAAGGTTCAGGACTAACCCCACATTCCATCAGACGGGAATGCCACGCTGCGACAAATACTCATCGATTAACCATCGACTGATGGCGAACTTTCCTGGAATCAAAGGGAGGTCAGTGCAGGGAAACCAATCTGCTTCCGCTATCTCATCCTCCTGCAAAACAATATCGCCCGACTGATACTCCGCGTGAAACCCGAGCATCAGCGAATTAGGGAATGGCCATGGCTGGCTACCACGGTAGCTGAGGTTATTTACGTTTACTCCAACTTCTTCTTTCACCTCTCTAATGACCGTTTCTTCGATCGATTCGCCTGGCTCGACAAACCCGGCCAGCGTGCTGAAAAGTCCTTCCGGGAACATATGGTTACGCCCAAGAAGGACTTCATCACCTTTATGCACAAGAACGATAATGGATGGAGATAGCCTTGGATAAAAGTTCAATTTACACCCGGCACACACAGTAGAACGATCGCTTTGACTCTCTGTGGTGGCCTCGCCGCAACGACCGCAGAATTGATGGCAGCGATACCAGTCGCAAATTTGTAGCGCCCTACCTGCCAGATTGAACAGTGTCCTGTCTATATTCTGAATATTCATGCGAAGGTTCGAGAACCCCTCTGTGCCGGGCCCTGCGGCCTCCACGGCGAAGCATTCCTTCCCCCCCAGCATTCCCATGTAATGCTCATGAACTCCCTCGAACTGACCAAGCTCTTCAAGAGTAGCGGGACGCCATGCTTCGTTTTCATCAACAAGCTGCAGGATGTTGTTGTTATGGCAAACAAAATAACTTGCCTCGGCTAGCCCTGCTGCCTTGGTCCCAGGTAAAAAGCTGAGGTCAGGCTCAGGCCAATAGAATCCACTCATCCTGTCTCTCCAGTAATGTTACTGCGCCAGACTGCACCCGCTTCACCTTTCTCATCCAGATGATCCAGCTTATTTTCGTGCGCACTCAGCTCCTCTTCATCTGCCTTGATAACTTTAAGGCGAGGCCTGTCTGCATCTAATTCAACTCTAGTATTCAAGCCCTTCTGATTATTTAGCTCTTCTCCCAGACCCAGCGTTACCTGACCACCGGTTAAGAGCAGATACACATCTGCGAGAATTTCTGCATCCAGCAAAGCCCCGTGAAGTTGCCGCTGTGAATTGTCGACGCTATATCGTTTGCAAAGCGCATCAAGGCTATTTTTCTGACCCGGATGTTTGTTTCTCGCCAACGCAAGGCTATCTATCACGCTACAGTAGTCCGTTAGCTTACCCAGTGAAGGGTCAAGCAAGCGCATCTCACGATTCAAGAACCCGATATCAAATGCAGAGTTGTGGATAATGAGTTCACTGCCATCAACAAACTGTAGAAAGTTTTCCCACACATCTGCAAAGAGGGGTTTGTCGGCAAGGAACTGGCTGGTTATACCGTGTACTTCGAGCGCACCATCATCGCTTTCCCGCTCCGGGTTGATGTACTGGTGAAAATGCCTGCGGGTTAACTTCCTTGCGACAATTTCCACACACCCAATTTCCAGAATTCGATGACCTGCCTCGATTTCTAGTCCTGTCGTTTCAGTATCCAGTACTACCTGTCGCATCTGCCCTCACCTATGGAACCTCTGATTAAGAGGATATTTTTGTCAGGGCAAGGAAGAGGCGCGCGAAGGAAATTTGTTAACATGATGTAAGTTAACAAATTTCTGAGTACACGTCTGACGCCGTACTGGCGAAAATAGACCTTAATCAGAGGTCCCCTAGTTCATCAATGCCGCGATTGGCCAGGGCATCCGCCCGTTCGTTTTCAAGATGACCGCTATGACCCTTTACCCAGCGCCAGTCAACATTGTGAGTTTCACACAATTCATCCAGCCGTTCCCACAAATCCCTATTCTTGACCGGTTGCCTACTGGCATTCTTCCAGCCTTTCGCTTTCCAGCCTTTAATCCACTCGGTGATTCCCTTGCGCACATATTGGGAATCAGTTGTCAGCACAATGCTTGAAGCCCGGTTTAGCGCTTCGAGCCCACGAATAGCAGAAGTGAGCTCCATCCTGTTATTGGTTGTATCAGGCTCACCGCCCCAGAGTTCCTTCTCGGTTTTGCCTGAACGAAGGAGCACACCCCAACCGCCCGGACCTGGATTACCCCGACATGCACCATCTGTAAATATTTGAACTTCTCTGTCAATCATCGTTCACGCTGACCAGAATCATGTTCCACCTTCGTCAAGCTATCGTGTTTCACAGAGCGCACCGCACTCAACCGGCCGAACGCCTGATGCCGGCTCCAGACAGGCTTGATGGAATGCACGGCACCGACGTGTTTCCTGGCGACAATCACGTAAACTGATCCAATAGGCAGGTTAAGGGTTCGGCTGACCCCATGAGAATAGTCGTTAACATCACCAAGATACTGACTGACAGGGGGGCGATAGATCGAGTACTGCGCTCTGTCGATTTTAAAGTCCAGCAGGTTAAGCCAGTCCATTAATCGCCCAGGTCTAATGAACGCACCATTCCAGGGGGCAACACTTTTATAGCGCGTGGAGCGCACAATGGTTCGCCAGGCTCCCCACAGACTCATTGGGTTGAATCCAACGATCACGATATGACCCATCGGAAGAGTAGCCCTGGCCACCTCTCGCAGGATTTTTTGCGGCGATTCCGCGAAATCAAGAAGATGATGCAAAAGCGCGACATCTATACTGTCATTGGCGAACGGCAGCTGGGTAGGATTTGATACCAAGCCAGCTTTCGTCTTCTCCAGATTGATAATGATCTTGTTTTGAATCGGACTGGCATCATGCAACACACTGTCCTGAACGCTAAACTGTGCAAGGTGGTAGCCAAAGAGCCCAGGTAATAGTTGCTCGAGCATCGCCAATTCGGTCTTCAGCACGTGTCTGCCCAAATCTGAGGCGAACCACGACCGGATATCTTGCAGTACCCACTGCGACGATTTGCTCAGGGCCGAAAAATCATTGTGCATATCAGTGTGTTCAATAGGTGCTTAATTATTATAATGGAAGATTGATGTCTTACTACATGGAAGTTCAGG
Organism: uncultured Pseudomonadales bacterium; assembly: GCA_937775265.1. Lineage (GTDB taxonomy): Bacteria > Pseudomonadota > Gammaproteobacteria > Pseudomonadales > Azotimanducaceae > UBA9659. Next base: position 17,472 of record CALKBV010000005.1, read on the forward strand.
GGTCTCCTGGTTATGAGACCGAACAATCTGTGTTGCCCCCACATAATGCCTAGAGCTATGCCTTATATGTCCCTACCCCACTCATTTACCTCACTGGTATTGTTTTGTTTGCTGGCCGGTTGCGCAATCAAGGAAGGCCCCGATTCCGTCCAGACCACGGATAGCTTATTTGATCCAGAGCCCTCAGCTGTTGCTGACAAAGAGCCATCAGCGTCTCTCACAAAGAGCCCTCAGCGTCTCACAAAGAGCCCTCAGCGGCCTCCCTCAGCGCCTATAAAGAGCCCTCAGCTGCCTATAAAGAGCCCTCAGCGCCTAAACGAGCCAGCTGCTGCTCATAAGGAGCCCTCAGCGTCTCACAAAGAGCCCTCGGCCCAGGATTCAAACATGGTGCAGACGAACTTATGGCAACGGATGCGCGACGGATTCCGGTTATCACATGAAACGGATAGAAAACGGGTCATGGATGAACTGAAATGGTACGTAAATCATCCAGAATACGTTGAACGCGTCACCAAACGTGCCGCACCCCACCTCCACTACATCATCGAAGAACTGGAAAAGCGCGGGTTACCTCTCGAGTTTGCACTTCTCCCTATTGTCGAAAGCGCCTATGACCCCTTCGCTTATTCTCATAGTAGGGCAGCAGGTTTGTGGCAATTTATTCCTGGCACCGCTCGTGTGTATGGTTTGAAAATTGATTGGTGGTATGACGGCAGAAGAGATGTCAGGGCTTCTACCAAGGCGGCTATCGATTATCTCGAGTACCTGCACAATATGCTGGGCGAAGACTGGTTGCTGGCACTGGCAGCCTATAATGCAGGCCAGGGTAATGTTCTTTCTTCGATACGTGCCAGTAAATTACCCGAGGATGAAGTAAATTTCTGGTCCCTTAAGGTTTTTCGCGAAACCTATACCTATGTCCCCAGGCTCCTTGCCATAAGTGAGTTAATCAACCATCCCGACCGATACCATATGACTCTGCCTGATGTCGCCAATAAGCCCTATTGGGAAGTTGTTGAAACCATGGGCCAGCTCGACCTGAATAAAGCCGCAGAGCTGGCAGATGTATCTTCAAAGGAAATTTACTTACTGAATGCCGGATTTAACCAGTGGGCAACTCATCCCGATGGGCCACACGAACTCATTATCCCTGTCGGTAAGGCGGACGTATTTCGTGAGCGAGTATTAGAACTTCCGCCTACTGAGCGTTTGGCCTGGCAACGACACAAAGTAAGTTACGGCGAAAGCCTTGGCACAATTGCGAACAAATACCGAACGACCGTCGATACGATCAGGAGCGCAAACAACATACGAGGTAACTTGATACGTGCGGGGGAATCTTTGATGATTCCAGCCGCGTCACCAGACGCTGACTACGCCATGAGCCAAAGCAGTAGGTTGGCAACAAAGCAACAAACTCTGGAAACGCGTTACGGCAGTGAACCAATCGTCTATATTGTTAAATTCGGTGACAGCTTCTGGGAAATTGCCCACAAATTCGATGTCGGTATGCGTGAACTGGCGAAATGGAATGGAATGGGCACAACCGGTCTCTTGCATCCAGGAACCGAACTAAAGATATTCAAGAAAACCAACAACACCAACAACACTAACAACACTAACAACACCCAGACCATAGCCCAGTCCGTTGGACAGCGTGCCAACCAGGTTCGTAAGCTTAACTATCGCGTTCGCAAGGGGGAGTCCTTATCCCTGATCGCCAGCAAATTTAATATATCCGTCCAAAGCATCAAGTCCTGGAACGATGCTTTGAACGTGAAAAAGTATATTCATCCCGGCGACCGGCTAACGCTTTACGTTGACGTTACCCGTCTAATTAATTAACTCGCTCAATCAACGCTTTTGCCATCAGAGCATCTTCAAATTCCTGAAAGTCCATGGACCCAAGCTGCGACGCCAGGCCCTCACGAATACTGGCAACTTCAGCCTCGACCAATTCTGTCGAGGGCCTGTTTGTCACTTCAGATACCCGCAGCACCAGGCTATCCCCGTTAGGAAGCACTGCAATACCAAGCGACTCCTTATCATCAGCGGGCCTGGGTAGCTTAAATGCTTCACCCATAACCAACGGATCAATATCGCGAGAGAACCGTGAAAGTGAGGGTTCCACATTCCAGTCCAGTCCGTATTCATTCGCGACATATTGTGAAAGTGAGCCACCTTTAATAGCTTCAACAATTGAGTCAGCTCTTACTCCCGCAAGTGCTTGCGCCTTGACGCGGTTAAGAATGTAACGAATCTCTTCTGTAACCTCCGCAAGGGATCTGGTAACGCTCGGTGAATACCCTTCGACGCGAATACCCACGTGGTGTGAATCCGTCAATTCCAGAAGGTCACTGTTGTTTCCATCAATCAGCACATCCGCGCTAAAAGCTGCAGCGGCAACCGAATTATTTGCCATCAGAAAATTCTCCGATTCACGAGAGAGGCTCCCAGTTGATAGCACTTCCAAACCGAGCTCAGCCGCTGGTGACTCAAGATCAATCGCTTCAAAGAGCAATTCTGCTAATCGAGCAGAGCGGGTAACGAAATCATCTTCAGTCGCAGCCATTCTGTAGCGTTGCTCGACTTCAATACGAACGTCAGAGAGCATCGGTTGAACTGCCTCATCAATCTCCAACAACTTAATGATGTGATATCCAATTTCGGTTTCTACAGGTTCAGACACCTCGTTCAATGCCAGATCATAAGCCGCCGCTTCAAACTCGGGAAAGAATGTCCCCTGCGGGTTAAAACCCAGGTCTCCTCCATTATCGCGGGAACCCACATCATCGGATTCATCTCCTGCGAGTGCAACAAAATCTTCGCCCTGGTTGATTCGCCTATAAACTTCATTTGCCTTCACCTGAGTTGCTTCCATGGACAGGTCATCAGAAGCTTCGATCAAAATATGTGCGACGCGACGTGACTCGTCGGTTGAGTAGTCACCCTGGTTTTCACGGTAATACTGCAGCAGCGCCTCCTCGTCGACCTTAAACTCCGCCGCAAGCTGCTCATGTTTGAGTTCAACGTACTGAAGATTCACTGTTTCTTCGGTGACAAAGTCTACGGAACGATCCGCGTAGTAATCCTCTATTTCTTCATCTGAAACTGAGACCTCGTCAATTAACTCATCGACCCTGATCTGCAGATATGCAAGGTCCCTGGTCTGACTCAGAAGTGAACTATAACGTTTGCTTTCGGCCTCGGTGACAAATGCCGACTGGCGAATGCCCGCTAACATCTGGCCGAATAAACTGTCAGTACGCATCTCATCACGATAGACCAAGGGCGTATAACCGGCACTTCTGATTACATTCTGGAACTGGTCCGCGTTAAATACGCCACCCACTTTGAAAACGTCACTCGCTATAATTTCACCATCAAGCAATGCATCACTATAGTAGAGATCAAACTCCTCCGTCGCCTGGGAAAGAATTTCCCTTGATATCAGGCCTCTGAGCACATTGTCGCGTAGTTCGTCTTCGTTGATCTGGTCAGGAACGCTCCCCCTCGCCTGTAAAAGACGACGATTACGTTCGACCGCAAACTCCATGGCCTGCTGCGTGACGTCCTGCCCATTGACCGTTGCCACCTTGGGGACAGGCGCGAGAAACGTGGTGATGGAACCGAACCCAAAGAACCCAAACACAATGATGATGAGGCCGACAATTACTTTTGCCAGGATCCCATCTGAACCGTCCCGCAACCGTTGAATTAGCATGATTCCTTTACCTTTTAATAAAGAAGGTGGGCCTGTTTTAAAACGACCACAAAAAAGGCGCATCAATGATGCGCCTCTCTATTGTATTACCTTACTTTCTTATTGTCTTTTGTACCTTTTGTATTACGTAAAGTCGCCGGCGTGAAGCTTTTAGTTAACCGCATCCTTTAACGCTTTACCTGCTTTGAAAGCTGGTACTTTCGCAGCTTTGATCTGGATTTCTTCGCCGGTTTGAGGATTTCTACCCGTACGCGCAGCACGATCACGAACGCTGAATGTGCCAAAACCTACCAGTACAACTGAGTCGCCTTTCTTCAATGAACCAGTTATTGACTCAATCATTGAATCCAGCGCTCTTCCTGCAGCGGCCTTAGTGATATCTGCCGAAGCAGCTATGTTTTCAATCAGCTCTTGTTTATTCACGCTCTACCCCTTCTATAATTTTTAGTCAGTTCTCAATGGATCGGATGATGTGCATATGCAAAATGCCGTGCGCCGCTATACGTTATACCCAATGATACTGGCATTTTCAAGATAAAACTGGCTAATGGGTGCTGATTCTCTGGCTTTCATCGGATTCACCTCCTGCATCAGAATCATTTTTCAGATCTGATTCCAGTTCCTCCGGTAGCGGTTCAGGCATTCTTTGTAGCGCGACTGCCAGTACTTCATCAATCCATTTAACTGGAATAATCTCCAAATCACTTTTTATGTTATCCGGTATCTCTTTGAGGTCCCTTTTATTCTCATCTGGAATGAGTACAGTCTTTATCCCTCCCCTGTGGGCGGCAAGCAACTTCTCTTTAAGCCCCCCAATAGCCAAGACCTGGCCTCGCAAGGTGATTTCACCCGTCATTGCGACATCCGATCTGGCTGGAATCCCTGTGAGAACGGATACCATGGCGGTACAAAGCCCAACACCTGCACTGGGTCCATCTTTGGGCGTGGCGCCTTCGGGCATATGAATGTGAAGGTCATACTTCTCATGGAAGTCCTTAGCAATGCCCAGAACGCTTGCGCGGCTCCTGACCACTGTGGTGGCGGCCTGTATCGATTCCTGCATCACATCACCCAAGGAGCCTGTCTGGATATGGCGACCCTTTCCTGGAACCACTGCGGCCTCAATTGACAGCAGTTCACCACCCACACTGGTCACCGCAAGTCCTGTCACCTGCCCAACCTGGTCTTCTTCCTCGGCCAGGCCAAAATTGTACTTTCTGACTCCTGAATATACCTCAAGCAGCTCGGTCGTCACGGCCAGCGTGCCTGATTGTTCAACCTCGCTCAGGGCCGACTCTTTTACTACTTTTCGGCAAATTTTGGCGATTTCACGTTCCAGACCCCGCACTCCGGCTTCCCGAGTGTAATAGCGAATCAAGTCTGTGACAGTTTGATCTTCGATTGCCAACTCGTCTTTCTTAAGGCCATTATTCCCCATCTGCTTGGGAACGAGATACCGGGTCGCAATATTAAGTTTTTCATCTTCCGTGTAACCCGGAATGCGGATAATTTCCATCCGATCGAGTAACGGCGCCGGGATATCCATGGAGTTGGAGGTACAAATGAACATGACTTCTGAAAGATCGTAATCGACCTCCATGTAATGATCATTAAAGGTATTATTTTGCTCCGGATCCAACACCTCGAGTAGTGCCGATGCAGGGTCTCCCCTGTGGTCCTGCCCCATCTTGTCAATTTCATCGAGCAGGAACAGCGGGTTTTTCACGCCCGACTTAGCAAGTTTTTGGATGATCTTTCCTGGCATTGAACCAATATAGGTTCGACGATGTCCGCGGATCTCCGCCTCATCACGCACGCCACCCAACGCCATTCGAACAAATTTCCGGTTTGTGGCCCTGGCAATAGACTCACCCAATGACGTTTTACCCACACCAGGTGGACCTACAAGGCAAAGCACTGGACCTTTAATTTTCTTCACGCGTTTCTGGACGGCAAGATATTCAAGAATCCGGTCTTTGACTTCTTCAAGCCCATAATGATCCGTCTCGAGCACTTCCTCTGCCGCCAATGTCTGTTCGGACCTTTGAGCGTTTCTTCCATGGCGTATTAAGCATCCAGTCAATATATGACCTGACAACCGTTGCCTCAGCAGACATTGGAGACATCATTTTGAGCTTGCTCAATTCGCCTTTGGTCTTTTCTTTCGCCTCTTTTGGCATACCTGAGGATTCCAGGCGTTTCTCCATGTCCTCCAATTCATTGGGAACATCATCCATGTCACCGAGCTCTTTCTGGATCGCCTTCATCTGTTCGTTCAGGTAATACTCTCGCTGGCTCTTCTCCATCTGTTTTTTAACGCGACCGCGGATGCGCTTTTCAACAGTGAAGAGTTCCAGTTCGCCCTCAAGCAAACCCAACATATGCTCGACACGATCTTTCAGATCGAACATTTCGAGTAGCTGCTGTTTGACCTCCAGCTTCAGGGTTAATTGTGCGGCAATGGTGTCAACGAGTCGCGAGGGGTCTTCGATGCTGGCAACGGAAGTCATTACCTCGGGGGGCACTTTCTTGCTCTGTTGAACGTACTGCTCGAAGGTTCCCATGAGCGTTCGCATTAAGCCTGCCCTTCTCCGGCATCCATCAGCGGCTCGTCCAGTACCTCTACATCACCACTGAAAAATCTCATCATTCTCGCGAATTTTACCGACCTTCGCCCGATGGGATCCCCTCCACAAGGATCTTCACTGTCTTGTCCGGCAGTCGGATAAGTTGGAGGATGGTCGCCACCGTTCCAAAAGAATAAAGATCATCCTTACCGGGTTTCTCATTACCGGGCTCCTTCTTCGCAAGCAGAAGAATCCGTTTATTCTCGTCATTTTCCTGGGCGTGCTCAAGGGCACGAATCGATTTCTCGGTTCCTATAAAGAGTGGCTGCACACCATGAGGATAAACCACCATATCCCTGAGAGTCACAATCGGTACATCAAAGAGTTCTTCAGACATTAAATAACCTTTTTCGGCAATGGCACACGAGCCATCTACAGCTAAACTTAAACTACTAGTTTACAAAAAAAAGGGGCGTAAACGCCCCCTTTTTTTTCGAATTTTGGACAAACGGTAAGTTCCGCGTTTATTCCGGCGCCACCTTTTGCTGATCGAGATTTTCATAAATTAGCAAGGGTTCCGAGGCGCCATTAATGACATTTTTATCAATAACTACTTTACTGACTTTCCGGTTCGGAAGGCAGCTTGTACATCACCTCAAGCAGCACGTCCTCTAGGATGGAGCGTAGTCCACGCGCACCGGTTTTTCGCTCCATCGCTTTTTCCGCAATGGCGACCAGTGCATCTTCGCGGAAGTCAATTTCTGCGCCTTCCATCTCAAACAGTTTCGAATACTGCTTGGTGTAAGCATTTTTAGGCTCTTTAAGGATTCGTACCAGTGCATCAGTATCCAATTCATCAAGTGTCGCCAGCACGGGCAGTCGACCGACAAATTCCGGTATCAACCCGTAGCGAACCAGATCTTCTGGCTCAACGTTCTTAGCGTATCACCCAGATTCTTCTTTTTGGCCTCGGTCTGCACGCTGGCGCCAAACCCGATTCCACTCTTGTCGGACCGATCCTGGATAACTTTGTCCAAACCTGAAAACGCACCACCACAGATAAACAGGATGTTTGATGTATCAACCTGCAGGAACTCCTGCTGGGGATGCTTTCGGCCACCCTGGGGTGGAACTGATGCAACGGTGCCCTCAATTAACTTAAGCAATGCCTGCTGTACACCTTCACCCGACACGTCGCGGGTGATTGATGGGTTGTCAGATTTTCTTGAAATTTTATCAATCTCATCAATATAGACAATACCCACCTGCGCCTTGTCGACATCGTAGTCGCATTTCTGCAACAGCTTCTGGATGATGTTCTCTACATCTTCACCAACATAACCCGCTTCAGTGAGCGTCGTCGCATCAGCAATAGTAAAAGGTACATCCAGTAATCTCGCGAGTGTTTCAGCGAGTAGCGTTTTACCAACACCTGTCGGTCCTACCAGAAGGATGTTGCTCTTCTGAAGCTCAACTTCATCTTTCTTGCCAGAGTAGTTAAGGCGCTTGTAATGGTTGTATACAGCAACCGAAAGGACTTTCTTTGCCCAACTGTTGGCCAATGACATACTCATCAAGAATGTCCTTAATCTCCATGGGCGTAGGAAGCTTACTATTATCCGATTCGTCGTTACTTTCCTGGAGTTCCTCACGAATGATGTCGTTGCATAGCTCAACACATTCATCACAGACGTATACAGATGGACCAGCGATCAGCTTTCGCACTTCATGCTGGCTCTTACCACAGAAATTACAGTGAAGTAGCTTACCGTCGTCGTTGCTACCCTCGTTCTCGTCGGACATACCCAAACCTCAAAATACTTATTTAGGGATCACTGCTCTCAATGCTGTCACCCGAGATCCATTATAGCCAAACGCTGGCAAATTAAAAACAGCCCGAAAGGCACTAACTCCGTAATTCAATCCTATACAGCAGCTAAATTGGCCCTGGGCTCCTGGATCTTGTCGATCAGCCCGTAAGCAAGCGCATCATTGGCCGTCATAAAATTATCGCGTTCAGTATCTTTTGCAAGCTGCTCTACAGTTTTGCCCGTATGTTCCGCCATGATGGCATTCATACGCTCACGCAGGAATAGTATTTCCTTTGCCTGGATTTCAATATCAGACGCCTGGCCCTGGGACCCACCGCTTGGCTGGTGAATCATGACCCTTGAGTTTGGAAGACAATACCGTTTGCCCTTCGCGCCACCTGCAAGAAGAAATGCACCCATGCTTGCCGCCTGACCAATACACATAGTCGACACTTCACTATTAATAAACTGCATGGTGTCGTAGATCGCCAGACCTGATGTCACCGAACCACCCGGCGAGTTGATATAAAGCTGCACATCCTTGTCGGCATTTTCAGACTCAAGGAAAAGCATCTGGGCCACAACCAGGTTCGCAACGTTGTCATCGATAGGCCCTACAACAAAGATGATTCTTTCTTTCAGAAGCCGCGAATAAATGTCATAAGAACGTTCGCCTCGAGCGGTTTGTTCAACAACCATTGGTATCAGACCCAGACCCTGGGTAACGGTTGGAAACGTATCATCAAATGTATGCATGGAATTTCTCTTTAGTGGACTGGGTCAGTATAGCGTTAACCATCAATATTGCGGCAATTTAGCAAAAGTTCAATAGTTGAATTGAGGTTAAATTGTGAGACATAAGCTCGACAATTACCTTACAATTCAAATGGCTAAATATAAAAATCAGTCTTCGGCGTCTGGAGACTCGTCACTTTCCTCGGCAGGAAGCTCTGCTTCACGCTTCACAGCCTCATCATAACTGACTGTTTTATCAGTCACTTTAGCCGAATCCAGCACGAAATCGACAATCTGCCCTTCCAGAACCATATTCTGAATTTGACTGAGTTGCTGTTCATTGCTGTAGTAATAGTTGATGACCTCTTCAGGCTCCTGGTAGGTGGAAGCCATCTCTTCGATAGTTTCCCTGACCGTTTCAGCATCGGCCTCCAGGTTGTTCTTATCAACAATCGCGCTAACGATCAGCCCAATCTTCACTCTTTTTTGAGCCTGCTCGGAGAACATTTCCGCTGGCAGCATGCTTGGATCAAACTGAGCGCCACCGCCAAACTGTTGCACGGCTTCCTGACGCATTCGGTTCACTTCCTGGTCGATTAACGACTGCGGCAAGTCAACCTCGTTATTAGCACTCAACCCATCCATCACCTGATCCTTGACCTTGGCCTTGATCGCAGAATCCAGCTCTCGCTTCATGTTATTGGTGACTTCTTTACGGAATGCTTCAATACCGCCTTCCTTGACGTCGAACTGCTCAAAAAACTCATCGTTCAGTTCCGGCAACTCTGGTTCGGAAACTTTGTTTACTTTAATTTTGAACAACACTTCCTGACCGGCAAGATTCTCTGCCTGGTAGTTTTCAGGGAAAGTGAGTTTAAGATCCTTTTCTTCGCCTGCTTTTAAGCCTGTAAGCCCATCTTCAAACCCAGGGATCATAGACCCGGAGCCAAGCACAAGGTCTGTGCCTTCTGCTTTTCCACCCTCGAAAGGTTCATCTTCAAGGAACCCTTCAAAATCCAGGTTCACCTGGTCTTTTTCAGCGGCAGCACGATTGGTTTCGGCGTATACAAGCCTTTGTTCCCGCAGTGTGCCGATCATTTTTTCAAGATCAGCGTCCTCAATGGAACTGGACAGGCGCTCTACTTCTATGCTTTCAAGACCGCCAACTTCTATTTCGGGGAAGACTTCAAAGACCGCCGTGTACTCAAGGTCCTTGCCCTCTTCGATGTTAACTTCTTCAATCTTAGGCATACCCGCCGGGCTAATGTCTTCCTTCTGAAGCGCCTCGCCATAGGTTGACTGGATCATTTCACTGGAAACTTCCTGCCTGATCCCTGCACCAAACCGTCTCTTTACTTCACGCAGAGGCACCTTCCCTGGCCGGAATCCATTGATTTTGGCCTGTTTAGCGGTCTGCTTGATTTTCTCTGTGACTTGGACTTCTACTCTTTCCGAGGGTACAACCACGCGCATTTTTCGTTCAAGACCTGCTGTGGTTTCGACAGTTACCTGCATGCTGCTACCTAATTATCCTAGATTTAATATGGTGCGAAAGGAGAGACTCGAACTCTCACATCTTACGATACTGGTACCTAAAACCAGCGCGTCTACCAATTCCGCCACTCTCGCATGTTTGTTGTATCAAAGGTGGAGACCATTCTTCCCAGTCCTCACCTTCAATCTGGGGTGAACGACGGGGCTTGCACGGGGCAAACCTTTTGCCGCGAACGCCGTCAATCCCTCTTCCCAGTCCTCACCTTCAATCTGGGGTGAACGACGGGGTTTGAACCCGCGACCACCGGAATCACAATCCGGAGCTCTACCAACTGAGCTACGCCCACCATTGCTCTTGTTCCCATTATAGTGGTACGCCCGGAAGGACTCGAACCTTCAACCCTCGCCTTAGAAGGGCGATGCTCTATCCAGTTGAGCTACGGGCGCATTAACCCTGACCTTCCGGTCGTATCACCTAATGGGGAATTTGGTCGGGGTAGAGAGATTCGAACTCCCGACATCCTGCTCCCAAAGCAGGCGCGCTACCAGACTGCGCTATACCCCGAACAAAGGTCATTGCAGCTTAACCATAAAGCACTGGATAATACTGCAACCTCTAGCCTACCTACCGCTAGAAAGGGGCGCATTCTACTAACGAGGCTGGGTACAGTCAAACAAGATATTGACGTTTTTTTTAAGCAAAGCAAAGGCTTAGCCGTTCGCACTGAAAAAGCGCTGCGGACACTGAAAACAACGCTAAAGCACAGTATTAAAATGGCCAATCAACACAGGGTAAAAACATCATGAAACGGATATTTATTTCAGATCTGCATCTGGACGCCAACCGGAAAGACCTGACCAGGGCGTTCACACGGTTCCTCAGCGAGCATTGTCAAACCATCAATGAGCTCTACATTCTCGGTGATTTTTTCGAACTGTGGCTGGGAGACGACGACCAATCCCCCCTGAATAAAGAGGTGATCAAGGCGTTATCCAGTCTTCCCTGCGATGTGTTAATCATGCACGGCAACCGCGATTTTCTGATCGGCAAGGCATTTTGTAACGATGCCGGTGCGAAACTGCTCCCTGACCCCTACCCTATTATCCTAGGGGATCAACCCGCACTGTTGATGCATGGCGACAGCCTCTGCACTAGAGATGAGGAATATATGAAAGCAAGAACCCTGTTACGTTCAGATGCCTTCCAGCAGGATTTTCTGTCGAAACAGATGCAGGAAAGGAAAATCATTGCTGAACAGATACGGGGCAAAAGCCAGAAAGTTTCTCGAGAGAAAGCCGAAGATATTATGGATGTCACACCTGAAGAAGTGACCAAAGTGATGAACCAGGCCAAGACTTCGATTCTGATCCACGGTCACACTCATCGTCCTGCCGTTCACGAAGTCGACCTGCAATTCGGCCCTGGAACCCGGTACGTTCTTGGCGACTGGCACACATCAACGCAATTTTTAAGGGCGGTTGGATCAGACCTCGAACTGGTTCAGTACAACTTCTAACCCTTAGCTTAGATAGCAGGAACCCCGCTATGGAATCGGAAATCCGGATCGGGGGTTAGAATAAGGCGCTCGTCTGCCTCTAGAAACAAATCGATGCGATCTTGGATAGCTTCACCATTGGCAATCTTTTCAGCCTGGTTAAGGTAAAGCAGAAAATGTCTGGCTTCGGATTTCAGGAGTGACTGGTAAAACTCCGCAAGTTCGTCATCCAGAACCTGTATCAGCCGCCCAAAGCGTTCACAACTTCTGGCCTCCACGATGGCACTAATAATAAGCACGTCAACTAACCGGGCTGGTTCATGGGTGCGTGCCCCCGATCTAAGTTCTCCTGCATAACGGGATGAAGAAAGTTGGGTATACGTTATATTCCTATGTTTCAGGAGAGACACCACCTGTTCAAAATGACGAAGCTCTTCTCGCGCTATTTTCGAAAGTTTCAAAATCATTTCAGTTTGATCAACATGCCGGTACATCAGGTTTAATGCGGTCGACGCGGCTTTCTTCTCGCAGTTCGCATGATCAATCAGCAAAACTGATAGGTTGTCTTCGGCTTGTTCAAGCCACAAATCTGGTGTTTTACACCTTAAAAAACTGTTCACATTCATAGTCTTACACTGCGTGAGGGGGTTTGTTAGCTTAACTTTAAGCCGTTCATCCAGTACACTTGCCAACCTTTTGAACCGGACGACTTGTTCGTCATTATACAGTGAGGTAAAGGTCGTGCTTAAAGCCTATCGACAACATATGGAAGAACGCACAGCAGAAGGCGTTGTTCCCAAACCCTTGAACGCTGAACAGGTCAATGGACTGGTCGAGCTGTTTAAGAACCCTCCGACAGGTGAAGAAGATTTTCTTACGGATCTCCTAGAGAACAGAATCCCGGCTGGAGTCGATGATGCAGCGTATGTTAAGGCCGCATTTCTCGCCGCTATTGCCAAAGGCGAAGCGAGCTCACCAATCTTAGACAACGTTCGTGCAACAGAACTTCTGGGCACGATGCTCGGTGGATATAACATCGAACCATTGATCGGCCTGCTTGATGACAATGCAACTGCTGCAACAGCTGCAAGCGCTTTGTCAAAAACACTACTGATGTTTGATGCGTTTCATGACGTCGTGGAAAAAAGCCAATCTAACGAGCACGCAATGTCGGTCCTGCAGTCATGGGCAAATGCGGAATGGTTCCTCAACAAAGAAAATGTCCCCGAAAAAATTACCGTGACAGTATTTATGGTGGACGGGGAAACCAACACTGACGATCTTTCTCCTGCAGGAGATGCATGGAGTCGTCCCGATATCCCATTACATGCTAAAGCCATGCTCATCAAAACCATGGACCGACCGCTGGAGACCATCGAAGAACTGAAGCAAAAAGGTCATCCTTTGGCCTATGTCGGAGACGTTGTAGGGACAGGCTCATCAAGGAAATCAGCGACTAATTCAGTCCTGTGGCACATGGGAGATGACATTCCCCATATTCCTAACAAGAGAGACGGTGGCGTTTGTCTTGGCGGCAAGATAGCACCAATATTTTTCAACACAATGGAAGATGCAGGTGCGCTGCCTATCGAATGCGACGTCACAAAGATGGAGATGGGTGATGTTATTACCATCTTCCCCTATGAAGGAAAAATCACCAACGAAGCCGGCGATACGATTAGCGAGTTTGAACTATCAACACCCGTCTTACTCGACGAGGTTCGGGCCGGGGGAAGAATTCCTCTTATCATTGGTCGCGGACTGACAGAAAGATCACGAGCAGCACTCGGCCTGGAACCATGCGATGTGTTTAGCAAGCCAGCAGCTGTCAAAGAAACAGACAAGGGCTTCACACTGGCGCAGAAGATCGTCGGCAAAGCCTGCAATGTTGAAGGCGTGCGCCCCGGTACCTATTGCGAGCCTCGCATGACCACCGTCGGCTCTCAGGACACAACCGGACCCATGACGCGAGATGAGCTGAAAGAACTAGCTTGCCTCGGGTTTTCTGCCGACCTCGTCATGCAGTCATTCTGTCACACGGCGGCTTATCCAAAGCCAGTTGATATCGACACCCAACACTCCCTGCCTGATTTCATCCAGACACGGGGCGGCGTTGCCCTGCGACCTGGTGACGGCATTATCCACTCCTGGCTGAACCGAATGCTATTGCCCGATACGGTTGGGACCGGCGGAGACTCTCATACAAGATTTCCCATGGGGATCAGTTTCCCCGCAGGCTCCGGCCTGGTTGCATTCGCTTCAGCTATCGGCGTGATGCCACTCGATATGCCAGAGTCCGTGCTTGTGCGATTCAAAGGAGAGATGCAGCCAGGTATTACCCTCAGGGACCTGGTGAACGCCATTCCTTATGCCGCAATCCAGAGAGGACTGCTGACGGTAGCCAAAGAAGGCAAGAAGAACGTTTTCTCTGGTCGCATTCTTGAGATTGAGGGCCTTCCTGACCTAAAGGTTGAACAAGCCTTTGAGATCAGCGACGCATCCGCTGAAAGGTCAGCCGGAGGCTGCACGATCAGGCTGGGTAAGGATCCAATTATCGAATACATCAGCTCGAACATCACCCTGCTCAAATGGATGATTACAGAGGGTTATGGTGATGCACGAACCATCGGCCGAAGAATTGAATCCATGGAAACCTGGTTAGCTAACCCCGTTCTCATGGAACCCGACGCCAACGCCGAATATGCTGAGATCATCGAAATCGACTTGAACGAAATCAAGGAACCGCTGCTCGCGTGCCCCAATGACCCGGATGATGTGAAGCCACTCTCTGAAGTAACCGGTACAAAAATTGATGAAGTCTTCATTGGTTCGTGTATGACCAATATCGGACACTTTCGCGCGGCGGCACAATTGCTGAGTAAAGCCAGCTCCATTCCGACAAGACTCTGGATATCTCCACCCACCAAGATGGATGAGCATCAGCTAATGGAGGAAGGCGTTTACAACGTCTTCGCCCAGGCCGGTGCCCGAACCGAGATGCCCGGATGCTCACTGTGCATGGGGAACCAGGCTCGAATAGCGCCAAACTCCACCTGTGTGTCAACTTCCACCAGAAACTTCCCTAACCGGCTCGGTGATGGGGCAGATGTTTACCTGGCCTCTGCTGAGCTGGCGGCTGTTTCAAGCATTCTCGGTAAACTCCCGTCGGTGAGAAGAGTATCTGGCATACATGAAGGACCTCGACACGATGGCTGATGATATCTATCGCTACCTGAACTTCCACCAGATTGAATCGTTCCAGAACTCGGCTGACCAGGCAATCATTCCCGCACTTAACATCGTCGCGGCAACTTAGGCGCACGCCAGTACGCTAAGCCTTACTCTTCGCACGGCTTTCCTGAGGGTGTCTACATCCTCAGGACGGTCGTCGATAAAGTTTGCTCGGATGTAAGCATCTGTTACCGCATCAACCGATGTCGCCAGCTCGGGCCTAAGGGTGACGACGCGCCTTGCGTGTCTGATTGGGCCCTCACCCATCGATCTTGCGAGCCCCTGGTTAGCAAGGTACCGACAAAACTTCAGGTACTACAAAGTTCCTGTCGTCAATGAAAGCCCAGCTCTTGGCACTGGACAAGAGTGCCATCCCTCCTCTCGGAGACAACCCATGCGTCAATTCCGGCGTTTCTCTGGTGTAAGCGATGATTCTTTGAATGCAGTCCAGCAGGGCCTCCGAGACCTTTACCGTTTTGCAATGTGCCTGCAGCTCGCGCAGTTTCAGCAGGTTGATTGTGTTTCCGAGCGTTGCTAACACTGCCCTTCTATCCTGCCACTGCAGTAATATTCTTTCTGCGATGGGATCGGGGTAACCCAGCTCAATTCTCATCAGAAATCAATCAAGCTGGGATTCGGGCAGCGGAAACGAGCCAGCCTGGTTGCTTGGGTTCTGGGTAGCAATCACAAAGAAAGGCTCCGGAAGTGGCATCGAATCCCCGTCAACGGTAACCTGCCTTTCTTCCATGGCTTCCAGCAGAGCACTCTGGCTCTTTGGGGTTGTTCTATTAATTTCATCCGCGAGAATCAACTGGTTAAAGATTGGTCCCTCGTGAAACACAAACTGGCCATTCTCCTTATCGAACACCGGCGCACCGATAATATCAGCGGGCAAAATGTCGCTCGTGAAATGGATGCGGTTGTAAGAAAGGTTGAATACCTTTCCAAGCGCATAAGCCAGGGTGGTTTTTCCCCATACCCGGCATATCCTCAATCAGCAGGTTTCCTTCAGATAGTAGGTACGCAACTGCCAACTTTATCTGCCGCTCTTTCCCAAGCACTACCTGGCCGACAAGATCGACAGTTTCCTGTAAGGCACTACGCATTACTAACCTTGATTGTGCAGCTCGATTACTTCGGCATTACCGGGGTCCTGGGCTTTCGCAGAGTCATTTCGTAACGACTCAATCCTGTCGAAATACTCATCGCCCACATTACCTGTCACATACTGGCCATCAAAAATTGAACAATCAAAGCGATCAATCGAAGAATTAATGCCAGCAGCACATTCAACCAGATCTTCCAAATCCTGGTAGACCAGCCAATCTACACCTATATATTCCGCTATTTCTTCCACGGTATGGCCATGTGCAACAAACTCAGCAGCCGAGGGCATATCAATGCCATAGACATTGGGATAGCGAACCGGCGGTGCGGCAGAAGCCAGGTACACTCTGTTCGCGCCCGCCTCTCTCGCCATCTGAACTATCTGTTTTGACGTGGTTCCCCTCACAATAGAATCATCCACTAACAGGACGTTCTTGCCACGAAATTCAAGTTGGATCGGGCTTAATTTACGGCGAACTGATTTCTTTCGTTGCGCCTGGCCCGGCATGATAAACGTTCGACCTATGTAGCGGTTCTTTACAAGGCCTTCCCGATATTTTACCTCTAGCCTATGGGCCATCGGCAGGGCGGCGGTACAGCTGGTATCTGGTATTGGGATAACAACATCAATATCATTGTCCGGATACAGCCTGAGAATTTTATCCGCGAGTTTCTCTCCCATCTTAAGGCGGGCCTTGTATACCGAAATTTCGTCTATAACCGAGTCGGGGCGAGCCAGGTAAACATACTCAAATATGCAGGGACTATATACCACGGCTGGCGTGCATTGCCGGGTATGAATGTGCCCACCGGATTCGATATAGACCGCCTCTCCTGGCTTAATATCAGCCACCAGCTCGAAGCCCAGAACACTCAAAGCCACAGATTCCGATGCAATCATGTACTCGACACCCTTTGATGACTCACGCTTCCCGTAAACCAGGGGCCTGATGCCAAAGGGATCCCGAAACCCGACAATGCCGTAACCTGTGATCAGGGAAACAACCGAATAGGCGCCAACAGCTCTTTGGTGGAGACGACTGATAGCCTGAAAAATTTCATCCGGAGACGTTCTAAGCGACGACACAGCCTGAAGTTCGTGCGCAAAGACGTTGAGTAAAACCTCTGAATCCGAATTGGTATTGATATGTCTTCGATCCGACCGGAAAAGATCTTCATTCAATTCGTTGGCGTTAGTCAGGTTGCCATTGTGGGCAAGACAGATACCAAATGGAGAGTTTACGTACATGGGTTGCGCTTCAGCGGAACTGGACGTCCCCGCAGTGGGATACCGCACATGGGCTATCCCCATGTTGCCTTTGAGACGGTCCATATGATCTTGTCGGAAGACATCCCGTACCAAGCCATTCCGTTTCCGAAGATTGAGCCGATCACCATCACAGGTAACCATTCCTGCGGCATCCTGCCCTCGATGCTGAAGAAGTGTAAGCGCATCGTAGAGCTCGTGGCTTACATCACCCTTACCTACCATTCCTGCTATGCCGCACATCGTGCCTCCTTCAGGCTCCCACCTGTTCAGGACTGCTGGTTAACACTGGTTCCGTAATGCTATCGGGCCTTATTTCATGATTCTTATCCAAGAACCCTTCACCCTGTTCCCATAAAATCGGACCAAACTCTTCAATAACGGTGACTATCCGGGGTATGAACTGGGACTGTTGGTACCAATCATCCTCTTCTACTGGCAAGACATAATGCATGAGTGCGACAATTACCACGACGATAACGCCCCCCCGGGCAAATCCGAAAATCGTTCCAAGCAACCTGTCCAAACCACTAAGCCCCGTCATTCTGACGAACTCGCCAATCAGGTAGTTGACCATTCCCCCTACCATTAACGTCGCAATGAAAAGAACCAGGTAAGAAGTACCTAACCGCAGGGAATCTGTTTCAATATAGAGCTCAAGCACTACCGTAAACTGGCCAGCAAACAGACGTGCTATTAAAACAGCCGCAATCCAGGTAATAAGTGACAGCGCCTCCTTTACAAATCCGCGACGGATGCTGATCAGCGTAGATACACCCAGCACCCCGACAATCACCCAGTCAATAGTCGCCAACGTCATCCTCCCAGCTGTTCCCGGTCGTCTTCAATCCTGTAACGTACGATACGGCCTTTTAGTTTCAGTTTTGCTTCAATTTCCTGGTTCATTTCCACTAGTGTTTCCTTGCTACTGGAGGGACCAACAAACACACGATATATTTCGCCGTCATTCGTGTTCGCATGAAGTATGTATGACCGATAGTTCTGGTCCCTGAGCTGCGCACGCAAACGGGTGGCATTGTCTTCCTTTTGAAAGCTACCAAGCTGCAGACTCCAATTGACAGGCAGCTGGTTTCTATCAAGTATATGATCAGGCGCAGCTTCATAATTCGTTTCGTCTACCACTTCTTTGGGTAAGCGCGCTTCGCTGGCTTTTTCCATCTGCTCAATCTTCCGCATGACGTCTTGAACCGTGATGTCCTCGAGATCTATTTTAGGTGGCGCAGGAATATCGGTAGCGATACGAGCTCGGTCTCCTTCGGTACCGTCGAGCAACAACGGCAGCAGAATAATCGCGAGCGAAGTCAGGATAACGGCACCGGTCAGGCGTTGTTTTAGTTTTGCGTCCACGTGACGAGCGGTCCCGATCCCTGTTTTAATTCTTCGTTAATGCTGTCTGATTCAACAGTTGCAATACGCCGGATACAACGGGAAAAGAGCCGCAGACCAAAATCAGGTCAGCTGGGCTAGCCTCTTTCCTCGCGCCATCTAACGCATCTTCGATGTTAACATAGGTCTCTACATTCCCGGCGGGTTTGACTGATAAACGTCCCAAAAGCCGGTCTGCAGCCTCACCCCGAGGCTCATCCAAGTTTGTCAGGTGACAGGTCTTGAATAGCGGCATAAGTATCCCTGAGACTGATTCAATATCTTTGTCTTTATACATACCAATCACAGCATGAATATCCCTTCCATCCCAGTGCGCACGCAGATGCTCTGCAAGACTAGCAGCTGCAGCCGGGTTGTGCGCTACATCGAGCAAAACCTCACACTTATCTTCGATAACGGTTCTACGTCCTGTCAGGCGAGTGGTTACTCCGATTTCCTGCGAACCAGAAACATCCCATCCCAGCATCTTTGACGCCTGTTGTGCCGCGTCGAAACTGTCTCGAGGCAAAACGGTGTCAATATCTTCTAACGATTCGAAATCACGACCAATAATATAGAGTGACGCGCCTATCTCTAAAGCATACTCATAAACAGATTCGGGAGGGTCTCGGTCCGCCACTATACAACTAACACCCGCACGCATAATGCCGGCCTTTTCTCGCGCTATCTCCGCCCTGGTGTTACCAAGCCAGTCCTGGTGATCCAGGGAAATGTGGGTGATGATTGTCAGGTCCGGGTCGACGATATTCATCGCATCCAGCCGACCGCCCAGGCCGACTTCCAAAATCGCGACATCGACTTTTTGCTCGCAGAACAGGAATAAGGAAGCGAGTGTCGCAAACTCAAAATAGGTCAATGTGATTTCTTTTCTGGCTGACTCGATTTCCTGAAAGGCGCGAACAATGGACTGATCTGGAACCGGTACCCCATCAATCGCAATTCGCTCGTTGAACTGGTGCATATGTGGCGAGGTTGATTTGCCGACGCTTAGCCCATTTGCCATGGCAAAGCGCTCGAGGTATTCGCAGGTCGAGCCCTTTCCATTTGTCCCGGCCACCAGAATAGTCGTGACAGCCGGGTGCAGTACCTTTAGTCGACGCCCGACTTCGCTGACCCGGTCTAATCCAAGGTCCCAACCCACCGGGTGCACTTCCTGGATGTACGAAAGCCAGTGGTCGAGGGATAGCGCCTGGTCAGTCAATGGCTGCCCGGAGTTCACTAACAAACTGGCCTACTTCGTCATTTAATTTCTTAAGGTCACCTTTGTGCTCTGCCATCAATTTAACGATGGCAGAACCTACCACAGCGCCATCAGCTACCTGCGCAACTGCCCTCGCACCTGGGCCATCCTTTACGCCGAAACCTACCATTATGGGTAGCTGGCTAAGCTTTTTAAATCGATCCATCTTTTCAGAAACATCATCGATGTCCAGGTTCCCGGCACCCGTCGTACCCTTCAACGAGACGTAATAAACGAACCCCTTCGATACCTGGCAAATCATCCGTGCTCTTTCATCGGTCGTTGTGGGCGCTAGCAAATAGACCGGCTCAATGTCGTTCGCTTCCAGAATCGCGGACATATCGACCGCCTCTTCTGGCGGCAGGTTAACAATAATCGTACCGTTGACCCCTGCTCTCGAGGCTTTAGCTGCAAAATTTTCATATCCCATTGTCTCAACCGGATTCAGGTAACCCATCAGCACAATCGGCGTCAACTTGTCAGATTGACGAAATTCTGCCGCCATCTCCAAGCAGTTACCCAGGGAAACGTTATGGGCCAGCGCGCGCTCATGTGCCAACTGGATGACTGGACCTTCCGCTTCCGGGTCGGAAAAGGGAACACCCAATTCAATAACGTCGACCCCACTTTCCACCAACCTATGCATTAGCGGAACAGTGACTCCCGGTTCTGGATCACCCGCAACGATATAAGCGACCAGTGCTTTTTTGTTGTTGGACGCTAACGATTTGAGCCGTTCAGACAGCATACCCATGTTACTTATCACCACTTCTAGTCAATTGAGATACCGTCCAGCTTGGCCACGGTTGGAATGTCTTTGTCCCCGCGACCCGATAGGTTGATCACGATACTTTCATCCGGGCTCATCTTACTCGCAAGCTTCAAGCCATAAGCCACCGCATGCGAAGATTCCAGCGCAGGCAAGATCCCTTCAAGTTTGTTCAGAGCTCTGAATGCGTCAAGCGCTTCCTCATCATCTATTGCAACGTACTCGGCGCGTTTAATATCTTTTAAAAATGCGTGTTCAGGCCCAACACCGGGGTAGTCGAGCCCCGCCGAAACACTGTGTGTCTCAATAATCTGGCCGTTGGCATCACCCATAAGGTAGGTTCGGTTGCCGTGAAGAACACCAACGACTCCTTCATTCAGGGGCGCTGCATGTTTGCCGCTCGCTAGCCCGTAACCCGCGGCTTCAACACCAACCAACCTGACTTCCCGGTCCTCTAGAAATGGATAGAAGATTCCCATCGCATTAGAGCCACCGCCAACACACGCAACAATGGCATTCGGCAATCCGCCATGCTGCTCTGCAAACTGCCTTTTTGTCTCTTCACCTATTACCGCCTGAAAATTACGCACCAGCATCGGGTAAGGATGAGGGCCGGCAACCGTACCGATAATGTAGTGCGTATTGTCGACATTAGTCACCCAATCCCGCATCGCTTCATTCAAGGCGTCCTTCAGCGTCTTTGAACCTGAATTCACGGGTACCACTTCTGCACCCAATAACTTCATTCGATAAACGTTAAGACTCTGCCGCTTAATATCTTCGCTGCCCATATAGACCTGGCATTCAAGGCCAAACCGGGCAGCGACCGTTGCTGACGCAACGCCATGCTGCCCTGCCCCTGTCTCTGCAATAATTCTGGGCTTTCCCATGTACTTAGCGAGTAGCGCCTGGCCAATACAGTTGTTAATCTTGTGTGCACCGGTGTGATTCAGGTCCTCTCTTTTCAGATAGATCTTTGCACCTCCGGCTTGCGTGGTTAGCCGTTGCGCAAAATATAGCGGCGAAGCGCGTCCTACATATTCAGACAGGTCTCGCTCAAGTTCTTCCTGAAAAGTCGTGTCCTTCCGTAACCGATAGTACTCAGATTCCAGGTTTTGTAGTGCGGCCATCAGTGTTTCTGACACAAACTTGCCGCCAAACCGGCCAAAGTGACCCCACTCATCGGGGTAGGCAAACAAACTTTCATTGTGTCCGTCTACATTACTCATTATTACTCCTGTCAGCGGACTGGACCGCCTCAACAAATTTTTTCATTTTCGCAACATCCTTTACTCCCCTGGACCGCTCAACACCGCCGCTGACATCGACGGCATATGGATGGGTGGCCGCTATCGCAACGCCAACATTAGTTGCATCCAGGCCACCCGCTAGAACTACAGGCTTACCCAAGTCTGGCAACATACTCCAGTCAAATGTTTTGCCCGTTCCACCGAACTGGCCAGCGGTTGCCGTATCCACGAGTATTGCCTGAGCCGTTTCAAAGGACTGCGCTTCTACCTCTATCTGCTCCCGGTTCGTCGCCCTTAACGCCTTCATATACGGATGCCCCACTGAACCACAATATTCAGGCGTTTCATCGCCGTGAAACTGCACGAGCCCTAGCCGTAAACCTCCGATGATACGATTAACATCGGCTAATGGTTCATTGACAAATAGCCCAACCGTGGCAACAAATGCGGGAACCTGTGCACAAATCTCGGCGGCTTTCCCGGGTGAAATATATCTCGTACTTCCTTTAAAGAAATTAAACCCCAGCGCATCAACGCCACAAGCCACTGCATTAGCAGCATCCTCGTGATTAGTGATTCCACAAATTTTTATACGAGTCCGAGTCACCCTGAATACTGCCTGTCCTGCGAAGGCGGCGAGTTTAGCAAAACCACGCCAACTCGACTAATCCTTCCTTTGATCACCTGACCTAACACCGGATAAAGCAATGAATTGAAGGAAATGGGGCAATCTGGAACTTCTGGGGATACCCGCGCCTACAGGGTAATCAACGTCCACAAGAAACAATCCATTGGGCCGTGCTGTCATTCCGGCGAGGGTCCTGTCCTTCTGTAACATCAGTTCGGCAATCCAGGAGACGGGTTTTTCTCCAGATCCGACATCAAGAAGTGTCCCAACTATATTCCTGACCATATGGTGGAGAAAAGCGTTTGCCTTGATATCTATGGCGACAATATCGTTATACCGTTTCACTCCCACACTCATAACGTTGCGCATCGGAGAGTTCGACTGGCAGTTCGCAGCCCGAAAAGAACTGAAGTCAGCCTCACCAACAAACGATTGGGCTGCGTCATCCATGGCTTTTTCGTCCAGCACCCGGCGTTCGCGGGTCAGGTATTCTGGCATCAGGGCTGAACGGATTTGATTGTTGTGAACGAGGTACAAATAGTGCCTGGCATTGGCCGTTCGTCTTGCGTCAAAGTCATCTGCAACCTGACCTGCCCACTCGACTGAAACATCATCTCCCAGATGTGCGTTGACGCCCATCACCCATGCCTTATTTGGCCGATCAACGGCGCAGTCGAAATGTACCACCTGTTTGGTAGCATGAACGCCGGTATCGGTTCTGCCCGCGCAGTGAACGACAACATCGCGATCAGCAACCAGCGATAGCGCACGAGTAAGATCACGTTGAACCGTGGGTATTTTTTCGCCTTGGTATTGCCAGCCATGGAATGACTGGCCGTTGTAGGCGACGATTAATGCTGTCCGTGACACCGGTTACTCATGCTTTACCGGATATGTTACCCAGAAGTTCACTGGCTTCGTTGACCTGCACGTCATCTCCTTCGACGAGAACCTCTTGCAGCAAAGGCTTGGCGCCGTCGTTGTCACCCATTTCGATATAGGCCCTGGCAAGATCAAGTTTGGATGATACATCTTCGTCAAGGTTCAACTCGTCGTCATCATCGAAATCACCGAGGTCAAACTCTTCGTCGTCACCGAGGTCCAATTCGATAGCGTCATCGTCGCTGAGCTCAAGGCTGTCATCATCGCTGAGGTCTAGGACTAACGCATCGTCAAGGTCAAGGTCAAGGTCAAGGTCAAGGTCAAGGTCAAGGTCAGAATCACCAAGCTCCATCGTTTCGTCAAGGCTGAGCTCTTCACCGGTATCTGCTGCGAAATCCAGGTCGTCGTCATCCGTCTCTGCGTCCAGGTCATCGAGGTCGAAGGATAAATCGTCATCATCGATACCTGAATCTTCTATCGCAGCAACCGGTTCGGTTGAAACGATTGTGGCATCCATGGCTGCGGCTGAAGTTTCAGTAGCACCCGGTATCGCTGCCAGAAGTTCCGCACCTTCGCGGGTTGCCCCGTCGTCACCCAGCAGTTTCAATTGTTCGTACTGAAGGTTAAAGGCAGTTGCATCCTCAGTCTGAACGTAAACTTCAAGCAGCCTAAGCTGGATATCTGTCCGTAGCGGTTCGTTCTCGATAGCATTCTGAAGGAAGCTTATCGCCTGCGGGAATCTGCCGTAAGCAATGTAGATTTCTGCCTCACCGATAACGTCGCTTGTTTGCGGTGTAACGTCCTCATCGTTATATTCAGTATCTTCTTCAGAACCTTCCTCTGCTTCGTCACTCAACGATAGCTGAGGCTTGTCCTCTTCGATCATTATCTCTGCGAATTCATTGTCGTCTAGCTGGAAATCCTGTCTGCGCTTCCGGAATATCATAAGCGCTCCGGCAACCAGACCGATAAGGAGCACTCCAACTCCACCCAGCACCAGCGGGTTACTAAGCAACGAGCCGGCGGCCTGTTGTTGGACGGCAACAGGTACAACTGGCTGACTGATCGTATCGGCTACCTGACGTTGTAACTCTACTCTCAGGGCAGCAAGTTGATCATCCTTCAGTTTAACCAGCTCATCGAGCGTTTTTACCTGACCAGCAATGTCAGCAAGACGGACATCTAATTCGCTGTTAGCTCGTCGAGACCGGTCCAGGTCTTCTCTTGCGACTGCGAGTGAATTTTCCAGTTCATCTGCCCTCGCATCGTCCCTGCCAGCCCGCGCACCAGATTGATCAGCTGCAAGAAGCTTCAGTTCACCATTATCGCTGTCATCCGAGCCCGCAGAGCTTCTGCTGGCAGTTCGTCTTGCGTCAAGCTGGGTAACATCACCGGATATATAGTCTTCAAATTCCTGATTCTGAACGCGAACTTCGGCAACTGCTTCTACTGAAGTTTCTGCACGAATCTCACTTTCGTTCGGAATTCGGAGCACGTGGCCTGCTTTCAATAGGTTGATATTATTGTTGATAAACGCTTTAGGGTTAGCGCGCTGCAAAGCGAGCATGGTTTGCTGGACAGAAATCGTGTCGTTTGGTCTTACCTTTGACGCTATCGTCCATAGCGTGTCACCTGGTCCGGTCAGACCATACTCTTCATCCTGGGTAACAACCTCTTCTGTTCGCCCGTTACTGACCGTGGGTGCGGGGGGAATTTCCCGTCTATTGTTTGAACGACTTCCGGGCTTTGCAGATGAAGTACTCCCGCTGGACATGCTTGGTTCAATCTTTTCAATTCCCTCACTGCTAAATACAGGAGGGTCGAGCAGTACAATGTACTCCCTCAGAATACGGCCGGCAGGCCATATCGCTTCCACAATAAAATTCAGAAAAGGCTCGATAATGGGTTTGCTGCTGGTGATGTGAACAATGTGAGCGCCGTCTTCACGTACCCGGGTGTTGAAACGAAGATCGGTGAGGTGGTAATCGCGGTTGACCCCTACCCGGTCAAAATCCTGCTGGCTGGCAAGGTTAGGAATAATTTCGCCTTGCTCAAGACCACCAACGTTTGAGAGGACAATTTCGGCTTCGAAACGCTGATTCAATGAAGATTTCAGTTCGATCTCACCAAGGCCCAGCGCAAAGGCAGAACCACAGTAAAGAGCAAAGAGTGGCACCAACAGCAACCGGAGTCTTTGTATCATTATCATTCCTCCTTACACTCCGAC
Source organism: uncultured Pseudomonadales bacterium (assembly GCA_937775265.1). Lineage (GTDB taxonomy): Bacteria > Pseudomonadota > Gammaproteobacteria > Pseudomonadales > Azotimanducaceae > UBA9659. The sequence continues at coordinate 43,307 of CALKBV010000005.1, forward strand.
ATCTTTATAGAATTTTTTCGTCAATTCCGACCGGTAATCTGGCCAGACAGAAAAACCTGTCGGTTATCATTAACCTGACGGTAGAACCTCGAAATGATCTCTGAAAGTTGCGTTAACTATCGCTTATTGAAGATGTTTTATCAAAACTTCGGCAATTTGTATACTGTTTAGCGCCGCCCCTTTTCGCACATTATCGGATACTACCCAAAGGTTTAAACCCCTTTCTGTCGAGATGTCCTTCCGGATCCGCCCCACAAAAACGGGGTCAGTTCCGGCAGCATCCCGGACCGGGGTCGGGAAATCAGGATCTACCCGCTCATCAATCACCTCAACTCCTGATGCTGATGCTGATGCCAATAATTCCGTTGCCTGCGCCGCAGATAACGCTTCTTTCGTCTCTATATGCACAGCTTCGCTATGGCCAAAGAATACCGGAATACGGACGCAGGTTGGATTGACCTCAATAGACTCATCTTCAAAGATTTTCCTGGTTTCCCAGACCATTTTCATCTCTTCCATCGAGTAACCGTTCTCCTGAATGTCGCCAATCAAGGGAATAGCATTGAAGGCGATCTGTTGTGGAAACACATCCTGCTCAATGGGCTGTGCATTCAGCAGCTTGGCCGTCTCGGTTGCCAGGGCTTCTACTGCACGCTTCCCTGCCCCGGAAACCGCCTGGTAAGTCGCAACATTGATTCTGCTAATCCCCACCGCATCGTAGATGGGTTTAAGCGCAACCAGCATCTGGATAGTCGAGCAATTGGGGTTCGCGATGATCCTGCGATCCCCATATTCAGTAATCATATGAGGGTTAACTTCAGGAATAACCAAAGGGATATCTTCATCCCGGCGAAACTGAGAAGTATTGTCGATGACGATACACCCCGCCGCCGCGGCCTTAGGCGCAAACTCTGCTGAAATGGACCCGCCAGCCGAAAACAATCCAATCTGTACCTGCCTGAAATCAAATGTCTCCAGGTTCTGCACGGTCACGGACTTACCCCTGAACTGGAGTTTCTTGCCCTCAGACCTCTCACTTGCCAATAAATACAGCTCTCGAACAGGGAAGTCCCGTGCCTCAAGGATCTCCAGCATCACTTCGCCAACAGCTCCGGTGGCGCCCACTATCGCTACGTCAAATTCGCTCATCTTTTTTTCCTGTATTGCTAATGGCGCGCAGTCTAGAGCCTCATTTGATATAAAACAAATTCATATCTATCATCAAACCTATAAAAATTTGTAATGTGAGGCTCGGCAAATGTCAGGAAGACCAAACGACCCTAAAGATGGGAACAGCCCTGAGCCTTACCTGGACAAATCTAAATGGGACCTGCTAATGATAAGCGGGATACAAACGATCAGTAGCCGACGATAAACAGCCATGGAAATTGACACGCTAAAAGCCTTCCTTGCCGTCGCCGAGACCGGTTCCTTCAGCCACGCGGCGGACCGCATGCATCTGACCCAGCCTGCTATCAGTAAAAGAGTCGCCCAACTGGAGCAACAGCTTGATGCCCGGCTGTTCGATCGTATCGGGCGGACAGTGCGCCTGACCGAAGCCGGTAACTCACTGGTATACCGCGCGAATCTCATCCTGCAACAGGTGGAAGATACAGAACGAGCCATTCGCAACCTCAACGGAGAAGTTTGCGGCCAGCTCTCACTGGCGACCAGCCACCACGTAGGTCTCTGGCGCCTGCCCCGCGTCCTGAGCAGGTACATTGCAAAATATCCGGAGGTCAACCTCGACCTACATTTTATGGATTCAGAAGTTGCCCATGAACGCATCATTCACGGCGAACTGGAAATGGCCATTATCACCCTCGCCCCCACACCCCATGAGCGGTTGATCGCTGAGCCCATCTGGCGGGATGAACTGGTGTTCGTCTGTTCACGAGCGCACGAACTCGCCACAAGAAAAAATGTCACGATTAATGAGCTCGCAGAGTATCCAGCCATCCTGCCGGACATGACCACGTTTACCGGCAGAATCGTCAAAGGGATGTTTAAGGACCATGATCTGCGCCTGGAAGTGAGCATGTCCACCAATTATCTGGAAACCATCAAGATGCTAATCGGCGTCGGGCTCGGTTGGAGTGTATTACCAAAGACGATGGTGGATGATGATGTTGTGGTGCTTGATATTAATATCGAGATTGATCTTGCCCGCACACTTGGCGTGATCCATCACGTAAACCGCACCTTATCGAACGCTGGCGAAGCCTTCATTAACTTTCTACGAGAAGACTCAAATTACCGGCGCTAACCGTTGATATTCGAGGCCGGTCACTCAAATAGCGGTTAATTAAAGGGCTTTTACTTAAATGGAGAGGGAACCTGCACATTCGCATTTTGACCGCGATGCCGAAGTAGATGATCCATCAGTACTATCGCGAGCATAGCTTCTGCTATCGGCGTCGCTCGAACACCCACACACGGATCGTGCCTGCCTTTTGTGACAATCTCGGTTTCATGGCCTTCTTTATCAACCGTTCTTGATGCCGTGGTAATACTGGAGGTGGGTTTTAGCGCAATGCTCGCAACAATATCCTGCCCGGTTGAGATTCCACCCAGAATCCCCCCCGCACGATTAGATAGAAAACCATTACTGGTCATCTCATCGCGGTGTTCGGTACCGCGTTCCGTGACTACCGAAAAACCCCGACCAATCTCCACTCCTTTGACGGCATTGATACTCATCAACGAACCGGCTATCTCGGCATCCAACTTATCAAACACGGGCTCGCCCAGACCGGGGATCATTCCAGAAGCTACGACTGTTATTTTTGCACCAATGCTGTCACCTTCGCGCCGCAACTGTTCTATCAACGCCTCCATCTCTGTGACTTTATTCACATCCGGGCAGAAAAACGGATTGTTACCCACTTCATCCCAGTCAATTGTCTCGGTGGTGATGTCACCCATTTGAGCCAGATAGCCACGGACAACAATGCCGTGGCTCTCCTGCAGATATTTTTTAGCGATCGCTCCGGCCGCGACTCGCATCGCAGTCTCTCTGGCAGACGCCCTACCGCCACCACGATAATCTCTAAAACCGTACTTCTGCTGGTACGAAAAATCCGCGTGAGCCGGTCGAAATTTGTCTTTGATCTCGGAGTAGTCCCTGGAGCGCTGGTCCTCGTTCTCAATAACGAGCCCAATTGATGTACCTGTGGTGACTCCTTCAAACACCCCTGACAGGATTCGAACTTTATCGCCTTCCTTTCGCTGGGTAGTAAATTTATTGGTACCGGGTTTTCTGCGGTCGAGGTCAACCTGTATGTCAGATTCGCTAATAACCAGTCCAGGTGGGCACCCATCTACCACGCAGCCAAGTGCGGGGCCATGACTTTCGCCAAAGGTCGTCACCTTGAACATTTCACCAATACTACTGCCTGGCATGACTAACTCCTGAGTTGGAGCGGCATTATATACAAGTTCGAGCGTGGGTTTTAAGGATGTTTACAGCGGGAGATTTCTGACAGGGGTCTTTTCCCGCAATGCCTACGTTAATCCCAGACGCCAAAACCCAGGAATCAATACGGTATTCGTGGTTTTCGTCCGTGCTTGTTCGCCTTGTTGTCACGCAAAAATCCTCTTAATCAGGGTTTCCCTAACTGGAAATAAGGGAAAGGAATTCCATTCGTGTGATCTGGTTATCCCTGAAACTTCCTAGCATGACCGAGGTTTTCATCTTGGAGTTCTGTTTTTCAACACCGCGCATCATCATGCACATATGCTGCGCTTCGATAATAACCCCAACCCCAGAGGCTTCTGTGACCTCCTGAATGGCTTCGGCAATCTGTTTGGTGAGGTTTTCCTGAATCTGCAGTCTGCGAGCGTACATGTCTACAATTCTGGCCACCTTGGATAGCCCCAGAACTTTACCCGTTGGCACATAAGCCACATGGCACTTCCCGATAAAGGGAAGCATATGATGTTCACACATTGAGTAGAGCTCAATATCCTGAACCAGGATCATTTCGCTCGTCTCTGAGTCGAACAGCGCGTTGTTCACGACGTGCGCAAGGGTTTCACCGTAGCCCCGAGTCAGAAAACTCATTGCCTTTGCGGCCCGTGCAGGCGTATCCAGCAAGCCACCGCGGCTCGGGTCCTCGCCAATCATTTCCAAAATGGAACGGTAGTTTTCTTCCATGTGTTTTAAGCGTTTCCTAAGTCAAAACCAAGAGGATCGTGACGATACGGGATTGCTCGACGTTCTTCAAACTTAGAGGACTCAAATCGCCAGCACCTCCTGGATCAAGTCCGGCGGTGTGTCCTCCGGCAGGCCAACGATATCCGTCATACCACCAAACCTGTCTGTGAGGGCACCAACCAGTTCATCATGACGACCGACTGCAGCAAAAAGATGTACTACATCATCAGAGATTTCTTTTGTCATCTCGTCCCACTGCCCTTTCTTGGACATTTCATTCAGTTTTAAACCAAGATCCTGAAGACCATGCACCTCGAACACCGGCCAGTAACTTGGTGTAGAGCCATAGAATCCAATGCGCATTCGCACCCACTCAAACAGTTTCTGTACGGCTTCATCATCCGCGCCCGTCGCTACAAATCCGCCGCCGGATATTTCAAACTGTTCTCGACTTCTTCCAGCACTCTCAAGCCCCTTTTCGAGTCTGGGCATGATCCTTTCCTGCAGGTATTTACGGGTACAAAAACCATGAAGCATAACCCCATCACATTCTTCAGCCGCGACCTTCATCATCGCTGGGCCAACGGCCGCGATCTGAATTTTTGGCACCGGCGTCCCCAACGGTTCCGGCGTGAAGTTCGGCGTCATGAGTGAAAACTGGTAATGCTCACCCTGGTAATCGAGCCTGGTACCATTTTCCCAGCAATCCCAGATCGCCCTGACAGACTGAACATACTCCCTCATTCTTGGTGCCGGCGGACTCCAGGGCACACTGAACCGCCTGACATTGTGACCTTTTACCTGGCTGCCAAGGCCAAGGGTAAACCGACCCTTCGATGCTGCCTGAATATCCCATGACAGCATCGCGCTGGACATGGGCGATCGGGCGAAAGCGATGGAAACGCTGGTTCTTAAATGTATATCCTTAGAATTTGTTGCTGCAATTGCCAGCGGGAGAAAAGCATCCTGCTTGTTCTCCTGCGCAGAAAGATCCGTAAACCCAAGATTTTCAAGGTTATGGCACACACCACGGATATTATTCAGGTTGTGGCCCGATATTGACGTTAGAATTCTCATCACGGATTCCCCAATTTCCTAACCTACTTGATCCAGCAGCATCGGTTCCAGCAAATGCCGATGATAAGCCTCATCACCAAACTGATACTGGCACCATAAAGCTCGACGCAGGTACAACTGGGCATCACATTCGTAAGTAAACCCGAACCCACCATGGAACTGGACCCCCCTGTCACCCGCAAAAGCAAATGCTGCCGATCCATGCGCCTTCGCCATTCGAAGCGCCACTTCGGCATCGTCAGGCTTGCCTTCTGCCAACACGGTCGCTGCATGATAGAGATGCGACCGCATGGCTTCCAGGTCAAGCAATATCTTGACGGTTGGATGCTTAAGCGCCTGGTAACTACCAATAATTTTGTCGAATGCCCTCCGGGTATTCAGGTATTCGACGATGGTATGGATCGATCCCACCAAGCCACCTGTGATCTCCGCTGAAAGAAGCAGAAGTGACGCAAACTCTATGGCCTGAAAATCACTTCCTTGCAGCAATTGATCAACCGGCACGGTTATTCCATCCAGATCTAGCTGATAACTTCGACGAGTCTCATCGATCACGATTTCCCTGTGCAGATTGCCATCGGGTATCTGTTCCCTCTTGACCAGAGCCAGCCTCGCCTCCGCTCCAACGTTAACTGACACAATACAAAAATTCGCAGCATCTGCATCGGTAACAAAGCACTTGGTCCCGGATAGCTCAAGCATATCCGTCCGCACAACAGCCTGTGCTTCTATCTCGTCCAGAATCCAATTACCGTTAGTTTCTGTAAGCGCCATAGATCCTATGGCACCGGAAACAATTTTCGGCAACCATTCTTCTTTTTGCTCGCGACTGCCCGAAGTAGCCAAACATTCGCCTGCGGTAATTGCGCCGCTGTAGGGACTACCCATCAGGTATCTGCCCATACTCTCGGCAACGGGGACCACGCACGATAACCCCAGGCCCAAACCACCGAATTCCTCCGGAACATTGATACCCAACCAACCCAGTTCTGTTATCTCCTGCCAGGTTACGGCATCGATCTGGTCCGCATCTAACTGGGCCCGCACGTTTTCAATAGAGGAATGTTTGCGACAAAACTCTGCCGCAGTATCAAGCAGCATTGCCTGCTCATCGCTAAACATTATGTGGTTACTCATCCATCAACCCCTAACTTTTCGGCAGGCCAAGCACGCGCTCGCCAACGATATTGTGTTGAATTTCAGATGTTCCACCGCCAATCGTGCCGCTAAAAGAATTGAAGTAGGAACGTTGCCACCTGCCACCGTCGATGGCTTTCTCGGAAACAAAACGTGCCCCATTAGCACCCTGAAGTGATACAGCTAATTGACACATTCTTCGTTTCAGCTCAGAACCTCTCAGCTTTCCAGACATTGGGACCGCCGCCGGCCAGTCGGTAGCAAGTGCCGGAATTCTTGCACGAGCAGCCATCAACTGGTTACCTCTTGATTCAGTAATGAGTTGTACCAGTTGGTTGCGAATGTGTGGATCTTCGATCGCCGGTTTTCCATTTCTCATTGCTCGCCTCGACAGCTCAACAACATCGTTGATATTGAGTTCCATAGAGGCTATCCCGCCCGCCTGGCCACCCGTTGCTCCCCGCTCAAAAGTCAGTGTAATCATCGCTATGTTCCAGCCTTCACCCTCGCTACCCATCAGACAATCGGCGGGAATCCGCGCATTGTCAAAATAGGTTTGGCAGAAACCATATTCACCCGTTAGTTTTTGAATGGGCTTCGGGTCTATTCCTTCAACATGCATTGGCGCCAGAAAATAACTCAAACCGGCGTACTTGTTAGCACCACCGGTTGAGGTTCTTGCCAGCAATATCATGTACTTCGCGTAGGTCCCTAAACTGGTCCATATCTTCGATCCATTGATCACATAATCATCACCATCGCGCACTGCACGACACTGCGAGTTGCCAAGGTCAGAACCTGCCTCTGGTTCGGAAAACCCTTGGCACCACATGTCTTCAGCACTGAGAATGTTTTTAATGTACTTCTGCTTATCTTCCTCTCTGCCCATTTTAAGGATCAGTGGACCAGCCCAGTTCAATCCAATGGTATTCGGCATAAAGGGCAGGCGCTGGCTTGCCATCTCCTGAGTCGCAATATCCTGGAACACCTGGGGCATTCCCCGGCCGCCATATTCTTCCGGCCACGCCATACCCAGATAACCTGCTTCATAAACTTTTCGCTGCCAGTCCCTCAGGAACTCGAACTGCGAATCAGTACTGACTTCCATAAATGTCTCGGGAAGAAGAAACCCGGGATCAGGTGGTTTATTTTCACTGAACCAGGAAGACACATCCTCACGAAATTCATTCAGTTCAATTTCTGTGGTATTCGTCATCAAGCCTCACCGGGTTGTTTTCTAATTCGAAGCAGACAATCTACCACAATTGATTCACCAACTATGTTACTTTTGACTATCGCAACCATGAACACATGGGCGGGAAAACCACCAAAGGAAAAACGTTAATGCCTATTCTGGATTCAAAGATAGATACACGTTCTGAACAATTTCAGCAGAATAGATCTGACATGATGAAAATGTTGAGTCTATTGGATGATCTCCTCGAGGAAGCCTCCGAAGGTGGTGGCGCTGAGGCCATTGCTCGGCTTCGCTCCCGGGACAAAATGCCGATCAGGGAAAGAATCTCGCACGCCCTGGACCGGGACTCCCCTTTCCTGGAAATCAGCCCTCTCGCCGCCTGGCGATCTCCATTCGCCATAGGCTCCGGCTTTGTTGTCGGTATTGGGGTCATCGAAAATGTCGAGTGCGTTATTCTCGGTCATGATCCATCCGTCAGGGCTGGTGCGTTTAACCAATTCAATTCGAAAAAACTAATGCGCGGTCTGGAGATAGCAAGGGTAAACAGGTTGCCCTATGTCCAGTTCGTTGAATCCGCCGGAGCGGACCTCAGAGGTGAGGCTGGGGACGACCCCGAGGCGGCAATTCAAAGAGCCGACGGGCACTTTGCAGAGAGCGGCCGGCTATTTTACGAAATCACTGAGCTGTCAAAGATGCGTATTCCAACCATTTCTGTCGTTTTTGGCGCGTCAACCGCTGGTGGTGCCTACCAACCAGGAATGAGCGACTACAACATCTTCATTAAAAACCAGTCCAAGGTATTTCTAGGCGGTGTCGCGCTAACAAAAATGGCAACCGGTGAAGATGCCAATGAAGAAGATCTCGGCGGCGCGGACATGCACACCACCATCTCTGGTCTTGGTGACTATCTGGCCAGGGATGAAATGGATGCAGTTCGTATGTGCCGAGAAGTAATGGCCCACTTGAATTGGCGAAAACTTGGGCCGGAACCAAACCCCGATTTCGAGGAACCTGTCCACAGTTCAGACGATATGCTCGGATTCGTATCAGAGGACCTTCGATCACCGTTTGATATCAGGGAAGTCATTAGCAGGATTACTGACGGCTCTTACTTTGAAGAGTTCAAACCCCTGTATGGACCCACACTGGTTTGTGGCTGGGCAACGATTCACGGCTACCCTGTCGGCATTCTCGGCAACAATGGTGCACTTTTTTCAGAGTCTGCCGAAAAAGGCGCCCAGTTTATCCAGCTCTGTAACCAGATAGATGTCCCGCTAGTCTTCCTGCACAACATAACCGGGTTTATTGTCGGTACAGATTTCGAACAAGGCGGGATCACTAAAAACGGTTCAAAACTGATCAACGCCGTATCCAATTCAACCGTCCCCCATGTAACCGTTATTCTCGCATCCTCTTATGGTGCTGGTAATTACGGTATGAGCGGCCGGGGCTTCGGCACTCGGTTCACTTACATATGGCCGCTGGCAAAAATAGCGGTGATGGGTCCGAAACAAATGGCCGGCGTCATGAGTATCGTCCAAAGGGCGTCCGCTGCGCGCAGGGGCATTGAATTTGATGAAGAAGCTGATGCAGCGCGTGCTGCGGTCGCTGAACATTGGGCGGAAGAGGGGTCAAAAGGACTCTATGCCACGTCCAGGGTGTCTGATGATGGGATGATCGATCCACGGGATACACGGGATATCATTGCTATGTCATTGTCGGCAGCGTTTAACAACAAAGTAGAAGGCACTAAGGAGTTCGGCACATGGCGAATGTAAAGACGGCGAATGTAAAGACGGCGAATATAAACAATCTCAAACCGATCACGACACTGCTGGTTGCTAACCGCGGAGAAATCGCGCGCAGAATTATGCGCACCGCAAAAGAAATGGGGATCTCAACAGTCGCTATCTATGCTGACGGGGACGCAGAGGCGCCCTTTGTTACTGAAGCTGATTCCGCCATCGCACTGGGCGGCCGGACATCCGCAGAGACATATCTTGATGTCTCCAAGGTGCTCGATGCCTGTAAGCGATCTGGCGCCGACGCGGTTCACCCGGGGTATGGATTCTTATCCGAAAACGCAGACTTCGCCCGCGCAATTAGTGATGCAGGTGTTTCCTGGATTGGTCCAACACCTGAAGTTATTGCTGCAATGGGCGACAAACTCTCAGCCAAAAAACTAATGGAAGCGGCAGACGTTCCAACACTTCCGGCTATCGAAATCACCCCGGACACTGACCTCATCCGCGCTGCCGATGAAATCGGCTACCCGGTCCTGGTGAAAGCGTCTGCCGGTGGCGGTGGACGCGGCATGCGCGTCGTCGAGAAAGAAACGGATCTTCAGAGTTCAGTAGACAGTGCAAAACGCGAGGCTGGATCATCGTTTGGCGACGACACGGTCTTCCTTGAAAAATGGCTGGACTCATCGCGCCATGTTGAGATTCAGATCATTGGCGACAAGCACGGTAACCTGGTTCATTGTTTTGAACGTGAATGCTCCATTCAACGCCGCCACCAGAAAATCATCGAAGAAGCACCCTCACCCGCCGTTTCCCCAGAGATCAGGGAAGCCATGTGTGACGCTGCTCTAAAAGCAGCCGCGAGCTTGGGATATTCTTCAGCGGGTACGGTGGAGTTTTTACTTGCCGGTTCCGAGTTCTATTTTCTGGAGGTCAACGCAAGACTTCAGGTTGAACATCCAATCACGGAAGCAATTATCGGCAAGGATCTAGTTCGTGAGCAAATTCGGGTTGCTGAAGGTGAAAATCTTTCATTCAGCCAGGACGATCTCCAGATTAATGGGCACGCCATCGAAGCAAGGCTGTGTGCTGAAGACCCGAACAATGATTTTCTACCTTCTCCCGGTCCTGTGATTATCTGGCAACCATCAACCCAGGGTAAGGCTCGATTCGATTCAGGGGTGGAGTCGGGTAGCGTTATCGCTGTGGAATTCGACCCGATGATTGCCAAGGTTATTGTCCACGCACCAACAAGGCGCGAGGCAGCCGCAAGGCTGGCCCGTATTCTGGAAACCACCCAGATCCAGGGACTAATCACCAACAGGGATTTTCTGGTGACAACTCTCCGACACCCGTCATTCCTGGAGGGTGATACAACCACCGATTTCATTGAACGAATCTCTCCGGCACGCACCCGGGAAGTCACCAGCGACGATCTCGCTGAGGCTTCCATTGCGATAGCCATAGAATCACAAGCACGTAATCACGCAACCGCCAGGGTTTTAAAAACCATACCCAGTGGCTGGAGAAATACCATCCTGCCCTTCGAGATGATAGATTTTCAACATCTGAACAAGGACTGTCATGTCGAATACCGATCTCGGCGAGATGGAAAATTCCGCGTCAGAACAGGTGATTCCCCGGGTGAGCTACTCGTAACTCCTTACACCTGCGGTAATGGACTCGTCGATATTGACATCGATGGCAGACGAGTTTCGTACAAAGTCGATAGGCAGGGTATGCAATGGTACGTGCACGGCCGCTCTGGTGACCTACAAATCACAGAATTACCTCGCTACCCGGTCAGCGGCATCGATGAACTGGCAGGTGGTCTTACGGCGCCAATGCCCGGCGCTGTGCTGGCGACAGAAGTGAATTCAGGTGACAAGGTTTCGAAGGGTGATCTGTTGCTGATTCTTGAAGCCATGAAAATGGAACATCGAATTACGGCACCAATGGATGGCATTATATCGGCGCTACACGTGACCACTGGCGACCAGGTCGAAAATGGTCAGCTTCTCGTGACGCTAAATCAAGAAGACGAATAAAAGGAAACACTGATGCCCGAACAAGAAGCCACACTCTATGAAATCAAGCATGGCGCTGCATGGATAACACTAAACCGACCAGAAAACAGAAATGCACTATCGGCTATTCTGGTCAATGAACTCTATGCTCACTTAGTTGCCTCCAATGAAAACCCTGAGGTCAGATCTATCGTCATTACCGGAACCGGCCCCGCTTTTTGTGCTGGCGCTGACTTGAAAAGCCCGCCGGGTCAGATCGTTGATGGCGCCCAGGGTGTAACGTACCCTGAGGTGTTGAACACTATTCTTGAAAGCCCCAAACCTGTTATCGTTGCGGTTAACGGTGCCGCATTTGCCGGTGGCCTGGGCCTGGTAGGAGCAGCAGATATCGTCGTGACAGTATCCGATGTTCAGTTCAGCTTCAGCGAGGTTCGAATTGGTGTTATTCCAGCCGTCATTTCTGTCGTCTGTATTCCGAAGCTTGGAACTCACCACGCAATGAAACTGTTTTTGACCGGGGAGCGGTTTACGGGAGAACAGGCGGTCGGTATGGGGTTCGCACACCGAGCCGTAACAGCAGAAGGATTGACCGGCGCTGTGCAGGAAGAAATCAATGCCATAAATTTAGGCGGTCCGATTGCTGTTCAGGAATGCAAGAAACTGGTTAGACGCGTCCGTGAACTTAGCATTGCCGATGGTTTTAACGAGACCGGTGAATGGAGCAAACGCCTATTCCAGTCAGAAGAAGGTGCAGAAGGTATGGCCGCCTTCAGGGAAAAACGAAAACCGAACTGGGTCAACCAGGAATAAGGCGGTTTAAATAAAGATTCTCTTTGCTGTCAAGTAGTCTCAGGCAAATATGTCAAATACCTAACATGAATAGGCGACTCGAGATGTCACTCACAAGAATTGGCGTTCGAAAGGAGGAAAAAAATGAGTAACAGTATTCGAATTGGTAATTGTAGCGGATTTTATGGCGACCGGCTGGCCGCTGCAAAAGAAATGATTGATGGTGGGCCAATTGATGTGCTCACGGGTGATTATCTCGCAGAACTGACGATGACTATTCTGTATAACCAGATGCAGTCTCGCGGCGAGAACCTCGGTTATGTCGGCACCTTTCTGAAGCAAGTTAAGGAGGTTGCACAGGACTGCAAAGATAAGAACATCAAAATTGTTACCAACGCCGGGGGCCTCAACCCGCAATCCATGGCGGTTGAGATTGAGAAAATCCTGCGGGAACTAAACATTGAGATGAAAGTTGCCTGGATAGATGGTGATGATATCAAAGATGATATTGAGCAACTCCAAAACGAAGGTGAGTCTTTTATCAATATGGACCGGGGTATTCCACTGTCCGATTCGAGTAACAAGGTAGTGACTGCCAATACCTATTTAGGTGCGTGGGGAATTAAAGAAGCCCTGGACCAGGGCGCCGATATTGTCGTTTGCCCAAGAGTCACTGATGCGGCCGTGGTCATTGGCCCTGCCGCCTGGAAGTTTAACTGGGCAAGAAATGATTACGATGCACTAGCGGGAGCACTAGCCGCAGGGCACATCATCGAATGCGGCGCCCAATGCTGCGGCGGTAATTATTCTTTCTTTGAAGAAGTCCCTAGCTTTCGAAATTTGGGGTACCCCATTGCAGAAATAGAGGCCGATGGCAGTTTCACTGTTACCAAACATCCAGGAACCGGAGGTCTCGTCTCTGTAGGCACAATAACCGCCCAGCTGCTCTATGAGACCAAGGCACCGGCGTATTACAATCCTGACGTTATCGCGCATTTCGATACGATGAAGGTCGAACAGGTTGGCGAGGACAGGGTTTACGTTTCCGATTGCAGGGGCAGCAGCCCCCCTAGTACGCACAAGGTTTGCGTCAATACTCTGGGTGCTTACAAACAAAGCATAGAGGTATTATTGACAGGTCTCGACATCGAGAAGAAAGCCGAAATCTACGTCGACCAGATTTTTCACAACTTGGGTGGCAAAGAACAGTTCACTGATGTCGATATACATCTGATCCGAAGTGACAAAGAAGATCCTGCATCCAATGAGGAAGCCCACGCTGCGCTGCGCATAACGATCACTTCTGATGATCCATCAAAACTTGGCCGACTCTTACAGGCGAAAGTCACGGAGCTTGGCCTCGCCGCAATTCCAGGAAACACCGGTAGAGGCGCGGCTGGTTACAATGGCAGCCCTGTTATCGCCTACTGGCCGACCCTAATCGATAGCCGGAAAGTGACCGAGCGCGTCCATATCGACGGTGATTTGATTGAAGTATTACCCACCCAAAGACTTGGACTGGAAGAGCGCTATTACCAGGAAGTTCCGGTAAAAATCCCACCTGCTCCAGGCGGTGATACAAGCCGCATACCTTTTGGCAGGCTGTTTGGTACCAGGTCAGGAGACAAGGGTGGTGCAGCAAACTGCGGAGTCTGGGCAAAGACAGATGAGGCCTTCGGCTTCCTGCATGGCTTTCTAACCGTAGAAAAGTTTAAGGAACTAGCGCCGGACATGGCGTCCTTACAAAATTGAAAGATTCGACTTGCCTAACCTACGCGCCCTGAACTTCTACATCCATGACGTTCTTGGCGAAGGCGTGTCATCTAATCACCGGATCGACAAACAAGCCAAGTCACTTTGTGAATACCTAAGGGCCAAGACAATTGAAGCACCAACACTTCTTATCGATCAAATTGCACGAACAAACCTAAATGAGTAAACATAAAAACGATATCTATGGCGACCTTGAGAAAGACCGCGAGAATGAAGGTGCTAAGCCGGCCATCCCTGCAGCGACAGTGTTGCTGCTGAGGGAACACAAAAATCAAAGCCAGGTCCTGATGCTGCACAAGACTTCAAAGATCGCCTTTGGTGGAATGTGGGTGTTCCCCGGTGGGAAAATCGACGCAGCAGACTATATCAACGCACCGGATGATAACGCTGCAGCGCGGGTCGCCGCGGCAAGAGAAACCGAAGAAGAAGCAGGCATCAGCATTCCAGCCGATGAATTCATCTGGTTCGCGCATTGGACTCCACCCGCTAGTACAGCAAGACGCTTCGCTACCTGGTTCTTTCTAACCAGCACTGATGATGACCACGAAATAAGGATTGATGGTGGAGAAATTCAGAACCATCAATGGATCAGTCCATCAGATGCACTGCAGCAGCATGCCCAAGGGAAAATCGACCTGGCGCCTCCTACATGGGTATCCCTGTTTCAACTTTCACGATTCGACACCATTGATCAGGCACTCAACAAGCTCACTGAGCAGCCCCCCCGCTACTACCAGACCAGAGTCGTCCAGGACAAGGATGGTTCTCGAATCGCTCTCTGGGAAGGAGATGCCGGTTACCCGGAATGGGACGCCGCAACTTCAGGCGCACGTCATCGTCTTACCATGAATAAAGCTGGATTCAAATTCGAACATGACGCAGTAACTTACTAAAGCGGCCGTTGCCTGATGGCCAGAAACATTCTGCTGATCACCACAGACCAGATGCGATACGACGCACTAGGCTGCAACGGTGGAAAAATTGCAAACACAAAAAATATTGATCAACTTTCAAGTGAAGGCATCAATTATCGAAGAGCACACAACCAAAATGTAGTCTGCATGCCTGCAAGAGCCACGATTATGACCGGACAACACGTCCGTTCGCATGGCGTGCTTATGAACGGCATGTCCATGCCCGAAGAAAGACACACCATCGCCCACCATCTCAAGGAACATGGTTACAACACAGCACTGCTGGGTAAAGCACACTTCGAACCATGGCTTGGCTCCCCAGTGGATTTTTTCGAAAACCGCATGGCGTCAGAGAACAGCACCGGGCCTCACCGCGGATTCGACCATATGGAACTTGCCAATCATTTTTTCGAGGGTCACAGTCACTACGACAAGTATATGGACGCCTACCCCGAACAGAAAAAAGCCTTCTACCCAATGGTGACAAACAGAGGACAGAACACCGCAAGCAAAGGTGCAACAGGGGCCACGCAAGTCTGGCCAATGGATATTCCACGAGATATTTATCACACGGACTGGGTCTCCCAGAGAACAAAAAGCTGGCTGGGCACCCAGTCAAGCGACAAGCCATGGTTCTGCTGGATGAGCTTCCCAGACCCTCACCATCCCTGGGACATTCCTGCATCCGAACTGCATAGAATTAACTGGAAGGATGTGCCCCTGCCCCGTCTTTACAGTGAAAACCGATCACAGCTTGAGTCATGGCTTAATGAAAAACCCGCTCACTGGCGGGGCTATTTTGAGGGCTCGCTGTGGACCAATCTTGAATCTCCAAGGGAATTTGTTCCAGCCGACATGACAGCTGACCAGGTCCGCGAAATTAATGCCATGACCCATATCGAAAACGAGCTCATTGATGATGCTGTCGGCGACGTCATTGGCTTTCTTCATTCAAAGCAGTGGATGAAAAACACCGACATATTTTTTACCACCGACCACGGCGAGTTGCAGGGAGATTTCGGACTCCTGTTCAAGGGCCCGTACCATGTCGATGCGTTGATGCATCTTCCGTTTATCTGGAAGCCAGCAAAGACAGCAAACATTTGCCCGGCAGAAGTGGCGAGCCCCGTTGGCCATGTTGATCTGGCTAGTACGTTTTGCGCGATCGCCGGCATCAGTCCGCCTGATTATTGTGAAGGCAAACCATTACCCACATCAGAGAACGAAGCAGTTCAGCAGGAGCGGGAGATAGTCCTTACGGAATGGGATTCAGAACATGGCCCTATCGACATGCACCTAAAGTCGATCTACCACCGGGATGGATTTCTTTGCACTGCGTATGAAAAGAGTCACTTATATGACGGTACAGAGGGCGAACTGTACGACATGAAAGAAGACCCGGACCAGTTAAGAAACCTATGGAGCGACCCAGGTTATGCGGTTCATCGAACCGAGCTGACCGACCGTTTGTACGCATCATTACCAGAAAAAACCACTGAAAAACTACCTCGTAAGGCACCCGTATAGCATCAGGCCTGTCGCCACCAGGCAACGCCGTTATCATCTTCCTCTACGACCAGCACACGTCGCTCCTGGGCACAGTGAAGGTGCGCGATCGACTCACCGGTCGCAGGGAAATAGCTCGTGTCAGTGATCTTGCTTTTAAATAGCGCGGGAAAAACGTCGACTGCTCGCTTGGGCTCAGCGCACAAATCATACAACTTCTCCAATGCAACCTCGTGCCAGTCAATCAGCTCCGTCAGTCGCTCATGCACGCCTTCGTAAAGACTCTCATGGGCCGGAAGCACCAGTAAGTCAGGCGGCAGCATCTCCCTGAACCTCGCACAGGAGTTCAGGAAATCCCGGAGGGGGTTCGCGTTGGGCTCAGATGGATTCACACTGACATTAGGCGTGATCTTCGGAAGTATCTGGTCGCCCCCAATAATTATCTTCAACTCCGGACAATAAAGGCACACATGCTCGGGGGCATGACCATGCCCAATAACCGCCCGCCATTCACGTCCACCAATATCGATGTACTGGCCATCCTGGATTCGTCTGTAACCAGCCGGTAACTCTGAGATATTAGCGCCGAACTGGCCGAACCTCTCGCGATAGCGGTTCAGACGAGCTTCATCAAAACCAGCACGTCGATAAAACTTGATGGCGTCCTCAGGTACGTCCGAAGGACCATCTGCCGCCATAACCTTGCACATGTAAAAGTCGCTGCGAGACATCCAGAGTTCTACTTCCTTTTCGCGACAGATCCAACCTGCATTACCCGTATGATCGGAGTGCAGATGAGTCGCGATAACGCGCTTTATTGGCTTACCATCAAGATGGTTGTCGAATATAGATCGCCAGCATTCCTGCACATCATCTCGATTAAGACCGGTGTCCACGATAGTCCAGCCATCATAATCACGCACCAGCCAGACATTGATGTGATTGAGGCGACCCCACATAGGCATTCGAGCCCAGAGCACACCATCCGCAACTTCCGTCACAGCGCCATGACCTGGCAACTGATCTTCAAATCGATATGTCAGGGGATCAAACCCCCTCTTGGACATGTTATCGACCACCTACTACCTCGCCAACTAAAAGTGAGGCGCAAACATACA
>CALKBV010000006.1 GCA_937775265.1 uncultured Pseudomonadales bacterium
GTATGCGGGATTACGGCTACCCGTATCTCCTTTGGACCCCGGATTGGTTAGTACCAGCTCAAACGGCATGCGCTTTAGCAAGAGCAGCCATAAAACGGCTCTTACGGGTTGTGAAAAAGGTACGCCGTACACAATAAGTGGCTTCATAGTATTCCTGTTTTTTTAAATTGATTCGGCAATCGCTGTCTCATCAGGCGTTCGATATCGCCTGATCTAGGCGCCTTACGACGCTTAGACAGCCCTGCGGCTGGCTATTTGGTGGTCGCGCCACCTTCCTGCTGAACCCTATACGGCCTGTCAATGCACCGGTGAACTGACCACCCTGTCGCCATGCGCCGAACCCATAAAGACACGGTCACCGACCTTGAGCGCAACCGTGGCATATCCCATTGGTGCACCATTCTGCGAAAGGAATACTTCGGCCTGCATCGTCTCTGGATCAGCTTTGATCACCTCGTAAGGCAGCAGGCAGGGACCTTCCGTGACCAGCGCACAGGTCTGGCCAATCAGGGTCATTTTTGTGGGACGCCACCCACAAATTGCCCTCATCATCGACCGTAATATTGTCGGGCTGTTGTACCGTAAACTCGCCTTCTCTCTTGCCGCTGCCACGGTCAATCTTCACGGTTTTATCTCCAAAATAAATATTCACATAAATCTCGGTGTTATCACCACTCACCGCTATTCCATTAGGCATCAGGTCATTCGACCCAGGCACTTTCTGGAATCCCTGGCTCGCGCTGCCATTCATACACCCAACCAGTTGGTTCGGCCGAAAGCAACTTGCGCACAACCTCATCGAAAGCCGTTGCTTTGTCCCACATATGCGTCACAAGGAAGCCACCATCTTTAAGCGCCGCCACGTCATTGATAAACGGATCTCCCGGGGGCATCGCGCAACCCTGCCATGCTAGCTGCCAGTTCTTCATCGGATTGCGTCACTTCAAAAAATTCAACCGATTCCCGCTTGCCGTGATTAACCACCAGCAGCTGCAGCGAGCCATCCGGCCAGCCGAGCAAGGTCAATGCCGTGCGGGCTAAACGCGACGCTGTCGGGCGCCGGGCAAGCCACATCACCACGAAGCGACGCCGGCTGAGACCAAGCAACCGTAAGCGGCTCTCTTTCACCAGATTCCAGGTTAAGCAGCGAAAGCGTGCCAGGGGCATCTGTTAAGAACTCAGCCATTTCACTGACGACAAGGTACTTGCCATCGGGCAAGGCAACCAGATCTTCCGGGTTCTTGTATCCGCAATGCACTGTCATGTCAGCGCTAGATAGGCAATCCAACAGTTCCTTGACCACAACTGGTTGAAACAACCCTGACGCCTCAGCTAAAGCAGTTCTTCCCTCGGCCTCTGAAACTGCGGGGTCGTTGTGCCTTCATTCGGCGCCGGTGAACAGGCCGCAAGCAAGACGAGAAACAATATAGCGATAGCTGATTTCAAATACGACATGGGCGCACCTCTGTGTTTAATGAACTGCTGGGCTCGTTAAGATTTGTTTCCCTGGTGAATACAGTAACAGACCCAAAACGAGCGAAATAGAGCGAAATAGAGCAGAACAACGAAATCGCAAGCCACCCGTGACCTAATCTCAGAAAAAGATATTCTCAATCCGGTCTATAAGCGTCAGAAAGGGTAAAAACAGATTAGCGTGAATCAGCGCTGACCGCCCCAACCTATCTACTGCTCACCCCGCGGCATCGATTTTCGCACCTCGTCCGAGAAGCCCGAGGCAACCCACTCTCCCTGAGCGGTGTTCCAGTGAGAAAATAGAAGCCTGACTTTGGGGTCAGGGTGAAACACCAGTCGTTCCGGAAAAAGGTTCCAGTCAGTCAATGCTGGTGAGGGAGATCTGACATAGCGGCTGGTCGTTGGCAGGGAGCTTTTTAACCAGCCTCCGCGCGCAAAATATTGGTGCCAGGAACGCCTTTTTTGTCTTCCGTCACCATCGAATCTCGTATGAAAAGTAGCGGTATCGTATAGGATGCAGGTACCGGCTTTACCGTAAATTGGGACTTCCTGATAGTCATCCCCTTGGCTTTGCCGCGCTTCTTTCAGCGTTTCGAACCGATTGCTACGTGGCACGACGCAGAAAGCAGGTGTGCCAGGAACCGCGTCGGTCAGGTAGTGAATTCGACACAACCAGTCAACGGGGTTGTATGGGGCCCGCAGGAACCGGTCACTAGATACAGCATCGTGATGAAAGTCCATGCTGCCAATACCGGCATCTTCGGGCACTTCCCTGAGGTTAAGCTCTGAGAACCTAACACTGTCTTCTCCGCCAAGTAGTCGGCAAACCAGGGGGTAAGATCTGGGGTGGCAAATGTAGTCATCAAGCTCAGGGTAATCCAGCAGTGGCTGAGAAAAGATGAGCCCCTGATTGCGGTGATGTGGTTTGCGTTTACCGTGACCCCATTTTTCAGGCACCTCTTTTTGGGTACGGTCAAAGAACTCATTCAGGCGGGTTAGCTCCGCGAAGTTAAGACAGTCTTCTAGGACAACAAAGCCGTTGCTCTCGAAATACTCACAGGCGGCATCCAGATCAGCAACGGGATTAAATACAGGTAAAGGCTTACTCGATATGCGGCCAAAGCCCTGTGTTGCGATCTCTGGGTCACCGCTTTGATTCTCTTGACGTTCAAGCTTTATATCTGTCATTTGGTCTCGCGAGGACTGAGGCAGGCATTAAGTGTATCAAAGGGCTGGAAAGAAAACGGCAAGAAACAGAAGCCTGTGCATAACATTACGTTTCGCGGTTCGCCGCTGGATCAGGCAACCTGTTATGGCGAACTTTTCGAGTCATTCCGGGTGAAGCACCAGCGTGGGGAAAGCGATGAAACTCACTGTTGAGGAAAAAACAGTTGAGGAAAAATATGCTTTCATGGAGGTTTGAAAGCTCTCATTGATACAGCGCATCGAGCAACGGACTTCGACAACGTTTACGACTATGGCGGTGCCCTAAACCAGCTCAGGTACTACTGTAAATAGCCACTTGGCAATGTCTCGATTTACATCCATTGGTTTCTCCTGAGCTATCCAATGACCTGAATCTATGGTTGTTTCAGTTAGATTGGAACAAAGTGTGCGCATTGGTTCAGCCAATCGGGAATCAACCGTTTCGCAGGTATAGTCGTATCGAGCGTGGATGAACAGCGCTGGCAAATCCATTCTTCCCGCATTTGGCAATGTGTCAAAAAAGGCGGCGTTCACTTGATGATTCATGTACCAGGAGTTCGGGCCAAAAAAACCGTTGCGTTGTAGTGCTTCGGCATAGACCTCGAGATCTTCGGTTGTAATGACGTCTTCGTCCATAGGCACATCCGGTGCTGCTGATAAACCACCGAACCAACCATTGTCTTTTCGCACCATGGCTGTACCGGTAGGCAAACCCCGCCCTTCGGCACTGCCTTTTCTAAATATCAATTGAGCCACGTTTTTGGCGTTAGCGTCCATCTGCGCCGTCGCGCGTTGGAAATTTTCCTCATAAAAACCCATATACTCCCACTGTCCCAGCGGATAATCATCCTCTGGGTAAACACTTCGATCAATCAATGGCACCGTTACGTCGTAACCTCGATCAATCGCAGCATAGGGCACACACAGCGAAGCAATCGCATGACACCGCTCCGGATGATGAGCCGCCATGCCCCAGGCAATAGGACTTCCCCAATCATGGCCTACCCAAACTGCTTTAGTACCACCGAGCGCATCATGTAGTTCCAACATATCCAAAATAGCGCATTCAACGCTGTAGTCTTTGTGCTCAGGATAAACCGACGAATCACCGTAGCCGCGAATATCCGGTGCAATTGCTCTAAAGCCCATAGCGGCAAAAAAAGGAAGTTGATGACGCCAACTTCGAGATAGTTCTGGCCATCCGTGGGTGAAAATAATTAATGGCCCATCCAATGGACCCGCCGCGAGATAACCCGTGGTATGGCGTGGTGTTGAATGGCTATGGGAAGTGATGTCGGAGTAGCTCATTAAGAACCTCTGGAATAAACGGAGATCAGAAGATGATTTCAGCGGTTGAGGGAAAACCATCTTTCAATTAAAGGTAAACTAAAAGCAAACCAAATCAAAGCTCATCAAAGACAACTAAAGTCTTCTTCCGCACCCTCAGGAACGTCTCATCGCATGCAGCGCTAGCGATCTGTACAAGTTGAAGCGCGGCCTGTTTCGCTGAGTATCTTGCATAAGGCTTCGCGCTTTCATAAAGCATGCAACCCATCCGATTGATTAAGCATGCCGAGTGCGAGGTACGAGCGCAGTGAGTTTGCTTCTAAAATCCAGCGGCGAGCGCACATGCGGTTGGGTTGATCACTTAGGTGATACGTCAATCGTGCTACATTTAACTATATTGGAAGCACCGGCCAGTACGCCCAGCGCCCGATATGTTCACGGTTAGGACAACAACGTAACGAGAGAAACGCTGGCTCTCAAAAACAGAATGAAGGGGATCATAGATGACCGCAAGAAGAATAGTGACCGCACTGGATCAGGATGGAAAATCGTACTTCCTGCATGATGGACCCACGCCCGGAGTACTCGACCTTGGTCGTGCTATTGATGAGGAAATTTGGATAGATGACCCGGCAGAATCAACGACTAACAATACTGATCCCGTAAAAGCCGAGAAATTTAATCTGGAACCACCTGCAGGGGGTTCTCGTGTCCGTGTCTTTACCTTTATGCCAGAGGGCGATAACCCTTCCCTCAATGAGCAACACGCTGCAGCTGCGGCGCGGTTCAACACCGGCGACGCAATGGACCCTGATAATCCTGGGATGCATACAACGGCAACAATCGACTATGGGATTGTTCTTTCAGGTGAAATTACCCTGGAACTAGATACCGGGAGTGTCGATTTAAAGGTGGGGGACATTGTTGTTCAGCGAGCAACACCCCACGCCTGGCGCAATAATTCAGTACAACCGTGCACCATGCTTTTTGTGCTCATTTCCAGCCCCAATTACCCAAAAAGAGACTGATTTTTTTTGAAAAATTAGCTGCTATTTGAATTAGTTAATACAGCTCGCATTTTTCCAGGATGGCCAACGACACTATTGATGCCGATCTATTAACTTAAATCTGGCGAGATTGATCGCCGAGAAGATCATAGGGCCAGGCCGGGTTTGTTACATCACGGCATGATCAAGTAGTGAGCTAAATTTCGTTAGTACGCGCTAATTTCTACCAGGAAACTCAGGCTCCCGTTTTTCCATAAAGGCCCTGGCACCTTCAGTCATGTTCTTTGGGATGAGCACGGCCTGATGCTCCATCTCTAAGTCCAGCTGATCGCTGAAACTATTATCCAGTGCAGCATCGGTTACTGATCGAATCCGCGTCATGGCATCCGCTGATGTACGAGCGAGCTTTTTGGTGATCAGCTCGACCTCAGCATCCAGCCGATCATCGTCAACAGCTTTCCAGATCAATCCCCAGGCTTCTGCCTGTTCAGCAGTGATTCTATCACCGAGCATTGCAAGGCCGAGGGCTCTAGCACGACCTGCTTTACGTGGTAAATTCCAAGTGGTACCCAGGTCAGGAACAATCCCCAATTTTGGCCCGAACGTAGCGACAAAAAACGCATTTTTTGCTGCAACTGTAATATCGCAAGCAAGCGCCAAACCGAACCCGCCACCGGCGGCCGCACCGTTGACACGCGCGACGGTTGGCACAGAAGAATTATAAATGGCCCGCATCGCACCGTTGAAGTGGTCGTCAACTTTGCCGTCAGGTTTTGGATCAGACGGTTTGGCGCTTGCCTGACCGGCAAGATCAGCGCCGGCACAGAAACCACGACCACTGCCAGTAATCACGACGACGCGAACCGATTTATCTGCTTCAACTCTCGCCAGAGTGTCAACGAGATCTTTCATCAGGCCGTTCGTCATCGCATTGAGCGATTCAGGCCGATTAAGGGTGATCGTAGCGACACTCTGTTGAACGTCATAAAGCACTGAAGATGACTCGCTCATGTTTGTCTCCTATCGAATGAGGATGGCGTCACCACTCGACACCCTCTAGTTTCATTTATTGTGAACGATATAATCTAAGGGTACTAGCCCGCAAGGTCTCGCCGCGAAAAGGAAGAATTAGCCACGTTAAGACGGCAGCAGCCGAGCACATCTCACGAAATAAAGGCCAACGGATGCTGTTTCGATACTATGCCTACTGGCCGAATATCCCGGTGAGAATTCATATTCTCACCAATCTTCATGCTTACATTTTGTTTAAAGAAGATGCTGTTCTGCACTATCGATGGAGGATGGTATCCTTGCGTTTACTTAACGTTTCTTTTTGGGCGATTTCGTCGAGTTTCGAAGGTTCCGCCGTACTGTCGAGTTGCAATGCAGGCTCTGGCCGGCTGCGCCATTCAGAGGGCTTAACCTGCCACAACAGAAAAAACAACGCACCATAGACAGCAACGGTTTTTACCAATAAAGCCAGTAGTGCCCACTGAGGGAAGTGGACCCGCAAATAAGCTGCCACATCTGTGTAAAGCCAGGCCGTTACCAGGGCAAAGGCAATCGCCGCCAACATGTAGAATATCTTCAGGCGGTATTTCCCTGCGAAAGCCAACAGCGCACTGGTGCGTGCGAAGCGATACAGCGACATCAGACTATGCTCAGCCCAAGCATCGCCAACACGCCCATCAGCGAAGTCTGCTTAATGTCTGACCAGACAGAGTCCTCAGCATCCGCCAACAGATACTCCAAATCTGCCTCAGAGATGTCTTCTTCAGATTTACCATTAAGGATCAGGTCCTTTCGAACTCTCTTCACCGCCAGCTCCCGAACCTTCCGTTTGATGACGCGGTGAGGGAAATACTCTTTTAGCGCTTCCGTTTCCATTGGCCTAGATTAGACCATGTCGCGCCTTTTGTAATCTTGAGAAAACACCTCTAATCATTTGTATTGTCCACGACCTGGACAATGAGTGGCCTCATACAAACCCCAGCCACTGTTTACGTTCCTGGGGAGGCACATCTCATGGCGAATAGTACTCGGAAAGTCGGCGCGTCTTTGCAAGTTTTATGACTAAACCCTATGCTACCCGGCACTATTTTCACAATAAACGGAAACCACAATGACCAAAACTGTCTGCCTCGTCATTGGCGCGGGCGCCGGTATCGGCGGCAATGTTGCGAAGAAATTCGCGCTTCAAGGATATCACTCGTTCCTGTGTCGCCGAAGCGATGAGGAAGGGCTTAACAAGCTGGTCAACCAGATAACAGAGGCTGGTGGCAGCGCCTCTGGCCGGTTGGTGAACGCCATGGAAGATGACGCCATCGAAGACATGGTGAAAGACATAGAGGCCGACGTGGGCCCTATTGAGGTGGTTATCTACAATCTGGGCGCACAGATCGGCAATCGGCCATTGGCTGGAACACCCCATAAAACATTCGAAATGGGGTGGCGCCTTGGAACGTTTGGCCTGTATCGACTCGCCTACGCACTTACACCGTTGATGGAAGCACGCGGTCACGGCACTATTCTGGTGACTTCTGCCACCTCTGCCATGCGCGGGAACAGGGGGCAGCACTCTCACGCTGCGGCCATGGGTGGGCGAAGGATGTTGTGCCAGACCCTGAACGCCGAATTTTCACCCAAAGGCATTCATGTTGCGCATATCCTGATTGACGGTGCAGTCGATGCACCAGACACGCTTGGAAAGATGTTAGGAGAAGAACGATTTAAAGAACTCCGGGAATCTCGTGGCGGCGAACATGACGGTTTGATGCTGCCCGAAAAAATAGCTGAGACCTACTTTCATATCGCCAATCAACACCGTTCAGTCTGGACCCATGAACTAGACCTACGCGCCTTTTCAGATACCGCGTGGTGGAATCATGAAAGTTGATAACCCCTTCGATTTTGACAGCGATCCTTTTCATCAATACCTTGGCTTAACACTCGAGGAAACCCGCGAAGACTACGCCCGTATTCGACTTAACATCCACGCCAACACGCCGACAGGCATCGGCGGTAGCGTCAATGGGGGCGTGCTTTCAACCATGATCGACATGGCGGCTGTGCCTGCTGTATTCACTAACATCAGAGCAGGCAGCGAACCCGCCGGTACCGCCGATCTTCAAATCACTTACCTACGACAGGCGCACGGTAGCTGGATTGATGCGGAAGCCAGGGTAATCAAGCGCGGCAGACAACTTTGCACGATACACGTGGATATTAAAAACAATGAAGGAGTTCTGTGCGCTACTGGCAGGGTACTTTATGCTCTAAGGGCAGTTGGTTAAGGGACGCGCCCATCGACTAACAGAAACAGGAGCACATTTTGAGTTAGGCCAGACCTGGTCTGCAATTACCATACGCCAGCTGCCCGCAATGCGTTTAGGTAGTGTGACTGTCAGGATAGACTGGCTTTAACTTCCGCTAACGAGCGCCGGGTAGGCCAAACAGATCGGGAATTGTTACCCACAGGACAGCTCCGTAGCGTCATCCTACGCCGCAAGTCGACATAACGAGGCAGTGAAACCTCTGATTTTTGGTGCTATCCGAACACGTGATAACCCCGGGATTTCAGACAATTATAAAGTACCTTTTCTTTTCGGCGCTCCGCTTTGCGGAACCCCTTTGCGCCTCCGGCGACCGCACCAACACCCGCACCCTGCTCGGCATCGTGACTGTCACCCAGAATTGCACCGACGGATGCTCCGATCGCCACACCAATAGCCGCGGCCTTCCCTGTTTCTCCGGCGGTATCTACCTGATAAGCGTACGACCGGCACTCGGCAAGATCACCCTGGTACCGCGCTTCATCGACACCACGACGATCAACGATAGGTTCATTGGCACAGCTCATCAGGAGCAACGGTAAGGAAGCAAACATCACTTTTCTGATCATCTCACTAACTCAATAACTAGATGCGACTAAGTTAGCCCCTGGAAGCTGAACGGGGAGTGAATCCAAGCTGAACAGAACGGGTTTAAGTACGATCGCCTTCGGCAGACCTTGCGCTCAGAGACTCCATAATCGCCGCGTGCCGTTTGCGATCTATCCGATACCGAACATACAACGCCAGTCCGCCAAGCGTAAACACAGACGTCGCAGGACCTGCAATGAAACCCAGCTGCCAGACAATTTCAGCAGGAACTGAACCCATTAATGCCCCTTTCGGGAATGCAATAAAATCCAGGAGGATTCCTCCAGCCACCAGCCCTATAGACGCAGATGCCTTATTAGCAAATGACCTGGCAGCAAATATAACCCCTTCTCTTCGCTCCCCTACATCAAGTTCATGCTCATCTGCGATGTCTCCAAACATGGAGTTCAAGGTCGCAAACACAATAGGCGCGAGCAACGTGGTAACTCCGCTGCTAATAATCAGCACCAGCAACAGGCCTGCAGAGCCCGGCTCGGGAAACCAGCTAACCTCAAACAACGTGAGCACTATCGGTGTGTTGATGTTTACGATGGTTAACGCCGCGCAACCAATCAGTGTTGGCTTTTTGTCCAAGCGCCGGGTAAGTATCGGAACCAAAACCACCGAAAAAACTAATCCGACTAACATCCCGACTGGGATGTAAGCCAGTTGCTCGGTGGTCATCCCCCAGAAATGAAAACCCATAAAAGGATTGAACACCGCCTCAACGGACAGTATGAAAACACTCAGCACCATGCCGAAAAAGAGCACAAAGAAGGAATGGTTTTTGAAAACCTCTTTCACCTCACCGAACATTCGAAACATGGAAAAACGATCAACAGAAATGTTTTGAGCTCGTCGTAATCTTGGAATCTCGTGACGCGTCCCGATAACACAGACAAGAACAGCAAATATCATCGTCGCACCGGCAAAGATTGCCCAGGACGAATATGCATCCTGGTTCAGTAAGCCGGGGTTAAACGCTTCAGTGGTTGGGAAAAACACTCGATAGGATATTGGTATGAATACCACAGCCCCCATAAACCCAAAGAAAGTACTTAACGCATACATCGTAGATCGCTGGTCATAGTCCCGAGCCATTTCCGCACCCAGCGCAAGATGCGGGACGTGATAGAACGTAAGAGAACCGCGCACGAGAATGGCAAATACTGCCAGCCAAATAACGTAGGTGAACTCAGACAGGCCAACCGGTGGATTGAAGAGCAAATAAAATGAAATTGCCAGAGGTACCGCAGAAAAAAGAATGAACGGATGCCGACGCCCCCATCGACTGTGCAGTTTGTCAGACAGGCTTCCTGCCACCGGATCAGTCACAGCATCAAAGATAAGGGCGATGGCCAGTGCAATCGCGCTGCCGGTTGCTGAGACCTGAAGCACCTGATTGTAGTAAAACAGCAGGAATACGCTGAAACCCTGGTTCTTGATCGATTCTGCCACCTGGCCAAACCCATAGGCCAACATCGTTGGCATGCTAAGCCTGTGCGTCATTAACTACCAATGTGCTAGGAGCTAGACGAGCATCAAATCACGCTCTACCCACTTGTGGCAACACTTGGTTTACACACTTGGTTTACACTACGAAAATCAACGGGGGGCAATTTATGGCAGAGCAATTCGAATCTCTAACGTCCGACCAAGTCGAGTTTATAGAGAGACAACACCTTTTTTTCGTCGGCACGGCGGGTGCTGAGGGCAAGATTAATGTCTCCCCCAAGGGCATGGATTCCTTACGGGTCATCAACCCCAACGAACTCGTTTGGCTAAACCTCACCGGCAGCGGCAACGAAACTGCTGCTCATGTTATCGAAAACAATCGAATGACCGTTATGTTCTGCTCTTTTGAAAAGCAGCCTCTTATTCTTCGCCTGTACGGTACCGCCAAAATCATTTATCCCCGTGAAACAAAGAAGTTTGAACAG
Source organism: uncultured Pseudomonadales bacterium (assembly GCA_937775265.1). GTDB lineage: Bacteria > Pseudomonadota > Gammaproteobacteria > Pseudomonadales > Azotimanducaceae > UBA9659. Next base: position 10,834 of record CALKBV010000006.1, read on the forward strand.
TACGCCGATATGTTCAATCACCAGCCAGGCACCCGTCAATTCTTCGAGCTAAAAATAGACATGGCTCAGACGTCATGTGGCTTTGCGGTTCCCCTGTTCGACTTAAGCGGAGAACGTGACACCCTCGACGAAATGGGCCACCAAACAGGGTGATGAAGGAGTTTCGCAGTATTGGGCTGATCGCAACCAGGTCAGCCTGGACGGGAAACCTACCAATATCCTTGGTTAGTAATCAATAACTATGAATAGAGCCCAACCAGATCAGCTTGGGCCGGAAACCTACCAATATCCTTCACCGGCAATCAATAACAACGAGATAGAACCCACTAATCACTCTGGACATCGGTAATCCCGACGTGCTAAATGCCCTCTTTTAAATCGGGAAAATTCCATGAAAGATCTTTTTTCTATTGAAGGGAAAGTCGCCCTTGTTACTGGTGGATCAAGAGGCATTGGCGAAATGATCGCCGCGGGCTTCCTTGCCAATGGGGCAAAGGTTTACATCAGCTCCCGCAAGGCGCAAGTCTGTGATGCAACCGCTACGCGATTGTCAAAGGAGTATGACGGCGAATGTATTTCAATCCCGGCCAACCTTTCAAACGTCGAAGGCTGCGCGCAGCTGGCGAGCGAAATCGCTTCACACGAGGACAAGCTGGATATCCTGGTCAACAACGCCGGCGTGTCCTGGGGAGCACCGATTGATGAGTTCCCGGAAATGGGTTGGGACAAAGTCTTCGATACCAATGTGAAAGGCGTATTTTTCCTTACCCAGAAGCTATTACCGCAGCTTAGGGCAGCGGGTTCCGCTGAAGACCCCGCCAGGGTAATCAATGTCGGTTCAATCGATGGGCTTAAGAACCCGGTCTTTGAAACCTTCTCCTATGGCTCATCGAAAGCAGCTGTGCATCACCTGACTCGAGGCCTTGCATTGCACCTGACCAAAGAAAACATCATCTGCAACGCTATCGCACCGGGCCCCTTTCCCACCTGGATGCTGAGCACTGGCGTTGGCGGCGGTGGCGACACAGATATCGATTGGAGCGCTGTCGCCAAAGGCAACCCAAGGGGGCGCGTGGGTACGCCTGAAGACATTGCAGGGCTAGCCATTTTTTTGAGCTCCCGTGCAGGCGCTTACGTCGTCGGAGAAACCATCGCCTGCGATGGTGGCTCTGCATACGCTACTTAAAGGATCAGCTCCAATGTCTAAAATAAATGCCAATAGCCTTACAATAGAATTTGATACTTTCGGTGAACCCGAGGCTAAACCATTGTTGCTGGTCATGGGCCTGGGCGGCCAGATGATTGCCTGGGATGAAAACTTTTGCCAGCAACTCGCCGACGCTGGTCACTTCGTCATACGCTATGATAATCGCGATGTGGGCCTGACCACCTACTTTGATGATCATGGTGTTCCTGATTTCAAAGAACTCGTGGTGGAATTCATGACTAACGGAACAGTTAAGGTACCGTACACTCTGGATGACATGGCGATGGACGGAATTTCTCTGCTCGATGAGCTGGGTATTGAACAGGCTCACATTTGCGGCGTGTCCCTGGGAGGTATGATCGTTCAGGCTATGGCAATCAATCATGGTGACCGTATCCTGAGCATGACTTCCATTATGTCTACTACCGGTAATCCTGACTTGCCGCCCGCGCACCCCAAAGCTATCGAAGCACTGACGTCTAAACGTGTAGACGACCCGAAACATGCGATGGATCGTGCAGTAGAAGTATCAAAGATTATCGGCAGTACTGGCTTTGAGCGAGACGAAGAACGTATTCGTAACAAAGCCCTGGAATCCTACAATCGAGCCTACAATCCTGATGGCGTAGCCCGCCAAATGGCGGCGGTGATGGCTCACGGCGATAGAAGACCAGGTCTTAATCAGTTGAAGCTACCTTGCCTGGTCATTCACGGGGACATCGATCCATTGGTACCCGTCACCGGAGCACATGACACTCATCAGAACGTATCGGGTGCAGAGCTCATGATCATCGAAGGTATGGGCCATGACATGCCGAAGGGAGCGTGGAGTCAGATCGTTAAGGGCATTGCTTCGCTAACTAATCAGACCAGCGCTACCGTGCCCGGGGACGCCTGAAGTTGTGCTGACAGTTTAAGGTTCCCTTTGACGACCCTAACGTTGATATCGATAGCACCGCAAAACCTCTGGAAGGCATCTGCATCAGGGCACTGAACTGAGAACCATTCAAGCTCACACCCACCCGGTGCCTCCTGCGCCGGGTGCTTACTATCCAACCAGTTAATGAAGAAAGGCATGGCGAGCCCATGCGGTTGATGCGTGACAAACAGAATCTGCCACGCAAGTTGGACGCCATCGGGCCTGGTACGTGACATTTCGATAATGTGATGTCCATAACCGAACCGCTCCAGCACCGAAATCACTGGCGTATAGTCTTCAGTCGCCACTGCCCAGGTCCTGATATAGGCATCCTGCAGGGATGACAGTTCCGCGCCCATAGTCCCTGCAATATCCTGCATTGGGTCCGGGGCAATGATTTCCAGATACTGCTCATTGCCGAATGACAGCAACGCATTTCTGGTTCCCGCACCGGCATGACTTCCACCGAACTCGGCAGACACTCCGGTGAGCGTCTTCAGCTGCTCTATCCCCGCCTCAAGGTCGCTTACTGCAAACATGATGTGATCCAGTTTCACTGGCTATTCCGAAACAGGCTCAAGGATCTGGTGACCCAAGACCCACTCGTAGATCACCCCATAGACTTCAGCAGGGGCATCAGTTGCAAACAGCACATCCAAATGTCCGTAATTTTCAAGAACGTTGATCGTTACGTCATCTGAACCCGAACGAGCAGCGGAATGTATCCCGGATAACAGCGACTCGGCACCAAACCCACCTGAACCAAAATACAACACAGGAATGGTCATCTCACCGAAATGATCGTCAATGTAGGTATTCGGGTCATCCTGCTGACTGGCAATAGACCGACCTTCAATACCCTGGATTGTTGGATAAAACCAATCGTAGCCAAGCATTTCCCTTGCCAGGATATCAATTGGAGTAATGTTGGATCTCGTATTAGCCAGCACAGCCGGGCCCCAGGCCTGATACAGGATGTCTGCCAGCTGATCACCGGATGTCTGGTAACGGTCATTCGTCGCCGAACTGGCAGGATCGGATATAACCCGCCGCATCATTTCTGTGCGGGCGTCATAGCCGCGACGAGACAGCGCTGATGCGTAGCGTGCTTCTTCGTCATAACGCTGCAAGGCAGCGCCGATGTCATAGGATTCGTAGGGCTGCTTTTTAAAACTACCGTCCAGAGCAACCAATCCCGCGGCCTCCACCTGGCCTGCTAACCCGTAAGCGAACGCAGCCCCTCGACTAAACCCGGCAATATACATAGGCACAAGGGGCTGATCCTGCTGGACCTTGGTCACTGCCATGACGGCATCTTCAACGAACAGGTCCATTGACCAGTCTCGCATCAGCACCAGGTCACCACTGAAATCATGGGGAATATAGCGGGTCCTGTAATCCATCGCATAAACCTCAATACCCCTTTCGGCCAGATACAGCCAGAGATTGTGGTCACTATCAGCGGTTTTGAGAACACCGTTCATGTTCGTACCAGGCAGATACAACAGCGTCGCTATCGTTACTGCGTCGGCCGACTCATAACGATGAAGCCCGAACGCCTGGCCACTGGTATCCACGTGCTGCCATTCAGTCTCGGTCACCTGGCCCTGCGGCGTTGAAATGACTTCCGAGCGCAAAAGCCCGAAACCGGTGGTCTCCGCAATCGCCAGAATCGGCACTAAAACAAGAATCGTTATCAAATATCGCATGGCAATCGATACTATCAGTAACCTTCAATTGAGTGTATTAATACTCTCCATGAAAGCTGTTTCCATGATCCTTACGCTCTCTCTGCTTTGCGCATGCCAGACACCCATGCTTACCCTGCCAGGTAAGCAACTCAAAGGCATTGCAACCACCACGACGGATTTTGCCTTCGCTGATCGCTACAAACTACTCAAGCTTGAAGTTAATCCGGGAAAACCCTACTCGGTTATCCTCCGTTGCACGGTACTTGACGGTGAACTCTATGTTGACGCAGCGGCAACCCGAAAATGGGCAATCTACCTGCATTCCGACAGAAGAGTTCGAGTAATGCTGGGTAGTGCCATATACAACGCCGTCGCGACAACGGTCACCGATCCGAAAATCACGGAAAGGTTCTTAAAGGGCCGAACTATTTACAGGTTAGAGCCAGATGCAATGCCAGCTGAAATTAATGAAGCAGCACCGGAATAAACTAGCCGGTGATGTATATCGCCAGGACGGCCAGAACGACGGTCAAGCTGAAAAAGCCTGCGCCCGCTACTCCGATGATCTTTACTGTGTTGCTATCTTCCTTACTAAATACTGACATCTGGTCTCTCTTACCGGTGCATGAAAGCCGCGTAGCCTAATGGTTCACTGGTCCCTGTCAAGACTATTTGTCTTTCCGACCCCATCTATCAGAACCCTCACTGCTCCAGGTCAGTCAAACTGTCTGTGGTACCATCACAATCAGTACCAATTGGCATGCGACTATGGACCCGAAAGACCTGAAAACCATTCACGAAATCGTCAAGGCCGCCAGGTTGAATCTTGACATTACCCACTGGGATTACCTGGTTGGTGGTGCAGAGACCGAAACTACCCTGCGAAGGAATCGGCACGCAATCGACAAACTCGGTTTGCTTCCCCGGGTTCTCAACGATGTTTCGAACGTCGATACCAGCGGAACATTCCTCGGCCAGAAACTTAGCCTGCCACTGATTCTTGCACCGATTGGCTCACTCGAGGTGTTCGATCCAGGTGGCGCCTCAAGCGCTGCCATAGCCGCTGCTGAAACCACTGTCATGACAATGGCCAGTTCAGTCTCAGCACCAGGCATCGAAGAAATCGCGGCTTCATCGAATGCCGCAAAGTTATACCAGCTATATGTCCGAGGGGATGAAGCCTGGGTCGATGCCATCGTTGAAAGAGTCATAGCCAGCGGCTACGCGGGATTTTGCCTGACGGTGGATACCGCGGTAGTCAGTCGCAGGGAGAGGGACATCGCGAAACGCGTTGTGCCCACTTCTCAAGCTGCTGCTGCCGGTGACATGGGCTTTCAGGCCAGTCTTAGCTGGGCCACGGTAGAAAGAATAAAGAAGAAATTTGATATCCCACTCGTTCTCAAGGGTATCAGCAGGGTAGACGACGCCATCAAGGCACTCGATCACGGTGTGGATGTTATCTATGTGTCCAATCACGGCGGCCGGCAGCTTGATCAGTCAATTGGTAGCATCGCTGCACTACCCGCTATTGTGAATGCCGTGGGTAAAAAAGCCGAAGTTGTGGTGGACGGAGGGTTCTACCGAGGTTCCGATATTGTTAAGGCCTTTGCACTCGGGGCTGATGCCGTGGGCATAGGCCGACTCGAAGGATGGGCTCTTGCCGCCGGTGGCGTTCCTGCACTGGTGCGCTGTATTAAGCTATTAAAACGCGAAGTATCGATGACAATGGCGCTGTGTGGCGTTAATTCACTCGCAATGCTCGACCCGTCATTCGTCAGCGAGGCTGATGTCGTCAGCAACTCAAATGTGATGAGCGCGTTCCCGCTCATTGACGAAGGGTATTAGCAAACGCCATATGTTTGAGTCAGAAGACGAATTAATTGCTGGCATACTCGAAGGAAACGACACCGCATTTCGTGTCGTCAGCCAGGGAAAACGAGACTCAGGATAATGAAATTGACGCACTGGTAGCCTGCCCTCGTCAAGGCAGCCTTAAGTTTCTCGAGCTATACCTTTCGCAGGTTTGCCCCTGCGCCAACGATGAAACTTTTCAGCGATCACCAGCGCCCACTCCGGCTTATGGCTCTTGCGCCATTCACTCGCTGCAAATTTGTTCATCTCCATAAACGTCGGGTAAATGTGTATCGTTCCGAGAATTTTGTTTAACCCAATTTCGTGTTTCATGGCGAGCGTAAATTCCCCAATTAATTCACCCGCATGTTCAGCAGCGATGGTGACACCGAGTATTTTGTCTTTCCCCGGCACCGTTAGGACTTTAACCAGCCCATGTGCTTCCTCGTCAGTAATCGCACGATCCAGGTCAGCGACATTATAAGTTGAAACTTCGTAAGGAATTTCCTGGGCGCGTGCATCTTGCTCATTGAGCCCTACTCTGGCCACTTCCGGGGAGCAAAATGTTGCCCAGGGAATGACCGAGTAGTCTACCTTGAACTTTCTAAACAGGCCGAAAAGTGCGTTCACGCTGGCGTACCACGCCATGTGCGACGCTGTGTGAGTAAATTGGTAGGGGCCCGCGGCATCACCAATCGCATAAATATTAGAGAAGTTTGTTCTCAGGTAATCGTCCACCGAAACAGTTCCATTCGGGTTTAAAGCCACGCCGAGCTCCTCTAGCCCAAAACCGGTGGTGTTTGCCTTGCGACCCACCGCAACGACAAGTCGATCAAAAGGAATGAGTTTTTCTGCACCCTCTCCGTCGACAACCTTCAGCGCATGTCCTGTACCCTCATCCACGACTGACTCTGCTTTGTGACCCGTCAGGACATTCACCCCTTCGGTCTCGAGCTGCATCTGTACCATCGAAGAAAACTCTTTATCTTCACGTGGCAGAATATTCGGGAGCAGCTCAACCTGCGTGACCTGACTACCTAACCGGCCCAATGCCTGAGTCAGCTCTGTGCCAATCGGCCCACCTCCTAAGTACCACCACCCTGTCTGGTCTCTCCTGCAGCTCCCAGAGGTTATTCGACGTTAGATAATCAACCGAGTCCAGGTTTTCAATCGGCGGCACAAAAGGTTCTGCACCGGATGCGATCACAATGTTTCTGGTCGAAATAGTCTTACCATTAACACGAACATGCCATGGAGAGAGCACCACACCCTCGCCTATTTCCACATCGACACCTAAACCCTGGTAACGTTCGACCGAATCGTGAGGTTCGATCTCTGCAATCGTTCGCTGGACACGCGCCATGATAGCTTTGAAGTCCACATCTATGACTGAGTCCGAAAAACCAAGGCTCTTGCCCCGACTATTGTCATAGGCATGGCGGGCAGACCGGATAAGCGCCTTGCTGGGAACACACCCCGTGTTCAGGCAATCACCACCCATTTTATTTTTCTCTATCAGGGTCACCTTGGCTTTCACGGTCGCGGCAATCAGCGCCGCAACCAGCCCACCCGATCCAGCGCCGATCACTACCATATCGGCATCAAATGACTTCGGTTTCTCAAATCCACTATAAACACGCTGCGCCTTAACCCAGTCAACAAACCACTTGGCAAGCAGAGGGAAGACACCCAGCAGCACAAACGACATCAGCAACCCTGCAGACAGAACGTCCGAAGGGTTGGTCACCTGCGCCAGCTCGGTTCCCGCATTAACAAAGACGAACGTTCCCGCCAGCATGCCAACCTGGGACACCAGGAAGAATGTGATGACCTTCATGGAAGTGAGCGCCATCGCAAGATTAATTGCGAAAAAAGGAAATGCAGGGACCAGCCTGAGCGTAAACAGGTAAAACGCACCGTCTTTCGCTATACCTTTGTTGATCGTGCTGATCAGGTTTTTAAAACGGCTCTCCACCTGCTCCTTGAAGAGCCAGCGTGCAATGACCATCGCCAGGGTGGCACCAATCGTTGACGCAAAAGAGACGATCAATAAGCCCCACCACAATCCGAAAAGCGCACCCGCCACCAGCGTCATGACGGCGGCACCCGGAATCGACAGGGCGGTCACAGCGACATAAATAAAGAAGTAACCAGCGATGAATTTCGCCGGATTGGTCTCGACAAGTCCCTGCAGGGCTGCCTGCTCTGATTTGATATTCTCAAGGATCAGGTAACTACCCAGATCGTACTGAAAAAATGCACCTAGTAAAAACGCCACTACAGCCAGTGCAATCCATCTGGAAATAGTCATTTGTGTTACCCCTTGGTTTCTTATTCGAACGGCAATCTGCTAGTTTGACGAATTGATGGGACAATTGTTACAGCAGCGCTACCGGCAGCGCCTTGGCAATTGTGAAATCATCATAGCGCTTATCAATCCAGGAGTAATCCAATGACGGTTTTGTTCCACGAAAATCCGGGCAATGTGAACTGGGGACAACTCCGGGAGGATCTAACTGACGATGAATTTCATAATGGCAGGACAACGCATCAGTTAAAACTATCGTTCGAAAACAGCCAGTTGCAGGCTTATGCCAACGACCAAGAACGATGCATTGGCACCGCAAGAGCCCTCTCTGATGGTGTAGGCAACGCCTATATCATCGATGTTTGGACTCAATCATCATATCGGAAACAGGGAATCGCAACAGAGATGATGGAAATGATGATGAGCAAATGTCCAGGGCAACACATCTATCTGCAGACCGATGATGCCATACAGTTTTATCGCGACCTTGGGTTCAATGACCAGCCATTGGGCATGAGTATCGTGATTGGTGAATACCTGCAAAACGACACACGAAATTAGCTTCTGCTGAAACCTGCAGCAACCAATTCTCGCAAGCTAATACTGTCCCACCCAGGATTGACCGACTCTACAAGCTTATTAATCTGGTTTCTCGGCGCACGTTTCAATTCTACTTCACGCTCGACGGCCTCTTCCACGCAGTCGATTGTTTCAATATAAACCAGCTTTTGAAGGACCCGTTTCTTGCGCAACCGACGACTGACCATAATCCTCTGGTTACCGATGCCAGTCACAAGATCCGGAGTTACACCGATTGAAAGATGTCGATGGTGCCGACTCGAAAGAATGTAAAGGTAGTAGTTCGCCATGACTGAAGTATCATCGATAAGAACAGATCCAAATATCGCTTAAAACGGTAACAACCGCAGGTGTAGCGCCCCGAGAGAAGTAAGTGACTTCGGTTTACAGCCTGCAAGTGGTCCAAAACCCCGGAATACAGGTATCATGTCTCTGCCAAACCAAAAGACTGTTTATGTCACCAACTACAGACACATGGGTTACGCTCCAGGCGCTCGCGGCTGAAGCCAATAGCATCAAGATTGCAGAACAACTCAATATCCCCGGAAGGCTGGACCGTTTTTCGGTTGATCTTGGGCGAATCTACGTCGATCTGTCGAAGCATGCTGTTACCGAAGAAATACTACGGCTTCTGCTGAACCTGGCGGAAGAGTCCGGGGTACTTGATCACGCGCGCGAGATGATCTCCGGCGCCCCCATCAACGTCAGCGAAAACCGCCCGGTACTTCATACGGGGCTACGACACCCCGCCCCGCATCTGCCTGACGAATTCATCGAACACGTTAAGGAAGAACGCGCGAAACTTGACTCGTTAAGCCATCGAATCCGAAATGGAACCTGGACAGGAATCACGGGAGAGCCCATTACCGACGTGATTAACATTGGTATCGGCGGGTCTGATCTCGGCCCGAAGATGGTCGTGCAGGCGCTTAGGGAGTTTCACACGGGACCGCGAGTTCACTTTATTTCCAACGTGGACGGCGCCGAAATTCTGTCTTTGCTGAAAACATTGAATGCCGCTTCAACGCTGGTTGTTGTATCCAGCAAGACCTTCACAACGGCTGAAACGCTAATAAACGCCCAAACAGCTCTCGCCTGGCTTGAAACTGAACTCGACCTGGACAAATTCCAGAGCAGAGCACAGTGCATCGCGATCACCAACAATCCTAAGAAGGCGCAGGCATTCGGCATACCAGAGCAACAAATCCTGAAGTTCCCTGACTCCATTGGAGGCAGATACTCTGTTTGGTCTTCAATCGGCTTCGCGATCTGCATCGCACTGGGGTTCGACAATTTCAAATCTTTCCTGGCAGGAGGTGCGCAAATTGACCACCATTTCCTGAATTCCCCGCCGGAGAAAAATGCTCCTTTGTTAATGGCCTTGATCGGTATCTGGTACAACAACTTCCTTGGAGCTCAGACGCATGCAGTGATACCTTACTGCGAACGACTGCGGCTGTTCGTTGATCATCTCCAGCAACTTGATATGGAGAGCAATGGAAAGTTATCGACACTGGAAGGTGAGTCAGTTGAATTAGAGACAGGACCAATTGTCTGGGGACAAACCGGTACAAACGGACAGCATGCGTTTTTCCAGCTTCTTCACCAGGGAACAAAACTGGTTCCCGTCGATTTCATTGGCACCATACACGACGAACTCAGCAAGCCAGAACATCATCGCGTTCTTCTAGCAAATATGATCGCCCAATCAGAGGCGTTAATGACCGGTCAGGCCAATGCTGATCCGCACCAGCAGTATCCGGGTAACAGACCAAGTTCGACGCTGTTATTGGATAAACTGGACCCTGAGTCACTGGGGATGTTGCTTGCGCTCTACGAGCAGAAGGTTTTCGTACAAGGCGCCATCTGGTCCATTAACTCCTTCGATCAATGGGGCGTGGAACTTGGAAAGCAGTTAACCAACAAGATTCTGGGCGGGTCAAGAGACCACGATCCTTCAACTTCAGAACTGCTGAAAAAAGTCGGGTTGTCGGACTGACACTTGGCTGTCCTGTTCAAAAAGAAACGTGACGGTGTCACCTACGAGGTACGAAGCGCCGGAAATACCCGCCGTCTATACACCAATGGTGCTTTCCATACTCAGTTCAACCCGCAACATCTGTTCACCAGTGGCGTGTGGGATCTTTTAAGCCTTCCGTCCCTTTGCCTGCCTACGCCGCCAAAAAAAGTGCTCGTCCTTGGCGTCGCTGGTGGTACGGTCATCCATCAGCTGTGCAAGATGCACAGCCTCGAACAAATCGTCGGAATTGAGCTGGATTCAACTCATGTTCAACTGGCGAAGGACTATTTCCAGCTTGATTACCCGAAGCTGGAACTTGTCAAGGCCGATGCAAGAAAGTGGCTGGAAACCTGTCATGATAAATTCGATTATATTGTCGATGATATTTTCATTCACGCCGAAGGAGACCCGGAGAGACCCTATGCCGCAGATCAACGCTGGTTGCGACTGTTGACACAACACCTGACGATCAACGGCACTCTGGTCCAAAACCATATTGATAACCGTCAAAGCAAACGCGCCCTCGGCTATTTTAGTGGTGGCGCCGTTCTCGAGTTCAGCACAGAAAAATATGCAAACAAGGTACTGGTCTGGTTCAAATCAGGCACAGGAAAGGCGCTGAAAAAAAACCTCCGGAGTGAACTGGAACAATGGCCTCGATCCACCACTCATCGGCTACGACACCGCTGCCGAGTGATCAGTAGGTGACTTCTTCCTGCTTGACAACGATTGCGGCTATTAGAAGAACGACCAACATAGCCAGGCAAATTTGAGCGGCAACGTTATAACTACCTAAGTGATCTACCGCGAGACTAAAGGCAAACGGACCCACTGCACTCGCGAAAACAGAGATCGAAGTATTGAACCCGCTGACCTCCCCAAGGTGAAGCGGACCAAAAAAGCGAATAAATGCAAGATTAGACGTTACGCCCCACAGACCACCCCCTGTACCAAACCCGACCGCGAGCATCCAGTAACCCCAGGACTGATCAAGGTTTATCAGCCCACAGCCACCGACAACAAAACCGACCAGCATCAGGATAAGAAAAGGTTTTAAAGGCCCCTTGTCCACAAGGTAACTGCCGACAAGGTTAGCCGCGGTTGCGCAAATAGCAGAAGGGAAAAAATAACCAAAGGCAACATCCCTGGGTAACCCCGCTTCAGCAAAAATGGCGACAACGTGAAAGGTCAGTGCCGTACCGAACATGGCGTGCATCGCAAGACTCATGGAGTAGATCCAGAAGACCGGAGACCGGCGCGCCTCTGCAAGTGACTTCGACGGCGCTTCGGCCGGCGCCACATAGGCACCTGAAGGTTTTTCGCCATCAGGAATCAAGCCACAGGAAATGGGACTATCGCGCACGAAGATAAAAGCCAGCACAGCAAAAGCCAGACCTACCAATGACGCCATGAACCACAAGGCACCGCGCCAGCCAAATCCGCCTATCATCATTGCCAGGACAAGCGGGGCCAGAGAGAAACCAAAAGATACAAAAACGCTACGAAGACCGCTCACAAGACCCCGCCTCTTGACAAACCAGAGCATCAAGACATTACGCGAACAACTCGTCAGCACCCCCTGGCCAAAGAACCTCACACCGAAGAAGCCTAAGCAGGATAAGGATAAAGGTGACCAGTGTATGGCCACCCAGCCAGCTACTCAGGACATCGACAAAACTGATATACACAACCATCAGCCCTAATGCCAAGGATGACGCGGCAATCATGATCCGTCCGCCCAGTCTGTCGTACCAGCGTCCCGCTTGAGTCAGGAATAGCGACGACCCTATCGTCCCAAAGAGATACGCCATTGATAACTGGGTTCGGGTCAACCCGAACGCCTCGATGAACGGTTCCGTAAAAACAGCCATACCCATCGTCTGGCCAGGTATGCTCAACAAAAAACCCACTGTCGAAAACAGCCACACGACCCAGCCGTAGTAGACTGGAGATCGCTTGGGGTCAAACGGCCAGGTAACAGAAATCAAAGAGCTTCCTTGGGGGGTAGCGAACGTACATCGAAAGGCGCGCAATATAACATGCTCATCTATCGTTGACGCGTGCTACAAGTAACAATAGATTGATGATAGTTAATTCTGGACGCAGAGCTGGAGGCTCCAAATGAAGAACATTTTGTTTATTACCGCTGATCAATGGAGGGCGGAATGTCTTTCGTCATTGGGGCACCAGGTGCAAACCCCAAATCTGGATGCACTGGCAGCAGACGGTATGTTGTTCAAGCAACATTTCGCTAACGCGGTCCCTTGCGGGCCCTCTCGAGCCAGCCTGCATACGGGCATGTACCTTCAGAACCATCGGTCAGGCACGAACGGAACACCGCTTGATGCCAGGCATACCAACTGGGCGCTCGAAGCCCGAAAGAAAGGTTACGACCCCGCATTGTTCGGCTATACAGACACGGCCAATGACCCCAGGGAGTTTGCTGCCGACCATGAGTACCTGCAGTCTTATGAGGGTCCGTTGCCAGGGATCACCCCCATCTTAATGATGGGAACCTTTCCTGATGCATGGGCAGCATGGCTTGGTGACCAGGGCTTTGATGTTCCTGACCCCAACTGGAAATTCTACACAGACAAGGCAGATGTCGCCGAATATGAAGATGGAGGCCCGGTACCTGCACCGCTGGCCATTCCTAAAGAACTTCACGACACCCATTTCATGATTGACCGTACTATGGAGTACATCGATCAAAAAGACGGGCAGTGGTGTGTACATTTGTCACTGCTCAGGCCCCACCCTCCCTGGGTAGCGCCAGAGCCATATAATGGAATGTATCCCCCCGAGACATTGAAAGACTTTGTCCGCCAGCCAGACATGGCAACCGAAGGCGCCCAACATCCGCTGCTTGAAGCCTACCTGAACAAACCCCGCGTCGGTGCGCCACTGGACGATAATAAAACAGCCCGCCTTAAAGCCTCCTACTTCGGCCTGATGACAGAAGTCGACCATAATCTTGGAAGACTGTTCGACTATCTTAAAAAATCAGGACAATGGGACAACACGCTGATCATCTTTACATCCGATCACGGCGAGCAAATCGGGGATCACTGGCTTATTGGTAAAATGGGTTATTTCGATGCCAGCTACCACATACCGCTAATTATCAGAGACCCCGACGCAACCAATACAAGGGGCCTGCAGATCGAAGCTTTCACAGAGAACGTGGACATCATGCCAACCATGCTTGACTGGTTGGATCTGGATATTCCCCATCAATGCGACGGAAAGTCTCTTAACTCTATCCTTCGCACAGGTAGAATTCCTGATTACTGGAGAGATGCCGCTCACTGGGAGTTAGATTTTCGCGATGTGGAAGCGGGCGAAACCCTGGAGCAGTCACTCGGACTCACCCAACACCAGTGCAGCCTAAACGTACTCCGCGATGATCGCTATAAGTACGTTCACTTTACGAACCTGCCACCATTGTTCTTTGACCTGCAACAAGACCCTAACGAATTCGTAAACCAGGCAAACAACCCTGACTACCTGCCGCTGGTCCTGGAATACGCACAGAAAATGCTTTCCTGGCGCATGAACCATGACGAACAAACCCTGACGCATCTCGCGCTGACTGACAACGGTGTTGTATCGCGACCTGCTCCAAGGTATTGATTGTATTTATATGAAGTCAGACGCTTTTAACCTTAATATCCTTGACTCGGAGGTGCTTAATCTCGATGGCCTAACCCTCAAGGACCTCGAAATCTTTGAATCAGAATCGGGGGGGCAGACCCTTTTCGATCTTTGCAACCAATCACGGTCCGAAGGCGGCGCCAGAATTTTACGGCAAAGAATGTCAGCGCCCTGGTCGAACCCGGATCGAATACGCGAAACCCAGAACTCCCTCCACTTTATCCAGGAACACCGATCGATTTTTGACAAACTGCCCTCCGCCTATGCAACGGGACGGGTAGGCCACTACTTAACCGACATATTGCCGATTGTGACCCACCATAATTCACTTGAGTTCGCGATCAGCGCTTTCTCTTTATGGGCAAACCATGACACGCACTACAGAAGCATTGTACGTGGCGTTCAAATCACCTGCAGGGTGATTCAAGGAATACGTGAGTTTATGTCACAGGCAGAACTGCAATCCGCCGGGGGAGAGCTGGTTCAGATTTTCCAGGAAATTCATACACTGCTTGAGCCCCCCGGTTTGTCGAAGGTGCCCACCGACGAGCATGCAGGCTGGGCTTTCAAGATACTGCGACTGGATCAGGACTTTCGGATTCACGAGAAAGAAACAGTATCAAGGCTGCTGGCTCTCATTTTCGAAATCGATGCGCTGGTGGCAATGGCAGATGTTACCCGGAACAACGGCTACGTCATGCCGAGCGTTGAAGAAGGCCCCATGCGCGTGGTCGCAGAAGGTTTAGTACATCCTTTCTTACAGCAGGCCGTCGCTAATCCGGTCAACATCAGCCAGGAACAGCGAGTGCTTTTTCTAACCGGGCCCAATATGGCTGGCAAAACGACTTACCTTCGCGCCTTTGCCACCTCGTTATACCTTGCTCATCTGGGCATGGGAGTGCCGGCAAGCCGTTTCAGCTTTGTGCCGGCCGAGCAACTCTTTAGTTCTATCTCGCTCAGCGATGATCTGAGCAGCGGTATAAGCTACTTCCTAGCCGAAGCTTTGCGCGTCAAGGCTATCGCTCAGGCTATCTCGAAAGGCCACAGGGTCGTCGCCATCATGGACGAGCCTTTTAAGGGAACAAACGTTAAAGATGCATTTGATGCATCGAAAGCAATACTGGAACGCTTCTCGACCAAAGAGGCATGCCTGTTTATGTTTTCCTCGCACTTGATCGAACTGAGTGAGCACATCAGCGATGCCGGAAAGATCGACTGCCGTTACTTCCAGGCTCAAGAAGGCCAAGGAAGACTTCGCTTTGACTACCTCTTACGCCCGGGCGTTTCCAGCCAGCGGTTAGGCATGCGAGTGTTGCGTGAAGAAGGCGTATTCGAACTACTGGACGGCCCGTCGGAATAGATTCAATACCTTCCCTAACTGTTCGACTATCCTTAAAGGCCCAGGTTTCATCAAGACTGGCTATTGACCCATTCAATGCATCTTTCATTAAACAACTCTGGCATTTCATACTGCAACCAATGCCCTGCATCAGCAACCAGTTCGAACCTGACGTCGGGTCTAGCCTGCAGGAAGATATCTCGGCGCGCCTCAAGGTCAGGGTAGGCAGGCGCATCATGGTCGCCATAGATAACGAATAGGGGCGTCGTTGTGCCTCGCACTCCATCAATAACCAACGTACCCCTGGCGTAAGGCGGGCTACGAAATCGAGCCCGCGATGTATTGAGCTCCTGAATAATGACCGCTGTATTGTCTATGCGTGAGCGTTGATAAAACATCAACCTGGCCAGGTTTTCTCTCTGAGCCGCAAGGACTTCGTCGCTGCTCATTCCAGACTCTCGTCTAATGAGCGGTTTCATGGTGACCCTGCGGGGTAAATCCCCCACCGCTGCGGGCCCGGTTAACATTACTGACTTTAGCCGCGTCGCCATGTCCTTCATAACCATGGCGGTAATCGTGCAGCCCCAGGAAAAGGCAACCATGTGAAATGCTGAATCGAACAATTGTTCCAGGGCGATCCTTGTTGCCCGGCCCGCACTAACAGCATCCGATTCAACTTCGCACATCGCAGCATCGCCAAGGCCCGGTAGGTCAATCGCGTAAACATCAAATTGCTCACGTAGCGCGGAAATGTTTCTCGCCCAGTGCAGCCAGGATCCTGAACCGCCATGCAGCAAAACCACTTTTTCGGCACCTGCATTTTCCCACTGACGGATAGGCATTCTGCCTTCCCCACAGGGAAACCAGTGAACGACGGCCGCTTTCTCAAGGACAAGAATATCTTCGGGTAACACATCCATCAGCTTATCTATGCTTGCTCTATAGGATGAATCGCTTTAGTCCTCGTCATTAGCTGCCTGCGCAAAGTCGTAACAGAGTTCGCCCATCCGGAGTTCACCTTCCCTTGTCTGCAAACCCATTGCCATGGCCTTACGCATGTTCTGCTGAGCGCCTTTGGTTCGAAGCGTTTG
Source organism: uncultured Pseudomonadales bacterium (assembly GCA_937775265.1). GTDB lineage: Bacteria > Pseudomonadota > Gammaproteobacteria > Pseudomonadales > Azotimanducaceae > UBA9659. The sequence goes on from CALKBV010000006.1 coordinate 27,493, forward strand.
CTGGAACAGAAATGCCTCCTCTAATAAACCGTCACTTAGCGGCATCTCTGCATTATTGATCGATGCCTTACATAGCGCGATAGCTTCAGCGGGCCAGCAGGCAATTCTTTTTGACAGAGAATCTACAAAACCGTCCAGTTCGTTCGCCGAATCAAAAACACGATTCAGGTAACCCCACTGAGCAGCAGTTTCTGCGTCAATATCATCACTGCCAAGGCAAATTTCCATGGCCCTACCCCGCCCAACTAGCCTTGGCAGTCGCTGAGTACCGGTTCCTCCAGGCAAAATACCAAGCGCCACTTCCATCTGGTTAATGACTGTTTTTCCCTTCAGTCCAAATCGCATATCACAGGACGATGCAAATTCGTTTCCACCGCCACCTGCTCTGCCCGCCATCTTGACGATAGTGGCCTTTGGCATGGTTCTTACTCGTTCGCACATCAGGTGAAAGTCTGAGAATTCCAGGCTCTTCTCTGCCGGCGTATCAATCGGAAACTCCAAAATGGCTTCCACATCAAAATGGGCTATAAAGAAATCCGCATCAGCACTCTGAAATACAACGACTTTAACCGATTCATCCTTTTCAACCTCACTGGTAAAGCCAACCAGGTCCATATAAAGCGGCGGGGTCATGACATTCATAGGCGGATTGTTAATAGTGGCGGTAAGTACCCCCTTGTCATATTCAATTCCAAGTGTTTCGTAGTCGTAAGCCATCGTGATTCTCCCAGGTTAAGCCTTGAGCCTATGGGCTCTGTGATTCCGGGTCAAGGCCCTACAGACGCAAACTCACCTATCATCCGGTCACGTCACGACCCCGCACAAGGAAGTCACCTTGCTATACGAGTTCCGCATTATCCTGCGCTGACCCTTGCGGACCTTTCGAGCGCCCGCCGACGACTAAATAACCCCGTCGCGCCGCCATTTGTCTAGCTGGTCCGCACTAAACCCTAGCGCTGACAGGATTTCCTCATTGTGCTCACCTAATGAGGGCGCTTTTTCGGGCCCCTTCTTGGGCATTCCCTCAATATTAATGGGATGGCTAATGATATGCCCTCCAACAGAAGGATCATTGGGTGCAACGGCCATCTTGTTAACAAGAACCTGGGGGTCATCTACTATCTCTTCTATCCGGCCCACAAGATAAGCAGGCACCTTGTGATGCTCAAATTGCCGCTGCCAATGCGCTGCGGGTTCCATCAACATCACGGCCTGCAACGCATCATAGAAAAGATCGTTATTCGTGAATCGAGCTTCCGGGGTTTTAAAATGTTCATCCAGGAGCAAACCGGATAAACCCAGGCTAGCCAAAAACGATGCAACTTCTTCCGGGGTACGTACCATTGACATGATGAAGTGACGTTCGTCAGCAGTTCCTAGCATAGTCCGGGGAAAGCGCCGTTTGCTGGCAAGCTCGCGGTACTGCGAATAATCCCCGCCTACAAAGGCCGCCTGCGCTATACATGAGGCGGACCAAAGCCCATTGGCTAACAATGAGGTGTGGACCATCGCGCCCTCTCCTGTGCGTTCCCGCTTGAGCAGCGCTGTGACGATCGAAGCATAAAGTGTCACTGCAGACGGATGGTCGCCCATACCGGGCAACGCCGGGGCAGGAAAGGCATCACTGTCCCTGACAAGGTCAGCCAAACCCGTCCGCGCCCAGTACGCCACAAGGTCAAAACTCTCCCGGTCTTTATCTGGCCCAGCTTCACCATAAGCACTCAGCGAGGCATAGATCATTGAAGGGTTAAGCGACTTAATGTCTTCGTAATTGAGGTTCAACCTATCCCGTAACGGGAAAGGCTGATTGGTGATGTACACATCACACTGTTCTATTAGCCGGTGAAGAATCTTAATGCCTTCTTCTGTCTTCAGGTTCAACGAAAGGCTTTGCTTATTACGGGCATCCATGTCCCACATATAATTAGTCGAGGCCTGCGGCACGATAGCCATACCCGATAGGTTTCGGTAAGCATCTCCAGGCCCGGGCATCTCGATCTTAATAACATCCGCCCCATAATCGGCAAGAATGGTTCCAGCCACCGGGCCAGCAATCCAACTTCCAACATCCAGCACTTTCAACCCATCGAACAGGGAGTCACTCATCTAAAAGATCCTTTCATAACAAATTGAAGTTTATCAGAAGGCCGGGGATAGGATTCGAAGGCGGAATCCGTACACTGGTCGATATGCTGAACCTGTTCCAATCGAACCAGATGTCTGAACTCGCCCGGGCGTTCTGCGCGAGGAATACATTATTCAACGACCCATTTGAACCACTCACGGTGGTCGTTCAAAGTTTCGGCCTGGGACAATGGCTAAAACTTCAGCTCTCCGATTATCACGGCATTAGTAGCAATGTAGACTGTCTTTTACCAGCCACCTTTCTGTGGAAGCTCTACCAGTCCCTGATTCCCGAAACACAACTACTCAATGAATCCCCCTACGACCGACATCGCCTGACCTGGCGGATCATGCGACTGCTGAAAGCAAACCCCGGGTTAGCCAGCGAAATTGACACTTACCTGACAGGAGCAGGCGACAAAGACCTTCGACTACACCAGCTCGCTGCGGAATTGGCCCTGCTATTCGACGAATACCTCATGTTCCGACCAGACTGGATCCTGCAATGGCAAAACCAACGCCGGGAACTGACCGGGCACGAGGCCTGGCAGGCTGATTTATGGAGCATCATCCAGGATGACCTGCAGGGTAATCAGGGACTACACAGGGCAACACTGCACCAACGGGTTTTACAATCCCTTGCTCGCCAGTCAAACAGTCAGCAATCCAACGCGACGCACAAACGCATCACTATTTTTGGCCTTTCTACCTTACCGCCGCTTCAACTACAGACCTTTGAAGCACTGGCTGAATCTACAGAGGTCGATATTTACTTTTTAAACCCCTGCGCACATTACTGGGGAGATATTGTTTCTGAAAAGGACAAAGCGCGACGCTCAGTTCGCAGTCTATTGTCGACGGCGGAGCCACTCATCGACGAAGACTACCTGGAGGTTGGCAATCCATTACTGTCATCACTGGGCAAACAGGGACGGGAGTATCTTGAACTTCTACTGGAATCCAACCAGGTGCACTCGGAGGAACTTTTCCTGGATCTTGAAGAAGCGACCGCGCTTGATGTCGTTAAGAACGACATCCTAAACCTGACCTTCGGCGGTGAGTTTGGCGCCGAATGCCAACCAATTCCGCGACAGTTCAACGACACTTCCATCCAGATCCATATCTGTCACAGTAGACTTCGCGAAGTTGAGGTGCTGCACGACCAGATACTACATGCCATAAAACAGTCTTCTACACTCAGACTTAACGATATCCTGGTGATGATGCCGGACGTCGCCGAGTACGCACCATTCATTCAGTCAGTGTTTTCCGGCAGCCTGGCCTACAGAATTGCCGACCGAAGTTCCGTTGAAAACAGCACCCTGTTAAGTAGTTTCATGAATCTGCTTAAGCTGCCTGAACTCAGGCTGTCTGGTCCCGAGGTCATGGATCTGCTGGAAGTTCCCGCCATCATGAGACACTTCGAACTTACTGAGGAAAACCTCGAGACCATTTCCTACTGGGTAGAGGAATCCGGTATCCGGTGGGAATTGAGCGGCAAAGACAAGCAGTCCTATTGGAACTTGCCACCCGAAGACCAGAACAGCTGGAAGTTCGGCATAAACCGCCTTTTACTGGGGTTCGCCATGTCTCCCGATCAGGGCAGCTGGGATAGCATTCTGCCCTTTGAGATTACCCCGGCGGATACCAGTCTTCTTGGCAAGCTTTGTCATTTCATAGACTTACTGGGGGAGGTTAGAGCAGAACTTGGTGAACCTAGATCTGTCGATGAATGGCAAATACTAGTAACACGACTGATCTCAACATTTTACGATCCCAAGGGCGATGAGGTGCTTGAAGTCAACCAGTTATTACAGGTCATCGACGAAATAAGCCTGGATGCCAGTTCTGGCCGCTACCAGGACAACGCTTCTCGCCAGATGATGGCTTACTCAATCAACCAGGCACTTTCCAACCAGGATTCGAAAGCTGGCTTTATCTCCGGCGGTATTACCTTCGCGACACTCGTACCCATGAGAAGCATACCGTTTCGCATGGTTGCCCTGATGGGCATGAATGATGGTGAATATCCCCGTGACGTCAGGCCACACTCTTTCGACTTGTTTGCCAGCTCACCTGCCAGGAAAGGCGACCGATCAAAAAAACTGGATGACCGATATCTATTCCTTGAAGCGTTGCTGTCTGCAGGTGAAATGTTCTACGTCAGCTTCGTTGGCAAAGGCGTTAGGGACAACAAGGATCGCCCCCCTTCTGTCGTCGTTGGCGAATGGCAGCATTACCTGCAAGCAGTATTCGGGGAGGACTATTCCATCACCCATGCCTTGCAGCCATTTAGCAGGCGGTACTATCAAGGAGATGGCCTGCAGTCCTTCTCTACGCTGTGGCACGAGGCACTGTCGGCCAACGAAGATGCGCCTGCCTTTATGGAGACCCCGCTAGCACCGGAAGAATCAATGACATGCACCGGAATTGCACAACTTTCCAGTTTCCTGCGACATCCCGGCAAATACTTTCTGCAACAAAGACTGGGCGTCTACCTTGATGTCGATGAAGCCGAGCTGAAAGATATTGAGTCGTTCGAGCTGGACCCACTCGAACGGTTCCATCTGGCCGATACCGCTTTGGGGATTCTGATGAGCGGACAGGACCTTGAGCAATTCAAACGACAGGTATCACAGTCCGGCACCATACTCCCGGGTAATATCGGCCAACAACACCTGGAACGCGAACTCATCAGGGCTCAGACCATCCAGGCACGAGCGGCAGATTACCTTGATGTTCCAAAATCATTCATTAAAACCAACATTGAGATTGCTGGGAGCTCACTTCAAGTTGAGCTTGATAACCTTTACGGAGACAGCCTTGTCAGCTACCGTGCGGGAAAACTCCGCGCAGGACAACTGCTGGATACCTGGGTTCAACATCTTGCGGCTAACATTGCAAAGCCAAACACCTCGACAGTTTTTATTTTTCGGGGAGACAAAGATGATGCGAAGGTCAGCAGGCTAGGGCCTGTTGATCCGGCGATAGCAGAAGCAATTCTATGCAATTTACTGGACCTGTACGACGAAGGCATCGCCAGTCCCTTGCTTTTGCCGCCCGAGGCTTGCAAAGCTTTTACCGAAAGTCAGCTGAAAGGCTTATCGGTAGACAGCTCGATTCTGAAAGCGCGCCAGGGCTGGGAAAGGGATCAACCGGGCTCAGAAGGCAAAGACCGTTACTGGGCAAGACTGTTCCAGTTACCTGAGGCATTTCACGACAGGTTCCTCACTGACGCGCCATCGATCTGGCAACCCCTTTTGGAGGTGCAGGTCGATGAATAGTACAGACATCACTTTTAACCCCATGACCATGCGGTTGGACCACGGCCAGCTGATCGAAGCAAGTGCCGGCACGGGTAAGACCTACACGATCACTAACCTTTGCCTCAGGCTGTTACTCGGTCGCAACTCTCCATGGCAACGACCACTGGCAATCAATGAAATTCTCATACTGACATTTACTATTGCCGCCACCAACGAGCTTAAACACCGGATCGCAAAACGAATTGAAGAGGCACGGCACGTTTTTAGAACCGGAGACGATAACGGGGATGATTTTCTCCGACATTTACTGGAGACCTCAAGTAACTCTTCAACAGACCTGAAGTTGCTGACCGCCGCAAGCCAGTTGATCGACGAAGCGAGCATCTTCACCATTCACGGTTTTTGCGCAAGAGTTCTTGGCGAGCAAACGTTTGAGTCAGGAACTCTGTTCGATCAGGAACAGAATGCGGAACGGGACCACGTGCTGAAGCTTGCCGCAGAGGACTGTTATCGCACTTTGATCATGCCGCTACAGGGAGATATCCGCCAACTGGCGTTAACACTGTGGCCAAACCCCGCAATGCTGGCAAGAAAACTGTCACGCTTCCTCTTTCGTGGCGAGCTACAGATCTTTCCTGCTCGGACAGCGGAAGACGCAAATACACTGGTGCTCAAAGCACGCGAGGCTAAAACCCTCTGGAGAGATGGCGAACTGGAGCAATCACTGCTTAACGGCGATCTCAAGAAAAATTCAAAGCCTTATCGAAGGCTTGGACAGATGACCGAATTTTGTCTTTCGCCTGGAATCGAGTTGGACAATGAGCTCTGGGAAATCTATTCCGCTGAATCCCTGGCCGGGGCGGTAAAAAAAGGCGGCGATTTACCGATACACCCCGCCCTTGAAATGATCACAGAGGTTCATACAGGTATCAAAACAACCACAACCAACCTCTGGCATCAGGTATACGCCAGCGTCTCGGGCCTAATGCAGCAGCACAAAGAGACCTGGAACAAGATGACCGTCGACGATTTACTGACTTCCCTTGCAGCAGCAGTAAGCAGGCCAGGTTCATCACTACCGGACTCCATGGCTAACCGTTGGCCCATCGCGATGATCGATGAGTTCCAGGATACCGACAACATCCAGAACAGCATTTTCTCTCGCGTTTACCAGGACGGTAACAACGGACATTCGCTACTGACGATTGGCGATCCCAAACAAGCCATCTATAGCTTTCGTGGCGCTGATGTTTACACCTATATCAACACCCGGCGACTATCGAGCAGGCTGCACAACCTCGATGTGAACTGGCGTTCTTCACCGGCACTCATTGAAGCAACGAACATCCTTTTCCAGAAAGGTAATATTTTTGGTAACGATGCGGATATGCCCTTTGTACCGGTGAAACCCGCGCCAATACATAATGAAATGAAGATGCTGGTCGCCGGCGTCGAATGTCCCCCTTACCAGCTCTTTGTGATCGAAGACCCTGACAGGTTCGCCACCGTAACGGAGCTAACAGAACGGGCGATGAATTATGCGGCGGAACAAACCGTTTCCCTGATCAACGCCGACAGTCAGGCCAGTCTGGATGGCAAATCAGTCAGTGCGGGACAAATAGCGTTTCTTGTGCGAAGGCGTGCCGATGCTGTCGCGGCCCAGCGAGCGCTTACTTCTCGAGGCGTGCAAAGTGTGTACCTGACACTAGAAAGTGTCTTCCTTCAGGATACTGCCGCTGACCTTAAGCTGATCCTGGAGGCGATACTCGAACCTGCAAACGACCAGGCAATCAAGGCTGCACTTGCAACGCGCCTAATGCAGACAACCGCAGCTGATATCGACCGCCTGAATCATGACATTCAGGCACAGCAGGCTGTGCTCGCAGAGTTTCGTTCCTACCGTGAAATGTGGCTCGAGCAGAATGTCGCGCCAATGCTTAACACCCTGATGGAGCGACGTCAGCTGGCCCAGAGGTGGTTACAGCTCCCGAACGGCGAAAGACAAATAACCAACCTACGTCACCTGATAGAAATACTCCAGAAACAATCAGGCAGCATCAAGGGGATGTACCAGCTGATTAAATGGTTCAGCCACGAACTGGGGGATTCAGCCGCCCTACCTGCCGAAGACCGACAGCTCCGACTGGAAAGTGATGAGAACCTAGTCAAGATCGTGACAATGCACGCAGCCAAAGGGCTTGAATACGATATCGTCATGATTCCCATGCCTGTCTTTGCCACAGGTAGCAAGAATAGCGCAGACCCTGCACTGTTCCATATCGAACAGGAAGGCAGATATATCGCCGGGGTTGAGCTGGGTGATAACAGTCACCACCGGAGCCTGAGCGCCAGGGAAGAGCAGGAAGAAGACATGCGCCTGCTTTACGTCGCGATGACCAGGGCAAAGTACCGATGCTACCTTGGCCTGCCGAAACTGAACTCGTTTGTGGGTTCCGCCATTAGACAACTGCTCGACATTGAAACACCCAAAAAAGATGAATCACTGCTGCCTCGCGTACACGGTATTTTTCCCCAAAAGCTCTTCGAGGTCGTTGAGACAGATAACATAGCCAACACAATATTCACCGATAGCGCCTCGCCAAACCCAGTGACCGCAGCGCCCGCAAAGCCCACCGTTAATGACTATTGGCGAGTCCATAGCTACACAGGGGTCGCGGCCAGGTTAACCGTCCTCGAGCCTGTCATGGTCACGGGATACGCCGATGATGACCGCAACGAAGAATCCCCAAACATCCAAAACCTATTAAGCCGGCATAGCTTTCCACGAGGGGCCCGCGTCGGCGTCATTCTACACAGCCTGATGGAAGAACTTGATTTCCAGACTGATGACCGTTCATCCCTGTGCGACCGTACCCTCAGGAGACTCGGCCTGGAAGATGAATGGCTACCCGTCCTCGAGCAATGGGTTCAGGATATTCTTAAAGCATCACTCGGCCAATTTTCCTTAAAGGATATAGGGTTAACGGATCGGCTGGATGAAATGGAATTCCACTTTCCACTGGCAACATCGACAAACCTGGTGCAGTTCCTGGCCGAAAAAGGATATCTGGAAGGCGCCTCCAATAAAGCGCTTTTGCTACAGGGACAGATGACCGGACTGATCGACCTCCTGTTTCGGCGGGATGGCAAATACTATATCGCGGACTACAAATCGAACTTTTTGGGTAATTCCCTGATGGATTACAATGATGAATCCATTGCCCATGCCATGCAAAGTCATCAGTACCATCTGCAATACCTGATTTACACCGTGGCGGTACACCGTATGCTGAAACAGAAACTGCCCGGTTACCAGTATGAAACACACATGGGAGGCGCCTACTACCTCTTCCTTCGCGGCATGAACCAGCAGGATTCTCGGGGAATATTTTTTACCAAACCTAATCTGGATACTGTGGCCAGGCTTGATGAATTATTGGGGGGAATCAGTGGCTGAGTTGCATGGCGCATTATTCGAACAGTATTTTCTTCGTCTGATCAGCACTAAAACCGGACAGATTGAACCCGGCGCTCGCAGGCTAATGGCGCAACTGCTTACCGCCACGGTAAACCAGCATTCCTGCCTGGACCTGACGCGGGTAGATCCCGCACTTAAACAGCAACTTCGGGCAGAGGCGTCCGTAGGGGGACCTGAAGATGAAAAACCCTTTGTCCTGAGCCACAACAAGCTTTACCTGAACCGGTTTTATCACTATGAGTCAGAAGTCGCTGCGCTGATCAGCTCACGAAACGTAGCGCTGGATATTCCCGACACTAACCTTCTGGCAAAAAAGCTGGAGCAACACTTTGGTGGTGCAGAACATAATCGCCAGAAGCTCGCCGCGTTCCTGGCGATTGCTCGCAAGCTTGCCGTTATCACCGGCGGTCCCGGCACAGGTAAGACTAGTACCGTCGTCAAAATTCTCGATATACTGCTAGAAGAATCCCCAGACCTGATCATAAAACTAGTGGCGCCAACCGGTAAAGCTGCCATGCGTTTATCCGACTCGATCGATGAGTGGGCAGCCACAAGAGAAAAGAAGTATCAGGTACAGACACTGCATCGGCTGCTGGGTATGCGCAAAGATGGAAGAACCTGGCGTCATGGCCCTCAAAACCAGGTCAAGGTTGACCTGCTGATTGTTGATGAAGCATCCATGATTGACCTGACGATGATGCACCGCTTACTCGGCGCCCTGCCCGATCACACTCGCCTGATTCTTCTTGGTGACCCGAATCAGTTACCCAGCGTTGATACCGGTAACGTGCTCGCCGATCTTTGCGCGGGCGAGCCCGGGTTCTCAAGCACTTTTGGTGAGCTAGCCTCGAACTTTGTGGGTGAAGTTCAAACCGTCGAAAGATCACATCATCTGACCGACGCAGTCTGCGAATTGAATAAAAGCTACAGGTTCGACCCGGACAGCGGTATCGCCACTCTGTCAAAGGCGATTCAGTCCGGTCAATCGGCGGCCAACCTTATCGACAACAGCGTCGTGTTCAAGTCCGGTGACCGGGAACCATTGATACACGAGCTGCTGGGATACTGGAAAGATTACATTGATCTACTCGCCGAGAAACAGTTTGACCCTGGATTACTACTCAGCACTTTTGAGCAGACCCGCATTCTTTGTAGCCGGCGAGGTGGTGATGCCGGTGTAGAATTGATTAACCAGGACATCGAAAGCGCGTTGGAAACACAGGGTATCAAATCACCAGACAATGAATTCTATGCTGGACGTCCAATCCTGATCACCCGTAACGACTATAACCTTGGGCTGTTCAATGGCGATATCGGGATCTGCACGCCAATAGAAAACAGTGATCAATTCGTCGTCAGTTTCCCCGGGACCGCGGAGCCACTGCTGGCTTCACGTTTACCGAAACATGAATCGTGCTTTGCGATGACCGTCCATAAAGCCCAGGGATCTGAATTTGATCACGTCATTCTGGTGCTCAGCGAAGAAGCTTCCGATGACGCAGCGAGTCTGCTAACCCGGGAACTCTTGTACACTGCCATCACACGGGCAAAGAGATCCATCACGATTCACAGTAATACGCAGGTCTGGGAACGCGCAGTCAGTCAATCATCACGCCGGGGCAGCGGTATGACACAGTTTCTTGGTATTGGGGAGGCTTCGAAACTGGCGGCTGTACAATAGGAGCTGTTCTAGATTTTGTCATGTCGGCTCCGGTACCGGCCCCGCCACAGCGGAGTTTCACCTCCGCAAAATGCACAGTTGCGTAACAACGTGGTTCCTCTCTAAGATACCCTATGCACTACCTATCCTTCATCGGCAAACAACTATTTAGCCTGACCACCTCACTGGTGGTCATCCTGAACCTTGGCTTCTGGATGTTCCCCTTAATCGGCATAGCGATGATCCGCGCGCTCATTGGCGGGTTCGAACCACTTTACAATGCGTGCACAAGGTTAATTGAGCTGTGCTACAGAACTGCAGCTGCCATCAACAGCGCCTGGATGGTTCATGTTGTGGGCGTGAATTTCAATGTCGATGGCACTCTTCCAGATCACGTCACTCAGGTGATCGTGGTCAATCACCAAACCTGGTTTGATATCCCCATATTGCAACATGTTGTCACGGGACAAGGACCGATCTTAAAGTTCCTGATAAAGCGACAATTAGTCTGGTTACCAATAGTCGGCTGGATCTGCTATGCGCTCAATTTCCCGCGTCTGAATAGGGGCGGTGACGGACGTGCCCAGCGACAGGATTTTGACGCCATAAAAGCGGCATCTTCAACGATGAGCAAAGAACGCGGTGCACTATTGATCTTCGCTGAAGGAACGCGCATCACTGAAGAGAAGCATCGCAACCAGAACTCACCCTATAAGAAGTTACTGACCCCAAGGCCTGGGGGCCTGAAAATAGCACTTTCAACCATGCCACCTGATACTCCATTGGTAGACATCACGATCAACTACAAGAGCGGTGAAACAAACTTCTGGAAGTGCTTGCACGGCGCAAGCAGAGAGATTGATATTCATATTGAAGAACACAATGCCGCAGAGATAGTTGACGCCAGAAGCTGGCTTCGTGATCGCTGGGAGCAAAAAGATAAACGTCTGCAATAGGCGTCAGCCCATCGGATTATCGTCCGCAAGATTGGCATGAACATATAAATCAAGCGATGAGCCATCGGTAATGCTAATGTACATCTGTCCATCTCCCAGATAATCCGATTCGAAGAAATCAGAAGTAAACGCACCACCGCCAGTGATGCCGCCGGTAATATCGTTGAGGTTAGTGCCAGCCAGCTTCACAAAATCGCCAGTATCGCCGGTAATGACCAATTTCTCTGTGCCAGGGTTCAGTGAAAGAATCCTGTTAAAGCTACTGTCGTCGGCCAGATTACTCAGCAACGCAGTGTCGATAGTCAGCATATCTGGCATACCACCATCCATCAAATCGGTTGTTTCTAAGTTCAGCAAATTCGTTGCGCCAGCAAAGTCTATCGTTGCACTAGCCGAGAAATCGATCAGTTTATCTATACCAAGGCCGCCATCGAGACCTGAAGGGGCATCGCCGTCGCCACCTGGAGGATTCACCGATGGAGGCGTTTCTCTAGGTGGAGGCGTTTCACTAGGCGGGGGCTCGTCACCCGGTGGAGGCTGTTCTCCCGGTTTAGGCTCTTCACCCGGCGGGGGCTCATCACCCGGTGGAGGCTGTTCTCCCGGTTTAGGCTCTTCACCCGGCGGGCGCTCGTCACCCGGTGGAGGCTGTTCTCCCGGCTTAGGCTCTTCACCCGGCGGGCGCTCGTCACCCGGCTTAGGCTCTTCACCCGGCGGGCGCTCGTCACCCGGCGGGCGCTCGTCACCCGGCTTAGGCTCTTCACCCGGCGGGCGCTCGTCACCCGGCTTAGGCTCTTCACCCGGCGGACGCTCGTCACCCGGCTTAGGCTCTTCACCCGGCGGGCGCTCGTCACCCGGCGGGCGCTCGTCACCCGGCGGGCGCTCGTCATCCCCCGGGGGCACGTTGGGCGGTGAATCTTCTTCAGGCCCCGTTAGCTCTATTGTAATAGTGGCGCTTGCTGTCTTTCCGTTCGAGATAATGGTGTAGGAAAAAGACTCCGTTACCGTTTCCCCCGGCGCTAAATCAGCCAACACTAGGGCATCCGGCCGATATACGCCTCCGCCATCCGCATTCAAAGTAATTGTTCCCCCGAGCGACCCAACCGGCGCTATGCTCTGGAGTTCAGGAACATCTCCCTCGTCGGGATCAAAATCATTTGCAAGAATTCCTGACGCAACGTCAGCGCTAGTAAAAGTTTGGGAACTGCCAGCAAATACCGTCTGTACCAAGTCGTCATTGGCTACTGGAGGCCTATCGTCAGATTCTTCCTCATCGGGTGGCTCGCCTTCCGGCGGGCGCTCGTCACCCGGTGGAGGCTGTTCTCCCGGCTTAGGCTCTTCACCCGGCGGGGGCTCGTCACCCGGTGGAGGCTGTTCTCCCGGTTTAGGCTCTTCACCCGGCGGGCGCTCGTCACCCGGTGGAGGCTGTTCTCCCGGTTTAGGCTCTTCACCCGGCGGGCGCTCGTCACCCGGTGGAGGCTGTTCTCCCGGTTTAGGCTCTTCACCCGGCGGGCGCTCGTCACCCGGTGGAGGCTGTTCTCCCGGCTTAGGCTCTTCACCCGGTGGAGGCTGTTCTCCCGGTTTAGGCTCTTCACCCGGCGGGCGCTCGTCACCCGGTGGAGGCTGTTCTCCCGGCTTAGGCTCGTCACCCGGTGGAGGCTGTTCTCCCGGCTTAGGCTCTTCACCCGGTGGAGGCTGTTCTCCCGGCTTAGGCTCTTCACCCGGTGGAGGCTGTTCTCCCGGCTTAGGCTCTTCACCCGGCGGGCGCTCGTCACCCGGCTTAGGCTCTTCACCCGGTGGAGGCTGTTCTCCCGGCTTAGGCTCTTCACCCGGCGGGCGCTCGTCACCCGGCTTAGGCTCTTCACCCGGTGGAGGCTGTTCTCCCGGCTTAGGCTCTTCACCCGGCTGAGGCGCTTCACCCGTCACCCGGCTTAGGCTCTTCACCCGGTGGAGGCTGTTCTCCCGGCTTAGGCTCTTCACCCGGCTTAGGCTCGTCACCCGGAGACTTTTCATCATCCCGTGGCGGTTGATCACCCGGAGAGGTATCGGCATTATCGCCCACACCATCGCCATCGCTATCAATCGTTTCAGATGAATCATCCGGGAATGCATCGGCATTATCACCCACACCATCGCCATCAAAATCAAAATTTTCATCTGATCATTTGGGAATGCATCGCATTTCGCCCACACCATCGCCATCGCTATCAATCGTTTCAGATGAATCATCCGGGAATGCATCGGCATCGTCCGGAATACCATCACCATCAAAATCACGTTCATCTTCCGCAGGGGGCGCGTCGTCGCGGGGCACGTCTTCTACTAGCTCAGGTGGCGGAGTTGACTCGAAAAAATCCCGCGGTGGTTCTTCAGTTCTCGCTAGGGGGCTCATCTCCCGATGAAAATTCAGTTCCCCGCTGGATCGCTCAGTTTCCCGATGAAAACTCAGTTCTCCTGCTGGGGTCCTCAGTTCCCGATGAAAACTCAGTTCTCCCAGGGTCCTCAGTTCCCGATGAAAACTCAGTTCTCCCAGGGTCCTCAGTTCCCCTAGGCGGCTCATCTCCCGATGAAAATTCAGTTCTCCCAGGGTCCTCAGTTTCCCGTAGGGGGCTCATCTCCCGATGAAAACTCAGTTCTCCCAGGGTCCTCAGTTCCCGATGAAAACTCAGTTCTCCCAGGGTCCTCAGTTCCCGATGAAAACTCAGTTCTCCCAGGGTCCTCAGTTCTCCCAGGGTCCTCAGTTCCCAGGGGCTCATCTCCCGATGAAAACTCAGTTCTCCTAGGGTCCTCAGTTCCCCTAGGGGGCTCATCTCCCGATGAAAATTCAGTTCTCCCAGGGTCCTCAGTTCCCGTAGGGGGCTCATCTCCCGATGAAAACTCAGTTCTCCCAGGGTCCTCATTTCCCGTAGGGGGCTCATCTCCCGATGAAAACTCAGTTCTCCCAGGGTCCTCATTTCCCGTAGGGGGCTCATCTCCCGATGAAAACTCAGTTCTCCCAGGGTCCTCAGTTCCCGCAGGGGGCTCATCTCCCGCTGAAAACTCAGTTCTCCCAGGGTCCTCATTTCCCGTAGGGGGCTCATCTCCCGCTGAAAACTCAGTTCTCCCAGGGTCCTCATTTCCCGTAGGGGGCTCATCCCCAGGGAGGCCATCGGCTCGGGGTTCATCACCTGGGACCATATCGCCTCGGGGTTCATCACCTGGGACCATATCGCCTCGGGGTTCATCACCTGGGACCATATCGCCTCGGGGTTCATCACCTGGGACCATATCGCCTCGGGGTTCATCACCTGGGACCATATCGCCTCGGGGTTCATCACCGGCGGGCGCATCGCCTGGGGGTTCATCACCTGGAACCATATCGCCTCGGGGTTCATCACCTGGCGCGGCGCATCGCCTGGGGGTTCATCACCTGGAACCATATCGCCTGGGGGTTCATCACCGGCCGGCGCATCGCCTGGGGGTTCATCACCTGGAACCATATCGCCTGGGGGTTCATCACCGGCCGGCGCATCGCCTGGGGGTTCATCACCTGGAACCATATCGCCTGGGGGTTCATCACCTGGGACCATATCGCCTCGGGGTTCATCACCTGCGGACCATCGCCTGGGGTTCATCACCTGGCAAGGCTGTTCATCACCGGCGGGCTCATCGCCTGGGGGCTCTCATCCGCTGAGGGCTCTCCATCCGCTGAGGGCTCTCCATCCGCTGAGGGCTCTCCATCCGCTGAGGGCTCTCCATCCGCTGAGGGCTCTCCATCCGCTGAGGGCTCTCCATCCGCTGAGGGCTCTCCATCCGCTGAGGGCTCTCCATCCGCTGAGGGCTCTCCATCCGCTGAGGGCTCTCCATCCGCTGAGGGCTCTCCATCCGCTGAGGGCTCTCCATCCGCTGAGGGCTCTCCATCCGCTGAGGGCTCTCCATCCGCTGAGGGCTCTCCATCCGCTGAGGGCTCTTCATCCGCTGAGGGCTCTTCATCCGCTGAGGGCTCTCTTCCGCTGACGGCTCATCTTCCGCTGCCGCCGCTGCATCTGCCGCTAACGCCGCCTCTGCTGCCTCCGCCGCCTCTGCTTCCGCTCGCCGCCTCTGCTTCTGCTTCGGCTCTGCCTCCGCCGCCTCGGCTTCTGCTCTCTCGCCTCCGCCGCCTCTGCTCTCGTCTGCGCCTCTGCTGCCTCCGCCGCCTCTGCTGCTGCTTCTCTCGCCTCCGCCGCCTCTGCTTCTCGCTGCTGCTCTTCTCGCCGCCTCGGCTTCTGCTTCGTGCCTCCGCCGCCTCTGCTTCTGCTTCTGCCTCCTCCGCTCGCCTGCTTCTGCTTCTCGCTTCTGCTGTCTGCTTCTGCCTCCGCCGCCTCTGCTTCTGCTGCTGCTTCTGCTCCTCCGCCGCCTCTGCTTCTGCTTCTGCCTGCCTCCGCCGCCTTGCTCGCTTCTGCCTCCGCCGCCTCTGCTTCTGCTTCTGCCTCCGCCGCCTCTGCTTCTGCCTCTAACGCCTCCGCCGCCTCTGCCCCCTGCGTGTACTCATTTAGCGCCCTATTCAATTCGGGCGATAATTGCGCCAACGGGGTGACTTGCCCAGAACCATCAGAGAAGACAACCAACGCGTTCTCCGGGCTATCCAAAATACCAACCAGATTGCCGTTGATGTCCGACACCTCGAACTGACCGGAAATGTGCTTCAGCACTAATTGGCCATCCTCCGCAACAAAGCCATCAGCCTCGCTACCTCGAATTCCAATAACCGCTGATGGCGTACTAATTTTAGAGTGAGCGCGACCGCTTGCAGCGAATTTACCGATCTTGCCACTTTTGTAGTGAAACCCACCTCGGAGAACAGTGGCTTCAAACTGCCCTAGCTTTGCTGATTCATCGTATTGAAATTCCGTTAGCGAAGCCCGCGCATTCTTGCCAAGGTTAAACTGGGTCCCATCAAGCATTCTCACTTTTACAAAGGCTCGGTCACCCGTAATAAGTTCATCGCCCTTAAAAAGGGCATCGCCCCTTTTAAGACTAACTTCTACTGTCTCACCATCGTCGCCTATTCGCTTCACCCGAACATCACCGATAGAAATCGTTACTTCACCAATTTTCTCCAGCGCATTAGCGCTGGTCGCTTCCCCCGCAAACATCAAACCGTCAAAAGGGAGATGCAGGAACTCTGCCACCATTTCTGGAGACAGGCCGATCCCGTCGGGAAGCATTAAGTTGGGAGGAGGGGTAAAAGAGAAATAGTCAGCTACGACAAAAACCACACCGTCCGGGTTCGTGATAACAAGATCGAACCCGACTCTTTCGAACTGACCTTCCAGTAGGAATGAAGTATCTGGCAGGTAGATTGCAGGATGGTCGTTGACGGCCCATTCAACAGCGTGCTCAGCGGTATTAACCGCAACATCATTTGTCGCGGTAGACGCCCCTGAAGGCAGTTCTATATTCTGACGGCTCACCATGTCTGCTAACAACCCTTTTAGATGCAATCAACACTTCTATCTATGACATATTTACCCTTTTAGTTGCCACTACACAATTTACTTTGTGAGTAATTACTAATTCCTCCGACTGACGGTTCGTTTAACAGGCTGTATGGCCTGAAAGACTGGTCCGCCAAGGGACTAAAGGTGCACACTCAAGTGGAAAAGCAATACCCTATCAGGGCAGCTTCGCAGTAACCCTGATCTCTACATGAGCACCCGGCACCGCCAATTCAGTGATGCCGATCGCGGTCCATGCAGGCCAGGGTTCACGGAGATATTTATCGCGGACTTCCATGAAAGCCGCCATACCAGCCTGTAATCCAACATGGTAGCTGGTGTACTCGACGATGTGGCTTGCATCAGCTCCCGCTTCCTTAAGCAGAGAAATAACATCGGACCAGGCGTTATCAAATTCTTCGCGGATGTCGGTCGGGCACTTCCCCTGCCTGCCCCGTCCCGATGATCCCGGAGCATAGAAGAAACCCGTCGCTTTCTACTGCCTCAGAAAAATGGAAAGTTGTCATAGAGAAACTTTCCCGAACCTCTAACGATGGTTTTGATAGCCATGATTGTTTTCCCGCCTAGCAAAGGTACTCAGTGTGCAGCGACGACATCCTGCATTCAAGGCATTCTGGTATAGTCGCCCCTCGTTCCCCGCAAGCGATGGTTTCGTGCTCGCACATCAATTTACCGCCCTCAGGCACAAACAGTTCCTTAAGTTCTGGTTGGGTTCGTTTACTTCTGTAGGCGCAACCCAATTACAGATCATGGGATTGGGGTGGCTCGTCTATGAACTGTCAAGCAGTAGCCTCTCGCTAGGCTATCTAGGCGCAGCGGCGGGCCTACCCGCTATCGTCACCACATTGTTCGGTGGGGCACTAGCTGACCAGATCGATAAGCGCATGTTGCTGATTGTCACCTCAGTGTTAATAGCAGTGCTGCTGGCGCTACTCGCGTACCTTGACTGGGCAGGCATTGTTCAAGTCTGGCAGGTGATCGCAATCGCAGGCGCTATCTCTGTCATCACAGGGTTTGATTGGCCTGCCAGGCAATCTATCTTTCCCTCGCTCATTGAGCGAAAGGATATGATGAGTGCCGTGGCACTAACCACGGTGATCTGGCAGGCCACCCGGATGGTGATGCCTGCACTCGGCGGACTGATCATTGCCATCAGTGACACATGGCTGCTCTTTGCCTTCTGCAGCGCCGGGTTTTTCCTGATGTTCCTGATCCTCCTAACCCTTAAGGTAGCACCCTCCTCCAACGCTGCCACCCAGCAATCAACACGTCGCCAGATTGTTGAGGGTATCCGTTTCATCATGACCAACAGGAATTTCCTGATCCTGATAAGCCTGTCCTATGCCGTTTTCTTCTTCGCCAGCTCCTATATGCCGCTAATGCCCGCTTTCGCCGACATGCTGAATGTTGACGAAAAAGGCTATGGTTACCTTTTGTCCATTACAGGCGTCGGCGCCGTCATTGGAACGGTTATATCCGGGTCGTTACAAAAATCTCCCAGGTTGGGCCTTGCGATGTTGCTCTCAGCACTTATTTTCTGTGTTTTTGTCTACCTGTTCGCGCTGGTCTGCTGGCTGGGTATCGCCGGTGCATTCTACTTCGCGCTGGGCATACTTTTTTCAGCTTCCATATTCAGCTCGATTTTTATGGTGACAACGACCACGATCCTGCAGTTGGAAGTGCCCGAACAACTGCGTGGTCGTGTGATGGGTTTCCACGGTATTTCCTATAGCCTGTTTCCGCTGGGCGCACTGTTGGTCGGCACTATTGCCAACGAAAGCAATCCATCGGTTGGCATCAGTATCAGTACCACAATTTTTGTCGCGTACCTGCTCTGGGTTTTAGTCACCCAACCAGGCACCAGAAAAATAGACGGAAGAGCGCTAACGGAAAAAGCTGCCCAGGCAACTCCCTTCAGCTAGATAACGTTTGTGAGGCATAGCATCGATGAACCAGGAACCGATATCCTTTCTTCATCGATGGCCACATCATAGCGCTTATTTAAATAATCGCTGGAGTCACAAGATCACCTTCACCAAACCACAAAGGAATGACATTGGGGTCATCTAACCGCGCCAACGTTATACCGGTGATTCCGTTTTGTTCCAGGAGGAAAATGCCAGGTCAGACTGCTCGCATCAATCGGGCTTGCTTATTCGCTACCTGGCTGCTTTCGGTGTATTCCAGATATCTCTCGCGATCTTCCAGGTACCGTTACTTTGCTTTTTTAAAATCCAGATATGCCGGCTAACAGATCTCAAGGGCAGAGACCCATCATCGACCTTAGGCCTAAGATACCCGTCGAAGCTCACCCTGACGTAGGCAGAATCGCCAGAAACCACCACTTCATCTACCGCAATTTCCTGGTCAAACCTGAATTTTCGGGTGAAGCGATAAAAAGAACGAGCCTCGGCCTGGTGAACGTCTTTGAGGCTGGATGGCATCATCCACACAGCATCATCCGTGAACAGGTCAAAATACCGATCAAAGTCATCAGAACGAATCACGTCCAGTGCTTCCAGAATAAGCCTTCCGACCGCTTCGTCTTCTTCTTGGACTCTTGCCAGTGCTGGTGCCACGATACTCAATTCCTCAAGCAGGGAGACAGATACTACCCCTCGATTTCCGAACTACAAGCTTTATCCCTATCTTTAGCGCTGTCTTTAGCGCCGGGGGGACATCGGGTATGCTAGCCTGAGCCTCGTAGTCGCCTGCATAACACAATGAAATTATTGAAATATTTTATCCTGATTTCCATTTTTCTGCTGGGATGTTCAGCGATTATTCTTTTTCAAGGGGACATCCCTACTGACGTCGTTGATGCAAGATATACCAGCGCTGATTCACAATTTTTGGAACTAGGTGATCTTGGACGTGTGCATTATCGGGATGAAGGCCGCAGACAAGCTCCACCTATCATACTGTTGCATGGGTCAAACGCTTCCCTGCATACTTTCGAGCCCTGGGTAACAAGGCTGGAAGACAAATTCAGGGTTGTCACCATCGACCTTCCAGGTCACGGACTGACAGGTGCTATCCCATCAGGTAACTATTCGAGAGATGCCATGGTTCAAGTGGTGCATGAGTTGGCAAACAAGCTGGGGCTGGAACACTTCGTTATTGGCGGAAATTCGATGGGCGGCAGCATCGCACTCCGCTATGCCCTGGATCACCCCAAAAAGATCACTGGCCTTGTATTGATCGATTCATCTGGTTTCATGGGAAAGAGATTCCAGAATGCCGATTCGCAGGGTGTGCTGGCGTTTCGACTGCTCAAGAACCCCTGGTTTCGAGCAATAGGTGAAGTAATAGATCCCTATTATTTTGTATCTCAAGGATTAGAAGCGGCTTTTCATCAACAGGCGGTCGTCACAGAAACGATGGTCATGCGCTACTACGATCTTGCCTTAAGGCAAGGTACCCGAAAAGCCACGATGAAACGCTTTTCTGCAACCGACGACGAAAAGTACCAGACCCAGGACCTTGCCCAAATTAAGGCCCCAACACTCCTGATGTGGGGAAAAGAAGATGCGGTAGCCCCGTTTGCTTTCGCGTCAGGGTACGAGACGCTGATTCCAAGCATCTCAACAGCCTACTATGACGGAGTTGGACACATCCCAATGGAGGAAGTCCCGGAAATCTCTGCAGCAGACCTTATCGCCTTCATGGAAAAAATAAATGGAAAAGATAAATGAAAATTAAATCAATCTGGAGATATCCCATCAAGTCGATGGGTGGAGAATCTCTCACGCAAACCCCGCTTAGCCAACATGGTGTTGTTGGTGACCGAAGTTATGCACTGCACGACGGTAAATCAATCTGTAGTGCAAAGAAGTATGCCCAACTAATGGGCTACTCGGCCCGGTACGACTCAGAACCAGACGGCATCAACATTCCTCCGGTTACCCTGGAGATAGGCAATACTGCCGTGAACTCGGAGGACTCGAACCTCGAAGCGCTTCTGGCGACGGAACTTGGCACTAAAATCACACTCGACAAGTTAAGACCCGACGACAACCTCGAATATTATCGACGCTCAACCGAACACCAACCCATCGAAGAAATCCGGAACGTACTGGGCCTGGAAGAGGGCGAAGCCTTCCCGGATTTCTCGGAATTTCCAGACTCATCCTTTGAGTTCAGCACACCACCCGGCACCTTCTTCGATGCCTACCCGCTACTGGTGCTAACCACCAACTCGTTAAACCGACTGCAACAGGTAACAAAGGGAGCTGTTATCGATGAGCGTCGCTTCCGCCCAAACCTGGTAATAGATGCAGACGAACTTGAAGCAGATTTCATTGAGGAGCAATGGAGAGACCGGTTCCTCGAGATTGGCGATGCTATTATTAAACTCACCCTTCCGTGCCCCAGATGCGTGATGACGACAATTGCCTTTCAGGACCTGGGAAAAGCGCCACAAATAATGAGGGCTCTGGTGCAGGAAAATCATCACAAGCTGGGTATTTATGGTCAGGTGATCAAACCCGGCAAGATCCATACAGGAGATCAGGTCCACCTGTCGAAGACAGCCTGAGGAAAGGGACATGAACTCGAACTTTTTTGGGACGTGATACCAGCCACACTTCTTTGCGGTTATCTTGGTGCCTGTAAAACCACTCTGCTCCACGATTAATAACGATCTCATTGGCGCACTGGATCGAACCTGGGAACATATCGATGGTCCGGCTCTGTGACTTTTTGGAGTCGCCCTAGCCATAAATCATTCGTATCAAGGGTTTCGTAACCGCTAATAAGAACCAGCTTCTGGTTCAGGCGGACAAAGGCAGTTTCACCATAGGGGAAAGTACGGCAACCTCTTCGAAGCAGGCGCTTCCGGTAATTGACACCCCCGCCATCAATAGCAAAGCAGTGATTTCAACAACCAGCAAGATTGCGAACCTCTGATCAAGGTCTTTGTTAGAGCTTCGTTACAGTCAAAAAATTCCTGGCCACCTGCGCGTGTAACGCTGCCCCATGGGCCATAGCTGATTCGTTCAGGATCATTCGATTCGAATGGCAAGGAGCAGCTAGCGACGGGTCTTCTGGTTTAACCCCCAAAAACAACATGGCCCCTGGGAATCGCTGTAATAGATAGGAGAAATCCTCGGCCCCCATCATGGGTGATCGCATCGGCCGATAGGCATTCTCACCAAACAACTCTCGCACGGTCTGGGCAGCGAATTCTGTAAAGGCGCCTTCGTTGACCGTCACAGGGTAGCCTTGGCTGATCTTGAATTCGACCTCCATCTCGTGCGCTTCACCGATCTTAGTTGCAAGCCGGTCGAGCCCAACGTGGGCCAGCGCCCTGGATTTTTCAGATGTCGACCGAATAGTACCGAGCACATTGGCAACTTCCGGAATCACATTGGAGGTCGTTCCCGCCTCAATCTTTGTGGTGGTGAGAACGATGGGATCAAAAGCCGGCACCCTCCGGGTGACAAATGTCTGAAACGCCTGGACGATCTCGCAGGCAACTGGAATCGGGTCCAGGCAATCGTGCGGCATAGAGGCGTGTCCGCCCTTGCCCCGAACTGTCATTTCAAAGGTATCTGCTGCTGCAAGTAGAGGCCCAGGTCGCCCTGTGAAGACACCGGCATCCAGTAATGGGGTAATGTGCAGCGCAAATACCGCATCCGGGGAATTCGGTGCGTCAAACAACCCTTCTTCCAACGCTTCACGAGCGCCAAAAAAACCTTCTTCCCCGGTTTGGAAAAAGAAATCGACGCTGCCAGCCAATTCGTTCTGATGTTGTTTCAGTACTTTCGCTGCACCCACGAGCATCGCCGTGTGGGAATCGTGTCCGCAAGCGTGCATAACCCCGGGGTTTTTTGATGCAAATGTGAGGTCATTGTCTTCGGGCATGGGCAGCGCATCCATATCTCCCCTAAGCAGTATCCGCCGACCTGGTTTCGCGCCTTGTAACGTCGCAACAATACCGGTTGTGCGTTCGCTTTTACGTATTTCAAGATCAAGATCGCTAATCGCATTCAACACTGCCGCAGTCGTCTCAGGAAGATCATTCCCCAACTCTGGATTAGCATGAATCCTGCGCCGCAGGTCAATGATATCAGGTAAGAGTGATTGAGCTTTTGCAAATGTATCCATAAGATCTATCCATAAGAGCTATTCATGAGAGCCATTCACGGGAGCTAATCACAGGCTGTATCAACGTGGTTTACCCAAAAGGTAAAGTGAACCCACTAGCCCTTGCCATGAGTGCGCTTGCTTCAAAGCCACCTTTTAATCGCTCTAATTCACCTCCATCCAGCCACACGCCCTGTCAGGTAGGACAACGGTCCACCACAATCATGTGCGCGATCTCTTTTGACATGGTCGCGCCATCAAACGGGCATAGATGAAGTTCTTCGCCTTTGGCCTCTACCAGAAGCTGCATTTCATTATCACATGCTACACAGGTCGCCTTTCCATCGACTTCGTGTCGGGTTTTCGAACCACATCTCGCGCATTTATCACCAAATATTGACATAACGACTCCACTTACATCAACGAATCATCATTGTCTGCGTAGCGGGCGTAGCTTGTCAAACGCTATAAACAGTCGATGACAAGCATCACTAATTGGGTAAACTGAGACGGCTCATTTGGTCTAAACAATGAAAATTTCTCGCAAACCAACAAATCCCGTTCCGCTCGTAACCAAGGGTGATCTGTCCCTATACTTTGTGGGTTGCGGTGCCGCCTTTGCGAGAAACCTCTACCAGAACAACCTGCTGATCACCAAAGGACACCACCACTTGCTAATCGACTGCGGAACCCGGTGTTCCCAGGCGTTACATGAAGCTGGTCTCCACTTTTCACAGATCCAGAATTATCTCATCACCCACAGCCATGCAGACCATATCGGAGGGCTCGAGGAAGTACAGCTATTCGCAAGATACGTGCTGCAGCAAAAGCCCAACATGGTCATCAGCAAATCCTACGAGAAAATACTATGGGAACAGAGCCTTCGCGGAGGTAGCGAAATATCCGAAAATGGGCGACTAACTTTCGGCGACCTCTGGAATACGCAGAGACCGAAAAAGCTTACCGGTTACCCGCGAGAAACTTTCGAAACCAATGTCGGCAATATCAACATCAAGATGCCTCGAACGCTGCATTTCCCTGACAACGCAACATCCTGGCGTGAATGTGCCTGGAGTTGTGGGGTCATCATAGATGATCGCATTTTCTTCACTTCAGATACGCAATTCGACCGGGAGTTCGTCGAAGGCTATGACAAACGCTTCAATTTTGAGGTTATTTTTCACGACTGCCAGCTGTTTACCGGCGGAGTTCACACATCGATTGACGAACTCTGCACCCTACCAAAACGGCTGAGAAAGAAAATCGTTCTGATGCATTACGGCGATGAATGGCAAAACTTCAGGCAACAAGCTAAAGACGCGGGATTCCACTCATGGGCGAAGCAAGGACACACATACACTTTCCCCACACCCAGGGCAACACCCCGAAATACTGCGTGAAACTGGTCTTAAACCAGCCGATATGATTTACTTTCGGCCTTCAATTTTTCATCTTTTTCAAAAAATCAGGGGAAATCCTTATGGGAATGTTAGACGGTAAAGTCGCACTTGTAACCGGGGCTGGCGGGGGATTGGGCGAAACCCACGCGCTCTTGCTCGCCAAAGAAGGCGCATCAGTTGTGGTAAACGATCTGGGTGGAGCACGCGATGGAACAGGCGGTAGCGCATCGATGGCTGACCTAGTCGTCGAGAAAATCAAAGCGATGGGAGGCCAGGCGGTAGCTGACTACGGCAATGTCGCTAACGAAGAAGATGCCAACAATATGGTCAAGTGCGCCGTCGACAACTTTGGGAAACTAGATTTCCTGATTGCCAATGCCGGTATCCTCCGAGACAAGTCATTCAAGAATATGGACAACGCTATGTGGGATGTCGTTATAGATGTCCACCTGCGAGGCACCTACCTGACTGTTAAAGCGGCCTATCACCAGATGATGGAACAGGGACATGGCGGCAGCATCGTTGTTACTTCTTCTACCTCCGGGCTACTGGGTAATTTCGGACAGACAAATTATGGCGCGGCCAAAGCGGGTATCGCCGGTTTCGCCCGCTGCCTGTTCCAGGAAGGCCTCAAATACAACATCAGGGTTAACACACTCGCACCTGCTGCCTGGTCTCGGTTGACCAGCGACATTTTCCCGGAAGGCCAGAACATGGAAGAGCTGCTCTCGGCAGATAAGGTATCACCGCTGGTCGTCTGGCTTGGTTCTGACGATGCAAAAGAAGTCACCGGACGGCAATTCATGGTTGCAGGTAATAGCGTGCAGTTAATTTCCTGGCAGGCGCATGATGTTGCGGTGAAGGACAACACCGATGGCCCATGGACAGTCGCAGAAATCGGCGAAAAAGTAGCCGAAAACTTCGAAAAATGGCCCAGGGGCATACAGCCTACGAAGCGAGCATTTGAATAATTCCCATTTTAAATTGCGAAAGGATAATTAAATGAAAGATCTATACGGAGACGTCACGGTTACACGGCTCGACGGCCATGTAGCGCAGTGCGAGATCAAACGACCACCCAATAACTTTTTTGACCATCAGTTGATCAAGGACTTGGCCACCTGTTTCGAAGACATCGATAAACAGAACGATATTCGGGCGATAGTTCTGTGTTCAGAAGGCAAACACTTCTGTGCCGGCGCGAACTTTGGCTCATCAGTTCGGGCTGCGGAGCTCGAGCAGCGAACCGAAAGTGATCGCAACCCGCTGTATGACGAAGCAGTTCGCCTGTTTCGATGCAACAAACCCGTCATCGCCGCGGTTCAAGGCGCCGCTGTTGGCGGCGGTTTTGGCTTGGCATTGATGGCTGATTTCAGAGTCGTGTGTCCTGCAACCCGCATGACTGCCAATTTCGTGAAGCTTGGATTCACACCAGGATTCGGACTGACTCATACACTGGAGCGAATCGTCGGAGCGCAAAAAGCCAACCTGATGTTTCTGACTGGCAAGCGAATCAACGGTGAAACCGCACAGGAGTGGGGACTAGGCGACATCTATACCGACACCGACAATGTCCGTTCCGCTGCGATTGAGCTGGCTCAGGAGATAGCAGAAAACGCACCATTAGCGCTTCTTTCAGTTCGCGAACAAATGCGTCCTAACATCGCTGAAGCGGTTAACGATGTGACGACCATTGAAAGTCGTGAACAAAAATGGCTGCAACAGACTAGCGACCACAAGGAAGGTATAAAAGCTGTCGCTGAGAAACGCGCTGGTAACTTTACAAGCAGTTAGAAGTAAACCTCAGCGTTGTGGTGACCGCACCACAACGCTGAAAGGTACTGCCTAATTAACCGGCAGTCAACCATAGAGTAGTGCCGTTGCTTGATAGAAGCGGTACAACTTTCTGTGGCCCAGGAAAATTACCGGGTTAGAAACCTTTTCGACAACAGGCCCTGGAGTTCGGCTGGTTGGTCGATGACTGCAGTGTAACTGGAGCGCATGCGTTCGACTTTCGCAACGTAAAGCTATAGTATGCGCGCGCTCAAGCCCGTCATCATGTGAAATAACGTTCTTGTTTCATCCATTTTAAGCACCCAGGATATACCTTGATCACCACCGCAAATATCACCATGCAATTTGGCGCTGCGCCACTATTTGAAAATATCTCGGCTCAGTTCGGCCACGGTAACCGTTACGGGTTGATTGGGGCCAATGGCTGTGGCAAATCAACCTTTATGAAGATCCTGAGCGGTGAACTTACACCCAGCTCCGGCAATATTTCGATTACGCCGGGTAATAGGGTGGGTACTTTAAGTCAAGATCAGTTCGCCTTTGAGGAGTACAGTGTCGTGGATGCAGTAATTATGGGTGACGCTAAGCTTTGGAGCATCAAAAAGGAACGAGATCGAATCTACGGATTGCCACAAATGAGCGAAGCCGAAGGCATGAAAGTCGCCGACCTTGAGGTCGAATTCGCGGAACTTGACGGATACACGGCGGAAAGCAGGGCTGGTGAGCTTTTGATTGAGGCTGGCATTCACGAAAACTTACACTACGATTTGATGAGCGAGGTGGCACCGGGTTGCAAGCTACGTGTGCTGCTAGCACAGGCGTTGTTTTCAAATCCGGACATTTTACTGCTGGACGAACCTACCAACAATCTGGACATTCACAGTATTAGCTGGCTAGCGAAAGTACTGAACGAACGTAAATGCACCATGATTGTCATTTCTCACGATCGTCACTTTCTTAACTCTGTTTGCACGCATATGGCCGATATTGACTACGGCGAACTGCGGATTTATCCGGGCAACTATGAAAGCTTTGTAGAAGCGTCATCTCTAATCCGAAAACAGCTGTTAACCGAGAACTCAAAAAAGAGTGCTGAAATTGAAGAGTTGCAAGGATTCGTGGCGCGTTTCTCTGCCAATGCATCCAAGGCAAAGCAAGCCAGTTCCCGCGCGAAAAAACTGGACAAAATTGAACTCGACGAAGTTAAACCTTCGAGCCGAATGACGCCCTCCATTAGTTTCAAGCAAGATAAGCAACTACACCGTCAGGCACTTGTATTAGAAGATCTAGCACACGGGTTCGATGATGGTTTGTTGTTCTCCGAAGGCAATATGATTTTGGAAGCAGGCGCTCGATTGGCAGTCATCGGTGAAAATGGTGTGGGTAAAACGACCTACCTGCGTTGCCTGATGAATGAGATCACTGCGAACACCGGTAAAGTTCAGTGGGCAGAAAACGCTACCGTTGCCTATTGTCCGCAAGATAGCACTGAAGATTTCGAATCCGACTTAACCTTGTTTGACTGGATGGCGCAGTGGCGTCAACCTCGCCACGACGACCTGATGATTCGAGGCATGCTCGGGCGTTTGCTGTTCACTGCCGACGATGCCAACAAAAAGGTAAGGGTTTGCTCCGGTGGGGAGAAGAACCGGCTGATGTTTGGCAAACTGATGTTATCCAATGCCAATGTTTTAATCATGGATGAGCCAACTAACCATATGGATATGGAAGCAATTGACGCTCTCAATCAAGCGTTAATGCAATACGATGGCACCTTGATATTTGTCAGCCACGACCGGGAATTTGTTTCAACGATCGCTACCCGCGTCATGGAGATCAAAGACCGGGAAGTTACGGACTTCCAAGGCACCTACGACGAATATCTATTGGTAGCTTGAGTTTTCGGATCGAAGTAAAGAACCGGAGTAAGGAACGGGAGCAAAGCCTCGGGGTAAAGTTCCAGAGCATACAAGATCAGCGAATTGCTGGAACACCTGTGAGTACATGAAACCGAAAATTCAAAGGTGGTTTTAACCCCGGCCTGACGTACCTATGTCAAATTGTTAGATTGAATGAGTTGCAGCGATTTCTGGTAGTGGTATCGCATCTGGTCCTGATCGTATCGATGTTCGGTACCAACCGGACAGGCATTTCGCGCGAGGCACTGATATGCACAGGCTGACCCCTCCCTTACCCTTTCGCCCATACAAGCCTGCAAATCAAACGTAACCCCGGGGGCACCAACCGGGCATGCTTCAACACATGGTCTGGTGATACATTTGCCGCAGGGCGCCTCCACTACGTTGTTAGTCTGAGTCTCATCATGAGTTTCATAAAAGGTATTCGCCAGCACGACGACCCTGTAAGCAAACCAGGTTCCATGAATGGCATTAATCCCGATCCCCAGCGCCGAATCAGCATGCCAGCCCAGTTGTTTCCCCAACCCCCGCAAATCAATCTGAAGATCGGCGGATGGATAAAGAACCAGATAATGCGCGCAACCAATCCGTTGAAGAAAATCTTCGACCATTTTAATCGACATGCAATCCAGTGGGTCGCTTCCTGTCAGTGGTTCGTCCAGCGATTTCCAAAAACCAGAACCAGCATGCCCAAAGACCAATAGCTGGTTATAGTCACCGGCAATCTCAGGCAGCCCTATTGCTACTGTAGAAACCTCAAGGGCTGCCTGTAATGTGAAGCCTTTCTGATAGAGCAGCGTGTCTATTGGCAACCGAGTGACTCGTACTCTGTCTGGTTAAAGTCAGCGTTGCGGAACACCGATCGATAACTCTGGCATTTCTCGTCCTGTGAACCAAAATCCTCAGCTAGGAAGCCTGCCCGCAATCCTTCTTTTGTGAGAACCTCCCGTTCCATGCGTATGCCACCGTCCAGCTCGGTATCGAGCACGATAAAGTTACCCGGGGCGTCCGTCATCCATGGTAACCATTGACGTTCCTGACCATCAGCACCGAACCCAGGATTACCTGTACGGGCAAATTGCGCCCAATAAGACGTCATTGAGTTCGAGAGCAGTGACAGGTCATCAAACGTTGAGTCTGGAAAAAGAATCTTCATCGGGTCGGGGAAATACCCAAAGACAAAAAAGAGTTCGATAGCATGCGCAGCACCAAACAACTTCTGAAAGTCCACGAAACCCAGGTTTCTCCAGTCATCCGCATCGAACCGATAGGAAAACACAGACTCAGGTTGGTCCTGGCTGATTGCCTGGGCAATTTCGTCAACGCCCCGGACTCGCCAGAACTGGCTACCGTACTTAACATCTCTGCTGTAGGCGGTTGGGTTTTTGATTGTCGTAGGAAACCCATTAACAGAATCAACATATTCCGGAAGAAACGCCATAAAGAGCGCGACTTCATCACGATTAGTGCCAAGAATCACCGGGACATTTGCATAGAGAGTTGGGTCTGAAAAAATTTCGATGGTAGACATTTCCGGCAAAACGTAGCCATCCCCGATAAGAAGCGGCATATCAATCATGCCGGCAAAACTGGCATCGAAAATTTCGAAAATGTCCTGCAGTGATAGATTCCTCATCCAGCTAGAGAGTTCTTCCGCCTCGAGTTCGCTCTGCATAACAATCGCAGACGATTTTCCCGGTGCTCGCCCTGATCGAACAAGCCAGTTCGCGGTCATTTCCTGCGAAGTCATCACGTTATTATCACCCTGACTTTTCCACGGAACCTGCGCCTGCTCCCGGGTAAAAATGTTAAGGCCACCGCTTTGGACAATCGCTCTGTGAAACAAACCTTTTGCCAGCGGTGATGCCATCAGGCTGAGAACATTAAAACCACCGGCGGATTCACCATAAATGGTGACATTTGCTGGATTGCCGCCAAACGCTGCAATGTTCTCCTGAACCCAACCAAGCGCCGATATCAGGTCCAGCGTCCCGTAGTTCCCGGAGGCATCCTCCCGAGTGCCTGAAGTCTCCCTGAGGGCATCATGGAAAAACCATCCCATTGGGCCCAACCGATAGTTGACACTGACTACGATCACTTTTTGCTCGGTAGCCATCATCGAGCCGTCATAAATCTGGACTAAATCACTGCCACCACTTCCAACGGTGTTACCTCCCCCATGAATCCAAAACATGACAGGTAAGGCCTCATCAGATGTCGGGACACCATCTTTGTGGTAGGTCGGTGCCCAGACATTCAGTCGAAGGCAGTCTTCAACACCAACATAAGCCCTGTCGGCGTCAATATTTGCGATTACCGGTAGCTGAGGACACTGGGCACCATAGCCTAGCATTTCCTTACGCCCCTCCCATGGTAACGCCCTCAGCGGCGCCTTCCACCTAAGGTCACCGACCGGGGGCTGGGCATACGGAATCCCCAGCCAGACATGTGCACCGTGCTTACCTTGCAATCCAATAATGTCGCCCGTCGACAGCGTCCTCACGGAGGAAGGGGATGTTATTTTTACGGCTTCTTCTTCAGGACTTAAGTAGCTGCAGACTCCAACAGCAGAACCAACTGCGATGAGGACAACAAAAAGCAGCAGTAGTAGAATAAATCTCAGCATGCTTGGTTCATAACCATCTGATTGAGTTTTAGGTTATACCACTAATCACGCAGCGAATTTACAGTAATATGTGAGTCACCACAGTTTTTACTTCAGCGGCACAATTAGTTTAGGATCAGACACTTATCGTCACCTTTTTAATCGCACTTTTTACAATAAGAGGAGTCACCATGATTGTTGTTGTAGCGGCACTAAAATTTGAAACACAGGAAGCCAGAGACACGGCCGTAGAAGTTACCCGGGATGTGCAGTTGGCGACACGGGAAGAAGAAGCAGGATGTTACGACTATTGCTTCGCCCCCGATCCTTCTATCCCAACCCGAATTCAGGTTTACGAATTATGGGAAGACAGCGACTCCCTGGCGGCACATTTCGAACATCCTAACTACGCCAAGATGGTTGAAGTTCTTGGTCAGGCTGGTGTCGTCGAAAGCGTCAACCAAGCTTACCTGGTCGAAAAAGGCGAACCTGTCTACGGCCCGAACGGAGAACGTAAGGAAGCATTCTTTCAAGACTAAGAGTCTTCAGGATTAAGCGCGCGAAAACTATTGCGACTAGCCCAGGATAACGACATGGACCAGATATTTACCAACGCAAACCTGTTCACTGCAACAGACCACAACGCGATCACCCACGGTGCCGTCTGGGTGGAAGGAAACCGAATTAAGTACGCAGGCCCAGGCGATAAATTACCCAACACACCTGCGGATACTATTCATCATGACGTTAATGGGAAATTTATAATGCCTGGCATGACAGAAACTCATGCTCATTTGTCATTCGCCGATGCCAGTCCGTTTGGGATTGGTGACACGAATGTCGAATCTGCAACCGTCACTGCGGTACGAAATTCCCGGCTGATGCTGGCATCGGGTTTTACCTCTGCCGTGAGTTTCGGGTCAACGTACTGCATAGATGTTGCCCTTCGAGATGCTATTAACGCCGGAAAAATTATTGGCCCAAGGCTGCGTGCCGCTGGTCGAGACCTCGGTGCGACCGCCAGTAATGTCGATTCCGGCGGCGGTCTTAGTCAGATCGCAGATGGCCCCTGGGCTCTTCGGCAGGCAGTAAGAAAACAGCGAAAATTAGGTGTCGACATCGTCAAAATATTTATTGATGGCGAAGCCATC
Organism: uncultured Pseudomonadales bacterium; assembly: GCA_937775265.1. GTDB lineage: Bacteria > Pseudomonadota > Gammaproteobacteria > Pseudomonadales > Azotimanducaceae > UBA9659. The sequence continues at coordinate 59,407 of CALKBV010000006.1, forward strand.
AATAGCCAGAACCCCCCGGGTGAACTGTCATTCACCGACGAAGAGGTGAATGCAATCGTAGACGAAGCACACCGGCGAAAAATGCGCGTGGCGTGCCACGCTCGTTCCGCCGCAGCCGTCAAACAAGCGGTTCGAGCAGGTGTCGATTTCGTTGGGCATGCCAATTACCTGGACGATGAAGCCGTTGAACTGTTGGCAGCAAAGAAAGATGAGATTTTTGTCGGTCCTGCCATCGCCTGGGAAATCACCTACCTTGAGAAGTGCGAAACGATTGGCGTGACACGCGAAACCGTTATCGCTCAGGGATACGAGGCAGAAATAGAAGCCACAGTCGCCACAGTGGCGAAACTCAGGACCGCCGACATCAAACTGGTTGTCGGAGGAGACTATGGTATTTCCATTGCTCCCCACGGAACCTATGCGAAGGATCTGGAATATTTCGTGACCTATTTTGGTATGAGTAATGCGGAATCTCTAATTTGTGCCACCAGAAACGGAGGGCTTGCATTTGAACCCGACGGCAGTATTGGAACATTGGAAGAAGGCAGCCTGGCCGACCTGGTGATTGTTGATGGAAACCCACTAGAAGATATTACGATACTGCAGGATCATCAGAACCTGACCGTGATGAAGGACGGCATTTTGTACCAGAACCTGGAAAATCCGAATCCGTACCTGGCAAACACAACCGAATAGAGAATCATGATGCTGAAGAACATGCCGGATACCGGAACTGACTGGGATTCACTCAGGGCCGAGATGATTATTCGCGGAGGTAACGACGCAAAGTGGCGTGAAGGTAAAACAGCGGTGTATGTTTTCAATGCCGGTGAAGACGTCGCCAAGGTTCAAAAAGAAGCGTACACCATGTACATGTCTGAGAACGGACTGGGCCCCCTCGCCTTCCCGAGCCTTAAGCAGATGGAAGACGAAGTCATTGGCATGGGACTAAGCCTCCTTCACGCCCCTGAGCATGCAGCCGGTAACATAACCTCCGGTGGCACCGATTCCATTAGCATGGCAGTGAAAGCGTCACGCGACTACGCCCGGGCAACGAAAGATACCGCTGGCACCCTAAATATTGTCGCACCCTACTCCGCTCACCCAGCTTTCGATAAAGCCGCCATGATGATGAACTTGGAACTACGCCGGGTGCCTGTGGCTGGCAACTTACTAGCAGACGTGGCCGCAATGTCTGCGGCCTGTGACGACAATACAATTATGCTAGTAGGTTCTGCGCCCAGTTTTCCTTATGGTCTGATCGACCCGATAACCGAACTCGGCGAACTCGCGGAACAAAAAAACCTGTGGTTACATGTTGATGCTTGCGTGGGCGGGTACATCGCACCATTCGTTCGAATGAACGGGGGCGATGTTCCTCCTTTTGATTTTGAAATCTCAGGTGTTCGATCCATGTCAGCGGACCTTCACAAATATGGTTACTGCGCAAAGGGAGCCTCCACCGTTCTGTTTAGTGACGAATCATTACGACAGCACATGATCTTCGATTGCGCCGACTGGCCCGGCGGGCGGATGGTCACGCCAACACTGGCGGGCACACGCCCCGGAGGGGCTATCTCTGCTGCCTGGGCTGTAATGAACTATCTTGGGGTGGAAGGCTATCGCGCAAAACACAAACTGGTGACCAATGCCCGCGAAGCGATTGAGAAGAGCGTTATTCAGCTTGGATTCCATATACTAGGCGAGCCTCAACTCGGTATCGTTGCGTTCAGTCATCCTACAGAGAATGTATTCGCCATCTACAAGCAAATGTATAACCGCGGATGGTTTACTAGCCTAACAACAGACCCCAAAGCACTACATCTGATGTTATCTCCATTTCACGCAGAGGTGACAGACACATACCTTAAAGACCTAAAGGACTCACTCAAGGCCGTTCAGTCCGGCGACAAGGATGCGGTAACAGAATCACGATATAGCTAGCTCACGCCCCACACTTCACATGCGAACCAATAGAATGCGCCATTGTTATACTGTTAGAAAAAAGACAACAACTTGACGGGAAATAGCCACGACGGTGTATAGCTCCCGAAAAGTAACATCCCTATAAAAACAAAACCAGGAGACACCCATGAGCTACCAGTGGAGCTACGGAGATATTCTTGAGGCTGTAGAAAAAATCACACCAGAAGATCAGCCAGCATTGATTCACGGTGATCGAGTGACTAACTGGGGGGACTTCGTCCGCAGAACCAACAACCTCGCACGCAACCTTTTGGCCAGTGGTGTTCAACCTGGCGAAAAAATCGCTTTCTATATGCGGAACTGTCCTGAATACAGCGAGGGAATAGCTGCCAGCTTCAAAGCCGGTTTAACACATGTAAACGTGAACTACCGGTATATTGAGCACGAACTTATCTACCTGATCGATAACTCTGATGCGACCGTTGTCGTTTACCACTCAGAGTTCCAGCACTATGTAGATGAAATAAAAAACCAATTGCCAGGCGTGAAGCACTGGCTGGCCGTGGACAATGGAAACGCGTCCAGCTATGAAGATATGGCGAACAATGGAGACGGCTCATCTCCCGGCGTCAAACACAGCGCCGATGACCTGTTATTCCTTTATACCGGAGGTACGACGGGGATGCCTAAAGGTGTCATGTGGCGCCACAGTGACCTTTTCCAGGTGCTCGGCGCCGGTGGCAACCCGCGCCTGGGCACTCCACCCTGCGCGGACCTGGCAGAGTTATTGGAACGGCTTAAGGTCAGTCCAAGAACAGTTAACTTGCCCCTTCCACCCATTATGCACGGCACGGGATTATTATCCGCGGTCGGCGCGATGGCAGCAGGTGGCACGTGCATCACACTCACCAGTAAAAGTTTTGAGCCGGGACTCGCCCTGGAAAACATCACTAAACACAAGATAACCCAGGTCACCATTGTTGGCGATGCTTTTGCCAGACCGATGCTCGAAGTGCTTGATGAGAACCCTGGGAAATACGATATCTCGTCAGTCGGCGTGATCAATTCCTCAGGTGTAATGTGGACCCGGGAAATCAAGGCGGGGCTTTTAAAACACAACGAAAACCTCCTGCTGTCCGATGCATTTTCATCATCAGAAGCGATAGGTCTTGGAACATCCTTGATGACCAAAGATCAAACCATTGATGTCGCCAAGTTTGCACTTGGACCAAACTGCACAGTCTTCTCTGAAAATTTAATGGAAGTGAAACCGGGCACCGGTGAATCCGGCATGGTCGCTGTAAAGGGCTTTCTGCCTGTCGGTTACTATAAGGACCAGCAGAAAACAGACAAAACATTCATGGTCATTGATGGCGTACGCTACTCGATACCGGGCGACTGGGTTCGTGTCGAGGATGATGGATCACTCACGCTTCTCGGTCGTGGCAGCAACTGTATCAACACTGCCGGTGAAAAAGTTTATCCCGAGGAAGTAGAAGAGGCCCTTAAGTTCCACGAAACCGTCGCTGACGCACTTGTTGTCGGCGTGAAAGATGCAAAATGGGGGCAGTCGATCACTGCAGTAGTACAGCCAAATGAAGGCTGCGTGATCGATGAACTGGCGTTGAAGGAATTCTCTAGAAAACACCTCGCCGCCTACAAACTGCCCAAGATGATCCTAACCAAGGACAACCTTAACCGTGCTCCCAACGGCAAAGCCGATTACAAATCCATCCAGAAATATGCAGAACAACAACTGGGGATAAACTAAACATGAACTCCAACGCCCACGCCCACAAAATTACCGTTTGGGGGCGGCGCAATTCCATGAATGTACAAAAAGTGATGTGGACGCTGGGTGAGCTGGACCTGGATTACCAGAGAAATGACATGGCGGGCTCCTTCGGCATAGATGATCAGTACACAGCGAAGAACCCGAATGCCGTTGTTCCTACTATAGATGACGGCGAACTGACGCTGTACGAATCCAATGCATGTGTCCGCTACCTCGCGCGACAATATGGAACGGGATCACTGTGCCCCTCGAACCTAAAAGATGCAGCCCTTGCTGATCAGTGGATGGACTGGCAATGCAGCACGCTCGGAAGCGGGTTCTTTATGATCTTTATGAACAAAATTCGGGTACCTGCTGAAAAGAGCAGCCAGGACCAGATCACCAAAGGTGAGCAACAAACCGCGCACCTGTTGCGACAACTGGAAACGAAGCTTGCGCAAACTGATTACCTGGTGGGAAATACGCTCACCATGGCCGATATTCCTATCGGCGCCATGTTGTATCGCTACTTTATGATGGACATCGAAAGACCATCCCTGCCAGCCGTTTGCGCTTACTATCAAAGACTAACGGCAAGACAGGACTATCAAAAACATGTGATGATCCCGTTCGGTAGAAACTCTGATGAGTGGCTCAGCGAAGAGAAACGCAACGCTGGGCTTCAGTAGTCATCGACTTTGCCACGGTTTTTTTTAACTGAGCCCTGCTTCTTCTTGCCATCGAGTCGCTTGCGCACCGATGACCTGGATGGGCGAGTCTTCCTTCTGGCTTTCTGGACATGTTGGGATTTTTGAAGCAACTCATCTAGTCGCTCCAGGCCTTCTAATCTGTTTTTTTCCTGGCTCCTGAATTTTTGAGCCTTGATGACGATCACACCATCGGTATTGATCCTGGCATCACTCATCCTGAGAAGTTTTGACTTAACAACTTCCGGTAAACTGGAGGCCCTGACATCGAATCTTAAATGAATAGCAGACGAAACCTTGTTGACGTTCTGGCCACCCGGACCACTGGCACGGATCGCCGAAAATTCAATCTGACTCTCAGGAATATCTGAAACGCGAATCATCAGGCACGCGACATAAAGTTGGCATTGGTTGTATTCACCTTGATACTCTCACCCTGCTCTATGTATTCCGGCACCTGGACGATAAGACCCGTTGATAGCGTTGCAGGTTTATTTCGTGCATTAGCCGAGGCGCCCTTAATACTGGGCGCTGTTTCGACGATCTCAAGCGTGACAGATTGCGGCAGGTCAATTGCAACGATATTCCCTTCTACGATCAGAGCTGTAATCCCGTCCAGACCGTCAATGAGATAAGGCAACTGGTCTTCCATAGCGTCCGCGTTGAGCAGATATTGGCTGTAATCGGTCGTGTTCATAAAAACGTACTGAGCGCCATCAATATAGGAAAACTGTACCTGAACCTTTTCGTAGTCCGCCTCCCCTAAAAAGTCATCACCCTTAAGCGATTCATCACGTTTCTGTCCCGTCACAAGGTTTTCAAACCTGATTTTGTAAAGCGTTGATGCCCCCCTCGCCGACGGACTCTTCGCCTCGAGTTGTTTTACGACATGTGGAGCACTTTCGATCTGTACCACGTCGCCCCGTTTTAAATCGCTGGCCTTAGGCATCGATATTCCTGCGTTGAAAAAACACCTATTGTACAATTCTTCTTGCCTATTTTATCTGTCTTAACGCATGTTTGATCAGCAAGACCTCATCAAGATCGCCAATTACGAAATGCCTTTTGGCCGATACAAGAACACACCACTAATCCAACTACCGGAGGAGTACCTTTTATGGTTCGTCGATAGAGGCTTTCCGACGGGTAAACTTGGCGAACTAATGCAGATGACCCTGGAAATTAAGATCAACGGTCTTGAAAACCTGATTTACCCCCTTCAGGAATCACCCAAGCAAAAACACCCAACAGACACAAAATTTACATTTGAATGAAAACCACGTTGGTTTATTCTCTCTTGGCATTTTTAACACTGTTCATCTATGAATTTTCCGATTAACGCGAATCTTGATGAATCTCTGCAGGTAGAGATTCATCTGCATCAGTTATATCTAGGTGACAGGGATCGCTATTGCTGGACCTACCTAACCCGTGGCATGAAAACACACCAGCAACGCGAAATGTGCCTGTCACTTCTGGTGGGCGAAGAAGATGATATTGAAGACTTCCCCAAAACACCCATCAAAATGTTTCAGCTACTGGCTGAGCGAACACGTTCAGGGCGAAAAGTAGTCTCCGGTGATTCAACTCGCCTTGGACAGAAAGGAATATTCGGTTTTCCGTCGTTGTTTTACGTTCCTTCAATCCAGTATGAAGACCTTCCATCAGTAGATGAGTACCTGAGCCTTATCCTCGTACACCAGGAAGAATATGACTACGCGCGGCAATATGGACTAACCCGTTTTCTCTCAAGGTTAGGTAAATTCTGTTCTTCATTCCCCTATCCAAGCTGGAACACACCATTAAGGCCCTCACTCTTCCCGTCTACCACAAGGGAACTCAGTATTTTGTCCAACGCGAGCCATGTCCTCGCTGATTATTCCTACGCATATCAGTTAGGTTCCGTAACGCAGTTTCAGCTTCATCAAAAAAACGCTGATCAGGTTAAAAGAGCGCTGACAGGTCTGCAACAAAACCAGGTTGCCGTCATCAATACCGGATTCTCGCCGCGTTGTGATGCCAGCCTTTACTGGCAGGAAGGCCAGGAATCTACCGGCGCTTACGCAGCGCCGGAAGCAACCACCGGTATGCTTGGAGGAAGCTTTGTTTCACTTGGGTTCAGCCTACTTGCAGAATTCTCCATTGAAGAAGATGGATTCAGTGTCGTATTTTCAGAGACCGACTGGGGTTCCCTCTGTCAGGCAATCAGCAACGAAGAATCCTATAAGACAGAGTTACCAGACGGCAGGCGATTCGTGCTGGATTACGTTGACACTACCTCACCGTCAACCGCCAGACCCTATGAACCTGTCGCTGTCTGGAAAAACCTGGAGCAACGCGCTACCAAGGCGAACACACGCGAACCATCCCAGGACAATGTGCAAGCCGGTAGCTATGACAACCTGTCTGGCACAGTGCATCTTGCCGAAAGAGTCAATCATGCCGAACTGCTGGCTTATATCGAGCGCATCGAAGCTACCATAGGTGAAGCCATGTCCGAGGAAACAGACTCCTTTGTCCTGCAGCTTGAACTCAAAATCACACCGGACCAGGTAAACGTTCTCCTGCTTTCTGATATCGACCTCAATCCCGATTTCGAAGCTTTCATTACAGGCACAGTCCAGAAAATTGATCCTTGCTCCGTAACCTCCCAGATACATATCAGGGTGCCGTTCCACATAAACCAGGAAGAGAAAAATGACACCAGGTGAAACCACTCTAGAGCTAGTTGAGCAGCTGACCAATGAGGGCGTAGACCACATTGTTCTCCTGATGAGGCATTCAGCGCGCGAGTATGCGCCAGGAAAGCATGATCTGCTTAACCCACTCACCGATGAGGGTCGTGACTTCGCCAGAGAACTAGGTAAACGACTGCCAAAAGGTCTCGTCCTACGCGGTTATACCAGTCCTGCGGAGCGTTGCGTTGAAACCGCTGGTCTCATTATGAGCGGGCATGAAGCCGCTGGAGGACAAATTTTACGAAATAGGGTTGTAGAAGCGCTTGGCATCTTTTACGTTCTGGATCAAATAAAAATGTTTATGGCGATGCGTGATGCAGGGGGTATTGTCAACTTTCTGCAGCGCTGGTTTGACGGCGGAATTGCCCGAGACATTCTTATGCCTGCTCACCTGGCAGCCAGGCTAGTCGGGGGCGTCGCAAAAGAAAAACTCAGTCAAACCGGGAAGGATACGCAACTAGATCTTCTGGTATCCCACGACTTCACGCTATATACCATCAAGGATCAATTACTAAAACAGGGTACCAACCGATACCCTGACGTTCACTATCTTGACGGCGTCGCTTTTTTCAACAGGGAAGGTAAGACATTCATCCAGTCCCACCACGAGCCTGCCATTGAACTGGATCTATCACTGCCAGTTTAAGGCTCAATTAAAAAGAGGCTTCATCCTTCGGTTTAGCCACTCGACCAGAATCTTGTTCGTCTCTTCTGGTTTTTCCTGCTGAATCCAATGCCCACAATCAAGTGTGTGGACTTCCAGGTCATCTACATGCCCTGTCATATCGGTTTGTGGCACGATATCGTGCTGACCATAAATCATCAGCGACGGCTGGATGACTTTTTGTTCTAAGGCTTCCGTGGTTTCCCAGTTACGAGTGAAATTTCTATACCAATTACAGGGCGCATGAAACCCGCTGTGATCGAATGCTTCAATAAAGACCTCAAGTTCTTCCTCGCTCATCATCAGTTCGCCCCGCTCTACTATCGTCTCTGCCATGCTGATAATAGACTTGCCCGCAGGTTGATTCTCGCCCGTCTCGAGCCACTGCTTTGTTCGATACATATTGGTCAGAAACTGCCGGGTGTTGTTCTCGAAGGAAGTTGCTGCCACCCCTGGCTGACGGTTGAAGTGAACAATATAAAACTCTTGTCCGAGCATCTGCTCCCAGAAGGCGACCGGGTCAGCCTGCTCCCTTGGACGAAAAGGCACAGACAGGTTTGCCACACCGGCAATTCTTTCGGGATTTAATAATGCATGGTGCCAGACAAGGATCGCGCCCCAATCGTGGCCGACAAATACCGCTTTATCGATCCCCAACACATCCAGCAAGGCGTTGTAATCTGAAGTCATATGATGGCAGTCGTAGGATTCTACTGATTCTGGCTGGCTCGAGCGGCCATAACCTCGCTGGTTTGGCACGATGACGTGATAACCTTCCGCTACCAGTGCCGGAACCTGGTGACGCCAGCTGAAAGCGTGTTCGGGCCAACCGTGCGCAAGCACCAATGGTATGCCGCCCTGGCCTGCCTGAAAGACCTCAAGCTCGACGTCTCCTACTTCAATCATTTCCGGTTTTGGAAAACTTAACATATCGAATTACCCCCTAAGCTACTGGTAAGCATCATCAAGGAAGCGATGAGGCCTGACTTTAATGTTCACGCCGAACTGCTTTACGATATTCACATAAAGCCACAGCAACTCATAGTCGACGCCCCGCCCAACGACGGTAGCCACTTTATATTTGTGACCTTGTCGCTCCATCTTGTTGGGCTATTCACCTGGCATATGACGAACATCACCGAGCCGAAGGTGGCCGATGTCTTGAGCCTGGGCATACCTGTAACTAATACCTTCCCATTCATTAGAGACCCTCATCGGGTTTTGTCGGTTGACTTGTTGCTACTGGTCTACAGACAATGGATTTTTTTATCCTTACTACCACTCAGGAGCATCACATGGCCGTAGGCATCGTTGCAACACTAAAGATCCAAGCCGACAAGATAGAAGCATTTGAAACAGACTTTAAAGCGCTGATGGCTATCGTCGCCGAGAAGGAGCCCGGCAACAACTACTACGACCTACATAGATCCAGAGATGAAGCTGGCTCTTATGTGGTCATGGAGCAGTATGTAGACCAAGCAGCGCTTGACTTACATGGCAAGTCTGACGAATTCAAAGCAAAGAGCGCCAAGCTGGGTGATTATCTTGCGGGTGCACCCACCGTCACAATCCTGGATGCTGTTTAGCCTGTCATTAGCTAAGGGCCAGACCTTTTGGCCCTTTTTCAGCTAGTGCGTCCGTTGTTAACAACACCTACCCTCTACACTACAAGAGGGACGCTTGATCCTTAGAGACGCCTGCGATGGGACGGAGTATCATAAAAGTAGTGGCCGCTTCTAATGGCAAAGCAACGTTAAAATCGATACGAATGCTCGATATCTGGCCACGGTTACCGCCCCAATTCCTCCGTGGTCTTTGTGATTGAAACTCAGCATCTCTCAAATCACGTGTCGCCCTATGGTGATGCGACCGATGCCCGTCATATACTCAGCCCAGATAATACAAAAACCAAGTGAGAACAATGACCCCTTTTAACGCATATCAAGATCGCTTGATGAATCCAGAACAAGCACTAGCACTAATCGAAAGTAACCACCTGGTCTACCTGAATGTGGGAACACCCGTACCCGTCGCTACATTACTGGATGCACGAATTCGAGAACTCGGCTCGGTGGACATGCGGATGGTCGGCCCTGGTTACCTGCCGTTTTTTGACAGTGAACGAGACGCTGGCGAACGAGAAATTGAGCTTTTCATTGGCGAACCTTCACGATCAAGTCACGACACACAACGATCTACCTATTTGCCCAACACGTTTATGCTAGGCATGAAGGCTTTTGACAGTGGCCGCGAAGAGGCACGCATGCCCGATGTAAACGTGGTTGTTTGCAGTGCGCCTAACGCAGCGGGATTTGTACAGTTCGGCGCGGCGCAATGGCTTCGCAAGGCCTACCTCAAACGCTGCAAAAAAACGATCGCTTTTGTAAACCCTCATATGGCACTCGTGCATGGAGACGTGTGGGCACACCCCAGCGAATTCACTGCATTTGTAGAGGGTGTGATCCCACCGCCCGTTGATGTTGAAACGATTCGTACTCGTGTTGAAAACGAAGCACCAGAAGAAAACAAAGCAAGGTTGATTGAGATTAGCCGGGTTGTATTGCCAGAACTGCTAGCACCTATTGCAGACTCATTCCATACGATGGATCCCGGCGCACTAGAGAAACAGCTTAATCTAGTCATTGATCCAGCGGCGCAGAAAATCGCCGATTATTTAAGAGAGTTAATCCGCGATGGCGACACCATTCAAGTGGGCATCGGTCAACCAAGCTCGCTAATGTTTAAAGCCGGCGCATTTGATGATGCTAATGACCTAGGGCTACATACAGAGCTAGGATCTCCTGGTCTTGCCCAACTCTGGGAACAAGGCATCCTGAACAATTCGAAGAAGAGCATTCACAAAGGTCGCAGTGTGGCCGTCGCGTGGTCGGGTTGCGATGCCATCGATATGGAAATTATCCGCGACAACCCTGCTTTTGAATTGCACGACCCATCCTATTTACTAAACCCCATGCTGATCGCCCAAAACCGGCAGATGACTTCTATCAATAGCGCTATCGCAGTCGACTTGATTGGCCAGATCTCTAGCGAAGATCGCTACGGCGGCATGATGGTCAACGGTACCGGTGGTCAACCCGACAATCACATGGGTGCGACGTTTTGCCCGGATGGCCGTGCTGTGATCATGTTACGTTCAACCGCGCTCGGCGGGGCAGTCTCAAAAATTGTCGCAAAACATGAAGCGGGCACGCTAATTACAATCCCACGTTATCTAGCCGACACCGTCATCACCGAATACGGCATTGCACGCTTGCTAGACAAAAACCATCGCCAACGGGCTGAAGCATTAATACAGATTGCACACCCAGATTTCCGCGAAGAGCTCAGCAAACAAGCCAGAGCAAATTGGGGGTGAACAACCAGTATGGGATTTACACTGATGCTACTACGCCCGACTTCCTTCCTACATCCTACGGAGCGCTAACTGAGAACTGATCTCGGGATTCAGTCCGCCTTCCAAATTTTTTTAAGAACTCGTTATTGAGTCTGCGATTAACTATCGCAAACGTTTTTCAGACATTACCGTTAGTATTGTCGTTCTTTTGCAGCACTATTCTCGGGTCAAACCTTCCGATTGTCGTGTGGTACGCCTGTCCTTCGCAAAAAATTGATCAAGAGAAATTCAAGCAGCTGCTCTCCACTCATATCTATGGCGGAGCCCACCTACTTTCGGAAATCCCACTAAACAATCAGATATCGAAGTCCCTTTGGCAGTGCGCTGAACCTTAACGTTCACCTCCACATGATCGTCCTGGACGGGGCGTACACACTGGAGCACAACCAACCCCGTTTTCATCGAGTCAATGCGCCGGCTTATAAAGGACGGCCTGCTCATCCAAGACCAGGAGCAGCCATGGCTCCATTTCCAGCAGACAGACATAGTTGATACGCTCGATGCAGCTTCTATCCGCTACCGAGTCGCCATCGGCCCCGGTGCGGGCAGCAGAACACTCACCTTGAAGAACCCGGGCCTGCAGCGCTCGGATCACCAACCAAAACCCTTCACGGTCGACAGAAACGGTTTTTCACTGAACGTGTTGCCTGCCAGCCACACCAGCGAGATCGCCTCGAACGCCTGTGTCGTTACGTCACGCGGCCCGCCGTCTGTCTGGAGCGGTTGTCGACCAACGCAGCCGGCCAGATGAGCTACGAACTCAAGCACCCGTTCCGCGATGGCACCACTCATATTCTGTTCACTCCCGAGGACTTTCTCGCCCGGTTGGCAGCGCTGGTACCGCGACCCAGGTCCAATCTGACTCGATACTTTTACAGGATTGGGGGGCTTTGCGCCCAACTCTCCATTCAGGCGGGCAGTGGTCCCTGGTTCAGCGAATCCGTCGCGCAACAAATCAAAGAAACCGACAATACAGAACGCCACTGAAACCTCTGTCGATCAAGTACTGCCTTGCTCGCCACTGAGTTGGGCAGAGCGGCTTAAGCGTGTATTTGATATCGATATTTCTGTCTGTCCGCTGTGCGGCGGCACCCTGCGGGTGATCGCAGATGTCACCGATCCGGACACGATCCCGACCATTCTGGCGCATCTGAGGCAACGCGCGCCCCCTGATGCTGTGCACCGGCAAAGGCCGGGGCAAGGGCCGCAAAACGATCGCTTTGCCGCTACCTAATGGTTAAAACCATGGCAGCGCATTGCTCCTTACGCCAACAGAAAAGCACCTTGGCTAATCGCTCATCACCAGGTCAGCCAATCCACAAACAACAAAAAACTTGGTAGCGTTTAACCACTAATCGTCATACCGCTACACTCTTTCATCAAACAAGCAGGCAGATCGTTCTGGTTCGATACTCAGACGTTCGATCGAAAAGCCCTGTTATAATTCCTATCCTCCTGTGTCGTCTCCGTCGCCAATGGATTGCTCTACTTCTTTCCATCTGTTCGGAGGGCTAGTGACGGCTCTGCCATCTCCGGTTATCCAAATAGACCCAAGATCGTTTATTCTTCTGCTTATGAAGCATCCTCGTTGAATGTGTTAGTTTGAGATTTAATACTATATTTAGGGATACCTTATGCAACGAAACTTCAGTGATTGGGCCGGCAATATTCTAGCGTTTATTGGCGTACTTGTGGTTAATGGCATGGCCAATGGTATTCCTCTTGGCGGTCAGACTACCGGTGAGATTTCGGCGAAGTACCCGGCCTTGTTTACACCCAGCGGGTTTACCTTTGCGATCTGGGGCCTAATTTATCTGGCCCTTACCGCATTCATTGTGTATCAGGCTTTGCCAGCGCAGCGCAGTAACGAGCGCATTGCCGCGATCAGCCATTATTTTAAGCTCAGTTGTCTGGCGAATGCCTCATGGATTTTTGTTTGGCACTTTGATCTGTTGGGCTTTTCGCTGCTGCTCATGCTTGTGATTCTGAGCTCATTAGTCGCGGTATATCGCAGTTTGGGCAATGTGGACAAAACGGTTCCGCTTACAGAACGAATGTTGGTGCAGTGGCCCTTTAGTTTGTACCTAGGTTGGATCAGTGTGGCGAGTATCGCTAATTTCAGTGCCGTGCAGCTTGGCTGGGGCTTTGATGATGTATTGTTTGGTAATGTGCTCTGGACGCAAATAAAACTGGCACTAGCCGGCGCAATTTCGGCAATAGTGCTACTGCGCCGCGATGACCTGATTTATGTGCTGGTTGTGGGTTGGGCCGCATTCGGCATTTCAGTGAAGCAGGCGGCAACGCCCGAAGTTTCCGGAGCTGCTCTAATGCTAACCGTATTGGTCTTGCTGTTGGTTGTAGCCGCCTTATTACTAAAGCTTCTCCCTAACCGCTAGTGGCACACTAACCCCTACGAACAGCATAAACACCCTAATTCAGCCATCTACTGGCAGCAGCACTAATACCCGCTACCAGCTTTGGCGCTACTTTCATGAATGGGAACGTATTGCTTGCCGAATGCGTAGAGGAATGCAAGGAAACTACAGATTTCATGCATAGGTCTCGTTGCGTTGGATACATCAAGGGAATCTCTGACGCCCACTCTACCTTTGCCACTTGGGGGCGTATGGAACCTAAGTTCTGTGTGCCCACTAGTGTAACCAAAGGACAGCTTAGAAAGTTCGTCGTGAAGCTCAGACGTTCGATCGAAAAGCCCTGTTATAATTCCTATCCTCCCGCCACACTTTCATCAAGCAAGCAGGCAACCAATCTGATTCGCTACTCAGACTTTCGCTCGAAAGCCCTGTTATAATTCCTATCCTCCCAATCGTTGTGATAGGAGTGGTACATGGACATCATCGCAGAAGAGTTGCGTTTTCCGGAAGGGCCAATAGCCATGGATGATGGCAGCGTTATCGTCGTTGAGATCGCCCGTGGTACCTTGTCTCGAGTGACCGCTGCAGGCGACATTGAGGTCATCGCGGAACTTCGCGGCGGCCCTAATGGTGCAGCCATTGGTCCGGATGGCCATTGCTATGTCTGTAACAACGGCGGCATGATTTTCCATGAGTCCATTGCCGGACTTCTATATCCAGGCGGGCAGCCGGAAGACTACATCGGCGGTCAAATCCAACGAGTAGACCTCGACACCGGGGCTTTCGAAACCCTCTATGATTCTTGTGATGGTATTGGGCTGCGTGGCCCAAATGACATTGTGTTTGATGCAGATGGCGGCTTGTGGTTTACGGATCACGGCAAAATTCGGGATCGAGAAAGGGACGTCACCGGAGTGTTTTATGCCAAAGCAGATGGCACCTTCATCGAGGAAGCTATCTTCCCATTGGAGGGGCCAAATGGTATCGGCCTAAGTCCTGATGAGAAAACTCTCTACGTTGCCGAAACGGTGCCGGGGCGGACCTGGGCCTTTGATATTGCAGAACCTGGCAAGATAGATCCTCGTAGCAAGCGAATGCTCGCATTAATGCCGGACTATCACCTGTTTGATTCTCTGGCCATCGATGCAGAGGGCAATGTTTGTGTCGCCACTATAATTAACGGCGGGATCACGGTTCATTCGCCCGATGGTGACGCGGTTAAACACGTGCCGATGCCAGACCGTATTACCACGAACATCTGTTTCGGTGGTAAAGACTTGAAGACCGCATACATCACGCTGTCCACCACCGGCAAATTGGCCGCCATGGAATGGGAAACTCCTGGCCTGGCATTAAACTTTCTTAACAAATAATCGGAGTTGGCAAATGCTGAATGATTACCGAGTTCTCGATCTGACTGACGGCAGTGGCATATTTTGTGGTTATATACTGGCGCATCTTGGCGCAGAAGTTGTCGCGCTTGAGCCACCGGGGGGCAGACCAGAACGCTTGGAGCATAAGCTGCTTTGGCAATGTTATGCACGCGGTAGAGCCAGCCTGGAAATCGACATTGCAGCCGAGCGTCAGCGCTTCGAACAACTGGTCCGTGAATCCGACTTTCTCATTGAAAGCAGTTCAATGGCAGAGCGCCAGCGACTCGGCCTTGGTTATGAAGAGCTGGCAGTGATTAATCCGCGTCTGATTGTTGTATCCATCACACCTTTTGGGATCTCCGGGCCAAGATCAGACTGGCCGGCAACCGATCTTACTGTGTGGGCGGCGAGTGGTGCTTTGATCCTGAGCGGGGATGCGGACCGGGCGCCGGTTCGAACTAGCGTGCCGCAATCGTTTCTGCATGCCGGTGGTGATGCCGCTGGTGCTGCATTGATTGCTCTGCAGGAACGACATCGCTCCGGACGAGGCCAGCATGTCGATATCTCCGGCCAGGTATCGTCAGCGCAGGCAGTGTTGTCGGCCTATCTGGGTCCGGCAAACAATTCTGAGACGGTGATCAAACGTGAAGCCGGTGGTTTGGCGAGTGTGTTCCCGGTGAGAATGACCTGGCCCTGTAAAGATGGGTATGTCGCGATTACCTTGTTGTTCGGTCCGGCTTTTACCGAGCCTAACCGTCGTGTATTGCGCTGGGTGGCTGAAGAGGGGTTTTGCAGCGCAGAAAGCGCCGAGCTTGACTGGGGCATTGAAATCGCGGCGATGATCACTGCCGGTGCGTCGCCTGAGCCTTACTTTGACTTGGTCAAGCAAATAGAAGCCTTTACCATGCAACACACTCAGGATGAGCTGTTTGAAGAAGGTCTGGCCCGAGGTATTTATATCGCACCGACTTTGGATATTGCCGGTCTTCTGGAAGAAAAACACTTCCATTCTCGCGACTATTGGCAAACGCTGGATGTAGAAGGAAAATCGGTTCCGATGCCAGGCCCCTTTGCCAAATTGTCAGAAACTCCGTTAACAACTTTGGGCGCAGCGCCTGATTTAAATTCATTTTCCGGCTTTGCTGACAGACAAGACGATGCTGTTGAAGCGAACGATAGTCCTGAGTTGCCCCTGGCAGGCCTGAAAGTCCTCGACTTTATGTGGGTCATGGCTGGACCTATTTTTACCCGTGTCTTGAGCGACTACGGAGCTGAAGTAATCCGAGTCGAATCAATGACACGAATTGATGCA
Organism: uncultured Pseudomonadales bacterium; assembly: GCA_937775265.1. Taxonomy (GTDB): domain Bacteria; phylum Pseudomonadota; class Gammaproteobacteria; order Pseudomonadales; family Azotimanducaceae; genus UBA9659. The sequence goes on from CALKBV010000006.1 coordinate 75,691, forward strand.
GTGCGAGCATCTCCGCCGTTTAAGGATAATGCACTCGAGCTGTCGAATAGCGTGCCATACAATAACTTCAATGCAGGCAAAACAGGCGTCACAATTGATCCTTCGAATCCTGTTGGCAAAGAGGTCATACTGGATCTGGTTCGTTGGGCGGACGTTGTAACAGAATCCTTTTCGCCAAAAGCGATGAAGGCCTGGGGTCTCGACTTCGAAAGTCTAAAAAAAGTGAATCCAGATCTGATTATGGTCTCCAGTTGCCTCATGGGTCAGACGGGAGATCGTGCCATGGTGCCTGGCTACGGCAACATGGCAGCAGCCATTACTGGATTTTATGAACTTACGGGCTGGGCTGACCGGTCACCTGCCGGACCCTATCTCGCATACACCGACGGCGTCTCACCGCGATTTATGGTCGCAACGTTGATGTCTGCAATGGAGCACAAGCGCAAAACCGGGTTAGGCCAGCATATTGATTTGTCCCAGGCAGAAGCCGCAATTCACTTGTTAGCGCCTGCGATTCTTAACTATGGACTGAATGATGAGATCTGGAGTCGTCATGGCAATCGAGATGACAGCATGTGTCCGCATGGAGTTTTTCCTGCCAGTGGCGAAGACAAGTGGATAGCTGTTGCCTGTCAGGATGATGCCGCTTGGCAGGCAATGTGTCAGGTCATGTCCTTCGACGATCTTGCAGCGGACGAAGCATTGGCTTCAGCAGCAGGCAGAAAAGAGCATGAAGAAGAGCTTGAAGCCAGAATATCAGAGTGGACCGAAGCGAATGGCGCCCATACAACTCAGGATCTTCTTATCGAAGAGGGCGTTGCCGCCTATGTCGTTCAGAACGGTGTTGAATGTATGGCGGATCCACAGAATGTTGCACGCGGGCATTTTATATCCGTTGAGCATTCAACGGTTGGCGAAATGAAACTGGAAAACAGTCGATATCGATTAAGCCGAACACCTGCTGTCGTTACTCGCGCAGGCCCAAATCAGGGCGAGCATAACTTCGAAGTGTTGTCGGAAGTATTGGGCTATGACGGAGACAAAATTGCAGACGTCTACGCCTCACTGGCGATGGAATAGTTAGTCTTTGTCTGCGTTGAATCTGTTTTCTTCGGCACAGTTCGGGCACATTGAATGCGTGATGGGCTTATGTTCCTTGTTTGAAACATAGGTCTCAAACGTCTCCCAATTGCCGTCGGGCTGCTTAATACTATTGCACCAGGCACAAACACTCGTCATTTCTGCAAGCACGTTATGTTCTTGATCCAGTTTATGCCCCAGTTCCTCCTTCTGCAGTTCCAGCGAGACTTGCCAGTACTCGAAGCCAAACGCAAGCGCTGCGACCAGAGAATAAGCAAAGGCAAAACGCAGAGCGAATTCTTACGAATGGTCGAAAGGGCCGTCTACCTGCTGCATGATATACACCGATCCGACCAGGCCGATGACTGAAAAATAACGCCAAAAGTAATACCCAGCATAAACAGCCCGATCAGAGGCAGGCAGAAAATCCACATGGCACTGGCGCCTGCACCACAGCCAATATAGACAAAATGCAGCAGCGTGGTTAGGAAGAATATCCACGCTTTTCCCACCCTGAGAAAAGTATCCTGGTTCCAGCCAGTTAGCTGCCGTCCCCGTTCCCCCATCTGAACATGTGTTGTGTGATCGAAAATTTTGGCTCAACGATTGAAAACTTGCTGATTTGGTCCTCGAATCCAGACTCCGGCCGAATGCGACCGTCACCGATGTGTTATCAGCGCGCTGGAATTCAGACTAGTGTCGTTTGTTGGTCGGTCAGATCTGCCGGCGGTGAGCGGTTCTGTGGATCAATATCCTGATCCAAGCCCAGGTGCTTCAGGATTTTCTGGATAACGTCCGAGTCTTTGATCGATGCAGTGATCGGAACGGGTCCGCCGCACGCATGGTTTTTTCTTGGACAAAAATGCAAAAGGTCGTTTGAAGCACTGTTAAGGGATCGCTGAAGCATCCAGTCGCGTATCATTTTCGGGCTTTACCTAAAAACAAAAACCAAAAAATAAAAATAGGAAGGAAACATGGAAAAGATGTTTTTACAATCGGGTGATCTCACGGGGGTGACTTTCTGGCTTGTATCGATGGCGATGATAGCCGCTACGGTGTTTTTTCTTTACGAAGGCTTGAGTGTTAAGAAGGAATGGCGCCTTTCACTATTGGTAGCGGGCTTGGTAACGCTGGTGGCCGCTGTGCATTACGATTACATGAGAGACTTTTGGGTTGCCACTAATCAGACGCCGGTCGTCTATCGCTACATCGACTGGTTGATCACAGTGCCACTACTGATGATTGAGTTTTTCATCATACTTCGCGCCGCAGGTTCAGCGGTAGGCAATGGATCGTTCGTTCGATTGCTTTTTGGCACGCTCATCATGCTTGTGTTCGGATACATGGGCGAAGCTGAGCTCATGAATCAAGCGCTCGCGTTTGGCCTTGGGATGGTCGGTTGGGCGGTTATTATCTACGAAATCTATGCAGGTGCAGCAGGAACCGCGGCGAAAGAGGCCGGGGCGGCGGTGCAAAGCGCCTTTAGCGCAATGCGCTGGATTGTATTGGTCGGTTGGGCGATTTACCCGGCAGGCTATATAGCTGGGGTGTTGATGGAAGGCGCTGTTGGCGCCGAAAGTCTGAATCAAGTCTACAACTTGGCAGATTTTGTGAACAAAATTCTTTTCGGTCTGATCATCTGGAACCTTGCTGTCAAAGACTCAGAACAAGCGTCGCATTAATTAGAGAAATGCGTTGCGCTCAGTCCGCTGAGCGCGACCTTGTTCTCATTTTTATGGATAACTTCGGCTAGGGAGAGCCCGGGTTTAATGGTGGTGGAATAGTTCGGGGCGCCGATACTCAGCGGTTAGACTCACTGGCCAGCCAGGGCTTGCGACTTACTAATTTCAACGTCGAGGTTTAGTGCACACCCTCTCGTTCGTCGCTCATGACGGGACATTATCCGATTCGAAGTGGGAATGGCTCTGTGCCGTGGGGCGAGGATTACGGTCTGGTGCAATGGGAAGTGACCATGGCAGAAATGCTGTCCGAGGCTGGCTAAGCAACGGGTATGTATGGCAAATGGCACCTCGGACAAACGTGACCGTACCGGTGAGGGCAGCATGGTATCGACGTCGCTCGCAGCAACCGGTACCTGGGCAAACGGCCTTAACCTTGCTGCAACAGTAGCTGGGCGCGACGGGGCGACGCGTCGCAATCGGGAAGGCTGGTCCAATCCGACTTCTAACGTCTACACCACTTCTGATGGTCGGTACATTATGCTCGGATTGCAGAATGCTCGTCGTGACTGGCCGGCTCTACTTGAGTTGCTCGATCACCCCGAGTGGCTGGAAGATGAGCGAATGGATAGTCGCACGATCATGAAAAATCGGTTTTTTGTCAAAGAACAGTTACAGAAGGATTTTCGGCGTTGCCAGCGGACGTTTTGTGCGAGCGACTCAAGAAGTCCGGCATTGTCTACTCGTTGGTCGCCAACACAACAGAAGTGATAGATGATCAACAGCTCATAGAAAATGGGTTGATTATTCCCTTTGAAACAGACGTGCCCGGTAACTCGAAAACGTTTACGACACCGATACAGATGAGCAACGAGCCGCAACGCAACCCTGAACGCGGCCCTCGAGTGGGCGAACATAGCGATGAGATATTGCGCGAGCTTGGTTTTGCGGACAAGGAAATCAGTACCTTGGCTGAATCTGGGATTGTCCGGATTGCATCATATCAAACGGTAGTTTGAGCGGAACCACACCAGGGTCGCTAATATAATGCCTAATTGGACGTTGTCGCGAGAACCTCATCAGTCGGCGACAATGTGTCGTTACATGGACTGGCATAAAGCCACAGGAGAAGACGATTATGCGGATGGATTTTGAAGGCAAAGTAGCCGTTGTGACGGGTGCAGGCGGTGGGCTGGGTCGTTGTCATGCGATGCAGCTGGCTGAGCGCGGCGCCAAAGTAGTTGTGAATGATCTGGGTGGCGCAATGGACGGCGCAGGATCATCTGATGCGGCTGATGCCGTGGTCGAGGAGATTCGTGCAGCAGGTGGAGTGGCGATTGCTAACAAGGCGTCGGTGTCGGATCGCGATGGTGCTAAGAGCATGGTTGACGATGCACTACGCGAGTTTGGTGGATTGCACATTCTGGTCAACAACGCCGGTATTCTGCGCGATCGCTCGTTCAAGAAAATGACGCTGGACGATTTTGATCAAGTAGTACAGGTACATCTCACGGGTAGTGCCTACGTTACGCACTACGCTTGGCCGGTTATGTACGAGCAGAACTATGGGCGCATCGTGTTCACCACTTCCGGTTCCGGCATCTACGGGAACTTTGGTCAGTCCAACTATGGTGCCGCAAAAATGGGCATGCTGGGTCTTGCTAACGTGTTGGCTCTGGAAGGTCGGAGCAAGAACATTCGCGTAAACTGTTTGGCACCGGCAGCCACCACTCGCATGACCGAAAACCTGCCGGGTAGCGATCCAAAGCGCCCGCCAAATGAGCCTGGTCTGGTTAGCCCGGCGGTGCTTTACATGTGCAGCGACGATGCACCGAGCGGTGAGACTATTGAGGCCGTGGCGGGTCGATTCAGCCGCTCTGCAGTGTTCAGCAATCGCGGTATTAAGCTGGGCCGTGAAGCGACTTACGAAGATCTCATGGGCAACATCGACGAAATGCGCGACATGAGTGAGTCGGGTGAAGGTCGCGGCTGGAAGATGAAGAAGCAGTAAGTGTTAGCTGCAATGGTCTAAGTTGCAGTGGCCTAAGTGCCAGTGGATTGACCGAAAGTGGTGCACACGATTTCCGTATCGAGTGCACCAACAACCCGAATGACCATTTTACCTGGAAGCTCGCCCTCTCCTAAGCCCCCACTCCTCCCATTCCCAGGATCCACTTCTGGGACCAACTCCTAGGACCCACTCCCAGGACAAGGGTGCGAGGTTCATAACACCTCGCACGACAGAGACCAGGTTAGGACTGCTAACCCTATACCCGCTCAATAATGACGGCTGGCGCCATGCCGCCGCCTGCACACATGGTAATCAGGGCAAACTGACCGTCGCAGCGTTCGAGTTCATCCAGCGCGGTGCCAATGAGCATGGCACCGGTCGCGCCAATAGGATGTCCTAAAGCCATAGCCGCGCCATTAATGTTAACCTTCTCGCGGTCAAGGTTTAAGTCGCGTTGAAACTTTTCGGAAACCACTGCAAAGGCTTCGTTGATCTCCCAGACGTCAATGTCATTGATGGTCAAGCCAGCCTTTTGTAACACCTTGTGCGCCGCTGGCACTGGAGCGTTTAACATTAAGGTTGGACAATCCCCCATGTTTGCGCAGGCAACAACACGCGCTCGAGCCTTGAGACCTTGTGCTTTGGCATAGTTGGGACTAGCCCAAAGAATAGCGGCTGATCCATCAACAACACCAGATGAGTTGCCTGCGTGGTGTACATGCTCGATGGCAAGATCCGTGTACTTCTGGTTGATTAGCTCGCGAAACGATTTTGAATCTTCCGTGTGCCGATAGTCCGCGATTTTTGGAAAGCTGGGTTGTAATGACGATAGGGATTCGACTGTGGTGCCTGGGCGAGGGAACTCTTCTCGATCGAGCGCGATGGTGCCGTCTGGATTGTGGACGGGTACCAGGCTACGGCTAAATCGACCTTCTTCAATCGCTCGCTGGGCGCGGCTTTGCGACAGGGCGGCGAGTTCATCCAGTGTCTGGCGTGAAATGCCTTCCAAGGTGGCAATAGCATCTGCGCAGACACCCTGGTGCGATTGCGGATGAATTTCCTGTAAATGAGGATTGTTGGCGCCCATAGGCAGTACCCCTTTCTTAGGCAGGGACATCATCTCCGTACCGCCGGAAACCACCAAATCTTCCATGCCTGACATCACTGCCTGGGCGGCGAGGTTGGCGCTGGTTATACCTGAGCCGCAGAACCGGTCCAGGGTCACACCACTGGCGCGAATGTCATAGCCAGCGTCTAGAGCCGACATGCGTCCCAGATCGCCTCCTTGCTCGCAAACCTGTGAGCTGGTGCCCCAGATAACGTCGTCAACATCGGCCGTATTGATGCCCGTGCGATCCGCCAATGCGCGCAATACGGTAGACCCCAAATGTTGCGGGTGCAAATGTGAGAGGGCACCTTTGCCCGCTTTGCCGATGCCGCGTGGCGTTCGGCAGGTATCAATGATCAAGGCTTCGCCCATGGTGATTCTCCAAGTAGTGTAGTGTTGTTAAGATATTTCTTTGTCGATTATAACCACTAATGGCTGGTGTGTCGGTTATTGTTGGTTTACCAAAGAGCAAGCCAACTTGGCGCCAATCTTGACATATGTCCAACAATTATTACAATGGGTAAATTATAGAAAGTCCACTTCATGCGGCCGGCAATGCGCATATTTTTATCGCAAACTCTTCAACTCACAATCAAACAGGTACATTGCGTGACAGTACACCCATTGGAATGGCTCACGGGCTTTCTTTTCTTCTATTGGTCTAAAAAAACCCAATAAAAGTGTACTACTGAGGTAGCTTGAATCGGAGGTTGAAGCTTGAGTGAGCCAAGTATTGAGAACGCGGAGCAGTCGCAGAACACATCTGGCGGTCTGTCACCAAACGGAACAGCAGCAGAACAACTGAGCAAGGTCAAAATGGCGCTTTACGGCGCGGCTAACTTGCCAACGTCGATTGTGGGTCTGCCTATTGCCCTTTCTATCGAAAAGCCCTGTTATAATTTCTATCCTCCCGTGGATTGCTATCAGGCTCGACCGGGCAGGTAGATACTCGCAGCTGAGGTTGTTTGGTGATGTAGGCAAAGGATTAAGAGCGCGGGAGTGATCTGCGCTAAGAGCAACTAGTGATGCGATGATCAGAACCGTTCAGAACCGTTCAGAACCGTTCAGAACCGTTCAGAACCAATCAAGATACTTTTAAAGTCCGGGATAAATACGGTTTAAACTTCCTATCCTCATGGTGGATATACAGGGTACACAGGAATGGCACTTGGATTCGAAATCATACTTCTGATCTGTGCGCTCTATCTATATCTCTTCTAAATGCTATCTAGTGATTCCACCAGGGCAGATCACTAAACGAACGCATATCCAGTTCGTGGGTCCAGACCGAGCGGTGCTGCTGCGCAATATGGTAATAGGTCTCTGCAATTTTCTCGGGCAGCATCAACCCATCGTGCGCCATACCTTTAGTCTCTCTGAGTTTTGCGAACTGCGCTTGACCCAACATTTTACCCAGGGTATCTGGCGCATCAACAGCGCCATCAACAATGATGTGGGCTACATGAATTCCTTTGGGGGCAAATTCCGCATTCAACGACTGACACAACATACGTCGCCCACCCATGGCGGCGGCGTGTGAATGTTGTCCCGCGTTGCCTCGTACAGCCGACGTCGCAGAAGTCACTAGTAACGTCCCCTTACCCCGCTCTGCCATTGCCGGGCAGATAGCACTAGCCGCCCGAAACAAACCAAAGGTGGCCATCTTCCAACCCATCTCAAACGCCTTGTAGCTCGTGTCAGCCAAACTGCGATTACCAATCTGCGCGCCCAGGTTGAAGACCACTACTTCTATCGGCCCAATGTCCGCTTCAATTGCGGTGATGCGCGCTTCAATGGCGTCCTGTTCAATGGCATTCATCAAAAATCCGCTCGCGCTGTTACCGGCGATTTCGATATCGTCGACCAACTTGTTCAAGCCGGCTTCATCGCTACGTCGACACAAGACCGCGTGGTAGCCGTTGGCCGCAAAGAGTTTGCCAACGTTGCCACCGATGCCGGCGCCTGCTCCGATAACCAAACATACTGGTTTCATTTTTTGTTCCTCGGTTTTCTGACGTTATAATTTTTTATGGCGATCGTTTCGGGCTGGCCCTGAAACCGCTTTGATTTCGCGCGGCAGCAACGCGCGCCCCTCTTGGCTGATGGCCGACATAGGCCGTATGGGCAGGCCAGTCTCTCGCTCAACAAAGGTTAATCGTATCCCTTTGGGGTTGGCTTTGAACTCATCACCCCAATGGGTCATCGACAGGAGGATTGGCTGCAACGCAAGACCTTTGTTCGTTAGCCTATAGTCGGCATGCCCCCTTGGCTCACCGCAGTTCTTTCGAAGATGCCTTCGTCAACCAGTCGCGCAAGCCTGGTGGCCAGAATATTGCGGGCAATGCCCAAATTCGCTTGAAACTGGCTGAATTTGCGAGCGCCAAAAAAGGCATCTCGCAAAATCAGTAAGGTCCACCGCTCGCCAACGACGTCTAACGTTTGGGCGAGCGAACAGTTCATCTCATCGAACTTTTTATATTTCATGCGGCGTACCGATAAAGTGTTTGCCCTTATTTGGCTGATTTTTCAGTTTCAACGCGCTTAACACTCGGATGCTCGGCCATTACCGCAAGGACATTTTGAATGCTCGGGTAGCCATCCAGCAGGTCCTCACCATAAATGGCTTTCACCATCCCGGTACCCATGCCGAAGCAGTAGAAGGTATAGAAGTCTGCCAAGGTAACCTGATCGCCGGCGGCATAAGGTGCACCAACAAATAAACGATCAACCGCTTTCATACCTTTTGTAAGGTCTGCTTTCACCGCGGCTTTGGTTTCTTCTGATACTGGCTGCTTGAACAGCACTTCGGGTAGCAACCGTCGAGCGACTAACTCAACATCTAACTTAAGATGGCAAACTAGCTCCATCACTTTGGCCGCTTGCATCGCATCGCCGGGGAGCAAGGCGGGTTGCGGTTGCAGGCGTTCGAGGTAGTTCGCGATTGCGATCGATTCGGAGAGGTACACGCCATTCACTTCGATAGCAGGCATTTTGCCCATAGGCGACAGCGTCAGAAAACCCTCCTCTTGGCTAGGTGGTCTTTTGACCTCCTCGAAATCTAATCCCTTTTCGATTAGTAGCGCCTTGGTCAGGCTGTAGTAGTTGCTCATGCGAAGGCCGTAAATTTTTATCATGTCGCCAGATCTCCTGAATTTTGGCTGCGTATCCCAGATTGGGACGCTGCATTATGGTTTTATCACGAAACCATAAAACACAGATCATTCGCAAGCCCTTCTACGGAACCGGAATATCAGGGTGGTTGCGTTACTGGGTTAGTAATACTGGTTATAAGACAATTCAGAGGAGGCATTTCCTGTGATTAGCCCCAGCTGGTCAGGTACCACGATCGTCCCGAACGGCTTTAGGTAACGCAAGTTTGCATTCCGCGAGTTCAGTCTTTGTGCTAAATACCTAACTGGTTAGAATTTCTAATCGCATGACCGTACAACCAAAGCGCAGGAAGCATTAACAATCCTGCCGTACTGATTGCGACTCTAACGCCAAAATCGCGTCCGATTAAACCGACGCCGGGTCCAACTGCCATTTGCCCTAGAGCGTCCAACTGGCTATGCAAGGAAATCACCGTCGCACGCGAACTCGAAGGAATGTTTCGGTTAAACCAAACCATGGTTAACGGATGCGTAACGCTGCGCATTGGATGGATCAATATATACATCGCGAGCACTTCCCTGCCAACCAGAGATAGCGCCGATACGGTTTTCCAAAAGCCATGCTCTAAGGGATTGCAAAACCGCTACTTCTTCATCAGCGGGATCAACTAGAATCAATCCTGTATCTTTATCGCGTTCTAAGTAATAACTCCATGGCTCTCCCACCCAACCTGACAAGGCAGCATCAATCGCCTCAATATCTATTTCTGAGCTGTAGTAATCAGCCCCATTAACATCTACGCCACCGTCAAATATCTCGAAGGTCGATGCCTTGCCAAAACTTAGTTCAGATAATCCAGCTAAAGCTAAAGCAGCTTCTGGCCGAAAGCTTTCTAGAGTTGGATAGAGCGTCGTATCGTTGTAACCCCGCAACAAAAAAGCTATATCAGTTTTTTCTGTATCAGCCGCAAGAGTTATACCAGACATGACAGATAGCACTAAAAGCCCAAATATCTTAGCAATGAAACTGAGCCACATAGATTTTTATAGTACTATTATGATATCAAAAATTGCCGTAATGATCGGAGGTTAGGGTATATAAAAGGGCCTTTCAAGGGAAGTCTGAGTATCGAATCAGACAGGTGCCTGCTGTGGGTAGCGAGTAATGGTGCTACCCCTTTAAGGACGGTTCATTACACGCAAGTATTTTAATTTGGTTTTACCCTTGTTGTGTACACGGTGAAAAATACCGGCTTGAACCGTAACGATGTCCTGTGCATTGACTTCGTATATCTCCTCCAACTCGCCTTGGCCTTCGTCAGGGTGGCGAAGGTAGATTTCCCCGGAACCTTGCGTAAAAAAGAATATTTCGTCTTGTAGCAGGTGCTTATGCCCAGCCGTTTCCTTACCCGGGAAAAGGTGCGTGCTGCTCAGGAGGAGGTTTTCACCGACAAAGTTGTCTTTGACGGTGTAATTGTCATTCTCTTTGCTGATGTGCCCACCAATGTCGTCAAATTCGTCTTTCATTTTCACCTTCTTTTTTTCTGTAATACGCTGTAAGGGAATCTTTAGCTTCGGTCCGCCTGAGGATAGGAATTATAACAGGGCTTTTCGAGCGAAAGCCCTGTTATAATTCCTATCCTCCATCCTACCCACCTTTCTTGCGGATCCCTCTTCCGCCACTAGCCTTGTGATAAAAAAGTATTCTGCAGCAGAGTACCCTCGTCCCCAATTACCTCACAACTTCCTTGCTTACCTCTCCGCCGGCGTCGTCGCGGTCACTGAACAATTCTAAGTTTAAGATCTTCAGGTCACTCAAATAACGCCTCAATAATACGAGCGCTCGTCATTGGAGGCTCCGGATTAGGCGACCCTGTAGCGATTCTGGCGAGTATCACTTCTGCCAATTCAGCTGAACTCATTTCGTTCGGCGCTAGCACCGATGCAGCACCAGCCCGCGCCAGATCGACGGCGTTAGCGAATTGGTCAGTTGAGAAAGGTAACACCAACTGTCGCACTCCGGCGCCAAGGCATTCCTGCACACTGTTGTTCCCACCGTGATGAATCGCCAGGTCGGCATAGGGCAACATGGCAACTTGAGGAAGCTCCCGCGCCACTATCCAGTCGTTAGGGACTGACCCTAGATCTTCTTTCGGCATTGAACCAATAGCCATTGCAGCCCGCGCCCCGACGTGGCGGATTGCTTTGGCAACAAGCTTCAGGACATCGACCCGGTGGGACAAAAATGTACCAAGAGCAACATATATTTGTGGACGATTGCCCTGTGGTTGACGCCAGGCGCTCAGCTCTTCAGGCAGTGTCTCTTCTCTTACGAGAGGGCCTACGAACCGATGATCTGAGTTCACGTCCGCCGAGCGAAGTGAACTGTGGTAACTGGAGACACTATTATATAGAACCCTTCGGCCATGCACTCTGAAGGCGTCCTCTACCGGTGGACGCTCAGGCGCTACGGACGCCAGCGCGGTATTCCATCGATCTGTAAATGCTGCGGTAACGGTATCCGCAAGCTGCTCAACGTCGCGAAGTTTCTCCCCATCGGGACGCAGGCACACTGACCACTCAGCCGGAATCCCATAACGCTCATGGCCTACAGGTAACTGGCTGGGGTGGCCTGGCACCAGCGTCATAAAAGATTCGCCGAGTGCATACATCGCCAGGGTTGACCCGAAAGATACATGGTCAACCAGCACTTCGTCTGGTTCGAGATCTCTGTACAGCGAAATAATGGAACGAACCACCTGCTCGGGTTGCCACAACAAATCGATTTGCCTTTGCATGGCCTGATATCGAATCGTCTCCAGAGGGCCCCTTCGAGTGGCTGCAAGGAACCGTTCGATCGATGGATCTTTGGTAACAACACCGCTGTTCGAAGACGCAGCAAGATTCAACTCTCGCCACTCAAAGCCCTCGGCTTTGACACGTGATCGTAAGCCGTGACCTGTAGCAATCACTACTCGCCGGCCGTCTTCTTTCGCTGTACGGGCCATCACCGCCAACGGTCCATAATGGGACACATAGTCAGGGCTGATGACCAGCAACGTCATTGTTAGACTAGCTCCGACTGATAGATGCTGACTAGCTGTGTTGCCATCGCCTCGATTGAGTAGCGCTCTTCAACCATCGTTTTAGCCCGTTCGACACGATTGGGACGGTCAACAAGATTTACGCCATCGAGTACCCCCGCCGCCAGGTCGGTGCCCGGGTCAACAAGAACGCCCGTATCACCGCTAGTCACATAGGTAGGCGGTCCTCCAATACTCGGCGCAATCACCACCAGTCCGGCGGCCAAAGCTTCGATCAATGCGAGACCAAACTCTTCCTTGAGGGCCCCATCGACATAAAGACCACCTTTTGACCAGTATCCGACACGGCCTTGAACGGCGGCTACGAGCAGCCTTGCGATGTCAGCTCTCGGCCTACCACCAAGGAGCACAAGACCCTTCCGGAGGTCACTTTCCAGAGGTGTCGCCTGATCGATGGCATCGAGTACCATTCGCTCGCTCTGTGACGGGTTAACCAGGTCACCTCCAACGAGCACGAGGTTATAACGTGACTGAAGAAGAGGTTCAGAGGCCCATGCTGCGGCAACTCTTTCCATCCCTTTCACTGGATTAAAACGCCCTACACTCAGCAGCAAGGGCAAATTTCGACGATTCTTTGGGATCTGATCAGCGAGTTCGGCCAGGATATCGGATTGCGCCCGGTTCTTTTTTTCATCAGTGCAGTAATTCGCTTCTGCTCGACGAATCAGAGCGACATCAATACCCTCCGACACCACCGCCATTCGTTGCCCATAACGACGAGAGTCGATTCCGAGCACGCCTAGCAGTTCGCTCGGTTTCGCCCGTGGAAATAACACCAAACGGTTTGCCCGCCTCGCCAGCGTCTCGACCAGCCGTGCCCGGAACCAGACGTGCTCACTGGTACATAGCTTAATGAATTTTTCCTGATCAAGTTCACCACGTGACTGAAGTGAGTGAACTACATTGTGAGGATCTGGAGCTGCGCTGAAGCAGACCGGGACACCCAGTGCTTCTGCGACCTCTGCACCGGCAAGCGTACCCACGTCGGCCATACGCAGATGAAGCAGGTCCATTGGTGCAGCTTGTTGCATCACCCGACGAAGGCCGCGTTTGATCGATGGCAGATGCTCCCAGGCACTGTCCGGTGTTTCTGCTGCACGCCCATAGTCTCCTACCGCAATCATGGCGTAGGTCAATGCACTGTCAGTTGAAACGCTGGATGTGGTGAGGCTATCCTCTAACGTCCCACGTCCAATGGTAAGCACGTGATCGACATCACGGTGATGGGCCAATGCTTCACCGAGTGACACCAGAAGGCTAGCCACGCCCCCCGTGTCACCAAGTCCTCCACGGCTAAGTTGCCCGTCCAGACCGGCAGTCAGCACAAGCTGAGCGATTCGCAAGCCAGCACCTTTGCGCGGTGTGGGTGGTGACTTTACGGTCGCTAAATCGCCTAGCGCCACCCATGCATGGAGGCTGATCACGTCATCGGCAGAAGCGAGTCTTTCCAGCGTTAAATGGCTATTGGCATCTGTCTGCTCGCCAAGGGCACCGATGGCAGCGATTCTTGCAGTCAATGCCTCCCCCGGATCTGCAGCAACCCGCACCAGGAGTTCACTTGATTGTTCTATAGAACCGATCGCGTCGATAAGGCGACCGCGAAGGTGTGCGTCATTGGTACTTTCCAACGCACCCGACAGATGAGCTTTGATCGCTGCAGGGTTGGTGGTCGACCAGCGGCGCAGTGTACGTAGCACGTGCATTGAGTCTATCCCGCCAACCGAAAGTTGATCGACAAGAGGCCCGAAAGCCTCTTTGCTGGGCATTCTACGACCCAGTAGCCAGGTCGCATGGCGCCGCACCAACTGGACAGGATGTGACAGAAATTCGATAAGTTGATGGTCAGCGTCGCAGTGCTTCACGGCAGCGAGCGACTCCATCGACACCAAACTTGCAAAGGCACCATGCCGGGAGAATGACCTTAGATCGGACAAAAGCCCTAACGGGTCGAACGCACGGCTTGCGATACCTGAAAGTTGAGATGATCGAGCCATGACCCTGACAAAGTCGTCCTCCCCCATCAGAAGTTCGAATTCAGCTAGCAAATGGGTATTCGACGATACCGCGCAATTGGTTTCGGCCAGGTTGCGCTCACTCTCGAGAACTTCGACAGCACTCACAATAAACGCAGAAAACGGCAGATAATTAGATACTTGGGCATCGCTTAGCTTCTTTTAGATTGAATGGAATTGACCAGCCGTGTCGGTCTTTCAAGACCGTGCATCGATTGATATATAGCACATGATGGTCATGTATACGGCGGTGATGGATAAGCAGATCAACAAACGCCTTCACTGAGCTGGGCCCAGCGGCTTAAGCGTGTATTTGATATCGATATTTCTGTCTGTCCGCTGTGCGGCGACACCCTGCGGGTGACCGCAGATGTCACCGATCCGGACGCGATCCAAACCATTCTGGTGCATCTGAGGCAACGCGCGCCCCCTGATGCTGTGCACCGGCAAAGGCCGTGGCAAGGGCCGCAAAACGATCTCTTTGCCGCTATCTGATGGTTGAAACCCCGGCAGCGCATTTCTCCCTACGCCAACAGAAAAGCACCTTGGCTAATCGCTCATCACCAGGTCAGCCAATAACCACAAACAACAAAAAACTTGGTAGCGTTTAACCACTAATCGTCATTCCGCTCCACTCTTTCATAAAACAAGCAGGCAATCGTTCTGCTTCGATACTCAGACTTTCGATCGAAAAGCCCTGTTATAATTCCAATCCTCAGAGTCCCAAGTGGATGGCCATTGTTGCAAGCGCATTCGCCTATGTGGTTGTCTGGATGTATCTTGCGATTAGTATTTCTCAAGAACTATCAGACGAAAGTTTCTGGATGGCTGCTACTATAACTACAGTAATTCTCTTAAGCGCTATCGCGATAAACCAAGCCACTAAATGCAGAAAGCCATAGGAGTCAGAGCAGTATCTACAATTCGTTATAGCAAGCTGACTAAAAATGTTTCAGCGGAAACACGTGACCACGTCCACCTACAAGCAGCAACCAGGAGCACAAAAAATGCCCATATCTAAAAAACTTCAGCTCGATGACGAGCAGATCGAGGAGATTCTCAGGACGCAATGGAACTGCAGGATTGCCACTATTGGCCCCGGCAGCCGTATCAATGTGACGCCCATGTGGTTTGGTTGGGCTGGTGGTCGAGTGTATATCTACGGTCGTGGCCAGAAGGTCGTGAATATTCGACGCCAACCCGAATGCACCATCATTGTTGATCGAAACGAGAAGTTTCCAGAACTGCAGGCGATCATGATGCAAGGCCAGGCGCATATCCTGGAATCAACTGATGCTGAGGCGGATGATCCGCTCCTTGCTGAAGCCAGGATTCACATGGGGCAGAAATACAATGGCGGTCATGGCCAGGTGAAAGTCGACGAGCCACCACCCAACAGCGCTACCGCTCGAGGTCGCAACGGACGCTGGATGGTGTTCGTCCCCGATCGACAGGTGACATGGGACAACTTCAAGCTGCAGGGTCTATAACATCCGGGGCAAGCTGCAGGGCTATGCCCCACGACACAAATATCCTTTGCCTGTCGATGTGTAGAAAAGCAGAAAAGTCCGCTCTCGATCAATGTCATTTAGTATTGGCTGCAGCGCTACGTGCCGTGGGTCATCTCGATGCTGGATAGCAGTTGGTTCATCGGCGAATGCGGCCACGAATAACATATCCCCCGTCTTAATGTCCGGGCCACGGTCCGAATCGCGCAACGCGAGCCCGCCCCTGTAAATCAGTGTGCCCGGCTCTGCTTGCCTGCAGTATTCGGCATGTTCACCGTTCACATCGATATAGCACTGCCTCATGGCATCATCCGCAAAACCGGTAGCAATCAACGTGATCGAGATACCCGCCTGGTTCATCGGTCCGGCTGCTTCAGCCTGTCCCACCAACCATAGCCTTCGATATCCGCAAACAAATTGCTCATCGAACGACGCCTAGTCATCGTGCGTTCGCCCATCGTCTCCATCAAGGTAGCGTGGGCTGGACGTACAACATGCGCATCGATACTGGACTGGCTGAAACCACGGCAGCGCATTTCTCCCTACGCCAATAGAAAAGCAGCTTGGCTAATCGCCATCACCAGGTCAGCCAATAACCACAAACAACAACAAAACTTGGTAGCGTTTAACCACTAATCGTCATGCGGCGCCACTCTTTCATAAAACAAGCAGGCAACCGATCTGATTCGATACTCAGACTTTCGATCGAAAAGCCCTGTTATAATTCCTATCATAAGGTCGGCCCTGAGCATTGTTTGGGTTAGATTATTTTGGCTTTAGAGCGCTTGCCAGAGGGGAGAGAAACAAATGACAGTAACAGATACCAACAACGCCTATGATTTTGATGCCGACGCGTTGCGAGATAAGTACCGGGCAGAACGAGACAAGCGCGTTCGCGATGATGGCAACGATCAATATATCGAAGTGAACGGTGACTTCTCACACTATATTGATGACCCCTATGTCGAGTCAGATTTTGATCGTGATGCGCTCAAAGAAGAGGTAGAAGTGCTGGTGATTGGCGGTGGTTTTGGCGGCATGCTAGCGGCAGCAAGATTGATTGAACAAGGCATCACAGATATAACAATCATAGAAAAAGGCGGCGGCTTTGGCGGCACCTGGTATTGGAATCGATACCCGGGTGCCTCTTGCGATATTGAGTCCTATGTCTACTTACCGA
This sequence comes from uncultured Pseudomonadales bacterium, assembly GCA_937775265.1. Classification (GTDB taxonomy): domain Bacteria; phylum Pseudomonadota; class Gammaproteobacteria; order Pseudomonadales; family Azotimanducaceae; genus UBA9659. Next base: position 92,483 of record CALKBV010000006.1, read on the forward strand.
TGCTCGAAGAAACCGGTTTCGTACCCCGCCAAAAATACACCGATGCGCCGGAGACATTAGAATATTGCCAGGTCCTGGCAGAGAAGTTTGGTTTGGCCGATCTTGCTTTGATGCAGACGGAAGTTGTTTCTACAGAATGGGACGAAGCATCACGACGGTGGACTGTTACGACAAATCGTCAAGATAACCTAAAAGCACGATATGTTGTTCACTCGAACGGTCCGTTGAACCGACCGAAGCTACCAGCAATAAAAGGCATTGGTAAGTACAAAGGTCACACCTTTCACACCAGTCGATGGGATTATAACTATACCGGTGGTAGCCCTCATGGCGGTCTAGATAAGTTGGCAGATAAACGAGTTGCGATTATTGGTACCGGTGCGACTGCTGTTCAGTGTGTCCCACATTTAGGCGCAGGTGCCAAAGAACTCTTCGTATTCCAAAGAACCCCCTCCTCTATCAGTGTGCGTAACAACCAACCCACTGATCCAGATTGGTTGGGAACTCAAAAACGCGGTTGGCAGAATGAACGACGAACTAACTTCGAATCGCTAATGACCGGCGCGCCAGTAAAAGAGGATATGGTAAGCGACGGCTGGACAGAGGCATTTCGGCGGTTGTTTGGGCAACTGCGAGATGAAGCACCATCAAAGTTAAAAATTGCAGGCTGGGCACTGGGCGGCGCGCTCGATAAAAAAATGTATCAGCTCGGACCAAAGCAATACCTGACGAACAAAGCGATGAAATACATGGATATCGAGCGCAAAGTTGAGCTGGCTGATATGGCCAATATGGAAAGGGTCCGAGCGCGTGCAGATGAAATGGTTCAAGATAAAGAAACAGCTGAATCTCTGAAGCCCTACTACCGCCAGTTTTGTAAGCGACCTTGTTTCCATGATGAATATTTGAAGGCTTACAATTTACCGAACGTTCATTTGGTGGATACCGATGGCCAAGGAGTTGATGAATTCACGGAGAAGGGTATTGTGTTTGGCGGCAAAGAATACGAGGTAGATTGCATTATTTTTGCTACTGGCTTCGAGGTGGGTACTGATTATTCTAGACGTGCTGGTTATGGCATATCCGGAGTAGATGGTTTAACCGTTTCAAATAAATGGACCAACGGTCTGTCGACTTTCCATGGGATGCATGCCAAGGGTTTCCCTAACTGCTTCTTTTTCGGACCGGCGCAATCAGCCTTTACTGCGACTTACACGTTTTCGCTGGATGAGAATAGCGTTCATCTAGCGCATATTTTAAGCGAAGCGAAGAAACGTGGCGCAACAAGGATTGAAGCCAGCGCGGAAGCTGAAGATAAGTGGGTGAAAACCATTATCAATAAGGCGCGTTTAACGGCAGATTTTCAGAAAGCCTGTACTCCCGGTTATTACAACAATGAAGGTCATGTGAACGTTGCGCCTCAAAACAATACCTATGGCGGTGGTCCCATTGAGTTCTTCGAACTAATGAAGAAATGGCGTAATGGTGAGTTAGAAGGTCTCGAAGTTCAGCGTTAGGACCTCTTTGGGTTGTGCTAACGAGGCGCGGAATTATAACAGGGCTTTTCGATCGAAAGGCCCTGTTATAATTCCTATCCTCCCGTGGCTGAGAACCTAAGCCCATCTGTCCATTGCAGCACAACCACCACCGATTAAACGTGCAAAAGCTAGCCAACCCTAAAACCTTCGCGGATAAACACCCAAATCAACTTTGCGCGGAATAAAAACCTTTTCAGTGATCAACTAGGACTCTGTAAGGCAGTAGATGATTGACTATTCAGACATTGACCATCTACTACCAAAAAACTATACCACGGGCCTCTTTGCGCGAAAAAAGCCAATCAAGATGCTTTTGAAATCCGGGTTAAATGCGGTTTAAATTTCCTTTTCTCCGTCATGCGTTTTCTTTATTTCAATAGCGTAGGCGGTTTTTATAGCCTAAAATGGAACCACTAATCGTTTAGATGTTTCTGAGTTAGGAATGCGGATTTTTGTTTCGGTATTAACGTTGGGTTTCTTTCTCCCTGCATTCGTTTTTAGTCTAGCGGCCGGCTCTGAGAACCTTGCGTCTAACTCAGGTGAGAATCCGCGGTTTATTTATCAGGAAAAATGCACTACAGATACCCAGGGTAATGAGGTTTGCTTTCCAGAAGGTGGGTCTTTTCGAGAAGTGGTCGTAGGGGACTATGGCACGATCAAAGTTCAATCAATTGTAGAGCGTTGGCCGGATGGTGAAGTATTCACGGACTCAGACGGTAACCAAAGCTTTGCTCCAAATGAATACGACGGTTATCAGCAAAATCGTATTGCCGATAGCGTCGATTTCGCCACGCTAGATACGCCCTCAAAGGTTGCGCGCTCGGCCGCCACGGCCGTGGTTCAGATTTATGGTGATAGGTGTCTGTTGAATCAAAACGGATCCAAGTCTTGGGCATTCTCTTCGGTACCGAGAACCGGTTTCTTTATCGCCCCGGACTTGATCATCACTGATTTGAGAGCAACCAAGGACTTGGCGACAGACCCATCTGGTGGTGGTTCTTGGAATGGCGGGGTCGCTCCATCACCGCTACCCCCCGGCGACCCTATGTCTTGCAAAGAATACGTAGACTATTTTTTCGCAGGTGTACCCGGCATCTCATTTGAGGTGGGTGCAGGGCCATTTATTCAAACCTTTGATGGCGTCTGGGGCGCGGGTTCTGTCGTAGCAAGCGATAAAAATTTTGCGCTCATTAAATTGTCTAGGGGCAGCAAAGATAAAAATTTACTGGTGTCGGATTGGCAAAGTTGGGGTGCCGTAGACAAACAAACTTCGGTTTTACAGATAGCTCCACCTGACGTTGTTCGAAGTGATCCTTTAGTCGCTATCCATAATCCCTTAGACGGAAGAGAGGCCGGTGGTTGGCATGCCACTACGTCTAAGCTAATTGAAAACTGCGAAGAAACTTTCTTTCTTGAGGGCTATAGCGGCGGAGCTTCTGATGTCTTTGCAGCCGACTTTTGGTCAGATATAGGTAGCGTTGGCGCGCCCATCCTAAACAATAATGGTTTTGTAGTTGGGATGATCAAGAGTGACTATCCCGATGTGCCCGATACCTGTTATGGGACTGTTCATACTTCAAAAAATACACTTGGTGTTTTAAGTACTTTTTTTGCAGATCCACAGAAATCAACAGTTGCGCTCGGCGCTAAGGATCTGCGTAATTTTGTTGCCTCTTATGATGATCAACAAGCTTCGGTGGTCAATTCGGTAGGAATTACGATTGAAGACAACACAATCTGGCCGGCAAACGGCCTTACCTTAGCCACAACAACTTATGAAATCATTGATTATGGGGAATCATTTACGGTTTCCGGTTTCCCCAAAAGTGAGCTCGCGAGTTCGGCTTTTGATATCGCCAAACAAAGCACGGTTATGTATATCCGGGCTAACGGATGCACTACTTGTGATAGCGGAGACATTACGACCGATTTTAGCGGCGGTTGCGTATGTACAGGGTTTGCCGTTAGCAAGAACCTGATTGTTGTTAACGATCACTGTGTTACTGAGCTATCTATTGGTGACGAGACAACATTTTTGACGTACGCAGGTCAGTTTGTTAATGCGCGATTGGTTAATCGTTCGGGTTTGGATACGAGTGACATTTATACAAACTTACTCAAAGACCCGAACGCGGTAGGGGCGCTAAGAGGAGATGTAGCCTTAATGCGAACTGATCAGGAGATGGATTTAGTACCTGTAAAATTCGCTGATTCGAGTAAATTATCTAGACGTGATCCACTGATCACAGTCGGTCATCCCGCTATTATGGTGCGAACTGGACCATATGTTACCAGTGGCGGTGCATTTATAGGTCTGGAAGTAGATGATCGCAGTACATTACATTACACACTCCCGGCAGATAGCGGCGCCAGTGGTTCTGGTGTCTTCGATCTTGATGGTCGTTTGGTAGGCCAAATTGCTGGCGGTACTAATGGATATCGTGCGGCAGAATTGACCTGGTTGAAATCGGAGCTTGACAAGCAAGCACTGGAAGTCTCGCCATCGGAGGTTTTTTTTGATCTTCAGCCTCGGCCATTTTTAATCGGTCCTCGGGTTCAAATCGGACTTGGCAAGGCAAGTTCAGGCGCGTCTAGCAACTATATTTTTGATTTAGTTCAGTACTGGGCTCCGGGAGAGTTGCCCGAGAGCGATGTGTTGCCTGATTCAGACGGAGATGGGATTGGTGACAACCCCGATGCCTTTCCGCTCGATGCCTCTGAACAACGCGACAGCGATGGCGATGGCGTGGGTGATAATGCCGATGCGTTTCCTAATGATTCATCGGAAACAGTTGATACTGATGGTGATGGCGTTGGTGATAACGCCGACGCGTTTCCTGATGATTCATCGGAAACAGTTGATACTGATGGTGATGGTATTGGTGACAACCAGGACTTAGATAATACTGGTTCGTATCTTGGCCGGGCTTATCACATGACCGCTTCTACTAGCCCGAACTTGTCTGAAGTTCACATCATTAATACTTCGGACTCAGCGCAGTCGTATACTGGCACGCTCTTCCATAAAAGTGGTAGCCAACTTGGCGAGAGTGACATTGCCCTTCATGACGGCGAGGTCGCGTCTCAGGGACGAGTGATTTTACGCTCCAGCGACTTGGAACAACGGTTTAATGAATCTCCATGGACGGGTCCTGCCATGCTTGATGTTCGCTCGAGTGATCAGTTTGAGTTGATGAGCAGACTGTCCAGAAACGGCCGTGTTACCAATACCAACTGCGTTCGCACCGGCGACGTCCACAATGTAGAGGGCACTGAGTCATCTGATGTCACGTACATTCGCTTCATCAACGATGGTTCCACTGCCTTGTCTGATATTCGTGGCACGCTTTACGATGCCAGCGGCGATCCGATTGGCCAGTCAGATACCCAGTTCTTTGATGAACTTGGTCCAAGAGAAGCGATCTTCCTGACGGGAAACACCATCAGGGGCAAAGTGGGGGAATCATGGACCGGCGCTACATCGCTGGTGCTCAGCGACAGCTATGAAGACCTGCAACTGATGAACCTGAATTTCGTCAACGATGAGACGTTTTTTAACTTCTCATGTTTTGAGCGTGCCAGCGAAGACAATGGCAGCACGTCGTATTTAGGGCGCGCCTATCACATGACAACGTCCACCAGCCCGAACCTTTCCGAAGTCCACATTATTAATACTTCGAACTCTGCGCTGTCGTTTACCGGCACACTCTTCCATAAGAGTGGCAGTCAGCTTGGCGAGAGTGACATTGCCCTGCACGAGGGTATCATCGCTCCCCAGGGACGCCTGATCCTCTTTAATACTGACCTCGAGCAGCGATTTAACGAGATGCCCTGGACGGGGCCGGCCATGTTGGATGTGCGCTCGAGTGATCAGTTCGAATTGATGACAAGGCTGTCACGAAACGGACGGGTGACCAACACGAACTGCGTTCGCACCGGTAATGTACATAATGTTGAGGGTACCGACTCCTCTGATGTCACGTACATTCGCTTCATCAACGATGGTTCCACTACCTTGTCTGACATTCGTGGCACGCTTTACGATGCCAGCGGCGATCCGATTGGCCAGTCAGACACCCAGTTCTTTGATGAACTTGGTCCAAGAGAAGCGATCTTCCTGACGGGAAACACCATCAGGACGAAAATCGGCGAATCATGGACGGGGATAGCGTCACTGGTACTGAGCGAAACCTACACGAACCTGCAGTTGATGAACCTGAACTTCGTTAACGATGAGACGTTTTTTAACTTCTCATGTTATGAAACGGGGAAGTAGTTCGGGCCAGTCTCTCCTGGCAGCCGCACCACTTAAACGCATTGCGGGCAGGTGGCTCTTGGGGCCTTCGCATCAAATAGGTGAAGGCCCATACATAGACCCTGCATCCTTTTCCTACATCACCAAACAACCTCACCTGAGACTATCTAATTGCCCGGTCGAGCCTGACAGCTGACTCGATATCATGGGATCTTTGCGCCCAGCTCGCCACTGAGCTGGGCCGAGAGGCTTAAGAGTGTATTTGCACGCTTGCTGTCGTCACAAGACTTCACTTGTGATTTAGCATGCCCTAACATGCCGAGCGATAGGGTGAGTAACTAGCCAGCAAGACAACGAAAGAGACCTAGAACGCGATGAGTGGACGTAAACAACAAATTCTTCAGTCAGCTATCCACATTATCGCAGAGGAGGGTTATGGCGCCTTGACCATGCGCGCGCTGTCCCGAGCCAGTGATCTGAAACTGGGAGCCTTGCAATATCACTACCCTACCAGAGACGATATGTTGCGGGCTTTGATCGAGTATATAACTCAGGAGTATCAGGCCCTCTATGATACGCAGACCAGGGGTAATGAATCACAGGGGTTATACGCAGTGGTGTCTATTATATTGGCCGGAAATGGCACTGGTGATGGGTTAACTCCCGACAAACTTTGGCCTCAACTCTTTGCCATGAGCGCGGCCGAGCCCCAGATGAAGGATTTGCTAAATAGCCTCTATGAAGTATATCTGGATATACTGGAAACGGCTCTTGAGAATGCAGGCAGTGAGGCGCCCCGCCCTGAAGCGCTTTGTCTGATGGCGATGTTAGAGGGGGTCATAGATTTTATTGGTCGTGGCGGGCACTGGGAGTCTGATGCAGGTGCCGTGCGTGACCTGATATTGGGGTCTATTGAAGCCAAATATGGAAAATCTTAAGCGCTGAAATGCGCTACTCTCGTTACCGCTTACTTAGCTAATACTCCCTCCTATAACGTTTCAACTGCTACTCAGTTATTCCGCTTTAATGTTCCCTAGGTGCCAATAATCCCTTTACATGTCAGTAGATGCGCTCTAGCCTGTCGTTTGACATGTTGCCCCGAATTCAAATTATGGGATTGATTAACACCAAAGAAAGGGCGCGTTTTGAACGCTAATGATGTTCCTCGGGACTACGACACTACGTTGATCCGAAGCTGCCAGAACCTAAATAAAGATAAAAAGGAAAAATTATGAGCACGAAAATCACACTAGATTACCAAATCAACCGGTTGGGCTTTTGGTCCGCCATCCTGCTGATCGTCTCGGGGGTGGTCTCCATGTTTTTGCCACTGGATATCCCCGCAGGTTCCACAGCGGAACACGCAGACCGTGTGGCCTGGCTGAGTACCAACCGAGGTGCATTTATCGCCGGCTGGGCAAACCAGATTGTCGCTATGCTCTGTGCGATCTGGCGTTTTATTTGGGATTGCCTGGCAGATTAGCGGGAAAAATCCGCTGCGCGCGATACTCGCGGCGATGGTGGTTCTGGTGTCCGTTGTTGCCTATATTATCCCGAAGTTTATGGCGGTGTGGACCATACCTCAGTTAGCAGAGGTCCTTTCAAGCGGTGTGACGGGTGCTGGTGCTGAGTTGGCTGATCCACTACTTCGCATACTGAATGGGGGCGTCGCGTTTTCGCTATACGAGTCTCTCGAGAATCTTGGTTTCTGGATGTGGGCGGTTTTTGCTCTGCTGGTGGCGGTTCCACTGTACGGCGATTCAGTGGCTTCAAAAATTGCGGCGCTTACTCTGGGATATATTGGTATCTCCTATCACGTTCTGGTGGCTGCGTTGCTGGTCGGTATTGTAGATCTGCCCGCGATTCACGGCTACCTCGAAGTCACGTTCAATATCATGGTAATCGTGATAATCAGTATGATCTTCAGCTTCAAGCCGGCGATGGATACCGCCACACAAACTGCCTAAGTAATCTTTAGTCCAGCTGCGCGATGCGTGGATCGTTAGGGTAAATCCATTCATCCCCGATAACCTGCTGAACACGCAGTTCATCGGGGATGTTGTTGAAGCCGATCATCCGGCCATGGCCAGCAGGGTACAGAGGGTCCTGGCAAATCAACTTCTTTAGAGCGCAGAAATCTGGGTCTGTCGCCCCGCGATCGAAAAGCCCTGTTATAATTCCTACCCTCAGATAAAATTGAATGCTTTTCTTACTGCCGGCGACCATTGTAATTCTAGAAACTGGCACAAGTGCGGCTTCCTCTTCTCATCATCCCAACCCTTAGAGACAAGAAGACATGGACTACACAGATATCACTAAAGCGCATATGTGGAGCGACCCCGATCAGGCTCATGCTATCTACACGGATATGCGCAAAAACGATCCTGTGGCACTAATAGAAACCGAGGAGTACATGCCATTCTGGGCCGTTAGTAAACACGCGGACATCCTTGAAATAGAGCGACAACATGAGTTGTTTCTAAACACTCAGAATTCCGTGCTGATCCGGCGCAAAGACGAAGAAATTCGCGCAGAGAACCCAGTCCAGATGCGAACACTGATTAACATGGATGGTGCCGAACACGCCGCGTTTCGGCGGCTGACTCAAGACTGGTTTATGCCGAAAAATTTGAAAACGCTTGAAGCAAAAGTCAGCGATTTGGCTGATGAGTTCGTTGATCGCATGCTGGCAACTGGAGGTGAATGCGACTTTGTGAGCGATGTGGCTATCTGGTACCCACTGCGCGTCATCATGATGATTCTAGGCGTACCTGAAAAAGATGAGGCCCTCATGCTCAAGTTAACGCAGGAGATTTTCGGCTCTGAAGATCCAGATATGCAGCGTGAAGGAAGCGACGACGAACGAATGAAGTTTCTGATCGACTTCTTCAACTACTTCTCTCAGTTGACAACAGATCGGCGTGCCAATCCGGGAGATGATGTTGCTAGCGTAATTGCTAATGCTGTCATCGATGGTGAACCCATAGGTGATATGGAAGCGCTCGGCTACTACGTAATCGTTGCCACAGCGGGGCACGATACAACAAGCGCATCAACCGCTGGCGGACTGTTAGCACTTATGCAAAACCCGAAACAAATGAACAAGTTACGCAATAATATCAGTCTCTTGCCTCAAGCCATCGAAGAGATGTTCCGGTGGGAAACACCGGTCAAGCACTTTCTTAGAACGGCGACAGAGGATTACACATTGCGAGGCAAGTCAATCAAAGAAGGCGACCGCCTAATGATGATGTATGCATCCGGTAACCGCGACGAAGAGATTTTTGCTAATCCATTTGAATTTCAGGTCGATAGACGACCGAACAAACAAGTCGCCTTTGGCTATGGTGTGCATCGTTGCCTTGGTCATTTGCTTGCTAAAATGGAAATGACCGCGTTTTATAAGGCGTTGTTAACGAAGACAACCGACATTCAATTAAATGGTGATCCTGCTTATATTCATGCGACATTTGTTAGCGGTCTGAAGAGACTGCCCGTTCGATTCTCGGCGAAGTAGACATTGCCATAGCTCAAACACAACCTTTGCCAGGACTACGACAGATCGAAGTTAAGCCGAGTGATTTCTGTGAGTGGCCAACCTACCCCCTAGCACTTGCCGCAAAACGATCTCTTTGCCGCTATCTGAGGGTTGAAACCACGGCAACGAACTTCTCCCTACGCCAACAGAAAAGCACATTGGCTAATCGCCCATCACCAGGCCCGCCAATAGCCACAAACAACAAAAAACTTGGTAGCGTTTAACCACTACTCGTCATACGGCTCCACTCTTTCATAAAACAAGCAGGCAACCGATCTGATTCGCTACTCGGACTTTCGATCGAAAAGCCCTGTTATAATTCCTATTCTCTCGCGATACTTTTGAAATCCGGGATAAATGCGGTTTAAACTTCCTATCTTCAAACGGGACCGTAAATAAATTTATCCCGTTAGATGCTACTGTAGTCACCCCCGCATCCGTCAGTTATATTCAGTCTAAGGATTTTTCGTGCAAGGGGTACTCTGACATGGGACAAGAAAACCGGGATACCCGGGAATTTGAGGTCCTGATCATTGGCGCAGGCTTCAGCGGCGTCTATCAACTCTACCGACTGCGTAAGCTGGGCTTTGATGCCAAGCTGTTTGATGCCGGGAACGACTTTGGTGGGGTTTGGCATTGGAACTGTTACCCCGGCGCACGGGTTGATTCCCACATTCCCAATTACGAATATTCCATGGAAGAGGTGTGGCGCGACTGGTGCTGGACAGAACGCTTTCCTGGCTGGGAAGAGCTACAACGCTATTTCGCGCATGTCGACAAGAAGCTCGACCTTAGACGTCACACCGAATTCCAAAAACGCGTCACCAAAGCATCGTTCAATGAAGAGGATTGCCAATGGCGCATCACCTGCGCAGATGGAGAAACCGTTAAGGCGCAATTTGTGCTCACTTGTATGGGCTTTGCCGCCAAACCTCACACACCAAACCTGCAAGGGCTCAGCAACTTTGCTGGCGCTACGGTCCACACGGCCCGCTGGCCAAAGCAGGGGCTTGATATGTCCGGTAAACGCGTCGGTGTAATCGGCACCGGGGCCAGTGGGGTACAAGTCATACAAGAGGCCAGCAAGGTTGCGGCCGAGCTGACGGTTTTTCAGCGCACGCCAATGATTGCGCTTGCCATGCAACAACGCCAACTGCATGAAATGGAAGAGAAGGCAAAGAAGTCAGGTCTCAAAGAAATATTTCGACTTCGGAATGCATCGGGCGGCGGCTTCTATGATCTTGAAACGGATGACCGATGCGCCCATGAAGTCTCAAAACAAGAGCGCGAAGAGGTTTTCGAAAAGGCCTGGGCCAAGGGTGGGTTTCATTTTTGGACGGGAACCTTCAGCGACATCATCACCAATGTGGAATCAAATCGCCTGGCATACGACTTTTGGCGTGCGAAAGTGCAGGCACGCGTTCAAGATCCGGTAACCGCTGAATTACTAGCACCACTATCGCCTCCACACCCATTCGGCGCTAAACGTCCATCACTAGAACAATGGTACTACGAGGTTTTCAACCAAGAAAATGTCACATTGGTGGATATCAAGAAAAACCCCATCGCCGAAATCTTACCCCAAGGCGTTCGCACGTCCGAAGACGTATACGATTTGGACCTATTGATTCTGGCTACGGGATTTGATGCAGGCACCGGTGGCTTCACCCAAATCGATTTGCGCGGGACCTCCGGTCGGACGTTGGAGGAGATTTGGCAAGACGGCGTCGATACCCAACTAGGGCTGGCCGTGCCGGAATTCCCAAACCTGTTGATGCTGTACGGTCCGCAGAGTCCAACCGCATTTTGGAATGGCCCCGCCAGCGCAGAGGTTCAGGGCGATTGGGTCGTTAATTGTCTGGTTCATCTGCGCAACAAAGGCGTCAAACGAATCGAAGCCAAGCACGAAGCCGCTAAGGCATGGACCCAGCACATGGAAGAGATGGGCGCGAAAACGTTGATGCCCTTGGCTGACTCCTGGTACATGGGCGCAAACATTCCGGGCAAACAGCGGCAAATGCTGTTTTATATGGGCAGCACAGCCTACATGGCGCGTTGCAATGAAAGTGCTGATACCGGTTATGCAGGATTCGAGTTGCATTAAACACATGGCGCCGTAAAACGGGACAGATCCATTTAAATATTCCTTAAACTTCTCTCGAGTTAGTTGACTAGTGCCTGATAGACCCTAGTACGTAGCTCTCTTCTGATCGGGTAGGTCGAAGATGGAATCAATTGTGTGAAAAACACCACGAACAGATCCTCCAATGGATCCAGCCAAAAAAAGGTGCTCGCGGCTCCTCCCCAGTGATGCTCACCAACTGACGTGACGATACTTGCCTTCGGCGGGTCAAGTACCACCGCAAAACCCAAACCAAAACCTATCCCCTCATAGCTTGTTTCGCTCCATACCGGCTGACCCAAAGCGGCCATGTCGTTGTTGTTGGGCAAATGATTCAGCCTCATATGTTCCACTGTCTTGCGTCCTAACAACCTCTCTCCTGCCAACTCACCGCCACTAAGTAGCATCTGACAAAATCTCGCGTAATCATCAATACTCGAGACAAGGCCGCCCCCCCCGGAAAAACACCGAGTAGATTTTAGATAGCTACTCTGCTTAAAACTCTCCTCTAACTTTAGCCCTCTTCTCTCTTCAGCCTGCTCAGTAGAAGCTTTGACGGTTGCATTCATGCTCCCGCCACCATGAAGCGGGCTGTATAGTGCAGAAAATCGATCAGCCTTGTCGGGGTCAACGCTAAAGCCCGTATCGCTCATTTTCAGCGGACTGAAAATTTCAGACGTCATAAACTCATCTAGGGACTGACCAGACCAGATCTCGACTAGTCTACCCAAGACGTCGGTCGAGACGCTGTAGTTCCACTGGGAACCAGGCTGGCAGATCAGTGGAATATGAGACAAACGTTCCACCATCTCGGCCAACGTGCCTCTATCGCCTTGAAAATCAATGCGTTCATTTCGATAGCGCTCATCGACTGGGTTTGTCTGCATAAACCCATAGGTCAATCCAGACGTGTGGGTCATCAAGTGCCGAACCAAAATTGGCGTCTCTTGGGGCTCAACAGCACCTATCCCACCACCAGACCAGACTGGCGTGTCTGAAAATTCAGGTATAAACTTTGCGACCGGATCGTCCAAGTGAAAGCACCCTTTTTCATATAGCATCATCGCGGCGACGGTCGTTATAGGCTTCGTCATTGAAAAAATACGGACGATTGTGTCCCTTTTAAAGCTCTTCCCGAGTTGCTTGTCCGCCATCCCGCTCGCTTAAAATAGGCGACGCCCCCGCGTCGGCCAACTAGAACACTGGCACCCGCCAGTCTTTCCGAAGAAATTTGCTCGGACAACCAGTCCGTAATCCTATTAAGCCGATTCGCAGATAGTCCGGCGGCTTCTATCGTTATATCATCTAGCACTTGCTTCTCCTTTTTAGACAGGCGGTCTATCTGCAATAACTTCCTCTTGGTACAGCTCTAGAACCTCATCTTTTGAATACCCTAACAAGATGTTCAATATCTCGTAGTTATATTCTCCTAGAGCCGGGCACGGAGTCCAGTCCTCAGAGCCAACGCCCTCCATCTTGTTGGGCCCCCGGGCATGGCGTGTTATCCCGCTCAAAAGGAACGAAGAACTCCCTCGCAATGACGTGAGAATCATTAAGCATGTCCGGCGCCAAATTAATCGGCCCAGCCGCCACCCCAAAAGATTGAAGCTCCTCCGCGGCCTTCTCTTTATTTCTCTGCAGCGTCCACTCAATGAGTACTAATTCGATGGCTTAAACTCTAGCTTTTCTTTCTGTCAGGTTCCATGTTGGATCCAGACTCATATTCTGTTCACTCCCGAGAACTTTCTCGCCCGGTTGGCAACGCTGGTACCGCGACCCCGGTTCAATCTGATTCGATTCTTTTACAGGATTTTTTGGGGGGGGGGGGGGGACTTTGCGCCCAACTCGCCATTCGGGGGGGGGGCAGTGGTTCCTGGTTCAGTGAATCCGTCGCGCAACAAATCAAAGAAACCGACAATACAGACCGCCACTGAAACCTCTGTCTATCAAGCTCTGCTAACTTTGCATTCGCAGAGAAGCGTGAGTTATGGTCTAGGTGAGTAGCGCTTCACATTGGACGACTCAGGGTAGCCTCGATTTTCACCTGGCTTGTTGTGACTGAGTAAGGGGGACACCTATGACCACGACGGCAGCCCGAACATTGACCTGGCGAGTGCGTATTATGTTCGCAGTGGGGCAAATCCCTGAAGGTGTGCAGTCAACGTCTTTCGGTATTTTCCTGCTGTTTTTCTACAATCAGGTGCTGGGTTTATCTGGATTTCTTACTAGCCTGGCGCTTATTCTCGCGCTATTGGTCGATGCGATCAGTGACCCGGTTATTGGTTCCTGGTCCGACAGTATCCGCACTCGTTGGGGGCGTCGGCATCCGTTTATGTACGCAGCGGCGATACCTTTTGCGGTCTGTTTTTACCTATTGTTTTCACCACCGGCCGGACTTGATGAAACTGAAGTCTTTATCTGGCTAACCGTTTTCTCTGTTCTGACCCGGACGACCCAATCAGTCTATTCGATTCCACACACGTCACTAACCGCTGAGCTTTCTACCGACTATCAAGAGCGCACACTGCTATCGTCACTTCGATCAATCCTGCAATCTGTCGGTACAGTGATGGTGTTCCTGATCGGGTTGCAGATATTTTTCGGCGCGACGCCTGAGTACCCTAATGGGCAGTTGAACCCCGAAGCGTATCCAAGATTCGCGTTCCTGTTCTCCCTTATCATATTCCTCGGTGTTCTGACGACCGCTTATGGGACACATAGCCACATTCCGTTTTTACCTCAAGCCAGCCCGCGTGGGCAGCGTTTTAGTTTGCCTCAAGTCCTGCGTGAGGCCGGCATGGCCTTCGGATTCCGATCATTCAATTCCGTCGTTTCAACCGCGGTGCTCTTTGGTATGACCATGGGTATGGTGGCGGCTTTGTCGATTTATCTGGGAACGTTGTACTTTGAATTCAGTCTCGAGTTGATCGGGCTTAGTTTTCCAGCATCGGTCATCGGTACTTTTCTTGGTGCGGGGCTGGCAACGATGCTCGGACGTATCTTTCAGGAAAAGAAAACGTTGCTGATCGGCGGGTTGGTCTGGTTCGGTGTCTGGAACACGATGCCCATTACCCTTAGCCTGCTGGGGCTCTTTCCGAACCCAGGCGATCCGTTATTGTTTTATCTGGTGATGATCGCCAATTTAATTTGCAGCATGGGCCTTGGTGTTGTGAGTGTGATGATAGGTTCGATGATCGCTGATATTACCGACCAGCATGAGGAAAAATATGGCAGCAGAAACGAAGGCATCTATTTTGCCGCTTCATCGTTTGCGGCCAAGGCGATTGGCGGCTTCGGCATCGTGATCTCCGGGGCGGTGGTGGATTTGGCCGGGATTCAACGCGGCGCAACGGTACAAACGATCGATCCTGAGTCTTTGCGGGTTCTCGCTATCGCACTGGGCCCAGGTGTGATGATGATGATTGGCATCACGGCAGTGGCCGCAAGTTTCTATGATCTTTCGCGTGCAGAACATAGTCGAATTCGCATGACGATCTCGGATCGCTGAATGAGAGGGACATCGAAGCACAGCTGATCTTCCCTTTAAGATCATTCGGGAGCAGTTCTAGTTCTGCTTCAGTCAACTGCCAGATCCCCCAACAAGGGTCATCCAATTGCCAGACTTTTTCAGCAGATTCTATATAGTCTTCAGCAAAGTGCTGCCATGCCGCTCTACTTAGAATTTGATAAGCCTCCAAGTCTATTTCTATAGATAACACCCTGGATGACTAAAAAGGCGAAGAATTGATAGACAAATTATAGCTGGCTGGAAACAATACCCCCTCGCCCAGCAGAGTGCAGGGTTGTTTTCCAAGATCACAAAAAAATTAAAATCTATATCTAACCTTTACGGTGAAGTTATCTGCCTGAGGATCATTCCAAGGACGCTTGTACAACGTGCCTAAGCTGTCCTCTTCATCAAATTCAATTATCCTTCCCCCTTTAGAATAAACCAAATAGGCATACGCTAAAGGCATAATTTCATACCGATATCTAATTTGGAAAGCTAGATCACTCAAGCTAAATGGGGGAAGCTCCATTTCAGTGGCGTTCAAAGAACCGGATACACCACCAAGATAGGCCCTTGGTTTCCTGGCTGTAAAAGCCACCATCTGAGCTTTGATTCTCAACTCATGTTTATCACCACCAAACCAATTCATTGACACAACCGTCGATCTTTGGTTTTTTGTATAGATGCCCAACAAATCATCTTCAACCCAATTTAACCAATCGTCTTCTTTGCTCTGGTAGTACTCCAACGAGAAGTTGAGGTTATCTTTAGGCGAGATATTAATCATAGCCATGTAATTAGTTGCGAAACCTAATGCCGAAAATGCCCATTGGGCGCCCTTTCCTCTCTCAACCTGCAAGGCGTAATTAAAGAACTTTGTTGATGGCCCCCTGAACTGCAACATCGTTCCATAATTCTCAGGCTTATTGATATAAGGGGCCGCAGCATTACCCCTGGTTATCCAGAAATCTTTGCTGGAACTTCTATAAAAATTAGTGAACTCAACGGCAGAAGTATTTCTAAAGCTAGCCCTGTAAGTCATATAGACAGATTGACCCGATTTATCCAGGTCGGCATTGCCTTCAATCCCAAAACCGGCTTCAATTTCACTAGAAAGAAAGATGGAGGTTTCGTCATAGTCTGTAAATTTGAAACCATTCTGGTTACCGACGAAAAACCAATTATCCGTCATTTGATAACCCATATCCGTGATATCCACTTCGTCGTCAAAAAAGTAGACTCCCATATCATGCCAGCGTCCCTTTCTGGGAGAGGCTGTTAGCCTAAACCTAAAAGCTTCTCCTGACGTCTTGGTCCCATCCAAACCTTGGTCAACGTCTGAGGTAATCAAAACCGTGTCTATTCGCACTTTATCAGTAGGTCGATAGGTCAAATCGACAGAATGCACTGTCGCCTGCCTATCCAGAACTGGTCTTTCGGTGTAAGTACCTAGATAACCGACGGAATAATTGTCCGCATTCTTCCTGGTTCTAAATGCATAAAAATCTTTGCCTTGGCTGAATTTCTCGTCAGCTTCTGAAGCCCCCAGGAAACCGAAGTCCAGGTTCTCGTTTTGCTGTGTGTATCTAATAGCATAGTCGATGTCAGTCACACCGAGTGGGTTAGACTCACAGCTGGTTTTTAAAACCCCGGTATATTCCGCGCAATTGTAATCTGGAGCAGAACCGATTCGCCGGGTATTGATGACGTAAAAGAAGTTGTAGCCTTTAACTTCAAACAAAGAATGATTTTCTGAAAAGAAAGGTCGTTTATCTGAATAGAAGGTTTCGCTTGCCGAGAAATTAACCACCAACTCATCGCTTTCAACTTGTCCAAAATCCGGGTTTAACGCTATGTTTAATTGTTTGCCTGAGTCAATTTTCCAAAATACTTCCATTCCTACCTTAGTCGTTACATCCTCTAAAATCCTGTCTTCCGTAACGTTTACGTAGGGGAAAAAATCCACCTTTGAAACACTGTAATTTTTAAAGTCATATTCTTCAAAAAGAGACATGAATTTCTCTTGCCTTGGATTGCCTTTTATTGAGGTATTAACCCGCCCTTCAGCTACTACCATTCTCCAAAAAACTAATTTTACCTTTCTTACATCCCCTTCCTGCGCCTTCATTGGAGCAATACTCCAGGGAATAAACATTTCAGCAAACCAAGCGTCTCCTTCAACATGAGTGGCCGAATCCCAATCCGCATCCCAGTCAGCGTTATACTGGTTTTCATTGATATAAATGCTGTCACCAATGGAGCCGCCAACAGAAACAGTAAACCCGTAAGCAGTAAGACCATCGCCATCAAAATCTATAACTACGCCAGCTTTATCGGCATTTGCCATTTCATTATCTCTTTCATGCTTGTTGGCACGGATTGATTCGTTTGGCTGCTCATTGATAAAGCCGAAATACATGCCTTTCTCGTCCTGGTGAATTAAAACTTTTTGAAAATGTTTTGGCTCAGCTAAAGAAAATGGCACTGATTCATAGTACTTGGTCCACTCGCGGGCAGAGGACCAATCTGCCTCATCTAATACGCCATCAATTTTGATCTCCGCAGAACAGATTGGCATTGTAATTAAGATGCAGAATGCCAAAAAAAGAGAAGAAAAAAGACCAGGGTTCCGATGCAAAATATTTACTCCTAAAACTAAAAAACCCTTGAGAAGGGTGATTATAAAGCACGTTTTCCACTACTCGTCATACGGCTACGCTCTTTCATAAAACAAGCAGGCAACCGATCTGATTCGATACTCAGACTTTCGCTCGAAAAGCCCTGTGATAATTCCTATCCTCCTCGATACAAACATCTATAACCCAAGAAACTCCCGAGTTACTTCAAAAATTTCGGGCTGAGTCATCAGTGTTTTTATCAGCGGCCGCCCTAATTCATTAGCGTGAAGAGGCACAGCAACGCCGGTATGTTCTTCAGCAAAAATACTGTTGGTAGCGTAATTAACTGCCATATCTCCGCCATCGGGCATTTTTATTCGAACCAATTGACCCGGCGTATAAACAGGAAACCCCATAAGTGAAAACAAGCTTTCATTTGGTACTAATTGAGCTGCCTGCCCATGGTCTGCAGTCACCATTACCAGCGTCTCTGGGTGAGTTTTTGCAAATTCTAAAACTGTAGCAAGAGTTTCATCTAGTTGATCTAATTCACCAATGGAGCCGCAAGCATTCCTCACATGCGATTGTTTATCGATAGAAGCTGATTCAACCATGAGGAAAAACCCTGTTTCATTATCATAACTTAAATGATCCAGTGCTTTGCTTGTCATAAGTTTAATTGATGGCGTTTCACCATATTCCGGGTTATCAACACATCTCATCGATGCAGGTAATTCAACATCTCCCAGACTCCAATGGACTGAATTAAGCAAACTCGGCTCCGGCTTTTCGGCAACCCGTCCAGCCTCGCCGTAGAGCTTTGTTGGCAAGTGACTGTCAGCAAACAAACCCAATAAACGTTCGGCAGCTTCTACATTGCTAAGCGCTTTTTTGCTATGCAGAACCGTAAAACCTGAAGCACTCGCCATCTCCTCAACTGTCTCTTCACTGGCCTCTGCCTTCATATCAAAATGTTCCCGCCCTCCACCAAGCACCACATCTAGGTCAGACGCAGCAATTTGTTCGGAGATGGATCCAAGTCCGCCGTTGGCTCTTTGATCTTTCGAGCAGTCAATCAAAACGCCTCTCCTCTCAAAGTTCATAGTTTGCGGAGATTCACAGGCACGAATATTGATGTGTGCGACAAAAGACGCCGGTGTAGCATCCGTGACACTAGAGGTGGTCACAAGACCTGTCTTAAAACCAGCATTATGAGCAAGCTCTACAATCGTCTGGAGGTCTGCGTCTGCTCGAGCGCTGGTTGCTATGCGTCCACGACTAGTGACGTAGCCAGTTGCCATCGATGTTGCACTATTCGCCGAATCAGCGACATATACCGGCTTTGTCGGACTATTCTCATCAACGGTGAGAACCTGTACTGACGACCTCACAGACATCTCGTCCAAATTTAAGCGCCCCTGCACACCTTTCAGATAGTTTCTAGCAATGGTGATCTGATGATCGTCCATACCATCACCAATGATCAATACGACATTCTTCATGGTTTTTAGAGGTACTTCTTCTGCCTGTGCCGTCATCATCAGGGCAAAAATACAAACGAGATAGATTAGTTTCATATGCAAAGGTTAGGTCCTATAAAGTCAGGTTTTAATGTGTACATGTAAGACACGTCCAAATCCAATCATATTCAAAAGAGAGAGGCCCGTGTCGTCAGTCTTGATAGTTCGATTTTAATATATGGGCTTATACGCATGTAATTTACATAGGGTTTCTGGATGGGATTTTGAGAGGTTTACGGGTGATATGGATGGTACACCCAAACCAATTGATACATGAGCAACATAGAAACCGTCGGTTTCAAGCAATGTCTAATTAGCCAATTTGTAGGGGGTTTATAAAGCCGGTAAATCCTTCATCGGTTTCTTGTTGCGCAGCAGGGTGATGGGGATCATGAACAAGGGCATCAGTTTGTCATAATGCATGGGCGAGATTCGCTGGGCGAGGTCCATCAATTTTGCGTCTAATCCAATAAAGATTCTGCTGCGGCGGCGTGTGACGCCATCCAAAATCACCTGGGCTGCGCGACTCGGGTGCATGCCATTGTCGCGAAAAAGATCACTCATTTCGGTTTGACTGCCATTGAGGCCCAGCGGGCTTTTCTGCTGTTCGTCGTCATCAGTCTCTGTAAATCGTGAGTTTTTAATAATGTTGGTGCCAATGTGTCCTGGATGCACGCAATGCACAGAAAGATTTGTGCCCTTAAATTCTCGCGCAAGACCTTCGGTGAAGCCTCGGACGGCAAATTTAGTCGTGTGATAGACCGATTGTTTGGCGACCGCAATCATGCCGAAAATAGAGGAGGTGTTGACCAGAGCCGCCTCTGGCTGTTGCTTTAGATACGGTAAAAATGCCCTGGTGGCATTCACGACGCCATTGAGATTGATGTTCATGACCCAATCCCAGTCGACTTCGGTCATGGATTCGAAATCTGCGCCGACCGTCACCCCGGCATTGTTAAACAACAGATCAACCTTGCCATGACGGGCAATCACTTGCTCGGGTAGTGCTTCCACGGCAGCTTTGTCCGCCATGTCCAAAGGGATTGAAGACACGGCCACATTGTAACGCTGAAGGAGCTTTTCAGTCTCGGCTAAGGTCTCGGTGTTGACATCACAAATCACAACATCAGCACCGGCTCGAGCCAATAAAATGGCAAGGTATCTGCCCATGCCAGAGCCTGCGCCGGTGATCACCGCCACTTTTTGAGCAAAGCTTTTCATAAACGAATCCTCTAGAGATTGGAGCAGTAAAACTCATTGCGATAACCCTTTCAAGGCCTTGAGGATAGGGTCTGCTGGCGGGTGACCATCAGGCGCCAGTTACCGTCTAAACAGCAGTTCCTTTGTGCTTAAAGGGCGGCTTGCAATTGCGCTTGCCGCCTCACAGGACGACGCTTGGCGGCAGGCCGAGACAGCACGGCGTACTTATTTCCCGCCGACCTTTGCGCAAGACCAAATGACCCACGCGGCGGCAGATATTGGAGAATAGGAACTATAACAGGGCACGTTGCGAGTGATCGCAGATGTCACCGATCCGGACACGATCCAGACCATTCTGGCGCATCTCAAGCAACGCGCGACACCTGATACTGTGCGCCGGCAAAGGCCGGGGCAAGGGCCCCAAAACGATCTCTTTGCCGCTAGCTGATGGTTGAAACCACGGCAGCGCATTTCTCCCTACGCCAACAGAAAAGCACCTTGGCTAATCGCCCACCACCAGGTCGGCCAATCACCACAAACAACAAAAACTTGGTAGCGTTTAACCACTACTCGTCATACGGCTCCAATCTTTCATAAAACAAGCAGGCAATCGAGCTGATTCTATACTCAGACTATCGCTCGAAAAGCCCTGTTATAATTCCTATCCTCACCGGCCCTGGTGAGTACCTCATTGTCTTTCTCATTCAACATATTTGTCTCACCTGTTGTTGACCACCTCACCGCAGTGGGCTTTGACGAAGGCGACCATCTCGTTGATCGCGAGCACGGCCTCGGGGGCCTCTACACCGCCATCTTCAAAACGCACAGGCTCCTTCGGGAAGGTGTCGGGATAGTGCATGCGCCAGGGACCGTTCAAGATCCAGATGTGCTCTGCATTGTGGTATTCGGTGAACTTAACCGCCACGCCGACGGCGCGCGCGGAGGCAGCGAGGCGTGTGCTGTCGTCGTGGCAGACGTCCCGGCCCGCAGCCTGAATGAGCAGCGGCGGCAGGCCCGTTAGATCACGGTAGACTGGCGAATGGCGAGGGTCCATGGGATCGACATCTCCGCTCGACAGTAAAACTTCGCACAACCCCTCAACCACCTCGCGGCGGATGTCGAATCCGTTTTTTATGGGGTCGTCGAGCGAAGGTGTGTTCATCGCAATGTCCGACCAGACGGAGTTCAGCATGCCGCAGCCGGGTATTGGAATACCCATGTCGCGAGCGTCCGCGCATAACGATACGGTAAGTGCTCCGCCTGCGGAGTCGCCCGCTACGGCTACGTGGTTTGACTGATATCCACCCGGACCAATGAGATGCTGATAGACCGCCAGTACGTCGTCGTGTGCTGCAGGGAACGGGAATCGTGGTGCGAGCCGATAATCTGGTGTGACGATTCGGCAGCCTAACCCCTGGGCTAACCTGGCTGTGCCACGCCGAGCCCATGCGGCTAAACCGTTGGAATAGCCTCCGCCGTGCAGGTAGAGCAGCACGAGATCGGTGGTGCTGACGCCGCCGGCGGGTTCTGTGATTTCTACAGGTACGCCGTTTAGCTCGTCGCGGGTATAGGTCGCACCGACCGGCTCAACAATCAGCTTGCCGAAGAGGGGTTCTTGCTCATCGATCTGTAGTTGTAGTTCTGGTGTCATGGCGTAGTTGCGTCCTAGTCATATGAGGCTATTGTTGTAGACCATCTCGAGGGCACTGACAAGTGAATCCGCCAGCCGTCGTTCGGCACTTGCGTCCTAAAATAGAAGCAGGTGAGTTCAAAAATGCAGATAAAACTAAAGAACTTGCTCCTCGTAATGGGATTTTGTTGGCGCCTTTCACATACGCAGCTGACTGTCAGCCGGGCCAGGACATGGCGTTCCCATAGGGTCCACAGGATGCTGAAGGCCTGGTTTTTCTGCCCGGCACGCCCTGTTATAATTCCTATCCTCAAGCAGGCATATTCTGAAAGGAAAGCTAACATCGCCGCATCATGTTGACACAAGACCAACAAAATACATTCCGCAAAGAAGGGCTCGTCTGCTTGCAGGGTCTACTGCCTGTCGAGTACGTCAGCTCGAGCGCAGACCGCCTTTTCGCAATCTGTAAAAAGAGCAAGTCTTTTAACGATGGCCGGTGGGTGTTGGACGATCTAAAAGCCGCAAGACAACTTAGAAAGCAGCTTGCCAAGTCCAAAGCATTCGGTAGCTTGATGACGCCGATTCTCGACGGGGCGATTTGCGATCTGGTCAGTGATCGACAGCTTCAGCAGAGAACTTCTCGTCCGAACCTTCTATTCACGCTCCCTCAGAATTATGGGCATGAGAACAAGCTTGATTGGCACATAGATGTTAAACGCTTGCCAGGCATGAAATTTGCTGGAGTCCAATTGTTCGCGTTCCTTGAATCCGTTAAACCAGGGGGCGGTGGTCCGGTCGTAGTAACGGGCTCTCATCGTATCGAGACAGAGGAGAACGTTCCGCGGGAGACCATTCGGAGCCAATTGCGCTGCCACTCTTTCTTTGCCGACGTTCTCAACCATGCGCCAGAAGAGCGGGCAGACCTGGTCGGGAAAAGATCAAAGCTCGATGGAGTAGAACTCGCTGTTGTCGAACTCACCGGCGAACCAGGAGATGTTTACCTGATGGATTTGTGGGTACTACACACGCGATGGCCAAACTACAGTGATTCCTCCCGTGTGATGCTGACGCAACGCTTCCTGCTCAAGGAAGCGTATGAACGCGTGGGCCCTAGAATAGGCTAGTCCTTAAGTGTCACTTTGGGTCGATAATCTACGCTTCTATTTTTGCACCAGTAGCCAAGTTTTTTTAAATCAGCTTCTAATGTATCTGGTTGGTAACTACTTAAACTTAGAATGCGGGTTATCGCTCCCCCGGGGTCGGGGTCGGTGGCGCGCCCCCTGATGCTGTGCTCCGGCAAAGACCGGGGCAAGGGCCCCAAAACGATCTCCTTGCCGCTAGCTAATGGTTGAAACCACGGCAGCGCATTTATCCCTACGCCAACAGAAAAGCACCTTGGCTAATCGCTCATCACCAGGTCAGCCAATCACCACAAACAACAAAAAACTTGGTCGCGTTTAACCACTAATCGTCATTCCGCTCCACTCTTCCATAAAACAAGCAGGCAACCGAGCTGATTCGATACTCAGACTTTCGGTCGAAAAGCCCTGTTATAGTTCCTATCCTCAGGGTTCTTAGCAGTGTCTACCGAGAGATAGGGTACGTAAAAATAATATTTTTGATAGAGCACCCATCTTGATGTGAGGGGCAGTTTCGCCCCTTAGCCACCGTGTCTGGTATTTTAAAGATGGTCCGCCCGGAAGGATGGACGTCTATCCTCGCAATCACCATCCTCACCGGTCTATCCACCCAAGTCATCTCGGTCATCTCGGTCACTCGGTCACTCGGTCATCAAGCGCTGAATAACTGCGACCTGCCTCTTATGCTTTTTTCTTTTTTAAAATGTCCACAACCGGAGAAGCCTGAGCCACGAGAAAATTATTCGGCGTAAGAAAAGAGACGACGTGATAGATGCATGTAAGTCTGCCCCCCCCTCAAACCCCTCTGTAACAAGTAACAAAAGCTAACAGGAACCAAGAGGTTTTAAAGACTATCATTGACAGACCGCATGAGCATCGTCGCCGGCTTTACCCTAATAATCTGGTTATAAAATGTCTTGGTCTTCATAGGTCTGCCAAACGCGAGATAAAACTGGGCTAAACCACATGATTGATAAAGATAGAGGTGAAGTGGATCAGCTAATTAGTTTGATAGCTTCGATTAACCCTAACCTAACCTAAACTAACCTAACCTACCTCACCTCCTCTTGTTCATGTTGGATCGACCCCTTCAGCCGACAAACATGTTTCGACCTGGCTTTTTGCTAGGTGCGTCTCTACTAAGAAGCGATCCGAGTAAAGTGTCTGCGTCTGATACCTCGAAAGGATCTGACTCACAGCTATCCTCATAACCGGGTTCAATAAACTTTTGTTCGATCATCCCATCGTTGACCAACATGGAATGACGCTAGGAGCTAGAACCGAAGTCAAGGTTTTGTTTATCCGCCAACATACCCATCTTTCGTGCAAATCCCCCGTTACCATCAGGGAGCAGCCTTATGTTTTTTATACCGATATGGCGTCCCCGTTGATTCATGACAAAGGCATCGTTCACTGAAAGGCAATAAACCTCATCAATGCCTTCAGCTCTAAAGCTTTCGTAGAGTTGGTCGAATCGTGGCACATGCGTTGATGTACAAGTAGGCGTAAAAGCACCAGGCAGCGCAAATACAATTACTCTTGCGCCTGAAAAGACGTTATCACTTGAAACGCTTTCCCCGCGATACCGGCTGTTCCCAGCTATTGCTTCATCTCGTATGCGCATCTGAAAATTGGCCTGTGGGATAGTCTTGTTGCAAAAACGCATAGATATTTTCCTCGTTAGTGTTGCGCAATGCTAATGATAATGGTTATCATTCGTATTGTAAGGCAGTTGGGCGTAAAGCAATTAGGGTTTGGCTAGATATACGCAGTAACTGATTTTGAGAAAGTGGGCGTACTTCTGTAACTCGACGATTTTCGTAAAGGCTCAGTATTTGGAATGTGAGGCTCCGCGAAGAGTTTAGGTTGGAGTAAAAGTTTTGCCTCTCCTGAACGTGTGTATTGTGATGCGGGACCCTCCCTGCGATAACGATGTCGTCACGCGATTCAGGAGAGGCGCTTTTGAAGGCACTACAGAGGACCCAATCCGGGAGCGTTACGAAAAACTTCGTTGCCGATCTGTCTGAAAAATGCGAGCTGTGGGCTGAAGGGCTATTGAGTTTTCGAGAATGGTGTCGTGAAAATTACGTTTAACACTTTTTACACCATCGCTTCACCTATAAAGCTTAATTATTGAAGGGGTCTATTTATGAACCGAGAGCTAAACAGGAGTAAATTACCGAGATTCGAAGTGATTTTGGCATCTCTCTTTTATTTAATGTCGCAGTATGTTGGTTCGCCGAGAAAAGAAATCGCTAACGCTGTGTCCGAGCATTTTGAACTTCTTCACCAGCATCCGGAATGTGGGTCTAAGGTTTTGCGGGATGTTGGAAGAAGTCTCCACCTGCAATGGCGCGGACTGACTGACCCTGTGATGCCCGACTTTGAGCGCGATAAAGTGAGGCTACATTAAAAATCATCTGTTTTTAACAGGATGTTTACACCTCGCCACAAGCGTTGACGAGCATCCCGAAGTTAAATGTTTAGTTGTTTACACCCAATAAAAAAGGAGAAACCGATGTTTCTTGTGATGAACCGATTCAAGATCACGGCAGGTTTTGAGCCTGGATTTGAGGAGTCTTGGCGAGAAAGAGATTCTGTTTTATCTCAGGCGCCTGGGTTTAAACGGTTCGCGTTATTGAAAGGACCTGTCACCGATGCATACGTCCTTTACGCATCCCATTCCGTTTGGGAGTCTAAGTCTGCATTTGAATATTGGGCGGCTTCAGACAGTTTCCGCAAAGCACATAGTCAAATTATCGCACCAAAAGGAACATATCTTGCTCATCCGGTAGAGTCGGAAACTTTTTTTGATGAAGTACTTAAGGATTAGAGATGATGAAAAAAACACCATTGAACCTCGCCGTTGCGCCAACCGGAAAAAAGGTCGTAAACTATTTCACGCCGACTCCAACAGATCAATTAAAGACAGCGCTGCCTGTCAGAGAGTTATCAAAAAGCGGGCAATTGGTCTTATGGAGTATCCGGAGATGGGTCCAGAGACGTCGTCTTAGTGATCGTGTTGATACAACTCTAAAAAACACATACACGCTCGCGGGGATACCAGAGGCCCAAAAAACATTTGAAGAGTTGATGACACTGCTGGCGACTGTTGCACTGCGTCATGTCGTGGTGGAATGCCAATGCTCTGCATTTTTAAGCTCAGATGAGTTACTTATCATGCATACGCTTAGATCGCTTCAATCGGGACATCGTGAGATTGCTGAGCAAAGAATCGCGAGAATTATTGTAGGGCAGCTTGGTTCGACTTTCTGCCGAATAGGCGCTGACTATGTAAAATCTTTGGAAAAAGCTGGGTTTTCTTTGAAACAGATTAGTGTTTTGTCCGTTGCGACTTAAAGATAATACCACTGAGACTAAAGGCCTCTTTAGTCCATTAGGTTGAGTGCGACATTTTCAAGTTTTTTGGCAGAAACCAAAGCGGGTTCGAGTGACCAAAGTAATTTTGGTTCAGTATTAATTCTACTGTTTTCGCGGAGCTTCTCAAAAATGGCTGTGAGATGTTCTGTGCTTTGGCATCTCCATGTTATGGCTTTCACATAAGCTCAGAGTAAACCGCCGCACTAGCAATGCTCATAAAAATCAAAAGAATCACTGAGCTTTTTCGTGTTGTCTTTACACTCAACTCGCCATTTCTCGAAAAATTCAAGATCTTGGAGCTCTGCTAGGAGGTCCTGACAGTTTCTGAAACGTGTTCACTGATACCTATCCGATTAAAGTGCGAACCAGACCGACATATACCCTCGTATATCTATGAAATACAAACAAATAACGAATCTGGCCATTATCCTACCTGCTAATAGCAACACACTGGATAATTTCGCTATTATTTACTCCCAACCTACATGGCTAACATTTCTGGCTTAACAGTACCCCTTCTTCCACTTCACAGAGAGGGACTCCTTTTGTGCGGGTATTGTTGGTTTGGACGAGTGATTTGAATATTTTTGGTTTGGCTAAGGGTGATCTGATCGCAGGGAATGAAAAGCCCTCGTTGCACCTCCGAAAATAGTCTCTGCAGTCGCTCAATCGGACCACGGAGGGTGTGTGACAGCCTTGTTTCGTCTACGCAGCTTCAATTAAGCGTTCCAGTTTCGGCCACTGTTTCTCTGTTCGAATTTCATGCCAAAGCGCTTCAGCATCGGGATGTACCTTGCGTAAATGATTGACCCATTGTTTGAGTCTTCCTGCGCAATCTTTTTCCGGCAGCGTTTTTCTGATGTCGTGCCAAAAATCGATTAACAAGTGACGTACCACTTGCCACTGCGCTTCTGTCATTTTATTTTGGCGAATCCGGCTGGCAAGGTCTGGGGATCTCACAGCGCCTCTGCCCAACATCACGTCCGTTGTACCTGAAGTAGCAACGCAAGCGTGGTAGTCCTCCACTGTCCAAATATCACCGTTGGCAATAAGTGGAATGTTGATAGCGCTTTTGATTCTTGCCAGTTCGTCCCAGTGTGCAGGTGGTGCATAACCTTGCAGCCTAGTGCGGGCGTGCACGGTCATCTCGGTTGCGCCGCCAGCTTCAATGGCGCAAGCGTTATCCAGCATCAGCGATACATCGTCATAGCCAAGCCTCATCTTGGCGGAAACGGTGATTTGCTGTGGTAACGCGCGACGCACAGCGTTAACGATCCTGTATAGGCTGTCTGGTTCTTTTAGCATCGCAGCGCCACCCTGGCGGCGATTGACGGTCTTACTTGGGCAGCCAAAATTGATATCGATGCCATAAGAGCCAAGCTCAACTGCCCGCCGTGCATTTTCTGCCATGGCACCTGAATCACTTCCCAGAAGTTGAACCCGAATTGGCGTACCGCAATCGGTTTTTCCGCCATTTAGCAGTTCTGGACAAATGTTATAAAAAACCCTGTCAGGGTAGGCTCGATCCACGACTCGTACAAACTCGGAAACTGCCCAATCAAAACCGCCCTGGGCCGTGAGCAGGCGTCGCAAGTGCACGTCTGCAAGGCCCTCCATTGGTGCTAAAACAATTCTCATAAGTGTTGGAGACTATTGTGGCTACTGGAATCGGCTGATTATATCGCTAAATGCTGCTGCTCGCGTTGGGTTTCCAATTGTTAATTTGTTGCGTTAATGTGCAACTCGTTTTCGCAGTTGACGCCAAGGCGACAGCCATAATGGGCCAACACTACCTTGCACTTATCTTTAAAGTGCCGGGCCCGATTCACCCGTTCTATGAAAACCTTGCGGTTATAGCGATGTGACTTCAAACATCGGAGAAGTAATGTATTCCAATACAATAATCAACTGGCAAGAATTGATTATTGTTCCGTGGGAAAAAAGAAACCCGCTTTGGCAAGACTACAGCATCGATTGCTTTCGCGTATTTCATGGTTACAAGGAAGGATCAAAGGGCACCGTAATAGAGAAATTCCCGCGAAACGATCTCCTCCACTGAAACCTCTGGCGATCAAGCACCGCCTTGCTCGCCACTCAGCTGGGCCGAGCGGCTTAAGCGTGTATTTGATATCGATATTTCTGTCTGTCCACTGTGCGGCGGCACTCTGCGGGTGATCGCAGATGTCACCGATCCGGACGCGATCCAAACCATTCTGGCGCATTTGAGGCAACGCGCGCCCCCTGATGCTGTGCACCGGCAAAGGCCGGGGCAAGGGCCGCAAAACGATCTCTTTGCCGCTATCTGATGGTTGAAACCACGGCAGCGCATTTCTCCCTACGCCAACAGAAAAGCACCTTGGCTAATCGCCCATCACCAGGTCAGCCAATCACCACAAACAACAAAAAACTTGGTAGCGTTTAAACACTAATAGTCATACAACCCCACACTTTCATCAAACAACCAGGCAACCGATCTAATTAGATACTCAGACTTTCGATCGGAAAGCCCTGTTATGAGCCACCGGTGATGACACAGACTATCTTGCATGGAAAATAGCCGGTCTAACATAGGGTTACCTGTTGTTGTTTAGAATTGGCATTAATTTGAATTTCGGTGCGTTGAGCAGAGCGACCGATGCTGGAACTTTGGTTTTGGTCCATTTGTTGAAAGACTGAGGCAGTCCTGACGCAACACATATTACATCGACTACCTGTCTGGTTACATCTTGAATTCCCGCCTAGTTCAAATCGTAGGTCAACTCGATCCCTACTTGGGGTGCGGCAACAGCTAGCAAAAACAGAGCACGCGCAGCTCGATGCTGCGCCGTGGATTGATCTGGAAGAATTCAATCCGAGCTATTTAAAGCGAGCGCTACCACTTATGCCCAAACGCGGAGATCACGCACCGTGGTTATTCAACACAGACTACTACGTCGAACGAGAAGAACTACCGGACCTTGACCTTGATGAAGCCGCTCTCGTCTATCAAGCCGCGAGACAAAAAATACAGTAGGATTAGCTTTTTCAGCTTAGAAAAAACGATATGCTCAAACATCTACTCGTAGCTAATCGCGGTGAAATCGCGATCCGTATTCTGCGAACCGCAGCCGACCTCGATATGCAGACAACGGCCATTTACGCCATCGACGATGAAGCATCGCTTCACACACGCCATGCAGACAATGCACAGAACCTGGCGGCAGAAGGTGTTGCCGCTTATCTCGATCAAACTAACATTATCTCCATCGCCAAAGATGCGGGTTGTGACGCGATCCATCCAGGCTATGGTTTTCTGAGTGAGTCAGCAGAGTTTGCACAAGCTTGCGAAAACGCACAGATCACCTACGTAGGTCCAAGTGTCGATGCGTTGAACATTTTTGGTAACAAGGCAGCGGCCCGGGCGCTGGCGGAGCGTTGCGACGTTCCCGTTTTGCCGGGGTTAAGCCAGGCGATCACCTATGCCGAAGCACACGAGTTTTTCGCGAGCCTCGATGGATCAGCGGCCGTCATGCTCAAGGCAATTGCAGGCGGCGGTGGCCGCGGCATGCGACCGGTGATGGCGCTCGCCGACCTCGAAGAAGCTTTTAATCGTGCCACGTCAGAAGCGCTACAGGCCTTCGGCTCGGGTGATTTATACATCGAAGAGCTGCTACCCCGTGCCCGTCACATTGAAGTGCAAATCATCGGTGACGGCAGTGGTGCGGTTTCCCACCTGTGGGATCGAGAATGTAGCTTGCAGCGTCAACGGCAAAAATTGATTGAGATCGCCCCTGCGTTTGGTCTAACTGAAGACATGCGGTCCGAAATCTTGCAAGCCGCGGTGCGTTTAGCCAGAGAAGCAATGTACCGAGGTGTCGGCACCATTGAATTTCTGGTCACTGATGACCGTTTCGTATTTATGGAAGCCAACGCCAGGTTACAGGTTGAACACACCGTCACCGAAGAGGTCACCGGATTCGACTTGGTCGCACTCCAGTTGCACATCGCAGACGGCGCGAGCTTGCAAGAATTGAGCTTAGATCAAGCAAATATCCCACAACCCCGAGGCGTGGCACTGCAAGCCCGAATAAATTTAGAAAGTATGAATGCAGATGCCACATCGCGACCGGGCGGCGGACTTATTTCAGCCTACGAGCCCCCTTCCGGCCACGGCATTCGCGTAGATGGCTTCGGTTACCCCGGCTACATTACCAGTCCACATTACGACTCATTACTCGCGAAACTCATTGTCCATGCACCAGACATGAATCGCGTACTCAAGAAAACACAACGGGCGTTGTCAGAATTTCGCATTGAAGGCGTACGCAGCAACATAGAGTTTCTAACAAACCTTATCACGCGCACAGAGTTTACCGGCGAATCGATTCATACCCGCTACGTCGAAGAGAACATCGCCAAACTTCTGGAACCAGGCGATGACCGTATTCGCTATTTCTCCCCGCAGCGAGAAATCGAAAAGGCTGGAGTTGATGTAGATCCAGATGATCCTTTAGCTGTTTTGAATGTCACCCGCGAAAAACCGGTGGCGACAGTCTCAAGCGCACCCATCGTGCAAGGTCCACCGGGCACCACTCCGGTATTGGCACCCATGCAAGGCATGATGGTCGAGATCTCGGTCGCCATTGGCGATTCAGTCCAGCTTGGCCAGCCAGTCGCTGTGCTTGAAGCGCTAAAAATGGAACACGTGATCAAGGCACCTGAATCGGGGATCATTCGAGAAGTCGCGCTGGCCCCCGGCGACGCAATATTCGAAGACACACCCATTGTGTTTATTGAGTCTCAAGCCGTGGATGGCGAGTATGGGACGGAAGTCATCATCGACTTCGACGAAATCAGACCTGATCTGGCCGAAGTCAATCACTTCCAAGCGCTGACCAAGGACGATGCCCGCCCTACCGCCACCGCCAAACGCCACGACATCGACAAGCGAACGGCACGTGAGAACATTTATGACCTATGTGACGAAGGTTCATTCACAGAATACGGACCGCTGGTCACAGCCGCACGCTTGCCTACCGATACCATTGAAGAATTGGAAGAACGGGTTACCCGCACCACTTCTGACGCCATGGTCATGGGCGTTGGCCGAGTCAACGCCGACATCGTCGGTGAGGAAAATGCGCGCTGCGTGGCGATGTCGTATGACTACACAGTGCTTGCCGGTACCCAAGGCAAGAAAAATCATAAGAAACAAGACCGCATGTTTGGCGTCGCCGAAAAATACCGCCTACCCATTGTTATTTACACTGAGGGCGGCGGCGGTCGCACCTACAATGGCCCTAATCCCGGTCCAAGCACTGTGGATTCGGTGGGCGGACTAAATGTCGCGACCTGGCGAGAACTGGGCAAGTGTTCAGGGCTTGTACCAATTGTTGGTATCGGTTCAGGTTTTTGTTTTGCCGGTAATGTCGTCCTACTCGGCGCCTGTGATGTCATCATTGCGACTGAAGACTCCAGTTTGGGCATCGGTGGCCCAGCCATGATCGAAGGCGGCGGACTAGGCGCCTATGCGCCAGGTGAAGTCGGTCCGATCAGCATCCAGGAACCAAATGGTGTCATCGACATCGTGGTCAAAGACGAAGTTGAAGCCACCGTCACCGCCAAGCACTACCTTTCATTCTTCCAAGGTAACAGCCAACAATGGCAAGCAAACGACCAACGCAAGTTGCGTCATATCGTCCCAGAAAATCGCCGCGCGGTTTACAGCATTCGTGAAGTGATCGACACCCTTGCTGACACGGATTCCATGCTTGAGCTACGGCCCAAGTTTGGGCTGGCGATGGTGACCGCCTTCATACGTATCGAAGGCAAAGCCGTAGGGGTGATCGCAAATAACTCCAACTCGCCTACTGGCGGCGCCATAGATTCTGATGCCGCCGACAAAGCATCGCGATTCATGCAACTGTGTGATGCGTTTGATATCCCTATCCTTTCGCTGATCGATTGTCCGGGTAATATGGTAGGGCCAGAAGCTGAGAAAGAAGCACTTATTCGCCACTGCGGTCGCATGTACGTGGCTGGCGCCAACCTTACCGTGCCGGTCTTTGTCGTAGTTCTGCGCAAAGCGTACGGGCTAGGCGCACTGGCAATGGCCGGAGGTAGTTTCGACGAAACCTTCTTTGCAATTTCATGGCCGACCGGCGAATTTGCGGGCATGGGTCTCGAAGGTCAGATCAAACTCGGGCGCCGTAATGAACTCGCAGCGATCAAGGACATTCCAGAACGAAAAGCCCGCTACGATCAACTGGTTGCTAACGCTTACGATTGGTCACGCGCACTGAACGCCGGAACTGTTTTTGAGGTTGATGACGTCATCGATCCGGCAGATACCCGTAAATGGATTGTCATGGGCCTCGATTCCTCGCCACCTGTTATCCCACGTGCTGGTAAAAAACATGCATGGATCGACACCTGGTAGACCCATCCTGCTTCTGGTTCGGCTATTGGCAGGAAAAGCTGGAACGCTGCGTTTTTGGGTCCAGTTGACCAACGATCGGCGCTCTGACTTCCTAGTTGCGACATCCAAAATCTGGTTTTATCGTCAGGACTACTCTTTCATAAAACAAGCAGGTACCAATCTGATTCGATACCCAGACTCTCGATCGAAAAGCCCTGTTATAATCCCTATCCTCTGTTGTTGTACCCGGTTGCTAAAATCGTAACAATGAAGCCCCATAGCTGAATATGGCAGGTAGATGACATCCACCACCGTCGCGCCGACTAACGATCAAGATACGTACCCGAGCATTGGTTCTGCCAGTTATTGCCTTGGATTGTTATTCACCGCCTATATCCTATCCTTCATCGATCGCCAGATACTCTCTTTGTTAGTTGGCCCCATACGAGCAGATTTTGGCATTTCTGATTTCGAATACAGCCTCCTAGCAGGAGCTGCATTTGCCGTTCTTTATGCGATTGCTGGTTTGCCTCTGGGGCGACTGGCAGACAGGTATTCCAGACGTTTGATTGTTTCGGGGTCTGTTTTTTTCTGGAGTATCATGACGGTCACCTGCGGCCTGACTCAAAATTTCAGCCAACTTTTTGTTGCAAGGATGGGCGTTGGTGCTGGAGAAGCCGGCTTGTCGCCACCGGCCTACTCCCTGATCCTAGACAGTTTTCGGCCCGCCCACTCTGGCTACGCCATGTCTTTCTACAAACTTGGGGTGAAAATTGGCGCGGGATTAGCATTGGTTGTTGGTGGTGTCCTGTACGATTTTTACGATAGTCTGGGGACTATCGAATTTGCCCTGGTTGGCGTCGTCAAACCCTGGCAGGCAACTATTATTAGTGTCGGCGCGCCGGGCATCCTGCTTAGTTTCTTCTTCCTGACGGTAAAAGAGCCAACGAGAAAAGGCCTGGTGATTCGTGACGGTAAGTCTGAACCGCAGATTCCTCTGAAAGAAGTTGCTGGTTACATGTGGGAAAGAAGACGGACTTATCTGTGTTTGTTATTTGGCTCTTCCATGATGGCCATGGCGCAGTATGGCAGTGGTGCATGGTATCCGGAATTGTTCACTCGTAACTACGGGTTATCGAAAAGCGAAGCCGGGGTTTCATTCGGCATGATCATCCTGGTTTCAGGCAGCGTTGGCATTATGTTGGCCGCGTGGTGCGCAAATCAGTTGAAAAAACGAGGCTATCAGGATGCCAACGTCCGCACCATGCTGGCCGCCTCAATAATCGCAATTCCTTTCTCAACTATCGCCCCACTGGCCGGTACTGCTGATATGACGCTGATACTATTGTGGCCAGCGGTGATGTTGTCGGGCTCGTACCTGGGAATCATGGCGGTGTCGATCGTAGAAATCACCCCTAACCAGATGCGTGGCCAGATCACCGCCGTTTACATCTTTGCGACCAGCATGATCGGCATGGCATTAGGCGGCAGCATCTTAGCGGCGTTTACAGATTTCCTCTATCAGGATGACGCGTTGTTACACTATTCCATTGCGACGGCCAACGTAATTTTCTACCCCATCGCTGCGGCATTGTTCTGGTATTGCCTACCTGCCTACCGAAATTCGATGAAAGAGTCAGAGAGCTGGAGAAGTTATGGGAGTCACAGTATAGAGTCAGAGGGTCACAGTGAAGGGTCAGAGTACTATGGCAATTAGATGAAAACGCCCGTTAAATTTTCCCGTTGCCCAACCTCCCAACCACCAACCCCAACGGATACCAATGCAGTTCTCGCCCCTTAGATATATTGTCTATTACAATCAGAACAACTTCTACGAGTAAAATCTAAAGTGCTGGTCAGCATAGAAGATGAAGCCTGTGGTAGCGTCGGACCAGCGGCGCATTCAAAATGACCAAGGCAGAAAAGATTAAAAGCGCTAACAGCTCGACATAAAACAACAGCGTGGCTTAAGCGTGTATTTGATATCGATATTTCTGTCTGTCCGCTGTGCGGCGGTACCCTGCGGGTGATCGCAGATGTCACCGATCCGGACGCGATCCAAACCATTCTGGCGCATCTGAGGCAACGCGCGCCACCTGATGCTGTGCGCCGGCAAAGGCCGGGCAAGGGCCGCAAAACGATCTCTTTGCCGCTAGCTGATGGTTGAAACCACGGCAGCGCATTTCTCCCTACGCCAACAGAAAAGCACCTTGGCTAATCGCCCATCACCAGGTCAGCCAATAACCACAAACAACAAAAACTTGGTAGCGTTTAACCACTAATCGTCATACCGCTCCACTCTTTCATAAAACAAGCAGGCAACCGATCTGATTCGATACTCAGACTTTCGATCGAAAAGCCCTGTTATAATTCCTATCCTCTGGCGCATGTTGCCCCTCGCCCAAGCCATTCATGGATCCCGACTTGATCTGCTGGTAACAATGCACTAAAACTAAGGTATCATTTCACGGTACCCAAGCATGTCAGTTACTCCGTCGGCACTATCACCTGAAAACTTAGGCTTCAATCCCGATCAGCTCGCTGATCGCTATCGCCACGAACGGGACAAGCGAGTAAGGGCTGATGCCGAGTCTCAGTTTGTAAAGGTCACCCACGATTCCGTTTTCGCCAACAAGTATCTTGAAAATGACCCCTACTGTGAACCTATGGAGCGGGGTCCAATCAAAGATGAACGCGAAGTAATCATTATTGGCGGGGGCTGGGTCGGTATGATGACCGCAGCACGACTAACCCAGGCAGGCGTTAGCGATGTGCGCATCGTCGAAAGCGCGGCAGATTTCGGCGGCACTTGGTATTGGAATCGCTATCCCGGAGCACAATGCGATATTGAATCCTACAGTTACCTGCCACTCCTAGAAGAAACCGGTTATGTACCGAAGTTGCGCTATTCCTATTCACCAGAAATTTTCGAGCACGCCCAGAGGATCGGAAAACACTTTGATCTGTATAAGGATGCTGTATTCCAGACTTGGGTAACGGAGCTGCGCTGGCTCGAAGACGAATCGATGTGGTTAGTTTCGACCAACCGTGGCGATGAGATGAAAGCCCGCTATGTTTGCATGGGCACAGGCCCTGCCAATCGCCCCCGTCTACCAGGTATTGAAGGCGCGGATCAGTTTAAAGGCCACACATTTCACACCTGCCGTTGGGACTACGATTATACCGGTGGCGATCACGATGGAAATTTGACCAACCTCGCTGACAAAAAGGTGGCCATTATCGGCACCGGCGCAACGGCCATCCAGTGCGTGCCAGCACTGGGTGCCAGTGCTAAAGAGCTATATGTCATTCAGCGCACGCCTTCTTCCGTCGATGCTCGCAACAACTCTGAGACCGATCCAGAATGGGCGGCCGGCCTCAAACCAGGATGGCAAGCGCTCAGGCAGAAACGATTTGGGGACGCTTTTCTTGGCGGACCAATAGCGCCTGAGTTTCAGGACGAAGGCTGGACACGCATGGTGCGCAATCTTCAGGCTCTCAAAGAGCAAGCCGGCGATGTACCCATGGAAGAGCTAGCCAATCTCGCTCAACTGGCAGACTTCAAAACCATGGAGCAGATCCGCAGTCTTGTTGACGAATCCGTGGAGGATCCCGAGGTTGCCAGTAAATTAAAGGCGTTCTACAACCAATTCTGCAAACGCCCGACATTCAACGACGACTATCTGGCCACGTTCAATCGACCCAACGTAGAACTGGTTGATGTCAGTGACGCTAAAGGCGTGGATCGAATTACTGAAAAAGGTTTGGTCGCAAACGGACGTGAATATGAGGTGGACTGTATCATCTACGCCAGCGGCTTCGAGATCACCAGTAGCTACGAACGGCGGATCGGTATTCCTATTTTTGGTAACAATGGGCAATCCATCTATGAGCATTGGGACGAAGGCATGCGCAGCATGCATGGCCTCATGTCACACGGATTTCCGAATCTTTTCCTCTGTGGCGGGCTGTTCGTCTTCCAATTAGGGGCAAATTACGCCTACGGTGTTGATGTTCAGGCTGAACAAGTGGCCTACACCGTGAGTCAACTGACGAAACGCGGCGTGAAATCTGCAAACGTCAGTCGATCTGCCGAAGAACAGTGGATCGAAGACCAGCTAAGCCCAGAAGGAGCAGACGCGTTGTTCGTGCTTGGCGGCTCCGCAGACAGTTGCACGCCCGGTTACTACAACCAGGAAGGCACAGCCCAAAGGTATCGCGATGTTCGGTTGGAATCCTACGGCAAAGGCCTCGGAGCCTATCGCAAAGTGCTCCGCAATTGGCGTGCGCAGGGGGATTTAGAAGGGCTGGATCTGACAAGCTAAAAACCTGCAGACTGAGAATAGGCATTTTAACAGGGCTTTTCGAGCGAAAGTCTGAGTATCAAGTCAGCGCGGTTGACTACTTGTTTTATGAAAGAGTGGAGCCGTATGACCAGCAGTGGTTAACCGCGACCAAGTTTTTTGTTGTTGGTGGTTAGCGGCTGACCTACTGATGGACGATTAGCCAACGTCATTTTCTGTTGGCGTAGCTGTCGTTTAACCCGCAGTGATATGCCAGAATGCCGCCTATGGATCTATCTGGAAAAGTCGCTGTTGTTACGGGTGCCGCTGATGGCATCGGTCGCGCCTCCGCACTAGCTTTCGCCAGGCACGGAGCAACGGTTGTGCTTGCAGACGTTCAAGACACGTTAAACCGGGAAGCTGCCGATCAGGTGAAACAGGAAACCGGTCAGGATTGTATCGCCGTGACCTGCGACGTAAGCATCGATGATGACCTCAAAGCGCTCCTTCAAACGACTATTGATCGTTATGGCCAGTGCGACATTTTACTCAATAATGCCGGCATTATCGTCACCGGCGACGTGCTGGACCTTGACCCTAATGACTTCGACAGGGTCCTGAATGTTAATCTACGGTCTTATTTTGTATTGAGCCAACTTGTCGCCAGGCACATGATCGAAAAGAAAATTGAGGGCGCTATTATCAACATGGCATCTTTGAATTCGATTCTGGCGATACCCAATCAACTAGCCTACGTCACATCAAAAGGTGGCGTGCAACAATTGACCAAAGCGACCGCGCTCAGGCTCGCCGAACACAACATAAGGGTTAATGCGATCGGGCCCGGCTCAATCAAAACCAAGGTTCTTGACGCCGTTATGACTGACGATGAGGCAAGACGAAGGATACTTTCACGCACCCCGCTGGGACGGTTGGGGGAGCCAGCGGAAGTGGCCAGCATTGCGGTATTTCTTGCCAGTGACTATGCGTCTTATCTAACAGGGCAGACCATTTATCCGGATGGTGGGCGCGCGGCATTGAACTACACCGTGCCGGTCGAGGACTAGTTAGCCCGCCCGCTTCAGAAAACGAACAGGCCCTGCTAGATAATACTGCAGATGAACACAACACTGGGGCGACAACGACGCCGCGCCACCCGGCTCGATCGAGCACTGCCAAGCACGTCACTGAGTTGGGCGGAGCGGCTCAAGCGTGTATTTGATATCGATATTTCTGTCTGTCCGCTGTGCTGCGGTAAAGACCCGGTCAAGGGCCGCAAAACGATCTCTTTGCCGCTATCTGATGGTTGAATCCACGGCCGCGCATTTATCCCTACGCCATCGGAAAATTACGTTGGTTAATCGCCCATCACCAGGTCAGCCAATAACCACAAACAACAAAAAACTTGGTAGCGTTTAACCACTACTCGTCATACGGCGCCACTCTTCCATAAAACAAGCAGGCAACCAATCTGATTCGATATTCAGACTTTCGCTCGAAAAGCCTTGTTATAAATCCTGTCCTCAGCAGATTGTTACCATTGCTGATTTATTTTGCGAGACCGCTGAGTGGTAGTCTGAAACCTGTAGTGGTGTAGATACTATCGTGCATGTCGCATGATATGCTGCGCCTGGAAAATATCTGACACAAAGACGACGGTAACGGTGCTTGCGATTTCTTTTCCATATTAGAATGGGTGAATTCTCAACCTTAAGGGGGTGCCAGTTTGGAGCTAGATCGACCTTTCTTACGTCTTCCCTACACGTTTGACGCATCACCCTTGTGCAAGGAGGTGGCGGCTTTAGCAACTGATGCCTGGCTACCACACCCATCCGGACTCGAGGGTAACAGCGCCGTTCCCCTTGTTTCTATTAACGGTGTTGCCAAAGATGGCTTTGATGGGGCGATGGCACCCACGTCTCACCTACTTCAATCGCCCTACCTGCTTCAGGTCGTAGCCAGCTTCAATGAAGTGGTAGCCCGAAGTCGACTCATGAAACTCGCGCCAGGTGCAGTGGTTCAAGAGCACGTTGATTTTAATTACCACTGGTATAGCCGGGTGAGGATTCACGTACCGATTGTGACCGACCCAGCCGTGCGCTTTTTTTGTGGGCCTGAAGAAGTTCACATGGCGGCAGGTGAGAGTTGGCTATTTGATTCCTGGCAAAGACACCGAGTGATAAATAATAGCGACGAAGACCGCATTCATCTTGTTATCGACATCGCAGGATCGGCTAATTTTTGGAGAGCAATCCGTCGGCTACAACGTACCGAAGGGGACACGCCACTCCAATCGATTGCCTTCGAGCCTAGCATGCAACCCCAACTCGTCACAGAGCAGTTTCCCTGCGCACCCATTATGGCGCCTGGTGAGATGTCTGCGATCGTTACCGAATTATTGAGTGACTGCGCTGCCAACGCAGAGAATGATGGCGAAATACTGGAGCACTACCACGACCTACTATTTGATTTGGTACACGACTGGCGCCGACAGTGGTCTTTGTATGGATTTTCGCCTGAGGGCATTAGCGGCTACCAGAAGCTTTTAGCCCGGGCCCGGTCGTCTTTAAAACAAGGCCCGAGAGTATTGGTTACAAGCTCTAACAATATAGGGATAAACCCCATCATCATGCAGCGTATTCTAGGTGCCGCCTTGCAGCCTCATCGAGCTGAAGAGTTTGCTACAGGTCGTAGTTAAAGGTCGTGAAATCATCGGCATAAATCGTAGCCAAAGCTTGCCGAAGTTCCTCGTCTAGTAACTCAGCATATTCCTTGTGCTCGGAGCTGTTCTTCTTAGATAAGGGTTTCGTGGGTAACGAGAGAACGCTGCAGATATGATCGTAGTCACGCTGCAACGACTCATAACGGCCTACAAAGTCCATGGCGACAACATTTGATGCTTCATCCGTTAACAGTGAGGTTTGTGACGCCACAAGAACCCGCCTCCGAAATTGTGGCCGGGTGAGTGCTTGCTTCATCCAGACAGCAGGGTCTTGGCGGTAACTTAGGTCAGTTCGCCCAAGGAAAGCACAGACCGAAACAAAACGATCAAAAGGGTGGCGCACAAACGCAAATTTAAATTGACGATCTAGCTCCGCTTTAGGAATGGCCTTAACGAGCTGTCGATAAGCCACGTGCCCATGATTGATCGCGGCGATTTCTGCCAAGGGGGCAAGCTGCTGCCCATACCTCAACTGCTGCTCCCAATCGCCCACACCGAGGTGAGGCCGCAGCAACTCGCGCACTGCATGGGTGCCGGTCTTAGGAACAGCGAAAAAAACAAATTGCCGGCTTGTAGAAAAAATCATTCGGAAGCGGTGACACCATAGGTTGCCAGTAGCTCGCTACCCAAGGCCTGTTTAAGTGGGTCCAAATGATGTTCAAAATTTCGCCATTGGTCCAATCCAGACCGGTAGATAGGTTGACGCACTTGCTCTGCACTGGGTGTCCTAATCGTTCGCTCAGTCTTGTGAAAATCCAGACAGGCGTCTTCAAATGGCAGGGCACAAAAATCGAGAATCCGCCGCACTTCCCCCTCTAAATTGTCAACGACACTCTCGTGATCAACTCTTAAAACAAAACCCGGCAGCACCCTATCCCAGTGATCCATCAACTGTGTGTATTGTTTGTAATAGCTACCAATCTCTTCCAGACCGTAGGAAAACTCCTGCCCTTCACCCCACAGTTGCTTGAAACCACTAAAGCAACAGGACATGGGGTGACGCCGAGCATCAATTATCTTGGCATTGGGTAGTATCAATTTAATGAGGCCAATATGAAAAAAATTATTGGGCATCTTGTCGATAAAAAATGGGGCATCGCCGCGGTACACCCGCGTCTGTTCTATAAACTGTTCCCCAAACTTCTCAAACAGCGAGGTGTCCAGTTCTTCGAGTATTTTGGGATAACGCGGTACCGCTTGACCCGCCTCATCACGACCACGCAGCCTCTTTGCAAGGTCGAGAATGTTATGAAGTTCCATCGTGCCATCCACCCGGGAATGAGACGCAAGGATTTGTTCAAGCAGCGTCGATCCCGACCGTGGTAATCCAACAATAAAAATAGGGTCCCTAGCGGCCACCCCGGTGTGACCTACTTTTTCAAATAATTCCTTATTACAAACCTCAATTTGTGACTCAATACGCTTTGAAAGCTGTGTCGCATTGAAGTGCGTGGTGGGTAACTTCAGGGCATTACCCCTTGAGTAAAACTCAAAAGCCGCATCAAATTGTTCCCTGTCTTCTATGGCCTTGCCTAAGGCAAAACAAATCTGAATCCGATCAACACTGCCAATAGCTGCGTCTTGCTCCAAATCCTTCATTTGCATGATTTGGTTATCATCAAACTTGTAGGACTTGGTATTCGCAAGACTCCAGTAGGCGTCTCCATGATCAGGTTTTATAGCCGCACTGCTTTTAAAAGCATTGATCGCCGCCGCCCTGTCACCACTGGAGTTATAGATATGCCCCTGACTGATAGGAATCAGATGATCGGTGGGATGCGCTTGTCGCAGGTTTTGGTACAGCAATCCGGCTTCGTCAGTTTGGCCCACTGCGAAGCAAGCCGCAGCGTAAGCCTTTGCAATCTGATCATTATCTAGCGGCTGTTCAGCACGCAGTTTTACCGCAAGATCGTATGCTGAATGAAAGCGCTGACGCCGCATCATGACGTGAAACAGCTGGATAGACGCCGCCATATTTTGGGGTTCTAGCTCATGTAATGTCTCTAGTAAGAACTGAGCCT
This sequence comes from uncultured Pseudomonadales bacterium, assembly GCA_937775265.1. Classification (GTDB taxonomy): domain Bacteria; phylum Pseudomonadota; class Gammaproteobacteria; order Pseudomonadales; family Azotimanducaceae; genus UBA9659. The sequence goes on from CALKBV010000006.1 coordinate 134,358, forward strand.
CGTCCAATATATTTTTTCGGGTCAGTACCTCCGAGAGCAATCTCATTCCTTCTGTGTGTGTCTTGTTGTCTCTCAAAAAGTATTTACCTAAACGCTCAGCGTCATTAAGCAAATCCTGTGACAGATAGCTCATTACCGTTCTCAGCTCCTGCGGCAGTGACTTGAGAAATGCAATTTGCTGCTCGGCCGTATCAAGTTTTTCAGGTGCGAAACGGGCGTAAAGTGGCGCGAGTAACTCCCAGCAAGTCATTAAAGATCCATCTAAATCCACCGCCCTTTCAGCCGCCTCAAGGGCCTGCTCCGGTAAATTTAGACTGAGCGAATTAATAGCAACCTCTTGGTGAGCTCTGGCCATACCTGGAAAACTCGAAGTCAGATCAGACAAGCTTTGCAGCGCACGGGCAGCATCGCCACCAAGCCGATAGCGCAAAGCGCTCAGGTAACCAAGATTAGGATCTCTTGAAAACTCTAATAGAAGCCTGTCTATCATTTCGCCTGCGGTATGAAGGTCTCCACTGGCGAGCTTTCGCTGAATATCTTCGAGTGATTGCGACGGAGCGGCAGTACTGGTCATCAAATTATGTCCCAAAAAAAAGGCGATCAAATGATCGCCCTTTGATCTTAGATGCAGGTTTCCTCAGAAAGAATACCCGAATCGCAAGCCCAATGTTCTTGGACGCATCATACTGGACTCAGGTGTGAATTTACCGGCAGTTTGTACCACGTATCCCTCTTCTGAGGTGACGTTGTTAACATAAACTTCAGCTGTCCAGTCATCACGAGCATAACCAAGGCCTATATTCAGTGTCGTGGCTGCCTCATTCACATAACGAGAATTTGAAGGCACGCTACCATCGGAGGTGGCAACCGTACCGAAGGTTCCACCCTCATTCTGAATATCCACACCCGGATCATTCCCATAAGCGAGTTCATGGGTATCGGTCATGAACTCGGCGCTACCCACAATTCCTGTAACACTCTCACCACGATAAACCAGCGATGCATTCACCCAGGCATTACCCTTCATGATATCGAAGTCGTAGCGGACACGAATGTTTCCAGAGAAGCTGGGTGCCAATGGCAATTCAGACCCCTTGGGAACACTTACACCCTGAAGCTGCGGGTTGATTCGCGTCAGCTCGGTATCGAGGAAACTCGCTGCACCACTAAGGGTGAGTCGACTGGTTGCCGCCCACATGAAGTCAATATCCACGCCACGAGTTTCTGCATCACCCACATTCTCCAGGAATACGAGGAAGGCAACGTTAGACGGATCGAATCTTGCCACCTGCAAATCGGTAATTTCAGTGCTGTAGATACTGGCATTGAGTCGTAGAGTGTTATTGAATAATTCCGATTTAATGCCTAACTCAATGTTCTCCAGTTCGTCAGTGGTTGCAACCGCTGGCACCACATAACCCTCATAGATACCCGATTGGTTACTGGCCAATTGGCCCGCATTCCGGTTTTGAGCCGCTGGCCGATATCCCTCTGAATAAACACCGTAGAGCATGATGTCGTTAGAAACTCTCCAATCCAAAGAGAACCTGACGATAGTGTCATCTTCTTCAGTGACGCCCTTACTGTTAATACTGGAGATATCAAGACGACCCTCTTTAATCGCTTGAAGGGTTGCCGCATTATTACCACCACCTCTGAACATCTCCTTCGCCGAACCACCATAGGTTGCTGCAGCGCCCGGGTAGTTGAGCAGTGCCAGGAACTGGTCATCTGTTACGTTTCCATTGTTGTAGGCACCAAGAGCAGTGAATCGATCGGTTGGACTGTTACTAAAACGGTGGCTGTTACAGAAGCCTTCTGCAGCACCGCCACCACCATTACCGCCGTAACGGCATCCGAAAGAAAAGTTTGATGCGCCCTGAAGTTGGGTTTCGAGGTCATACTTTCGAGCACCAATCGTTACGGTTAAATTATCAGTAATATCAAAGGCTAACTGACCAAAATAGGCGAGTTCCTCTTCGGTTCGGGTGTAATCGTTATAAAAGGTCGTCAAGGGCCCAGCGGGTCCGACTTGATTGGTTCCCGCAACCCCAGGAATTGTCTCGTTGGCCAGCACATAGGGTGACTGGGCCGCAGCGCCGTAGTAATTCACTTGGAAATCACTGAAGGCATCGCCGGTTGAATAGTACTGGAACTCACCCAGTGTTTTAGTTTCCACATCGCTGAAGTACACCCCAGCCATTACACGCCAGCGACGATCAGGATCAGTGCTGATGCGCAGCTCATGGGTGGTTCGTTCGTTGGTGGTTTGATCCCGGTACGCTTTTCTGGGATCGAAACAAGTATTTTGATTGGTAGCACCAGGTGCCGCGTAGATATTGCCACTGCACAGATAGTAAGTAATGTATCCGCCACCATTGTTGTAGTGGGTGTAATCAATCAGAGAGTCGATTTCTCTGTCGAGGTAACCACCGGCATACACAATATCCAGACCTGCAATGCGACCTTCAATAGTGAGCGTGGTTAAATCGAAGTCATCGACATTGCGTTCTGGCTGAAATTTGGCTGATTTATCTCCGCCAAGGCTGGGGTCGATCAGAAATGAACCCTCGACATCCAGCTTCTGTGACGAGTGCTGTACCAGCGCACTCCAGTCGTCAGAAATGTCCCATTTTACACCCACTCGGTACCCTGTGTAGGTCGCTTCGTTCCAATCGTCCTTGACCTCGTCCTGGTTTCTGACGCTATTGACTTCAGTGTCAGGGAAATTACGGAAATAAGGGCCGAAACCAATAGAGTTACGATCGATGACTGGACCTGAGGGCGTGAATGTTGAGGCCGTATTGCTGATCCAGCCACCCTGGCGGTTGTTGTAGCCGACAGTACGTATTGCCAGGTTGTCACCAATTGGCATGTTAATCATGCCTTCGATGTTACTGCTGTCATCGCCACCATGGGTCGACGACATGCCCACATCTACTCGGCCTTGCATCTCACCCATGACAGGCTTGTTGGTGATCATACGCATGTTACCGGCCTGGGAACTGGCGCCGAATAACGTTCCCTGAGGGCCAGCGAGTACTTCAACGCGCTCAAGGTCGGATGCGTAAATATCGAGGTTACGCCCGCCAAAGGAGACCGGCGTCTCATCTAAGTACATCGCTACACCAGGGGCTGAGCCCTGTGCAGAGGATACCGTGACCGAGCCTTGCTCAGTCGCGGAGCCGCGAATATAAATTTCTCTCATGCCAGGTGCATTACCTGCGTCAATCACATTCGGGAGGAAAGCCACGTACTCGTCGAATGTCATAATGCCTTGCGAGCGCATTGTATCGCCCGAAAGTGCGTTCACAGAAATCGGGACATCCTGCAAGCTCTCAGCCTGTTTTGTTGCCGTAACAACGATTTCCTCTAACTGAGAGTAAACAGGGCTGGAAACCAAGGGTAACAACGCAAAACTAAGCGCTGCTGCGAGCGGCGTGCGTTGAAAACTTGATGAATCAGACATACGGGCTTCCTTTTTTGATTAATAAAGTCATGCGACCAATGGACCAAGTCGTTATTGTTTTGTAGATTTAACTCAAAAGACTACCTCTTATGGGCGCCGCCTGCAAACCACCGATTTTGTCCGCAAAAGAGCATGCTGGAATACTCTAATCATGTTGAAGGCTCGATATCACCGCCTGTCCGCTATCCAGCGGTACGCAGCGGGTGATCGCAGATATCACCGATCCGGACGCGATCCAGACCATTCTGGCGCATCTGACGCAACCTGCACCACCTGATACTGAGCGCCGGCAAAGGCCCGAGCTAGGGCCGCAAAACGATCTCTTTGCCGTTATCTGATGGCTGAAACCACGGCAGCGCATTGATCCCTAAGCCAACAGAAAAGCACCTTGGCTAATCGCTCATCACCAGGTCAGCCAATCACCACTAACAACAAAAAACTTGGTCGCGTTTAACCTTTAATCGTCATACGGCTAAACTCTTTCATCAACCAAGCAGGCAACTAATCTGATTCGAGACTCAGACTTTCGTTCGAAAAGCCCTGTTATAGTTCCTAGCCTCGGCCGCAGTACTAAACAGGGAAGCATCAGGCATTCACCCGCTAATCCTTCCTGTGTGTGACCCTTCCTGCTTGACCCTTCCTGCTAGCCGGCTGCTATCGACCCAAATCAAACCCTTCGTGTTCTTGCCCTAGCTTATCGGCAAGCACACGGTATTCTTCGCCCTCATACTTACGCACCTCGGCGCGTCCAACTACCATGTGATGAACTTCATCCGGCCCGTCAGCAATCCGCAGTGACCGCTGCGATACCCACATACCCGCGAGCGGTGTCCACTGGGTGACTCCGGTAGCGCCGTGCATCTGGATCGCTTCATCTATGATGCGGCCGATCTTTTTCGGCACGTTCGCTTTGATTGCACTGACATAGACCCGCGCTTCCTTGTTGCCCAGGACATCCATGGCCTTGGCAGCCTGCAACACCATCAGGCGGCAGGCATCAATTTCATAACGAGCCTTGGCAACAACCTCAATATTCTTGCCGAGTTGAATGATCGGTTTGCCAAACGCTGTGCGTGCCGATGCACGCCGAATCATCAATTCCAGTGCCCGTTCGCCCGCACCAATGGAACGCATGCAGTGATGAATTCGACCCGGCCCCAGACGAACCTGAGAAATCTCGAACCCGCGGCCTTCTCCCAACAGGATATTGTCCTTGGGTACCCGACAGTCTCGGAAGCGCACATGCATGTGCCCATGTGGCGCCTGTGTTTCGCCAAACACTTTCATGGCACCCAAAATCTTTACGCCTGGTGCGTCTATAGGCACTAGGATCATCGACTGTTGTTGATGTGGCGCGGCATCCGGGCTGGTTTGCACCATGGTAATCATGACCTTGCAGCGGGGGTCTCCCGCGCCTGAAGTAAAGTACTTCTCCCCGTTGATCACCCACTCATCACCATCGAGCACCGCTTGGGTTGAAATGTTTTTAGCATCCGATGAGGGATGTCCAGGTTCAGTCATCGCATAGGCGGATCGAATCTCGCCCTGCAGCAGCGGTTCCAGCCACTGTTCTTTTTGTGCGGTTGTGCCCACTCGTTCAAGCACCTCCATGTTGCCGGTGTCCGGCGCTGAACAGTTAAGGGTTTGAGAAGCGAGCGGATACTTTCCTAATTCGCTGGCGATATAGGCATAGTCAAGGTTGCGCAGCCCCTCCCCGGTTTCAGCATCCGGCAGAAAGAAGTTCCAGAGTCCTGACTCCTTCGCTTTCTGCTTTGCGCCTGCAAGCAGTTCCAACTGACCCGGCGCAAACTCCCATTCATGTTCGCGCTCTTCACCAAGCCGATCATACTCTTCAACAATCGGAATAACGTTCTCCTGAATGTGTTTTTTCACTCTGTCCAGCAAAGGTCGTGCTTCGTCGGACATGGTTAGATCGAATAAATCAGGGTTAACAGACATGGTTTTTCTCCTGGTGCTCTCTGGCTTTGTTTTTATTCAGGCTTATACAGCCTCTATTATTTTCTCACTGTGCTTGTTACGCCTCGCTGATTCAGAAAAGTTTTCTGTTCTGCTGGAATTCGACAGCCTTCTCCAAATTATCCTAACGGGTACCCTATGGGAATGGTAACCACCACTAATCATACGGCTGCACTCTTGCATAAAACAAGCAGGCAATCGATCTGATTCGATACTCAGACTTTCGCTCGAAAAGCCTTGTTATAATTCCTATTCTCAGATGTGTTTGATGTTTATCAGATATGTGACTTGGCTATTCATCGTGTTTCGTTTTGGAAGTCAGCGAAGGTTCAGGCATGGCAACCAACGGCCTGCAGGAATGGATTAAGAAGTTCAGTAAACCATTAAAACGACCAGAAAAGGAAAGCGACCTTCGATGCTATAACGAAGTGTCGGGTAAACTCAGGACGTATCAATCCGGGAGTGGTTGACCACTGCGAAGCACGCTATTGGCGGGATAGGGGATGTTCTATACTCGTGCCTGGTGCGTAATCTTTGAAGACAGGAAGATGGAAGGAACGATCAAGGTGCCACTTGCCATCAGCACGTCCAAACAAACTGTAATGAAAGGACTGGATGAGCCTACTTTGGAAGCCGCCATCAGGGGCCAGGCACAATACCCGGCCTTCAGTCACTGGGTCGATTCTGAAGACCGAATAGAAGGCGCTGCTGCTTTTGCTGAAAAGCGGGCACCTAATTGGCAAGGGAAATAAAGGTTGCCAATTCCATCGCCTTGCACCTTGCCTGCTTTGCACTCTTGCCCTAAGACGCATCTGTTACTCTCGGTATACTCAACACACAGCTGCCGTTAGATTACCTACGCAATCGAAATCCTGTACCAGAGCGGCGGCGGTGATCATTGATGACTCCAGTGTCCCCTATTGAAACCGCTCATCCGCACTCTCACCCCAACTGCCTGTTGACAGAACTCGCCTCGCAAGCGATGGTTTCTTAGTCAACGCAACAGATTAAAAAATCAATCTAAACCAAACAACCGCTATATAAGCGATAGCTTTTACTAAAAGCTACAAAGGAGAACGCCATGAGATTCGGAATGCTCTATGAACTACAGCTACCTAAGCCCTGGGATGAAGGCAGCGAACAGCGTCTTATCGACAACGCCATAGAACAGTGTGTACTGGGTGACAAATTAGGTATTGATTACGCCTGGTCAGTCGAACATCACTTTCTAGAAGAGTATTCTCACTGCTCCGCGAGCGAGGTATTTTTATCCGCCATTGCTGCTAAAACCGAACGCATAAAAATAGGCTTTGGCATTCGTCAGGTAATATCAAATTACAATCACCCTGCCAGAACAGCAGAAGCCGTTGCCATGCTGGATCTCATTTCACACGGACGCGCCCAGTTTGGCATTGGCGAAGGTGCTACCAGACTGGAACTTGGCGGCTTTGGTATTGAAGCACGGCGAAAACGTGCGATGTCGCTAGAATCGGCAGGTGAAATATCAGACATGATGGTGATGGAACCCTATCCCGGGTACGAGTGCGAAGATTGGTCTCTGCCAATGCGCAACGTTTTACCAAAGCCAGTGCAAAAGCCTCATCCTCCCATGTGGATGGCATGCACCAACCGCGACACGATCAAAGAGGCTGCCAGAAACGGTTTGGGTGTTCTGGCGTTTAGTTTCCTTGACCCGGAGGAAGCAAAAAATTGGAGCAAAATTTACTACGACATCATTAAGTCGGAAGAATGTGTGCCACTCGGGCACACTGTTAACGCAAACATTGCAATGGTATCCGCGTTCTCACTACACGAAGATCACGACGAAGCGGCACGCCGCGGTGAAGATGGTTTCCGCTTCTTTGAATATGCCGTTGGTGCATTAGTCACCGATGATGTACTGCCAGGCCGGAGCCAATTGTGGGAAAAATTTCAAGCGCGTAAAGCTGAAAAGGCAGCGGGCAAGGATATAGAAGACACCGCATATGGCGGCGGCAAAGCTAAACCTGAACGCAGCATGACGCGTTCACCTGGGATAGGAACACCCGCAGAATTCAGAGCTCATATGCAGAGCTTTGCGGACGCTGGCGTCGACCAGGTAATTTTTCTGCAGCAAGGTGGCAAAAACCAACACGAACATATTTGTGAAAGCCTGGAAACCTTTAATCGTGAGGTACTGGATGTTTTTGCAACTGGTCGTGAAGAACGTGAAGCGCGCAAAGCAGAAGAACTTGCCCCTTACATTGAGGCAGCTCTGACTCGCAGAAAAACCAGACCACCACTGGAAGATCACGAAATTGACGTGGTACCAGCATCCAGACCGAAAAAGGCAAGTTAGTTCAGGGACCCAACGCGACAGGTGGCATCGCGGGGCTCAAATAGTGTTAGTTCCATCCGTTCCATTAAGGTTACCGAACTAACACTATTTTGAAGCCTCCCCCTTGGGTACAAAAGTGAAATTGTTACAAGGATCCAGCTAGATGGCCTAAATTGGGCTTGTCTATTCCTGGCAATGGCAGGACGATAACGAGATCACAGAAGTTGAAGTGTTGTTCACACAGGCATCAGCACAGACGCAAGTGCAGTTATCACACCGTGGGTTTATCACGAAGGATCCCAAACAGCGCCACCTGGAAGGGTGGCACAGTTATCTGGACGGGTTCGAACAGCTTATTGTCAACGCCGGATTCTGACGGGTTTGAGCGTGTTCTTTTACAACCACGCTGATCGCCAACACGAATCCATCAATCGACCGTTTCACCCAAAGCTTTCGCTCTGTCCAGACGTGTCGCTTCGTCACCGGGTAAATGTTTCTGTGCCAGATAGAAAAAGATCACGGCTGGGATAAACGTCAGCATAGACACACCAATGGCCCAACGGAGTGCGTCAGCATCGGTCATCCCACTTGCAAAGAACATGTCAGAAAACTGACCCATAAAGTACGGCCCGAGTGCGAGACCAATAAATGTATTCATCAGAATGTAAAAGGCACCTGCAATAGCGCGCATTCGAGGCATCACAATATCAGCTGCAGTGCTCGGTGGGACGCCACCTGCAGCCGCAGAAAATGCCGTTAAAAAAAAGTTTAGCCAGTAAGCCGTCACCAGCGAATCAGTCATGAGCAACGCCAACAAAATAGGGGCTGAACCAACGACAACAACATAGCCAAGTACAATACGGCCTGACGGAAACTTCTGCTTTAGATAATCAGCCAAAAACCCGCCAGAGGTAATGCCGATAAATCCACCTGCAGCAGCGCCCATACCAAGATACAAACCTACCTCTGCAGCACTCACTTCATGGGCGCGCATCAAAAGCGGAGCAATCCAGAATCCTGCGCCATAACCAACAAATGCCGTCATCGGAAACGCCAGCATGGTATAGATGAAAGCCTTGGACTTAAACATCATGGCGTGTGCCGCAGGATCCCGAATTTTGAGAGACTGGATCCAGGAGAACGTGACGTAGACACCAAAGCCTGTCGTTATCCACTGCGCCGTACTACCGGTAAGTTGAACCAGCACAAAACTGCCAATGATAATGATGACAAGACCAATGGCGTTTTTGCGCAGGACCTTGGAATCATTCTTCAACGCCATCAGGTTAAGTGGCGGGATGACTGCAACCAGTTCAGACGTCAAGACACGAAAAGGCGCGGGATGAGGCTTGGTTACAAGACCTTCACTAATGCCTCGTATCGGCTCACGTAAAGTGCGCACCCAAACGGCCATAATAAGACCGGGAATACCCACAGCCATAAATGCAGCTTGCCAACCTTTAAGGCCAAGAGGAGAGTTACCATCAGGATACGCAGCAGCCCACCATTCCAGAATAAAGCCACCTAGAAAAATGCCGATGCCTGCGCCTATGTAGACACCTGCGGCATAGATAGCGATAACGGTTGCGCGCTGTCGCGGCGGATAATAGTCAGACAACATCGAATAGGCTGCTGGTGACGCACTTGCCTCGCCAATGCCGACTCCAATCCGACATGCTGCAAGCACCCCAAACGAACGTGCGAGACCTGATGCAGCAGTCGCCAGACTCCAAAAGCCAAGACCTACAGAAATGAGACTACGCCGATTCCAGACGTCTGCAAATCGCGCTAGAGGAATGCCAAAGACAGCGTAGAAAACCGCAAACACCGTGCCGTACAAAAAGCCCATCTCGGCATCGGTAACACCAAGATCTGCCTTAATGTCCTCTGCAAGAATGGAGAGAATATTACGGTCGATAAAGTTGAAGATGTAAACAAGAACAAGAACAAACAGGACATAATTCGCGTAGCGCCGGGACGGCATTGCGGGTTGGTCGGTCACAGACTTGCCTCTCTCGATATCATAGGATGGAAACTATAACAGGGCTTTTCGACCAAAAGCCTGAGAATCGAATTAGATCGGTTACCTGCTTGTTTTATCAAAGAGTGGGACAGTATGACTAGTGGTGGTTATACGCTACCAGGGTTTGTGGTTATTGGCTGCCCCGGTGATGGGCGATTAGCCAGCAAAGGTATTTCGACCCGTTATCAACAACAGGTTTACTGAAGAGAAGGAAGTCGTAATTACAAGAGATCAACCTTTGCAGAAGCGGTTAGATTGTTAAATGGCTGGTAGCGGGCCTCAAATGAGGCCCGCGCAATGAGGAGTATAAAATACATTTTCCGAAGAAGGGTCATGTATGGTGGTTGCTGATAATCATTCAAATTTAAGACATCGTGAGGTGTTTGGCCTCGACGCTACTTCCCCCTTGCACAACGAATTAACTCCCCCGGTAACGCTATGACAACACTTGACATCGACTACATCCGTGCACAGTTTCCAGCCCTTTCGCATCAAGAAACAGGACGGTGGGCATTTTTTGAAAATGCTGGCGGCTCTTATGCTGCAACCCCAGTGATAGAAAAGCTCAATCATTTTATGACGACCACAAAGATGCAGCCATATGGCCACATAAGTCCTGCACGAGAGACGGGCGAAGCCATGGATCGTTCACATCGGTTAATGGCAGAAAGTATCAATGCAGATATCGACGAAGTCATGTTCGGTCCCTCCACGTCCATCAATAGTTATGTGTTGTCGAAAGCATTTGCAGAGGTACTGAAGAGTGGCGATGAAATTGTTGTCACCAACCAAGATCACGAGGCCAATATTGGCGTTTGGCGACGACTTTCTGAAAACAATTCCGGTGTTGTATTGCGGGAATGGTGTGTCAATTCAGATACCGGTCTTCTCGATGAGAACGATCTAAAGACACTGGTCAATGAACGTACAAGATTTGTGTTTGTCACTCACTGCTCAAACATTGTTGGTAAGATCAATGGTATTGCAAGCATTTCAGATATTGCCCATAGCGCAGGCGCGAAAATAGTCGTCGATGGCGTATCGTTTGCTCCTCACCTTGCTGTTGATGTGAAAGCACTGAAGGTCGACATCTACCTTTACAGTCTTTATAAGGTGTTCGGTCCGCACCAGGGTTTGATGTATGTTCAACGCGACCTGCTTCACGAGTTACCTAACCAGGGCCACTATTTTAACGCAGAAGATCCTGGTAAAGGCCTAACACCTGCGGGTCCTATGCATGGGGAGATAGCCTGCGTATCTGGCATCGTTGACTATTTAACCAATGGTTATCGGCATCACTTTGGCGCCACGTCCACTGCGAGCATTCAATCTCAAGTGAGCACGATGATGAGCCTTGGGCATGTGCATGAAATTGAGCAGAGCAATCGAATACTCGACTTTTTAAGCGATAAAGACGCTCGAATTATCGGCAACACCCATGCAATCGAAAATGAAAGAGCGCCGACAATCGCTTTTTCACCGGGAAAAATAGCACCAGAGGCTGCCGTGAAAGCTTTGAGTGAACAACAAATTGGCGTCGGCGCTGGCCATTTCTATGCCTACCGCTTAATGGAAGCGTTAGGCATCGAACCAGATGTGGGTGTTGTCAGAGTGTCGCTTGTTCATTACACATCTGCAGAAGATGTTGATAGATTACTAAATGCCTTAGATGAAGTTATCTAAAGCTGCTAGTTTTTTTAAGTCTCATACTTGATGGTAGTCTCTCGGAATTAGTATCCGGAGACAGGTCAACCAGGTTGTCTGCGACAAAAACTTCCTTTTTTAGAATAAAGCTGGCAGCTGATCGAATGTCACGGGACGAACCGACAACACTGACCAGATACTCACTGCCTTCAGCATGCCTGGCATGCTCGATCATCATGGAAAAAGGCAAGGTCATTCGATAACAGCTCAAAGGTCACTCTTTCCGATGCTTCTGGTGGGAGTTCACTTGTCTTGGAGAAGCCCTTAAGTTCTTTTGCTGGTTTTACCAGGTTTACCTCAGGTGCTGTGACATAGAGCTGAATCACTTCCCTGCCTGCTACAGCACCGGCGTTGGTTACAGTGACAGTAATGGAAAACCCATCATTAGCGGCTATTGTGATGTCGCTGTATTCGAACCTCGTATAAGAGAGGCCATAACCGAACTCATAAGCAGGAGATACATCAAAGGTATCGTAATATCGATAGCCGACAAAAATGTCATCTTCGTACTCAACGCGCGAAAGCTTTGCTTTGAGCAGACCACCGGCAATCGAAATCTCTTCGCCCGGTATTTCGAATCCTTCATCTAGCTTACTTGCAAAAGAGGTCAACAGGTATCACCCTTGCGGTGCTTCACTGCCGCAATCCTGAATCCTCCTGTATATCGCTTGTCAGACATCAGCGCCTACTTTGAGCTTCATTGTAACGCTCCAAGGTGTCTACTAAAGTGGGGAACCATTTAATCACCATCATTTCTGAGGTTTAACATGTCTGATTTTTTCACTGCAACACAACGCAAGCTACAGAACGAGTTCGCGTCGACCGATCTGGCCGACAGAATCTTCGAAGCCGCAGTAGACAATGGGCTGTCAGACCAACAGGCGGAATTCATCCACACCCGCAACATGTTTTACCTCGCCACCATTGATGAGGCAGGTTTCCCATCATGTTCCTATAAGGGAGGTAACACCGGCTTTGTCCGCGTGCTTAATACCAGCACCATAATTTTCCCCGACTACAATGGCAATGGCATGTTTATGTCCATGGGCAACATCGAGGCACAAGCCAAAGTGGGTTTGTTGTTTGTTGATTATGAACGCCCTCAACGCCTGCGGTTGCGCGGCGCAGCCCGCTGCTTACGTGACGGTCCGATGCTCGATAGCTATCCCGGTGCTAACCTGGTCGTGGAGATTACTGTCGAACATGTCTGGGTCAACTGCCCGCGCTATGTGCATCGTATGCAACCGCTTGAAACATCGCCCTATTTGCCCAAAGAAGACGGCACCGCCACCCTGGCACTGTGGAAGCGCATAGATCTTATGCAAGACGTACTAAGTGAAGCTGAACGCGAACAGGCTCAGGTCATGGGGACCCTGACCATCGATGAGTATGGGGCGTATGTTGCGCAAGGCAGACTTGTGTAAAACCGGTCTTTGCCAGTACGCCATTTACCCCCCCCAAAGGACCTATATTTGCAATGACTTATGTTGTGAGCCTGTCGGCGATGCATACCGAGTCGCAGACTTAGGCGTGAAGCAAAATGCAATATTGAATTCATGTGGCTCATCGAAACCGAAAAAGCATAATGTTCCAAATCCGCTGTAACCCATGAAGCCACTTGCGTATAAAGCCAGTGATGGCACCCGCTGGCACCATCGTTTTATTCATTATTCCGCGAGCTTCGCCTTGCGCGCTGACAACTGCTGAAGATGTTCGTCATGGTCTGCTCGGGTGATCCGGTATTTAGAGACAATCACCAAACCCAATACGTATAAACCGCAATATATAGGCAGAAATAAGGTCGCTAAATCCATTCGAATTTCATTGGTGACATCACCCAAAGAAGTAATACCGTCCAATCCAACCAGGGAGACAATCGATCCAGCACCAATGATACCACCTGCTGAAACTGCCTTGGCCGCAAAGCCGCGGGCAGCATAAAACAAACCCTCCGAACGACGTTGGGTTTTCAATTCACTGTCTTCCACCACATCCGCCATCATCGAGTCGAGGAGCACGCCGCCGATGATGCCGCAGATGACTTCCATCACGATGAAGCAGCTATAAATATACAGTGAGGTCCAACTGCCGAGGTCTGGCCAGTAGCCAGTTAGCAATAAAATATAAGGTATTGGGTAGAGTGAAATATTCACGAGGATCGCGAAAATAGCGGCTCGTTTCTTGCCAAATAGTCGGCCTAAGTAAGGCGCGGCCCAATAAGCGATCACCGGCGAGATTAAAACACCAATTGCGGTTACGCTGATTTGCTTACCTGAAAACCCAAAAAAATAAGTTGTATTGTAAAGGTAGAGCGCTGTTCCCAAGCCGCCCGCGATGCCAACCGTCAGTCCAAAGAAAAACAGAGCCGCAAAGTTTTTGTTCTTAACAGACTGAAAGATCTGTTTGATTTCACGTTTAATGGCTAAAACTCGGAAGGGTTCACTGGGCCTGGGTAGTGCTGCCGCAACCTTCTGGGTCCCGAGCGATGAGATCAAAATCGCAGCTGCAATTACAAGCGCGCCCGCGATGCCATAAATACTGTAACCTGTCTGAGATGCGACACCATAAGCACCCACCCAAAACATGAAGTTGATCATGTGTATGCCATTGCCGCCCGTCCAACCAAAGAAATGACGTAACGCGAGCCACTTGTTTCGTCGATCGTAATCGGTTTCAAGGTCTGGCAAGAGCGCGGTGGAAGGCACTTCAAAGAGCGTGGTGCCAGTTCGGATCAACAGCGCCAGCGCCAAGACATAGAAAAAAGTATTGTCTTCATTGAGTTCAATCACCGGATTGAACAAGGCGTAAAAGGTTAGCGGCAAAACAAAGAAAGAGGCGTACATAAACGGGTGACGACGACCCAGGACACTGCTTGTTTTATCAGACCAATGCCCAAGCAGAAGATCCGACACCGCATCCCAGATCATCGCGATCGCCAAGGCGAGCGAGGCAAGGTATCCCGGCAAGCCTAAAACCTGATTGGCGTATATCAGTAGTAGGTAACTGAAGGCATTGTTCTTAATACCATAAGCAATAGACGCGGAACCATAAAACCAAAACGTCGGGTTTTTCTCTAAGACCGGTGATGACATAGCTACCTCTTGTTATACGACTTGCCGATTCCCGTGAACGGGTCTATGCCCAACTGCGCCTTCAGCGGAGTCTGCACGTAGCGATTTCGAAACCAGTACGGGCGGACATCAGTCAGCTGATTGGGATCGTTTCGCAGGAACCGTCTTTTCAAGTCCGCAGGACCTTGCCGATCACGATGACTTCGGTCCGGGTGAACTCTTCGAAGACTGGTGCGAAATTGTCGACGAGCCAGAACGGCTTCTCCTGATCAACATCCCCTTGATCGGTCATGGTTTCGGTCCTCCGGAGCGGTGAAGCGCCGACCTCCGCAGGGTCGCCTCGACAATTATTGAACACAACTATATATAGTGGTACTCAAGATACCAAGAAGACGCTCGCTCGTCTGATTTAATTTCCTGCAATGTCCGCGGTTCAACGGAATAACCCGGGCTTAAGGGATCTAATTGTCGACAATCTTGTGCTGTGCGGCTGCACGCGGGCTTGCCAGCTAGCGGGTTCACCTAGCTCTCTGAACGGCTAAATATACGTTACCTAATCGCGTTGATATCCTTGACAATTTGGTCGAGCGATTCTTTATCCGCTTCATCAACGATGGGAATGCTGACCTCAATACGGTCGATCAGCCCAGCGTAACGCTGTTCTATCGTCTTGGCGAGTTCGTCATAGCGGGCAACGACGACAAATTCATTCAACATGTCATCGTCAATCATCAAAGCCATTCGATCCCAGGCCTGACGTTTACTCGCTGCAGCAAGCTCAACGCAGAGGTCTTCCAGGCCATAAAGGTGGAATGCGCGCGCATACGCTGGTGTGGAACAGTAAAAGGCCAGCCGCTGCCTTGCGATTTCTCTTCGTTGTAATAACGTTTCTTCATCGCGCGCAGTAGCAATCAGTGGTTTTAAACATATCTCAAAGCCGGTTCGCCGTGCAGCTACTGCCGGGTTTACGACTTCCTGAATGTAACGGGGTGAGCAAACAGGATGCAGACGAAGACCATCTGCAACTTCTGTCGCGACCCTGCACATGTAGGGATTGACGGCAGCGACATGAACCGGAATATTCGGCTGGTCTATCGGTTCAGGTGTGAAAAGGGGTACGGACAAATTCAGTTGGTAATGATCTGACTCGAACTCAAGCTTCGACTGAGTCTGCCAACTATGCCAGATGGCGCGCACCGCATTGACGTAATCACGCATCCAGGGCCCGGCAGCATGCCAGTCCATCCCGTATCGCCGCATAATATGGCCGCGAACCTGGGAACCCACTCCCAGCTCGAACCGACCATTGGATATTTTTTGTAACGTCCAGGCAGCCTGGGCGATCACGAAGGGGCTGCGTGCGAACGCTATAGCAACGGACGTGCCGATGTTCACTCGACGAGTGGCGAGTGCCGCCATCGTGAGGACCTGAAAAGGGTCATCCTTCGTTTCTTCCATCAGTAATGTCTGATACCCAAGAGACTCGGTGGTCGCTGCATCAGTAGCGACTTCATTCAGGTTCAGACTGTCATCCGGCGATCTAAGACCAGGGTCCAGTTTACCGAGGGGCAATAACGTTTCAGCTTTCATGTTACGAAGCCTAGGCTGAGTTGATAGTGCTGTCCAACATTCCACCATTTACCTGACAAGTTGCCAGGCAAGCAACCTTTATGCTGTGCATCTAGCGCGACTATCCATTTAGCTCGACCGGTTAGCGTCACCAATGCCGTTCATCTCGATGGAGATGAACGGCAACCCGAAAAATCAAATAGACCTTTAGACAGTGCAATTTTTTATCAGGTGATCAAACCACATCGCTGTCGGTTGACCCCAGCAACGATACAGCAAGCGCTTCAGCCACCTTAATGCCGTCTATTCCCGCAGACAGGATTCCACCTGCATAACCAGCACCCTCACCTGCAGGGTATAAGCCCTTCATGCTCAGGTTTTGGAAATCCGGACCACGTTTAATACAAATGGGCGAAGACGTTCGCGTCTCAACCCCTGTGAGTAATGCCTCAGGCATCGCAAAACCCTTAATTTTTCGATCGAAAACCAGAATAGCCTCACGTATTGCCTCAATGGCGAATTCAGGCAGCGCCTCAGACAAATCGCCGAGTTTAATGCCCGGTTTGTATGAAGGTTGGGCTGATGCCAGAGCAGTGGAAGGCTCATCAGCAAGAAAATCTCCAACGAGTTGCGCCGGCGCACTATAGTCGCTGCCGCCCAATTCGTAGGCGAGTTTTTCCAGCTTTCGTTGGAGATCGACACCAGCCAGCACATGTCCCGGGTAATCTGTCTCGGGATTAATACCGACAACAATGGCCGAGTTTGCATTGCGCTCATTTCGCGAATATTGCGACATACCATTCGTGACCACATGGCCCTCTTCAGAGGTCGCAGCAACAACTGTCCCACCCGGGCACATGCAGAAACTATAGACACTTCTACCATTGGCGCAGTGGTGGACTAACTTATAATCCGCTGCCCCAAGCATCACGTGACCAGCATTTTTACCGAACCGGGCGCTATCAATCACAGACTGAGGGTGTTCAATACGAAAACCAACTGAGAAGGGTTTGGGTTCAATGTAAACACCCTGCTCCAGCAACATCGAAAAAGTATCACGCGCACTGTGCCCCATTGCCATCACTATGTGGCGGCTGTTTAAAATCGTCCCGTCAGCCAAGCAGACGCCTGTCACCTGCCGCTGGATATTTTCGTTTGCGCCTTCAGAGGTTAATGTATCGAGATGATTCGATTTGGAATCTACAAAGGGTTCTTGGAGCAGGCGCACCACTTTCGTATCGAAGTGAATCTCACCACCGAGGCTGATTATTTCAGCACGCATCCGTTCAACCATCGTTACCAGCTTGAATGTACCGATGTGCGGCTTACTCAAAAAAAGGATCTCTGGTGGAGCGCCAGCTTTCACAAATTCATCAAGCACCTTGCGGCCTAGATGTCGTTTATCTTTTACCTGACTGTAAAGCTTCCCATCAGAGAATGTTCCAGCACCACCTTCACCGAATTGAACATTGGACTCAGTGTTTAATTGACTTTTACGCCAGAAGCCCCAGGTATCTTTTGTACGTTGCCTTACATTGGATCCGCGCTCCAGAACGATAGGCCGCAGCCCCATCTGCGCCAACAACAGTGCTGATAATATGCCGCACGGTCCAAACCCAACAACAATAGGCCGTTGTTGCGCCTCGTTCGGAAATACGCTTTCAGCCATCGTCACAAATCGGTAGCGAGTATCAGGTGCAGACCTGCAGATTACGCTTTCCCTGCCCAACAAATCCTTTTCTAACTCGGCGCCAAGCTGAACATTAACCTGATAGATTAGCTGTATGTCAGCCTTGTTGCGTGCGTCATAGCTTCGTTTAAAAACGGTGAAGTTGACAACTTCTCGAGAACTAACTTCCAAGCGGCTGCAAATTGCAGCCAGCAGCGACCTGTCTGCATGGTCTAGGGGCAATTTGATGTTGTCCAAACGGAGCATTTGATTCGAAGAAGGTCAGCCAGACAATATTTTAACACGGCTAAGTGGCATTCAGTCCGCCTAATTCAGACCCCGGTGATGAGAGGACGCCGATACTCAGACGCTATTTAGACATAACAGGTTCATCAATTTGTCAAAAAGTGTTACTCATCAATGAAGTTGGTCTTTGGCAAGTAGGTATCCTCAAACGAAAAGGCCAGCGGCGTGGCCCGATGCCCAAGCCCACTGGAAGTTGAAGCCCCCAAGATGTCCGCTTACATCAAGGACTTCACCGATAAAAAATAGGCCCGGTTGGTTGCTGGTTTCCATCGTCTTGGAACTAATACC
The DNA here is from genome assembly GCA_937775265.1 of uncultured Pseudomonadales bacterium. Taxonomy (GTDB): domain Bacteria; phylum Pseudomonadota; class Gammaproteobacteria; order Pseudomonadales; family Azotimanducaceae; genus UBA9659. Next base: position 152,751 of record CALKBV010000006.1, read on the forward strand.
ATTGGTATCTACACCACCCAACGTCACCTCGGCAGTGCGGTAGCCCTCTGTGGCGGACGGCTTCAATTGCCATAGGTTCAATTTGCTACCAATCTGACACAGTGCAGTATCGCTAAATTCCGCCAGGGCAAGGTGGTCTAATTCGGACCACCACATTGATGCCAGTTCTTTCACCACCGATCGGGGCAGCTTTTGGGTTAACACGGTCCGGAGAATACTTGCTCCGTGATTAGCCTTCATGTCGACAAGCCAATCCGCCGCCACAGTCCCCGGTAACAGATCAACTTGAATTTCGTCACCTGGATGCCAATAATTGGAGATCTGCAACACCACTGGGCCGCTTATGCCACGGTGAGTAAACAGCATGCTTTCGGTAAAAGATTGGCCGTTGCAGCTAAGCTCAACTTCAAGAGAGGTCCCGGCTAACCGGTCGCAAGCAGCTTTAAGCGTATCGGTGAACATTAGGGGCACGAGACCTGCCGTTTTCGGCAAAACCTGCATGCCAAACTGTTCTGCAATTTCGTAACCGATACCACTGCCGCCCAACGTTGGAATAGACAGAGCTCCCGTGGCAACAACGAGTGATCTGCAGGTCATTGAAACCGGCGCTTTGTCGCCCTGTTTTCGCGATTGGTCCAGTCGAAGCGAGAACCTGGCGTCGCCGACACCTGCTAACGCTTCTATTTCACCCACCTCTACGTGGGTTTCGGTGATCACACCCGAACGGTCGCATTCATCAACTAACATTCCCAGGATATCTTTCGCGGAACGAACGCAAAACAACTGACCGTGTTTTCGCTCCTCGTACTCTATATCGTGCTGTTCGACCATGGCGATAAAATCCCATGCGGTAAATCGACTTAAGGCTGCAATGCAGAAATGAGGGTTCGCTGACACATAGTTGCCGGGTTCAACATAGAGATTCGTGAAGTTGCATCGCCCGCCACCGGACATCAGTATTTTCTTTCCAACCTTATTGGATTTCTCCAATAGCAACACACTTCGCCCGCGCTCTGCCGCAGTCATCGCACACAAAAATCCAGCAGCGCCAGCGCCCAGGACGATCACGTCATAGTGGTTTGATTCGGTCAACATATGGAGTCCTGCTTCGAAGTGACACACAATTGTTCCGCACTACATCCTCGTGAGAACTCGCATAACGTGATCGGTGTCAGTATCTCACACACGTATGCCTGAAAAATCATCTGCCGCTATTGTTACACCCTTTTACCAAAGACTCGATCGATTGCCAAAGACTCGATCGAGGGACGTCTATGAGCGGTATACAGCAATAATTGTAGCTATAGATGAAACCCTGCCAGAGAAACCAAACAACAAGTCATCGTCGGCTACTACGGCGTCTATCCCTGGCAAAACAGTATCGGCGGCAAAGAACTCAAAAGAAAATCATGAGCGCCTACCACCCCAACAAAGTATCAAAAGTCAGTCGCCAAGTAAAAACCAGCCTTCGTACCAATGACACTTTATGCATAGGATAAATTTGACGACTACATCACCGTAGACACCAAGAGCATTTATTTGGTTTTTTACACATATGCTATGATCAAGCCTAATAGAGAGCGAATACACCTGTCACCACAGAGCGGTGCCAGAATCCTCTGGACTCGTACGTCGAGCGACCAGCATGACGTAAATACGCTGCGGTTACTGATAAAATACCAAGTTTGAACCTCAGGTATTCGCTCAAATTTCGCTGGCTGACCTCAGCTTTATTGGATATTAAAGCGTAAAGGGAAACAGATCCCTTCACTGACAACGCCCGAGCATTGATCGAGCAGGGAAAAATTGATAATGGCCAACACACTTACTCTTGAGGCTTTGGCAGAACGCCTGGACCGACTGGAATCAAAAGAGGCGATTCGCGACATTGTTACCGCTTATGCCATTGCCTGTGATGAACACGACATGGATAGACTGATGAGCCTGTTCTGTAATGATGCCTGTTTTGATGCTCCCAATGGTTCAATGGTGGCAGACGGAAAGGAAGCGATACAAACGATGTTTGAACAGACATTTAAGATTCGTGGTCCTGCTTATCATTGGACGCACGATACCACCGTCGTAGTAGACTCCGAAGATCCTGACAAAGCGCAAGGATTGGTGCTCAGTCACGCGGAAACCACACCCAATGGCGTTGTTTCAATTGCTGCTATGCGCTACGCCGATGATTATCGGCGAGAACCGGACGGTCAATGGCGTTTCTGTAAACGCGTTATTTCGTTCCTGTATTACGTTCCTGCCACTGAATACAGCCAGGGTTTAAATCAAGCCAACCGCGTGCTGATGGGCGATACCCGATTTGAGGCAGATTACCCCGAGGCGCTCCCCGCTTGGCAGAGCTTCATCGATAATCACGGTCCTTTAGAGTTAGGATGAGTACTGTCGTGACTAATAACCCTCGCCACGAAGAAATGATGGGCCTGGCAACCAGGGCTTTGGATCATTTTCAGAATCACACAACCGACATGGCGCCTGAGCCGATGCTAATGCCGGTCGAGGCTTATACCAACCAGGAGCGATACGCCGCTGAACGTGAACGTATCTTCAAAAACCTTCCACTCGCTTTAGCATTATCATTAGAACTTCCGGAAGCAGGCGATTATAAGGCGATGACAGTGATGGAAACGCCGATCATTCTCTGCAGAAATGATCAGGGACGCGTCAAATGTTTCCTGAATGCATGCCGGCATCGCGGTGCCCGCCTTTGTGAAGATGGACGCTCATCCAGTCGGGTTTTTGCATGCCCTTATCACGCCTGGACCTATGACCGAGATGGCGCCCTCATAGGAAGATACGCTGAGGAAACATTTGGGGAATTAGATTATTCGCAGTACGGGTTGACAGAGTTACCGTGCGAAGAACGCAGCGGTCTAATCTGGGTCAGTTTGACGCCGCATGCACATTTCGATCTGGATGCGTGGCTTGGCGATTTCGCCGCAGAACTTGATACGCTAGCGCTCACTGATTGGCATTTGCACGAAAGTCGGGTACTGAAAAGTCCCGGCTGGAAAATCACGATGGATGGTTATCTTGAAGCCTATCACCACAACCTGGTTCACGGTAAGACCGTCGGGAAACACACCGTTGGGAACTTGCTGGTACTCGATACCTATGGACCGCACCAGCGATTAACGTTTGGTCGCAAGACATTAGGTGACCTGACTGTGCAGGAAAAATCAACGTGGAATCCCGAACAGCATATTCGCCTGATTCATTCCTGTTTCCCCAACCTGTCCATTTCCGGCATCCTCGGTGATCATTGCCTGGTTAGCCAGATATTCCCCGGCCCTGAGCCTGACAGCACGGAAACCGTTCAGTATATTCTGGCTGCTAGCCCTCCAGAAACGGAGGAACAGATTGACGCTACCGAAAACTTTAGCGCGATGGTCTTACAAGCGGTCAAGGATGAAGATTACCGCATAGGCTTTGGTATTCAGCAGTCGATCAACTCGGGCGCCAATCAATCATTTGTTTACGGCAGGAATGAACCTGCCGTGCAAAATTACCACGCATGGGTTGACCGGTTTATGACCCAGGATGCCTAGATTCAATTCGATAAGGTTGCCACACTAGCTCCGCCTAGCCTGCTTTCCTTCTTCGCCATTAGCAAAGCGAAAGTGGAAAGGTGCATAAGGCTTGGCCCCTCCCCTCTTTTGACAAAATATTTTTTAACCGCTATTTTCACAACATATTTACCATCAGGTAACGACATGAACATGAAATTTTCGCCCCATTACTGGTACATGCTATTTTTATTGTTTTTTCTACCGCAGAATTGCGTCGCGGCATCTGAGGAAAATACGGATAAATACATTGAAAAATATCCTTATGTTTATCACCTTGTGCAGAAAGAATTGTGGGACAAGACGCTGGAGGAGAACTCAACTTATTATCCTCCCACGTACAGCCAGGATAAGTTCACCCATGCAACCGCGAATCCGGATTTTCTGCTGACCATCGGCAACCATTTCTATACGCACGTCAAGGGTGAATGGCGTTGCCTGCGAATGTCGGTCGACTCCTTGTCAGCGACCGGCGTTCAAACCATATTTGAAGGAACCGCTCCTGTTGGCGATAAACAGGCTGATTTCGAAGGAACTGATAGCGAACTTTTCCCTCATATCTTAGGGGGTATTCATCCATCGGCCGTTTTGCAGGTTCATATGGTTTCTCGAGATAGTGAAGGACGTTTTTTGACGGTGTCTGACATTGTTGATACAGACAAGGTCGAACAGTAAACAGATTTAGTTAATAATTTTAAGTTTTGAGTAAACACTCGGAGTCTTTTATGAAGTTCTACCTCAGTCTGGTTTTGTTGATCACCTCTATCAGCGCTGCGACGGTAAGTATTGCCGACACCACGCTCTACCATATTGTTAGTCAAAAAGAGCTGCAGACGCTGACCCAGGATAATATCTATTCACCCCTTTCAATCGAGCTTGAAGGATACATCCATTTTTCCAAACTCGAACTGATCATGTCATATGCCAACGATGCGTACATCGATAGGAAAGTGCTGTTCTTGCTACAGGTTACTTTTGATGATGACGATGAGGATCTGAGGTGGATCGGTGATAATCCTGATTACTACCGCGGCCTTGACCTGACTATGGTAGAACAGAAGGCCGAATTTACCCGCAATCAAGATGGCCTGTGGGTACTCCCTAAGGTTTTTCAGTAAACCTAAAAACTTCCAAGTTTGCCGCTGCCCGATTGCCTAGAAAGGGTTTTCAGTCGGCAACCCCAGCAGGTGTCGACCAAGCTGTTCACTTACACGGTCCTGATGCGCATTGATGTGTAAAGGCATCGCCTGTAAATCGCGAAAACGTCGCTCAAAAGCCGGACCTTCGCGCAGACCATTGCCGCCCATCACACGCAATAGCAAACGCATAGCGTCTTCGCATTGTTGCAGGGCATTCATCGATGCTGAAAGCTGTCGCAGATAGTCTGTTTCGTCAGGGATTTTCTGGATGTCGATACGCACATCCGTTTCTGCTAACGCTGCAAAGATTGTATCCCGGGCTGCATTTATCCTCGCCTGGGCCTGCCCCAGATTGACATGCACAGTTGGCCGTTCTGCCACCTTTACACCCATAATTGCTACGCGACCCTTAATTCCTTCAGTCACGTCATCAAGCGCTGCTTGAGTTAAACCAACAGCAATGGCACCCAACCACATATCTGACAGTCCAACCCAATCCTCCCGGTAACGGTGTGCAATCATCGGGCGACCCGGGTCCCTGAAAGGCACCCGATACATGAACGGAAACTCAACTCGGCGCGAAGCAGGAATCCTGGCCCCTTCATAGAGGACAGTATCCGTTGCGCTGGCGCGCAGGCTCATCGCAAACCAATTACGATCAATGTCTACGCCTGACTGGCTCAAATTGACCATAGAGAAACTCGGTGCCTGGTCATCTTCGTGCATAAAAGCGACACCGGCCCATTCACCGTAGCGTGCACCGGATCCAAATGCAGCCTTACCCTGCAGTGAAATTTCTTGATTCGCCTGCGAACCCATCACTGCCGTGCTTGCCCCTGCGGGGAAACAAACCCACTCATGCTTGCTAACGATATCACCAAGGAAACCTGCGTGCTTTGGCCCAAGCAAACCGCAAAAAAAATGAAAGGTGCTCAGGTGATTCCAAAGGCACCAGGCCGTCGAGCTACACGCCGCTGCAATAGCCTCTAACTCCTGCCCGACTCTTGTACAGGATTGATCTAACCCACCCAAAGACTCGGCGGCTGTGAAACGCATAATGTCGTTGCTTTTTAACTCGCTGATAACTTGCGGCGAAACGGAACGGTTCGAGTCCGCCTCACCTGCCTGCGCAGCGATCATATCCAACAACGGTGCCAGTGTAAGGTTGCCTGATTGCATACGAGGCACTATAGCAATTGGGCTCTTGGGATTAAAGTTAGCACGCTGCATTTATAAACTGCCACATCCTGTTGCGCCCCTTTAAAGTTTAAAATCTATTGAACCTCACTAAAAAACCGCGAAACTTCCGCAGGGAACTGCTTCGCCAAACGCTCACTGCCACCCCAGGGCCAAAAAAGCGCATGCCCAACGCCCGGGACTATCCACAACTTAGCCTTGCGCAAAGCCAAGTAGGTTTCAACGACAACAGGCAATGGAAACGATTCGTCCCGGTCACCTGACACCAACAGAGTAGGGGTTTTAAGATCCCTGAGGTCCGACACCTTTATATCCGCGACAAACTTCGCGCTGAGCATTGAACGGATCTTTTCCATATCTCCATTGTGATTACGCAGCAGGTCCTGCCGGTACGCCTCTGGTAGCTGTTCGAACGGCTCACCAGAGCGATCTTCAAGAACGGTGAAAGCGCTGGCGGCCAAAACCATCGATTGAACTCTTGAGGGCTCCTGTAATGCCATCTGCAACAATGTCATACCCCCAGCAGAATAACCCACGCCATGAATCTGTTTCACGCCCAGCTGATCCATCAGTTGCCACATATCTCTGGCAGCGTCTGCGATGATGAAACTACTCCGAAGTTTGCTGGACTGTCCGTGACCAGGTAAATCTACAGCAATCACCTTGTAACTATCTACGAATGCATCCAGAAAATCCCGCCACTGTTCGCCATACCCCGAGTAGCCGTGGAGTAATAGTAATGGTTTACCTGTTCCGGACACTCGGTAGTGAAGCTCACCGCCACTGGTCTTGACCGTTCCACTGGTATCCCAGTCTGCAGCGTGAGCATTCAGACACAGCGTTAAGATAAACATCAGGTAAATTGAGGTCTTCATGAGAAGCCGACTCTTGCGAAAGGAATAGCAAGAATAAACCACTCACCGTCACTCGTTACCAATTATCTGACCACGCGACCACCACCTGTTAACAAAACAATCCCAGTGCTGACAAATCGAGGCTCGCCTATGCTCCAAGCCACATCAAACTCCATGCGCGAGGGTGCAGGCACGAGGGTTTAACACGGATAGCTATGGGTTGCCGGTTGGAGCATGGTTTAGACGAAAATTGGCGGTATAGGCCCCTAGTCTGGCCTGAATTCAAACTTTATTAGAGTGCTATACTCCACGCTGTTGATTCATGAATATTACCCACCTACAAAACCGACTACGGGATAAATATGAACTGGGCCGAAATCGAAAAGCTGGATAGTTGGGTGGAAGTTAACCCTTATGACGTTCCGTTAGACAAATTTAATATGAGCCGGCCTGAGCTTTACGAAGCTAACGTTCACGAAGCTTGGTTTGAGCGACTAAGGAAAGAAGATCCGGTTCACTTTTGTGCAGAGAGTAAAGTAGGCTCATTCTGGTCGATTACCCGTTTCGAGGACATCAAGACGGTTGATACCAACCATAAGATATTTTCATCTGATGGCGCGATTGCGATAGGCCTTGTTAACGACGACTTTAACCCGCCTAATTTTATCGCAATGGACCAGCCAAAACATGACGTCCAGCGCAAAGTCGTAACCCCTACAGCAAGCCCGAGCAACCTTAGTAAGCTCGAGAGTGTTATCCGAGATAAAGCAGCGCTCATCCTGGACGGCCTTCCGATCGGAGAAACATTCGATTGGGTCGACAAGGTATCTATCGAAATGACCACCTACATGCTGGCCATACTATTTGACTTCCCCATGGAAGATCGACGGAAACTCACGCATTGGTCAGACGTCACTACAGCAGTTGAAGCAGTAGGAAATTTCACTATTTCGGCAGAGGAACGAGAGCAGGAATTAATGGAGTGTCTCGCTTATTTCCAGAAGTTATGGCACGAAAGGTCTGGTAACACTGAGGGATTCGATTTCGTCACCATGCTCGCGAATCACCCGGACACTAAAGACATGATCGATGACCCCATGACTTTTTTGGGAACCCTCATGCTACTGATTGTCGGGGGTAATGACACAACAAGAAATTCAATGAGTGGTGGGGTCCTGGCACTGAATGAATTTCCTGAGCAATACGACTTACTGCGAAAGAATTTTGATCTGATTCCTAATATGGTGTCGGAAATTATCCGTTGGCAAACACCACTTCCTCATATGCGCAGAACCGCACTGGAAAATTTCGAATTGAATGGCAAGCTTATCAAGAAAGGTGATCAAGTCATCATGTGGTATACATCGGGTAATAGAGACGCGACATCTATAGACAACCCGAACGAGTTTATTATTGACAGACCAAAAGCCAGGCAGCACCTGTCATTCGGGTTTGGCATTCATCGCTGCATGGGTAATCGTGTGGCTGAACTTCAACTTAAAATTATGTGGGAAGAAATCATGAAACGCTTTTCTTCCGTTGAAGTCGTCGGAGAGGTGAAAAGATTACCCTCGAACTTTGTGCTTGGCATCACGGAAATGCCGGTACGCCTTCACGCCCTCTAATATTCTGTTGTTTCAAGGATACGCGTTACCTTGCGCCTCGCACTCCATGGTAACGGTATCTTCACACCAACAAGCAGTCTTAACAGAACCGCAGGATCAGACAGACCTGATATTCACCGGCTGTTGATCTCTCAACAATTTCAACCTGGAGTAAACGAAGGGTAAGGGTTGTCTGTATATTCCTTACTGAAAAAGGTACTCGAATCAATAGCTGTATTGGCAGCCGCCAACATCTCGCTTGCTTGCAGGTTAGGTAGGTCTATTCCAGATTAATGTTCTATCGGCTTGAAGCAAAGTGCCCCAACGGGCATTGTTTTCCTGCAGGTGAAGTGTTTTCTTGCCACACACAACGCAGGGATAGGAAAGAAAGGGAGGAAGGAGAGAACAAAATATGATAGATATTGAACACAAGCGCCATACCGACCTTTCTGCAGAGACAGTCTGGGAAGAAGTCCGCCATTATGATCGTGTGCTGAATTGGATTCCTCGCGGGGATGAAAGCAAAATCACAGTCAAAGGCAAAGGGATCGGCATGATCCGCGATATCGAGCTCGCGACCCAGGGTTATGTACAACACAGGTTAATCGCATTTGATAACGATAAGCGGATGTTTTCCTACACGCTCACCGCGGGTAAGCCCATCGGTATGCAGGACTATACCGTTGTCGCCACGGTGAGCCCAATTGATGATAATCATTGCACCATTCGTTGGGCCGGCAAGATGACCGCTGATAACAAATTGAATGAGTCCGAAATAGGCCAGGCGCTGGAAGTGGCCCTGGGAAATATGACAACAGGTATTATCGCTTTGCTCAAGGGTGAAACGCCGCGCTTCATAGAGCAACCTAACGAAGATTGGCAACTACAGCAATGCGCTGACGAATGAGCAAACCAACTACAGCCCACCCCTTCTGCTACTCCGGCGTTTTTTTGCGATATTTGCTATAAAGGCTGCTCCCCTTAGCTTCATACGCATTAGTTTCATCTGAATTAGTCTCGCCTCCCTTCGCCTTGCGTCCCTTGCCGATGTTTTTCTTGTTCCTGGCACGCTTCTTTGGGGCAGGACTTTTTGACGCAGAAAGTTTGCCAGGTTTTTTCCTGGCCCCGACAGCCTTGCCCGACTTCTTCAGCTTACCGGGCCCTGTATAGTCGGCCTTCAGACCTTTCACCGATCGCAGTTCAAAGCGAATTTTCAGATAACGCTCGATACTGGAGTTCTTGTTCCAGTCGATACGGTTAACCAGCGTAACTGCCTTGCCTTGCTTTCCAGCGCGTCCGGTTCTTCCAACCCGATGCACATGGTCATCGCCCGAATGGGCCACGGTGTAATTGATCACCAGGTCAACGTCAGACACATCGAGTCCCCTGGCTGCGACATCGGTCGCTACCAGCACCTGCAACTTGCCATCACGAAAGCGATTCAACACCTGCTTCCGGTCACTTTGCGGGATCTCGCCATGCAGGTACCCGACTTTCAACTCCGTCGCTGCGAGATGTTGGCCGACTGCAGTGCATTGCGCCCGGGTTTTGCAAAAAACAAAAACCTTTTCAGCTTTTTCTTCTTCTACCAGGGCTTTGATCAGCTTTTGTTTGTGATCATCACCATCGGCCAAAACCATTTGTTGGGTTATCTGGCTATGTCCTTCCTTGAAGGAGTCAACTTCAATAGAGACAGGATTGTTTAAAATATCCTGAATACGGCCAAAGTTCCTATGTTTCAATGTCGCCGAAAACAACAGGTTCTGTCGCTGCTCCCTGCAGGAGGCGGCTATCGTATTCATATCCTCGGTAAAACCCATGTCTAGCATCCGATCAGCCTCGTCAAGCACCAGGAACTCAAGATCATCGAAATCGATTGAGCCCTTGTCCAGATGCTCTACCAGTCGGCCGGGCGTCGCGATAATCACTTCAGGGTTTTTACGCAACGATGCAATCTGATGTTTATAAGCTTCACCACCGATGACAATGCCACACTTGATAGGCGTGAATTTCGCGAGTTTCTCGAAGGTCTTTACCGTCTGGAGTGCAAGTTCCCGTGTCGGCAGAAGAATCAATCCTCGCGTACCGTGGCCAGGAGCGTCCATTCGAAGCATGTGATCCAGCATCGGCAACAGGAACGCGGCAGTTTTGCCACTGCCGGTTTTGGCCGATACCATGACATCCCGAGCTTCAAGAATTGCCGGTATGGCGCTGCTTTGAACCTCGGTAGCCTCGCTGAAGCCCAGTGTATCGAGCGCCTTGAACAGCTGTTTGTGTAAAGGTAAATCCAGTAACGATGTCAGGTTCAGGTCCTTTTTCAGTTTCTAGTATGCGAGACATGCCATCTTATCCTGTTCAGGCTGTTGCCATGCCATTCGAGGCATAAAAATTGAATTGTTAACTAAATATCACGTTCAGAGGGGATCAAGCGACGATCTCAACCCCATTTGGTAGGCTTTTGTTATCCAGTTATTGAGCCCGGAAGGAATTTGTGGGAGGTTTGATCATTGTCAACAAATTGCCAGTAGACTGGCGCTAGATATAAAGGAGGAAAAATGGGACGGCTGAATGACAAAATCGCCATCGTGACGGGAGGTGCTTCTGGTCTCGGTGCAGGCATCGCGCAACGCTTCGTCGAAGAAGGTGCGCTGACAATAATCACTGATATCAACCCAGAGGGTGAAGCCGTTGCCAAACGACTCGGCGCTGAGTTCCTTACCCAGGACGTCTCCGCAGAGAGCAGCTGGGTCGATACCATTGATGAAGTCGTCTCGCGTTTTGGTCGCCTTGATGTACTGGTGAATAATGCGGGTATTTTCAGTAGCAGCCCTGTCGACGAAACCCAGCTAGAAGACTGGCAGCGCGTGATGGACGTTAATCTCACCGGCGTCTTCCTGGGATGTAAACACGCCGTTCGCGCCATGAAGAAAAATACCGGGTTGACTCGTGGCTCAATCGTCAATCTGTCTTCCGTCGTTGGGCTTCGCGGTCAATTAGGCGGCGCAGCCTACGGCGCAAGCAAAGGTGGCGTCCGGCTATTAACCAAAACCGTGGCGCTGGAAAATGCAGCGATCAGTATTCGCTGCAACTCTATCCACCCCGGCATCATCGACACCCCCATCTTGGATCCGATTTTCGCCGCAGTGGACGATCCAGCGGCGCTCCGCCGCCAAATTGAACAGAAGTTACCCATCGGCTACATGGGTGATCCCGCCAGAGATATTGGAAATATGGCTGTTTTCCTGGCGACCGATGAAAGCATCTACATTACTGGTGCAGAAATGGTTGTAGACGGGGGCATGACCATCGGGCTGCCCTAGGGGTTTCCCGCGACTTCTAGCCAAGATGATACGTAACATGAACTCCTCACTAGAGCAGTTGATCAATTAACCCGCACATCCAGCTCTTTGAGCGGAACATTGGCAGCGTCGATACATTATAATTCGCCAACACTCGCTGCGACATCCACCAGATTAATTCCATCACCCCCTCTCCTTCTCCAATATCATTGATCCGCTCCGGCTGGACAACGGTGCTGCTGATTGCCCTGGCCTCTGCAGTTGCCCAATCCTTTGGCCGCTTCACTTACGGTGTTTTGCTCCCGGCAGTACGGGACGACATGGGCATCACCAACACTCAGGCAGGCTTTATTGGTGCTGCAAACGTCGGCGCTTATTTACTGGGCACCATCCTCGTCGCCTGGGCAACAAATCGGTATCTATTGCTTACTGTCATGCGCCTTGGCTTGATAATGGCAACCTTAGGTTTATTACTTGCAAGTATCGCCAGCTCACCCTTTCTACTGGCAATGGCCTTGTTCGTCGCTGGCGTGGGCGGTGCATTTCTCTGGATCCCCGCACCGGTTATTGCGTCCGATGCATTACCTCCGGGGCGGCGCCCACTGGCTGTTGGTCTGATGAGTTCGGGAATCGGGCTTGGCATCGTTTTTGCCAGCATCTTGAGCGGCATTTTGCGATTATCCGAGGGCGACCCTGCGTGGTCCAGCGTATACCGGGTCGAGTTCTATATCGCGTTGCTGGTTCTGGCCGGAACACTATTCGTCGTCCGTCATGATCAGGCTAAGCCGAGGGGCGACGGTGGAATCGGCGGGTTCGGCGCGTTACTCCGAATGCGTAGCTGGCTCCCACTCATCCTCGCCTACTCCACATTTGGATTTATGTACCTTCTTGTGATTGGTTTTCTTACCACAAGATTAGAAGACGACAGCGCGTGGGCCACCGGCGACGCAGCCGTTGCTTTCACATTGATGGGCTCCGCCATGATTTTTGGTGGTCCGACCTTTGTCGCCATTTCGCATTGGGTCGGCGTTCGCCTGGCACTTTCGATCGCATACGGCCTCTGGCCCGTGTTCGTTTGCATTGTGCTGACAGGGTTTTATCTGCCTACGTTAGCGGCATGTATCGGACTTGGACTTCTATTTAGCGCGTTGCCAACATTGATGACAATCTATGTCGTTCAGAACGCGACAGCCGAGGACTATGGGCCAAGTTTCGCAGCAGCGACCTTGGCGTTTGGCATCGCTCAGACCATCGCGCCACCAATAGGCGGCTTTATTGCTGACCTAAGCGGCTCATTTACCCTGGCATTTCTGCTCTCAGAGCGCCATGGGTGTTGTCGGATTGATGGCGTCACTTCGATTGCCAAGACATAACCAGTAAGAAGCAATCTGACACTCGTCAGCATATCCGCTTTTGTCCGGTTGCCAGCAAACCGGTCAATACCTTCTCCCTCCAGCTCACGACAAATGCATCTAGTTGCCTGATTTACCCTGTGGAACCGGCCGCTTCTGGGATCGGCTGTTTTTATCCGGCGTTCAAGATCTAATTGCTGCCGATTACAGCCAGGATATGTTGAATCTCGCAACTCGCGTTCGCTTTCTGGAGCAGGTAACGCTTGCGGCTACCCCTGATCTTATTCCGGTGTAATAGAAGCACGCATGAAGAGCGGCGGTGGTTGGCGTTATGGGGCCTGCAGCCCAGCTCGACAACACATTCCCCCGCTATGGCGCCATACCTTGAGTAGGCTTCCTCTCCGGTGGCGTTAGCTTCCAGAGTCCCGAATTCAGGGTCTTCCAGTTGATACTGAGCATGAGTATTAAACCGAAACCGGCTGTGTGCCGCTACAGACTCTTTACAGGGGTCTCGAGAGAACTGCTTTAACCCTGTATCTGAGACGTAAATAGAATAACGTCAGAACAACAAGGTTCACAACCCCGGCCGCACTCGCAAAACCGAATGACCACTCGTAGTTTCCAGTCAGGTCGTGAAAGTATCCCCCCACAAAACCGCCCATCCCCATACCACCCCATCCGAAGAAGGAAGTGATTGACATGGCGCGACCCGCAAATCTGGCGCTGACCATCATACGAGTACAGATCAGAATGCTCGACATCACTCCTGAGTAGGTAAATCCAAAGAAGATCGCGAGCAAGTATAAGGCCGCTGTACCTTCCACGTGGGGAAACCACATGACAGAAACAGTCTGGCCAAAAGACATCAGTATGTAAGCAGGTAAAGCACCAATCATATCGGCCAGCCTGCCGCCCGCGATGCGACCAAGGGCACCCGCTATCATCAGGATGAATAAGGCTCTTGTCGCATATTCGAGCGTGTCGCCCTGGTCAGTCAGCATCGGCACAAGATGTACGATCGGTACCGCCATACAATTACAGCAGAAAATCACTGCAACACTTATCCAGGCAATGACCTCTATTTCAGACAACGGAAAATGTCGAACCTCAGCATCCGGTTCGAGCCTTACTCTCTCACGCCAGGGCGACTCCCTGATGAGGAACCCGATCGGCAGCGCGATGATCAGGTAGCTCAGGGCGAGATGCTCGTACGTCGCCTGCCAACCGTAGGCCATAATACTCAAACCACATAGATACGGGACCAGCGCCTGGCCAACGGCGCCACCCGCTGCCGTAATACCTAAAGCGAGTCCCGGGTTCATCCGAAACCAGAAACCGACGTTTGCATAGAGCGGCGTTGTAGCCATTGCCGTGCCAAATGCACCGAACAAAAAATAGTAAGCATAGAACTCAGAGATGGATTCTTGTCGGCTCAGCATAAAAAGACTAAAGGACATAACGATAGCCGCAACAACGCCAAACCATCTCGTACCATAGCGATCTGCAACGAACCCCCAGAGAATGCCAAAGACGGCCGATGAAAATGAGATAGTGGTGTACCCAAGCGAAGTCTGCCCTCTGCCCCACCCAAATTCCGAGGCGAGCGGCTTCAGAAATACCGAGATGGAACCCAGAGCTCCGAATGCCAACGCACTGATCGTAAAAACGACAGCCACCATCAGCCAGGCGTAACGTGGATTCTCTTGATCGCTTGAGTGTTTTTCCATTGGAGAGCTAATCTACTTTCTATGTGAGTGTGAATTCTATAGTCCAGACTCAGACCATTTCGTTGCCCGACTTTATTGTCGCGGCCTACTGAGACGACTTTTGCTGCTTTTGATCTTACGGGTCGTCATATTTTGTTCAATCCGAAACCTTGAAGCTTCATCTAACAGCACACACAGTAGAGTTCAATCACGCGCCATGACTACCTGGGAACTGCAAGTTTACTCGTATAAATTCTCACCAGCTCATCGTTACCGAGCTCTCGATTAAAAGAAATGAGCGCCTGCAAAATATCCTGGTCGTTAGGGTACTGATCGTGAGCGCCCGTTAAGACACTGATCGCATCCATGGTCTTGCCTGTAGAATTCAGCGCGACAGCATAGACATAAACAAAACGCGGGTTATTTATCGTGCGTCCGGTGGCGATCGCCAACTCAATAAGCGCCTCGTCGATACGGCCTTGCCTGACAAGAGACAATCCAAGTGTGTGGTGGATCGTTGCATCATCTTCATGATGCACTAACCCTTCCTGCAGGACTTTCTCTGCGTTGGCCTCATCGCCAAGAACGCGATAGAGGTCAGCAAGATTGGTATAGGCTGGAACAAAAACAGGGTCAGTCTCGATCGCCTTTCGATAGGCTTCAATGGCTTTTCGCCAGTTTCTTTTCGCGACGTAGAAGCTGCCGAGGTTAGTCCAAGCCTCAGGTCGCTCTGCGCTCGCCATTTGCGCGGCAATATATTCATTTCCCACACGGGTTAATAGCGCCCGTCGTTCCGGATCAAGATCTCCGATAGGAATGGCCGCAAGAACACGTGCGGCCGCAATGCGGACCATTCGGACCGGGTCCTCCAGCATCGGAAATGCGAGCCGGGCGCGGACATTGTAAGGCGTCCGATCGAGGATCGACACAGCTGCCGTACGCACTGCTGGGTCCGCATCAGAGAGAGCGAGCGGCAGCACATCGATGGTCTGCAAGCTCAACGCCGGACCCAGTTCAGTCAACGCAGTAGCGCGAGCAATCTCAGGAGAGGATGTATCTCTTATCAACTCAGCGAGTTGATAACTCGCAGAAGACTCGCCAGCGCGAGCTGCCGATAATACGGCGGTATATCCCTGAAAGCCTTTAGCATCTCGGCCATACCATGTGCGCACTTTATCCGCTGCCCATCCAGCACTTTTATCCAGGTGACAGTTGGTACAGGCGTTTGGGGTGTCGAATTTCTCAGAGAGATCGGGACGAGGTACGCGCATACTATGGTCATGACGTGGATCGACGACCATGTAGTCTTTGGCTGGCATATGGCAGTCAGCACAGATAGCCCCTGGCCCCTTGGTGTCATGAAAATGGTGGGAAGCTTGACTGAAAGTCTTTGCCTCATGGCACTGCAGGCAAACAGTATTTCCGGGTAGCTTCAATTCGTTGCTGTGTGGTTCATGACAATCGCTGCATGTGACGCCGGCTTGATACATCTTGCTCTGGCGAAAGGAACCATACACATAGACTTCATCCGCGATTTGCCCATCGTCATGGTACATCCCGGCGTCGAGCGTTCGGGGCAAGTAATGGTCCATCAGCCGCTCTCCGTGGGCGTAATTTTCGCTGATTGGACTGCGACGCGAATGACAACGCGCGCATGTCTCGATTTCCTTATCCGTCACTTTTAGCTCGCTTCGAACAGGCTTCCCGCTCATTGGATCTGTTTGCCAGAAGACGCCCTTTCGTTCATCGAAATGTAAAAGAAGACCAAGAGATTCCTGCATGCTATTCCAGCCGGGGACCCGTTTAGCCCAGTTCACATGATTCGATCCCGGCCCATGACAGGACTCGCAGGACACATCAATATCCGTCCAGGTCGTATCAAACGTAGCTTTATCGACGTTGTAGTTCTTTTGCAGGTTCATTGAGTGACACTCTGCACACATGGTATTCCAGTTTTGGCTTGGCTTGGTCCAATGCAACACATCGCTGGCGCTGATTTTTTCATCTGGGTACAGATGAAACCACTTTTGCCCACCCTCTTCTGCCGGTCTCGAATCCCAGGCGATACTGAGCGCCTGTTTCCTGCCAACTGAAAAATCAATGAGATATTGCTGGAGTGGGTAGAAACCGAATGCATATCCAATTTCAAATTCCTGCAACTCACCACTTTCGCCTTCTGTCTTCACAAAAAACCTGCCTCCTTGTTTATAGAAGACAGAAGTCACCCCATATTGAGTGAAGCTGGCATTGTCAAAATCACCTAAAACCGAGCTACTTGTGGCCGGCTGCATGGCAAGGTCATGGTGCGAGCCCCGCCAATTGTCGAACGACTTCTCATGGCAACCCTTGCAAACGGAGACTCCCACAAAGTCTGGTGCCATTAACGGAGTCTCAGATGCCTGACCATCTAAACTAGCCATTACCACAAAGACAAAAATGATTACCCGTAACGTTAAAATTTTGTTTACCCGTTCCTGCAAAAATCAAGCAACTCAGCCAAAGGCTGGCCCGCGGCACCCGCAGGTATTTGGCGCCACTAGAGGAAATCAACATTGGCACAATGTCATAAGGAACAATCGGCTTAGCGGCCCAATTAGTGGATAATACACCACTCTACAACGACTATTTCCACGATTATGCTCTTCAGACAACTCTTCGATACTACTTCATCCACCTATACTTACATCCTTGGCTGTAACGAATCACAAGCTGCCATCATCATTGATCCGGTATTCGAACAGCATGCGCGGGATTCCGCTCTGCTCCGAGAACTGGGCCTGAAAGTAAAATATACGGTTGATACCCACGTCCATGCGGATCACGTGACCGGCTCATGGCTAATGAAAGAATCTGAAGGCGCGAAAATTACACTGTCCGGTAACTATGGCGCTGCAGGCATTGATGTTGAACTGGAAGACGGCATGGTACTGGCATTCGGAAACTGTTCAATTACCGCCCATTCGACTCCGGGTCACACAGACGGCTGCTTCACGTTTGTGACCAACGAGCAAACAATGGCGTTTACAGGAGATTGTTTGTTGATTCGTGGCGCAGGTCGAACCGACTTTCAATCGGGAGATGTTCACACCTTGTGGGGCAGTATCAGGGAGAAAATATTTTCCCTGCCGGACGAGTGCCTGCTGTACCCGGGCCATGACTATATGGGACGCACCGTTTCAACGGTGAACGAAGAAAAAAAGTTCAACCCAAGAATCGGGGGCGATGCACGGGAAGAAGATTTCGCCGGTTACATGAACAACCTGGGCCTGCCTCACCCCAAACAACTGGATATCGCGCTGCCCGCTAACCTGAGAGCCGGTAAACCTGACGCACTAATGTCGAAACCCACCTGGGCTCCCATCAACCTTACCTTCGCCGGCATCCCGGAAGTCGAACCTGACTGGGTCGCCCGACACCTGGACGAAATCTGTGTCCTTGACGTACGAAGTGAGGCTGAATACTCGGGGGACCTGGGTTACATTGAAGGATCAATACTGATACCACTGGACCAGCTCAGGGACAGGATCAGGGAAGTACCAACAGACAAACCCGTGGTGGCAATGTGCCAGTCGGGTAAGCGTTCGAGCATGGCGACCCAGATCCTGAAAGCGTCAGGTATCGAGGACGTCGCAAATGTTCCAGGGGGCCTGATTCACTGGTCCCGGCTTGCACTACCCGGCTTACACTACACGGATTGGCAACGACCTGATGAATGACCCGATGACTGACCCGATGAATGACCTGGAGGGAATAACCGTTATTGCCCTGGAACAGGCCGTGGCCGCGCCTTATGCTTCAGGTAGGTTGGCAGAAGCCGGTGCCCGCGTTATAAAAATCGAACGGGCCAAGGGAGACTTTGCTCGGCACTACGACCAGCTTGTGCGCGGCCAGAGCGCTTACTTCGTCTGGCTGAATGCAGGCAAAGAAAGTGTGACGCTAAACCTGAAAGATTCGACTGACGCTGCGCTATTTCGGAATATGCTAGGCGCTGCAGATGTGTTTATCCAGAATCTAGCCCCTGGTGCACTTGGTCGTCTGGGATTCGAACCGGAACAACTCACCAGAGACTTCCCCGGACTCGTTATATGTTCAATCAGCGGCTACGGCGAAACCGGCCCTTATCGCACACAGAAGGCTTACGACCTGCTGATACAGGCAGAAACGGGCCTGTGCTCGGTCACCGGGGTGGATGACGAACTCACCCGTGTTGGCGTTTCGGTCTCTGATATATCAGCCGGTATGACCGCTTATCAGGACATACTTCAGGCGCTGTTCGCCCGCGAGCGGGACCCTGAACACAAGGGCCGGATTATCAATGTCTCCCTGTATCACGCGACCGCTGACTGGATGAACGTCCCCTACCTGCAACATCAATACGGTCAATTCACGCCACAAAATAATGGATTAAAGCATCCTTCAATTGCACCATATGGCGCATTCGTCTGCGGTGACGCAAAGCAGATTCTGTTCAGCATTCAAAACGAACGTGAATGGAAAGATCTATGTCATCAGGTCCTGGATGATGAAACGCTCACCAACCATGAACATTTTTCCAATAATTCGCGACGACTGGAGCATCGGGAAGAACTTGAACAGATCATCATTAAAAATTTCGCAGCATTTAACCGTGAACAGGTTATCGAAAGACTTGCGGCGGCAAATATTGCCTACGGTCGAGTGAGCGACCTGGATGATCTTGCCAACCACCCGCAGAATCGCTTCAGGAACATTGATACCCCAAACGGCACTGTCAAGGCGCTGGGACGAGGCGCCCTGGTTGAAGGAAAAGAGAACACTTCCTTGAGCGTACCCGAAGTGGGCCAGCATAATGAAAAAATCAGAGAAGAATTTGGGACATAACGCCGAAATCAACCATTTCTTTCTAACCTCATTTGCATTCCATCCTTAGAGGGATTAAAACAGCCGGCACCATTGTCGAAAAGGAACAACCTATGGATGTCTCGACCATTATTATAATCGTCGTACTTGCCGCACTTGCCATGTGGACAGTTGCCATCTACAACCAATTGGTTGCCTTAAAAAATCGGTACAAAAATGCATTCGCGCAGATCGAAGTCCAACTGAAACGTCGTTATGACCTGATTCCAAACCTGATCGAAACCGCTAAAGGTTACATGGAACACGAACGAGGAACCCTGGAAGCGGTGACCAAAGCGCGTGATGCCGCTGCATCAATGCTGACTGACGCAGCGAAAGACCCAGGGAACGCTGCCGCGATTAAAAACCTAGCCACACAGGAAGGCGTCCTGCAGAGCGCACTTGGGAAATTCAGTATCGCTGTAGAAGCCTACCCAGACCTTAAAGCCAGCCAGAACATGATGCAGTTGACTGAAGAGCTGACCAGTACAGAAAACAAAATCGCATTTTCGCGCCAGGCATTTAACGACCAGATAATGAGCTACAACACTTACCGCCAATCGTTCCCACAGATTGTGCTGGCTGCAAGCTTCGGACACCCGACGGACGCGGAACTCCTGGAGTTCGCAGACAGCGAGGCAATCCAGGAAGCCCCAAGCGTTTCATTCTAAGGCACAAGCGTAATGCATCGGTGAGATGACGAACTGACATGGACTTTTTTCAGTCTCAAAATCTGGCACGGCGAAACACCAGGTTTTTGCTCCTGCTCTTTCTTCTGGCAGTTGCTTCCCTGATCATCCTGACCAACCTGCTCATATTTGTCTTTGTAAACTTCCAGGACTCGGCGCGCATCGCAATGGGGCAATATTACTTTTCCTGGGAAGTCTTTTTTACAAGCACCTGCGGCGTTGTACTTCTGATCACGCTCGCCAGCCTATTTCGACTCCTGTCACTACGGAAAGGTGGGGCAGTGATCGCCGAACTCATGGACGGCGAATTACTGGTAAACGCGCAAGGTGACCTGAACAAACGTAAACTGCTTAATGTCGTAGAAGAAATGGCCATTGCATCAGGAACGCCTGTTCCGCCTGTTTACCTCATCGTCGATCCAGCGATTAACGCCTTCGCGGCAGGGTATTCTCCTGGCGACGCGGTGATCGGGGTGACCTACGGCGCGATAGAAAACCTGACCCGGGACCAGCTACAGGGTGTCATCGCCCATGAATTCAGTCATATCCTAAACGGCGATATGCGCCTGAACATCCGACTGATGGGAGTCCTGTACGGCATCCTGATGCTGGCGCTAGTTGGTCACACGATTCTCCGCGGCGTTGGGGGTCGTGGTCGAGCACGCACTACTATTCTGGTAATTGGCGCAGGACTCATGATGGTCGGCTACCTTGGGCAGTTCTTTGGTAATTTAATTAAAGCAGCGGTGAGTAGGCAGAGAGAATTTCTGGCGGATGCTTCCGCCGTTCAATTTACCCGCAACCCGGAAGGCATTGCCGATGCCCTGAAACGCATCGGCGGCTACAAAATCGGCTCGGTCTTGCAACACCCCGAAAGTGCAGAAATCAGCCACTCTTTTTTTTCTGAGGGTGTCAGCTTTTCTTTTGCTTCACTTATGGCAACGCACCCCCCCCTGCCCGAGAGAATAAAGAGAATTGAACCCCTTTGGAATGGGGGGTTTCTGGAATCAACCCCGCCTGAACCCGCTACCTCTGCAGGCAGCACCGAGGGTGTCATGGGGTTTTCATCATCGGTCAATATCGACGCTGATGAAGTGCTCAACCATATCGGCAACCCGCAACAATCCCAGGTTGACCTGGCGCGACAGATTATCGCCACGTTACCTGACGACTACACCGCCGCTGCACGCGAGCCATATTCAGCACGAGCCCTCGTTTACCTGCTGATGCTTAACCAGAGTAATGAGGCTCGTACGCAACAGCTTAGCCATCTGAAAGCATCATCAGACCTCGGTGTATACGATGCCCTGGAAGAACTGATCAGCCACGAACACCTGCTAAACCCGGAGATGAAACTTCCACTGCTGGAAATCGCATTACCAACTCTTCGTCAACTTAGCTACGCGCAATACAAAATGTTTATGGCGAACCTGGATGTTCTGATACGTGCCGATGGCAGGGTTGGCCTATCTGAATGGGCGGTACTAAAAATGATCAGTAAACACCTGGCCGAAGTGTTTGAAGCCAAACATACCCGCGTAAGGCACGACACACTGGAGTCCGTTCGCAGCCACTGTGAAGTTCTGCTTTCGCTTCTTGCTTATTGCGATAAGCAGTCGGGTGTCTCCCCGGACGTTGCTTTCGCGGCTGGCAAATCAGAACTGGGGCTGGAAGTTCAACTCAAAGACAAAAAGGACCTGAACTTTAAAAAAATGAACGCCGCCCTGGATGCACTGGCAGAACTACATCCCTTGCGCAAGCCGAAACTCCTTAAAGCCTGTATAAAAACAATTAGCGCTGACCAAGTCGTCAGCGTTATCGAGTCCGAACTGCTTCGCACAATCGCCGATACGCTCGAATGCCCGATGCCGCCCATGCTGAATCCAGATAGAATCGATACTTTAACTAAATAGAGGCATATCATGCCCGGCCCCCTTCACGGTTACCGAATACTTGACCTGACCACCGTTATTTCAGGCCCCTTTGCCACTATGCTTCTCGCAGACCAAGGTGCAGACGTTATTAAAGTCGAGGGTGTGACAAGACCCGATCACGCCAGAGGCGCAGGTCACGGAGAAAACAAGTTCACCGCAACCTTTCTGAACAATAATCGAAATAAACGATCACTGGCGCTTGACCTGAAATCGGATGAAGGCAAGGAAATCCTGCTGAAACTCGCAGCAACGACAGATGTCTTTATTCAAAACTTTCGGCCAGGTGTTGTGGAGCGCCTGGGAATTGGTGAAGAAGAAATCAGGAAAGTGAAGGAAGATATTATTTATGTTTCAATTTCGGGGTTCGGAGAAAAAGGACCCTGGGCGCACAAGCCCGTTTACGACCCGATCGTCCAGGCCATCAGTGGACTGACAACAATACAGGGGGGGGCGGATGACGCAAGGCCCCGGCTGGTAAGAACCATTGTGCCGGACAAGTTGACCGGCATAACAACGGCTCAAGCTGTCACAAGCGCACTGCTCCATAAAGAAAGAACGGGAGAAGGCCAGCATGTCCGGGTTTCCATGCTGGACGCCGTGATTGCATTCCTGTGGGCATCAGACTTTGGCGGCCAGACTTTTGTGGGCCGGGAAGTAAGCACACAGCGAGCAGCGACCTTTATTGACCTGATTTACGAAACCAAGACCGACTACATCAGTGTATCAGCCATGACTAATACTCAATGGCACGCCCTTGCGGGAGCGGTTGGTCATCCCGAGTGGGCCGATGATGAGCGATTTAGTACGCCTGCCCAAAGGGACCTTAATGCCAATGAGCGACTTGGCCTTACACAGGAAGCCCTGCTTAACCGATCCGCAGAGCAGTGGCTGACGTTACTGGACGATGCAGGTGTGCCCTGCGCGCCGGTACTCAAACGCAGCGAAGTCATTGAGCATCCCCAGGTGGTTGCGAGCGATTTACTCGATTGAACTTGAGCATCCGGAAGCAGGCACCATCCGGCAAACGAGACCCGCTGCCAGGTTCTCGAAAAGCACCCCGGAACTCCGAAACGGCGCCCCGGCACTAGGCGCTGACACGGATGCTATCCTCGCTGAAATTAACATCCCTGATGACATGATCAACAAGCTTAAGAACAATGGCACCATTGCATAATCATTGACGGCGTAAAGACATGAAAATTGGACTGATTTCAGATACTCATATCCCGGAAGCCATGCCGGAACTCTGGCCACATGTGTTCGACCAGTTCCGGGACGTTGAATGCATCCTACATGCGGGTGATATTTACGACTTTTCTGTCCTGGATCGCCTTGAACAGATTGCTCCAGTCTATGCTGCACGGGGAAATGGCGAGGATGGCTCCGGTGGGCGGGAAGTCCAACCCAATGACCACCGGGTAAGGGAAACGTGGACGATTAACCTGCGGGGATTCAATATTGGCCTTACCCACTATATTCCAATGCCTGAAATTCCGCCCGGCCTAACCATACGGAAATGGAAAAATCGGTTATTCCCTGATACTCACCTGGACGTACTCGTTTATGGCGATACGCACGTCGAACAAATCGATCTGATCGACAATACCCTCTGCATCAATCCTGGATCACCCACCTATCCCCATAATCTGTCATTGCAGTTCGGGACGATCGGGTTTCTCTATCTCGATGAACCTGCGCCAAGGGCGGAGATAATGCAGCTTACAGATTCGGGAACGACGCCCTTCGACTGGGCGGCGTCACGCCGCCCCTGGTGACAGCGATATTTTTTCGACGCTGATACCCTGCTCCGGGTCTAGGTCAACCAACGCAACAGACATTTCTTTCGCTCCCTGCGCAAGGTTTGGTGACCCAGGATAGGCCGCTACGGTTTTGCCGTGTTGCATGATTGAAAAGACATGCACGTGCCCCAGTGCAAGATAGTCCAGCTGGCTCTGTTCGATTTCATTCGGCGTAATAAGAGATGAAAGCATTTCGGCACCGCGATCAACGTAGTAGCCGTGAGTCATACCCAGATACCAGCCTTCATGCTCATGCCGGGGCACATTCTCTAATGGCTTGTGGCCTGGATGATGATCAACAATTCCCCTTCCCCAGATCGTGATGCCATGGTCCTCGAACCTGCAAACCGACCCTGATTCATCCTGAAGGAAAGTAATATGTGAACCAGCGTCTCGCGGATCATAACGGTGGTATACAGAATAGTCTGCCATGCAGTCGTGGTTACCTGTGATCATCACCACCGGGCACTCCAGTCGGGAGAGTTGCTCAGTAGTGAAGTCCAGGCAGGGTTGCTTGACCCTGTTGTGGTCAAACAGGTCGCCGGCCAGTAAAAAGAGGTCGACATCATGCTTGATCGCTTCATCAATAACCGCGGTAAAACCAACCTGACCCGGACCAGCATCAGCACCCTCGCCAATATTGTCATCAAGATGGATATCAGAAGTGTGCAGAAGTTTTAGTTTTCTTTTCATGGTGGCAGGCTAACCGACACGCCGATCAAACGCGAATCAGAAATTCTCTTAGTAGACCGATGGCTTCCTGGATAATATCAAGGGCCCATCTTCCAACAACCTGCTGTTGGAAGAAAACTGCCTGCGCAGAAGAGACATTTGATCCCCAAGAATACGACCGCTATGGGTGAGCGCGAGGTATTCGGCATGGTTTGGTCGGTATGGCAGCGCGAGCAGCTCCATCGTGCACTCATCCAGCAGGTAATTACCCTTGCGCGCATTACAGCGCTTGCAGGCAGTGACCACGTTGGTCCACCTGTCCTGGCCGCCACGAGAAGCAGCCAACACGTGATCACGACTCAGGTCACATTCCTTGAATAATTCGCCGCAGTATAGGCAGACGTTCTGGTCTCTTCTAAACAGTGCATGGTTCGTCAGAGGTGGTTCTTTTCGGATCTTGTCAAAGACCTTGCCCTTACAGGCCATGATGCTGTTTAAAGTCAGCAACGTCCGTTCGCCGCTTAGCCTGGAATGACCTCCCCTGACCTCCATGACTTCTTCACCATAGGTCCAACTCACCAGTTCGCGTGCATGCAGACAAACGGCTTCCTGCCAGGTGAGCCAATCGACGGGTACACCAGCGGTATTAATTCGGAGAATGCTGGGGTTCACGACAATAACCGGGGGACAAGTTTGCCGATCACGCAATACTTGAGCGCGGGGACTACCACTTCGTTTTCATTTTTTAACATGACAGGCTGGCGATACCGGTTTAATTCATCTTATCTATCATTAGCATTGGGTCAAGTCTTTCGTCATTTATGATAATCTTTGCACCCCTTCGCTAGCACGTCTGAACAATGGCAAATCCAAAGGACGAGGTTTACTCCAGGCCCATGCCTTCGATCGAAGCCTTCCGGTTCGACCAGTCCGTGGCGGACGTTTTTCAGGACATGATCGAAAGAAGCGTCCCTGGCTACGGGCTTGTGTTACAGCTGATTGGAGTACTGGCTGAAAAGTATGGTCAGCCGGGTACCCGAGTCTATGATCTGGGTTGCTCACTGGGCGCATCTACTTTGCAGCTCCGGCGGCACCTTCCGGATGGTTGCCATGTGGTCGGGGTGGATAACTCTGAGGCCATGGTATCAAGATGCACAGCCAACCTCAGCAGGGATCATTCCGCTGCCAGCTATGAAATTTTGCTCGAAGATCTGCGCGAAACAAATATCGAAAACGCGTCGATTGTTATCCTCAACTTCACGCTTCAGTTCGTTCCGGACGAGGAACGAAAAAATATTCTTGCACGTATTTGTGAAGGCCTTAACGTCGGCGGCATTCTTCTATTGGCCGAAAAAGTAAAATTTGAAAACTCCTCCGAGCAGGCGTTGATGACAACACTTCACCATGACTTTAAAAAACAACATGGCTATAGCGATCTCGAGATATCACAAAAACGAGCCGCGCTGGAGAACGTGCTGATCCCCAATACCGAAGAGCAACACAGGCAGAGAATGCACGACGCAGGTTTTTCAGTGGTCGAGCAGTGTATGCGTTGCCTTAACTTCTCCACCTTCCTTGGCATCAAGTAATGTCCGAATACCTCACCAGGGATGAGTACAGGATCCTGCAGACTGACTTTCTACCAGGGGCGCGCGAATGGCTGTTCGCCAATTTTGTTGCATCGATCCATTGCTATCGCCCCGCACACGTCGTCGTGCAGAACTTCCTGACCACGTTAATTTCGTCGTCTTACCACAATCACAACAGGCTTGGTGAACAGATAGAAGTAACCCCAGATGCACGCTGAGATAGATCGTTTCATTGCTGAAACGACCGACACCTTTCTGACACCGTTTCACGAAAATTTGCGTGCAGCCCTATCGAGCGAGACACGACTTCACGGTCGCGCTGAAGAATGGGACGCAGCACTCGCCACTGTTCAACCCAGCACCCTAGCCAGCCAGTTTGACACAGATACTGTTAGCGTCGGTGACCCGAACGCGGACTTTGAGGACGTCCTGTCAATGTTCCTGCCATGGCGAAAAGGTCCATTTCAGGTAGGTAAAACTCTGGTTGACACAGAATGGCGTAGCGACTGGAAATGGCAACGGATCAGCAGGCACATAGAACCTCTTGAGGGAAAGCGGGTACTGGATATTGGGTGTGGCAATGGTTACCACCTGTTTCGAATGCTCGGAGCAGGCGCAGACCTTGCACTCGGAATCGACCCGACCATATTGTTCAATTATCAGTTCAGTCTGCTTCAAAGATTAAGTCAACCAAACCGCGCCTATCTATTGCCATTGCGAAGTGAACACCTCCCCCAATTCGGTGGATTTGATACTGTTTTCTCGCTCGGCGTGCTCTATCACCGAAGATCTCCCATAGACCACCTGAAAGAACTACTCAGTTTTGCAAAACCTGGTGGCGAACTTGTACTGGAAACGCTGATTGTTGAGGGCGATCAAAACACGTTGCTGATCCCCCGGGACCGCTACGCAAAGATGGCGAATGTCTGGTTTATTCCATCGACATCAATGCTGGAACTCATGCTTCGGCGCGCGGGTTTCGTTGACGTCAAGACGGTCGATGTCAATGTCACCAGTATAGAAGAACAACGCGCAACCAGGTGGATGAAATTCCAGTCCCTGGAGGACTATCTGGACCCCACAGACAACACTAAAACCGTAGAAGGTTACCCCGCCCCTGCCCGGGCAGTCCTCGTGGCAAGAAAGCCAGCCTAATCGCCAGAAAATCTCCGACCGGAAGCTGTCCTAGGGCACAGCAGTGATTTTATGGCGTTGCGAATGCCTGCGAAGGTAAGCCCAGATAGATTGGTTAAGCGCTTCGATTTCCTTATCTTCGGCCTTTTGGTGTAACGAAACCAAAATACGGGTGAGCGCATCATGGTGGTCATTTACATCAGCCAGTCGATAGGAAGACAACTCAGCACTGATGACCTCTTTGTCTCTGCTCGACAGCAGCGCCTCGCCTGCTATAAAGATGAGCTTCATCTCAGCAATGTCGTCCAATCTGCGCTGAATGCCCTCTGCCGTCTCGTCGGCAATAGCGTTGATCAGTAACCCAATCAGCGCGCCATCCGACAAGCTGTAGAGGCTCTTTAGGTCAGGCAGCAACTGTGTCATTAAGCGCTGACTCAACATCCTGAGCGCACCATCAGTATGCGGGATCATGACATTACCTCCGGTGAAAAATAGTCCAGCAGAATGCGGTTTTGTCGATCCGTCATGACCCAACCTGCCATTGCCAATATCGAGTCCTTGCCCTCTCCCTTCTCAAAATTTTCGGAAGACGAAATCCAGATTGCCACAGCTTTCACCGAAACAAAAATTCGCCACCATTTGAGAGCCTGTTCGTTGCATGACAGTCCACTCGCCTCACACCAGATTTGGATTGCCTGGCCATGAGGAATCAGCCTACCGGCCAATTCGAGGTCTTCCCCTGACCATAACGGATCCAGGGACCAGGCCAGATCTTCCAGCGGATCACCCAGATGGCACATTTCCCAGTCGAGAATGGCGGTAATCTGCGCCTGATCATTGAACAGGAAATTACCCGTTCTGTAATCGCCATGAACAATTGAGATTTTCTCGGCTGGCGGCGGCAGATTCGCCGCGAGCCAGCGAATCGCAGCCTGGGCAATTGGCTGCGGGTGTATTTCGTCGTCGTTAATGACTCCCTGCCAGTATGCCAACTGCTCCGTCGCGGTCGAGGCGACATCAGGAACAATCATAATTTCGTCAAACTTTAGCGCAAGCGGATCTTTCGCAGCAAGGCAACCCAGCAGGTTGTATTTCTGCTTACCGATTTTTTGCTTCTGCTCTTCAGGCAACAGCGCAACGTCGCTCATTGGGTTTTCGATCGCGGCCATGATGGAAAACGGCTGCTCAAGAAAATCTGTACTGTTTTCCAGGAAAAGTGGCTCCGGCACAGGTATGTCCGTTGGATAGATTCGGTCGTATGCACCGTATTCGAGATGCCGTTCAGTATCGATCAGGCTTGAAGGCGGATCACGACGCAGGATCACGCCCCTGGTTTCACCATCAACTTCCAGCGTGAGCTTGTAAGTTTCACGAGAGGCTCCTCCAAATATCTTTTCGACATCGCAGACCGTGACTGGGGTATCCCATTTCCCTCCGAGGTATTCTGCCGCTGCAATTTTTACCTGATCAGTTGTAATCAATCCTGTTTCTCCTGCCTGGACGGCCCATTATGACAATTCCGTCCGGGCTACGGCAATACAACCGGAACACTTGCAAACCTCGGTGCCAAACTGGTTAGATGAGAACAGAACTTATGAATTCCGGAGATCTTTGTGACAGAAGCTAAAACACTGGGTGAACTGAAATCCAGTGGTTATCAGGTCCTGACAGTCAGGCAGGAAATGAGAAGAAATCTCATTTCAAAACTCCAGGCTAAAGAAGATGTCTTCCCGAATATCGTCGGGTATCAGGACACGGTTATCCCACAACTTGAGAACGCGATTTTATCCGGCCAGGATGTGATCCTCCTGGGTGAACGAGGACAGGCCAAGTCACGTATTATCCGCAGCCTGACCAGCCTTCTGGACGAATGGACGCCCGTTCTTGCGGACGTCGAGATTCCAGAGAACCCCTATGCACCTATTAGCGCTCAAGGGAAAAAAATCCTGCTGGAACAGGGCGAGCAAGCCCCAATTAAATGGATTCACCGCGACACCCGGTACGGTGAAAAACTCGCGACGCCAGACATCACTATCGCGGACTTGATTGGTGAAGTAGATCCCATAAAAATTGCAGAAGGGCGATATTTGTCCGATGAAGAAGCCTTACATTTCGGCCTGATCCCCCATACAAACAGGGGGATATTTGCTATCAACGAACTGCCGGATCTTGCCGAGAGAATTCAAGTTGGGCTGCTCAATGTTCTTGAAGAAAGGGATATCCAGATCAGGGGACACAAGATTCGGCTGGACCTCGACATCCTGATTGTCTCAACGGCGAATCCCGAGGATTACACCAACAGAGGGCGCATCATCACCCCTCTCAAGGACCGCTATGGGTCACAGATACGAACACACTATCCGCAAAATATTCTGGAAGAAATCACAATCATGGAACAGGAGCAACGGAAACTCGACCTGGGCGAATACCGTGAGGATGTTCCACCATTTATGTCACAGCTCATCGCTGAAATTACACAACAGGCGCGACGATCTCCGGATATCAATCAGCGCTCCGGTGTGTCCGTCAGAGCCTCTGTCTCCAACTATGAGGCGCTACTTGCCAACGCGCTGAGGCGCGCTATTGAAGTGGATGAACGAGACGTTGTACCAAGAATCTCTGACCTTCCTTTCATTATGCCTTCTCTGCAGGGCAAGGTTGAGTTCGAGGCTATGGAAGAAGGACGAGAAGAAAAAATCATGGAGCATTTGTTCCAGGACGCCACCAAAGCTGTATTCAGCAGATTTACAGAAGGCATCAAACTTGAACCTTTAGCTCTGCAGTTTGCAGATGGAATTCAAGTCACTACAGGTGAATCGCTTCCGTCAAAAGACTATGAAGACATTATCAAAAAGATCGATGGCCTGGCTGAGGCAATTGAGATACTCGTCCCCGGGGCAAATACAGCCAATCGGGCATCAGCAGTCGAATTTATTCTCGACGGGTTACACCTTAACCAGAGGCTAAACAAGGATCGAGTTGGCGGACGCACTACTTACTCAGGTTAACTACTTTTTCAGGTCAAACAATGAGCGCCAGATTCACCTCACTTAATCGCTATTCCAATTGGGACGGGTCCCAAAATGCAGCGCTGAATGCAGATGACCTCCTGAGTGCTCTTTCGGAAGACCTGATGGAGTTTGGTGACCTGCAACAGGCAATGCGATACCTAATGCAGCGCGGCATGGAGACTTCCGACGGTAACTACATCAAAGGACTACGGGATCTTGTTCACCAGTTGAAGGCAGAAAAACAGCAGCGCCTGGAACGGTTCGATATAAACGGGGTCATGGAAGACATCAAGCGGCAGCTTGAAGAAATACTGGGCATGGAACGAGACACCATCAACGAGTGGGCCAATAGGAAGAAAGACCCTGAAGATGAAAACCAGGAGAATTTTTCCAACAGTGTTCTGGGAGACATTGGTGAGCAGAACAAAGAGTTCATCAAAAACCTGCCCGACGATGCCGCGGGGAAGGTCAAGGCACTGCAGGACTATGAGTTCCTGAATACCGATGCGCAAAAACAATTCCTAAAATTAACCGAACAACTCCGCAAAGCCATGACTCAGTCTTTTTTCAGGGACGTCGAGAATATGGTTAACGAGATGTCTGATGGCGACATCAATCGCATGAAGAATATGGTTAAAGACCTGAACGACATGCTGGTCAGGAAAATAGCCGGTGAAGACCCCGGCTTTGGCGAATTCATGGACAAGTATGGGGACATGTTTGGTGACACCCCTCCGTCCAATCTGGATGAGCTACTCGAACAAATGCGGCAACAGATGGCAGCGACACAGTCTCTGTTCAATTCCATGAACCCGGACCAGCAACAGCAGCTGCAGGACATGATGCAGGGGAAGTTTGGCGACCCGGAACTGGAGAGTGGTCTGGCGAAGCTGTCCAAGGAACTGGATTTCCTTAACCCCCAGGGCAAACAGTACAACTTCCTGGGTGATGAAGAGATCGACCTTCTTGCCGCGATGGAGCTAATGAAGGAAATGACTGAGCTTGACCAACTCGAGCAGCAAATACAGCGCGCCCAGTACGACGGCAAAATGGATAACATCGATAGCGACAAGCTCAAAGAGCTTCTTGGTGACGAAGCGTTGGATAACCTCGATGAGATGAAGAAAATGCTCGAGATTCTGGAGGAAGCAGGCTATGTCAGCAAGGATGGCAACAAATCGGAACTGACGCCCAGGGGTACCAGAAGCCTGGGGCAGAAAGCACTGGTTGAGATTTATTCAAAACTGAAAAAACAGAACCTGGGTAATCACGCTACGCCGGAAGAAGGCCGGTTCGGCGAGAGACTTGAAGAATCAAAGCCGTACGAATTCGGCGACCCCTTCCATCTGCATATGTCGCGAACCATCCGAAATGCCCTGGATCGGGAAGGTCCCGGATCGCCCGTTCAGCTTAAGACTGAGGATTTTGAAATTTATCGTAGCGAGCTGATTACCCAGACCGCTACAGTATTAATGGTTGATCTGTCCTGGTCGATGGCACTTCGAGGGTCCTTCCAGTCGGCTAAAAAAGTTGCCATGGCTTTGCATCATCTCATTTCCTCTGCGTATCCGCGGGACAGCCTGTATATAATCGGGTTTTCAGCTTACGCCAAAGAAATCAAAACTCACGACCTGCCCTACCTCCAGTACGACGACTACCTGCTTGGCACAAATATGGAACACGCGTTGATCCTCGCAGAAAAACTTCTGGCGAAACACCAACAGGGTACCCGGCAGATCATCATGATTACCGATGGCGAACCGACGGCGCACCT
Source organism: uncultured Pseudomonadales bacterium (assembly GCA_937775265.1). Classification (GTDB taxonomy): domain Bacteria; phylum Pseudomonadota; class Gammaproteobacteria; order Pseudomonadales; family Azotimanducaceae; genus UBA9659. The sequence goes on from CALKBV010000006.1 coordinate 184,966, forward strand.
TGAAAATGGGCGCCCGGTATTCGCTTATCCTGCGACACCCACGACCATCGGCAAGACACTTCGCGCAGTTCGGAGCTGCACTACAAAAAACATTACGATTAACACCTTCATGCTCGACAAGAGTTTCTACCTAAAGGCATTCGTCGAGCAAATGACTAAAATTAACGGCGGCAGGATCTTCTACGCCGAGCCTCAAAATCTGGGTGAATACATCCTGGTGGACTATGTACAGAATAAGAAAAAGAAACTGACTCGTCGCTAACTCTAAATAAAAGGCGACAGGGGATTAAAACGGCACGGTCGATTCGAAAGTCACAAGTTTTTTTGTTCCCGGATGATCAAACTGAAGCTTGCTTGCATGCAGGCTAAGCCTGTCTCTCGCCTTGAAGGCTTCTTCATGAGCGTAAAGATCGCAGCCCAATATCGGATGGCCGATAGCCGATAGATGCAACCGAAGCTGATGACTCCTGCCTGTCACGGGCATTAATCTAACACGGCTATAGCCCTCCTCGGCATCTATGACCTGATAGCGAGTCAGGGAAGCTTTACCCGAATCAAGATCAACGACCTGCAATGGGCGGTTGCCGGGATCCGCTCTTATCGGCAAATCGATCTCTCCTTCTTCATTGTCTAACTCACCGTGAACCAGCGCGATGTACTCTTTTTTGATGGTTCTTTCTCTGAATTGTCGATTCAGGTCACTGGTGGCTTCTTTGGACAGGGCAAGCATCATTAATCCTGAGGTATCCAGGTCCAGCCTGTGAACTGTCCGTACATCAGGGTGGTCAACAAGCATCCTATTAAGGACACAGTCTTTAACAATCCTGCCAGGCACACTTAGCAGCCCTGAAGGCTTGCATACCACCAGTAAATGTTCGTCCGTAAACACCACCTGCACCGGCTCAAAACAGGGTTCAGGAATATGAAAGGTGTAATAGGTTTTTTCAGGAGGCAGCATTGTCGTATAGTGCCCGATTGACACTGAAATTTCCCAAGGAATCCATGGCTTCGAACGATGACGATCTGCTCGCCGGCATAACTGAGCTTGCCCCCCGGTTGCTCACCACGATGGAAGCCTTTGAACAGGTGCAGCGAAATATGCACCCGTCACGCCTCGACCAGCTGGCGGAATTCATCTCCCCTTTTTCTGCTGACCTAACCCAGGCGTTTGATACCTTCCAGGCGCTCGATTTCCCGGAGCACATCGCAAAGTTCGGCCAGCATCTTACTGAAGCCACGACCTATAGTCTGCGCGCATGTGATGGAATCATAAACTCAGGCGGCGACACGTTAGCGGCGATGAAGGCCATGCGCGCACAGACCCGTGCACAGGAAAAACTCTACCCAACAGCCAACATCCTGACACCTATCAGCCAATACTTTTTGGAACTGCCACAACGAGATGACCAGGGGCTTCTGGAGAAGCTCAACGTAGATCGACCCGGCGAAAAGATCGGAATTCTGAATGCCGATAACGAACGGGATACCCGCGGTGGTTTCAGTTTGTACATTCCGGAGTATCTGGATAGCTCGCAAACCGCACCGCTGGTCATCGCCCTGCATGGTGGAACAGGTCATGGCCGTGACTTTATGTGGTCCTGGTTACGCGAAGCCCGTACGCGCGGTTTCATGTTGCTTTCCCCCACCTCACAGCAAGATACCTGGTCCCTGATGGGCGAAGAACTCGATCTACCTGTTTTGTTACGCATGGTTGAATTTGTCGCCAAAGACTTCGCCCTGGATCGACAGCATATCCTGCTGACAGGAATGTCTGATGGCGGAACTTATACCTTGCTCGCAGGATTACAGGAAGAAAGCCCGTTTACACACCTGGCACCCTTTTCAGGCGTGCTGCATCCAGAGATCTCGATGAACGGCGATATCAAATACGCGAGAGACAGGAACATCTACCTGGTTCACGGTACCCATGATTGGATGTTTCCCATCGAAACCGCCTATATGGCGCAGGCTGAACTTGAAGCCGCTGGGGCGAACCTGACATTCAGACCGATAGAGGAACTGTCTCACACTTATGCAAGAACAGAGAACCCCGCAGTGCTGGACTGGTTTCTAGGCTGACGCCAGAAACTCTCGCGTGATCATTAGGAACTCATCCAGCTGATCATGGTGTAACCAGTGCCCCGCATCATTAATCTGGACCTGTTGCGCATTCTGGAAATAAGGCAGCAGATCCTCGCGGCTCTCCTGTGCAAACCATGACTCCGATCCGCTAACCAACAGCACCGGCTTATCTATGCGAGACCAAAGTTCCCGAGACTGCTCGCGGTTGACCCCAAACGGGTTCATCACGTGGGTGTAGTTATCAAATTTCCAACTGTATGAGCCATCTTCATTCTGGTTACTCCCATGAATGGTCAGGTGCCGCGCCTGGTCTTCACGCAGGTGGCTGTTTGCTTCATGCATTCTTGTGTACGCATCTTCCAATGTATCGTAACGCTTGGGTTGGCGACCCGACGCCTTCCTGGTGTGGTCAATCCATTCGCGCATTCGCTCGTGAACCGGGCGCTGTTCTAGTTCAGCGGGAGGGCCACCGGTTCCTTCAATGACCACCATTTTTTTAACATTCTCTGGATAGACCCCTGCATACCTGAGCGCCACACTGCCACCCAGTGAATGAGCGATGATGGTTACCGGCGCCAGCTCTTGTTGATGGATCAATTGCGCAAGATCGTAGACATACTCACTGTGACTATATGCCGCGCCATAAACCCAGGCAGAATCCCCGTGGCCCCTAAAATCCGGTGCAATAATGTGGTATTCATCCCTGAGAGCCTGAGCGACCCAATCCCAGTTATGGCAGTGATCCCGATTTCCATGGACCAGCAGCATTGGCGGAGCGCCAGCATTTCCCCAATCCAGGTAGTGCAATCTCATGCGCTGTGAAAAGTAAGTATGAGACGTCGGGCTAGCTTTGGCGCTCTCTGGATCCATAGGGTGTTTCCTTTGCATTGTTCACTAAATCTGTGGGGCGCGGAGTATAGCACCGTGTCGCTTTTAGGTTGCTACCATCGCGGTGAGATCAGGAACCCGGTGATTTACAAAAAACAGAATGTCTGTGACAACACGACAGGTAGTCAATCTATTCCGGAAGTGATCGCCGGTAACAAAGGCGAATGGGTTATTCCTAATTGGCAGGGGCTTATTTCTAACTGGTAAACACTGGTCTCGCTGATCATCTCAGCCGAACTGTCGGAAAACCTTTGCGTGCCATTGGGGTCACGCTAAATTCAGCCTATTCACGATCCTCGACCTGCCGATCCAGAACAGCTCAGCGTTACACTAATCCGGCAGTCCAAGTACCCTCTTGGCGATAATGTTTAACTGTACTTCGGAAGTACCACCTTCAATCGAGTTAGCTTTGGTTCGCAGCCACGCGCGAGTTTGGGTTAATTCGTCCACTTCAAAGCCTTCACCTTCCCAGCCGAGCATCTGCGAACCCATCGCTGTTAACATTAGCTCATAACGTTTCTTGTTTTGCTCTGTACCGTACAACTTGAACATCGACGACACATAGCTGGGCGCCTTTGTGGACTGGCTCTCTTCAACGTTACGATTCACCGTCAGGCCAAATGCACGATCATCCATCGCGTGGGAAATAACGTCATTGCGTAAACTGGGATCAGCAAGCCTTCCCGCGTTGATACCAATATACTGTTTCGCAACCTGGGCAACAGAAAGACTCTTCTGACCACCCCCACTACCACCACCTATCATAGTTCTTTCGTATTGAAGAAGCCGTTTCGCCACAGTCCAACCATCGTTGACCTGACCTATGACGTTTTTACGCGATGCTCGCGCGTCCTCAAAAAAAGTCTCACAAAAGGGCGAAAGCCCACTGATCAGCTTGATAGGTTTCACCGTGACACCAGGCTGGTCCATCGTAAACAGGACGAAGGTAATGCCATTGTGTTTGGGCGCACTGGTGTCCGTACGGACCAGGCAGAATATCCAATCGGCATTATCCGCACCGGAGGTCCATACCTTCTGTCCATTAATTACATACTCATCACCGTCGACTACCGCGCGACTTTGAAGGCTCGCCAGGTCGGAACCGGAATTTGGCTCACTATAGCCCTGACACCACCAGATTGAACCGTCTGCAATGCTCGGCAGGTGCTCTGCTTTCTGCTCATCGGTTCCGTATTCCAGTAACGCAGGACCGATCATTGAAAGACCCATGCCCACCAGGGCTGGACGGGCGTTAATGCGCGACATTTCCTGCCGCAAAACCTGATTTTCTTCGGCAGACAGGCCTGCCCCCCCGTATTCAGTAGGCCAGATTGGGGCAGTGAAACCGCGCGCTGCACACCGGTCCATCCAGATTTTTGTTTCAGGATTCCGGTACTTGATTCGGGTACCGCCACCAGGCATTTCATTGGCTGGCATTGGTGTCCGTATGGACTCCGGGCAGTTCTCTTCGAGCCAGCTTCGGGTCTCTTCTCTAAATTTTTCTAACAACATTTTTAACCTATCATCCAAATTTTCAATTTTAACATTGCCTTATCGATTCGTTATTGCTCCGATTTCAAACAAGGTGATCTCTGATCTTGTTCCAACCCTCATTACGGGCCCCCAGGTACCTGTACCCTGGGACACATACAATCTTGACCTGCCGAACTGATACATTCCGGCAACACGATCAAAAACACGATTTACAACCAAATTAAATGGAAATATCTGACCATTGTGAGTGTGACCGCTGATCATCAGGTCAACGCCTGAAGCTTCAGCAGCTTCAAGTCCCTGAGGACGATGGTACAGTAAAATACCGAAAACCTGTCTATCAACTTCCATTTTGACGAGCTCTTGTTCAACCTGGCGCGCGTCATCATGATCATCAATACCCAAAACCTGAACATCCTCTCGATGATGGATGGCATTGGTACGAAGTACGTTTACGCCCAGCGCGCGCATCGTCGCCAGGATCTTATCCAGGTCCTCGTATCGCTCATGGTTACCAATGGTAAAATAAATTGGGCACTCCAGAGTACGAAGCACCGCTAACTCTTCTTCAGCTACTCCGCTAGCATCAATAAAATCGCCCGTAATGCAGAGAAACTCGGGCTGCAATGCCTGCACCTTGCGGATCACTTGCTCAAGAAACGCTTTACTGCGCGAACCAATGTGTACGTCAGTAATCTGCACAAACCGCAAAGGACCTGTTAAGAGACTCGAATCAAAAGTGACTTTCTTAACCACAGTAATAAGCGCAACCAGCATACCTACCAAAGAAATGGTCATGGATATTCCGAGTACTATCACCGCCGCAGACCAAACATCGACCAGGCCCAGTAGTACCGCGAACTCGAAAACCAGCAGAGTCATCAACAAAATCGGACTCAAGCCAAGTAAAAAGTCCGTGACATGCCGCAAGCCCCTGGCGAGCGGCCGCTTGACGTCTCGCAGCAACCACCGACTGACTACCTGGCTTGATGCGATCGGAATAAGCAGCAAGGCAGTCACCAGCGGGCTTAGGTCAAGCCAATCACACAACCGAAACACCGGATAAACAAACAGGGGGATATGCACAGCCAGGAAAATCACAATCAGGGCGCGCAGTCCCGACGGTCTTCTCTGGAAGTTGTTTGTTGTATCAGCAGAACTCATTCGACCTCGCTGTCATCAACCAGACTGATGACTTTCCAACCCGCATCGGGCCGCCAGTCGTCAGCGTCTGTTACCAGACGTAGCCGATCAGACGTATCTATCGCAAACAGGATCACTGCCTTATCGGCATATTTTTCCAAATACTGTTCCAACCCAAATTCCACCGTTAACCCTGTTTCCTTGGTCACCCAATTGTCACGAAGGTGTCCTAACACCTGATTATGCGTCACGTCCTCTCCAAACAGATGTTTACCCCGCAGGCGCTTGCCGATTCGGTGCTTACCATTTTGTTTACCTTCCGCAGAAGTCGGCAGTTCATAGAGATGCTCAGACCCAAACTCTCGCCTGTAATGCATTGCGGTCAGCACATCAAAGTTGGCGCGACCGGACAGACTGATCAAGTTTCCAATACCTGACAAGTCAAGGTATCGATCCGCGTGGTCTGAGATGGGGTTTCCAAAATAAGTTTCGATTCCGTCCATACGAGCCTGGCTGATGTGATCCCAATCGCTATCAGCGATAACCACCCTCACTTCGTTTAATGCCAGCGTTTGGGCAATCATTCTGCCAACCCTTCCGCCGCCAATAATCAGATATCCCGAAGGTGCCGGATCACGAACACCAAGAAAACCTGCCAGCGGTTTTGCCGTCAGGCTTTGCAGCACAACAGTGCTGATGATCACCAAAAAGGCAAGCGGTACTAACAGGTTCGCGCCAGGCGCACCTTCCTGCTCTAATCTCAGGGCAAAAATCGCCGCAACCGCAGCACATACGATTCCCCGCGGCCCTATCCAGGCGATAATTGTTTTCTCACTAAGACTTAAATCACTGCCGATTGACGAAACAAATACCGAAATAGGTCTAGCGATCAAAATGATGCCCGCTACCACGAGCATCGAGGCCCAACCTACAGCAACAAAGCCGGCAAGATCTATTCGCGCGGCCAGGACAATAAACAAACCGCTGATAAGGAGCAGTGACAGGCTCTCTTTAAAGTCCAGTATGTCGTCGACATCAACACCACGTTGGTTCGCAACGATCATGCCAAATATCGTGACGGCAAGCAGCCCGGACTCATGCAGCATTGTTTCGGACAGAGCAAAGGCAACGAACACCATCAACAAAGTAAAAGGGCTGCGCAGATATTCAGGCAACCAATGCTTTCGCAGGATATGGGACAAGCCGAAGCCAAAGATGATGCCTACTCCAGCGCCGATACCAACAACCTTCAGAAACAGCGCCAGGATATCTATAAAGACGTCAGAGCTCTGGGAAGCAATATAAAAGTCAAATGCGAGTACGGCCAACAAAGCCCCAATGGGGTCTATGATAATTCCCTCCCATCGCAGGATATCGGCAACCCGCTTCACAGGCCGCACAGTGCGTAGCATCGGGACAATAACCGTCGGCCCGGTCACCACGACCATAGCGCCAAAAAGAAATGCCATGTCATAGTCGAAGCCAATCGCCAGGTGTGCAATCACGCTGGTAATCACCCAGGTTATCAGCGCACCAATAGTTACCAGGTTCCTAACCGTGGAGCCAATTTCCTTCAACTCTGACAGCTTTAGCGTAAGTGCGCCTTCAAAAAGAATAACGGCAACGGACAAGGAAATAATCGGAAACAGCAGATCACCGAACAAAGCATCCGGGTCCAGCAACCCGGCCACAGGACCGACCAGAATGCCAAAAACCAACAGGAACAAAATGGCTGGCAACCTGACTCGCCAGGCTGCCCATTGAGCCACTGCCGCGAGTAAACCGATCCCGGCAAGGGCAAGTAAAGGAGAAATAACAGAGCTTTCAATCACAACAAAAACTACCTTAGTGAACTTCCGAGAATATCCCGGGCGATGATGTGGCGTTGCACTTCTGATGGTCCCTCACCAATCCGGCGGATTCTCATCTCTCGATACCAACGTTCAAATGGAAAGTCCTTCGTTACACCATAGCCTCCATGGATCTGCATCGACCTGTCCACGACTCTCGATGCACCTTCTGTAGAAACCAGTTTCGCCATCGCAGCCTGTTTCCTGAACGGCTCACCCCTGTCTGCAAGATCTGCAGCCTCAAGCGTCGCCCATTTGGCCTGCTGGATATCTATTTCATTATCGACCAGCATCCACTGGATCGACTGACGGGAGGATAAAGGCGCACCAAACGTCTCGCGAATTTTTGAGTATTCCAATGCCATTTCGTGCGCTTTAATAGCGACGCCAATGCACCCGGCACTATAAGGGATACGTTGCCTGGACAAACGGTCATTTGCGATGGCAAAACCTTTGTTAACCTCACCCAGCACATTCGCATGCGGCACCCGCATGTCTTCGAATTGCAACTCGGTCGCATAATGTGCGGACCGCAGCGTGTGCACAATACGCCGGACATGAAACCCAGGAGTATCTGTGTCCACAATGAAACAAGTAACCCCTCCCCGCCCCTTGTCCGGCGATGTTCTCGCAAAAACCAAACCAAAGTCAGCACGGTCGGCACCTGAAATAAATATTTTTGACCCATTGATAACCCAGTCATCGCCGTCCCGGACAGCGCGAGTCTGAATCGCGCGTGCCGGATCGGACCCGCCGGATGGCTCGGTCAATCCGAAGAACCCTCGCTTCTCGCCACGCAGGGTCGGATAAAGGTAGTTTTCTTTCTGGGCGTCACTGGATTCAAACAACTGTGCAAGACCAGCACCACCAAAAACCCCATAGCAAGGAGCATACAAGCCAGCACGGTGCTGGGATATTTCCATCGAAATCAAGGCCTGGGTCACCATGTCGAGATCAGGCCCACCATATTCCTTCGGAATTCCTAATCCAAAGAGCCCCATATCCTGCACTATCGCCTTTAGCCGACTCGAATCTTCTTCCGGTAGCTGGTCCGTATCGGGGTCAAGGTTAATTTCTAGGGGCACTATTTCTTCGCGCACAAACCGGCGAACCATCCGCACGACCATGTCCTGTTCCTGGGTGAGTTGCAGTTGCAACGTTAGCTCCCTTCTTTGGTGTTTATTGGCATTTTTGTCACCGCTGTTATGGACAATCGTCCCAATCCAGCGGTTTCCTGCGCTGTGTTTTCTGTTGGATAGGACCCATGATCCGAAAAATGAACCATTAGCAACTCTCGACAGCGTGTCCGGTAAGCCATATTTACCTCTAACCTGAAAAACGGCCACCTGCCCAGCCAGTTAGTCAACTCTCCTTTCAAGCCAAACAAGCTTCGCCCCCCGGCAAACCCAATATAAACAACCTCATGATTCTCGTTCGCAAGTTGAAACACGCCTAATTGACCAGGCAGTCTGGCTACTAACTCAGGATCCAGCGTCAACCAGGGTTTTTCGAGTCGAACGCTCATTTTTCATCACCTAAGTGTCGTAGAGACAGGGACGTTAACAGAGCAGTAATTAGATTGAAAACGCAATTCCAGTCAGTTTCCATAGGGGTTATTCCCCTTTACAACGCACGCCAGACACACGACTAGGGTAGTCCTAATTAGAGAGTTCTGTGGGTCAATGAGAATAGGTGCTGTGGGGGATCTACCATTGGTGTGCCCTACTGTCGTGCAAGTATTTTTGAGGACCATGCGTGGCCCTTTAGGTCTTGCCTGTCCTCAAACATGCAGAGGGCTGGGGTGAACGGTGGTTGGTCTGAAAGGCCAGGGTTCTCAAACTGACCCGGACAGACCTTGTAGGGATAATACCAGTTCGTCTTGGACGACCAGCTAGCCCTCAGGATCTTTTGAATCTCAGGTCTTATAAAACTTTATTCGGCACCAGCACCGATTGTGAACCTTCAAAAATTCGATTAACACGTTTTAGTAGGGCTCTGTAAGGTTTTGTCCTTAGCAGCGTCTGCGGCGTCGAGACTATCACGCATAATTTTTTAGGACTCTTGGGACGTTTGCCTTCTCTATTTCGATTCGCCGTCCTGCTTTTTTCATTCCATGGCCAGAGATTTCGAAGTGTCCTACCCCGTCGAAGAAGCGAAAACGTCTACGAAGTTCAACAACTCATGAGACGTGGCAGAAAGTGGATTGCTCGCTTTAAAGGGCTATATCGGTGCCCAGAATCAAAAAACGCGTTTTGTAGTTTATCCGCGAGGCAAGGGCCGCTACTGGTCCGAAGTTGACTACCGAGTGCGTCGGCCAACGCGCCCGGAGGTAACCCGAAAAGCTTGGGAACGGTTTGTTCTCTCTCGCTTACCCGTCAATTACTTTTATGCCACCCCAAAATGCTACCTTACCGGCTATCTGCTGGGCTTTTTCCTTGGGGGCCGAGTAACACCAGGCTGCGCCCGAGTTTCTATCACCTTTTACGGTCACATCGTAATAGGTTGCTACGCCTTTCCATGGGCAACTCGTCGATCTGCCGTTCGCTGTAAAGTATTTATCCACGAGCCCTTCGCGAGGAAAATAGTGATTTCCCTCCAGCACAATGGTCTCATGACTTTTAGCGACCACCTCTCCATTCCATAACGCTTTCATGTGATTCCTTCCCCTCTTGGTCTCAATGTCTTAAGCCAGCTCTTTCCAAAACTGCCAAGGGTACTCGCCATCATTAGCCGCTATCGCCGGGATTCCCTGATGCGCAAAATAATCTTTCGATACCCGCTGCGCCTTAATCAGCAAACCGTTTACCTGACGAGCCCTTGCATCCTCAAAGACCGCTTGCATGAGTTTCTCTCCAACACCCTGCCCTTGGATCAAAGGTAAAACATACAGCCCGTGAAAAAGCCCGCCCTGGCCATTTGGCAGATTCTGCAATGTGGTGGCGTCCCAAGCAGCAATGCCGACGACCTCATCTTTATACTCCGCAACGTGCAACTCAAGAAACGCTAAATCTGTTTCATCATATTGCAAAACAGGCACCGCAAGTCGCTTCACGCGCTTTGCCATGGGCCAATTTATGACGGCAAGCTCTATCAGACTATTTATCTTTGGTAAGTCTGCAGCCAACGCTCTTCTTAATTTTAATTTTTTCATACGGCTTCTACGCACCCGAACGGGCTTTGGACCACACGCCAAGTTTTGCCGGCTTTTTCGTCGCTGGTTGCGGAACTGACCGCTGAGGCCGCTATTTCGTTTGCTCGCCATCGCCCACCTGACCCAGCTGCTGAAGTAAGCCCATTGAAACCGATTAACAACAGATCCATATCGCAGCCACTAGCGTAAACTCGCCATGACGTTAAAAGACTCTCCAAAAAAGCATTTGTTAATCACCGGCAGCACGATTGGTGTCGCCCTGGCCAACCTTTTTGCCCAAGATGATCACGTTGAGTCTGTCACGCTCACCTGGCATTCCCGACCACCAGAAACCACGTCGGCCAAAATAAACACCACGCAACTGGATCTCACCAACGACGAAGCAGTCCACAACACCTTTACAAATTTTGAGAAACTCGACGGCGTCATCAACGCCGTCGGCTTTCTTCACGGCGATGGAGTTCAACCCGAAAAGTCGATCAGCCGCACCAATCCAACTTCCTTTTTTAAAAACATGGAAACCAACACGCTGCCGACCTTGCTGTTGGCCAAGCATTCTCGTGGTTTGCTCAAAGACAGCCATGCAGCATTCTTTGCAAGCATCTCCGCAAAGGTGGGCTCTATTGAAGACAACCGCCTTGGAGGCTGGTACAGCTACCGCGCTTCGAAAGCCGCGCTTAATATGGTACTAAAAACACTCGCCATTGAATGGAGCTTTGCCCTACCCAAATGTACAGTCGCCGCCTTACACCCTGGTACCGTTATCAGCCCACTATCCAGACCCTTCACAAATAAAACCAATAAGCGCCTTTTCAGTCCCGAAGAAAGCGCCTCGCACCTGAAGACTATCCTGGACAATCTGACGCCACCGCAAAGTGGTCGCTTCTGGTCTTGGGACGGCACGGAAATTCCTTGGTAGTTGCCATGAACTTACCGATTTTCCCCTCGGTCACCAACATCAACCTCATCCTTGGGGACCAACTCAATCACGAACACTCTTGGTTTACAGAACCGCGAGAAGACACCCTGTTTGTCATTGCAGAGTTGTACGAAGAAGCCTCTTACGTTCCACACCATGCGCAAAAAATCTGTGCTTTTTTCCTCTCTATGCAGAAGTTCGCAGCATCGCTGGCTGACGGAGGACACCAAATCCTGCACCTAACACTTGATGATACCCAGTCAATCAACAGCGCCGATGAACTCTTGCGCTTATTGGCTGATTTTTACAGTGCGAGCCAAGTAAATTATCAGAGACCTGACGAACACAGACTTTTAACCCAGCTCAGAGCACTAGACATCCCCGCTGTCGACATTAAAGAGCATGACACAGAGCACTTTCTAGTGCCCTTCCAGGACCTTACACGTCATTTTAAACCTGGAAAAGCGCATAGGATGGAGCAGTTTTATCGCAAGCAGCGCAAACAACTGAACATTCTTATAGATCAGGAGGAACCGCTCGGCGGCCAATGGAACTATGACGCAACTAATCGGCGCAAGTTGAAAACAGCCGACTTACCGCTCATACCTGAACCTCTCACCTTCGCTAATGACGTCAGCGATATCTTGCAGCGATTGACGCGCCACCAGATTAATTGCAGCGGCACAGAGAAACAAACATTGGCATTACCCGCCGATCGAGAACAGTCTTTGGCCCTACTCGATTATTTTTGTGATAACGCTTTGCCAAGGTTCGGCGATTTTCAAGACGCCATGACCGACAAATCCGAGTACTCATGGTCTCTTTTTCACTCAAGGCTTTCTTTTTCTATCAACGTCAAGCTGCTTCACCCTAAAGAGGTTATCGACGCCGCAGTTGATGCCTTCGAACGTAGGGATGACATTGACATCAGTCAAGTAGAGGGCTTCGTTCGACAGATTCTAGGGTGGCGTGAATTCATTCGCGGTATCTACTGGGCTAACATGCCTAATTATGGGCGGATGAATGCGCTCAATGCGACCCGCGCTTTGCCAGGCTACTTCTGGACAGGTGACACCAAGATGAATTGTGTTTCCCTTGCGGTGCATCAATCCTTGGAACATAGCTACGCTCATCACATTCAACGACTGATGGTCACGGGTGTTTTCGGGCTTATCACCGGCATCGACCCCGACGCCTTAGACCAATGGTACCTTGGTATCTATAGTGACGCGATTGAGTGGGTAGAGTTGCCCAATACTCGAGGCATGAGTCAGTTTGCAGATGACGGGATCGTCGCCAGCAAGCCGTACGCCGCGAGTGGCAACTACATCAATAAGATGAGCGATTACTGCAAAGAGTGCCATTACAACGTAAAAGAAAAGACAACTGACCAGTCTTGCCCCTTTAACGCGCTCTACTGGGATTTTATGGTGCGTCACCGAGAAAAATTTGAACGCAACCCGCGAATTGGGATGGTCTATAGAACCTGGGATAAATTCGATACGGACACCAAGCACCAAACCAGGCAAAGGGCTGAGAACTGCTTGATCAAGCTGGAGCAGCTATAACCGCATTCGTGTCGCTCCTGCATCTCGAGGATTTGGATCAGCTGGAAAGAAAACCTCTGCCAGGGTTTGCTCACCCAGTAAAAATCTGAACTTGAGCGTCTAGATATTGAAAGGGCTGTAGGCACGCTCTCTTTCTTTTTTCATTTTATGACTGTGGGCAAGCTTCTGCATTCATCGCTAGAACACTGGGATCTAGCGCAAATCCGGGATGAGTTCACTTATAAGCTTTCAACGATAGCCTACGAGTATTTAGTGAGGAAGTAGCGCAATAATCCAACAAACCCTCGATCACATCAAACCGCAACCACCGCCGCTTAATCCTGCGAACGCCATTCATTCTTAAAACGGGCCTGAGTTAACAGGTCAAAATCTCCCCGGCCAACCTTTAAGTTGACCTTCTGGCTGCTCTAGGAGGCGAGGACTTTAAAACTTAGCGCTTAGTCATCGAAAGGCTCAGCACCAAAACCGACTATCATGGCTTTGACTTCTTCGAGCATAACATCGAGTTCTGCCTCATCCGTCCCCCGCATGACCAGGTTGGTACCATAACCTTCCTGTCGATAGAACGGATAACTGCCCAGGTCGACTTCAGGATGCAGGTCCTGAATCTGCCCCAGTTGAACCGCCACCTGACCTTCACTCAGGTAAGCGCCAATTGATCGCGATCGAACCGGATCACCGCCATTCAAACGTTCTTTGGTCAACGTACTGACCATCGCCTGCATCACCATTGGGACGCCGGCCATGACATACACATTCTCGATTTGGAAACCATGGGGACCTGACGTCGGGTTTTCGATAAGTACTGACCCTTCAGGAACACGCGCCATACGCAGACGGGATTCCATCACTTCAGGAGGCGCTTCCCGTCGTTCAAGGATCTCGACAATCTCAGGGTGCATGTAGAGTTCAACACCGAATGCCATGGCAATACAGTCGGCCGTAATATCATCGTGAGTTGGCCCGATACCCCCTGTCGTAAACACATGATCGTAGGTCTGACGACACTCATTCACCGTCGTGACAATCGTTTCCTCTACATCCGGAATAACCCGGGCATGAACCAGCCGCACACCGACATCGTTCAAGGCGGTAGCCAAGTGCTGCAGGTTGGTATCCTGGGTTCGACCAGAGAGAATTTCGTTGCCGATGATAATCAGGCAACCAGTAACGATTTTGGACATATGGCTTCTACAACTTCAACGAACGGTAATGATAGAGCCCACGACGCTACTTGGCTATTCCTAACGGTATATATCGCCTCAGCTGTTCCAATTCTTCGCTAGCGCCAGATCCTCTCGTTTTGTGGCTTCGCCACCGCTGTCGAGACCACGAACCTTTTAGCGAGTAACCATTCACCCGGTTTCAGGAGCATTTCGCTATACTGCTGTCCGTCCGTTACTTTGTTGATCTGATCAGCAAAACTATATATAGATACAGACTTTTTAATTTTGTCTATTCCGACAATACACGGGAAAGCGCTAATTAAGATGATTTCCCCGTGAAACCAAGGCGAGCACACACAGAGAAAATCACGAATATGCTGTAAATTCGTGATTTTCGGTGCGGGTTCAACCCAGGCATCGCGGAAAAACCTTAACCAGAGATTCGCTTCCATAAAAGGGCTCTATGAAAACTGCTTCTGAAGAACTTGATCACATCCTAATCCGGGGCGCCCGGGAACATAACCTGAAGTCTGTAGAAGTCAAAATCCCGAAGCGAAAACTGGTCGTATTAACTGGCGTCTCAGGCTCCGGTAAGTCTTCCCTGGCTTTTGACACCCTGTATGCGGAAGGTCAAAGGCGTTATGTGGAATCACTGTCTGCTTACGCACGACAGTTTCTAGGCCAAATGGAAAAACCGAAATACGACACCATTAGGGGCCTGTCGCCTACCATCTCCATCGAACAAAAAACCACGTCCCGAAACCCAAGATCCACCGTCGGCACTATTACCGAAATCTCTGATTACCTCCGGGTACTCTATGCACGGGTTGGGCGCCAACATTGCCATGAATGCGGTAAGCCGGTGCAAGGACAGACCGCCCAGCGGATTGTTCAGGAGCTGCTGAAAAGGAAAGGTTCGCGAATTTATTTGTTAGTGCCTTTGCTTGTTAACCGCAAGGGCGAACATCGCGAAATGATCGAGGATGCTCGCCTACAAGGTTTCGTTAGACTAAGAGTCGATGGTGAATGGGTAAGAAGCGATGAAATCGAAGCGCTCGACAAACGCAAAAAACACACGGTCGAAGCTGTGGTGGACCGTATTCTCATCAAACCCGATGCTGAAGAACGATTGACCGAAAGCGTCGAATCTGCGCTTAGGTACGGTGCAGGCAGTTTGATCGCCGCGGTAGAAGGCTCAAAAGATCAATTGTTCTCCGAGTCGTTTTCCTGCAGCCATTGCGGCATTTCGTTTCCTGTGTTGATGCCTCAATCGTTCTCATTTAACAGCCCCCAGGGTATGTGCCATGAATGTAATGGCCTTGGTACACAAGTCGCTTTCGATCCGGACCTTGTCATTCCCAATAAGGACCTGACTTTAAAACAAGGTGCTCTGAAACCTATAGGAATGATCGATGATGATAAAAAATCTATGGGCGCTGTGTTCCACCGGCAGATGTTCAAATACCTAAAGGTCCCTTTGGACAAGCCCTGGCGGAAGCTCACGAAAAAACAGCAGAAAACCATCCTTTTCGGCACCGGCGAGAAACGATACAAGATCAACTGGGGCAGCCACGGCAACAGCATGTCCCGATACGAGGGATTGCTGAATCGGCTGATGAGACGATTCAGGAACACCCGGTCGGAAGGAATGAAACGCTGGTATTCGCAATATCTTGCCAACACACCCTGCCATACCTGTGATGGGGTCCGACTGCGCGCGGAAAGCGCCGCGGTTCGTGTCGGTGACGCGACCATCGTTGAGGTTTCTTCCTGGACGATAGACAGAACTTACAATTTTTTTCACCGCCTGAAACTGCCAGGCGCAGCCGCAGAGATAGCCGCCGAAGTGCTAAAGGAGATCTGTAACCGGTTGGGTTTTCTAAATTCAGTTGGGCTCTCTTACCTTTCCCTGGACCGGCTGGGACCTTCTCTGAGTGGCGGGGAATCACAGCGTATTCGCCTCGCATCACAAGTGGGTTCTGAACTCAGCGGCGTTATTTACATACTGGACGAGCCCAGTATTGGCTTGCACCAGCGGGACAATGAAAAATTGTTGGCCACACTCTGCCGAATGAGAGATATCGGGAACACCGTCATTGTGGTCGAACACGACGAAGATACCATCCGCGCCGCTGATTTCGTTATCGACTTTGGCCCTGCAGCGGGCGTCTTAGGTGGGCAGATCGTACATGCCGGGACGCCAAAGAGTCTTGAGAAAAACAAACAGTCCATCACCGGCAACTATCTGTCAAAACGAAGCCGGATCGAAATTGCTGATGAAAGGCGGGTCCCCGCCGGACACATTTCAGTCAAGGGAGCTGCTGCAAATAACCTGAAAAGCATCGATGTAGACTTTCCATTGGGCGTTATGACGGCGGTTACGGGCGTCTCCGGCGCGGGTAAATCAACCCTTGTAAACGATATCCTGCACCCTGCCCTCGCAAGACAATTTCATCAATCCACACAAAGAGTAGGGGAGCACTCACGCATTACCGGGCTTGAACAGCTGGATAAGGTGGTTGCAATCGATCAGAAACCCATCGGCAGAACCCCGCGCAGCAACCCCGTCACCTACATCAAGGTTTTTGACGAGATTCGCATGTTCTTCTCTCAGCTTCCCGGATCCCGAATGCGCGGATACAAACCGGGCAGATTTTCTTTCAACGTCAAAGGCGGCCGGTGCGAAGACTGTCAGGGGGACGGTGTCCGAAAAATCGAGATGCACTTTCTGTCTGACGTTTATGTTAGGTGTGACGAATGTGACGGGAAGCGTTTCAATGATGCGACCCTCGAGGTGAAATATAAGGGCAAATCAATTGCAGACATTCTGGAACTCACCGTGGCTGAAGCTGTTGAGCACTTTTCTGAACATCCACGAATCGTTAGCAAGCTGCGACTGCTAGTGGACGTGGGGCTTGACTACCTGCATATGGGACAACCCTCCTCAACCCTTTCCGGTGGCGAAGCACAACGGATCAAACTTGCCAAAGAACTCTCTAAGATAGCGACCGGCAAGACTTTTTACATTCTGGATGAACCAACGACCGGGCTGCATTTCGACGATGTCAAAAAACTCCTCGGAGTACTGAATCGACTGGTCGAGGCTGGAAACACCGTCACCGTTATTGAGCACAACCTTGACGTTATCAAGACCGCCGACTGGATCATTGATCTGGGGCCCGATGGCGGACCATGCTGGCGGAGAGATACTCGCCAGTGGAACCCCTGAAGAGATTGCCAATAACACGAACTCTGACACCGGGAAATACCTGAAGCCGATCCTACGTTCAAGGCAAAGAAGGAAAAAAGGCAGGCAAACCTGACTCCATCAGGAAATAGCGAATATAAATAGTGGAACGCGTTCCAAATATATTACAAACAGATTGACCTCATATATGGTCTCGACTAAAGTTGCGGTCACCCATCAACAATTTGAACTGATGGGACCTAAAAAACTAACTCCCGGGGGGGAACTTATGAAGCTATCTAAGATAGCCAAGACCCGAGTACTTGGCTCATGCGGTTGCACTAATGTTAAGTGCTTCCGTCTACGCCGAATCCAGCGATGTTCTGGAAGAAATTATCGTAACAGCCCGACAACAATCAGAAACACTTCAGGATGTACCCGTGACGATTGCGGCACTGACTGAGGCAGACCTTGATCGGTACAACATCACAAGTCTTGTTGACGCGGCCAAAATGGTACCAAACATGGTCATTGCACAAGGTGGCTCCGGCAATGGTTCCAGCCTGCGGCTTCGTGGTATCGGGTCTAGCTCTATTTCTGCTGCATTTGACCACTCAGTTGCGATTAACCTCGACGGTGTCGTTGTTAACCGCGGACGGTTTATCCACAACTCGTACCTGGACATGCGTCAGCTCGAAGTACTGAAAGGGCCTCAGTCGCTCTACTTCGGTAAGAGCGCGACGGCTGGTGTCGTCTCAATTACAACGAATGACCCTGGTGATGAATTTGAACTCCAGTTGGGTGGCGGCATTGAAACAGAATACGACGGCACCTTTTATGAAATGGTCATCTCTGGCCCGATCTCGGATACTTTTGGTGCCCGCCTGGCCGTCGGTGGTTCAAAGAACGACGAACTCTTCGAAAACTACTCCTTCGCAAATGACCCAAACGCCTCACTTAATGGCGCCAGCAAGTACTATGGTGACGAGTCAACCAACATGCGTCTAACGCTGGTCTGGGAACCTACCGACAACTTCAAAGCCAAATTAAAGTACAACTACTCGGAGTTTGATAACTCGGGCGGCGGTACAGCCTGGTCAGAAGAACTTTGCGCAGAAGGCGCTCACCAGCGAACTGTCGTGTTGGGAGCTGTGTTCTTCCAGGGCGTTGATGATTGCAAAATCAACGGTAATACATCGAAGATCGGTCTTAACCCAGCGCTACGCCCCGGTTTACCCTTCGGCTATGACGATGGCCAACCGGGTCTTGAGCAAGAAACCGATTTCATTTCATTGCAAATGGACTGGGACATCAACGAAAACTATACCCTCACATCTATTACTGGCTGGGTCGATCTCGAGCACGTGGAACTCGACGACTACAGCTACGGCGCTGGCGTTTTCGGTGGGCTACATAACAATCTTTATGAAAGCATCTCTCAGGAATTTCGTCTTAGCAGCAGTTATGATGGTCCAATCAACTTCCAGGCAGGTTTATTCATGCAGGAAATTGAGCAGGAGTTCGACGCCTATCAGTATGCTGCAAATATTGGGCTCCTGGCGGCTGATCCCATCACCGGTAACGGATACGACTACAATAAACACCACTTCCTGGATACGGACGTGCTCTCAGCTTTTGTGGCAGTCTATTGGGATATCAATGATAGAACCGAGGTGACCGTCGGCGCTCGCTACACTGAGGAAGACAAAGAATGGCAAGATCGAAATTCCTTACGTTCACCTGTTCCTGCAGGGCACCTTTCAGCGCACCACGACCTAATTGACGGACTCGAAGTTTGAAGATGACAACATCTCTCCGGAAATTGCTATCAACTACTATCTGAATGATGACGTTAGCGTCTTCGCCGCCTACAAAGAAGGCTTCAAATCAGGAGGCATCGACAACAGCGCCCTACCCACAGCCACATTAAGCCCTGCAGATGGTGATTTTGGATTTCTTGTCTACCAGTCTGAGGAAGCAGAAGGCTTTGAAGTTGGTATGAAAGGAAACTTTCTTGGTAACTCACTGCGACTCAATGCGACCATCTTCACTTATGAGTACACGGACCTCCAAGTCCAGCTGTTCGATTCAACAGCGATTCAATTCCAGACATTCAACGCGTCAGCGCTTGAAACAGAAGGCCTGGAGTTTGACCTGCTTTGGAATACCAGCGTCGAGGGTCTGACCATCAGGTCCGCGTGGGCATGGACTGACACGGGATACTCCGAGGATTTCGTCAACGCAACAGGTGAAAACCTGAAAGGAGAAGACGGTGCTGGTAGTGCAGACATTACCGGTTATGTGGGCTTCACGTATGACGCTGAACTAACAGAGCAATTGGCGTTACAACGTGTCTGCTGATGCCCGTTTTACTGACGACTACGCTTGGACAGCAACCGTGAACCCGTTCATGCAAGATTCTTTCTGGGTCGCAGATGCTGCCATCAATGTTTACTCAGCTGACGGTGCACACGAGTTCAGCCTGATCGCTCGAAACCTCACTGACGAGTACTACATTACTGGTGGAGGCGCGATCCCGGGCAGGGTTCCATCTAGCAATACTGGAGCCAACACGCTCGACCAGGCGGCTACCACGCCCCTTGGGAGAACAATGACGCTGCGGTACAGGTTCTCAATGTAATTGCAGTCAATAGCGGAACAGAAAAAGGCGGCCATTGGCCGCCTTTTTTTATGAAGTCTCTCAATCCACGTCTCGCTGAATATCCCTAATGGTTGAGTTGCTCATTAACTTCTGAATCTTTGGGTTGTTTTGCAAGGTTTCCAAGTCAAACGACTGAACCGCCGCATCAATTCGGGGTCATTTAGAACCGCCTGCATATCCGGATCATTTTGTAGTTAAGAACACTGCTCATCATCCCGGGGACACTGGAGATCGAAGTTGCGACTGCCCGCGACTGACTTGCCTGTCAACTTCCAGGAACGACCATGTGCCGGTATCGTACTAACGCCACCGTGTTGCTGCAGCGCCTCCACCCTGAATCCGTTAGCCGGACGCGCGGCTACCCACCAATTGTGCTCCATCCGCAGCCCTGCTTCGCTGTCCGCGCAAGCCGGCGCACTGAGCCCCTGGCTCCCAGTGGTGCACGCACCCGCAGGGGCGCCCCCACGCCGCCCTTCGCCGGTCTGCCCGTGCGGCAGGCCTGCCGATGACGTCGACGCGGTCGACTGCTGTCCCCGGAGGTCCTTGCCGCGCGACGGGCTGATCGAGAGCGACCACGCCAGATGGAGCGACGCCTCGTTCGCCGGCGGGATGTGGGTGTTTCCGGGCGGTGCCGTAGACCATCAGGACGACGCGAGCTACTTTTCAGGTATCGCGACCCAGCGAACAGACAACGAAGCCTCAGAATTAATGAACCTCGAAAACGGTGGCCTTGCTTATTACATGGCAGCCATACGGGAAACTTTCGAAGAAGCTGGCGTATTACTCGCGCTGCACCAGGAAGACGAGTCTCCGCTTAATATCGCAGAGGCTTCCACAGCCAGATTCCAGCAATACCGAGATCAACTTAACGCCGGAGAAATAGAACTCAAGACAATCCTCGAAAAAGAATCCTTGATGGCCGATATTGGTAAAATGCACTACATTGCAAGATGGGTTACTCCTTTCGGCTCGCCCCGGCGGTTTGATGCCCGCTTTTTTATCGCCCGGATACCCCGCCTTCAAATCCCGATCCATGACGATGGGGAACTGGTGAACTCGGTCTGGATGTCTCCCCGTGAAGTCATTGAAAAAGCAGCAACCGATGAGATGGTATTGATGTCTCCGACGCTTCGAATGGTGAAGTCGCTGGCCGAATTCGATTCAGCGGACCAGGTTATAGCATCTGCCTCATCAAACCCAGAGGACCAACGTGTGCGAGTCCACAAAGACTCCGGCATTATCGTGCTGCCAGGCGAAACCGGATACAGCGACGCACTCACCGATGTCGAAACCGGCTGGATTCGCCTGCGGCGTGTCTAAACAAGCCTGCGACAGATTTCACTCCCTGGCCCCTGTGAAAAATTCATTCAAAGTCGTTCTCGAGGCGGGTAAGCCAATAATCGGCATCAAAAGACTCATCATCCAGCAGGTAGCGCCAGAACTTGATTCTATTGATGTACTCCAGACGACTGGTGTCGAACTCAAACCAGGGTTCCGATTCCGTCAGGATCGAATGAATATGATCAGTGGTCCTTTCGTTACCAACCCAAAATATAGGCCTCTGCTGAAGGTGATCATCAGGAAGGTCTGACAAATCCCAAAGGCGCACCTGCTTTTCAGTCGGGCACAGCCTGATCTTGAACATATACCGCAACTTGTCACTACGATTAGCACCGCCGCCATGCCAGATGCCCATATGCATAATCAGCAGTGTACCTGCGGGACAGACAACATGTTGCTGACCGAGGATGTTCTGGTATCGACCAATACTCGCCTCACTCACACGGCGTAGATGGGACCCCGGAATAAACCGTGTCCCCCCCATCTCTGCAGTGACTTCATGTGGGAAATACATTAATTGGATATCGAAGGCACGCCGGGGATCGATGGTAGAATCCTGGTGCGTATGCTGCGCCACCGGTGCTTCACGATCATAATAGGTTAGTGGAAAAGTGATATGCAGGAAATGATGGTCCAGCACCGGCTTGCTCCCAACCAAAGACTCAACGGCTCCGGCGACGACAGGAACTGCAAGTAACTGTGAGATGGCACTTTCCGCCGGGTATGCGTTCGCGAGCGATATCCCCGCTGGCACGACAGGAACAGACCCAAGCTGCATGACGTGGCCGTAATGCGCCTCGGGTGATGTAACGTCCCCTTCTGGTACATCTCCGAGTTCTGCCAGGAACTGTTGATTAATCTCTTCCGGAACCACGCCATCAAATCGGAGAAAGCCCCGGGCAGCAAAAGTCGCCATCTGGTTAGAATTGAGCAAAGTCACGAATCATCCTCGACAAGTTTTTCAAAGAAGAATTCGTACTTCAGGTAGTCCGTCTGAAATTCCGAGCCCTGCTCATGCGTCACAAGAGGGCTGGCCTGAATTAGTCGCCAACCATCGCGAAGCGCATGGAGACCGGTCTTATAGGGCACCTCGGCCTGATCCCCAGACATATGACTAGTCTTTGCCGGCGCCATCGTAAAAGGCCCACGCGACCACACCGGTGTCTAACGCTGAGCTTTTCAGGTACAACACCATGACCTGTTGTCGAATAGACATTAGTGATACCCAGCAAAAAACCTAACCATATCATCGATTTAGCGCAGGAACGGGCTTCGACGCTATGTTGGCGTAATTCAAGACCTGACACTTATTGATTGAAAATGGAGAAAATCATGAATATAATGGAGATTATTCCATATTGTGCAATGCATCACCATGGCGAGACTAGACCAGATTACCAGCCTGGCAAGAACAGACCTGATCATGTTGGGTGCTCTGGTGCTTTCAATATCAGCATCAGCGCTGGCTTCTGGTGTCCGCAATTCATCTGAATCAATGGTTTACGCCTCGCCTGCACAATCGGTCGATACCTTGTCGACTAGTCAGGTGGACATCACCGAAGTTTCAAACATCGCATCCGAAATCCTGCCGAGCTCGGAAGTAGAAAGTAGATCCTACCCATCCACACTGCCTGATTTTTCTGCCATCAACGATGTCAGGACAAAAAAGCAGATGTTTTTCAGCTACATGCTGCCAAAGATCCGCCAGGCAAACGACAAGATACTTGCCAACCGTCGTCTGCTGATGATGATCCGCGACGATCTCGCAATAGGCGATGCACCTGACGAGGACGATATCCAGTTTGTCAGCTCGTTAAAGGCTCGCTACAAGATCAAGCAACAAACCAGCCTGCGCTCGACCGTTGACGATCTGCTGATCAGAGTAGACGTGGTTCCCGAGTCCCTGGTACTTGCACAGGCAGCCAACGAGTCCGGCTGGGGGACGTCAAGGTTTGCCAGACAGGCAAACAACCTGTTTGGCGTCTGGTGCTTCAGCAAAGGCTGCGGACTAACGCCAAAAAATCGCGACGAGGGCCTCAATCACGAGGTGGCAAAGTACGAGTCCGTTCAGGAAGGAGTCATGGCCTACGTTCACACAATTAATACCAATCCGGCATATATCCACTTGAGGCATATTCGGGCGACCACGCGATCAGAAGAACAGCACTTCAGCGGACACGCCCTTGCAGAGGGGCTCCTGAAATACTCCAGTCGAGGTATCGACTATGTTCGAGAAATTCAACAGCTGATCAGGGTAAACGATCTGCAGAAATATACCCTTCCACTGCAGGCGTAGAGCCCTTCTTGCTGTACCACGTTTATCATATCAAGGATCTCTCCAGGCCTGGCTCGGCGCATCTCGTCAAACTGGCAAACGACGATATAACCAAACAGATACAAGCTGCGGGCCAGGGGGTTTTCGGTATCTTTGCCTCACTGTTTGGCCTGGCCAGCAACGAAATTTACCTCGTGACCTTTGGCAAAACACAGACATCACTCTCATTCCCTGATGAGGTGCAACTTCTCTCTACCCATTTATTCAACCCCACTCTTCGGCCACTGGATCATCAACCCAGAACAAGACCGGGCGTCTATGTCTTTCGATGGTTCAGTGTTTTGCCTGACGCTGTCGATGAAATTATCCAACTTTCCTACAACGCCTGGCCAACTTTCGAGGGGAGTTTTGAAACAGAAGTACAGGGGCTTTTCGTTGAGGCAACCGGACAACCTTCAGAAATGCTACTGATCACCTGGTACAAGAACTTGAGCGCCTGGGAAGAATCGAGGCACCCACCTGAAAATGCCCGGGAGAGTTTTCTGAGAAGGCATCAGCTCACCTTGAACGCCAAACCCATCGCAACCATGCTTACTATGCCTGAAAGTCAAAGCCAACTGGTATCACACGCTTAACACGCATCCAGGTAGAGCAACCGCCACAGGGTTGCCGCGACAAGCGCATGATCAATGGCACCACTTTGCAAAAGTTCAGGCAGATCTTTCATCGGAACCAGCTCAACTTCGGTGTGTTCGGTCGAAGTATTAGCTATTTCACCGATCGCTTCGCACTGCCTTGCGACATAAGTATGAAGCTTATTGGGAAACAGTGCCGGGTTGGGGTTCAGCACACCAAGTGACTCAACACTGCCTGCCTGATAAGCAGATTCCTCCAGGCATTCACGAACCGCAGCCACCTGAGGGTCCTCACCTGGATCGACCATACCTCCTGGAATTTCCAACGATATCGCTTCGCTGCCATGGCGAAATTGGCGAACAAAAACAACTTCATCATCCACCGTAATCGGCACTATATTGACCCAATCCGCGGTACCAATAAAAAAGAAATTATGTTCATTTCCCGTTCGCGGGCAAATCGAAGTCGACTCATTGACAGTAAACACCCGGCAGTCAACGAGCTTCCTGCTAGCCTTTCTTATCCAGCGACGTATTTCACTCATTTAATTACCCTTGAAGTTAGGCGTACGTCGTTCAAGAAACGACGCGACACCTTCCTTGTGATCTTCAGACTTAAAACACTCTGCCAGTGCCGTGGTGTGGTTAACCATGTGCTCACCAACATCCGAGCCCAGCCCTTCGTAAACCAATGTCTTAATACGCTGGTGGGAAAAGGGTGAGCCCTTCAAAATGGCATCCGTGAGTTGCCTTGTTTTGCCGTCGAGCTCTTCCGACTCAAAAACGCCGGAAATAAATTTAAGCTCATGCGCTTCCCTGGCTGAAATAAACTCACCGGAATACAGCAACCACAGCGCCTGAGAGGTTCCTATAAGTCTTGGCAGCAACCAGCTTCCGGCACCGGTATCAGGAACCAACCCTCGATGGGAAAAATTCCAGGCAAAGCGCGCCCGGTTTGAGGCGATCCTGATATCACACTGAGATGCGAATTCAGCCCCCATCCCTACTGCAGGACCATCAACAACACCAATCACGGGTTTAGGGCACTCAATGATAGGCCACCATTTACCTCTCTCCTCTGAGGAGCCGCGAAGACCTCGCTTTTCCCCTGGTATGGAAGACAGGTCTGACAGGTCAGTTCCTGCACAGAAAGCCCCGTCCGTTCCCTTCAGGACCACCACGCGCGCGTCGTCATCTTCACCGGCCCGGGCAAATGCTGCGATAAAGTCGCTTAACATCGCAAAGCTCATTGCATTTTTTTTCTCGGGGCGATTCATCGTAATGGTACAAACCCCATCAGCGACGTCATACAAAATCCACTCACTCATCATCAACTCAATCCATCTACTGGTATTGCGGCACCATGCACTGCAACCGCAGCGTCAGAGGCCAGAAACCCTATCACACTGGCTAGCTGTGACGGGGGAACCCACGTGCTGTGGTCGGCGTCGGGCATGTCTTCCCTGTTCCTGGGTGTATCAATCGTACCCGGCATAATGCAATTGACATTAATCTGTTGCTCTCGCAATTCAGCTGCCATGGCTTCAGTGAGCCTCATCACAGCTGCCTTTGACGCTGTGTAAGCGCCCATATTCGCAAAACCCTGGGTGGCTGCCTTCGCAGCAATGTTGACTATCTTGCCACTACCCTGCTTTTGCATTTGAGGTACAACCACACTACTCGTGTTCACGATGGAGCCGGTGTTGAGGTTAAACAAAAAGTCCCAGGTCGCATCTGAGGTCTCGTGAACAGCCTCACCCATTAAAAACCCTCCGGCAACGTTACACAGGACATCAATTTGTCCCAGATCATCAATGACCTTTGACAGTACCAGCTGACAACTATTTCGACTGGTCAGGTCGACTTCCTGGTATTGATGAATGGAACCTTTCACAGGAAAGGCGGAATCCAGCAACTCATGACTGTAGTCCAGAGCAACGACCCGCGCACCACCGTTCGCGAAATACTCAAATACGGCGTGACCTAACGCGCCGGCGGCCCCGGTGACCACCACAACCTTATCTGCAAACACGGCTTACTCCATTTTGTTAAATAATCAGCATTATAACGAGTTCTTACATATTTGACCTGTGCGTTACGAGCCTTTACGGTAACGCTTGCCTCTTTAAACTGGAAACACCGTGGAATCAGTCAAAACATTTTGTCGGGTATGCGAACCCTCATGTGGACTTGTCGCAGAAGTCGATAACAATGAAATCGTTTCCCTGAAGCCGGATAAGTCACATCCGGTAACCAAAGGTTTTGCATGCCACAAAGGAATCGCCATGCTGGAGATTCACAAGGACCCCGACAGGCTGGATTATCCTGCGCGCCGATCGCCTGAAGGCGATCTTGAGCGAGTTTCCTGGGATACTGCAACCAGTGAAATTGCGGAACGAATCGCTGAGTTGAAAAAAAAGTACGGCCCTGGATCGGTTGCCTCCTATGCTGGTAACCCGCTGGCATTTAACTCACTGGCAGGACCTGCTATCGGTTCGTTTTTACTTAACAATGAAGTTCGCCGAAATTTTTCCTCTGGGACGCAGGACTGCGCCAATAAATTCGCGGCCTCAGAAGCCGTATTTGGATCCAGTACCATCCACCCGATACCCGACATCGATAACACTGATTTCCTGCTTATCTTTGGCGCAAACCCCCGGGTTTCCCACATGAGCTTCATCTCTATCGCTGACCCAATGGAAAGCCTGCGAGCCGCCTCAAAAAGAGGTGCCGACATTCGTTTTGTCGACCCTCGCCACAACGAATCGATTAAAGGGATCGGGACTCATGTACCCGTAAAGCCAGATACAGATGCTTACCTGATGGCAGCTATTCTGCACCACCTGTTTGACCAGAACATGGTCAACCACGAGTACATTCAGGATCACGCAGATCACATAGAAGGACTCCGGTCTTTCATCGATGACTACAGTCCGCAGCAGGTGGCCAATGTTGTTGGCATCAGCGCACAATCGATAGAGGCATTGGCGAATGACATCGGCGCGGCGAAAAGCGCGGCCTTCTACATGTCCACCGGCGTCAACATGGGTCGGCAGGGCTCGCTCGCCTACTGGTTGCTATTTATGCTCAGCGTCGTAACAGGCAATCTAGACAAGCCCGGTGGCAACGTTTACTCCCGCGGTTTTTATCCAGCAGCAAAAGCAGGACGGCTGCAGGGTGAAGTTAAATATGAGCCGACCCCACTCGGTGATGTGCGAAGAATTCGTGGTTCGCTACCCGGGAACCTTATGGCAGATATGATTCTTAGCGAAGATAACCCGATCAAGGGGCTCATCGTGATCTCGGGTAATCCGATTCTATCAATGGGTTCCGGGGAAAAACTCCAAAGCGCATTCGAGCAGCTCGAATTCGTGATGGTGATTGATATCTATCCTTCCGCAACCGCTGAATACGCTGACTATGTTCTCCCGGCAACCGATATGCTTGAACGCGCAGACATCAATATCTGCGGCCTGGGGATGCAGAAAGAACCTTCCATCCAGTACACAGATTTCATTGTACCGCCCAAGGCAGAAAGGCGACCTGAATGGTGGATTCTGCGGCAGATTGAACTGGCGCAGGGATTCGCAACGGAAAATCGCGAGCTAGACGACTACCAGGGTGCCATCGATGAACTCGGGTTGTTCAGCCGATTTGATCATATGTTACGACAATCTAACCTCAGCATCGATGACGTCAAGTCTTCAGGCACTGTGTTACTGAGCCCCGTCGCGCCGGGCAAGTTTTTCAGCAACGTTATTCAGACTGAAAGCTCTAGAGTGGACTGTATGCCTGCATCTTTCGATGAGGCCATTGGCCGATGCCGGGAGCTATTCGATGAACTCGGCCGCGAACCTGAAGATCAGCTCAAAATGATTTCCCGGCGCACTAATTACATGATCAACAGCTGGTTTCACAATGTACCTTCCCTTAAAAGGCCAAAACACCAGAATAACCCGCTGTATGTTCACCCGGATGATGCCAGGGCGAGAAACCTCGGCGAGGGTTCCGGTGTGACGGTGAGAAATGAGTTCGGGGAAATCAAGACGGTGGTTGCTCTGGACGAGTCTCTCAAGCGAGGAACAGTTGCTATTACCCACGGCTGGGGTTACCCAGGGAAAACCATGAAGACAGCAGCAAAATTTGCAGGTTCAAACGCGAACAACCTGTTGCCATCTGGCCCAGGGTCGTTCGAAAAGATCAGCAATCAGTCATTTATGACGGGCATAAAAGTTGAAGTTGAAGCAGCCTGATCAAAACCAGGCTAACCGGTGCCGAAGATCGCCTTGAAGATATAGAAGAAGATGATCGCAAGTATTGCACCAGCAGGTAGTGTGACCAGCCATGAAAGGAAAATAGTACCAACCACACGAAGATTAAGCGCATGCAGCCCTTTGGCCAGGCCAACACCCAGAACACCACCAACCAGCGTATGGGTTGTACTGACGGGCAAGCTATAAGCTGAAGCCAATACCACGGTGGTTGCTGCAGCAAGTTCGGCAGCGAAGCCACTGCTGGGGGTCAGCTCTGTGATGTGCGTACCAATCGTTTGCATTACCCGATAGCCATAGATGGCAAGACCTGCAACGATACCTGCCCCACCAAGAAATAGTATCCAGGTCGGCATTCTTGCTTTTTGAACAACGTCGCCGCCAGATTCAATAATGCTATTGACAGCAGCAAGAGGCCCGATCGCATTCGCGACATCGTTTGATCCATGAGCAAAAGCCATGGCACAAGCCGTGAACAACATCAGCACACCAAACATACGCTCGATATTCACAATGTCATGGTTCAAAGAGGCAACTACCCGTTTGATCCTGGTCAATGCCACAACACCAATCAGGCAGACCAGACTTGCAACAACCATTGAATACAATATTGCCTGTTGAAAGGTCAGATCCAGCCCTAAGTGCTTGAGTCCCTTTACCATCGTCACCATCGAAATCACAAACCCGACCAAGAAGATGTAAAAGGGAATAACCCGTTTGGCAGAAGCAAACGGATCTGTCGTATCAAAGACGAAACGTCGAACGCTCATATACAAAAAGAAGGCAACGGTACCTGCTAGCACCGGAGAAACCACCCAGCTTGCAGCAATGTTTCCTACCTTCATCCAGTTGACCGCATCAACGGAAATACCGACAGACGCGAAGCCAACAATTGCACCGACAATGCTATGCGTTGTTGATACTGGCCAGCCGTAAGTCGTCGCAATAAAAAGCCAAATGCCAGCCGCCAGCAACGCAGACATCATCCCGTAGACCAGGAGTTCTGGTTCATCGGAAAGTAATTCCGGATCAATGATACCTTTACGAATGGTAGAGGTCACTTCTCCTCCGGCCAGATAGGCACCTGCAAACTCGAAGACCATTGCAATGAGTATGGCCTGCTTAATGGTGATTGCCTTGGCTCCAACCGACGTCCCCATGGCATTGGCAACATCGTTAGCACCGACACCCCAGGCCATAAAAAAGCCAAAACAAACCGTCAGGATCAGCAGCATGCTGCCAAATTCTTCTATAACGCCCATCTGCAATCCCTAACTTGCTATTACATACATCATGCGATTGCCAACCGTCTGGGCATCGTCAGCGATGTCTCCAATCTGGTCGATCACCCGGTACAAAAAAATCACGCTGACAGGATTCAGGTCTGCTTCGTGATCAAACAATGCTCGCCTGAGCTTCACCTGCAAAACATCAGACTTATGCTCGGCATCATCAAGCTCTTCGAGCATCTTCTCTACTAACTCTATTTCCCGGCCACTGAACCCCGTGGTAACAAGATCATTTAACTGAGCTATTACTTTCCGGGCGAGGCTCACTGCATCCAGACTTGCTTTGACAAATTCCGTTAAAGCTGGCTTCACTTCCTCTGGAAACCTCATTTTTCGGCCCAGCATCAATCCCGCAATATCTTTCGCGCCGTTGGCTATTCGATCCTGAACCTGGACGATTTCCAGTAAATGATTGCGTGACACGGGCAGGAAGAGACTCTTTGGCAGATTCAACCTGACCTTCTTTTTCAGCTCGTCTGCATCGCCTTCAAGGTCAGAAACCGCCCGGTAACGTTTCTCAGCATCTGCCCAATCAGAGCCAGACACCGCCTCAAAGAATGGAACTAACCCAAGCACACAACGCTCACATGTCTCCATATGTTCCTTGATAGGAGATATCGGAGAGAGACCAAACAGTCTGGAAAATAGCGGGGTTTTTGACACAGTTTCACTCTGCGCTGGTGGCATGGTTACGGAAGAGTCGATGTTAAGCTAAAGTCACGAAATAGCGAATACCCTAGCCCGAAATTCTGCATAAATAAGATGCAGGAACTGCCACCTTATTTGTGATATAAATCCCGCCCTATGGATTCCCAGCCAAATAATCGCCGACGAAAGTATATGGACGCGGCAGCCGTTGTCCTCTCCGGCGTGTGCATGCTGCATTGCCTGGCACTTCCGATCGCACTGACGATTCTGCCGATCGTCAATGTCACTCTGCTCGATGAGTCAACCTTTCACCTGATCATGATGGCTGTGATTCTGCCAATCAGCATCATTGCATTAACCATTGGTTGCCGCCAACACAAGGATAAGCTGACCCTGGTTCTCGGCAGCGTTGGTCTAGGGATATTGACCATTACTGCCATCTTCGGCCACGACCTGCTAGGCCTTACAGGTGAGCGAATTGTCACCTCGATCGGCGGACTTATACTCGCTGCCGCACATATTCAGAACTATCTCTGCTGTCGCAACGACGATTGCGCACACGAACACTGGACAAACCATAAACAGCCATGAGCCAGCCATAGACAGCCTTGAGCGAGTGATAGGCAGCCATGAGCGAGTAATAGACAGCCTTGAGCGAGCATAGAACAGCCATGAGCGAGTAATAGACAGCCATGAATAGCGACTACCAGGTTGATCAACAAGCTGGTCCTATCGGCGCCACTATCAGCGGTATTGATCTCAACAATATTGACTCAACAGCTGTCGACTTTCTCCGTGAAGCGTTAAGCGAACATCTTGTCCTATTTTTTCGGGATCAGTCTCTGGACCCGGCAAACCTTTTTAAACTGGCTTCGAAATTCGGCTCTCCTGTACCCTACCCTTTCGTAAAAGGATTACCCAGTTTTCCTGAGGTGGTCGA
Organism: uncultured Pseudomonadales bacterium; assembly: GCA_937775265.1. Taxonomy (GTDB): domain Bacteria; phylum Pseudomonadota; class Gammaproteobacteria; order Pseudomonadales; family Azotimanducaceae; genus UBA9659. The sequence continues at coordinate 216,475 of CALKBV010000006.1, forward strand.
AGTCATTAAAAGACCTGAAGACACGCTCAATTTTGGGGGAGTCTGGCATTCAGACACGACCTATCTGGAAACACCGGCAATGGGTGCCCTCTTGTATGGGGTCGACATACCTGAACAGGGTGGCGACACCATGTTCACCAACATGTACAACGTATTCGATTCGCTTTCAGCAGGAATGCAAAGCTTCCTTGGACGGCAGATGGCGATAAACGATGCGGATAACGAAGCCATCAGGGCTACACGCCCGGGATCTATCAATAAAGGGCTACACGCTACACACCCGGTTGTAAGAACGCACCCCGTGACTAAAAGGCCGCTGCTCTATATCAACAAGGCGCACACCACACGATTTGCCGGCATGTCTGAACGCGAGAGTGCGCCGATTCTGGACTTCCTGTTCGAGCGAATCATGCAACCAGAGTTTTCGTGCCGATTCCAATGGCAACGCGGCAGCCTGGCATTTTGGGACAACCGTGCATGCCAGCACTATCCGCTGAATGACTACCAGGGAGAATTAAGAAAAATGCTTCGCGTGAGCCTTGCCGGTGACAAACCTCACTAGCCATCACAACGTAAGGTTACCGGCGCCATCAATGCGAGCCGCTCTGCCGCAATATTCAGTCACCTGCATATCATGCAGGATGTCGGGATCCGAAGAATTAGCCCAGGTTCGCTTCCCATTGGGCGTTAGACACGCAAAATGACCAACCGCAGGTTCATCACCCGAGAACATGACCGTATAGGATTCGATGGTCACATCACCGTCATGATTCACCAGCCATTCCCTGGTTGGGCAGGCATCAACTTCCGCCTGAAGGTTCTCGTGCTTGTAATCGCCTTTCGGCGCTTCGGTCGAATAGACGCCAAATGCGTGCTTCGTCAGGAAACCACCATTTGCCGTCACAAACCCTTTCTTGCCTGGATTATCCCTTAATAACTCAACCATTCTGGAGATACTGTGCATGACGTAATTATTGAGCGGACCGCCCCCGAAGGTTAATCCGCCTGTGACCGTGAGTTCCCTGTCTAACGACAATCCCAGTTCTGCCGCTGCCACCTGCACAGCAACCGGAAAACAGCTGTAAACATCAACGAAGTCCAGGTCGTCAACGCCGAGACCTGCCAGTTCAAGCGCACGCTGACCCGCGATTCGGATCGCGGGAGAAGAATAAAGATTGTCGCGTTCCGAGACCGAATAAGTATCGTGAGCATCGGTACCAACCCAAGGGTAAACCCACTGACTTTCGTCTACCCCCAGTTCTCTGGCCTTGGCAACACTGCACATAATAATTGCCGACGCCATATCAACAGAGTTATTGGAGTTCATCAGTTTTGGATAAGGAAAACTCACCATCCGGTTTGTCTTACCGGGCGTACGAATAGCAGTCGCGTCCAAGGCTTCACGGATCCACGCATTCGGGTTGCGAGCAGCCACCTGACTAAACCCCGCCCACATTGTTGAAACTTTGACCTGATGCTCCTCGATTGTCTCACCCTGATGGTGCCGGAGCGCATTCTCAAATATCGGGTAGATCTGGATAGGTTGGCGAATACTTCTTGCCACCTCCGCTTCCCCGGCCATGGATTCTTCCTGACCGATTAACCGATCATATTCACCATGGGTTTCCTTCTCCGGGAGTTCCTGGCTATTTTTTCTCGCTTTGGCAAGTGAGTTACCGATCTCTGCTCCCGTCAGCAACACGAGTGATTTTTCTCCACTCGCAATGTCCACAGCGGTAGCGTTAAGCGTACTCTGGACCATATTGCCGCCGTAGCAGGTGCCTACCAGCTCCGCATTGCTGCAACCTATTTTCTCTGCGACATACCCGGCAGGTTGGTGGTACTTCCACCATCCGCGGATCACACGAACTGACTCCACTTCTTCGAGCAGCCCTGGCTTTCCACAATCCTGGGCAGCCTTGAACGCAGCTTCCACCATTAAATCAATCGGCTCTTTAGCATCATTGAGGTCAGTGACTCGTTGCAGTATTTGAGAGACACCAATAATGACGGGCATGTTAGGATTCACAGAATTTCCTTCTTCAGTATTTGTATTAAGAGTTTCATATCTAGTCCGGCATTCTGCCACAAATCGGCTGGGGCAAAGCTGAGCCGGTCAGAAAATTATAAGGAAGCATTAGTCATGAAAATTGCGGTTACAGCCTGGAAGTTTGGAACCCAGGGGCTCGCCCAAGAACTCGCCGAACAGGGCGAGATCGCAGAATCTTTGGGATTCGATTCCTTCTGGTTGCCGGAAAATCACTTTACCGGACCCACCGCCATACCTGCGCCACTGATGCTGCTTGCGGCGGTCGCCGCACGAACCAGTAAAATCAAACTAGGGACTACTTCTTACCTGTTGCCCATCAGGAATCCAATACTGGCGGCTGAAGAAGTCGCGGTTCTCGATCGCCTGTCCGGCGGCCGCGTCATTCTTGGAATCGGCCGAGGGTTTCAGGCATCCATGTTCAAACCGTTTGGCATTCCCACCGGTGAAAAACGTAAAAGGTTCAAGTCCAATCTCGAACTCATGATCAACGCATGGAAGGGGGAACCAATAGCGCAATTTGAAGGCAACGACATCACACTTTCCCCCTTACCCGCACAACAACCGCATCCACCTCTCTGGGTTGCTGCCTTCGGGCCTCTGGCCATCAAACAGGCCGGTACCCTGGGATTGCCCTATATCGCCTCACCAGTAGAAACCCTATCGAGTCTCAGGGAAAACATTCTTGCGCATCAGGGTCACGTGCGTGACACAGGTCATCCCCCGGTGGCAATCACTCCTGTCATGCGGACCGTGTTTGTGACCGACAACCCGTCGCTGGAAAAACAGGTCAGGGAATCACTGGATGCCGAAGTTGCCAGCAGATTTCGCGATACCGCAACCGCCGTTGATGAATGGGCTATCGTCGGAGATAGTATTGCTATTAAGGACAAACTTAACCAATACCGGGAAACACTGGGGCTGAACTACCTGATCGCCCGGGGCAGAATCCAGGGTGTCGATAACGACGACCAGGTTCGCTCTCACGAACTACTGCTCAAGGCCGCCAGCTAAAACTGCTTTATAAAACTGCTCTATAAAACGGCTAGTTAATAATTTTGATCAGTTGACCATCTTCAGGCTGGCCATGGGGGTAAAGGCCATTCATCACCCGCAGGGTATCCAGAGCGTAGTTTGTAATGGGGGATTCTTCAGCCAACTGTTCCATGGTGGTATCCTCTTCTGCGCGAACCACCTGGACCTTAGGCGTTTTTGCACGCTGGAAATCCTCCCGGGACATCCGATCAAAACTGAAAATGCTGGCTATATAGTTGCCATCGTCGGCAATTTTACGCAGGTCATACTTCCCCGCACCACGAAGAATATACGCCAGGCGCTTTCTCTCATCAAAAATTACCGCGAAACGGACAGGTCTTGGTCCATAAGCAGTGTCCGCCTTATCTGCAATCCCCAGGTACGCTGGCATTCCGTCGATCGTGATTTCGCGCCCCTCTCGAACGTTCAACCCCAGTTGTTCCTTGGTGAAGCTGGCGGGCGTTGCACCTCGCGTCAGTCTGGAGGTCGTAATGGTAAAGCTCGACTCACCCACCTGGTTGACGACCATCGCGCCCTGGCGAAGCGTTTCGAAACGCCACGACTGTGGAAAAGTGAATTTGATACCCAGTTTAGGATGATAAAAGGTGTTCTTGCGGACCACACCTACCTGTCTTGATTTTCCGTACGCCAGGCCATTCAGTTTTTGGAGAAACTCATCCGTCTTGATGAACTCGTCGTGGTCCCTGAGCAGCTTTTCAGACTCGGTGATAGCCTGTTTGTAACGGGTGTCGTGATCGGGGTGAGTTGACAGGATGCCGTGATAGACCCTCGGCGCCCTGTTTTCCAGCCTGGCCTGGGATATTTCAATTCGATCTTTAGCCTTCAGTATTTCTATTGTGTTTAACATGGCGCTCGGCGAATAACCGGCTTTCGCCATGTACTGGGCACCCACCTCATCGGCATCAAGCTCAAATTCCCTGCTGTACCCGGACAGCAACACCCCACCAAACATGTTTCCAAGCTCATAAAGTGCCGGTTGCCCCGACACGGCAGTCAATACCGTGTTTAAAACGCTAACTCCCTTTCCCCGGGTTTGGCGCCGCAACGCATGTTTTTCCGTGACATGTGCAATTTCATGCCCGAGAACTGCAGCGAGCTCTGATTCCGAATTCATGTGTACAAGCATGCCGCGGGTGACGTAAATGAACCCTCCCGGCAAGGCGAATGCATTGATCATGTCATCATTCAGGATAGTAAATCGGTACTCGACCTCTGGTCTCGAGCTCCCAGCGGCAACGCGTTGACCGACCTGGTTAATATAGGCCTGTAATTTCTGGTCGCGATAAATGCCGAACTTGCCAATTATTTTTTGATGTTCTGCCTGGCCCAGCTTCACCTCATCTTCCAGAGACATCCCCCAGGCCGAAGCGCAGGTCGCCAGAAATAATGACAGGAAAATGTATTTCATACTCAACTGCTTATACTTTTATGATTGAAACATTGGTTATCAGGTTGCAAGTCTATCTTATCTGGATAAGCATGAAGGGAGGCTGAACATTGGTATTTTGTCCCCCTTTTGGTTCATTCTGTTCAATTTAACCAACAAATAGACCAATCAATGAACTTTCTCTATCCACTTTGTTTAACTCAGGTCAAAATATGAGCAATATCTCTAACTTTGGTTCCGGCGGCTATTCACATTGCGGCAGATGCTCTACCAGTTCTTTAAAGGCCCGATTTGGAAAAGTCTGGTTTGGCTTGCGGTTTTATCTTGCTGGCACGTTAAAGCAATGGACAATCCCCGCCAACCAATCATAGATCTTGAAAACCAGGTCGAAGAATTAACGCTGCACCATGGGCCCTTTTCTGTCGAGCTGATTGAACCCGTTATAACGCTCGCCAAACTCTACATCGAAGCATATGAACTCGAATCGGCAACCGATCAGTTGCTCCGCGCCCAGAACATTGCGCATCGCAACGAAGGTGTCTACACCCCCACGCAATTCGAAGCAGTCGACCTACTCACCCAAATTGCACTTAGCGAAGCTAATTATCGGGCTGCAAATGTACAGCAGAAATTTGCGTTTTTTGTGCAGTCTCACCACCTGAATCCGCAGGACCCGGAGATACTGTCTGCTTATTCAGAGATGGCAGACTGGTACATGTTTACTGGACAGACACGAAGATCGCGCCGGTTGCTCGAAGAAGGTATCGAAAAAGCCACCAGCCTGGGCCTGGATCCCCTTCCTCTTGCTATCGAGCTGAGCCGGGCGCGTCGCCTGGAGGGCATATGTTGCGTATCGAAAAAGTTGCTAGAGCTGGTAAAACGCTCTTCGAACACCGACCCCGACACCTTGGCCAACGCCTATCTTGAGCTTGCGGACACCTACCTTCTTGCGCGCAAAGAGGTAATCGCCACTGAGTATTTCCTTAAAGCCAACGAAGTAAGTCCGCTAAGCATGGACGTCGATCCTCGCCCTATTTCGGCTCGCGAGGCTTTCAGTAACCCACTAGCCCAACAGGCTAAAATCTATCATATCGAGAAGGACATGTTTAATAGACGCCACCTGACTCTGCGCACGCATGAAGAGATACTCGAGGACCTGTCCGTCAAACCCCAATGGTTTATCATCGACTGGAAACACGCCCATCAGGGCTTTATAGTGCCAGACAGGAATTCAAACCTATCTCAGGGCCGTGAAATTCAGGAACTGGTTGGTAATCCAATCCTGTTTAGCAAAGACCAGCTAAATAACGTGATTCCACTTCGGCTGGAAAAAAGAATGGAAGAACTTAAGATCGAGCTTTCATTTACCGTCACCAGCGAGGGGGACCTAGAGGAGATAGAAGTTATAAACTCAACTGCGCCGGTCAAACTAGACAGATTGGTCATTGACGCCCTCAGGAAAGCCCATTATCGCCCTGGGCTCGTCAATGGGCTGCCAATCACGACAAAGAATGTATCACTTGTACAAACCTTTCTCCCCATTACATAGGCACGTAATGAAGACGATTTTTTTTCTTACTCTACTGCTGATTGTTCCCTGCCTCGCCATTGCCGAGGAGGATACACTGGCATACCTCTATGAACCGGCTCTCGGTGAAAGACAGCAATCAATGGCCGAGCGTATAAGACTGCATGCGCGGAACACTGAATTCGATGCTGCCATTACGCTCTCACAGGACCTACTCGATTCCGCCAATCCGTTGAGGGATACAGACCCATCCATCTATGGGCAGGTCATGATTAATCACGGCATTCTTCGTGTTGCCGCAGGCGAGTATCAGCTTGGCCTTTCTATCATAGAACGGGGGATGGAGTTTCTTGAAGCCAGAACCAACCCCTTCGATGAGATTCTGATCAATAGCATTATGGCAAAAGGTATTTGCCAATTGCTACTCGGGTCGTTCACAGATGCCGAGGATACCTTTCGCCGGGCGCAACACCTCACCCACCGAAACAAGGGCGTATACAACAAAGAACAATTACCGATGGTTAGTTACCTGGCTGCCACTAATCTTCGCCAGCGGAACTCTCTTGCTGCTGACCAGCAACAACGATTTAGCCTTAAGGTTGCGGAACAGTCCTATGGACCAAATTCAATCGAGATACTGCCGACGCTAACCAAACTCGGCAGTTACTTTGCTAGTCGTGGCGACACCATCTCGCTGGCGGCTGTCACGGAACTCAGAATGCAGCGCAATATCTTGTTTAAAGACTCCGTCAACCTGTACCACCGGGCTATCGACATCATTGAACTCAACTACGGTGTCAATGATCTCCGGCTTTTAACGCCACTGCGTGGTCTGGCCAGCGCTCGAATGCTCGAAATCACCCAGCGAAGATATGCCGAGGCTGCGCTGCTGCGTTCGCTGGAAATAGTGGATTCGAATCCCAATTCAGATCTGACTGATCGAACCCAGGCAATTGTCGACCTTGGGGATTTCTACATCATCATCTCTGATGAAAGAGCCCGGGAAACCTACCTCAGCGCGTGGACAATCTTACAGGAGACCCCGGAAACGCAGCAGTTAGCTTCATATTTATTTGATTCACCGGTCAGATTGTACCCAAGAAACCCTCATTTTCTGTATCTTGAGCGCACACCTGACGGTGTCACCACTGGCGATGAGCTATTCGTAAATCTACAATATGACGTTTCACCGAATGGCCATGTTCGAGAGATAGAAATTATTGACAAAAACGTACCCAATAAGGGGGTAAGGCTTCTCCGCCAGATTCTCCGGGCTTCCCGGTATAGGCCTCGCATTCACAATGGCGAACTGGTTTCCACTGAAGCCTTAGAGGTCCGTCAATTATTTGCGGTGTTGCACAGCAGGCCATTGCCTGACGAAAAGCAAGAGGAAGAAGCAGACACACCCATTGAAGAATTACTACTCCTGGAAGAAAAACCCGCTGAGACAGTGGACGAGGCTTAGGTTTCCCCTACAATAAATTCGCGCAACTGATTCGCCAAACCTTTACAGGCGGCATTTCCTGGCCGCGCCAGGATAGGAATAGGAATAATCAGGCCTGCAAGATACGATGTGCCATTGGCTTCTGCACTTATCTGCCCCGTCGACGTCATCGTCTTCAGGTCCCAGATCGCCGCCTCGTATGACGCATCTTCTTCCCAATAGCTCATTCCAAAACACCCACCACCGAATGTACTGATGGTGCAGCTCATGGAACCGCCTTTGTCGACGGTTATCGTATCCCCGTCAATCCAGGCCAGATAACGGACATTGACAGATGCAATCCGCTCTTTCACCCCTGGCTCGGTAAACAGCCGTCCGAGCTCATCCGCCGAGGTGGGTGCGGTTCTGGGCTCGAACCATGGGTAAAGGTCATCCCTGAATTGATTCTGTCCGATCAGGCGAATGGGATTGTCACCCCCAGCCAGTACATCAGCGATACATTCGGTAAAACCCTCTTCTGTCTGCTTATCGTTGTAGCTCGCCCTGCCAAGCAGAACAATAGCCTCATCCGACTCAATTCCGGTAGATGAATCCCTTGATTGCTCAATGCGAGAAGCAACGCACCCGGACAGAAGCGGCAACAGAACCAGTGCGATAGGCAGATTACGCATCAGGGTCACCATCTACATTTTCTGGGGTTTCTGAATTTTCAATACTTTCAATACTTTCAATATTTTCAGCGACGCCTGGAGGGCCAGCCGACGATTCGAACGATTCATGTCTCGATTGCAGCCAGGCCTGGACGGCAGGCTGGTCAATCAACTCAATCGCAATTCGTGCACCACCGTCGCGAATAGCCAGAACCGTTGCCTCGTTAATGGCTTCATCTGATGAAAATAATCCTCCTTCACTCTTACCGTAGCCGACGATGTTCCAGTCACCAACCTTGGCCCCTACTTTGTCATACATCGCAACGCGATATTCGATCGACGCAGAGTAAAACTTTAGTCCGGATATCGAGGGGGTCAAAAAACCATACTTCTCAATCGACGGAATAAAGACACCATCCAGGTTACGCATCTCTTCAGTCGTCAGTGGGGGCTGATGAACTTCCTGAATCTCGGCAAATAATGATTTTGTCAAATTCTGGAAAAAACGCAGATTCTGCTTGCCAAGATCGATATGCCAGCCACCCGAATCACGAAAAACTTCCTCGTGCTTGAAGCGCCGGAATTCGTCCGAATAGTAAACACCCATCCTGGCGGGAATTACGCTAACGAGCGGAGTCGGTACCGTCCCTTCCACTACAACACTGGTAGTACAGGATTGAAGAAACAATAGCATCGCCGTCACATAAAGACTTTGTCTTAACAAGGCTCGAAATTGCAACACTAACCCCTATGATTATGTGTACCCCCCAATCCTACTCGTCCCGGTTAAGGATGCCCAGCAGTCTTGACCTATACAGTTTTGAGAGCCGCATTAGTTATTTTACCCCGCGCAATTGAACATTTCCTGCTCACACCCTGTCCAATAGGTTGGAATTGCAGCTTTCCACCCGGTTATTCAGTTAAGCTTCAGCTTCATCAGGCGACAATCTTGACGTTATCCAGAGAATTTTTATGAGACTAATCGGCCAGTTATTAACTTATTGCACTAAAGCTCTCGTGATCGTTCTCGTGATCGTTTCGCGCTTACTGCCTGCGAGTCACCGCAACAGTCTTCACCACCGCCGACTCCTCCCCCCTCGTCATCGCCACCATCGAGTTCACCTCCGCCACCGCCTTCGCGACCGTCAGAGCCGTCAGCAGACCGTCAGAGCCATCAGCGCCGTCAGAGCCATCAGAGCCGTCAGCGCCATCGACTAGACACAGGGCCCAACCGAGCTCAGAGCCTCCCAGTTCATCACCCGAGGCCCAACAAGCAGGCGAGTCGTCGCCACCAGGAAGTGAGCAGCAACAGGGGTCGCCGGAGCAGGCCAGGCAACAGGCTGCACAAACACTGAAGAAAGCAGGCGAGCAGGTATCAGAGACCGCGCAACAGTTACCAGAACCGGCAGGAGGGGAATGGGACCCGTTAATTCCAGATAGCGAAAACCCAAGCCAGACTGATTCAGAGACCTATGAGGATAGCGACTCCTTGCCGTCTTCAAGCCAACAAGACAGTCGCCCAGAATCAAGTGAATCAGCCGAAATGGTGATCGAAAGCGGTGCACCAACACAGGCTCAAGACGATAAGTTGATGGAAGATGGATCACCCGCCCAGGGTGATGGTGATACGCCGATGGAGAACGAACCAAACGCTCAAACTGGCGGTGAACTGCCGCCAACGGAAGGCGGTAGTCCCAGCAGGTGAATATCCGGAGGATCTTGCTGAGGACATTCGGGCTGCACAGGAAGCGCTGGAACAAGCCGGCATTGCAATTCAGACAGCGGGAGTGGCACTTGAAACGGCTGAAACTGATGCAGAACTTGCCGAAGCTGAAAAATCACTGGCGAGGGCAAGGGTTTCTGTCATCATCGCCGGTCAGGATTTAATGGACATCAGCGACATATTTGAGGGCACGCCCGAGGAAGGCACAATCCTTGATGCCGAAGAGGCCTTGAACGAAGCCAACGTTGCCATAGTCATTGCCACAGATTCGATTTTTGATTCCCGTATCCAGCTACCGGATTTTGGACAATTGAAGGGAGAGAGAGGGAGAGAGGGAGAGAGAGACGGAGAGTCAGGCTCTGAATCCGGTCAACCGGCCGATCAGGGGGAAGGTGGAGCGCAGACATCCTACCCAGGCCGCAGAAACGGTAATGGTGGCAGTGAACTTGACAAAGCACTCGACGAGTCTATTGCCATATTTGAAGGCAAAATTTTGGATGCACGAAATGAAGTATTAGGCAGTACACCACCGCCGACATCCGCTGAAAATGTACCAGGAGTTGCGGTACTGGGTGGCAAAGGACTGGAGCAGGGATCGGGAACATTTGAAGAGAACACGAATGAACGGCTTGAGCCAGGAATCCCCGACGTCATAGAACGTGGAAGGATGCCAGAAGGCGGCGAGCTAACAAAAACAGAGATCGAAAGCACCACTCCGCCCGTGCCGGAAGACGTACCAAGCGCCCAAGGCGATGATATTGTTGCCCAACAACTTCGTGAAGCTGCAGCGGCAGAAACAGACCCAGACCTACGCGCAAAGTTGTGGGATGAATACAAAAAATACAAGGCCGGGTTATAAATGACCCGGTTAGCCAGGAACCTAGTATGAAAAAGCGAATCTCCGTAGCCACTAGCCTGCTGATGCTGTCCCTCATCATGCTTACCGGATGCACAACGACACAGGTAGTTACAGACAATTCGACGCCAGCAACACAGGCGGCTGAACTAATTCCCTATGACGAACTTCTGGACATTGGCATCCTGCCAGTCGACTCGAATATCCCCGAGGACCTCGCGCAGATTGAAAAAAAACTCATTGTGCCCGATGTTCGTCGCGCTGAATCGAGCTACATCTCATACCAGTTAAAAGACACGCTTGAGCTAACAGGTAACTGGGGTGCAGTTCGCGTAACACCTGAGTCCAGCAAATCCGTTGACCTGGAACTTCAGGGGAAAATACTCGAATCTGATGGAGAGCAGCTAAAGGTACTAATGCGTGCAACGGATGCAAGGGGCAAGGTCTGGTTTGAGCGGACTTACGAAGACCTGGCCAGTAGATTCTCTTACGAGAAACCAAAGGAGGATCCGTTTCAGGATCTCTACAATGATATAGCCAACGATTTACTTGGGACGCGAGAAGGACTTTCCAGGGAGCAACTTCTGGAAATCAAAACCGTCGCAAGCCTGAAATTCGCAAGTGACCTTGCTCCTGATGCATTTGCTGGCTACCTGGAGGAACCCAACCGCGGCCAGATGAAAGTTGTTCAGCTTCCCGCAGAGACCGACAGCATGATGCAGCGAGTTGCGCGAATTAAGGAGCAGGAGTACCTGTTTGTTGACACGCTGGATGACTACTATTCCAGGTTCTATCGTGACATGAAACCGTCCTACGATGAATGGAGGCATGCGACCTATGATGAGGCCATCCGTCTTCGGGAAGTTCAGCGCCAGGCGAGAACCAGGCTTTTGACCGGTGTGGGGTTGATCGCTGTCGGGATAGCAGCAGGCAGTGAAAGTAACAGCTGGGCAACTGATGCCGCTGCAGCGGGAGCGGTGATAGGAGGTGTTGGCGCTATCAAAAGTGGATTGCAGCGCCGTAAGGAAGCAGAAATCCATGCCGAATCCCTGCGCGAACTGAGCCAGTCCCTCGGCACCGAAATCACACCTTATGTGCTTGATATCGAAGGCAGGACTATAGAACTTACTGGCACTGCACAGGAACAGTATGTCCAGTGGCGAAAACTTCTTCGGGAAATTTACGCACAGGAAACCAGTATCCCGTCACAATAAACGTGCAATAAAAGTACAATAGCCAGGCATCGTATTAATCATCGGTCGTGTCAATGAATTTGCAACTCCGGGAAGGTCAAGTGTTCCCGAAACAATATGTTCTGAGTAAAAGGTCAGCCTCGGATCCCGACTCATCTTCGCCTGTTGAATCCTGGATTGCCACGCACCACCAAACTGGCGATCGGGTATTGGTCAAGTTCATGGCGATGCATTTGGATGACGATACCTGGTCATCCATTAATAAACGCGTCAGCACACTCCGGGGACTCGTACATCAAAACATTTCCCTCAACGTCGAGGCAGGCATCGAGGATGGGATTCAATACCTGGTTGAACCCTACCTGACGGATAGCCAAATTCTTAACCTTGACGACCCAGGAATCTGGCCCCTGCTCCAGCAACTATTGGGGGCTCTGATCTATGCGCATAATCTTGGCATCGCACACGGAACACTATGCCCGGGCAACATCATGGTAGACGCGTCAGGGATCGTCCACATCACCGGTTTCGCGTTACCTGCCGTTACCTACCCTGCCAATGAGCAAGCCTATCTAAGCCCGCAGGTTCTGGCCGGCAGGGATCCGGGCACTGATGACGATATCTACTCGCTGGGTTGTATTTTGTTTAAAGCGCTTACCGGCAAGCGCTGGGAAAAGGATGTGGAGCTCGATTTGCCACTCGATGCCCACCTTGAGCGTCAGCTTCGCGCTATGCTGAGTGAATCTCCATTTGAACGCCCCACCACTCTTCTTGAGTTGCGTGATTCGCTGGGAAATCATTTCGAGGACAGCTCAACGGCAATAGAATCAGTCACCTTTTCACGCCGATCATCCTCGGCGCTGGAAACGACTACAACTCCTACTCCGGACCTTATCGGCAAACGTCAGGATCAGGCCATACCCCTGCAAAGGGTTCTACTTGCCGGTGTCTGTCTTCTCATTTTTGCCGCATTACTGTTTGCTTTTTTACCCACAAACACACCGTCCGAATCCATATCAGCAGCAAATAGTCCCGCGAGGATTACAACAGGGGGACCCGCCGCAACGTCCACGCCAGCGCCTGTTATTACCCCACTGGAATCCGCGCGGCTTGAGATGTTCCAGGAACAGGGCGAAAAGCTCGCGCGCGATATCCTGAGACAACAGCTCGATCTGGAGGATACCGGGGTTATTTTCTGGGCGCGCAATGATTATGAACAAATCGGCGCAGATCTGGATGCTGCAGATAACATGTACAGGAATCAGCAGTTTGACTCTGCCCTCGATCAATACAAAGCAGTACTGGCCAGCCTGGCTAAGCTTAAGTCCCGGACACCCGGTGAACTGGAAAAACACACCGATTCAGGTGACAAAGCACTGCTTGAAGGCGATGCCGAAACCGCACTTACCTCATTCACGATCGCCACCTCAATAGACCGTGAAAGCAAGGATTTACAACACAAACTGGCCCGTGCAGAGACTCTGGACAAGGTACAGGACCTCGTTCGTCAAGGTAACGTGTTTGAGCGTAATGGGGAGCTTGATACCGCGCGCGAGACTTTTAAAACAGCGAAGGATCTCGATGGCGAATGGCAACCGGCAAAAAAAGGTCTGTCTCGCATTCAACGAGCCATCACGCAACGAAACTTCCAGATAGCCATGTCAGAAGGATTTCGTGAGATTTCCAGTAAAAACTATGACGAGGCTCGCAAGGGTTTCTCCCGCGCCAAAAAGATCCTGCCGGATTCAGCTGAACCTGAAGACGGTTTATTGCAGGTAGAACAATCTGAACGCAACGATATTATTTTGGATCACCAGAAAAATGCGCAGGCCCACCTCGTATCGGAGAACTGGCCAGGGGCCATCGAAGAATATGAAGCAGCCCTGACGATTGCGGAATCCCTGGAATTTGCGCTGACCGGGCTGACCTATGCGAAGTCCCGGCTGGCGCTTCAAGAGCGGTTGCAGGAATTCCTCCGCGACCCAACCTTATTGCAGAGCAACGAAGGGCTTGAAGAAGCGTCCTCAACACTTAGGCAGGCCTCTCGGGCCAAACCACAAACCGGCCAGCTGCTAAATCACATCGATATCCTTGCGCGACTCATCTCCACGGCAAGAATTGAAATACCAGTCACCATCAATTCCGATGGAAAGACGGAAGTTACGGTTCGCCGGCACGCGGTCCTCGGGAAAGTGACCAACAAAGTGGTGTTTCTCATACCAGGCCGCTATACCGTAGTTGGCCAACGACTTGGTTACCGCGATGTCCGGAAAGATTTAGTGTTACTGGCTGGTGAATCATCGCCAATATTGGAAATCGCCAGCACAGAGAGAGTCAAGTAATGGCGGAATCAGAAAATGTCATCATAGAACCGTCTGATTTTTCCAGACCCAGCGCCCCCGGTAAAAAACCATTCTTCCAACCAAGTCCGGCAAAAATTTCAATCCTGGCCCTGTTTGGGCTTCTGTTAACGGTCGCGCTATTCATGTTCAATGCTCGGGCCGTAAAATTCGATTTCGATCCCGCTGAAACGAAATTTGACATTTTAAGTGGCTACCCAACGTATCAACTCGGTGAAAGATTTTTAATGCTACAGGGCGACTATGACATCCGCGCTGTGGCAGAAGGCTATTATCCCCTTGAATCAACAGTCAGCCTGACTGAAGAAGCCGACCAGAATTTCAACTTCTCTCTAAGGAAACTACCGGGCATCGTGGAAATCATCGCTCTGCACGAAGGAACAGAAGTCCCCGGTGCAAAAGTTTTTGTTGATCAGACGCTAGTAGGCGAAACCACCCTCACCATCAACGAAGTGGATGCAGGATCAAGGGACATCTTCGTTAACCATCCTCGATATCTCCCGGCCCAGAAGGTGATCACGGTTGCGGGTAAGAGGCAGTTTCAATCTGAGCAAGTCACATTACTGCCAGCATGGGCAAACATTTCAATTGACTCTATGCCAGGTGAAACAAAAATATATATCGATGACGAATTGGTTGGAACGACCCCGGCGATCCTGGAAGTGATCCAAGGTGAGCGAACCTTACAAATCAGGAAGACCGGATACAAAGTGTTCGAATCGCTACTGGAAGTGATTGCTCAGGAGCACCAGGAATTGGATCGAGTGATCCTGGAAAAAGCTGACGGCAAGTTGAACATTGTCAGTAACCCTGCGGGGGTCAATGTCACTATTTCGGGTCATTACTACGGCCAAACGCCTCTTTCGGTCACGCTCGCACCGGCCGAAAACTACCTACTGGTTGCCACACGCGCCGGTTACCGAAACCACACAAGGTCGTTATCGGTTAGTCCTGATGAGGACCTTAGCCTGAACCTTTCCCTGAAACCGGTTGTAGGTCTGATAAAGCTCACAGTAACACCACCCGGGGCATCCCTGTTTGTGGACAATCAAGCCCTGGGTGACGCAAACCAGACGCTTGAACTCAACGCACGTGCTCACGAGCTGCGCGTCGAACTGCCAGGCTATGCGAGCTATGAGACAAAAGTTATTCCGCAGCCAGGATTACCACAACAGCTGAACATCGTCATGCTAACCGAGGAAGCTGCCAGAGTTTCATCGATTCCCCAACAAATTTCGACCGCTCTCGGTGATACTCTCAGGTTTGTTATTCCCGAAACCTTTGGTATGGGTGCAGGTCGACGGGAACCTGGCAGAAGATCAAATGAAATTGAAAAAAATGTCGAGCTGACTCGATCTTTCTATCTTGGTGAGCAAGAAATCAGCAATCGTTCATTCAAACAATTTGATCCCGGTCATGATTCCGGATTATTGGGGCGAGCACTCCTCAGCGAAGAAGACCGACCGGTCGTCAATGTCTCATGGGAAGAAGCTGTCAGGTTCTCTAACTGGCTAAGTGAAAAGGATGGCCTCCCCGCTGCATATGCACTAAAAGATGGCCAGTGGCGCCTAAGGTCGCCAACTACCATCGGATACCGTCTTCCCACCGAAGCAGAATGGGCATGGGCGGCGCGTTACGCTTCAGGGAGACTACCCACCAGATTTCCCTGGGGTGACAATATGCCACCCACTGCAGGTTCAGGTAACTACGCCGATGTTTCTGCAGCCAACATGGTGCCTTACAGTATCAAAGGTTATAACGATAACTTTCGAGGACCTGCGCCCTCGGGCACTTATGCGCCTAATGAGCTGGGCATCTTTGATCTAGCGGGCAACGTCTCGGAATGGATAAACGACTACTACTCAGTCGAATTACACCGGAAAACCCTGGTAGACCCACTAGGACCGGTCCAGGGAGATTATTACGTTATTCGAGGTTCAAATTACACACATGGCCGGTTCAGCGAACTCCGCTGGACGTTCAGAGATTACGGATCAGACCCAAGGCCAGATGTTGGATTTCGCATCGCGAGATTTGTTGAATGACCAGCAAAACAATATTTTTCACTATTACACTCGCCGCTTTGTTCGCTCTACCGTTGAGTGCGGGTGAACATCAGCAGGAACCTGCACCCACCGCTGGCAGCTCAGGCCAGATTGACCCAATCCTCGATGAAGACATCGAACCTGTTAACGTATCCAAGGAACAAACCTCTGAACCGTTGTCTGAGCTATCATCTAAACAATCACCTAAACCTACCCCCCAGGGTGGTAACCTTCGAGCACGAGATATCGGGGATGCATTCAAAAACTTTCAGCCCAGCGAAGAAATCAGTGCCGACAACGCGGTAACATTTCCAGTGGATATTTAAGTATCAAGCGTCTTTTTTAGGGAAAGCCATGAGCAAAAAATTACCAATTGAATTTATCTACCAACTTTTTTCACTCATCATCGCCATCATCCTGGTACATGCCATCTACGTTTCAGTTGTGCGGCCAAACGCAGCCCTGGCACTTGAAGATCAGGCAATACAGCTGAACGCCAATCCTGACTATGTCCCTGAAAGATCCGCCTATGTCGTCATCAGGGATTTTGAACAGGAAGCCTGTTTGATTCTCATGCTTTGGGCCATGTCGTTAATGGGTTACAAGGCAGTTCAGACAGCCAAGGAAAAAAGCGTTCTGCAACTCGATCTGATACCCCTTAATCAGGGAACCAGCATCCTTCCCGAAGACACACGCGAATACTCAAGGCCAATCCAGGCCTTACCCGAGGAACAGCATAGATATCTTTTACCGCGAACCCTGCTGACTGCGCTGCATCGATTCAGGTCTACCCGAAACATTCAGGATGTCTCGCATGCGGTGCGGGCTATCTGCGATTCCGAATCCGAGCGCCTCGATTCAGAGCTTTCAATGATTCGCTATATTGCATGGGCTATCCCGTCTATCGGGTTCCTTGGCACGGTGCGCGGTATTGGCCAGGCACTTGGCCAGGCTCACAAGGCAGTAGAAGGAGATATTACGGGCGTTACCCAATCACTTGGCGTCGCATTCAATTCTACTTTTGTCGCCTTGTTGATCAGTATTTTGATCATGTTCCTTTTGCACCAGCTGCAATTAGCCCAGGAGCGGCTGGCGCTCGATGCAGAAGAATATTGTGACGTGCGCCTCGTTCGCCACCTACAGACCTAATCGGAGTCGGACTTGAGTATTGCCGTATTTAATATCAATGACGCTGGAATTCAGCTCACCGTTGACAGCGAACTGGTTCAAACGAGTCCCGGTATCGCCGTACTCAACGACAACAGCCTGCTGACCGGAGAAGAAGCGAGCAAAAATGTAAAGCTTCTTCCGCGCTGGACAAACAATCGCTTCTGGAGCCAGTTAAACACCAACCCACTGCCTAACAGTACCGAACAGGTCCGTCACCACGCGGACATTGCCTTTGCTCACCTGGAACACCTTTGGCTACCTGTCAGCAAAAAAGTGGCAAACGTAATTTTGATAGTCCCAGGTTACTACCTCAATAACGACCTCGCTTTGCTACTAGGCATCGCCCGCGAATGTGGAATGCCCGTGAAAGGCATCGTTGACCAGTCCGTCATCGCAGCCAGTAATCTGCCCCTACGTTCCAATGTTATTCACCTTGACGTCCACCTTCATTCATTCACTCTCACGCAGATTAGCAATCGGGGCATCCTGGCGAGAAAAAATGTAAAGACCATTCTGGAAACCGGATTATCCACCCTCTTGGATCGTTGGGCGAACATCATTGCCAGTCAGTTTATACAGACCACGCGATTCGATCCGATGCACAATGCAGACACCGAACAACAGCTATTCAATTTGCTACCTGGCTGGATCAGAAATCTGCAAGACAGCAGCACGCATTCATTTAGCCTTAAAGCGGCAGACACAGAACATTCCGTCGCAATTTCGCAAGAGAGCCTGCTGAAGGCCTGCACACCACTGTATCCACAGATTGTTCAAGCCATCCGCAGCGAAACGTCCGCAAACGAGCCCGCCAGTCTGCTCCTGTCCCACCGACTCCAGGGCTTTCCAGGGCTCAAAGAATCACTCAAACTGGTTGCAAATCTGGAGATCATCGATCTGCCAGAGGAAAAAGCAAATGACTCTGCTGCAATCCATAATGCCGCGATCATCGGCAATATAGGCACCGTCAGCCACGTCGTCCAACTGGGGACCGGTGAAGTGGCGCCCCCCCCAAAACAGGAAACCAGCACCACCGGCGCAACTCATATTTTATGGCGTCACCAGGCAACTGCCATCGGCAAGGCGCTTTCCATCGATGCCGACCTCTCCGCAGGGCCCAGATTCAGCAATGATCCGGCATTCACTCTTTACGCCAAAAACAACCAGGTAATGATCGAATGTGGCGCTACGGACACGATAAAGATCAACGGCGCCGCGGTGGACCCTGACAGACCGCTAAAGCCTGGTGATCAAATTGAACTGGCCGGGGATCAGTTAACGTTGATTTCGGTTCCTCAAGATGGCTAGGAAACGGGAAACCAACATATTCAGCCTTTCCTTTCTGGACATCATGTCCTGCGGATTCGGGGCGGTGATTCTCATCTATATCATTATCAACCATGCAACGGTGACCACCAGTCAGGAACTCAACGCCCAACTCATGGCGGAGGTCAAAAAATTCGAGATAGAAGTCAAAGAAGAGACGGCGGACCTGATCATCCTACGGAACACTGCAGAGGAGCAGGAAGACGAGATTATCACCACTGAACAACTGGCGATTGAAGTCATCAACACCATCCGGCAACTCGAATCAGAGCTTGCCAATTTGCAACAGGCTGGGGCAAGCCAAGACAAAAGTATCGAAGAACTCAAATCAGAGCTCAAGGAACTTGAAGAGCAGGCCGCTAATATGGAGGGCAGCGTCGCCGCCGACGAAACAGCAGGTACCGCGCTACGCTCAGTGGTGGGGGAAGGCGACCGTCAATATCTCACCGGCATGAAGGTCGGGGGGCAACACATCCTTATTCTTCTTGATTCGTCCGCCAGCATGCTCGACAAAACCATCGTCAACGTCATCAGGCGCAGGAATATGTCCGATGAACAGAAGCTTGCATCCAAAAAGTGGCAACGCGCCATAAAAACCGTAGAGTGGATCACTGCAAACATGCCCAAGGACGCGAATTTTCAGCTATTTACATTCAACGCAGAAACAAAACCTACCATACCCGGCACTGACGCTGACTGGTTAAGGACAGCCGAAAGGGCCGACACCGATGGCTCAATAGAAGGCATTAAAAAAACCATCCCCCAGGGCGGCACTTCTTTGCACAACGCCTTTGCGCTCGCCGCTCAAATGGAACCACAGCCTGACAACATTTTCCTGATTATCGACAGTCTTCCTACCATGGGCATCGAGCCACCCAGGAAATCAACCATCGACAATAGGGGTCGGGTTGAGCTGTTTACCAGCGCCCTCAATCTGCTACCTAATGACAGTCCGGTAAACGTGATTCTATTTCCAATGGAAGGAGACCCCATGGCGGCACCTTCTTATTGGCGGCTCGCCCAGATTACCGGGGGCTCATTTCTGGCACCACCAGAGGATTGGCCTTAACCGGGACCAGAAGACTGGGACGAAAGGGTTTGGATGAGATGACTTGGACGATATGAGATGAGGAACAGACGAGAAATTGAAGGCATAAGTCTTTCATTCCTGGACGTGATCAGTTGCGGTTTCGGTGCGATCATTCTTTTGCTGGTACTCACTAAAGTATTCGAACCGGTTGTCATTGAAGATACCATATCGAATTTAGAAGGCTACCTGGCCGCACTCCAAGAGGAGCTTTTTGACCTGCGAGGCGAAGCCAAAGACATCAACCGAAAGATGATTCGAAAGGAAGATCAGCAATCCGAAGAGATCGTCAGATTACTGAAACTGAATGCCGAGCTGACTGCGCTCAAATCCAAACATGAAAAAACGCTTGATAAAACAAAGGTATCAACACTGGTCGAGGGCAAACTCGCTGAGGCGAAACAATCACTGACGGATGAAATGGCAAAGCTACTGGCAGACTACAGACGCACCGCGGATCTAGACAAGATTGGCGGTATCCCCGTTGACAGCGAGTACGTCATCTTCATCATTGATACCTCTGGCAGTATGTACAACTACGCTTGGCCACTTGTGCTGCAGAAGGTAGCAGAAACACTGGCCGTCTACCCCCGCCTAAAAGGTATCCAGGTAATGAACGACATGGGCAACTACATGTTTACCCAGTACGCCGGCGCATGGATTCCAGATACAAATGCCCGTCGTCGTGCCATTATCGATAGATTGCGTTCATGGAACGTATTCTCAAATTCATCTCCGGTCGAAGGAATAACGAAAGCCATTAGCACCTACTACAAACCCGGGAGGAAAATCAGCCTGTATGTTTTTGGGGATGAATTCAGCGGACGATCAATCCAGCAAGTAGTTGATGTCGTCGACCGAATCAATCGCACGGATTCAAAAGGAAATCGGCTGGTGAGAATTCATGGCGTCGGTTTTCCGGTTCAATTCGCCAACCCACCCCGATATCAGGAAACAGGTATAAAATTTTCGATCCTGATGAGGACACTGTGTGAGAAAAATGGCGGAACCTTTGTCGGCCTGAATGACTTTCAAGCCTACTAATGCGCTACCACTTGAATCGAACTGAGTACTCCAACTCGGCGTTACCTTGTGAAGGCACTTTCAACTCAAAGACATAAGTCATGCTGTCTCGTTTTGTTCCTTTTTGGCTCTCACTGATAATCGTCCAATCACCTGTCAGCTGTTCCTCTACACTAACGACGACAGATTCCGGCTTGTCATTCGTCATTTTTATCCGGTAACCCACCTCTGCTTCCCTTTCCCCAAAACGCTGGAAGGATGTCTGGATTCGATTTGCTGAAACATCGAAAGCACGTCCAATCGAAATGTCGATTTTATGTCCAGCGGCGGTGTGATCTATCCTGGATTCTCCGATGAAAGTTTCGCTTGCCTCGTCTCGCTCGTAGACTCGAATGTTCCCTGCAGGCAAAGGTTTATTCAGGCCGCTTCCCCGTGAGCCCTCTATGGTTATCCAAACAGCCGGAGACGACTCCTGGGCGGCCTGATTCCCAAAACGTTGCGCAACGGAAGCAAGTCGATAAGATTTCTCATACCGGATACCGTCCGCTGAAATCAGTTTCAACTGGGTCATGTCTTGGTTCAGGAGGTTGACCTGTCCGGGAAAGTGATAAGCGTGATAATCACCGGGACTGGATGTCACCGGGCTGGCAGAGTCGAAACTAGCTGTTGCTCTCATGTGCTGCACTTCCGCCATCACTTTTGGAACGCCCGGGTTTCGGTTAACGTCACCCGCCACAAGTACAAGTTCATCTACCGCGAAATCCGAACTGCTCTGGTTTCGAATGGTGACCCAGCCACTCAGGCTCGCTTCTTTCTCCAAGGTCAACGCATAGTCCGCCTCCCATCCGACGCCGGCCGCATGGTAGCGAACCGTGAGTTCCTGCTTACCGAGTTTTTGGTTTTCACCTTTAAAAACGAGGGTCGGCGAAGTGTTAAGGTCGTCCGGGACGTACGGCAAGGAAATTGTCCCCTCTGGCGAAATTTCTATAATGTCACCGAACTTTACAATTTCCGGATTGATCGAAAGGAGTATTCCTTCACGTAATATTTTTTCGTAGCCCTTTTCCTGGAGCAGGAATTTGCTATATTTCACTTTGCTTCCGACAAACCGTTCCAGCAGGGAATTAGGGTTCAACAAGTCGAAGCGATAGTCCTGTTGATTGGCAGAAAACCCCCGGGAAGCAGCAGAACTTATTGAAACGGTAGGCGGCAGAATAGTTCGCGCAACACCGGTGAACTCCAGCTCGATCTCTCCTGTCGGGAGCACCACTTCTCGCTGATCCCGAACCACCGTGAGATTTGAGTTAAATACGGTTAACGCCAGGCGAGTTCGACTTTCTACACCGAGTTCAAACTGTGATGCAGTCGCAATGCCCGTCGCCAGAACGACAATACCGACCATCAAAAACCGAGCTAATAAATGCTTCATAGATTTCTTCTAAATATGTTTTGACAGACGCTCTCAAGTTAGTTCATTTTAGCAGTCCCTGTCCGGGACCGGAGAACAACATGAACAAGGTTAAGTTTAATCGATCAGAAGTGGATGTCGGAAACATTCTGGCAATGGAACATGTCAATGTGACTGTTCCGGACCAACCTCTGGCGACGCTTTTCTATGTCAATCTACTCGGATTCACGCGAGACCCTTACATGGATTTCGGTCCAACCAACGTCTGGATCAACGTTGGCCGCCAACAGTTCCATCTGCCTACGTCCGAAGCCCAGGTCCTGAGAGGCCATATCGGTGTTGTGGTACCCGACCTGAAATCGCTTCTGGTGCGGCTGCAGAAAATGGGCCGTCGGCTAAAAGATACCCAATTTACGTTCACGGAAAGAAAATACCACGTGGACATCACCTGCCCCTGGGGGAATCACCTCCGCTGTTTTCCCCCCGGCAAGTTCGGCAAAGCACAACTTGGGATTCCCTACGTCGAATTCCAAGTACCCGCTGACTCTGCGCCCGGAATCGGACGATTCTACGAGCAGGTCATGGGATGCCGAACCCACATCAACAAAGGGAAAAACCAGTGTGAGGTTCTTATCGGCCAGGAACAATTCATTCGGTTCAAGGAAACGCGCAAACCCGAACCTTCCTATGATGGACACCACATTGCGGTATACGTATCGAACTTTTCAGAACCACACAGGTACCTTAAGGACAACAACCTGATCACCGAGGAGTCAGACCAAAACCAGTACCGCTTTCAGACTATTGTTGACCCAAACAATGGAAAAGCCTTATTCGACATTGAGCACGAAGTTAGAAGCCTTCACCACCCCATGTACGAGAGACATCTAGTCAATCGAAATGCTGAACAAGGGTTCTTTAACTACCAGGACGGTAGGGACGCGTTTACCCCACAGAAGATGGTGTGAAATCTGATGCGGCTGATAGACTAGCCACCTTTATAAACCCTAGAAGTACACATATGGTAACCAAGACGCATCGTCAGGCCTTTGGCTTGAAGATCCTGAATGCAAATCACCCCCGTATCAGGCAACTAAAACGTGACGGGAAAGTCGCCGAAATTCATGGCAACAAATTTTGGAACTCAAGTTACCTGATCATGGATTACCTGAAGAAGAACCCGTTACCGAAACGTTCCCGAGTACTGGAAATCGGATGTGGTTGGGGTTTGCTGGGACTCTATTGTGCCAAACAGTTTGGCAACAAGGTGCATGGCATTGACGCGGACGAGAACGTTTTGCCTTATCTTGACCTACACGCCGAAATGAACAGACTCAAAATGTCCGGAGAAAAGAAGACGTTCAAGCAGCTTACCGTCAATTACTTGAGCAATTTTGACGTGGTAATGGGTGCCGATATATGTTTCTGGGATGAGATGGGCCACGAACTTTATAACTTGATGGGCCGGGCGAAGAAAGCCGGAGTGAAGCAAATAATGGTCTCTGACCCCTGTCGCCCACCATTTAGCGAACTGGCCGTAAAATGCGACGAGAATCTCGATGATGTCGAGCTGGTAGAAAAATTCCTGAAGCGACCGGTCAATGCGTCAGGTGAAATTCTTATTGTTCGACACTAATTCAGTTCAACACCCGCTCATAATCCCCAACCAAATACTTTCTAACCGTCTTCAGGAGGAATACCAATGATCATTACCACGACCCCTTCCGTGGAAGGGGCCAAAGTAGCCAAATATCTTGGCGTAATCACCGGCGAGGCAATTCTGGGTGCCAATATATTCAGGGATATATTCGCTGCAGTGCGCGACATCGTCGGCGGACGGTCAGCCGCCTATGAACGAGAGTTGGGCAAGGCGCGTGAAATTGCCCTCGCTGAACTAGAAGACTGGGCGGACGAACTGGGTGCCAATGCCGTCATTGGTGTCAATATTGACTACGAAAGCTTTGGCAAGACCAACGGTATGATGATGGTCAGCGCTACCGGCACGGCGGTCATCATTGATCGAACCTAGCCAGGTCTGCACCGGCTATCGAAACACCAGGAAGCAAAGGTTTTCTTGACGACCTCGTCAATCGATATAAATCGTACATCAACCAATCCGGTACCCCCGCGCAATTATCTGATTGGTCGTGATACCTTGATTCAGCAGAACCTTGAACTTGGATACACAGTCGCTTAGAGTGCTCGCCCTGCACACGACAGATGTTTTTTGTCATGAGTGACGAAAGAACGAAACAGGGAATGTACTTTGCGCTCTCTGCCTATCTTTTTTGGGGTATCGTCCCCATTTACTTCAAATGGATAGATCACGTTTCCCCTTGGGAAATACTGGCACACAGGACTGTCTGGGCCCTTGTGCTGCTGATCTGTATCCTGACGTACACAGGCGATTTAAAGGAACTAAGAGTTTCCCTCGCAAGACTCCCAACGCTGTTCCTGACCGCCATGCTACTGATGATCAACTGGCTCGTATTTATCTATGCGATCGTTAACCAAAATATCACCGAGACCAGCCTTGGATACTTTATTAACCCTCTGGTCAGTGTTTTCCTGGCAGTGATTTTTTTGCAAGAACGCTTAAGACCGCTGCAATGGATCGCAATGATAGTCGCAGGAACAGGCATCGCAATCCAACTGATTCTTTTCGGACGCATGCCATGGCTCGCATTGGGGCTGGCATTCAGTTTCGGTTTCTATGGATTGTTGCGCAAAAATCTCGGGCTTCACGCTATCGCAGGACTTGCCATTGAAACAATGATCGTTGCACCGTTTGCACTCGCCTACATCGCATGGATAGCCTACCGACAAACAATGGTTTTTGGCAATGATATAGAAATTGATTTGCTGCTCATGCTGGGGGGATTCGTGACTTCGTTTCCACTGCTGTGTTTCGCCGCTGCAGTCACCCGGCTCCCCCTGACCGTCATCGGGATGTTCCAGTACATCGCACCAACCATGACGCTGATAATAGCCGTACTGGTCTACAATGAGGAATTCGGTATTGATCGTCTTGTTACATTTAGTTGTATCTGGGTTGCACTACTGCTCTTTACCCTGGAGGCCTGGTTCCACCATAAACACCAGGCGACAGCGCCAACCAATAATTCAGGCTAAGCTCTACCAGCACTCGCTAATCCTACAGGTCTTTGTTTGCTTCACAGACTCATTCCGTTATCCTAGCGCACTTCTCGATAACCCCAGAGAAACGTGTTATGACAATGCAAAAAACACCCCTGCTCATGTCCCGGATCCTTGGACGCGGCGCGAAACTTGACCCAAACGTCGAAATTGTCACCCTCCTCGCGGACGGTACACACCGGCAGACCCTGGAAGCTACAGCAACCCGGTCCAGGCAACTGGCCAACGCTTTGTCAGACCATGGGGTTAAACCCGGGGATCGAATCGCCAGCTTCATGTGGAACAACTACCGCCATCTGGAGCTGTATCAGGCAGTCCCGTCGATGGGCTGTGTTCTTCACACGCTGAATATCCGCCTAAGCTCTTTTGATCTGGAATATATTATTAACCACGCGGCTGACCGAGTGATATTCGCAGACGAAGACCTTCTACCACTTCTTGAACCAATCCTGGATAGAATCCCAACCGTTGAGCTGCTGGTCATATCACGGCATGGCGAAGGTGGAGAGTCAGGCTTTCCAAACCAGACGGACTACGAAGCGTTCATTGAAGACCAACCTGCGGATTTCGAATGGCCAGAGATTGATGAAAACGCGCCTATGGGGCTGTGCTACACAAGCGGCACGACCGGCAAACCGAAAGGTGTGATGTATACCAATCGATCTACCTATTTACACACCGTTACCCAGGCAATGACTGACTCAATGGGGCTGTCTTCGCTGGACTCGGTATGCGGTATTGTCCCCATGTTTCACGCCATGGGTTGGGGACTGCCTTTTACCGCTTCCATGCTGGGCTGTAAGCAGGTGCTGCCGCACCGCTTCATGGATCCGGAAAGACTGGTTGCGTTAATGGCGCAAGAAGAAGTCACCATATCGGCAGGTGTACCGACAATCTGGCAGGGAATAAGAAACTTGCTGGAAGAGAACCCCAAGAAGTATGACCTCAGCAAGCTATCGCGACTCACTTGTGGTGGAAGCGCGCCACCCGTCTCGCTGATGCGTTGGTACTTTGAAAAGCTGGGCGTGGAAATGATCCAGGGCTGGGGAATGACAGAAACCAATCCACTCGGAACCCTGAGCCGTAAGGTCGCCAAACGGTCCCATCTCAATCTGACGGAAGAACAGCAGTTTGACAACATCGCAAAAGCCGGACTGACTCATGCCGGGACTCGAGCTCGAAATTGTTGACGAAAACTGGGACCCAGTGCCTCACGACGGGGACACGGTAGGTGAACTCCTCATTCGGGGACCCTGGATTTGTGCCGAGTATTACAATGATCCCCAGCCAGAGAAATTTCACGACGGTTGGCTGGTGACCGGTGATGTCGCAAAAATTGACGGTGAAGAGTATCTTATCATCGCTGATCGCTCCAAGGACCTGATCAAATCGGGAGGAGAATGGATCTCTTCAGTCGACCTTGAAAACCATATCGTTGCGCTCGACGGTGTCGTGCAAGCTGCCGTCGTTGCACAAAAACACCCAAAGTGGGATGAAAGGCCTGTTGCTTTGGTGATCCTTGTCGATGGATCGAACATCACGACAGAGTTGATTCTGGAACACTGCACCGAAATTTTCGCAAAATGGCAACTCCCTGATGATGTAATTTTTGTTGACCAGATTCCGCTGACCTCCACGGGCAAGATCGACAAGAAAACCATCAGGGCGCAGTTGGAAGAACAAGCATACCAGCTACCGGATTTGAGGAACGCCTAACACCCTGTTGCGTTATTGCGTCTTAATACTTTTCCCGTTTATGTCAGGACCGCTGTACGCAAGTGATACGTGCTTAGGATCGACTGAAGAAAAACTCCAATGTCATTCCGGGGAAGTTAAGGATTTCTTGCGCAGATGGGTAAGAGCAGGGGGAGACGGCGACATCTCTCACTGCCCTGCAGTTGCAGATGCGGCGGATCTCACTATCGCAATAAACGAAGAACTGAAAGGGCAATAACTGTGCGTCCCATCTCTCACTATCATTATAACGACGAAACTCGGTTGAACATTCACCACAACCTTTCGACATTCAAAGACGAAAGGCAACCACTGGATGAACACCGGCATGCTGCTGTTGCAATTACCATCTTTGATCACCAGAACGAATCCTCAGTCATCGTGACAAGACGTTCGTCTACATTAAAGGAACACAGTGGACAATGGGCGATGCCGGGAGGACGAGTAGATGACGGTGAGGATGCGATTGAGGCCGCGCTTCGCGAGCTACATGAAGAAATCAATCTGGACCTTAGTAAACAGCATGTCATTGGCACGCTGGACGATTACGTTACGCGATCAGGATATGTCATAACACCTGTTGTTGTCTGGGCCGATGTCATTGAAAACGACCTGAAACCGAACCCGGGCGAAGTCGCGTCGATTCATGCGTTTACTTTCACGGAACTCGTTCGGGGCGATTCACCCAATCTTGAATCTATTCCACAGAGTGATCGTCAGGTGCTCTCCATGAACTATCACGATGACGTGATCTATGCCCCGACCGCTGCAATGTTGTACCAGTTCAGGGAAGTCGCCATCAATGGAAATGCCACCAAGGTGCTGGATTATGACCAGCCGGTTTTCGCATGGCGTTAGAAAATGCTTAAATATAAATCATGACACTCAAATATTACGTCGTTGCAGCGTGTACGGAACTGGCTGTAACTAACCAAATGTACATTGACCTGAATGGAGAAGAAATCCTTCTGTGCAGGGAAGATGAAAACTATTTCGCGGTTTCGTACTACTGTTCGCATGAGAAATTCACCCTGGAGGGAGGCACCATTGCGGCCGGTTGTATCACCTGCCCCTACCATGGAGCTGAATTCAGATTAAGTGATGGGAAGGTCACTGCCCCGCCAGCGTTTGAACCTATCAACACTTATCCGGTAAGAGTTGAAGACGACACCATAGCGATCGGTATCAACGAGTAGAAACCCAATCTGACTCAAGCTCCTCGAGTTCAGACACCCCATTCTGTGACAGGTAACGTCCATCGCCGCGATATCTATAACCTGGTAAGCACCAGGGCCTAAAGATCTCTATAGTAGCTTTCCAGTAAATCCGCCTGGTTCGCTTCAAGTGCGGCCAGACCCTCGGCATGAGCATCGACAAAATCCCGGACAGAGGCATACCTGCAAATCTCCTTGCCTTTCCACATCACCACATAGTCGTTCGTGGTTTTCTGCTCAAACAGGCCTGTTCTGGCTTCTGGCTCCTGTGCCATCTCTTTTCCGGGACAAGTGTCCAGTTGGTTTATTCTGAAACCAGCCTAACATGGGCGCTTGCACATTTCCCCGCCAGACTGTTCAGCGATAACGTTTAGAACGAGGAATTTATCCCGAACATCAGCCGAATGTCGATTATGCCGGTCGAAGGCCGGCAGGATGTAGCCTCCGTGATTATTCTTACCGAGTACAACCCGCCAAGGTATAAGCACATAGGCATCATCTATCGACCAGGTTTCTAGCCACAGTTCCAGCTGTGATATTCTTCAGCCATGACGCTTTCTTACCATGCCATTTTTTCCCAAAACATGGCTGATTAACCGAAGGAAACCAGCATGCAATGCCCCAAGTGTTTAGGCTCAATGGACACCATCAGCATTAACGATGTTGAAGTTGATCGCTGCGAAAAATGCCATGGTTTGTTCTTCGATCATCTTGAGAAAGAAACACTACGAAGTATGGAAGGTGCAGAATCGATCGACATTGGCGATGAGTTTTTTGGCGCCACGTTCAACGAAATTCTTGATGTGGCCTGCCCAAAATGCCAGACCAAAATGCCAGACCAAAATGGAACATGTACTACATACGGACCCGTTTGAAATAAAATTCGAGTGTTGTCCCTCCTGCAAGGGAATTTACTTTGATGCAGGAGAATTCAGAGACTATCTTGAGGACGAAATTTATCAACGGTTTCAGGAAGTGATCGACCAGCTATAACCTGACTGAAATCAAGCAAACTCTGGCAGGATCTCCTCAATAAAAAGCCGCGTTTGCTCCATCACTTCTGTCGTACCATTTGCCATGGGTAGCATCACGAATTTCTGGCAACCGGCATCAATAAAC
Source organism: uncultured Pseudomonadales bacterium (assembly GCA_937775265.1). Classification (GTDB taxonomy): domain Bacteria; phylum Pseudomonadota; class Gammaproteobacteria; order Pseudomonadales; family Azotimanducaceae; genus UBA9659. The sequence continues at coordinate 246,001 of CALKBV010000006.1, forward strand.
TCCCGAATTCGACCAACCATCGCTTTTGCATCACCCGCGACCAGGTATCTGTCCGGTGACTGTTTTAGCCTTGCTGCTAGTCCCTTTGCAGTGGTAGTTACAACATGATCTTCAGGGCTTCCAAAGCGAAACAAAAAGGAAGCACCGTAATGATCTTCATCAATACTGCGGCCTGTTTCCAGAAGCGCTGACTTAATGCCATCCACGACCAATTTGGCCTGCTCAGGCGTGTCTATACCACCTAGCCACCCGGTGCCGTATTTCGCTGTGCGGCGCATGGCAACCTCACTCGAACCACCAATCCACAAGGGAATATTCGCGTTTGCCGGCTTCGGTGAAATCGACGCTCCTTCATACTGAAAAAATTCTCCGTCGAAATTAACGTCGTTTTCTGTCCACAGTCGGGCGACTATGTCGAGGGCCTCATCTGCTTTCTTGCCTCGCCTTTTCGTCTGAGTGCCAGTCGCGGAGTAATCCTGGGCAAGAGCACTACCCAAACCAAACGCGGGCAGGAGTCTTCCATCACTAAGAAAATCAATCGTCGCACATTGTTTGGCAGTTAAGAGCGGATCTCGTAGGGCAATTGAAGCGACGTTCATCCCAAAACGGATTTTCTCTGTATGCCCTGCCAGTGCAGCCATAGTTGACATACATTCCAGCATGGCCTCCTTCGACACCAGCCGGTCTGTCTGCCAGATCGAATCAACACCACCGTCTTCACAACGATCAACCCACCGCCAATAATCCCGTGCTGTATCAAATGGAAACCGCGATATCCCAAGCCCGAGCCCAATAGTCATATAGCTTTACCCCTAATGTCACTCTCTGGTCCCGTCAGGCCGCTCGCCGCTACGCCACCCTTGAAACCTTCAGTTGCCCAACCAACCAATACAAACAACACAAGCCTGTACGCGCCCTTCATTGGTTCGCCATCTTCGACAGCATCAGTCGGATTCCTTCAGTTTGTATTTGCACGAGCATTTCCCCTAAAAGGTCAGTAGTGGTATCCGGTAGTTGATGAGCAGCATCCGGTGAGTCCTTCCTCTAGCTGCCAAGTTAGCCACCAGCGGAGTTTCAACGAACAATATATCAGTACCGCTTATGAGTAGCAGATTACAAATCATATGTCATCAGAGACGTCTTTGGCCATATGGCTACCTCAAGGCAATTCACTTAATATGTTCAGCTCTCTCTTACCCGATGAATGTTTTCCATGCGCGCGATTGTTTGTGAATCTTTTGCCAACCCTGACTCCCTGGAAATCCATGAGGTGCAGCAACCTGTCCCAAAGCCAAATCAGGTACTGATCAAAGTCGAAGCAACGGGTCTTGGATATGTCGATGCGCTAACAGTTGCGGGCCTTTACCAGATCAAGCCAACATTACCCTTTGTTCCTGGTAACGAAGTTTCAGGCATCATCGAGCGTGCCGGAGACAAGGTCAAACATTTACGCCAGGGTCAACGCGTACTGGCCACGCCCTCATCAGGAGGTCTGGCAGAGTACATTACCCTGGATGAAGGTCGATGCACCTCCATTCCAAATTCACTCAGTTATGACAACGCTGCCAGTTTTCTCGTCAACTACTGCACTGCATATCACGGACTTGTGTATTGCGGAAACATCAAGGAAAAAGAAACTGTGCTGGTGCTGGGCGCGAGTGGTGGCGTTGGCGTTGCCGCTATCGATGTTGCCAAGGCCAAAGGTGCAAGAGTCATTGCCGCTGCTTCAAGCAAGAAAAAAAGAGACGCCTGTCTCGCTGCCGGTGCAGACGATGTTGTTAACTACAACTCGAAAGACTGGCGTGAAGAACTAAAAACGATCCTGGACGGAACGCCGCTAAATATCGTTTACGACCCAGTTGGAGGCGACTACGCTGAACCTGCATTAAGATCCCTGGGTCCCGATGGACGATACCTTGTCGTTGGTTTCGCCTCTGGAGACATCCCAAAGTTTCCGGTGAATCTTGTATTGTTAAAACGTTGCTCAATCATCGGCGTTAACTGGGGCGGGCACATCGCCTCCAACCCATCTGTTGCCAAAGAAGTCCTCAACACCCTGATGGAATGGATCACATCAGGCAAGATAAGCCCACAATCCGGTGAGACATTCAGGTTGCAGGACACAGGCAAAGCCATGATGAAAATGCTTGGCAGAAAAGCAATCGGGAAAATAGTTATCCACCCCGGCGACTAACCGAGCCAAAATCTCAAACCAGAATTCCAGACGGGAGCATAGTGATGACAAGTATCGAGCCCTTCAACATTCAGACTTCAGAACAGGAACTGAATGACCTTAAACAACGATTGGCGCTAACCCGCTGGCCAGACAAGGAAACCCCACCAGACTGGTCCCAGGGTATCCCGCTTTCTTACATGATCGAGATCCACGACTACTGGTTAAACCAGTATGACTGGCCAGCGCGTCTGGCGCTTCTGAACCAATGGCCTGGATTCAAAACGGAAATAGATGGCCTCGGCATCCACTTTTTACACATCAAGTCAGCCCAGCCTGGTGCCCTCCCCTTACTCATGACCCACGGCTGGCCTGGATCGATCGTCGAATTCCAAAAAGTTATCGGGCCTTTGACCAACCCGACTGAACACGGCGGCCTGGCGAGTGATGCATTCGACCTCGTTATTCCAACCCTGCCTGGCTTCGGTTATTCCGACAAGCCGGTTTCACCAGGCTGGAACATCGACAGCATTGCCACCGCCTGGGATGAGCTAATGATCCGACTGGGATACGACCGCTACGTGGCCCAGGGAGGTGACTGGGGTTCAATTGTCACGGCACAAATTGGCGTTCAGAACCTGGGTCATTGCATAGGCATTCACATGAATATGCCAATCGCTCCGCCCGACCCGAACAATATGGACAATCTCACTGATCAGGAAACTGACGCCCTGAAATCCATGCAGTTTTACCAGGATCATGATTCCGGTTATTCCAAGCAACAAAGTACCCGGCCTCAAACACTGGGTTATGGCCTTGCCGACTCGCCAATCGGCCAGGCCGCCTGGATTCTTGAAAAGTTTTACCAGTGGATGGATTGTGACGGTCATCCCGAAAACGTAGCATCGCGCGATGAACTATTGGATAACGTGATGATGTACTGGCTGCCGGATGCTGGCGCCTCCTCTGCCAGGATCTACTGGGAGAGCTTCGGAAATACAAACCTGGACGTAATCGAGCTTCCCGTCGGTTGCACCCTTTTCCCTAAAGAGATCTTCAAGACTTCCGAAAGGTGGGCCAGAGCGCGTTTTACCAACCTGATTCACTTTGAGGTGATGGAGAAAGGTGGCCACTTCGCGGCCTTTGAACAACCCCAGGCACTAGTCGACCAGATACAGAGCTGTTTCAGGCAACTTCGCTAGAGAGACGGTCCCTGCAGGACATGCCAATACGGGCTATCAGGCCTGAGCCCATTGCATTTTCATTTAGTCCTAAAAGGATCATATTGTGGCCATATAACACCTTTATAGACCCCTCCTTTGTTGCTAATTTTGCGCCTTTAATCAAATGGCTCAGTTAAATGGCTAAAGTTACCTTTGTTCAGTTTTCCGGCGAGACCACAACCATTGATGCGGACAATGGTGATTCGGTCATGAAAATCGCTCTCGATAACCTTGTTCCCGGCATTGATGCCGACTGTGGCGGCGAGTGCTCCTGCGCTACTTGCCACATACTCGTTGAAAGCGAATGGATGGTCCGGGTTGGCGCAGGCAATGACCAGGAAAACGCAATGTTGGGCCTGAACCCCGACCGGGAACCTAATTCACGTCTCTCATGCCAGATCGCCATGACTGATGAACTAAATGGTCTTGTCGTAAACCTGCCGGAATTCCAGTACTAGCCGACCCAACGCCCACCCAACAACACGGATCCAGATATGAGCGAAGCCATCAGCACCAGTAGAAGAAATTGTTGTAGACCCTTATTCGATCCCGCTTGACGGGCATTTTAATGTCGCTCAATCGCACCTGTTTGAACAGAACGCGCACTGGGCCTATTTCGAACGACTCCGAAAAGAAGCCCCTGTACATTTCTGTGAGGAAAGTGAGTTTGGTCCGTATTGGTCCATTACTCGCTTCGAAGACATTATGCACGTGGACACCAATCACAAGGTATTCTCTTCCGAAGGCGGCATTACTCTCGGTGACCAGGATGAAGATTTCACGCTGCCAATGTTTATTGCGATGGACCCGCCAAAACACGATGATCAGAGAAAGGTCGTCAGCCCGGTTGTTGCACCGATAAACCTGGTTAAGCTGGAATCAACCATCCGGGCTCGCGCAGCAAATTTGCTTGACGCTTTACCTGTCGGTGAAGAAATTGATTGGGTAGATAGAATCTCCATCGAACTGACCACGCAAATGCTGGCAACTCTTTTCGATTTTCCATTCGAGCAGCGCCGAAAATTAACTCGCTGGTCCGATGTTGCAACAGCAAACCTTGAGCAGGGAATTATCGAATCGGAGGACCAACGACGCGAGGAACTGGTTGAATGCCTAACGACCTTTATAGAAATTTTTAAAGAGCGACAGCAAACACCAGGTGACAATGACCTGATCACCATGCTCGCTCACGGCGAATCGACGAAAGACATGCTTGAACGTCCAATGGAGTTCCTTGGCAACCTGATTCTCCTGATTGTTGGCGGGAACGACACCACCCGTAATTCAATCACCGGCGGTATACTTGCGCTTAATCAGCATCCGGATCAGTACCAGAAGCTTAGGGAAAACCCAGGGCTGATCGCAAGCATGGTGCCAGAGATCATCCGCTGGCAGACGCCACTTGCCCATATGCGCAGACGCGCTCTGGAAGATACTGTCATTGGAGGCAAAACCATTAAGAAAGGCGACAAGGTCGTCATGTGGTACGTATCAGGAAATCGTGATGAATCAGCGATTGAAACGCCTGATAAATTTATCATCGACCGAGCCAGGCCACGACAGCACTTGTCTTTCGGGTTCGGCATCCATCGCTGTATGGGTAACAGGCTCGCAGAAATGCAGTTGCGGATTGTCTGGGAAGAGATTCTGAAACGCTTTGACACCGTAGAAGTTGTTGGAGAGCCTACCTATATCCGGAGTGCATTCGTTAAGGGTTATGCACACTTACCCGTCGTATTGCATAAGAAGTAGCTAAAACCGAAGCCGTGGTACCAGAGCCGGAGTATTGGATCGATAGATCTGGTACTCGGGGTCCTCGCCCCAACGCTTATCAGCCCGAAACTCAAGCATTCTGATCCCCGAGACTTTGGTCAGCAGAAAGAAGACAAAAACAGGCGAAATCAACGTTGCGTGCTGCCAGCCCTGAAGTACGGGCAACGCCAGAACGGCTATACCCAACCAGAGGATAATCTCTCCTAAGTAGTTAGGGTGCCGGGAATACTGCCACAAGCCCCCGGTGATGAACTCACCGGGTTGTGATCGCCTGAACTTCGACTTCTGCTTATCGGCGACCACTTCAACCACAAACCCGAAAACCCAGAGGGATATACCAACAACCCCCAACAGCCCAATCGGTTTGTGTTCATATACCGTCATCGCGGCAAGCCCCGCAGCAAGTGTCACAGAAACCCACAAACCCTGGATAGTCCAGGTCATTAGAAATTGTAAAAAGTCAGGTTTGATGGCGCGGAAACGCCCATCCTCACCATCAGCGGATACTCGCCTAAACAGGAAGGTACCCAACCGGCAAGCCCAGATGATTACCAACCCGCCAATGATAAGTGATCGGGGATCACGTGCACCGGAAAGGTACAATGCGGCCACGACCAGCGAAATGTAGGTCAGGCTGCCAGCCAAATCAAAATACCGCTCGGTCTGGAATACATAGGCCGGGATAAACAAAAACCACTGAACTATAAATGCGATACCGCAGCAAAGTGCGAACAATGGCAGCCCCATCCACAGCGCACCGTTCTGGCTGCCTGCAAGGGCGATAAGGCCGCCGACCGCCAGCGAAGCCAAAATACCCGCTATCCATATCAGATTTTTGTTCATTATTTTTGTCCAGTCTTTTTGATTGTACGCCTCTGCCCGGGAATTAGATCATTTCTCGAGTAGAGTTTTATAAAAATGCTGTAGATGTCACCACATTCTCATGATCATACGATTCAATAGCACCCATCATAGACGCCGGGGACCTATCTGGCGTCAGCGGCATACTCACGTCTGGTAGACGACCATAATGAGCCCTCGAATTAGTAACCGCCCAGATCTTCAACCACCGAATCAATCAAACCCATATGTTGCTTAACCCTGAAGTCGGCAACCACTCTGTTGGTTATCTTTTTATCCGAGTTAATGAGAAAAGTTACCCTTCGGACACCCAGACCCAGTGGCCCGTTGACGCCATAGGCTCTGATCACTTTTTTTTGTCGGTCATCGAGCAACGGGAAAGGCAGGTCGTACCGGTCGCGAAAACGATTGTGGCTGGATTGCGCCTGGGGGCTTACACCCACGACATTGGCACTCACAGCTCGAAGGTCGTCGTGACGATCACGAATTTCACAGGCTTGCGCCGTACACACGGACGTAAAATCCGCGGGATAGAAATACAGAACCAGTTGCCCCTCTGACAAAAGGTCATCCAGCGTAACCACCTCACCTTCTTCGTCTGTCAGCTCAAAGTCTGGCGCTGTATCCCCTATATCAAGCATTTTCCCCATCCGGAGATTTTTTCATTCGGTGAGCTGTGCAAAAACCCGAGGAAATGGCGGTGATACTTATTCAAACCTGAACACACCCTGATCAATCACGACATCACCGTCCTGGTTGGTTGTCCTGAACAGGGCTTCACTGCCGTCCACCCACATGGACACGGTCAGGGTGTCACCTGGGATAACAGGCTTCGAGAATCGTGCATTCATGGACTTGAATCGAGCCGCATCGCCATCACAAAGCGCATTCAGTAATCCACGACCGGTAAACCCGTATGTACAGAGCCCATGCAAAATCGGTTTTTCAAACCCTCCCATAGCTGAAAAAGAAGGATCTGAATGCAATGGGTTCCGATCACCGGACAACCGGTAAGTCAACGCCTGGTCTTCTCGTGTTGTATAGCTCACCTGTTGGTCCGGAGTACGATCCGGAAACTGAATTTTTTCAGAAGGTCCCCGATCACCACCCCAGCCTCCTTCGCCTCTACAAAAAAGCGATGTCCGGGTTCTAAGCAGGACTTCTCCCGTAGCAACATTTTTAGACTCAGAGGTAAACTCGAGAACAGCCGCACTTCCTTTATCGTAGATCGCCGTGCACTCGCCAACACTTTCGATCTCACCCTCTGCAGGAATTTCACTCAGCAGCTCAATGCCTTGCTCACCATGTACCATCAAGGCAGGATTGAACGAACCCACTTCCCGCATCGGTATCCCGCCACCACCAACAATCACCGCGAAGGTGGGAAATACCTTTTGATCGATGTCCTTTGTGTTCTCTGTCGTATATTGCAACTCGTCTGTACCTGCCCCAATGCCGACGGCATACAACAAGGCATCTTTTGATGTCCAGCTTCTTTGTGATGGCTGACCCTTTACACCAACAGCTTCAGGATTGATTGGCATGGTAACTCCTCATTTTTCCAAGAACTTGTTAAACACTTGAGCGATAATACACCAATCTTAATGACCCAGGGTTGAGTCATGGAAATTTATGAGGCAATGCGAACGACCTTCGCTGCAACGACAGGCATCGGCAAACCGGTCAAACAACTGATAAAACCGAAACGAAACCCCAAAGAGGGTTGCTCCTCGGCAGACACTTTCGCGGGAGCCCGGTTTGGCGGATAACTCACAGAACGACCAGAAAGAAGTAGTAGTCTGCGCGCTTTACCATTTTGTTAATATTGATGACTATCAGGCGCTCCAACAATCGCTACTGAGTCTGTTAAAAGACAATGGCGTTAAGGGAACACTGCTGGTCGCTGCAGAAGGAATCAACGGCACAGTCGCGGGCACTTCGGCAGGCATAAAGAGCCTGCAGGCTTTCCTCGCGAGCGATGGCCGGTTCGACGGCATCGCCTATAAGTTATCTACCGCCGAGGAAATGCCATTCCCACGTACCCGGGTCAAACTCAAGAAAGAAATCGTCACGATGGGTATAACCGATATCGACCCCCGACAGATTGTGGGTACCTACGTAAAAGCAAAGGAATGGAACGAACTGATATCAGATCCCGAAGTCACGGTGATCGACACCCGAAACGAATACGAGGTGCTGATCGGCACGTTCGAGAACGCTATAAACCCACACACAGAGTCATTCCGGGAATTCCCTGGATTCGCGGAATCCGAATTGAATCCCAACAGGCATAAAAAGATCGCCATGTTTTGCACCGGTGGGATCAGGTGCGAAAAATCAACCGCCTTCCTGAAGTCCAAAGGTTTTGATGAGGTATATCACCTGGAAGGCGGCATCCTGAAATATCTTGAAGATGTCCCCAAGGGAAGAATCACTGTGGCAAGGAGAGTGCTTTGTCTTTGATGATCGCGTCACTGTCGACCATGATCTGAAGCCTGGCTCCTATGACCAGTGCCACGCATGCAGGATGCCGATCAGCGATACCGACAAAAAAAGTACCGCTTACGTTAGAGGGCGTCAGCTGTTCACACTGTATCGACAGCAAAACAGATGCGGACCGGGCAAGGTTCCGCGAACGACAGAAGCAAATCCACCTGGCTAATGAGCGAGGTGAGGACCACATTGGAGGGGACGCCTCTTCTGCCCAGGCCCAAAGGAGCAAGGCTGAAAAAGGAGGCTCGTGAGGCCCAGCGCAAAAAAGACCAGAACCAGGCAATCCAGAACAGTAACCAGGCTCAGCGATACTGAACCCGGTTGCTTTCTGTCTACCACTTGTCGTAATGGATAATGGTTGAAGGGTCCGGCCGATTTGCGCGCTTGAAATCAGTCCCTTTGGTATAGGCAACAGGCAACAGAGCTACCTGTAGTACGTCATCAGGAATACCCAATAATTCTGCCGCTTCTTTTTCATGAGCAAGATGCAACGAGGTCAGGCAGGAGCCCAGACCACGGGCCCGCAGCGCTAACTGAAAACTCCAGACCGCAGGAAAGATAGATCCCATCATTGCTGCAATACCCATGAGGGGCGTACCTTCCGGTGGGCGCCCTTGCAGGCAGGGAATAACATGAACCGGGGCATTCTGAAGGTTCTCTGCCAGGAATACTGCAGAACCGAGCACTCGTGCTGTTTGTGCGTCTCCCGATTCAGCCGCCTTGCGACCTTCTTCAACCAGATAGACATCGGCCATTTTCTTGTAGAGCTCGGCAAGGCCGGCACGTTTTTCCGCGTCCTCAATGATCAGCCAACGCCAACCCTGGGAGTTTGTTCCGGTGGGCGCTTGCTGCGATAGCCCGATACACTCTTCGATGACATCCCTAGGGACTGCCCGATCGAAATCCAGTCTCTTCCTGACCGCACGAGTCGTTGCGAGCAGCTCATCCGTTTGGTTTAAATCAAATTCCACATTGTTCTCCGGTTAGGTTGGTTCTTTAAGTAGTTTTGGTACGAGCTGGAAGACGCTCACGTTTCACCTCAGGCACTCACGGCTACCCCCTCGACTTCATGATATTCTATTTCCGCTGTATCTTCGTCAATACACGCTTTCCATGCGACTACACTATGAGTTTTACTGTAAATAGCCCGCGCAGGCACATTAAAGGGTGGTTGTTCCTCGGTGCCAGGCGATGCTCGTCATTTGCGCAGGGGCTTCCTGTTTATGCCAAGCTGCAGGAGGCAAACCCGGCGATCAATGGTCTTCAGAAGAATCTCTCGAATAGAGTTGTCGACCGAGCATCAGCCATGAACTCCAGTAACACCATTGCCAGTTCTCGCAACCACCGAGTGCATGAAACCTGAGCAATGGCAATGCCAGCAAAAATCTGGCGGCGAGCATTGCATATAGTATTCATCCTTGTAAAGTTGAGACGATCGAGGACGCACTTAATGGATGACGAAATCAGGAACAGGTTCGCGCGGCTGGCGGCCCAGCCAGACGCTGACATCAGGTTGGATGAAGCAGCGCTGCTGATCGCTGCTGAAGCAGAACAGGACATCTCTGTTGAGCACTACCTGAGCGAACTCGACGATCTTGCCGTCAGGTTTAAGTCTGACGATCGATTCCATACGAATCTTGGCATTCCCGTATCCGCGCTGGTGAATTACATTCATGATGACCTTGGATTCAGCGGGAATGTGATCGACTACTACGACCCTGCCAACAGTTACCTGAATCGAGTTATTGATTACAAACATGGCATTCCGATCAGCCTTGCGCTGGTACATATTGCTATCGGTTCACGACTTGGCATTCCAGTCAGCGGCATTTCGTTTCCCGGAAATTTTCTTGTGCAGTACGGTGGCAGCAGCGGCACTATTGTTGATCCTTTTTCTGGCCGTGAACTCAGCCGCGCTGACTGCCAGAACATGTTGAGACAGATAGCTGGCCCAAGGGCGACGTTAAAGGAAGAGTATTTCAGACCAGCTTCACCACGGGATGTCCTGATTCGCATGCTGGACAACCTGAAGCAGATTTTCTGGCGCCAAAAATCCTGGGAAGAAAGCAAGGCATGTATCGACCGTCAGCTCTTGCTGTTTCCGGAACGGGATGAGTTCAACGTGCAACTGGGAGCTGTGTATGAAATGCAGGGCAACATCACACTCGCGCAATACACCTATACACAGGTCTTGCAGGGCGCGTCAGATGATCAGCTAAAGCAACTCGCGTCAAAGCGGTTACTGGCCCTGGTAAGTGATTCCAAAACTATCCACTAACGGGTCAGGAGAGTAGCTCTAGAGCGCTGATAGCTCTTCTTGCAACACCCGCTTTTTGCTTCTCGAGATCCACATCTGTGTCCTCACCCATCGCACCAACAAGATATCGCTTGTAAACACCCTGACCAATTGCAGCCAGGCGCCAATGGGAAAAAGCGCGATAGTAACTGATTCCGGACAAATCCCTGTCGGTGGCTTTCTCATAGATTTCAGCAATCTTTTCCCTGGTAATAAAACCACCAGCTGCAGATGGCGACTGGTCGCCTTCACCAGGCTCCAGAACTTCCTCAAGCGTCACCCAGTTATTCATGAGGTAACCAACATCTGCCAACGGGTCCCCTAAGGTGCAAAGTTCCCAGTCCAGGATTGCTTTTACCTTGCCGTCCGCGACAATCATATTACCTAACCGAAAATCACCGTGGACGATGGTTGCACCAATTTGCTCAGGCATGCGGTCAGCCAGCAGACGACAGCTTTCTTCCATTTCAGGAATATCGTGTGTCTTCGCGGCTTCCCATTGCTTGGTCCACCTTTTGAGTTGACGGGCGAGGTATGCTTCCTTACGGCCCAAATCGCCAAGGCCAACATCATCCGGGTTGATCGCGTGAAGCTTGCAGAGAATATCCACAACATCTTCACCGATCGGCTTTCTTGAAGCTTCTGGCAATGTGGCTGCTATCACGGAGTCATTCAGCACAAGGCCATCAACAAACTCCATCACATAGAAGTCAGCCTCGTTGACGGAATTGTCTTTACACAAGCCATGGTTTGTAGGAACGGGCACATCAGAACCCTTCAGTGCATCAATGATTTTATGTTCCCTGCCCATATCATGAGCAGACTCAAGAACATGCCCGAGTGGAGGGCGCCTCAACACATAGGCCTTACCGGCACCATCCTCACACCGAAAGGTCAGATTGGAGTGCCCGCCTGCAATCAGTGAAAAACTGAGCGGTGGCTTGATCCCCGGAATTCGTTCAACCAACCACCTTGTCACTTTTTCTACGTTAATGCCTTCGACCACGACAACTTCCTCCTGACTCTATTCCCTGCCTCAGATATTGTATTCAAGGCTAATGAATCCGAGGGTATCAGTATTGTGCTAACTTGTCCCTGCCCACGATCAGACAGGAATATTGACACGTAATGAAGACGATTCGCTGCCATCAAATCAATGACGACATATCAACGATCAGCCTGGACGAGGTAGATATCGCGCCACCCGGCGCAGGAGAAGTCCAGATTAGGGTCATGGCCTGTTCCGTTAACTTTCCCGATGTCTTGATGATCCAGGGTAAGTACCAGTTTGCTCCCCCATTACCGTTCGCGCCTGGCGGTGAATTTGCAGGTGAGATAGTTGCTGTTGGACCTGACGTCGATCAGTTTAAGGTCGGCGACAGGGCGGTAGCGGGAGCCCGGTATGGCGGTTTTAGTGAGTTGGTCAACGCAGAGGTACAGGCAGTCAAACCCGTCCCTCCGGGGATCAGTTTCGAGAAAGCCGCCGCCTATCAGACCGCTTACCTGACAGCCTACGTGGCACTCACCATTAGAGGAAGTCTAAAAGCCGGTGAAACCTTGCTGGTTCACGGTGCAACCGGGGGCGTTGGCCTGGCTGCCGTTGATCTGGGCAAACACCTTGGCGCAACAGTTATCGCCACCGGCGGTACGGACGAAAAACTTGCCGTGGTTAAGGCCCGGGGCGCCGACCATGTCATCAACTATACCCTGCCTGACGATTCGCTCGGCGGGTTTAGGGAAAAGGTTAAGGAGCTGACGGATGGACTAGGTGCAGATGTGGTTTTTGATCCTGTCGGCGGAAGCGTGTTTGATGAAAGCATGCGCTGCATCAACTGGAACGGAAGAATACTGACCATCGGATTCACATCCGGCGTTTGGCCAAAAGCTGCAGTGAACCATATTCTTATAAAGCAAATCAGCGTCATAGGGGTCCGCGCAGGCGAAATCGGACGCCGGGATCCCGAACTGGGTGAAAGGACCCGCAGAGAGCTGTACCAATTATTGGAAAACGGCGATATTGACCCCCACATCTGTGCCGCTTTCCCATTAGAGAAAGCGGTCGACGCAATGAAGATGCTGACGGATAGAAAAGTCGTAGGCAAAGTTGTTGTTACCGCCAATGGTTACACGCCTTCCTAGGACTCTCCGGCAAAAACCACCTTGTCCCGGATCAGGGATTCGATTTCCTTTTCGGTGAAACCATGATCCAGAAGAATCTTTCGTGAATGCTCCCCATAAAGCGGTGGATCGATTGCTGGCTTACAGGCTTCACCGGAAATTTTGATCGGGTTTGCTATTGTCCATTCAAACTCAGGATCATCCGATTCAGTTTTAATGACCACGCCGTTTTCGATCAGGTGTGCGTCCTGCACGACATCCGTCAGCCCATCAATGACACCGAAGGTCAGTTCGAACTTATCTAGCGCAAGGCTCACGTCCTTCAGGTTCATTGCGCCAATCGCCTCAGCAATAATCTCTTTCAGGTCATCACGATGCCGCATCAAGGTACGCATATCCTGGAACCGGTCATCTTCCAGCCATTCAGGATGTCCAAGAGCATTCGCGAACTCCGGCCATTCCTTGGGAGGATTAGTAAATACCAGAATAACGAATCGCCTGTCCCTGGTCTCGTACACCATGGCGAAAGGGCTCCGACTACTTTTATCCAGGAACCCCCCCAGGTCAAATCCCGAAATTGCACCCTGCAGGCTCATACCATTCGCCCAGCAGCCACTCGCGATAAGCGACGTTTCAACAAAGCTGCCCTCACCCTCTTTCTCACGTTTAAACAGCGCCATCATTACCCCGGCGAACAGCGACATTGCCGTTGAATGATCTCCGACCCCCCCAGCCGGAAAGACAGGAGGCGCATCCTTGGGCTTCATCAGCTGCATGATCCCGGTTCTGGCAAACCAGGCGGTAGAGTCATATCCGCGCCGCTTTCTGTCCGGCCCAAGGTTTCCATATCCAGTCAACTGGGCAACAATAAGGCGAGGGAACCTAACGTGAAGGGCTTCATAACTCATTCCATACTTTTCAAGCTGGTCATTCCGAAAATTTGTAACCAGCACGTCCGTATCATCGAGCAGTTTCATCAGGACCTCGTGGCCTTCATCCGTCGTGATATCCAATGACATCCCCAGCTTATTGCGAGAAGTCAGCTGCCAGTTATAGTCTGTCTTCCAATTGCCGTGCAGGCGCCGGTAGCCATCCCCGCCGGGAGGTTCGATCTTGATAACCTCTGCTCCATAGTCTGCCATCAATGTCGCTGCGCCTGGTGCTGCCAGAAAACTGGCAAGGTCAACGACCTTTAAACCTTCCAATAAATATGTCACTTCTAATCCTCGCGTCTACCTGGAGCCACCCTGAAAAAAGATACAGCATTTGCAACCGGTGGAGAGAATCCCTATCTTACCCAATCTTTGAAGTTCGTGGAGCCAATGATGTACGATATTTATAAGGAAACCTGGGATGCCCTCATCGCCGAGGGAGCCCCCTTCCATTACAAGGAAATCGAAGTTCGCGGTTCCCCCATGCGGGTCTATTCAGAGGCCCCACCCAGCCTGCGCGAAATCTGGTTAGCCGCAGCAGCCCACGCCGCTAATGACTACCTGGTCTTCCGTGAGGAGCGCTGGACCTATGCAGATGCACATCGTGAAGCCGCTTCAATCGCTAACTGGCTTCGCAACCAGGGTGTTAACCCTGGAGACAGGGTAGCGATAGCCCTTCGAAACTACCCTGAATGGTTACTTCTCTACTGGGCATGCGTTTCCACAGGTGTCACCGTCGTTGGCATGAATGCCTGGTGGGTAGAAGATGAGATGACCTATGGCCTGAAAGATTCATCACCGAAGGTTCTGTTCTGCGATCAAGAGCGTCTGGCTCGATACCTCAATATCCGGGATGAATTCCCAGATATCACTACCGTCGGAGTACGACTTCCTAATGCTATAGGCGGTGTCATCGACTATGCGGAAGTCATCGCTACCGGCGGTGATCTGCCTGAAGTGAATGTGGATCCTGATACCGATGCCTGTATTTTTTATACTTCCGGGACAACCGGCTATCCAAAAGGCGCACAATTAACCCACCGTGGATGCGTACACAACATCATGAACCTTGGTTTCGCCGCACAGGTAAACGGCCTCTCTACCGCCCGGATCAATAACGTCGAACTACCCAATCCTGAAGAGGTAGCACCACCATCAGCACTGGTAACAACACCCATGTTCCACGTGACTGCCAACAACTGCCTCGCCCAGGGCACAACCATGGCCGGAGGGAAACTGATTCACATGTACCGCTGGGATGCTGGTGAAGCACTCAAGATCATCGAGGCCGAGAAAATTACCAGCCTGACCGGCGTACCCGTGATGTCTCGTGAGCTGATTAGCCACCCGGATTTTGACCATTACGATACATCATCACTAAAATCCGTTGGCGGCGGGGGCGCGCAACTACAACCCGATCTGGTTGGAAAAATCGACAAAGCAGTTAAAAATGCTAGCCCAGGTACCGGCTATGGCATGACGGAGACCTGCGGCATTATCACCTCCATTGGCGGTATTTTCTTTCTGGATAAACCCGCCAGCTGTGGACCCGCCATGCCCGTCTTCGAGGTGAAAGTAGTCGATACAGACGGCAACGAACTTCCTCAGGGTAAACCTGGCGAGCTCTGGGTCAGGGGTGCACCTGTCATCAAGGGCTACATCAATCGTGAAGAAGCCACCGCAGAGTCAATCACCGAAGGCTGGCTGCACACTGGAGACGTGGCGACGATCGATGAACACGGCTTCATTTTCATTGTTGACCGAGTGAAAGACATGGTCCTTCGGGGCGGCGAGAACATTTATTGCAGTGAAGTTGAAACAACACTGCACAAGATGGCAAGCATTGCAGAATGCTCTGTGTTTGGCGTCCCTGACGACAGACTGGGCGAAGAAGTTGGCGTTTCGATCTATCTGAAACCAGGCACCGTTGCGACCGCTGATGATATTCGAGCCTTTTGCCTTCAACATATGGCCAAACACAAGATACCTCGCTATATCTGGCTCAGCGACGATCACTTGCCTCGCAACGCCAGTGGGAAATTTCTCAAACGAGAGCTCAGAGATACCCTGGACATTGCAGAGGCAGTCTGACCTTTAAAAGCTATTTGCGGCTTTTTTGTCCTGGGTTTTTCGGTAGACCATTGTGCTGAGTCGAAAATGGACGAGAACCGCGGTAGCCGGGCTTTGAAAACTGCGTTCTTGGTATCAGGTGCATCTTCCCGTTACCGATCAGATCACTGCGACCCATTTTCCGAAGCGCTTCACGCAGCATGGGCCAGTTGTCCGGATCGTGGTAGCGCAGGAAGGCCTTGTGCAACCTGCGTTGTCTTGCCTTTGCCACCACACTGACATGCTCAGAAGATCGAGCGACTCTCTTCAACGGATTTCTTTCCGAGTAATACATGGCAGTCGCAGTGGCCATGGGTGATGGATAGAACGTCTGCACCTGGTCGGCTCGAAAACCGTTTTCCTTCAGCCATCTCGCGAGATTTAGCATATCGTCATCGGTCGTTCCAGGATGACCCGCAATAAAATACGGGATCAGGTACTGTTTTTTACCTGCTTCTTTCGAGTATTTCTCGAACATCGCCTTAAAAGTATCGTAAGTCCCGATACCAGGCTTCATCATTTTGGAAAGCGGGCCCTGTTCTGTGTGCTCCGGCGCGATCTTCAGGTAACCACCGACATGTTCTGTCACCAATTCCTTAACGTACTCCGGCGTCTCAACCGCAAGGTCATAACGCAGACCCGATGCAATCAGGACCTTTTTGACCCCCTCCACTTCACGCGCTTTTCTGTAAAGGGAAATCAGTGGGGTCTGGTCAGTATCCAGATTCTTGCAAATCGAGGGATAGACACATGAAGGTCTTCGGCACGACTCTTCGATTTCCTTGTCTTTGCAGTTCAGGCGCCACATGTTTGCGGTGGGACCACCAAGATCTGAAATCACGCCAGTGAACGCCGGGGACTTGTCCCGGATTTCGCTAATCTCGTTTATGATCGATTCTTCTGATCGGCTCTGGATAATACGACCCTCATGTTCGGTAATCGAACAAAAGGTACAGCCGCCAAAGCAGCCGCGCATGATATTGACCGAATGCCTGATCATCTCATAGGCGGGAATATTATCCTCGCCGTATCCAGGATGAGGGATTCTCTGATAAGGCCGCTCAAACACCCAGTCAAGTTCCGGTGTCGTTAGCGGAATCGGCGGTGGATTCAGCCAAACAATTTTGTCTCCATGGCGCTGTGCCAGCGCGCGAGCATTACCCGGATTCGTTTCCCGGTGCAGCAGACGTGACGCATGCGCATACAGAGCCTTGTCACCCCGAACCGATTCAAAGGATGGCAGCTCAATATATTCTGGCGCTGATTCCATCATCAACCGAACGCCGCTATCAGCCTTTTCATCCGGCAGCCGGGTCTCATCCAGTCCACGCCAGCCTGCAAGTGGCTCATCCGTCACATAGGCCGTGCCCCGAATATCCTGTATATCTGCCACTGCCTCACCGGATGCCATCCGATGCGTCAGCTCAACGATTGCCCGTTCTGCATTACCAAACAACAGCATGTCGGCTTTTGCATCCAGCAGGACCGATCGGCGTATTTTTTCGCTCCAGTAATCAAAATGTGCAATACGCCTAAGGCTTGCCTCGATGCTTCCTATGACAATCGGCACGTCTGGATAAGTTTCCCGGCAACGCTGGGAATAAACAATGACCGACCTGTCAGGCCGGCGCCCACCGATGTTACCTGGCGTATAGGCATCGTCATGGCGAATTTTCTTATCCGCCGTGTAACGATTAATCATGGAATCCATGTTGCCCGCGGCAACCCCAAAATACAGATTAGGCTTTCCCAGGACAGAAAATTCTTCCGTCCCCCGCCACTCGGGCTGCGCGATGATACCAACCCGGAAACCCTGCGCTTCCAGCACCCGGCCAATAACGGCCATGCCGAAGCTGGGGTGATCCACATAGGCATCCCCGGTTACAATGATCACATCACAGCTATCCCAGCCCAGGGCATCCATCTCCGCCCTTGAGGTGGGCAAAAATGGTGCAATACCGAAACATTCGGCCCAATAGGGCCGGTATTCATCGAGATTTCTGGAGGGCTGGAGTTGCATGATGCGCATCGTAACAGAACCTTGCCCTGCAACCCTCACAAACTGAGTCAACCCATTAATACGGACTCAAATGGAAACCCATAAAAACCATAGCCACGCGTCGATTTAGAGAACCGAATACGTTATTCTTCCGCGACTTACGACCCAGCGGCTTCGGTGGCAATTTTATGGGTACCAGCACAAACAAAAAGGGCGGAAATTGATGCTGAAACACAACAAGCTCGCGGCTTGGCTCGAAGAGATGAAAGACCTTTGCCAACCAAATGCCGTGGTTATTTGCGATGGCAGCACCGAGGAATACAACCGCATGTGGGGCCTGCTTTTAGACGCAGGTGTCGCAAAAAAACTAAACGAAGAAAAAAAACCTAACAGCTACCTTGTACGTTCGGATCCGGCGGATGTCGCACGGGTAGAGAGCAGGACGTATATCTGTTCAGAAGAAGAACAGGATGCGGGGCCGAACAACAACTGGATAGAACCTGATCAAATGCGTTCAACGCTGACCGACTTGTTCGACGGTTGTATGCGCGGCCGAACTATGTACGTCATCCCCTTTTCAATGGGACCTGTAGGCTCGCCGATCGCCCATATCGGTATCGAAATCACTGATTCACCTTACGTCGTCACCAGCATGCACATCATGACCCGGGTCGGCCAGCCCGTTCTGAATGAACTGGGCGAAGACGGAGAATTCGTCCCCTGCGTGCACTCAGTGGGTGTCCCCCTGGATGACGACGCAGCAGATGCCCCATGGCCATGCAATCCAGAGAAACTGCACATTGCCCATTTCCCGACAACACGCGAGATTTGGTCGTTCGGTTCCGGTTACGGCGGCAATGCCTTGCTCGGTAAAAAATGCTTTGCGCTAAGAATCGCTTCTGTTATGGCGCGGGACGAAGGTTGGCTCGCGGAACATATGCTGATTCTGAAACTGACTAATCCTGCAGGTCAGTCCCATTACATTGCCGGCGCGTTCCCCAGCGCATGTGGCAAAACCAATCTGGCGATGCTCGTTCCTACTATTCCTGGCTGGACTGTTGAAACAGTAGGTGACGATATCTGCTGGATGAAATTTGGCGATGATGGCCAGCTTTACGCGATTAACCCTGAAGCCGGGTTTTTTGGTGTCGCGCCAGGAACCGGCATGGACTCCAACGCCAATGCCATGGATAGCCTTACCGAAAACTGTATCTTTACTAACGTTGCCGAAACCGATGATGGCGATGTCTGGTGGGAAGGTATAGGCGATGCACCCGCACACCTGATCGACTGGAAGGGTAATGACTGGACGCCGGACTCTGGAACACCGGCAGCTCACGCCAACGCAAGGTTCACGGTATCTGCCGCCCAATGTCCCGTTATCGCAGATGAATGGGAAGACCTGAAGGGCGTTCCCATTAGCGCCATTCTATTTGGCGGAAGAAGAGCAACGGTTGTACCGCTCGTGAACGAGGCCAGGGACTGGCAGCAAGGAACCTTCTTTGGCTCCATTGTTTCATCCGAAAAAACCGCGGCTGCTGCGGGAAAAATCGGCGAGCTTCGACGAGACCCCATGGCGATGCTCCCCTTCTGCGGCTACAACATGGCCGACTACTGGAGTCATTGGATTAACACGGGCCAGCAGAAGGGCGTTAGGCTTCCCAAAATTTACTACGTCAACTGGTTCAGAAAGGACGACGATGGCCAATTTATATGGCCAGGGTTCGGTGAAAATTCCCGTGTCTTGAAATGGATATTCGAACGATGTGAGGGTACGGCACAGACAGTTGAAACACCTATCGGTAACCTGCCCAACGTTGATGGGCTGGATTTTTCGGGTCTTGGTCTTTCCAATGATCAGATTGCGGAACTACTCCGGGTAGAAGTCGACGGATGGCTTGAAGAGATCCCACTGATTGAAGACTACTACGCCAGCTATGGAAACCATGTTCCCGAAGAGCTCCACAAAGAGCTCAGAGAACTTAAAACGCGACTTGAAGACGCAAAGCAAGCTGCCGCCTGAACATGAGTGTACTTGAGAGATATAGTCTAGAAGGACAGGTAGCTGTCGTCACCGGCGCTGGCAGGGGTATTGGGGAAGGCATCGCAAAAGATTTCGCCAAAGCCGGGGCCAAGGTGGTTGTCGCTGCGCGCAGAACGAACGAGATTGAGGCTGTAGCAGAAGCCATTCGTGAAGGCGGAGGAGAAGCTATTGCGATAACAACCGACGTCACCGACGATACCGCACTAGATGCGCTAGCCCGGGCAGCGGTCGACACCTTCGGCAAGCTCACTATCTGGGTGAACAACGCTGGTGGTTCGCCCATGAGAATGCCCATCCGCGAGTTACCGCGCGACGAATGGGATAGGACGATTGCCCTGAACCTGACCTCTATCTATACCGGCTCCATCACGGCAGCCAAGTACATGGAGAAAGGCGCAATCATCAACATTACCTCCGGCGCAGGCACCGGACCTGTTCCCGGTAGTGCTCACTACGGTGCCGCAAAAGCCGGTACCAATTCCCTGACTTGGACTCTGGCTGCGGAATTTGCGCCGGACATTCGGGTCAACGCTGTTGCGCCAGGGGCCATCCCAACAGAAGTGATGTTGAAAGCTATTGGCCGGGATGAAAGCCAACTGGATCAAGTCCTGGAAGAATGGAATATTCCATTGGGCCGACTTGGCACCCCCGAGGACATTTCCACAGCGTGTATTTACCTTGCGTCAGATGCGGCCAGTTGGATAAGTGGGGAAATACTTCGGGTCGGCGGTGGGGCAAAAGCAAGATAACCCCGCTAACTTCCACTGAAATTAGTCTTCCGCAAACTCTCGCACCCTGGCGACAGCATCCTTCAGAGGATCCAGGCAAAGGTATAGACATACCGCGGCTATCGCATAATTCACGAACGCGAGCGATGCGAGCGACAAACCTATAGCATCTTCCCGTCCGAACACGTAATCGTTCATTAGCCCGATAATCAAAGGTGCGAACAAGTAGGACAAAAAGCTTACGCAGATCAAATACACTGCAATCATCTGGCCTCTCAACCTGTTTGGCGAAATCGCCTGGAGCGCCGCATTAGAAAGCCCCGGAGGCATCGCCATAAAGAACGTAATCGGAATAATAATAGCAATTGCAAGCCAGTCACTTGAAACCAGCGGCATAATCACCGCCAGCGGACCCAGGCCAATCGTGCCATAAAAAGCCAAACGCATCGGCGCATCTGCCCTGCCTTTCGCCAACCAGTAACCGGCATAGTAGCCAGCACCGATACTTCCCATGATCCCCACGATGAGTGCAATACTGCCATAGGTTAGGCCAATCTCTGTGCGAGTCCAGCCATGAATTCGAACAAAAAATTCTACGATCCACGTCAGAAAGGCAAAACCCTGAATCGACAGGCAAAGGTAGGCAATGAAATGATAGGTAAGATATTTTCGGCGAGATAGGCAAAACTGCCAGAGCTCGCGATAGGAATACCCTTCAGTACGATCAGCGCTAGCGCCTTCCCTTTTAGGTTCCTTAATCGTAAACATCAGTAGCGTCAGCAATATGCCGGGAAGCCCGACGACAACCAACACTGTCTGCCAGGAATACATCTCGCCAAAGACTGGCATCACTAGCAGCGGGCGAGCCTCCAGATAATCTATCAGCGGTCCACCGACAATGTTCGCAAGACCTGTTCCGATAAACGGAGCTGCTGCGACTATTCCATAAGCAAGGGGTAGGCGATGCTGTTCAAAGTAGTCCGCGAGAATTGATTGCGTGGCCGGCCCGAGAGACGCCTCACCGACCCCGACCCCCATACGTGCGCCAAAAAGCGCCCAGAATGAATTCGCCATGCCAGCCAGCGCCGTCATCAGGCTCCAGCTGAAAATACCCGCGGCAATAACGTTACGGCGGCTATACCTGTCCGCGATTCGTGCAAGCGGTAACGTGGTCAGTGAATAAACTGCAGAGAACGCTAGCCCAATGATCAATGATATCTCGGTATCTGAGAGTCCCCCAAGATCCCGTTTGATAGGGCCGATCATCACGTTGAGAATCTGCCGATCGATAAAAGACAATGTCGACGCAAGCGTCAGCAGGAAAACCACATACCACAGGGTCGCATTAGGATACTTCATGAATCGGCAATAACCTTGACGATTGTCTTCCCAAAAGTTTTCCCGTTAAGCATGTCACTGAATGCCACACCGCAGTTCTCCACGCCCTGGTATCGCGCCTCATAGCTCTTGAGCTTGCCTGATTCCAGCCAACCGACGAGAACTTCTCTTGCGACTTCATAATCTGCGGTCCAGTAGTGAGTCATAAATCCTTCAAGCTTCGCGCAATTAGCTACCAGCCTGAAGAGATTACTAGGCCCCGTACCGTTTTCTGAAGTGTAGTCGGCCACAGCACCACAAAATGCAATACGTGCCTGGTAGTTAATATGGTCCAACACTGGCTCCAGCAGGTTTCCACCCACATTGTCGAAATAGACATCAATGCCATCGGGACAATGTTCACCAAGTGCCTTACCAATATCATCTGTCTTGTAGTTGATGGTTGCGTCGTAACCGACCTCTTCTTCTAACCATTTACACTTCTCGGTATCCCCAGCAAACCCAATAACTTTCCCTGCACCCATTGCTTTTGCAATCTGCCCGGCTGCATTTCCAACAGCACCACCGGCTGCAGATACTACAACCGTTTCCCCGGGCTGCAATTTAGCAACACGCTCTAAGCCGAAGTAGGCGGAAAGACCAGTATCCCCCAGCAATCCCAGAAACAGGTTCTCCGGTTGCTGAAATTTTTCCTCGATAGGAACCAGCAGGTCCTGGTCGGTGGCAATTGAATAAGCTTCCCAGGCAAGCCGTCCGACCAGTACCTCACCCACTTTCAAGTCTTCTCGATTGGATTCAACAACGCGGCCAGCCGTCAACCCCATTACCGGAGACCCAAGTTCCATCGCTGGCAGCACATCGTCACCGGAGCCCTCATCCATCCAGTTCCTGAAACCTGCATCCAGCGACACATAAAGATTCTCAAGCAGCGCTTCATTAGGGCCCGGTGTTGCGACCTCTGTCTCCACAACCTGAAAATCTTCCGGAACGGGAACACCCGAGGGACGTCTTGCGAGTACAACCTGCTTATTAATCACGTTTTTGCCTATCGATAAACAAGTAAAGAAGTATAGCGGATTACAATCACACCTGGCTGTTTTAGTGGTATTCTGTCCGATCTTAAAAAATACCGGAGTTCCTAAGTAATGTCCGATGAAGTTGCACGAGTCGCGACCTGTCCTGTCCATCAAATCAGCCCGATGCATCCGGATATTTTAAAATCTCCCTGGGGGATGAACAGACGACTACGGGATGAAGCACCGGTATTCCAGGACTCCGAATTCCGGCATTTTTTTTGTTTCACGCTATGAAGATGTCATCCAGATTGCGAAAGACCACAAAACATTTTCCAGCCGCATGATGGGCCCGACTCGCGCCATGGCCGGATCTGAAGACCCTGAAGTTGTAGCGGTTCTCAAATCCGGGTACGAAAACGTGCCCACGATGCTGACAGAAGATCCACCCAATCAAAGACGCTATCGTAAATTCGTCGACGGAGCCTTTTCGCCCTCAAGCCTGAAGAGCCTCGAGCCCTTTATTGAAAACCTCTCAAACGAGTTGATCGACACTTTTATTGACAAGGGTGAATGCGAATTCCTGTCAAAATTTGGCGTGCCCCTGCCACTAAGGGTAATTATTTCGCAGCTCGGAGCACCACAGGAAGACCTTCCGTTATTCCGTAAATGGACTGAGGCCTTTATCGGGAACCTCAGCCAACAACTAGACAAGGAAGGGATACTCCAAGCAGCCAAAGACATGGTGGAGTTCCAACATTATTTCGTTGCTCGAATGAACGAACGTCGCGCAGAACCAGCTGATGATATTCTATCCAAATTGGTCAATGCCAGCTTTGATGGCGAGCAACCACTCACTGACGCTGAATGTCTGTCGATGCTGTCCCAAATTCTCGTGGCAGGCAATGAAACGACCAGCGCATCCCTGACAGAAGGCCTCTGGCTGCTGATCGAAAACCCTGATCAATACCAGTTGCTCAAAGACGACCCTTCTCCAGAAATGATTTCAAGACTCGTTGAAGAAGTGCTGCGAATCTCAAGCCCATCATCAAACATGTTCCGCAGGACGACTCGAGAAGTTGAAATGCACGGGGTTACCATCCCCGAGAATTCAATTCTGTTCGCCCGGTTCGCCTCTGCCAACCACGATGACAACCAGTTTCCTGAAGCAGCAAAATTCAATCTGATGCGCGACAACTTGAAAGACCAGGTTGCCTTCGGCAAAGGTGTACACCATTGCCTTGGTGCCGCACTCAGCCGCCGAGAAATGAACATCGGGTTCAAGGTCATACTGGATCGGATGGAAAACTTCAGACTCGCAGAAGGCGCATCGGATCCGGAATTCTCGGCGAATGCGCTCCTCCACGGTATGACGGGCCTGGATATCGCCTTTCGACAAAAAGTAAAAATGTACCAGCATAAAAAAAGGGGCGTAAGCCCCTTTTTTTATGCTGGTTAGATGAGCCTAGTCGAGACGCTCAATAATAGTCCCTGTCCCAAGACCGCCACCGCAACACATTGCAATCAGTGCATACCGGCCACCGGTGCGCTCAAGTTCATGCAGCGCAGTCGTGATCAAACGTGCTCCTGTACTGCCTGTAGGGTGACCCAGGGCAATCGCACCACCGTTAACATTGACCTTTGAAGGATCAATACCAAGATCTTTCTGCCATGCAAGAACAACGGAGGCAAAGGCCTCATTGACCTCAAACACATCGATGTCGTCAATTGTCAGGTTAGCGCGGTCCAGGGCTTTACGGCTCGCAGGAATCGGCCCTTTCAGCATGGTGACAGGATCGACACCAACCAGTGTCGTCGACACAATCTTTGCACGAGGCTTAACGCCAAGACGTTCGCAGGCTTCGCCTGAAGCCATAATGATCGCCGCTGCGCCATCAGATACCTGTGAACTTGTACCAGCGGTATGAATCTCCTGCCCAGGCACAGGCGTAAGGCCTGCGAGAGAATCAAACGTGGTTGCCCTTAGCCCCTCGTCTTTTGTAATCATCCGGGTTTCACCGGTCGGCTCGAATTTTTCATTCAGAATCGGCGCTTCGATACTTACAACTTCCCGATCAAATCGACCCTCTTCCCATGCCTGGATCGCTTTTTCCTGACTCTCGAGTCCGAACTGGTCTGTATCCTGGCGAGTAACCTGGTATTCCTCGGCGATCATCGCCGCACCGATAAACTGGCTAGTTGGCTGGTAGAGATTTGCGTAATTCTCACCCATCGGAGAGCCATCTTTCATCGCTGCACCCAGCGGAACGCGAGACATCATCTCAACACCACAGCTCATCACAACATCCTCGATACCAGCACCGACCATCGACGCTGCCATGGAAGTTGCCTGCTGGCTGGAACCACACTGCGCGTCCACTGTTGTTGATGCGACCTCAAGCGGTAATCCCTGACTCAACCAGGCAATCCGAGCGATATTAAAAGTCTGCTCACCTACCTGGGAAACACAACCACCGACGACCTGGTCAATCTTCTCTGGCGCAATACCACTTCGATCGAGTGCAGCTTTTTGTACTTTACCCAAAAGGTCAGCCGGTTTCAGTCCAGCCAGCCCTTTGCCTCGCTTACCAATTGGGCTCCGGCAAGCTTCTACGATATATACATCTCCCATGAATCTTCCTCTCAGGAATAGTGAATGATTGTCAGCGGTCAGGATAACGAAATTGCGCTCGGAGTAAAAACCTCATTTTTGTCATGGATTAGGCCTTACAAAGTCCAGCCGTGCCCGTTACCCCCCGGCCCTTTTTGAATTGAGTTTAAATACAGGGCTAAACAGGCGTTAGAAGGAAGTGACCGTGGCTCGCGGCAATAGGCTTATTGAATTCATCCTGCCAAATCTCGGCACGAACATTGGCCACACGACGTCCCTGACGAGTGACCACCGCACGCCCAAATGTTTCCACCGGTCGACCCGACCGAAGGTAATCAATTGAGACGTCTACGGTCTTGGGCAGTCGTTCGCATTGGGTGTTAAACAAAAGCTGAATCAACGAGGTGAGTTCGAGGAATGCACCAATCGCACCGCCATGTATCGCGGGAAGCATTGTGTTACCAATTAACATTTCATTGAACGGAAGGATGGTAGTGACCTCATTTCCCTTCCTGTCGACCTGTACTCCCATAAATTTCGCGTATGGAATGTGGTCGAGCAACGCCTGCATATCTTCTGCACGGCCTTCTTCTCTCAGTTGTTTCAATATCTGCATATTTCAGGACCTCCGCTGGTTGGGCGTACCCATCATGAAGGTTGCCACCGATGTGGCCACCGGATCGTCTTCACTTTCGTGATAGGCAACGGCCCTGACAAAAGCAATCGTTTTTGTTCGTTTGTAGCATTCCGCCGTAACCAGCAGGTCAACGTGCGGAGTCGCTGGTTTCATATAGTCAATTCGAATGTCCAGCGTCGCCATGCTCAGCTCGTCGTGCCAGTCTTTACTCACTCTTACGGCCGACCCAGAGGCGTTATCCAGCGCAGCAGTGATTACGCCACCATGAATAACCCCGGTGTCTGGATCGCCAACCAGGTGCGCCGCATAGGGTACTTTTACGGTCAGCTTAGAATCTGTGGTGTCTTGCACAGACATCCCGATGGCATGACCATATGGGGATACGCCTGAAATAGGTTCATTCATAAATATTAGCCAAGCTGCAAAAAACCAGCTCTAAACCTTAGCACTAAAGCCCAGGAAAGGAACATGACTTCAAACTTCACCGAATCGTTCATGGTCGTATGATGAGCATCTGTATTGGGTCGATTAAGCGCGACAGGTGAGCTATCCTGAAAAGCTCTAAATATAATGTATCTGACTTTATGATGCCGGCGGAGACCTGAGAATAGGGCCCCTGGACCGAAGTGAAGACATTACGGCCGCCAGAACCCGTCTTGACAAAAACAATCTGCACTAAAGTTTAGAAGACACCCCTACAAAGGAATCTCTTGGGTTTATAGTCGTTTCCCGCGAATACACCAGCAGCAGCGCTGCGTCAGATGACCTTCAGAAACTGGCGGACTCAGGCATTAAGGACTACCTGTATGTCGCGCTTGGTGACTATGCCGACCGAATCTCTGTGGGGGTGTTTGACCAGGATGCAGTTGCGCAAAACAGGGCAGCTACACTGAACGATCTCGGGTTCGCGTTCAACGTCACTAATAAAGAGCCCTCAGCGTCACGTAACGAGCCCTCAGCGTCACGTAAAGAGCCCTCAGCGTCACTAATAAAGAGCCCTCGGCGTCCGAGGTAGGAGCGCATACTGAAAACTCGCGTCAAATGACCTGAATTTGTCGCTGGATTGATCGCTATGAAGAAAAGGTCAAGTTCCCGGAGGTACTGAATTCATCAAAGAAGATGCCGGTCCCTAAATCACGCGCTTGTATTAAACGCTAAACCTTCCACTCTCCCTCAGCTACCAGTCGCACTTTGCCACCAACACGAATCGAGAATTCATCGGTACGTTTCTCACTCTGCAGATAGAGCTGTGAGGGTCGCTCAATTTCATACCCCTGCCCCACGCTCACATCAACCGGTCCAGGGCCAAAATACTCATACTCAGCAAGGTACGCCGCAAGACAACCGTTAGCACTGCCGGTGGCCGGATCTTCCATGACCCCCAATCCCGCCGCAAACATCCTCGCCTGGACTCGTTGCTCCGAGTTGTACCCGCCTGCACAAAACAGGAAACACGATTGAGCTAACTGACCCTGGCCCACATAGGCATTCTTCAGCGCCGCATAAGAAACCAGCGGTACCAGCAAGAACTCCAGGCCAGTTGAAACGTTTCGACAGGGAAACCTTGCATCAATATCTGCCGGCTCCAAACCAAGATCAGTAGCAACATCAGCCGGATCGAACGAAGTGCCAAACTCCGGCTGGTTTTGCGTCATCCATAGTATGCCGTCGTCTGCGAATGTGACGGGGATCGGTCCAACCCCCAGGTTCAACGTCAGTTCACCGACATTCGATTTTAAAATCTCGTTTCGTATAAGGTAACTGGTACCGAGCGTAGGGTGGCCCGCGAACGGCAGCTCACTATTAGGCGTGAAAATCCGCACATCGAACCCCTTCTCGAGAGAACCACCGGTAATAAATGTCGTTTCCGAAAAATTGAAAGCCCTCGCAATCCGCTGCATTTCTTCCGTGGATATCCCAGACGCATCTGGCATCGTTGCAAGTTGATTTCCCGCGTACGGTCCCTCAGAAAATACGTCGGTAATGAAAAACTTTCTGGTCATCGAACATGCCTCGTCTCAACTGGAATTATTCGTAGAGCGAACGCCGCTGCACAGCCTATTTAGTCGATCATGGCGGAGTTGTGTTCATATCGTTATGATAATAGGCCACATAATATTTGAATTATGCTATGAAACCACTATGCCTCGTTACGGGCGTTGGGCCCGGCACCGGTGCTGCTATCGTCAGGCGCTTCGCGGTTGATTACCGGGTAGCCATGATCGCGCGAAACACTGAACGACTAAACGAGCTTTCAAGTGAGATTGAATCCGCTACTCCGTTCACCTGTGACGTATCAGACCCCGAAGTCCTTTCTTCAACGTTGAGTAAGATCCGGCAGTCACTAGGGGACCCGGATATCGTCATTCACAATGCCGTTGGCGCCGCCTTTGGGGACTTCCTGTCTATCAAACCCTCTACCTTAATGAAGAACTTTGAGGTCAACACCATGGCCCTGCTTCAGCTTGGGCAGGAACTGGCACCCGCTATGATTGAGAAGGGTCATGGTGCAATCGTCTGCACAGGCAACACATCTGCATATCGCGGCAAGGGTTTTTTCTCCGGGTTCGCACCCACCAAAGCAGCCCAGCGTATTCTGGCGGAGTCTATGGCGCGGCACGCCGGCCCCAAGGGCGTTCATGTAGCCTACGTTGCAATCGACGCAGCTATCTCCCTTCCCTGGACACGTGAACGATATGCAGACAAACCAGATGACTTTTTCTGCTACCCGGAAGACATTGCAGAACATGTCTGGCAAGTCGCCCATCAACCCAAGTCCGCATGGACGTTTGATACTGTCATTCGACCATTTGGTGAAAACTGGTAGAGGTAATTATTCATGACCAAAACCGCTGTTATCCTTGGCGTCGGCCCAGCCGAAGGTCTGGGCGCTTACCTGGCTGTAAAAGCAGCAGAGGAAGGCTTGCATGTCATCGTTTCTGGTCGCACCCAGACGAGCCTGGACGCCGTGGTCGAAATAATTTCCTCATCCGGCGGCCAAGCGACTGGTATCGTAGCTGATGCAACTGACCTATCTTCCGCAAACACACTGATCAAAAAAGCAGAGGCTATCGGCCCGATCGATCTTGCCATCTACAACGCAGGCAACAACTTCCCCGGCAATTTTCTCACCATGGAAGCAGAATACTTTGAGAACGCGTGGCGAGTCTGTACATTGGGTGGCTTTGTGTTCGCTCAGGCGACGCTAAAGGCCATGCTGGAACGAGCAGCAGGCACCCTTATCTTTACGGGCGCCAGTGCCTCTATGCGAGGCAAGCCCAACTTTGCTGCATTCACGGCCGCCAAAGCTGGACTGCGCGCAATGGCCCAGAGTCTTGCCCGGGAGTTCCAACCACAGGGAATTCACCTCGGTCATATTGTGATCGATGGCGGAATTATGGGAGAGAAGGTCGTCACGGCCTACCCCAAGTTCGCAGAGATAGCAGGTGAGGACGGACTGATCGGATTAACTGGTATCGCAGAGGCTTACATGTATCTCTATCGCCAGCCCAGGAATGCCTGGACACTTGAACTGGATTTGAGAACACACAAGGAAAACTTTTAAATTGACTATCTGGGTCGATGCAGATGCCTGCCCTGTTGTTGTGAAGGAAATAATTTTTCGAGCTGCTATCCGAACAGAAACTCAAGCGACACTGGTCGCAAACAGTTTTATCAAGGTGCCCGCTTCTAAAAGCATTACCTTCCTGCAGGTGCCAAAAGGATTTGACGTTGCTGACAACGAGATTGTAAGACGAACCGAGGAAGGCGATCTGGTTATCACCGCAGATATTCCGTTAGCAGCTGAAGTGATGGAAAAAGGCGCCGTCGCGCTTAATCCCCGCGGAGAAAGATACTCCGACGACACGATTAAACAAACCCTGAACCTGCGGGACTTCATGGATACCATGCGCTCCTCCGGGGAACACACCGGCGGGCCACCACCTCTTAATCAATCTAATCGCCAAACCTTCGCCAATGAACTCGACAAGTACCTGGAGCAGCAGAAAAGAAGATGCAATGAATGATCTGGAATGGCAGGCAAGAGTCGATACTGCCGCCCTCTATCGGCTCATCGCGCTGGAAGGCTGGGACGACCTGGTTGGTACACATGTCTCGTCAAGGATTCCCGGCGACGAAGACCGTTTCCTGCTTAACCCTTACGGCATGTTGTTCGAAGAAATAACAGCCAGCAGTCTGCTCACCATTGATCTGGATGGGAACCAGCTTACGAACAGTAATTACATGTTCAATCGCGCCGGGTTTACCATCCACAGCGCAGTTCATATGAAACGTGATGACGCCATGTTCGTCATCCATCTGCACACCGATTACGGGGTCGCCGTCAGCTGCCAGGAAGATGGCCTGAAGCCTCTCAACCAGACGGCTATTGCCGTTTATTCTGACCTGGCTTATCACGATTATGAAGGCGTCGCGACTAACCTCGCCGAACGGGAACGCATCGTTGAGGACCTTGGTGCCAAAAATGCCATGATTCTTCGTAACCACGGCACTATGGCCTGTGGCCCTAATGCCGGTGGCGCATGGCAAGCCATCTTTCGGCTCGAACGGGCCTGCAGGTACCAGATTCTGGCGGAATCGGGTGGTGCTACCACCCGTTCGCTGTCGGTTGATATTATCGATTCCCGTGCAGGCACCACCTCGACTGAAGCACTCACTACACGCGGTGAATTCATCTGGCCAGCATTACTTCGAAAACTAGACCGAATTGACAAATCCTACAGGGATTAAGGATGCCAGAGCTCACAAACAATCAGAGTTCAATTCTGAAAGCAGCACTGGAACGGCTGGAAGAGGAGCTAAAGGACCTGCTCTCGATAACGGAAGCTGGCGCCAAACCTGTGAAACTGAAGGATAACCAGGGTCGGCTTTCAAGGATGGATGAGCTTCACAACCAGAGCATCCTGATCGCCAACCGCAATGTCACCAGTAATCGCTTGAAAGCGGTTCTGCAGGCAAAACAAAGACTCGAACTTGATAGCTACGGATTCTGCGTGTCCTGCGAAGAACCCATAGCGTTCAACCGACTCGAAGCCTACCCGGAGGCATCAATGTGTATTAAATGCCAATCGGACAACGAGTAACTACAAAGGTGGTTCAGCAATTTTCAATAACTGCTTGCCGACATTCTTGCCTTCAAACAATCGGAGGAAAGTTTTCGGGGTATTCTCTATACCTTCCTGTATATCTTCCCCATGCTTCAGTTCCCCGCTCTCAATCCAACCTGACAGTTCTTTTACAGCCTCACCGGCCTTGTGCAGGTAGTCAATAACAATAAAGCCCTGCATGGTGCATCGGCGTATGACCAGTTGCATATAGTTTCTTGGCCCAGTGGGAAGTACCGACTCGTTGTATTGGGATATTCCCCCACAAAGCACGATGCGACCGTTTTGTGCCATGTTCAACAAAGCAGCATCAAGAATATCTCCTCCTACATTGTCAAAAAAGACGTTAATACCCTTCGGGCATTCTTCATTTAGCCGCGCCTGAACATCTTCTGATTTGTAATCGATAGCTGAGTCAAAGCCAAGCTCATCAGTGAGCCAGGCACATTTTTCAGCTCCGCCTGCAATGCCGACCACTTTGGAAGCACCCTTGATTCGTGCTATCTGACCAGCAATCGACCCAGTCGCTCCAGCCGCGCCAGAGACCACTACGACATCACCTTCGTTTGGCTTGCCTACGTCAAGCAATCCGAAGTAAGCCGTGAGCCCGGTGCCTCCAAGAGCGCTCAATACCAGGTAAGGGGGAATTCCGGGCTGTATTTTTGACACACCACCCATCAAGCCCATCGCACCATCATTAACCGCATATTCCTGCCAGCCTAACTGGCCCTGCACAAAATCACCGCGCGCGAAGTTTTCGTTATTGGACTCAATAACCTGACCCACAGTACCTGCACGCATGACCTCGCCTATTTGCACCGGAGGCACATAACTCTTCACGTCGTTTAACCAACCTCGCATCGCCGGTTCAAATGCTAAATAAAGATTGCGAATCAGGAATTCGTTGTCTCCCAGCTCTTCTACTGGCTCTTCCACATACTCAAAATCTGATTCTTGTACCATCCCTTCAGGACGGGACTTTAGACGCCATTGGCCGTTCATTCGATTGGACATATTGTTGTTCTACATTAAAAGTTTGTCGCACATCATGTTTCACTTAGGGGGGCAGAGTAAAGCTTCTCAACCACCGATTGCCCCACGTATCGCACTCACGCCACTCAACAATAGCTTTCGGGGTGACCCCTACGCGGTACTATCGCGCCTTCGACCTGAAGCACCGGTTCTGGAAGACAAAGCGCTTAAAAGGTTTATCTATTCGCGGCATGAGCGAATTTAGGGTTAGGAAGTCTGAACGAGCCTGCTTTGATAGAGAAATAATCAGCTAAAGACCGATGGACCAGGCCCCGTTCATCAAGACATTGTCACGACAGGTCGTCCAGAGACATATCTTCCTCAACTTCCAGAACCTGCTGGTGTGACAGTATAAGGTTGACGTTGTCGAGGTGTTGGCCAATAACTTTAAGTTGTTTACTCATACTTTGGAAAACAGGAAAATCGGAGTAGTAAAAGTCTTTCTCCTTATCAGCCAGTTGTGAAATTTCTGTCGGGTCTACCGCACGATTAGATTCCTTCATAACCAGCAGACTCTTCACGATATCCGTCATATTGGAGACAATCGTCGACCCAACACTCTGGAGTTGATCCTGCGTTTGCCCAAGGTTACCCGCTGTCGATACTTCTTCGATCAGCCGGGTCGCCATTCTAACCGATTTGGAAATTTCGCCGCTGGTTTTCTGGTTGGTGTTCTTCAGTCGCTCAATTACCAGCAGTGAACTGGCGCGCTAGAAACTAAGTGCTAACTGTTCATCCTCATCAAGGACTAACGAGAATCGGAAAGCAGTGATAGCTGCAGGGTACAGGTTACTTATTCGCCCTCTCCGATCAATTTTTTAAATGGCCCCTGCTCTGTAATGTAATCAATTTCTTCGTCAACATACCGGCGCTCATCCTGCAGGTAGTTATCAATTGCATCTCTTAAAGACTCGTTGGCAATCCAGTGCGCGCTGTATGTATGGGTTGGAAGATAACCCCGTGCCAGCTTGTGCTGTCCCTGTGCACCGGCTTCAACCCGCTTCAATCCTCTTTCGATGGCAAACTCTATTGCCTGGTAGTAACAAACTTCAAAATGAAGATACGGATGGTGCTCGATGCAACCCCAGTTCCGGCCAAACAGGCATTCCCCGCCAATGAAGTTAATCGCACCTGCAACATATCGCCCATCACGCTTACACATTACCAGCAGCGTATCATCCGGCATCGTCTCACCGATAATCGAAAAAAATTGTCGTTTCAGGTACGGCGATCCCCACTTACGATTGCCAGTATCAACATAAAACCGGTAGAACGCATCCCAATGCTCTTCTGTGAGGTCAGACCCGGTTATTCGCTCAATCTCTATACCAGATTCCAGCGCCCCTCGACGCTCTCGTTTTATATTTTTTCTTTTCTTCGAAGAAAGCGCAACAAGAAAGTCATCAAAGGTACTGTAGTTATCGTTCTGCCAATGGAACTGATTATGTGTTCTCTGCAGAAATCCCAGCTCACCCATCTGGTCCCACTGATGTTTGTCCGAAAAGGTAATGTGGACTGACGACACTTCCATTTTTTCGGCAACCTGCATCAGACCCGACAAAAGATACTTCTCGATTTCAGGGTCTTCGGCGTCGGGGCGAGTTAGAAGGCGTCTGCCTGTCGCGGGCGTGAACGGAACCGAGACCTGCAACTTGGGGTAGTAGCGACCACCCGCTCGTTCAAAGGCATCAGCCCACGAGTAATCAAAAACATACTCACCCTGGGAATGGCTTTTCAGGTACATGGGTACAACACCAACTATACCCTTGGTTTCGTGCTCCAACGCAAGGTGATATGGCGCCCAGCCAGTCTGCGCTAGAGCGGAGCCACTCTCTTCAAGCGCACTTAAAAATGCATAGGACAGAAAGGGGTCGAATGACAGGTCTGTTTCAACCCCTGACCTGCCAGGGTTTGCGCAGGCATCCCAATCCTGCTGGCTTATTTCATGAATGCCAGCACAAGCCTTGAGGGTGTAACTTTGAGTTGAGATACTCGTTCCCTTAAGTATTAGGCCTAACGCCCCTAGAGGAGTTCGCCCGCTACCAGCTCAAGTGCTTCGATCTGGCCGGCACCAAGCAACATGCTGCTGATCTTTCCGGAATCACCTGCTTCCTTCCAGACCTGCAGCCTCTCTTTGATTCGCCCTGCGGGACCCACTAAATGGCAGGCATCTACCAACTCATCAGGAACAGCTGCCATGGCTTCATCTTTCTTGCCCGCAAGGAACAGATCCTGAATCTTGGCTGCGGCTTCTTCATATCCGAGCGCCTTTGCATAATCGTTGTAAAAATTATTTTCTCGAGCGCCCATGCCGCCGATATATAAAGCCATACTGCCTTTGATTGGCATTCGGCAATGGTCTACATCATCACCAATAACCACGGTAACAAAAGGAGCAATGTCGAACTCCATCATGGTCTTGCCACCTTTATCCAGACCTTTCTGGATGGAGGACATTAACACGTTAGATTTTTCAGGGCTCATCCATATCGGGAACACGCCATCAGCCACTTCAGCTGAAGTCTCAAGACCTTTTGGTGTAATAGATGCTGTGTAAATCTTGATAGAGGGGTCTGCCTGCAGAATACTTTTCAAAGGTTTACCCAGGCCAGTACCATCATCAGCACTGTAAGGCATGCTGTAATGAAAACCTTCATGTTCCACAGGGGCTTCACGGTTAAAAATTTTCTGCATAA
Source organism: uncultured Pseudomonadales bacterium (assembly GCA_937775265.1). Taxonomy (GTDB): domain Bacteria; phylum Pseudomonadota; class Gammaproteobacteria; order Pseudomonadales; family Azotimanducaceae; genus UBA9659. The sequence continues at coordinate 281,203 of CALKBV010000006.1, forward strand.
TCTCGATATACTCTTTTGTTCGAGTAATCGGCCTGCCATAAGCTACACCATGCCAGCCTTCAACTACCTGCGGCCCGGATGCACCCAAACCAACAATGAATCGTCCATTAGAGAGCTGGTTCAGTGTCATCGCTGTCATTGCGCTACAAGCCGGTGATCGGCCAGGCATCTGCATGATCGCCGTACCAACCTTGATTTTGTCGGTCTGGGCCAATATCCAGGCTGCCGGCGTTACCGCATCGCTGCCGTATGCCTCTGCTGTCCAGACAGAGTCGTAACCCATGCTCTCTGCCGCCTTGATTCGGTCCATATCTATACCGATCACCTTGCCGCCAATTCCGTTCAGGATTCCAAGTTTCATTATCACTTCCTCATTTTTATCAATTTGTATTCAGCGTATTGCCCGGTCGATTAAACCAATCAGGCCGATAATTTGGTCAGGAGCTCTTTGGCATGGTCTTCATCCCGAGCAGGTAATGAACCCATGGTTCGATCGACCAAATCGCCATACCTGTTTTTAAATTTGTCGACTACATCATCTATTTCCGCCACTACAGCGAATTCTTCAAGGATCTCATCGGTAATCAGGCTACCCATCTCGTCCCACTTACCCTGCTTGGACAATTTGTTCAGTTCTGGCTGTAAATCACCCCAGCCGTGCACGCCTAACACTGGTGCATAAGCGGGTGTGGAACCGTAAAAAGCAATTTGCTTACAAACAGCCTGTTTACTGGCGTTGTATTGCTCCTCGGTCGTACCCGTCACAATAAAGCCCGGGTAAGAAATCTCAAAGTCATCACGTGAACGCCCGGCCTTCGCTAGCCCTTTTCCCACCGCGGGCAAGGTGACCTCTCGCAGGTATTTTTCGGTAGTGAATGCATGAATGATCACACCATCTGCGACCTCTCCGGCAACTTCTGTCATGAGCGGCCCTACAGCCGCGAGAAAAACCTTCGGTGCGCCGTACTCAGTATCGAGCGGTGTAAACATGGGTGTCATCAGCGAGTGAGTGTAAAAATCTCCTTCGAATGAAAGTCGCGTTCCATTGTGCCAGCAATCCCAAATTGCGTGCATTGCCGAAATGAACTCTCGCATCCGTGCAGCTGGTTTTGACCATGGCATGCTGAATCGCTTGGTGATGTGCGGCCGGATCTGGGAACCCAGGCCCAGGACGAACCGTCCCTTTGAGAAACTGTTTAAATCGTGGCCAATATTGGCCAGATTCATTGGAGTTCGCGAAAATGCCACTGCAATCGACGTGACCAACTCAATGTCCTGAGTTTCCTGCGCCGCTAGCAACAGAGGGAAAAATGGATCGTGACTGGTCTCTGCAGTAACAGCACCATGGTAGCCAAGACTCTCCAGACGTTTTGCATGACCGGGCACCCCTGACAGGTCACCCATTAATCCACCATCTACTCTCATTTGTGTTGCTCCGTATTAATTCTAATTTATATCATCTCAAGCGCTGTAGCAGCAGAGATGCTATGGGATAAGCTTCCTGACTCGAATCGAAAAGACCAAGCCTGCGCATTTAAAAAGAAAAATGCTTCGCAGTGAACGCATCATAGGTCTGCTGCGCTTCTTTCGGCGAAACACAGGAGATGATGTGCGTGGTAATACCCATCTCACCATATTCACGAATTCGTTCGTGACATTCTTCCATTGACCCCAGAATTGCTATGTCATCGATCAACTGATCATCCAGTGCGCTTGTCGTCTTTTCTCTGTCCTTGGCAGCCCACCCTTCTTTTATCGTGTTGGCCACATCTTCGTATCCGCACCAGGCAAGAAAGTTGTTATACACCGGTGTCGCGTAGTAAGGCGCAAAACCGCCACGAATCCTGTCTCTTGCTTGCGCCTTGCCATCCGTCACCACCACCTGGTGGCGACATACGACCTCGACGTCTTCCAGTTTCTTACCCGCTCGTTCCGCGCCTATCCTGATGTGTTCTATCATCTTCGGCAGAGCCTGTTTTGGGAAAAGGTTGAGGATTACACCATCGGAAAACTCTGCGGCTGTCTCCAGCATTTTAGGGCGCAGCGCGGCCATATAAACAGGTTGGGTACCACCTTCTATTCCCAGTTGGCGGTAGCCGTGGCTTTGAACTGTCTGGCCGTCATAGCTGGTTTTTTCACCGTTCAGCATCTGCTTAACCAGTTCCGTAGTCTCTTTCACCCTGGTCAAAGGCTTCTCGAAGGTCTGGCCATGCCAGTTCTCCATCATGGTCTGGCTGGACGACCCAAGCCCCAGGATAAAACGCCCTTTCGATAGCTCCCACAATACTCTTGCCGTCGATGCGAACACCGCTGGTGTTCTTGTGTAAACAGGAATGATTGCCGTACCTATACGCACCCGCTCAGTGTTTAACGCAACCGCTGCGGCCGTCGTCATTGCATCCACGCCACCTGAATCAGCAAACCACAGGTCATCATACCCCTCTGCTTCTGCCCACTTCGCGAGTTCAATGGTTGCCTCTACCCCACGCGGGTCAGGTAATGTCAGTGCGGTTCTTTGCGGCACGGCCATGGGTTTCCCTTTCTGCTTTTTAAAAGATGTTTTACGTTTAAAGCGTTCTGTTTCTAAATAATGTCCCGGCTAGTAAGCGTCTCTGGCTCGAGTTCATTGCGGACCAGATCCTGCTGCTTCCTGCTTTGTTTACGTTCGTATTTTTTTGCGGAGGTGTAGATAGGTTCCAACACCGCCACTGCGCCAAAGGACTTCTGTCTCTGCAGCTCAGTTACCTCGCCATAGGTCGTTGAGCGCTGCCGTGGCGTCCGGCCGATGCTACGGATAATTTCTTCCATCTCTTCCGGCGAAGTTTCCTGGCCGTGGGCCGCTCCAGCCGCGCGCGTGATGGTTTCGTTCATCAGGGTGCCACCCAGATCATTAACCCCTGCCTGCAGACAAGCCCTGACGCCTTCGTGGCCAAGTTTGGTCCAGGAAGCCTGGATGTTCTTAAAGAGCGGATGCAGCACCAGTCGAGAGATCGCATGAATCAATATTGCTTCCCGGAAGGTCGGGCCTTTCCTAGCATGGCCTTTCAGGTAGATCGGGGATTCCATATGGATAAACGGCAAAATTACAAACTCAGTAAAGCCGCCGGTTTTCTCCTGCAGGTCACGAATACGCAACAAATGACGGGCGACATGTTTGTACTGCTCCATATGCCCATACATGATAGTTGCAGTAGTGTTAAAGCCTTGCCCATGCGCTGCTTCCATTACTTCGAGCCACTGCGCAGTATTAATCTTGTCGGGGCAAAGCGTCGCCCTGACTTCGTCGTCAAGAATTTCAGCTGCTGTACCAGGCAATGTGCCAAGCCCAGCTTCTTTTAACTGGCCAAGAAATTCTGAAACGGGAATCCCCAGCGTCTTCGCTCCCTGCCAGACTTCCAGTGGCGAAAAAGCATGAATATGCATATCAGGATTAACCTGCTTGATGGACCGGCAAATATCTATATAGGTCTGACCTGTGTATTCAGGATGTATCCCACCCTGCAGGCACACCTCACTGGCACCCCTGTCCCAGGCCTCTTTTGTTCTTCGCATGATTTCTTCATGGGAAAGGTCGTAGGGTTTGCCACGAAGGTTCTCGCTCATCTTACCTTTTGAGAAGGCACAGAACTGGCACTTGAAGTAACAGACATTGGTGTAGTTAATGTTTCGGTTTACACAGTAAGTGACTTCATCACCCGCAACCTGTTTACGCATTTCATCTGCCGCCTGGCAGACGGCCGTGTAATCATTGCCCCTTGCTTTAAATAATCGAACTATATCGTCTTCAGACAAGCCCTCACCGGCTTTTGCCTTACCAAGAATATCAGCAAGGTCTGCGGAGGGACCTTGCTTCGCAATAGCGGTTACCCGGGCGAGATCAATCTCTGGCGGAGCTTCAACAGCCCCGGCTGCCCAGTTTTCAGTTCGAGCGAAGCCCGACCCGTCTATCGCCTGAAGGACCAACGGTTCCACAGAGGGATCAACCCACTGAGCCAAGTCATTCGCATATCCCGGGTACAACGCCAGGCGCTCAATCAAGAGTTTCCCTGCGCCTGCGGTCTTATCAGCAAGGTCCGTCAAATGTGGCCAGGGTGCTTCCGGGTTAACAAAGTCTGGCGTTACGGGAGAAACACCACCCCAATCATTAATGCCAGCATCAACGATCTGCTCAAAGATGCCAGGGCTAAGGTTCGGTGGTGCCTGGATATTCATCCCTGCCCCAAAAATGATTCGTGCCAGCGAAATAGTCCAGAGCAGCTCATTCATGTCTGGCTCTGGCGCATTTACCATCAGTGTTTCGGCCTTGGCCCGAAAATTTTGAATAATGATTTCCTGGATATGGCCATGGGGCTCGTTCGCATCACGCAGTGCCAGCAGTGACTCAATTCGCTCAAAGCGAGTTTCGCCAATACCAATCAGGATACCTGAGGTGAAAGGTACTTTTGCTTCACCCGCCAATTTCAGTGTCTCAAGACGCCTTGCCGGCACCTTGTCGGGTGACCCGTAATGAGGCATTCCTTTTTCAGTTAGTCGGTCGGACGCACTCTCAAGCATGATACCCATAGAGATGGACACCTTGCGCATCTCTGCCAATTCATCGGCGGCCATCAGCCCGGGGTTAAGGTGCGGGAAAAGACCGGTTTCATCGAGGACCATTTGCGCCATATCGCGAAGGTAGGAAAGCGTCGAATCCTGCTTCAGCTCTTTAAGCCCGTCCCTGGCCGCTTTGTAACGCAACTCGGGTTTGTCGCCCAGAGTGAATAACGCTTCTTTACAACCGGCCTTCGCTCCATCCTGCGCAATTTTGAGTACTTCATCAGGTGTCAGGTAGGGTGCTTTTAGTTTTCTTGGCACCTGAGCAAATGTGCAGTAGTGACAAACATCCCGACAAAGGTGCGTCAGTGGAATAAATACCTTGCGGGAATACGACACCGTGTTCTGGTGACCGACATCGCGGATGGCACCTGCAACCGACATCAGAGAACGTGTGTCATCAAAGCCGGCCAGGCTCAGGACTTCTTCATCATCTAGCCGTCGACTCGATGATTCCACCAGTAGTTTTTCGTTTCCTTGCGTCATCTTCAATCCGTGTTGTTCATACTGATTTGTTCAACCTATGTCGGCCAACTCTTCTTCGAGCCGCTGTTTAATACCAATTTCCTCAAGAAATCGAACGGTATTATAAACGGTTCTTCCGCCCCGATCCTGTGTACTACGCTCAACTTCGGCCATCAATTCGCTAATATCTGATGGCGTATCTATATCCAGGCCAATGCCTGGTAGTTTTGCAACCTGCGGATCTATGCCACGATCCCTTGCCAGACCCAGATGTTTCCTGAAGCTGTCAATACCGAAGCCGAACGACATGCAGTCCGGCGGGCTACAAGCAACGCAGTTCGACCCACCGAGATCCGATGCAGGGACGATCATAAATTCGGGTTGATCCGACATCCCAAATCCTTCTAATACAACTTCCAACTCTTCTGGCGTTACCAGCGGAACATCACCTGGCAAAAACAACATGCAACCTACGCCTTCGGCGGCGAGTTGTTTACCCGTCTCTGTCACGGCTTCGATCAAACCCGGCGTCTCTGGTTCCGGGCGAATTTCTGCGCCAAAACCTCTTGCCAGTGCCGCGACCGCCTGATCATCAGTGACAACCACAATGTCATCTATGTAGGTACAGGCTTCAACTGCCGTCAGGACATCCCCAACCATTGCCTGGAACAATCGCTTTCGTTCATCCGTATTCAACAAACCGGATAAACGTTGTTTTGCATCTTCCAGTTGTTTAATCGGGATAACGGCGCTTGTCGTCATGATCAGGCTTCCAGGGTTGATGCGAACGCCAGGGTCTGTTTTGCGAGTTCAATTTTATCATACAACGTTAACATGACTGACTTTGTCACGATAGTTGCGAGGCCAAGCGCATTAACCTCTTTCTCTAGCGCCGAATCGGCAGTATCTAGTACAAACCCCTTCACCAGATCTCCATATTGCTCGACATAATGCTGGGCCACACCCAGGGCAGTCTGAGGCATACCCAACTCGCTCATCATCTTCGCTGCAGGACCCTTGATCGCTTCGCCACCAACTATATTGGAAATCACGACCACCGGCACCCTCGCCGCTTGCAGCTGAGCCACCACTCCGGGAATCTCAAGAATCGGCGCCACAGAAACAAATGGATTCGAAGGACAGATGATGACGGCCGAGAGCGGACTTGCCAGCGCAGCAGAAAACCCTGCGCTCGGGCGAGCCTTATCGATACCAGAGAATTCAAACCCGGTTACCTCAGGTTGGCACCTGTCACGCACAAAATAGTGCTGGAATGATAGCGTACGCTGGTCTCTGCAATGCACTTGGGTCCGAACCCGCTCATCGGTCATGGGTACAATACGATGAGCAATATTCATTTTCGCACTCAGTTGCTCTATGACCTCAGAAAGAGAAGCGCCGGCACCAAGCAGTTGCGTCCTCAAGATATGCGTGGCCATGTCTCGATCACCAAGACTAAACCAGTTCTCACCGCCAAGACGTTTTAACGCCGCCAGGAAATTCCAGCTCTCTTCCGCCTGGCCCCAGCCGAGCTCCTTGTTGTTCCAGTCCGCTAGTGTATAAAGCACCGTGTCTATATCTGGACAGATATTCAGGCCGAGATGCTCAAAGTCATCTCCCGTATTCGCAACAACCGTCATCTGATCGGGTGCAAGGACCCCCGACAGGCCAAGAACAAGCTTGGCGCCGCCAACGCCGCCGGACAGAGCCAGGTAATGATTAGAGTGAGGGATGTCCATCTGGTCCGCCTAGCGGAACATGTCCATTTCTTTTGGCCGTATCAGAGGTTGCACGCCCTTTCGATGCGCCTCTTGCGGCTCCCTGGGTTTGTAACCCCGCACAATGACCACTGGCGTCTTTTCAGTAGTCTGCCCCATCACGAGTGACGCGCCGGCTGCCATCTCGTCTGCAGCGGCCACCTGAGTGACCAGCAATTCACGACCGAAAATGTCATGTCCACCGATATAGTCCTCAAGCGCGGTAAATCCAGCTACGCCTATCGCCAGCCCCAGGGTGCCCATTCGCCAAGCCCGGCCAAGAGAGTCATTGATAATGATGCCTACTTCAAGGTTGTGGCGTTCACGAATGGTGGTGTGAAGACGCTGTGCACTTGCGTCAGAATCAATGGGTAATAGCAGACAGAGGTCGTCGGGATCGCCATCGCCTAATCGAATATTGGACTGGTCAATGCCAGCATTGGCCTGCACGAATCCACTTCTCTGCTCCACGATGAGTACGCCAGGTCGCTGCCTGACTATCTCGTTGGATTCGTCGAGTATCGCCTGAACCTTTCGCGGGTCTTTGTCTACTTCTTCACCCAGACGTATCGCTTCTTCAGTTGGCGTCACTGACCGCAGATCAAGGTACCGGTCTTCTGCTTTGGAAATGATTTTTTGGGCGATGACGATGACATCATCCGCAAGGAGTTGTTCACCCGATGCAGCCAACGCTTCATCAATTAGCGCCACAAGATCATCCCCCGGCTCGACCATGGGAATACCTTCCACACCGATAAATGTAAGTTTCATTATTTGGTCGGTTCACCGGTAATGACAATGCCGCTACCTTCGACACCGTGATGACGATTAATCGTAATCAGGATGGAAGTCAGCGCTTCAGCCGCGACAGCATTTGCCAGAGGCCCTGCGTGCCAGCCCTTCAGGCCAACTGCTTCAACCAGTTTGATGACCGTTTCTCTGGCCACTTTTTTGTTGCCCGACACAAGAACATCGCAAGCGATCGCGTGATCTTCCTGTAAATGCATCGCGCCCACATTCTGGAATGCGGAAACGACAAAAATGTCCTCACCCAGGAAGTTTTGCGCCTGCACAGCAGCACAGCCGGACTCGGGCAGTTGCACTGTACCCACTTTCGGCGGGACTAATGGAACCGTGACGTCAATCAAAATTTTCCCCACCAGACCAGGTTTTACTGTCTCGAGTGTACTGAGCTGATGCTCAAATGGCACAGTAAGTACCACCAGGTCGGCTGCTGCGGCCGCTTCCAGGTTCTCATGACCGGTAACGTTCAAGTCAGGAAATTCATCCAGCAGGGCCTTCGCTGCGGCCTCACCCTTCTCAATGGTGCGCGATCCAATCATTATTTTATATCCAGCTCTTGACCACTGGCGCGCAAGCCCACCACCCAGGTCTCCTGTTCCACCCAGGATTGCTATGGATTCCACCGACTCTGACATATAGATTCTCAAAAATTAAAAAGGGGGTGATTATTCCTTAATCACCAGAGGCAAACAATGGCGTCGCCTCCTGCAAAGGTGTCGCAAAATGCAGGGGAATTAGTCGGCCTTATAAGATGTACGTTTATCAGGCCCCTCTAGTTCATCGCAAGCAGGGCTCAGGGCTGTCGGTCCAGTTCATTATGTATGATCGTCACGCATTGCGCTGCGTGCAGCATCAGCGGACCCAAAGATAGCTTGCGGACACCCTGTCTTGCCATAGACTTGTAGGTATTCTTTGGCATTGGCGTGTGGTCAGTCATTACAAACACAACATCTTCAGGAAATTGCTCACTCCTGATGTCTTGCCCACTGGCGTCCAGAACGTAGACTACCTGTTCCTCTGCGCGGGACTTAACCAGTTGTTCAAAGCTCATGGCCGTCACTTTGATGCCTCGGCCGTCGCAAACAAATTCGTTTTTCTCCAGGCTGGCTGCGGCTCTGAGCGCGTCGCTTATCACCTGAAGCAGCGCCCGTTCATGCAAGTCCGGCAGGGAACCAAGGATAGACCCATCAAGTTCCACGACTCTCGAGTAAAACTGACTTTTTTCGAGCACCAGAGTGGCTTTTGTATCCTTCCGGTGACCTTGGCTCACAAAAATAGCGTGTCGAACTATATCTGCCAGATACTCCACACCGACCCCTGTGCCGATAGCCTCAAGAAAACGGTCAGCGGCTACCGGAGCAGAGCGCGCGCGAACGATGAACTCGATCAACGACCCAGATCCTCATAGGCTTTCTGCCTAATCAGGAATGACCGTGTGTCTCCAAGAAGGCCCGCGAACATCTTGTTCATCACAAAAGACATGGCGACCCGTGCATCCTGGTCTACCAGCACGCTGGATCCCCCCCAGCCACCCCAGAAACAGGCGTTCTCATTCGGTGATATCGGAATGGGACCACGGTTGAGGCCAAACCCAAGCCCAAATGTGAGCGGTACATTCAGGCAAAGGTCATGCCCATCGATTCTTGGCTGCATGACTGATCTCGCCGTCTTTTCAGACATCAGATCAACGCCAAAGGCAGATCCACCACAGGCGAGTGGCGTCTGCAAACGAACCAGAGAACGCGCATTACCATGTCCGTTGGCGGCTGGAATTTCCGCTTTTTTCCACCCCGGGGTCCAGGAGTCTTCCGCTACAGGTGCAGGATTAGAAAACGTTCGAGAGGCAATCGAATTCGGGTCATCGTTGACCGCGATGTTATTTTCGTTCGTGCCTATTGGCACAAAAAGATGTCCAATTCTATCAAATTCCGATTCCGGGACGCCTATGAAGAAATCCGCACCCAGGGGCCCGGCCAGCTCTTCACGCATAAATTTACCCAGTGTTTTTCCTGTTATCCGGCGTACAACCTCACCAATCAGGTAGCCCTGGGTTAGCGCGTGGTAACCGGTCGCACTACCAGGCTCCCACCAGGGTGCCTGGGCTGCCAGTAGGCTAGTCATCTTTTCCAAATCATACATATCTTCAGACGTCACAGGGACATCCAGCCCCGAGAGGCCCGCCGCGTGATTCATCAGATGCCAAACGAGCACCTTGTCCTTACCGCTCTGGGCAAATTCAGGCCAGTAAGTGGCTACAGGCTCATCAAAATCGAGTAGCCCGCGGTCGGCAAGCACTAACGCACATAGAAAGGACACCGTCTTTGTCGAAGAATAGACGTTAACAATCGTATCCTCCTTCCATGGCCGTTGCTTGTCTTCATCTAAATGACCAGCCCAGACATCTACAAGAAATTCACCGTCTTTCGACAGGGCGAAACTCGCGCCAATATCGTCCCCATTCCTGAAATTCTGGGCAAACTGTTCCACCGTACCAGCAAAACGCTCATCGAAGTGCCCATTAACCTGAACACCTCCTATATCTGCACTCATTTCATCCCTCCGCGGGCCGCTAATTCTTAGTGACGGATCGTTGGCGCTCTATCAACGGAAGAGAATGTATCACAGGTACCGACGCACCATATTGGTGCGCGCAACATCACCTGACAGCGCTAAGAAGTTTTCCACATTTTCTGTGGATAACTCTGGTGATAAGTCACTCTTGCACCTAAAATCAGCTACTCCCATCAATTGTTGCCTATTGGTCACTTTTTAACCACATTTAAGGAAACCTTTAAAAAACAATGAGTTAAAGCACACCAACTTCATCCCATGTTTTCAGGATAACCATTAGGCGAGTTTTTGATCTGACCCCACCCAATGTGAATAACTCATTGCCTTAATCGGTGAAAGACAACAGGTTATTGGGCGCCAACAATTTTAGTGATGTAGAAAAGTCGACAACTGACCCCGATATATACAAAAACTCTACAAAGAAAAGGGATATTTCCTACATCCCTTTACTTTAAATCTTCACCCCCCAATTAAAATGTTAATAACCTTTAATATATTGTTGGCGCCACTTGTGCCGTCTTTGTCGCAACCGTTATCATTTACAACCTTGACGCATGCTAAATATCCCTAGAAGAGACAATAACGATGGGCGCAATCACTAGCTTTCTTGGCGACCTAAAGGTTCTGTTGGTTGCCGCGACGACCAAACCCCCGCCCCCCGACCAGATTGCCTCTTTCTCATTACTCGTTGAAGGCAATGCAGCAAGAATTCCAAACGCTATTGCACTGATATGTGAAGAAGAAGTCGTCACCTGGAAAGAGTTGAATGAACGCGCAAACCGGATTGCGAACACATTAAAGTCAGTCGGAATCAGCAAAGGAGACTGCGTATCCCTCTTCATGCAGAACCGCATCGAATTTGTTGTCCAGGCAATCGCAACGGGCAAGCTTGGGGCAATCGCTGGACTAATCAATACCAACCTGACGCGGCAACAGCTGGTTCATTGCATCAGCCTGACTGAGTCAAAGAAAATCATATTCGGCGAAGAACTTACGGATCCCCTCAATGAAGTACGAACTGAACTCACACTCGAAGACGGAAAAGATTACCTGTACGTAAGGGATACGGGAACAGACCCCGCCCCAAACTGGGCAACTGAGCTCGATAGCCGTGACACGAATTCATCTGGCGACAATCCTCCAGAATCGCGCCAGGTCGAAACTGCAAATACTGCATTTTATATTTTCACTTCAGGCACAACCGGTTTACCCAAAGCTGCGCGCGTATCCCACAGAAGAATGCTTCCCGCCGCAAGAATGTCGGCTACCGCACTGCTTCGAATCAAACAATCTGATCGCATGTACAATTGTTTGCCCTTGTATCATGGCACCGGCCTGATGATTGGGCTTACCGCAGCATTTACAGTTGGCGCGTCTACAGTAGTGCGACGCAGGTTATCCGTCAGCGCATTTTGGGATGATATTCGCAAGTATCAATGCACATCCTTTGTCTACATAGGAGAGTTCGTTCGATACCTGATGAGTGACCCTGAGACACTTAAAGATAAAGAAAACCCGGTACGTACAATTGTCGGTAATGGCCTGCGGCCTGACATCTGGCACGACTTTAAGAACCGGTTTGATATCGAAAGAATCGGTGAATTTTACGGCGCAAGCGAAGGAAACGGAGGGTTCGCGAACGTATTTAACAAAAACTGCACAGTTGGGTTGGGCACCGCACCGGCAAAAATTGTCAGCTACGATATTGCCAACGACAAGATCGTGAAGGACGAAAATGGTTATTGTATTGAACAGCCAATCGGCGAACCCGGCCTGCTTCTAATTGAGATCACTGGGAAGTCAGAATTCGAAGGCTACACAAATAAAGACGCTTCTTCTCAAAAGGTGACAAAGAACGTTTTCATTGAGGGAGATTCCTACTTCAACACGGGCGACCTGATGAAAGTTGTTGATGTCGGGTTTGCTTTTGGACAAAGACACTATCAGTTTGTTGACCGCGTCGGTGATACCTTCCGCTGGAAGAGCGAAAATGTTTCTACCAATGAGGTCGGTGAAATTGTTAATCAGCATGAAGACATTATCTTCACGAATGTTTACGGCGTTGAAATACCAGGCACAGACGGAAGAGCAGGCATGGCCGCTATTGTTCTGAAAGAGCAAATTAACGCTCAAAACATCAATCTCGAAAGCCTCTCTGAACACATTCGGGAAAACCTGCCCAGTTACGGGAGACCCATCTTCATTAGATTACTGACCGAACTACCTACGACGACAACCCACAAACTTCAGAAAAATGATCTGAGAGAACAGGCATTTCACTTCGACAAGGTATCTGATCACATGTTTGTCATGCGTCCAGGGGAAACAACTTACAGCAAACTTGACAGCGACTTTTACGACAAGATCATTCAACGCGAAGTCTACTTCTAAGTAAAAGCAAACACTCCATGACCACAACATTCGGAAAGGCGAGACCGACCTCGCACAGTTACTTTTCCCATGGACTGAAGCTACATTTTCTTGATTGGGGAAATGCAACTTCGAGGCCAGTCCTACTGATTCACGGGATGCAGGACCATTGCCATAATTGGGATTGGACCAGTGAAGCGCTTTGCGACGATTATCATATCCTGGCACCTGACCTCCGGGGTCACGGTGATTCCGACTGGTCAAAAGGAAGCAGTTACAGCAACCTCGACTATGTCTACGATATTGCTCAACTGGTTGAACAACAGGAATTGGATTCAGTCCACCTGGTTGGCCACTCCCTGGGGGGAACAGTCGCCAGTCTTTATGCGGGACTGTTCCCGGAACGGGTGGCAAGTCTGGTATCAATAGAGGGAGTCGGAGGATTCTGGTGGCAAGAGATTGCCAATATGCCAGCGCAAAAAAGAATCAGGGATTGGTTTGATGCAACGCGGGAGCAAGCTGGAAGGACGCCTCGCCGATACGAATCACTGGCGGCAGCCTTTGCCCGCATGCAGGAATCCAACCCCCACCTTAGTACTGAGCGCGCACGACACCTGACGATTCACGGCAGCAATAAAAATGAAGACGGTACCTACAGTTGGAAGTTCGACAACTACACCCACACCGGCATGATCTCAAACTTCAGTTACGAGGACATGATCCAAATTTGGTCGCTCGTAACATGCCCTGTTCTTCTGATCAACGCCACAGAAGGATTTGAACATCGTATAGGCCATGACGGCAGTCACGCTTACTTTTCCAACCACACTATCGAAACCATCCCAGACGCAGGACACTGGCTACACCATGATCAGTTCGCACGCTATATGGAACTGATTTCAGCTTTCCTGAAACAACACGCCTGAAATCGCCCGCTCGAATCGACAAAATACCTGCTGCGTGCGGAGAAGGAAGTCCCCGCCTCTGTTACGGCCTGAGCTTAATAGAATGCAGCCCAAAACATGTGGCTAATAGATAGCAAACATCTCTTCAAAGGCGACCATCTGGCCACCATTGGCAGAAGACGGCACAAGGATTGGGGTTTTGATACCGGCATCGAACCAGGCTTCTACGCCGTCGCGAACCTGAGTCGCTGAACCAAAAAGAGTTGTGTCGGCGAGCCACTTGTCAGTCAGGAAATGTGGAATCTTGTCTCTCTCACCATCGTTGATCGCTTTTTCAATACCTTCCATTTCTTCCTGGTACCCGGCCTCCTTCCAGTAGTTCCTGTAGTTAGGCAGCATTGCATATGATGACAGCGTCTTTCGGTTGACTGCTTTAGCAGCCTCTATGTCATCAGAGATACAAGTTGGAATCATGTCACCAATAAAGAAATCGTCGCTGCTTCTCACTTCGTCCGAGATCGCCTTTAACGATTCCTGCATATGTGAGCGAGCACCATTTGCGAAAACCATGCCCTCGGCGATCTCCTCGGATAGCGCGATCATTTTTTTCCGCAGCGTCGCCAGCACAATCGGTGGCAATTCGCCTGTTCTCGGAACATTGCGTAATTCTTGTACAAAGTTACGGGTATCAGTAAGCGGTTTACCCGCATTTAATCCCCTGGCCTTCAACGCTGGCTCATGACTGACGCCAATCCCAAAGCGGAACCGGCCGTTCGATACTTCGTGTATGAACGATGCCGTACTTGCATAGTCTGGCACCTGCCGAAAGTAAATTGGCATGATGCTCGTCCCAAAAACGATTTCGTCTGTAGCAAATGCGAGAGCTTCACAAAGCGCCATTGAATCGCCAAGACTTGGCCCATATATTCCGCTGAAACCTTTCTTTTCAATTTCCGTTGCTAATGAAATTGTCGCGTTTCGGCGTCCCGGAACGGCCGCCAGGCTGAGTGCAGGCATTCTACCCATTACTTACTCCTTAGGATTTCGCGCGCCAGCTATACTGTCGCGTCTACTTGAGCTGTTGACTGTGAGGCGTGACGATATATCATTTTTCCTCAGGTGTCTGCCGCACAAACCGCGTTTCGATGGGATCGAGGATCTTTTACGTTATGTCTGTTCTTAGGGTTGGAGGGTTAAATAGTGCAAGTCTTAGAAGAAATTCCCAGCCAGTTGGCACCGCAGGTCAGCGCGGCCGTCGATTGGATAAATCGCCAGCGGACGCAGACCTTTGAGGTCACTGGCCTTGTGGATTACGAACAAGCTGTAGCAGCTAAGCATGGCCAGAGTATTCAGCTTGGACTCGTCCTTTGCGACGGAGAGATATGCACGCGGGAGCAGCTTCTGATCGAACCCACGAAAGATGGCTTTCAGTGTAGTTTTCTCGAGATGGCAGAACGAGAAATCCCGCCATTACTCGACCCACCCGCAGGAATTCGTCACTCCTGGTTGGACAGTGTTTTAGAAAAACACGAGTTTGTGTTGCTTTTATTTTATCGAGGACTTTGGTGACCCCCTTGTCGCTTCGAGTTACGAAGCTACGAAGAAGCGGGTGTCGTAGACGAAATCCGTAGAGCCGGTGGCGAAGTATACGGCCTTACCAGTGAACCTCACTCGCTAGCGAGCGAGGCAGAGAAAGCCTGGGACATTAGTATTCCTGTTGTCGGCGATCCTCACCATGATATTCGCCAGGACCTCAAAGCCAGAGGTTGGCTCGATATATTTTTCAATGAAAATGCCGGTCATCTGCGTGAGCGAGACTGGACTAACCATCCCAATGGGTATTATCAACCGGCCGTTATCGCGATACACAACTCGGGTCAGGTGCTATATCGGTGGCGTTGTGTGCCCAAGTTCAGCAACATGAGTGGTGCCGGCGGGAGACCTGAAGCCCGCTATACATGGGATCTCATGCAAGATGCCCTTTCATCTGGCGCCATCGCATCGGAACAGGAAAAATCCCGGCGAGATGCTGAACTCGACCGAGAACCGATCATGGGCGCTGGCGATCTATCCTGGTTCAAGTTCCTGGTGATCATGACAGCACACGGTTGGTTCTTGCGTCCCAGGGCTTTTCCTTTGCTTCGAGACGGGGGCAAAGCTTCAGTGACGCCATCCCAGGCAATACGACGGGCCTATGTGTTTTTGGCCGCCTGGGTATTAGCGTTGGTATTTCTACCTATTACCTGGGTCGCAGTCTCCGCACTGCTGTATGCGGTTGCATTAACACCAGGCTTAATTGAAATTCATCGACAATTCCAAAACAAACCGGACGCTTACTGACCTGGAAAAATAGCCGTTGCTATCAAGCCCGGCAGATTGTCGACGTTATCAATAGCGACTGGCCGCCAGGAAACTGATTCATCTGATGGGGGTTCCTGGCGGCGATGCGGACGCCTTCATGGCATCGTTTAACCAAGTCACGAATGACGAGGGCGCGGTCATCAGCAAAACCATTCAGCAGGTAGTTCGTAGCAGTCGTTTTTCTGTAGGTCCCATTGCGCATACCCGGGATTTCCCCTGTCAACCTTGGAAAATACCGGGGAATTTGTTGACCTAGGCTGGCTAACTACTCGTATGCGGGAACATCGACTCCTGGACGATAAGGTGGCGCCCGAGAAAAGGAAACGTTATAACAACAGATAGACTGCCGAAAGAGGGGAAAACATTGTCCGACGAAACCCGCACTGAGAGTCTTGCATTTCTAAAATATGCATTGGAACGTGTCGTACTTGCCGCTGGCGGATCCGCCGATCATGCCAGGTACATTGCCGACGCTATTTCTTTTGCCCACATACAAGGCAAACTCAATCAGGGTTTGGGCGTCTACGAAGTTATCGACCTTGCCCTTAAGCTTGGAGTGCTCGACATGTCCGCCACTCCTGAAGTCATCAACGAGGGACCCGCGTGGGCAGTCGTCGATGGCCACGGTTCGTCCGGTTACTATGCACTCAACGTGATGGCTGATATCGCTATAGCGAAAGCCCGAACCAGCGGCATCGCCATCGCCTACGGCGGTAATCACAATGATGCCGGTAGTTTTGCATCCTACGTCTACAAAGCCTACGAGCAAGACATGATGGCGATGGCCTCCAATAATACACCGCCACTCGCGGCCCCATTTGGTGGTATGGAGAACTATCTTTCTTGCCCGCCTTTTGACGCCATCGTGCCGTCCGGATCGGAGCCACCAATCTGGGCATCGCTCAAGTTTGCAGAATTTTATGACGCAGACATTTCCGAGGCGGTTCTACACAATAAACCAATGAATGGTAAATGGCTGATTGATCCCGAATCAGGAGAATTGAGTGATAACGCAGAACCCTATGCGTTACCGTTCGAGGGATACGGTCGCGTCTGGGGGTATTCTTGCGGTGGGCAAATAGAAACCCCTCGCACCTACGCTCTCAACCTTTGGAACGAGGGTATGACTGCCATCGCAAACCCCATAGGCATACCAGTAAACCAGATATCCGACACTGATGAATTCCTGGCAGCTTTAGACGGCAAAGCTGAAGCCACCACAACGGTAGGTGGAAGTTATTATCTCTGCATCAACCCTGGGGTGTTTGGTCCAATCGACGCAGTAAAAGCCAAATCAGACGACTTTGTTAGTACCCTCCGGCAATCAAAAACTCGACCGGGTCATAGGATTCGAATCCCCGGTGAGACGGCTTATAACAACCTCGCAGAAAACAATCAGACCATCGAGGTGCTTACTAATCATTGGCAGCCATTTTTCGAGAATATCGCCGGTCAATATGGTTTGAGCGAAGCGTCGATAAGTTCGGATTTCGAGGCGCTCGCGCAGTGATACGGGAATTAGCCCATTCAGAGAACATCGAATGAATTCACTAGAACTTCAAAGACTACCTTCGGATTGTACTGCTAACGATATAATACAGGAGAACGAAAAATACGGCGGGGTAATCGTCGACGATTGGCTGAGCGCCGATTTGCTCCTGCGGCTCAATGCAGAACTTGAGCCTTGGCTCGCTCAACATGAAGGAACTAACTCGGGTTCCGCTGCCTCAGATTATTTCCTTGGCAAGAAAACACGACGCGTACAGGGTCTTGCAGCCAAAACCCCAACTTTTGTCGACATCATGATTGATGACCGGATTGTGGGCTTCGCGGAAACAGTACTCGCCCCCGTTGGACCTTCTATCATCCTAAACAATGGCGAAGTTATCGATATCGGGCCAGGCGAATCCGCCCAGCCCATGCATCGCGATGATGACGCATGGAACTTCGCGAATGCTACAAATCCACTCATGATTAATACCATTGCGGCCCTGGTCGACATTACGCCAGCAATGGGATCAACGCTTGTTGTGCCAGGAAGCCATCGTTGGGAGCATGATCGAGTGCCCACCAAGCGCGAGATCGTCTCTTGCGATCTTCCAGCAGGTTCCGCGCTTTTTTTCCGCGGGGATACCTTACATGCTGGAGGTGCTAACAAGTCCAACAAACACAGACGCGCACTTTCAACGGGTATCTGCTGCGGCTGGCTGCGGCCTGTTGAAAACAGCTACACCAATATTCCCATCGAAGTAGTCAGGACCTTACCTCGACGGGCACAAGAACTACTGGGTTATGCACTTTATGATGCATCGGAGGTTGGCGGCGGCTATCTTGGCTATCACGATATGAGTGATCCGATAAATCTACTCACTTAAAATCCCAACAGCGATCTAAACTACCTTGATTTTCCGGGAAGATTGTATTGATGTCTGAACGGCAATCATCAACCCAGCTCCGACCAAAAGAAGAAGGCTCATCGCACTCAAAGCCGGTCCGTCTATCGATTTGAGATAACCAAACAATGGGGGGCCACTTATCGCTCCAACGGCAAGCACAAATGACATCAAGCTGGAAACTTTACCGTTATAGTCCACCTCAGCAACGATCGCCAACATATAGCTGATGGAAAAATAGAACGCGAGTGGCAGTAGAAAAAGTGCTGCTGCATATTTTGAAACTGTGGTTTCTCCGTTTAAAAGCAATAGACAAAGCACCGTCACAGTTGAAGCAGCAGCAATCGCGACGCGCCGATCCAGGCGCTCACCAACAAAAGCGACACACAATGGACCGACCCCTGAAGTCACAAGACCAATGGCTATCCAGCGCTCAGTGAATGAAGGATCAAGGCTGTTGCTACTTGCGATACGTTCAAGAAATGCCCAGACGCCGGCGAAACCAGCAAAGTTGATCAACAGACCAACAAGAGCCAATAGCCCCCACCGGACATTACCCCGTTTACTTCCATGACTCCGTTCCTTTTCTTCCTGTTGCCGCATATTGTCAGGGACGAATGGTATCGAGAACGAACCAACGATTACACCGAATAAAATAATCAGGAAAAGATCCGTATAAATATCGACAAGCAGGAAGGAACTCGTCAACAGAAACAACATGGCTGCCGGTACAAGTTGTTCAGCCGTTAACTTGATCGCGAACACTCGATCAGTGTGGCGCATTTCAGACGCAATCGTGAAGCTGACCGGGAAACAGCAAACCTGCACCCACGCCCCACAAGTGCCAAAACTAATCTGTGCCGCAGTGAAGGATTCAGCAAAGGACGCAGGAAAACAAGACCAATAATCATCGCCGCAAAAACCCAGCTTCAGCACCTTCCTCCAGTTGAACCTTCGGATCCACAATCCCGATGGTCGACGTGATCACCGCGTATGCAGCAAAGTAGGCTGTTGCGGCAAAGCCGGTCCTGCATATCGTCCGAGGACAAACCTCGACGCCAGCACGCCGGAGATCACCGGCAAGAGTGCAAACACCAGGGACTGCGACGGTGCCAATAGCGGCGACGGCGCTAGTAGCGCGGCATGTAGTTAATACCTTCCAATTAGGCTCCTGAAAAAAGCAGACCCCGCACCGGTTTATTGCCCTGGCGCGTATACGCTTGGAAATTTCAAACGCCTCGGCCGCAACACAGACTTATGCAGCCAAAATATACGACAGCAACCGAAAGTTATACAAATGTAGCTGGTGGCGGCAGTCTTTAGCAAACCAGCTTCCTAATTTCCTCGTTTTGCTCGCAATGTACAGGGAAATCCTCGTGTTGCTCAGCAACGGGGTGATAAAGCTTCCAGCCCCACCACCCGAGCTTTCAAATAAAACGTATAAAGTTAAGCCCGGGCAACGAACCAGACCCTTGGGTTGTACTGCACTACTTCTTTCCTTGCCTGTTGACGATAAAGGCGTTACAACCTGTTTCAATCAAATTGCCTGCCACTGGTCATCATCCTGGGGAAAGAAGAGGTGAACAACAAAGCTAACGGACATTATTTAATCCAGGGTACCGTTGCGCCTGGCTTCGAATCAGTTAGAGCCCTGTATGAACGAAATATGCAGACACTGGAGGAAAAAAGTACCCAGTTGTGTGTTTATCACAAAGATGAAAAAGTCGTCGACCTATGGGCACCACAAGACGATAGTTTTTCGCCAGATTCGCTGATCAATGTCTTTAGTAGCGGCAAAAGCCTTGAGACCATCGCCATGGCGTCACTTGTTGGTCAGGGCCTACTGAATTACCCAAACAAAATTACAGACTACTGGCCTGAATTTGGCCATCAAGGCAAACAGGATTTAACCGTTGCGGAACTGATGCGTCATGAGGCCGGACTGGCGGCCTTCGACAGCAGTTTAGATACTCAAGATTTGCTGACCGAAAATATCAAACAAAACAAAGTGGGCAAAATCATCGAAGAACACGCTCAAAAATATCGCCCTAACGGTGGCAGCAGACGGGAATATCATGCCGTCACCAGAGGCTGGATTGTCAACGAAGTGTTCCGTCGCGTCGAGCCTGCTGGTCGCACTATTGGCGAGTACCTGCGTGAGAATATCGGCACACCGCTGGGCGTTGATGCGATCGTTGGTGTCAAACAAGACGAATTGAATCGCCGCGCACTTGTTATTCCCCTAGGTTTCAAATTCATGTTTTGGGACAGCCTTAGACCCAAATTTTTAGGGCGACGCATGGAATTAAACTTCTTCCAATTGGCCGCTAAATTCATTCGATTAGTACCCATGATCCTCGATCGCACGACCAGGGGTACTCCTGCGCCTTTTAAAGGTATGCATGGCATCCGATTCTTCAACGAGCCCGCTCTGGCCATGGGTGAGACGCCATCGGCGAACACGCATTCGAATGCCCGAAGCCTGGCAAAAATTGCCGCCATGATGTCCTCTGGCGGTAAATTCAGAAATCAGGAATTTTTAAACGAAGCAGGATGGACCGCACTGCACAGTGAGCCTGTCAAAGCCACTATGGGCTTGGGCCGTACAACTTTTACCCAGGGCGGGATAGCTCATTTCACGCCCTGTGATGCCAATAGCAGCAAACTTGATGAGGCATTTAACGCAGGTCGCGAAGGCTTTTACGGATGGATGGGCCTTGGCGGTTCAATTTTTCAGTGGCATCCGGCAAATAGAATCGGTTTCGGCTACGTGCCAACGTCCTTAAACGTCGCCGACATCCTTAACGAGCGTGGCAAGGGCTATCAAGCCGAAGTCCTTCGTTGCATCGACCGACTGAATAAATAGCGCAGTAGCTAACTATTTGGCACTGACAAGTTAACCCGTCCTTCTGGCAGCCTGACTGCGGTCTGGTCGCGTGGATTCAAGTTAAACAACCACCCATCTGAACCTAAATAGCAGACCTGTTTTGCGACACGCCAATGACTGACCTGATCAAGATGTATCAATCTTATCGCCAAAAAATCCCGGCTATAAATACCAGATCAACTCAAACTTAATAAAATCTTCATCCTGCAAAAATGCCAGGTCAGCATTAGGGTCAGCTTGCACCTCAAGAAGCCCTAGAAAACCCCTTGGGATATTCCGTGTATTGTTGATAACCGAAGCTTCCACAGTGAGTTTTAGACGTTCGCCCAGTCGGCTACTGGCTTCAAAGGTTGTTAAGTATTCATGGGAAGCCCGGTCAATCAGCGCAACCAGCAGAGCGGTAGTATTGGCGGCATCATTAAATGCGTAGCGTAACCCTAAGGCAATATCATCTTGTCCTACTGCCGGGCCTTCAGCGCCACGCTCGTCAAACAGGTACTCTGCGATCACGCCTAGATCGCCTCTGCCACCGGCGAAACCAACGAATGTCTTCTCGAAGCCGGCCGTGGCTGCCGCATAGCGATTGCCCTGACCGCTTCTACTAATTGCTTCTAATTTGAACGCCCAGTCACCTAAAAACAGTTGCGCATCTAGTCCAGTTTGCTCGATGACATCATAATAAGGTATCAGAATCACAGACGCTGGTAAGTTATTCTGTAAGACGTATTGGGGCACCAGCCTCGGCTCACGACTTGTACCAGAGAAGTGAGAAATGCCGAGCTCCAATTCGCCAATGCTCTGCACCCAACGGACAGCAAAGTCACTACGTCGCGTTTCTGCGCTTGACTCATACTCTGACTGCTCTGTTGATATTTCGAAGGGATAAGCCGGCCTGCCTTCCGGACCAGAGAATTTTCGTTCACGAAACCCGATGAGCCAATAAAGGTCAAACACGCCCCAGTCGCGGAGCAAAGACAGGTTAATCATCGGCTGACCTAGCTTTTCTTCACCATCCGGATTTTCCACGGTATCCGTTTGATTGATGATGTCGACCAGATGTTGCGATTCGGTCACCCCCCAGAACACCTTTCGTATACCACTGCGCAGTTCAAAATTATCCGCTACATGCACCCAGGTTAACTCACGAATATCGAAGTGCGTCCGTTCATCATCGTGTGCATCGATTCGGGCGAAGGGAACGAAGGCAAAAATATCATCACCGTCGTTCCAGGTCTGATAATACTCAGCCTGGAAACTCATGGCGACATGATAACGGTCAAGGTTCAAGAGCCCAGGGTCGCGGAATACACGAGACTCAAAGCCAACTTCAGAAGACCAACGCCCGTTTGATTTATTCTCCGTTATAACCGGTGGGTCCTTTATAGCTAACCTGGCTAAATTGTACTCGTCGTTCTTTATGCCGCTCGCTGGAAGTGTCCGACTGCTATCCGGAAGAGCCCCGGTACCAACACCCGGGGTGTCACCAATGGTTAGCAGCGCTATATTTCGCCCGTCAGGTACCATATTTGGTCCGTTGGGTGCTACGTGAACGGGAGTTAGCGCTGTGGACTGAACCTCAGTACGTAATATCCAAAGGGCCGATAAATCAACTTCGCTTAACTGCATTTGACGTGCGGTGGTTGGATCATTCATCGGCCCGACCAGGACCCGATAAAGTGTGCGCCCGTCGATGAGGAATTCTTTGACGCTAACCTGCTCGAAATGATCAGCTAATTGCGCCTCAAGTTGCACAGCATTTTCTTGGTTGTCGAAGCTGCCCGCAACACCCCAGGAGGTAGAACCATTGATGCTTGATTTTACCGCGCTATCTGACTGAGTTTCAGTACCCGTTGCCGTATCGTTGGTTGTGCGGAGCACTTGTTCTTTGGTCAGGTCGCCATTAACCGTCACCGACCAAACCCCTTTTATGCCAAGCCTTTCCAATGACGGTTTCACTGAAAGGTCATCGGCGGCGATCAGTAGCCGATAGTTGGTATTGGCAGAACTCGGGGATTGGATGATAACGGCTGAGCTAAGTGCGGGTTGAATTCTGGCAGCTTCGTTCAGTGCATTGCGCTGATCGCTATAGCTGCCAATAGACCAATAAGTGGCAGCGGCCAGGTTTGGCGCGTTAAATGTTGCATAAACCGCCACACAGACCATAACCAATCGCAAAGAAACCAAACCTCGCATGTATTAGCGAGCGCGTTGCAGGCTGTTGCGAGTGAAGTCTTTTTCTGTGAGCCCGGTACTAAATCGATACTCATTCCAGAGTAAGTCGGTACTTTTGCCATTCTGATGATTGAGCATTACCATCTTCGCGGGGCGCCAGTATTTGTTCATATACAGCGTATAACCGATAGAGCGAAGGGTCTTGAGCAAACTTTGTTTGCGATCATAGTAGTCAACCTTCAACAAACGATAATGTGCCTGGTCAACCCACACCTCTTGCCTGGTATAACCGGAATTTTTGTCGACGGGCCGACGTTCGATCACGAATGTTGCCTGACCTTCAAATGTCTCATCCCGCAACCAACGATAAGTATACTTCTCGACTTCCTGGCTAGAGAGGTCCTCGAAGGCGAACTCACTACCGACAAAGGGACCAGACTTATTCCGCGAGGCGATGCGCTTGACCCGCTTTAGCGCCGGTAAGTACAACCATTGATCATCATCACCCTCCTTGTGAGAAAAACTGAGTAAGCCTGTACCCTTGATGTCCGCCGGTGTGTCAAAAATCGTCAGGCTCTTGTCGCCATCGTCATTGACTTCAAGTGTTTTCAGTCGTACTCGTCGCTTACTTTCGTTACCCTTGGCGTTACGTAACACCATTTCCATTTGAACCTGACTATCGATCCAGCCTTGATCTCTTTGATCTGCTTCGATGGCTATCGCAAGCCCTTTCTCTTCAGCCGACTCAGCTATTGCTGAACCGGCCAACACCAGGCCAAGTACAGAGAAAAAATGTCGGGCCCACCGTCGTTTCATCATTAATACTACTCCAAATAATCAATTGGCAAACTAGTCAGCAGCGAAAATCCAGGCCGGTAACGACGGCACTAGGCTGCTCGTCCCAGCGTATTTTTTTCTTCTACCCAGTCTCCTCGGTCGAGCAACATCAACAGTGGCGGCAACAAAATAAAATCAAATATCAGCGCGATAGAAATAACGATAGCAACCAGTAGACCCATGTCGCCATTATTGGCGAGGTCTGAAGTGCCAAGGATCAAGAATCCGCCCACCAACACAATGGTAGTTACCCACAAGGCAACACCCACCGTGCTGAAGGCGTATCGGACACCATCTTCCACCGACAAACCGCGGTCTCGTCGTGCTCGAATATATTTACTTAGAAAGTGTACCGTATCATCTACCACGATACCCATCGTGATGCCGAGCACCATCGATGTGGACATACCCACCTCGCCCCTCAGTAAATACCAAATGCCAAAACCCACCATGCCTGGCAATATGTTCGGCACAATAGAAATCAGACCAATACGCAGTGATTTTAGGGAGATCACCAGGATAATACTGATCAGCACCAAGGCTATCAGCGCGCCTTTAATACTGCCCATCATAACCCTAATGCCAATGTGGGTGAACATCAGCGACAAACTGGAACCTTCCTGGGAAAACTCCGGGGCATTAGCCTGCAGCCACTGTTTGGCACGCTCTTGAATATCAATGAACTCCGGCGTGCCCATAGCGGCAAATGACACGCGCATGCGAGAGGATGACTTGTCAAAATTTAATTGATTAGTAAGGTCCAGCCCAAACGGCAGAGACAACTCATATAATAATAAGTATTGAGCTGCTAATTCCTGACTATCAGGTAGCGTATAGAAAGCTTCATCATCACCATGCAGATTTTTATTCAGCCGTTTAACGATGTCGGTATAGGTGCTGACATGTTTCACTTCAGGCTGTTGCCGATACCAGTTGGCGAAACTTTCAATGCGATTCAGGTAGTCTGGATCGGAAATACCTTGTTCAACGCCAGAGTCTAGGGAGTATTCGATCAGATAAATACCTCCCAGGTTCTTGTCCAAAAAGTCTGTGTCGATTCTAAAATAGTAATCATCTTTGAAATACTCCGAGAACTTATCACTGATGACATTCATCGGCGCCAGGGATAGAAGGCCAATCGCGATCACGCTGCTGACCATTAGCAACTGATGTCGCCGTTTAATGACCCAGTCTGCAAACCGGTTCATGGATGTCACTGCAATCGACTTGCTCGGCATCACCCGATTAGGCATGACATAAACCAGTGCGGGTAAAAACGTCACCGAATAGATAAGTCCGAAGGCAACGCCAACTGCCACCATATTACCAACGTCTTGAATAGGGGGAACATCAGCGAGGAAATTAAGACTGAGAAAGCCAATGCCCGTGCTAATGCTGGTCAAAATAATAGGTTGTAAATTAAGGTCCAGGGCTTCATGCATGGACTCATATTTTTGCCGTCCTTCGCGAATGCTCTGATAATAGCTGACCAGCAGATGTATGCTATGGGCCACCACCACGGTAAGGATAATCACCGGTGTGCTCGACGACATGGTAGAAATCTCCTGGCCCATCCAACCGAAGAGTCCGATTGCAGATGTAATACTGAGCAGCGTAACCACAAACACGCCAAATAGACCCGCATAGGACCGAAGCAGTAGACCAATTAACACCAGCACAAATAGATACATCAAGGGCGTTTGGGTAGACATATCCTTAGCCGCAGTGCTCGAGAACGCTCCGGATATCATCACCGTTCCGGTGACGTAAACCTTGATGTCCGGGTGAGCAGCCATGATGTCAGCTTTTTTCTTCAAGGCCCACTCACTTGCTTCTTCCTGAAGATCACCCCCCGCATCGCCAAAACTAAAATCCAGGTTCATACCTGCCACCTGGCCATCGGATGAGATCAAACGATTCACGACCAAAGGCTCAGAGATGGCGATGACGCGTTTTTCCTCTAACTGCGCTAACGAGAGCTGGTCCGGAAATTCGACTAGATTCTCAACAATAAGGTCGTCTTCTTGTGCATAGGTGTGTTGGTAGTTCGTCAAGGAGTCGACCCGATTGACGTAAGCGGTGCGCCACGCTTCTTCGGTCAGTGACTCGATGATATTCAGCACACGAGGGGTGAAGACCTTGCCATCATCAGGGGCGATGGCAAAAAATATGTTCTCTACTCGCGAGAAATTAGACTCGAGGTTTTCGAACGCCACTAACTGGGGGTTTTCAGCGCCAAAATTATCCCGCGGCTCAGTGGAAATGGAAATAAACTGCAGTCCCCAGGAACTGACGCCTGCAACGACCAGGGTCGTCAAAATAACCATCCAACGAAAACGCAATATAAAAGTAGCAAAATGAGCAGACATGATGCGGCAGGCTAACAAAGAGCCGCAACAGTAGCGTGACTAGTACCAAGGAGCAAGATATTGCGCGATGACCGCAGTGTGCGAAAAGGAATAAGGCTTATTAGCTCACCTACGAAAGTCTATTCTATCCCTTGGCTGAGATTTCTGAATCTAATGTACGGACGATATCGTTCAACCAATAGAATCGATATTGATTCCGCTAGCGACACACGACAGTGCCACCAGTTTCTTCAACTTTAACAACAGAGTATTGGCTATAGAGTAAGGACTACCAGGGATGGATATCACCATTCCACTTATAAAAGTTACCCGAATCTTCTTTGGTCAATCCTGCAACAACGTTTCGAATACCGGAGGCACTTTCCTCGGCGGTAATCTCGGCTTGCGGGCCGCCCATATCAGTCTGAACCCAACCAGGATGCATAACGGATACGATTATGGGATCTTGAGCCCAATCGAGTGACAGTATCTTGCCTACTTTGCCGACCGCAGCTTTGGTGCTCGAGTAGATATACATACCACCCATTGGCCAGGTAGACGCTCCCAACTGGCTTGAGAGAATCATAAAATTACCCTTCCCTGAGGCAAGCAGATTGGGCTTGAATGCTCGCGCTACCAGAGCAGGACCAATCGTGTTGGTATTGAGCGAACTGTGCCATTCCTCAATATCCAGATCATCAAGAGATTGACGACCGCCGCCAACTGCGCCAGCAACGACTATCACGGTATCAATTGCTCCGGTGCCAATATTCGCAGCGGCCGCTTCAATTGATGCCGGATCAGAAACATCCAGTTGCTCAATTGAAATATTATCTGAGCTGCTCGAAAGCGCATCCAACTGCTCTGCAGCGCCGCTATCCCGAGCGCACGCAATAACGGTGTTTCCTTCTGCAGCGTATTGTTTCGCCAATTCCAATCCAATACCACGTGTGGCACCGACTATCATTACAGTAGACATATACTATTTCCTTTTTACTGACTTCATTTTCAGGAGACTATCTGTGGGAACAGATACTACCAATTCCCATCCAGCTCAACTGCACGCGTTGTACTGACGCTTAATGTAGCTGACTACATTTTCCATTACAACACGACTTTACGCATACTAGAAAGACTACCCTCTGCCTCTTTGTGAGAATGCCGCTAGATCCTGCGCGGGGCTTTTGATTGGCACAATTATGCACTTTGGACATAGCTGGCAACAGACGTCTGAACCCGTCAGGTTGCTTAGACAAGTTAACCGAAATCTGATTTCATAGCAGGAGATACAGACCTTCTACAGGGATACACGTGAGTCAATCAAATACTGCCCATTTGGACATAGTCCAGATCGCTTATCACGTAACAGATGTACGCGAGGCCGCAGCACGAATGCACCGGCAGTTTGGTGCGGGACCTTTTATTCTCAGTGAGAACATCCTTCTTGAATCAGCAGAGCATCGCGGCGTCGCGACCGACTTTGTACATACTTCTGCCTATGGTCAGTGGGGAAAGGTAATGGTTGAACTGGTACGTCAGGAGGACGAAAGTCCGAATACGCCGTTCAGGGACATGTACACCAAAGAGCAGGAAGGGCTGCACCACACGGCGATCTTTGTTGACGACTTTGACACTGCGGTCAGGCAGTTTGACGACTCGGGGCTGGCTCTTGCTACCAGATGCAAGACAAAAACCGGGGGTGTTGAATTTGGGTTTATCGACGCGACGGCGACATTGGGTCACATGATTGAGATCTACGAATCCAGCCCAACATTACTTGATTTCTACGAGCTGGTGAGAGTCATGTCGATTGACTGGGATGGTAAAGAACTATTTGCCGTCCCCAGGTAACGAGCGCCTGTATCACTAAGACCCTGCGCCAAGGGTCACTGCGCGATTCTTTTCTTCCAACTCCGCTCTCATTTCCGCGTGTCGTTCTTCAGTGATCGGGTAATTCCAGATTATTGCACAGGCGCTCAGGTAGAAAACCGATGGGAACATCGCAAACAGGAACTTAAGTCCCCAAAGCTGCATCGGGGTGTTGAGTGCCGGCTCCATCGTGTTGAACCCGATGAGGGCTAGGGCAAAGAGTCCAATGCTGCTACCAACAGACGCCGCCGCTTTGTAGGTAAAAGAATAGGTAGAGAAAAACAGCGCTGCCCTGTTCTCCCCGGTCGTCAGGGTATCAAGGTCAATCACGTCGGCCTTCATTGAGTTCGGCAATGCAGCAAATCCACCTGCAGCGAAGCCTGTCACGATCGTGATGGGCAGCATGTACCAGAAGTCTCCCTCGCCAAGGAACAGATAAAATGGATGTGCCAACCCAATCAGCGTGAAGCAACCGACATAAGCCCTGTGCTTACCGATCTTAGTGGACAGCCACACCCAGAATGGAACCGAAGCCATATTCGAGAGGTAGAAAAAAGACAGCATGTAGATGGCTTTGTCTTCGGCGTCAAGAACATAGGTAATAAAAAAGAGGTAAAGCGGGGTTGTTATCGATAGCGCCGTTGAGCTCACCATGAAGGCGATGATCAATCGCAGAAAAGGCTTATTGCTGACCATCAGCTTCAAACCTTCCATGATCGGTGTGCGCGAACTAACGTACTCAGTCGGCTCGGGCACCTTTGTCACTGTAAAATACACACAGATGGGCATGATCACCAGCATCGTGATTCCAACAACCTGTAGCACCGCTGAAGTACCCGTCATCGCGAAGAAAAAGGCAGCAATGACCGGGCCCAGCTGTGCCGCAAGGCTCCCGACCACGCCCATCATCGATCTGACACCGGTGATCTTTGATCGCTCGTTATAATCTGGTGAGAGTTCCGCCGCCCACGCGTAATAAGGGATGATCATCATCGTGGTGGCAATCGACAGGACAAACATCCATATGCCCATGTGCCAGGGTCCAGCGCCTTGTGGCGGCAGAAACAACTGGTACACCGACAACATCATGATTGGCGTCGAGAGTACAATCCAGAAACGCCGTCTTCCCCAGGGTGTTGGAAACCGATCTGTTATATACCCAAAAAACGGGTCCGTAAAAACATCACTGACCCGAACAGCCAGCATGATCATCGCAGCTAGGCCCAGCGACACTCCCATCTCACCGGTATAGTACATAGGAATAAACACAACAACAGGGAACAGCGACATTGTGATCGGAAGATCAGTAAGCCCGTAATAGAAGAGTGTCTTGTTCTTAAGCGCCATAGGTTCAGCCCGCTAGTCGATATCCCTGGATGCAGCTTTCAACAAGATCACACTTCAAGGGAGGGCAACAAGCAACATCAGTATGAGTGCTACCGGGTTCAAAGCCGCACCCATGGGAAAATTTCAGCGATTCCGCCCGACCGTTGTCACTAAAGACGCTCGATCGACACGGTTGTGTGGTCAGCCGTGGAGGGGTAGCACCAGACGAACCAGACGCTTAGCACTTATCCCAAATCAAACGCCTGCTCAAGTTCCTTCGCTCGACTCGCCCAGGCTTCATCAAACTCCGGGCGCCAGGCAAGACCCACAATTTCCTTTACGGCAATAGCAAAGGCATCGAACAGTTCACGATACATCCCGCGCTGAACGCTATAGGCGGTCTTGTGATTATTGTACTCAAACGCCACGTAAGCAGACTCTGCCCCAAGGTCGTCTACCATTAACAGACGAGTCACTTCTTCCAGCATCCGTCCGCGCGTCAATTCATCCATGTGCGTCATCAGCTCTTCTGCGCCCGGGTTCATGCGAAAGAAATGCTCGTAAACCCTTGCGTAGATATCCGCATCAGTCTCACTGAGCAATTCCAGGGACTCCGCAATAAGATCGTCCATCAATTCGCTTCTGCTTAAGATAATCACTCCTTATAATACTTTCTTTAATCAAAAAAGGCCTGATCTATGGCAAGAAAACAATCACGAGTGCTGGTACAACAGAAAATAGCCGTAGCCTCACTCTCCGGGGTAGTTCTGGCCGCAGCAGCGTATCTATTCTGGATGACCGTAGACGATGCGCCACAAGGTGAATTCATCGAGGGAGAACACTACCTGTTGATTGAGAATCCACGAAGAATTCGGTCCGACCAGATTGAGGTGAT
Organism: uncultured Pseudomonadales bacterium; assembly: GCA_937775265.1. Taxonomy (GTDB): domain Bacteria; phylum Pseudomonadota; class Gammaproteobacteria; order Pseudomonadales; family Azotimanducaceae; genus UBA9659. The sequence goes on from CALKBV010000006.1 coordinate 311,756, forward strand.
GGAGTTTTTCGGCTACGCCTGCATCCATTGCTACAACTTTGACCCTATTCTGGCTGATTGGGTCCAGGAAAAGGGCAGTTCCATTAAATTCATACAGACGCCCGCCATATCCAGCAAATACTGGCGCCTGCTCGGCCAAAACTTCCTGACCTACCAGGAATTAGGGGAACATAACAAATACCACACGCCTTTTTTCAGGGCCGTACACGCTGGCGGGAGAGCATTTACCGATCCGGAAAGCCTGTCAGAATTCTATGAACAACTGGGCGGAGAGAAGCAGGCTTATATAAACGCCTTCAATTCGGTCGGGGTTGCTTCAGAACTCTCCAAGGCAGACAATATGGCTCGCCGATTGAAGGTTGCCATGGTCCCTTCCATCGTGATTCAGGGAAAGTACCTGGTGCGAACTTCAGGCAGTGTCGGTCCTAAACGAATGCTCGACGTGATGGACTATCTGCTGGCGAAAGAGCTGGCTGAACGCTCGCACAACGAACCCCAGACGGAAGCACAGAAGAACTAGACAGGAATGTTGAGCCTGGTTTCATGGTAGAAGCGTTTGAGCTTGAGTTTAATTCAAGCCCCTGCGCTCTTCAAAGGACGTCGACCGATTACAGGTAGCGTTCCACTTCTCATCGTTCTAATCGTTTAATCGCTGATTTTTTTGTGCAGATGTGGCATTGAACTCGGATCTTTGGGATCGAGAAATCTTTTCTCGGTACCGGTACGAGTAACGTTCTCGTATGTACCATCGTAGCGTTTCTCAAGCTTGGTGAACCCCAGGTTTTTTAACTCGCTGTTACCAGCCGGTGTATTAGCCATCGGTGCCGTGGTAATGATTTTCCTGACGGGCGAGCTCTCATCTGTCTCGCCTATATCCCTGCTCGCCAATTGACACAAGTCACCCCAACTGTTCACCAGCGCAGAGATACTATGGACCACCTCAATGGTCTGCCCATTCGCATCACAATAGTAATCGTATCTTGCCAAACGTTAACTCCTTTAAGATCCAAACCGATATCGGATCTTCAGCACCAGGTAATCACCCAGCGGCTCATCATACCCATCAGAGAAGGTATCTGAGAAGCTCTTTAGCGCTGAGCCTTCATCAACCAACCGGGTATAGACCAGGAACAAATCTGATAACGGCGCTATCTCCCACCGGTACCGCAACTGAAGCGTCATCTGCGACAAACTGAAACTGTCTGTGGGACCTTCTGGTTTGGCGGTTGGAATCAGATCACCCGGACTGCCCGGTACCAGATAGAACTTGTCCTCCTTCGCCCGCACCCCGACCCATTGAACCGAGAACCGTAATTGCTGTTTCGCAGACAGGAAGTAGTCTGCACTGACCTTTGGAGACCATTCTTTCGCCTGAAATGTGGTGAAGTTGCGATCTTCCTGATAGAGCAGCCAGCCATCGCGATTTCGGTATCCAATTTTCGCTGATAGTGCGAACCGGTCGCTGGGTCGCCAGTTCGCGACAAGTTTGACGTAGTCTGTTCCGCCACCAAGGTCTTCTTGACTATAAGCGGCGCCGATAGCATAACTGAATGGTTGCGACGAATCTGATTCCCAGATAAAACCACCAAAGTGACGCCTGGCCAATCGATAAGCGCCATTACCAAAACTGTTCAGGTCATCATAGTACTCGGGATTAAAACTGGCGCGAAACGTCAATTTAGACAGGTTTTCAAACGTCATTCGGTTTGAAACAAATACCGCACCACCGGTGAACAAGCCATCACGGTTACGCTGCACAAAACCGCGAATATCGAACTCATTGTTACGAGCCCAACTGACATTTGAATTCTGGCGTACGTGGGCAGTACGAATTCTGAAATTATCTTTTCTGGAAAGAAACCCTAAGTCATTAAGATCAACATGGTCATCCAGGTATTCAATGCCGACCCGCTGGACCACGCCCTGCCTAAAGGTGTACTCAAGGTCAATAAATCCACCGAACCCGGTATCTACATCATCGATATCCGACATAAACATCTGGCTATCGAGCTTCCATCTACCATCCTCTGACAGGTAATGAGCATCGAGGCCATGAGTTTTTGCATCTCTTCGATCATTTAAGGTAGCAGTAGTCATTACGCCTACTGCCTTGTAACTTCCTCCTGGAGCGTCTTCTAGCAATACCCTCGCGATACCATAATCACTCGTCTCAGCCGCCAGGTGGAAAGGGTCTCCCGATCGCTGAGCGTCAAACTCAAAATCATCTTCGAACGCCGCGAGTAGACCATACCGCAAGGGTCCCGACTGACCGGTTACTTTTACTGCACCGATCAAATCTACTGGTTGGCGCAACTCGCGCTCATGAATCGTGATATCCGAACCCGTCACCGGTTCCAAAGGTTGCCCACCAATACGTCGGGTATTAACCATCGTGGTCGGGGCACCGCCAGTTCCCACGCCCTCTCCCCGGGTATCTGCTCGGGGGGATGTAACAAAAATCCCCTGTCCTTCAAGAAAAAATAATCGTTTTTCGGGGAAAAAAGTCTCTGTCGCGGACAGGTTTACGACCACCTCATCAGATTCGACTGCGCCGAAATCAGGATTGACGGTCGCGGTTAACTGGAAGTTTGAAGAAGGCCGCCAGAAAAAGTCTGCACCGGTTTTGTATCGAACCTGATCATCAACCCTGTCCTGGGTCACCGACGTAAAGGGGAAGATACTGAACTGTTGCTTTGGATTAACGCCAGAGACCCTCAAGCTTTGTAGTTCGGAAATGAATTTGGGTTTGGTTTTCGGCAACGCCGGCCACCCATAGCGCTCATCGACATAGGCAACTTTTCGAGACATGTAGAGCCCAAGACGACGATGCTCGTCCACACTAGGCATAGCCACCGATCCCCAGGGAATGTGAATCTCGCCTGACCAGCCATTACTGGTTAGCTGACTAGCACCTCTCCAGGCACCATCCCACTCGCTGGAGAAATTCTTCTCAGGCAAGAGCGTGCCGTCCATCAGGGAATCACCCAGGTTCAGACCAAACCAGTAGCCGTAGCGCCCTTCACCCGAGGTATCCAGCGTTACGTTGATAGAGTCTCGATTCAGGTCCCGTTTATCCCTGCCGGACAATCGGGAAATGATTGTTTCAGCAGGTTGCTCCATGTCGATACCGAAATAAATACCAGTGTTATCGTAAAAAATTCGAACCCGAGTTGCATGAACGCCGTCTGCAAGTGTATCCGGGTCGATGACAACAAACTCATCATAGGCTGTCAGATGACCCCAGGTATCTTCATCCAAATAGCCATCGATTTTAATGGACGCGTCCTCAATCCTCTCTAGAACAAGCGTTTCTTCTGGGCCTACTTCAACCACCATGCTACTGAGGAGCGAGTCAGAAAACGCTGGCGCACACAAAAAGACTAGAACAACGAATAATGTTTTTTTCATTGGATGTGTCTGCTACCGAGGTGCTGGGCCCGGAAACTGTTCTCGGAGTAACCTTTTCAAAACCTTGCCATTAGCATTTCTGGGAATAACATCGATAAACGTGGCTCCAACCGGGAGTTTGAATCGCGCAAGCTTGCCGTTACAGTGGTCAATAACATCAGAATCTGCCAGTGATTCACCTTTCCTGACAACAATGGCATAGGGTGACTCGCCCCATTTCTCACTCGGTTGTCCGATAACAGCCACCTCGGACACATCCGGATGGCTAAGGATGACATTCTCAATTTCCGCCGGATAAACATTCTCACCACCCGAGATGATCATGTCCTTGATCCTGTCCTGGATATAGACATATCCGTCTTCGTCGATTGTTGCCACGTCACCCGTTCGGAGCCAGCCATCCTGAGTAATGGTTTCCGCAGTAGCCTCCGGGCGATTCCAGTACTCCTTCATGATATGTTTGCCACGAACCCAGACCTCGCCTTGCTCATGGTGCGCGGCATCGGAACCATCCTCAGTCACGATCCTAATATCCGTATGGAAAAATCCCCGGCCGGTTGAGCCTATCTTTGCGATCGCATCTTTCCCTGTGATAAGACACGCAGGCCCACATGTTTCGGTGAGGCCATAGATCTGGTGGACATCTATCTCTAAATCAGCATATTGCTGGATAAGACTTACCGGTAGAGGCGATGCGCCACTTTGAATCCACCGAAGTGAAGAATAGTCGTATTTCTCCCGCCCCTCTACTTGAATCATAAAGTTCAACATTGCAGGAACAAGCAGAGCAGTGGTGACTCCCTCTTCCTCAAACAATTCCCACGCACGGACAGGGTCGAATTCACGCATCACAACACTTGTCGTGCCATTGTAAACATTCAATGTGATGGGCGTCAGAGAACCGACATGAAACATGGGTAACGCTGCGAGATATTTGTCCCCCGCATGCACGTCGGCTGTCGCCATAAACGTAATAAGCGCCCAAATAGTTGTTGAATGAGTATGGACAACGCCCTTCGGTAGCCCAGTAGTTCCAGAGGTATACATAATGTAGAGCAGGTCATCATCTACTGCAGTAATTTCAGGCTCTACAGTAGGTGAAGCCTGCCGCAGCGACTCGTATTTATCTGAAAAACCAGATGTACCACCATCCATACCGTCGGAATGAAGCCAGCACTCGATATCCGTTTTGTCACCTCGACCATGGAGGTCTGCAGCCAGGTCAACAAACTCATCACCAAACAACAACACCGTCGAACCGCTGTCTTTTATAATGAATTCCAGTTCATCCGCGACCAGCCGCCAGTTAAGCGGAACCACTACTCCACCAATTTTGGCAATAGCGAAATAAGCTTCGAAGAACTCAGCACTGTTCATCATCATGATGGCAACGCGGTCTCCTTTCACTACTCCTTTCGACAAAAGCATGTTGGCGACCTGATTACAACGAGAGTCCAATTCTCTAAACGTTAACCGAAGACCAGAATTACTATCGACGTAGGCTTCGGTCGACCCGCTTAGCTGAGCCCTTTTGCTTAATATCAATCCAATGTTATTTTCCATTCTTCCCTCTGCTGCAAATTATCCTGGTTGGTTCGCAACGTATCGCCTCCTTCCCAGTGAGCACTACACAGCCGCATTTCACGAAACTGCAGGCTAACACGAAACCTTAAGCGGGTCCGACCGTCAGGTCGATAAAAGTGCGTTAAGAAACACCACATTGCTCATAGACTCAATGAAAGCGGCTAATCCAGCGTCTCACTTGAAAGCGCCGATAGCCAAAATACTCATCACGGGAAGCCGAGACGTCAACCAACCATGTGGAATGCTCAATTTATTTCTTTGTGTTTATCATCAACGGATTGAACCAGGTCAAGAAATTCTTGCCTAGAAGGCTGGCCGCTCATTAAGTTCACAAGGTGCCGGCTGCACTGGCTGCTCTCAGACGTCGCTATCTATCAGGTCTAAACGAACGTTTTATCAGCCTCGGCCAGAATTGCCGCCAGCGTCGATCGATGCATCTTGATCTCGTCAACGTTCAGACCTTCCAGGGAATGAGGAAACTTCAACCACTGCTCAGTCTCATGCAGGAAATAGTCAGGCACGCGTCCCGAAAGATTCCGGGATGGTTTGTAGTACGGTACTGCGATCCTGATATCTTCCGGCATATTAAGCCTCGCCTTTTCCAGCAGGTGATCAATAACAGCTTCTATACTGCGACCGGTATCAAATACATCATCGACAATCAAAACGCTGTCATCATGACTGATGTTCTTGATCAGGTAGTTCATTGAGAACACCTGAACCTCGTCATCACGACCATCGATTCCCTGGTAGGAGGCTGTTCGAATAGCAATGTGGTCAGCATCTATACCACGTGCCTTGAGCATTTCCTGAACTGCAACACCTATGGGTGCCCCGCCTCTCCAAATGGCAACGATAAACGTCGGCTGAAACCCGGAATCAGCAACCATCGCCCCTAGCTGCCAACTGTCTTCTAACAAGGTCTGTGCATCGAGATAAAGTTTTTCCGTCACTGAGCTGGTATTCTCCGTTCCTATATAGCAACAGCGTAAAGTGAGTTGGTTGTGAGAAACAAGCAGTTTCTGACTGAACAGGACGTTATGGAAGATAGCTTTCGGCTCGGCGTCCGAATTTTTAACTCGGGCTTCAGGCCAACGTTTATTGTCGGATTATGGAGAGGGGGCAGCACCGTCGGGATTTACGTCCAGGAGTGTTTGCAAACGCTTGGCGTCATAACCAATCATATTTCCATAAGAACCTCATATGAGGGCCTGAGCGCCTACAACGAGACAGTCAACAACCCGGACCGACACGTTCGTGTTCACGGCACCCAGTACCTGCTGGAAAACCTTAATACGGACGATAGCCTGTTAATTGTCGATGACGTGTTCAACACCGGCATGAATGTTCAAGCCGTTATTGCCAGGCTGGAATCACGCCTAAAGCGAAATATGCCGAAGGCCCTCAAGGTTGCGGCTCTGTGGTACAAACCCGCTTCACGTCGAACTGAGCGAACTCCGGATTATTTTCAACATAAAACCGATAACTGGCTGGTACTGCCCTACGAGCTAACGGGCCTCTCATCATCAGAGCTCGAACAACACAAACCCAACGCTTTCGAGTTCCTAAGGGATCATGTTAACTAGACGTGGATTTTTAACAGCAGCTGCAGCGACTCCCTTTTCGATCGGTTCAGCGCCTAAAAGAGTACCCACAATAATGCCGCTGAAAGTATTACTGGACACCGATATCGGCAGTGATATCGATGACGCCGTCGCCATATCCTATCTACTAAAGAAGCCCAACTGCAATTTACTTGGCGTAACCACTGTCACAGGCGATGCAGTCAATCGCGCAAGCCTGGTGAAAACCTTGTGCGAGGCTGCGGGGAAAGACATCCCTATCTACCCCGGAATAGAAAAACCCCTGGTTATTGAGCAGAGGCAGCTATCTGCAGCTCAGGCAGAACGGCTGGCTGGCACCCCGTCCAGTTTTCCGGAAGGGCAGGCAATAGACTTTATGCGAACGACCATTCGTCAGAACCCAGGTGAAGTAACGCTACTGGCAGTGGGGCCCTTCACCAATATCGCAACTCTCTTTAAATCGGACCCCCAGATCCCTCACCTGCTCAAAGAGCTTGTTATTATGGGTGGGAAATTCTCTGACTATCCAACGCCATGGGGCCCGACGGAATGGAACGCAATCGTTGACCCGCATGCTACTGCCATCGTTTTTTCCTCAGGCGTTCCTCTACGCGCGTATGGTCTAGATGTAACCTGGCAGTTGAGTATGACGCCCGATCAGGTCGCCAAAAAGTTCAAGGGCGATAAACTACTGGAGATCGTATTGGACTGGTCCAGCATCTGGTTCCAGGAACGGGAATTACTCCACTTTCATGACCCTCTGGCAGCTGCTGCCATTTTTAATCCTGGCATCTGTAAGTACAAACGCGGACATGTTCAGGTTGAATTGGAAGAAGCTGAGCTTCTGGGAGTAACTCACTTTCAATCCAGCCAGACAGGTAAGGTAGAAGCTGCCGAGTCCGTCAATGCTGAGAGATTTTTCAAGGAATACTTCAGTGTGTTTTCAAACCACGACAGCAGTTCAGTCGGACAAACGTCCTGATGTCGGTCGCCGTCATTATCGTTAATTACAACAGCGGGGCACTGCTCGACCGATGCCTGCAATCCCTGCTAGCCCAAACCTTTTGTGCCGACGAATTGGTCGTCGTGGACAACGCATCGACTAATGCAGAATCACAAAACATTCTTGACGCGATTACAACCGCGACCGTTATCAGAAGTGAAACAAACCTTGGGTATGGTGGAGCAATAAACCTGGCTGTCAGGAAGATCGACACCCCCGATTACATTGTCTGTCTGAACCCGGACGCATTCCCTGAACCCGATTGGCTGGAGGGCTTGGTAAATGCCGCAGACAGCCACCCTGCCTATGGCTCCTTTGCCTCCCTAATGCTGAGGGAAGATGACACCTCTGTCGTAGACGGCGCAGGAGACGAACTTCATTTCACGGGTATTCCCTGGCGGCGCTTCCATCAACGGAAGCTGCAGGACAATCTTCAAACACAACCGGTATTCAGCGCATGTGCGGGTGCGGCCCTTTATCGAACAGTTTTGTTCAATCAGCTTGGCGGCTTCGACGACGTGTACTTTATGTATGTTGAAGACATCGATCTTGGCTTTCGACTTCAACTAGCAGGTTATCCCTGTCTTTTCGTGAGAGACGCCATCGTCCATCACATCGGCTCTGCCGTCACCGGTGAAGGCAGTGATTTCTCTGTTTATTTTGGGCACCGGAATCTCGTTTACTGTTACTTCAAGAACATGCCGCTTTTACTATTACTCACCATGCTACCCTTCCATATACTGGCGAATCTGGTCACCCTGATAGTGCTTGCTGTAAAAGGCCGTGGTGGCGCGATTGGAAAAGCCAAGTTGGATGCCCTTAAAAAACTACCATCGGCTATCCGGGCAAGAAATAACGTATCCAGAAAGGTTTCAAGTCGCCACATCTGGAGGCTGTTAAATAAATCCATGATTCGATAACGATTCACTCCTAGTCTAGGAGTGAACCATCCGCTGTGAACGGTTGTATTCGTTCAGCACTGCATCTACCTCACCACTTGCCACGAGAGTGCCATTTTCTATCCACACCAGACGATTACATAGCTCCCTGACCAGCACTTCGCTGTGCGACACGAGAACGACGGTCTTGTCCGACTTCATTTTCTGTTTCATCTCTTCCGTGGACTTCTGACGAAATTCCCGATCGCCAACTCCCAACGCCTCATCGACCAGGATAACATCCGGGTCTGAAGTGAGTGCGACACCAAAGCTCAACCGTGCCCTCATTCCCGCCGAGTAGGTTCTAATCGGGTCATCGATCGCGCTTCCCAGTTCAGAGAATTCAGTCACCTGATCAAGTTTCTCTATCGCCTCTACTCGGCTTAAGCCGAGCAGCATGCCACTGACAATTGCATTATCTCTTCCCGACAGATGAGGTAGAAAACCAAGATTAAGCGACAACAGCGACGCCGTATTAATGTTTCTCGTCACCTTGCCTTCGTCAGGTAGCAGAAGGTCGGCCAGAACCCTGAGCAGGGTGCTTTTACCAGAACCATTTCGCCCAATAACACCCAGCGTCTCGCCAGTATTAACCTCGAAACTGATGTTCCTGATTGCCCAGAATTTTTCCCGGTTCAACAGCGAGACCCGTCGTCGGTAAAACACACCAACCTGATCAAGGGATAATGCAACTGACATTAGCTGTGCTCCGCTTTCGGCATCCGAAAATCTTCCGCAATGACCTTCAACACGGCATCCGTACTGAAATGCTTTGCTATCGTATCCAATCCGGCGATTGAATGTCGTTCCAGCATTTCCAGATCACCATATGACTCAACAATACGGTTCGCGAAGTCCGCAGAAACATCCTCAACCAGCAGGCTTGTCCCAGCGTTGGGTATACCCTCTGCACCAATGGAAGTTGTTGCGACCGGTATCCCCTTCTGCATTGCGTCCAGCACCTTACCTTTAATACCCGCCCCGAACCGCAGAGGAACGACACTCATTCGAATACGACGATACAACTCACCCAGTGCTTCGTCAGAAAGGAATCCTTCCACCTTGATATTGCTCGATTCCAAACGCTTGATTTCGTCTGGCATATTGGAACCCACGATATACAACTGAAGATCCGGCAGAGATTCCAACACTGCCGGAAATACTTCGTTTACAAACCAGACAAGCCCATCACTGTTAGGTGGGTGGTTAAAACCACCGACAAAAATCAGCCCCTCACGTGAACTGAATTCAGGTGGCTCATCCTCGAACTGATCGAAAGCATACAAAGGAATCGCTTTAACCGGCAAATTGGGATTCCTTGCAAGAATCTCGTCCACCTCAATCTGGCTCGGGTAGTAGATCTGATCAAATTTTTCAAACAACGCATATTCTTTTCGCTCCCAGTAAACTATGTCTGCAGCAAGATTTTTGTCCGGATGGAGTTCAAATTGTCTTTGCAAGCGAAGGTAATGCAGGTCATGCCCAAAATAAATCGTCCGGGGCCGCGGCTTAAGAGTATTTACGACATCCACATATCGCCCAGCGATATGTGGCCGCATCATGTACACGACATCTACATAGCCTGCATGACCACGCAACCACTTCTCCCAGTTTCTCCCATAGTAAGTGCCGTGTAACACTTCTATGCCCATGTCCTGCAGCACGGATGTGTAAGGCTCGTGCTTGAAAAAATTATCCCCAAGAAACTTCACATTGAAGCCGGATTGAACCAATAGTTGCAGATATTGATAGGTAGATCGTGAGCCGGCGTCTTTATCAAAATGTGGCACATAGTGATCAATAACGAGAACCGTGGTTTTACCAAAACTTCGTTCTCTCGCCTGCATGAGTTGCTGTGCATTATCAAAGTGTTGTTCATCGAGAACCTCGGCCCATTTCTTCCTGAACTTACCCTGATTGATCAACTGGTTCTGTTTGATACCCGAATTCTCATCAGTCCCGTGAGATTTTCCCTCGAAGTGGGTGATGACTGAAGCTGGCTGGAAGTAGACCTTTTTCCCATTTGCGCGAACAGAAAATGCAAAATCCGTATCTTCGTAATAAGCAGGTGCAAGGTTCTCGTCAAATTTCCCCAACGCCAGGAAAAGCTGCCGTGGGAACATGATTGCCGCACCGGACACGTAATCAACTTCCTTGAAATAGTTGAACTCCGGGGCATCAGGATCTCCATTTCTACCGTAATTCCAACCCGACGCATCCTTCCAGACGATACCACCTGCCTCCTGCAAAGTACCATCCGGGTAAACAAGCTTTGACCCCACCAGCCCGGCATCAGGATGTACGCTAAACGTCTCGACCAGCTTATCGAGCCAACCGCTGTGAACCGTGGTGTCATTGTTCAACAGGAAAATAAACTCACCACGGCAGGAATCAACCGCCCGGTTGCACGACCTGAGGAACCCGAGGTTTTCCTGATGAGATACCACTGTAATACCATCGATCCGGGCGAGAACATCTGATGTGGCATCGGTCGAACAATCATCGGCCACAACAATTTCAATGGCCACACCCGGCGGATGCTGCTTGATCGAAGCCAGGCATTTAAGCGTGTAATCAATCTGGTTGTAGACGGGAATGAGCACCGAAACGAGCGGGTTCTCATAACGGGGGAATGACAGGTTGATTTCGCTCAGTTCCTGGTCAGAATGCCCATGAATACCCACATCAGGTACTAGCACCTCTTTTTCCATTTCAACCTGATAGTTCCCCACGACCTGTTCTGCCAGGACCCGCTGTTCGGTCAATAGCAGAAAGAAGTTTTTTATTCGTCTGGGCGACATCATCCTCAGCGCAACGACAGGCTTTGCGACACAGGTACGGAGGAACTTCACGACAGCCAAGCCCCCTCTATTTCCCTTCAGCCTCGGTAGAAGCCAGGCGGTTAGAGGTTTTCTGACCGGATAAGTCACTATTCGTCCAAGCCTGAACGACACGGAGTCAAGAACATCCTGATGAATCCTGATGAAATCCCCAAGATGTTGCTGATAACCGACAATCTGTTGCTTGAGGTCTTCCTCTCGCTTGAGGTCTTCCTGCAACTTCCTCTCACGCTCGCGTTCTTTCTCGCGCTCTTTCTCGCGTTCTTTCTCGCGTTCTTTCTCGTGTTCTTTCTCGCGTTCTTTACCACGCGCGACGTCTGCAATCAGTTTGCTGACATCCGCGACCAGCAGGTCTATATGATCCTCGCGTTCCTGCAGCCTGCCAACAACATCTTTAAGCTCGGCTTCAAGTTTCGTTCGGGCTCCCTGCAGAAACTTGTTTTCCTGAGCATGTTCTTGAATATTTGCGTGCAACACCGCTTTAGTATTGAAGTCTGCCCTGAGCTGAAATTCGTAGAGACTCAGGGCAAGAGAATTTCGAAGGTCCGGGTACTGTGTCCAGTGGGAGTCAAACTGTTCCATGCTTCCGCCAGCCATTCTGGACATCATCGCTGACAGGTCGACCAACTCCGGGAAGGCAAGCTTATGGTCCACCAGATCTTCCTCTGTGAATCCATGATGACTGAGGTCAGGATCAACAAACTCCTTAATGAAGGAACCAGCCGTTTCGTTATCAAGCACTTCCCCAAACCTGCCTGCAATCCTGGACAGTTCGCCCAGCGGATTCTCAAGAAACCGACGATAGCCGACGATAAAACCCCTATCGCCCAGGAAGGTCATCAAGGCTCTGTTGTAAACATACGTCAGCAAAAGACCGTGCTCTGTCTCCATACCATTTCTGGCATGAAGTGACGCAGCTACATCAAGCGGCTGTCGATAAACAGCCAGGTAGTGGACAGAGATGTCAGCTTCGACAAAACACGCGGACCAGAAGTCGAGTAAAAGCGACATCCGGGGATCCTTAATGATGAACTTATCGGTGTTCGAAAACTTGGATTCAAGCAGCGTTAGTGCTTCCTGCTGTAACTCTCTCGAATATGCCTTCGAGCCACTGTCTAGCAAGGAGTCCCAACTCGTCTGATTACTGGCAAGAAGCTTGTCATTAAACTGCACGATGTCGAGATCTTCCCAAAACCCCTTTGGGTTATCGACGCCCGATGGCATCAGGTTGTCACCCAGCGTATAACCCAGCAACTCGATGCTCTTGGTGATAAGGCTGGTACCTGAACGGTGCATGCCTAATATGACGACTAACTGCCTCGGCATCATTGAATCAATTAGGGTTCGCGAGAGGAAAGCGCCAGCATTTTAACACGCTAGCGACCTTCCTTATTGGGTAAATTCACCGACTTTTATTATTGATTTCGTTAATTTCCGCTTGGAATCTTGTTGAATGGTATGCCCTTATCGGCTCGCATGTCTTCAGGTAACCCAAGCACTCTCTCAGAAATGATATTGCGAAGAATTTGATCGGTACCTCCCTCAATCCGAACAGCAGGCGAACGCATCAACATCGCCTGCAGGCGAGCGGATCCAGCTGCAATCTCTGGATCGACAATCGCGCCGGACAATCCCTGAAGGTCGAGCGAAAACTTGGCAATATCCTGCATCATGCCACCGGCAACGAGTTTGCCGATGCTATTTTCAGGTCCTGGCGTTTCTCCCTTGGATAGTGCGGAGATCGCACGTGCTGCGGTATTTTTAAGACCGGCGCTCTTTGCGTACCAGTCAGCAAGCTTCGAGCGCACCGCGGGATCATTAATCGCGGTGCCAGATGCAATACGGAGCTGGTCAACCAACTCCTTGATCTCTGGAAACCCCGTAGTAATGCTGCCCCCAATCGCCAGACGTTCGTTCATCAGCGTGGTCAGTGATACTTTCCACCCTTCCCCGACCTCTCCGAGTCGCTGGGCATCAGGAATGCGGACGTTGTCGAAGTAAACCTCATTAAAACCGCTGTCGCCATTGGCCTGTTTTATCGGTCGGATGTCTATCCCGACAGACTTCATGTCCAGAAAAAACATCGTCAATCCCCGATGTTTCGGCACCTCTGGATCCGTTCGTGTAATCAGGATACCAAAATCACTATGCTGCGCACCGGACGTCCAGATCTTTTGGCCATTGATGACCCAATCATCGCCATCTTTTTCGGCCCGGGTACGAAGTCCAGCCAAATCTGAACCGCCGTGTGGCTCAGAGAAAAGCTGGCACCAGACCTCTTCACCACTCGCCAGCTTCGGAAGATAGCGCTGTTTCTGGTCTTCACTGGCAAACGTCATCATCGTCGGCGCGCACATCCCCTGACCAATAATAAACATACGGCTAAGCTGGCCATAAACCCCCTCTTCCTGGTTCCAGATGACACTCTCGATTGGGGTGGCGCCTCGACCTCCGTAATCTTTTGGCCACTGAAGGCAAGCCCAACCCGCCTCTGCTTTCGTCTTCTGCCATTGCTTCGCCTCAGCCATGGGATCAAAGCCATCTATCTGAATAGACCCAAACCCGCTGGATGAAAGGGGTTCAAATAAATAGTCGGGTGCGTTGTTATCGATCCATGTCCTGATTTCGACCCGGAATGCTGCTTCTTCTTTTGTATCACTAAATTCCATCATCTATCTCCTAATTTTTTGTTGCTCCCGTCATGATCAGACAGGACACTCAGGCCGCATCTGGCAGCGCTGAAACCAATTTGTCTTCCCAGGCAGAAAGTCCCCCGAGCACCAAGGTCAGATAATTCGATCTTCGGTAATAAAGATGGCAGTCATACTCCCAGGTGAACCCCATACCTCCATGAACCTGAATATTGTCACGTGAACAAAGCTGGAATGCCTGGGTAGCTGAAACACGCGCCGTCGCGGCCGCGAGCGCCAAATCATCTGAGTCGTTCTGGAGCGCCCACGCTGCGTAGTAACAGTTCGATTCCGCCAGCTTCAGGGCAACATACATATCGGCCATCATATGTTTCAGTGCCTGAAAAGAGCCTATGGGTCGCCCAAACGCAAATCGTTCTTTGGCATATCCGACCGCCATGTCCAGGGCACGTTCCGCGCCCCCAAGCTGCTCAAACGCAAACATCACCGCCGCCCGGTTATAAACGGTAGACAGAACTGACCAGCCATCATGGGGCTGGCCCAATAATTTTGCTGGCGAATCCTTAAACGTGATCGTGGCAGAACCCATGGTTGGGTCTACCGTGTCAATCGACCTTCGCTCCACATCCGATAGAGGGGCAAGCACAAGAGACAAACCATCATTGGTCCGGGCCAGCACCACCACCACGTCGGCCATCAAACCATGAGGAACAACCAACTTGGTCCCATTCAATTTTCCGTTCACAAAGGTCGTCGTGATGTCCTCTGGGACCGGTTCCTGAACAGTTTCAGTTACCGCTAGCGTGCCAATAACCTGTCCGCTGGCTAGTTTGGGCAGCCATTCCTCTTTCTGGGCTTCTGAACCAGCACCTTGAATCGCCTCAGCCGCGAGGTATATTGAAGAGGAAAACGGGACCGGTGCCAGATGTGCACCCAATTCCCTCGCCGCAAGGCAAAGGCTCAGGTATCCGGCTTCAACCCCCCCATAGGCAGAAGGAATCGCGGTGCCCTGCACACCCATCTCGGACAGGCCACGCCACACGCTTTCTGAATAAGTGGCCTCTCCTTCAAGTACCGAGCGAAACTCCCCAAAACCGCAGTTGTCGCGAAGAAACCGGTTTATCTGGTCCTGAACCATCTTGTCATCATCGGAAAAATCGAAATTCAAGGGTCATATCCTGACTAAAAAGAAAGAAGGCAAGCTACCTGTTAGAGATTCTACAGTCAAACAGCACCAGGCAATGCTGCTGGAACTATGGATACTTAAACGGAGATTCCCTAGTATTGGGTTCCTGATTGTAATCCAGCGCATCGAATGTCAGAGAACAACACGCCGAATACGGAAGAGACACGGCCGGTAACCAACGCAGAAGCCCGTGCAAAATGGTCGATCGATGTAAATGTCGATCCATACGCCCTCTCATTGGATCAACTGGACCCGGCACATCCCTCACTATTTGAACATGACAAATTCTGGCCATACTTTGAGCGCCTGCGGGCTGAAGACCCCGTGCACTATTGCGCCGACAGCATGTCCGGGCCTTACTGGTCCGTCACCAAGTATCGGGACATCATGCATGTGGACACCCATCACGATGTATTTTCTTCAGACATTAACAACGGCGGAATTCGAATGGGCGGCCGGCCTGTTGAAAATCCAGACGAAAACTCGATGTTTCACCTGCCCATGTTCATCATGCAGGATCCGCCAAAACACGATGAGCAGCGAGCGGTTGTCGCGCCTTCGTTCACACCCACCCGGCTGCAGGAACTAAAGGAACTGATTCGGGAACGGGCCGCCAACATCCTGGACAATCTACCAAGAAACGAAGAATTCAACTGGGTACGGAAAGTATCTGTCGAACTCACCGGCCAGATGCTGGCCACCATTTTCGGAGTTCCCCAGGAAGACAGGCATAAATTAATTCACTGGTCAGATACCGTTGAGAACCTTGGCAACCCTGACGTATTTGAAACCCCTGAAGAAGGCTTCCAGGAATTGTGGAAGTGCTTTGAGTATTTTGATGCCGTGTGGAAAGACCGCCAGAACAGTTCGGAACCCGGAACAGATTTGATCTCGACGCTGGTTCATGGCGAATCGACCAAAAACATGCTACCCAACGAGTTCTTGGGCAACATGCTCTTATTAATCGTCGGCGGGAATGACACAACCCGGAACTCGATTTCCGGTGGAGTTCTTGCATTGAACCAACACCAGGACGAATATTCGAAACTAAAATCAAACCCTGGACTCATACCAAAGATGGTCCCTGAGATCATTCGCTGGCAGAGCCCGGTGGCACATATGTGTCGCACCGCGACGCAACCCGTGGAACTAGGTGGCAAACAGATTGCTGCGGGCGACAAGGTCGTCATGTGGTACATTTCCGGCAATAGAGATGAATCCGTTATCGAGAGACCAAATCAGTTCATCATTGACCGTATGAACCCCAGGCAACACCTGTCATTCGGGTTTGGCATACACCGCTGCGTCGGGAATCGACTCGGAGAGATGCAGCTAAACGTACTATGGGAAGAAATTCTGAAACGTTTCGACAATATCGAGGTCGTGGGTGAACCCCGATACCTTCGATCCAACTTTATACACGGTATCACTGATCTGCCGGTACGAATTCCAGCTTAATAAAGGAGAAAACCATGAACTTTGAATTTTCAGAGGAACAGAACATGCTACGTGAACAGGCCCAGGGCTTTCTGGCCAGCAACTGTTCCATGGCGGTTGTTAGAAGAGTCCTCGATGGAGATGAGCCATATGATGCTGACCTCTGGAAGAAGGTTGCCGAGATGGGATGGACTGCTACTGTCATCCCGGAAGAATACGAAGGACTTGGTCTTTCTTATCTTGAATTATCTGTAATCGCGGAAGAACTCGGTCGCGCCCTTGCGCCCATCCCGTTTTCTTCTTCTGTTTACCTGGCAACGGAGGCAATCCTGGCTGCCGGTTCAGAAGAACAAAAGCAGGCTTATTTGCCTGGCCTGGCTGCCGGGACCTCTATCGGTTGTTTCGCCCTTGGCGAATCTTCAGGACAGACTAGCGCGGCATCACTGACAACAAAAGCAGACAGCTCATCAATCACCGGGGTAAAGATTCCAGTGGCCGATGGAGATATCGCAAACTTCGCGATTGTGGTCGCAACATCGGATAAAGGAGATGGCGCGAGTCTGTATATAGTGGACCTCGATCAGGATGGGGTTTCTCGTGAAAGTATCACCACCATTGACCCGAGCCGCTCACATGCAAAATTGACCCTCAATGCTGCCGGTGCACAGTTACTGGGTAATGACGGCGAAGGCTGGTCGTATGTTCAATCAATACTCAATCGCGCCGCCGTGCTATTTGCCTGGGAACAGGTTGGTGGCTGTGATACCGCACTGAACATGGCCAAAGAATACGCCATGGGCCGGTTCGCATTCGGTCGCCCGATTGCCACCTACCAGGCTATCAAGCACAAACTTGCCAACATCTATGTGAAAAACACCCTTGCCCGGTCGAACTGTTACTACGGCGCCTGGGCAATCAGCACTGATGCCGATGAGCTACCCATTGCTGCCGCCACGGCGAGGGTTTCTGCCATTCAGGCCTACTATTACGCTTCCAAGGAGAACGTCCAGACCCACGGAGGTATGGGATTCACCTGGGAATTCGATTGCCAGTTTCCATACCGGCGCTCCAAGCTGCTCGCAACAAATATCGGAAGCGAAGCAACCTGGCAGGACAAACTTATTACAGCCATTGAAAAGCAGCGCGCAGCTTAGTAATCGAGAACGGTTGCTGGATAAAAATTTTAGGAGAAGAACATGGATTTTAACGACACTGCGGTAGAAGCGACATTTAGAGAGGAAGTCAGAACCTGGCTATCAGCAAACATCCCGACATCAGACGAACTGAAAGGCCTGGACTATATTGGCCGAGCTAAGCTCTGGCAGAAACGAAAATATGATGCGGGTTGGGCATGTATTCGCTGGCCAAAGGAGCATGGTGGACGCGATGCAAGCGCCATTGACCAGGTGATCTGGAATCAGGAAGAATCGAATTTTGATACGCCTGACAGTGTTTTTGGTATCGGTCACGGTATGTGCGCCCCAACCATGATGGCCTGGGCCACGGACGAACAAAATAAAAACTACATACCGAAACTAGCCAGTGGCGAAGACGTCTGGTGCCAGCTGTTTAGCGAACCTGCAGGCGGTTCAGACCTCGCTGCACTTCGTACAAGAGCAGAAAAAGATGGCGACGACTGGATCATCAATGGCCAGAAGATATGGACTTCAGGCGCACACTATTCGGATTACGGTGTCCTGGTACTTCGAACGGACCCCACTGCGCCAAAACACCAGGGACTGACTTACTTTTTCATCGATATGAAATCGGCAGGTATCGAAGTGAAGCCAATCAGACAGATTTCCGGCGGCGCGAACTTCAACGAGGTCTACTTCACTGACGTCCGCGTCTCCGATGCCCAGCGCCTGGGTGCTGTTGGCCAAGGCTGGCAGGTGGCACTAACTACCCTGATGAACGAGCGTGCTTCCATCGGCGGCGGCGGCGGTGGTGTCAACTTCGATTCCGTCTTCGATCTTGCAACAAGGGTGAACATTGACGATGCACCTGCCATTAAAGACAAGAATGTTCGAGCACAACTTGCCACCTGGTACGCGCAAGAGTCCGGCCTTAAGTTCAATGGTTATCGATCGATGACCGCACTGTCTCGGGGCGAAATTCCTGGGCCTGAAAACTCAATCGGCAAACTGGTTGGTGCGCCAAAACAACAGGACATGGCTTCTTTCGCACTGGACCTGCTGGAATCAGGTGGCGCGATCTGGGACCCGGAACTGTCCGACGCGGCAGGCATGTTCCAGGCAACCTACATGGCTTCACCCGGTTTACGAATCGCAGGTGGTACGGATGAAATTATGGCCAATATCATCGCCGAGCGAGTCCTGGGCTTGCCCCAGGATATTAGGGTCGATAAGGGCATACCCTTTAATGAGGTGCCTACCTCGAATTCCTGATGGAACTACCCTGGCAAGATTCAACCTCTGCAATGCTATAGCAAGGCAAAGCCATTGATCTCAGAGGTTGAACCCCAGCAGTTGGCGGCATTTGAAGAGTCATTACGGACTCTTTGACCGCCGGCACAGGGCTTAACCATCAGATTTCAATACCAGGGTTCAACATCGGGTTTCAACATCGGGTGGAAGCAGTTTGGACTGCTATATTATTGGCTAGCACAGATCAGCACGGCTTCAACTTAGCCTTTTAATCACCCCTGAAAAAAGTCGTTTCAGGTAGGCCAATAGCAGTGGCGTACTTTCATACCTGGCACGCATATAAGCGGCATCCGGAAAGAGTTGTTGTTTGATGAAGCCGAACTTCCTGAACCCATCGAGCGCGCAAAAGCTCTGCCACTCACTTGACACTCGGCTTTCAAGGCTGTTCATCGAGAGTTGACCAGGTGCCTCCCGAAGATCACTCAGCACCCATTCCGGGACTTTCGTACAAAATAACAGGCAACTGCGCTCCAGACCCGAAATCGCGAAGTTTGTCGAGATTACTCACGTTGCTCCGAAATTGTCATCAGAGTTCGGCGGCTAATCAACTAGCCCAACCCCGACACATCAACATCCAGTATTGCTTCAATCAATCTTGGGCCTGGCTCTTTCATGGCACGCTCAAACATCAGGTTGAACTCATTCGCCGTAGTTGCCTTGTATCCGGCCACGCCCATGCTGTTAGCCAGACCAACAAAATCAAGATCCGGGTTGGACAGGTCCAGCATATCGAGGGTTTTCTTGTTCATCGACTGAGCGCCAACCCTGGCCAGCTCTATTTGAAGAATCTGGTACTTGCGGTTAGCAAAAATGACAATACAGATGTCGAGCTGCTCTCTCGCCATCGTCCACAAGGACTGGATCGTATACATGGCACCACCATCACCATGCAGACACACAACCTTGGCCTGCGGTCTCGCAACTGCCGCACCGATTGATGCCGGTAAGCCGTAACCGATCGACCCCCCAGTCAGCGACAACCAGTCGTGGGGTTCTGCGGTTTCAGTCAACGGGTAGGTTAAAAAACCAGCGGTTGCACTTTCATCCACTACAATCGCATCCGTGGGCAGGAACTCCGAAAACGCTCGAGCAATACTTTCTGGGCTGATTTCACCACTCGACAAGCCAGGATGCTTAAGCGGGTTCAGCCTTAAGGCCTGGTTTTGTGCGCCCAGTTCGGCCACCAACCCTTGAAGTGCAGCTTCAGCATCGGCATGCACATCCGCGAGGCAATGAATCTCACACCCCTCAGGATAGAACTCACTGACCTTGCCCGGATACGCAAAAAACCCAATAGGTGCTTTGGTGCCAACCGTAATCAGTTGCTCAGCGTGAGCAATCTGTACAGTCGCCTGCTCGGCAAAGTATGCAAGGCGCTCTACACTGCAGCGGCCTTCACCCCGCGGCAACCTTGAAGTAAACGTATCGCAAAAAACCCGGGCGTTTGAATACTGCGCCACCTGGTCCGCGAATCGAAGCGATTGTTCTGTCAGGGCAAGGTTTGACATCAGGATTACGGTCGGCTTGCCATTACCAAGCATTTCAGCCGCTTTAGTGATCGAAAGCTCATTCACTCGAGGCGCCGCCGGCATTTCCCTTTCAGCAATAGGTTCAACCGATTCATCCCAGGCGCAATCAGCTGGCACGATCAGGGTCGCTATCTGTCCCGGTTTTACATTTGCAGCAACGACTGCATCTGCCGCATCACCAGGCAAAGAAACAGCATCAGCAACACTTCTAACCCAGTGCGAAACAGGCTTTGCGAGCCCAATAACATCCGAGTTAAGCGGTGCATCATATTTCTTATGGTAAGTTGCATGATCCCCAATGAGGTTGATCACCGGCGAATTAGCTTTCCTGGCATTGTGCAGATTAGCTGAACCGTTAGACAAACCAGGACCAAGGTGCAACAGGGTACAGGCCGGCTTGCCTGCAATACGCCCATAGCCATCGGCGGCACCTGTACAAACACCTTCGAACAAACTCAATATCGACCGCATTCCTCCGGTTTGTCCTATAGCCGCAACCATATGCATTTCGGAAGTCCCGGGATTGGTAAAACATACGTCAACACCATTGTTGGTCAACGTCTTAAGCAAACTCATCGCTCCATTCATTCAACTACCGTCAATAAACTGATGTACAGGCCGCCAAGTATACACCCACAAAGCCATGCCTGAGGCGATTGGCGAGTTTCACTATTCTTTCGTGAATTTGATTCAATTTACCCCCCAGAGGCCATCGCCATTCGAACCACATAATGATTATTTTTTATAATATTCAAGTGGTTAGCTGCAGAAGTAAAAGTTGGCATGGAAAGTGAAGTAGGTAGGCCAAGGACTACATAAAGCGTTAAGCCGTCAGCGACTGACTGCCAGTAAGTTGAACAACGTTGAAGCCAACATGACTACAGCCGCATAACAGTTCAGGCCCAGGATGAACTGGATCTCAGCGGCGCTACTGACCACGTTCGTCGTTTTACCTGGCATATTTGCGAAGAATCATATTCGTTCCGGTATCACTATTCAGCAGATGGTAACGACGTTCGAGCTGATACGACGACCGCCAAGAACCTGATTTTCGTGAGGTACCACTAGCGCACCATGACGACTAATGAATGCGTTATCAGTAACAATCCATTCGTCCACAGCGGGAAGAAGCAAAATGAAAGACGTATTTAATGACAGACAGGAAATTTATCTGAATGCCGACCACAGGAAACTCGGAGGAGTTTGCTCTGGCGTTGCAAGGTATCTTGACATCCCCCACTTCTGGATAAGGTTAGCCGCAGTCATTGGTCTGCTCATTCACGCCCCAAGTGTCCTGATTGCTTACGGCCTAGCCTACCTGATTCTTGAAGACGAACCCACACACTACGACGAGATCACCCCCGGGTGATCCAGGCGCTGATTAGCGGGGTATAATGGCGCTTTAAACAATGAAGTGCTGCGACTTGAAACAGGCATCTAACCGTATTGGTATTGATCTGGGAGGCACTAAAATAGAAGGTGTTCTGCTGGACTCGGCTGGCGACATAAAACGCAGAGAGCGAATCCAAACTCCGCAGGAAGATTACCCAGGTATTCTGGATGCGATTTCGGCACTCACCGCACTGTTAACTAACGACAAGCATCTGCCGATTGGTATTGGCACGCCGGGGTCTGTTTCTCCCCTGTCACCCGTGATGCGAAACTCCAACAGCACCTGCCTTAATGGTAAACATCTACTGGGCGATCTGGAGCAACACCTGGATCGCGCCGTGAGATTAGCTAACGATGCAGATTGCTTTGCCCTTTCCGAGGCTTCTGATGGCGCAGGGAAAGATAGCCCTGTCGTCTTTGGCGTTATTATCGGGACCGGCGTAGGGGGTGGAATTGTGGTTAATGGCAAGCTGGTACAAGGCCCGAGTGGGATCAGCGGCGAATGGGGCCATAATACAATGCCGGGGCTGGAAGATCCGAAACGCGGCAGGGAATGTTTCTGCGGCCGCCTGGATTGTGTCGAAACCTGGATCTCTGGTCCAGGACTCGCAAAAACTTATGCAACTCATTCGCGGAAAACGCTTTCCGCCCTGGAGATCGCGGCGCTGGATGTCAGCGGTGAATCAATGGCAAGACAGGTATTGGACGGGTACTTTGAACAACTCGCGGGGGCCCTCGCTGGTATGATCAACATACTGGATCCGGACACCATTGTAATTGGTGGCGGAGTATCCAATATCGGCAGGCTCTATCAGGAAGTGCACTCCCGGCTCGGGAAGTATGTTTTCTCAGATCATGTTGGCACGCGCATCGTTAAGGCTCAGCATGGAGACTCTTCTGGTGTCCGGGGTGCGGCTTGGTTATGGCCCTGAGCCAGGGTTATCCCGTTGCTGCTTTTCAATCAGCGCCCGCAACGCTTTGACCTCTGCATAAACATCTTCCAGGTGAAGGATGTTCGGGTCTTCATCCCTTTCTTTCTGGTGTTCCTCCTCAAGTACATTGACGACAATCCCAATGAGCATATTCAGGAAAGCGAACGCCGTCAGGAATATAAATGAAACATAAAAAGTCCACGACATTGGGTATATAGCCATTGTTTCGTACATCACGTCCGTCCAGTCCTCAAGCGTCATTACCCTGAACAGGGTGAGCATAGCGATACTGATATCACCCCATAGTACCGGGTTGATGTCCTCAAAGATCAGGCTACCTATGGCCGCATAGATATAAAAAATGATAAACATCAACGCCACGACGTAACCAAGCCTGGGCAATACCTTCAACAGCGAATTAAGCAGGATTCGCAGCTCCGGGATGATACTGATCATACGAAGTACACGGAATACCCGAATCAGCCTCGCCACTAGCGCCATATCGCTATTGTCTATTGGTATCAGACTGACGATGACGATCAGGGTATCAAAGATATTCCAGCCATTTTTGAAGAAATTCGATCGTGGATGGGTCGCCAGAAACCGCACGCTGATCTCAATAACAAAGATCACAGTGATACCTATATCGGCAACTTCCAAAACTGACAGCCAGAACGGCGTGATGTCGTAGGTCTTGACACCAATAGTCAGCGCAGATGCGATAATGATAAAGATAATGAAAAACTCAAATATCTTATTGGAGATTATCTCTTCAAATCGTGATTGCCAACTCATAGTGTGCCTGCCGCTTATCTGGTAAAAAAGGCAGGATTATAAAGATTATTCAGTCGCAGGTTTACCTTTCATGAAGCGAATGATCCATCGCGCAATAATATTCTTCTTCAAAGGTTTACCCAGCGACGCAACGCCCTCATTGTAGGTTTCGACACCGAGTATTTCCCGCCGCATTTCCATCAGATCTCTTGAATATTCTCGCGTGAATTCGGGATGGCCTTGCATAGTCAGTATATGATCGCCTACGCAATACATACTGTTCGGGCACTGCTTTGCCGATGCCAACAATTGAGCGCCTTTCGGCAGCTGAACCACCTGATCCTTATGGGACACGATCAGCGTAAAGGGATCCAACTCGTCGTCGCTCATGAACCATTGGGATTGGATTACTTCACTTTCATGGATACCGACACACCAACCTACGTCTGCGCCGAGCGTTTTGCCCCCCAGGGCCTCTGCGACTAACTGATGACCAAAACACAGTCCAACTAATTTCTTTTCTTCCTGATGCAATTCACACGTGTATTCTTTTAGCGCCGCTATCCAAGGCTCATCGTCATAAACACTTTTTTTGCTACCGGTGATGACATAAGCGTCGCATTCATCAGTAGCATCGGGATAGATTCCATGTTCGACGTCGTAGTTCCGGAACTCTACATCCAAATTCAATTCGGTTGCTGCACTACCCAAGATGCCTGCAATCATGCCCGGATAATTCCCGTGCACGGATTGAAACTGCTCGATCACAGCGTCTGCCTGAAGTATGCCTATTCTCATTATCGAACCGCGCTTTCTTTATATGATTTCAAAGTATCGACGAAGCTGCCAGTCGTTTACAGCGCGTTCGTACTCGCGAACTTCCCAGTCACGGGAGGCTGCGTAATGCGCCACAAAAGTATCGCCAAACATTTGAGTGGCAACCTCTGAATTCACAAATTCGCGATTGGCGTCTCGCAAATTGCCGCACAGCTGGTAGTCCTGCGGTAACTCACTTTGCAACTCATAGGCGTTGCCAACCGCCGCTTCACCGGGGTCCAGCTTCTCGGAAATGCCTGTTAGGCCCGCAGCCAGGTTTGCTGCTGCAACCAGGTAAGGGTTTGCATCCGCAGAGCCAACGCGAAACTCTACCCTCTGAGACTTATCAGATCCCTCAATGACACGCAGGGCAGTCGTTCTGTTCTCGACCCCCCAGGTCGCCGCAGTAGGCGCCCAGGCACCCTTAACAAGCCTCGTATAACTGTTAATTGTTGGGGAGGTCACGGCGAGTAATGGTCTCATGTGATGGCGAAGCCCACCAACATAATGGTGCATGGTCGCGCTCATTGAATGAGGTTCGTTTGCATCGAAAAAAACATTCCTGCCGTCTTCCGTTGACAGCAGCGACTGGTGAACGTGACCACTTTGGCCTGGATAATCCATAGACCACTTAGCCATAAAAGTCGCAATCATGCCCCTTTTCTGGAAGAAGGCTTTGGCAAAGGTCTTGAACAGGACAGCCTTATCAGCGGCAGCAAGCGCGTCATCAACAGCAATGGCCGCCTCCCATACGCCCGGCCCTGTTTCACAGTGCAATCCTTCAAGCGGGAAATCATGTGCCAAACAATAATCCATAAACTCATTAAAGAGATCTGACAAGGTCATGGTTCTTAGAACAGAGTAGCCGAAATTCCCGGGAGACAACGGCGCCAGATCCGTATAATTTTTCTCTCGCACAGACTGGGCCGTCTCATTAAAAATAAAGAACTCGTACTCGAAGGCAAGCTTTGGAAGGTAGCCCATTGACTCGGCAACGCCCAGGATGTGCTTCAATCTGCTACGAGGGCATATCGGGTGCAGGCCGCCATCGTCGGCGACAAACTCAACCAGGAAGAATGGCAGGTTATTCTCATCCTGCAGGCGCCTTTCGGTCGCCAGATCGACACGAAACGCCGCATCCGGAAAAGCGGTATGCCAACCTGTGTATTTCGCGTTGTCGTAAAGCTGGTCGTTCATGTCCCAGCCCAGGACGCAGTCACAAAATCCTGCTGTACCCGCCGCGATACTCTTGAATTTATCAAGACTGATGTACTTGCCGCGAAGCACACCATCGATATCAGTAAATCCTAGCTTTACGCGATTTATGCCTTCACTCTCGTACTGACTGATCAGATTATCTGCTTCAATCATGATCTGGCCTTCTTGTCATAAAATGGTGGGAATGATTTTCTATGGGAACACCGCTGCCGTAAAAGATCAACAATAACGCTTAACAAGACTCTCCTAAGAAGGCACCCTGATATTTTCAACCAGCGCCTGAATCTCGGCGGGTGGTGGCGGTGTAAACCTGCAAACAGTCAGCGACACCAGAAAGTTAGCCAGCATCCCCAGCGTTCCAATGCCTTCAGGAGATATGCCAAACCACCAATGATCTGGATTGTTATCAGCAGGACTAACAAATTTGAAATAAGCGATATAAGCAAAGGTGAACACAAGGCCCGTAAGCATGCCTGTAATAGCTGCTTCTTTATTCATTCTCTTATAGAAGATGCCAAGCAGCAGCACCGGGAAAAAACTCGCCGCGGCCAACCCGAAGGCGAATGCCACAACCTCGGCAACGAACCCCGGAGGATAAATGCCAAACAAACCGGCGATACCTATAGCTACTGCAGCGGCAATTCGAGCAAACAGGAGCTCCTGGCGTTCAGTGATCTCCGGCTTGAATGTCTTCTTAAGCAGGTCATGAGATACCGCGGAGGAAATAACAAGGAGCAATCCCGCCGCCGTTGATAACGCCGCAGCAAGTCCTCCCGCTGCGACCAGGGCAATCACCCAATTCGGTAACTGCGCAATTTCCGGATGAGCCAGCACGATAATATCGCGGTCTATGTATAACTCGTTTTCGCCGGCTGAACTGCTGTTTCCAAGTAACCGTTCGCCACTGCTTCCGCGTTCACCGGTAAAGGCAGGTTTCGACGGCTGCAACGCATTGCCACCCCGATACTGGACCACACCATCGTCATTCTTGTCACGCCAGGCTATTAGCCCCGAGTCTTCCCATTTACTAAACCATGACGGGGCATCCTCGTAGGTCATACCATCGACATTGTTAATAATGTTCATTCGGGCAAAGGCTGCGACCGCAGGTGCAGTCGTATAAAGCAACGCAATGAATACCAGGGCGTATCCCGCCGAAATACGGGCATCCCTGACCTTAGGTACGGTAAAGAATCGAACAATCACGTGGGGTAACCCCGCGGTTCCTGCCATTAAGGCTGCCGTAATAAACAGCATATCGATTGTGGATTTGTTGCCTGACGTAAACGCGGCCATACCCAGTTCAGTGGTCAGGCCATCGAGCTTGTCCAGCAGGTAAACACCACTGCCATCGACCATCGTAGAACCCAGGCCAAACATTGGTAGCGGATTACCCGTCAGGGCGATAGAGATATAAATGGCAGGCACCAGATAGGCAAAAATCAACACACAGTATTGAGCCACCTGCGTATAGGTGATGCCCTTCATGCCACCCAGTACAGCGTAGAAAAAAACGATGCCCATGCCGATGATAACACCGGTATTGATGTCCACTTCAAGAAAGCGGCTGAACACTATTCCAACCCCTCTCATTTGCCCCGCGACATAGGTAAACGAGATAAAAATAACACACACCACCGCAACAAGCCGAGCGGTCTGTGAGTAATAACGATCTCCTACAAAGTCAGGCACCGTGAATTTAGAGAATTTCCTAAGGTAAGGTGCCAACAACAATGCGAGTAATACGTAGCCACCTGTCCAGCCCATCAGGTACCTGGCACCATCGGCGCCCTCAAATGCAATAATCCCTGCCATTGAAAGAAATGAAGCTGCGGACATCCAATCCGCTGCGGTCGCAGCCCCGTTTGCAATGGGGCTAACATGACCACCAGCCACATAAAACTCTTTGGTGGACGACGAGCGGCTCCAGATGGCAATACCGATATAAAGTGTGAACGAAGCCCCGACAAACAGGTAAGTGAGCAATTGTGCAGACATCAGCTACTCCTCGTCTACGCCGAATTTTTTGTCCAGGGCATTCATACGCCACGAGTAGACAAAAATCAGCAGAACGAAAAAGTAGATAGCACCTTGTTGCGAAAACCAGAAACCAAGCTTGTAACCATACAGACGAAACTGGTTGAGGAAATCTACAAAGATGATACCCGCCAGAAACGAGACACTGAACCAGATGACCAGCAATACCAGCATCAACCGCAGGTTTGCCTGCCAATAGGCGTGATTATTTTTCTCAGACATTGTTTTTCTCAGACCTTTTGTTTCAACTAAGATTGTTTTTAGCTAACACCGTTTGAAAGCCATAGCGACTCCCCCTGGCATTATCAGGTTATGTACGGGTTTCCTGGCTGTCGACCGATGAAATAGACCGAGGAGCCTCTCGTTCTGGCATTTCAACCAGGTTCCTGGGTAACGATTTACTGACCTTCGCGCCCAGCGCTTTCATATCTTCCGCACGTTTTACCAGATTACCCCGTCCACTGGCGAGCTTGTTGTATGCGTCCTGGTAGGCACCCTGGGTGGATTCAAGCCTGCTGCCGATCAGTTCCACGTCAGCTACAAAGCTGACGAACTTGTCGTACAGTTTGCCAGCCCTGTCTGCGATTTCTTCTGCGTTCTTATTCTGTTGCTCGACACGCCACATATTCTGGATCGTACGGAGCGTAGCCAGCAATGTCGATGGGGTAACGATGGCGATATGTCTGGAAAGAGCATCGGAATAAAGCGCGGTATCTTCCTGGGTTGCCAACGAGAAGGCAGACTCAATTGGCACAAACAACAAGACATAATCCAGCGTCCGAATTCCTTCAAGGTTTTGGTAGTCCTTAGCCGCCAGCTCTTTGATATGCGACCTGATTGATTGTGTGTGTGCTTTCAGCGCCGCTATCCTCTCAATGTCATCTTCCGCTGAGCAGTAACGTTCATACGCGGTGAGCGAGACCTTGGAGTCCACGACTACGTCTTTCCCTTCAGGAAGACGCACAATGGCGTCAGGCTGGTATCTCTTACCGTCATCCTGTTTGAGCGACACCTGGATTTCATACTCCCGGCCTTTTACTAAACCGGAATTTTCCAGCACTTTCTCAAGCACCATTTCACCCCAAATCCCCTGGGTCTTGTTCTCGCCTTTAAGGGCATTGGTTAAATTAAGAGCATCCTGGGCAATCCTGCTATTAAGTTCCTGCAGGTTCTTCACTTCCTTGACGAGCGAGAAACGCTCTTTGGCTTCATCGCTGTAAGTCTGTTCAACTCGCTTTTCGAAGGATTTTATCCTTTCATGCAATGGGTCCAGCACGCCGCTGAGCTGTTCCTTACTCTGGGCTTTGAATTCCTTCTGCTTCGATTCAAAAATCTCGTTGGCCAGGTTTTTAAACCCATCGTGAAGGGATTCTTTCGCCTCCTTAAGGAGGGTAAGTTTTTCTTCTGCCTGTTGCTGTTGCTCGCTCAGGGTGGTTTCGAGCCGTGAGATTTGGTCGCGGGTTGAGATGAGGTTAGTTCGTTCCTGCTCGAGTGTTCCATTGAGATTCGAAACCAGCAGTTCAAGTTGGCCAATCCTGGCCTCCCTGCCCTCAAGTCGCTCGCGCAAGGAAGCGTTTAGAACCTGCTGTTCGGTCAATTCTCTTAGGCCCTCGGCAAGCTGGCTGCCTATGGCGTCTGCTTTTTCTGTCGCGGATCCCTTCTCAAATCTTGATACCAGGAAGTAAGTGAAAATGGCTGAGAGGAAACAACCTGTTAGGAAAGCCGCAGCGAGCTCTGGTGTCATTTAACACACGCCTTATTTCAAGAACTTACCACTGGAAGTTTAGCAGATAGCTGTATGGGTTTACAGATTTGGTGGACGTGAAGAG
Source organism: uncultured Pseudomonadales bacterium (assembly GCA_937775265.1). GTDB lineage: Bacteria > Pseudomonadota > Gammaproteobacteria > Pseudomonadales > Azotimanducaceae > UBA9659. The sequence continues at coordinate 341,360 of CALKBV010000006.1, forward strand.
TGGAGAGAAGTCACTGATTGTAGGCCTGGCAAATGCGAAGGCCGTCAGAAAATCTGAGATTATCGTCCCGCACTAACTATTCAGGATATTTGCCCTGAGTAGTTAGTGCTACAACGGACTTGCATTAAGTTGGCGACGCCCACTTAATGCAAGTATGTGAACATTTTCCTTCTGTAGCTCGTGGCGAGCTCATTGCCTTTACCCAGCATATTAAACACCTTAATCATGGTGAGCCTTGCTTTCTCTTCACCCCAGGTTTTATCTACCTGCAGAATCGCAAGAAGCGCCTCCAGCCCGGTTTCAACCTGGTCATTCACAATCAGCTTAATCGCATAATCAAATCTGGCCTGGAGATCAGCCGGGTCAACTTCTGCTTTTGCCCGCTGCTCATCGAGTGTTCCCAGGTCACCGGCCAGCTCGATAAACTCGAGACGGCTTTTAGGTTTGTCGATACCCTCGGCATCAGCCGGAATACCCTCCAGTACCTTGCGCGCGTCATCAACCTGGCCTTCCATAATAAGAAGGTCACAGAGCTCCACATGTAAACCGAAATTTGCGGGCTCTTCGGCAATAACCTGCTGCAACATCTGGATCGCTTGTCCACGATCACCCTGTTCAAGCAGAAGATCAATCTGATCGCGAACGCGATCCATAGGGCTCATGGTTAACTGATCCAACGCCTCACGGAGCTGTTGCTCCTCTGTGGGACCTTCGAAGTCGCCTGCCATCTGGCCCTGGAAGATAATCTTGATACTCGGTAGCGCCCGAACCTGCAACTGTTGAACAAGCTGCTGGTTTTGCTGAATATCAACCCGTGCCAGTAAAAACTTACCCTGGTACTCGACGACCAGTTTTTGAAGCAGGGCAGTTGTAGGTGCGCACTGCTCTGCACCTTCCGCATAGAACTCCAGCAGTACTGGAACCTGCTGGGACTTTTCCCCGACCTCAGATTGAAAATTCTGGGCGTTGATTTCTACGGTATACGAGTCGATGCTCACCGATGCTTCTCCGAAAAACGGCTAGCCTAACAGAAGACGGGATTCAGGTTAAGAAAGGTCAATATTTTTAAGACTTTACGCCGCGCTTTGAACACCTTCACGGCGCAGCGCACTTTGCATGATTCTGGTTGATCGCCAGGGATTCTCCTTGCCACGATACAGCACGCGATTGCCCTTGCTCATCAGCCAGATGTCCAGTGACCTGATATGTCTTACTCTCATTACAATCTCCTCAATTGACCTGCCCGGTGTGCCTGATTGCCAGCCTCTAGTTGCTAGCCTCTGATCGTTCATTGCTAGCGGTATGCACATTCGGATTTACTGTTGATTCATACAGTACTGTATGAATAACACAGCATTCAAGCCTTTTTCAAGATTAGTCCAAAGAGATCCAGCCAAAGCCTTCTTCCTGGCTGGCGACCACCAGCGAGCCAGACCACCCTGATAACAAGGGCTGTACGGCATCCTGCGCCAGATTGGGGAGGTTATTTTTCCCCGAGATGTGAGAAATGACCAGGTGACGCAGCCGCTCGAGATTGAGGCTATCCAACAGTTCTGCAGCCTGTACATTATTCAGGTGGCCATAGTCACCGCCCACCCTTTGCTTCAACTGATAAGGGTAAGGCCCATCCTGGAGCATCACCACGTCGTGGTTGCATTCGAGCAACAACGCATCACATTCACGATACGTTTCTCTGACGTGCGGCGTGATATGGCCGAGGTCCGTCAGCACTCCAACTGTTATCTCATTCGCGGTAACAAGATACTGACACGGTTCTTTGGCATCATGAGGTACTGCAACCGGAGTGATAGTGAGTGAACCGACTTCAAATGGACTGTGACAATTGATCTTGTTCAAAACCGGCAACTCACCCATTTTTTTGTGCTGGTAAGTACCTGGTGTCAGGTAAACCGGTGTGCCAAATTTTCTGGCAAAACCGGCAACACCGTGGATATGGTCTGCATGCTCATGGGTCACCAGAATGGCATCGACGTCTTGGGGCATCAAACCCAAGCGAGAGAGTCTTCGGACAGTTTCCTTAATGGTGAAGCCAAGATCGATGACCACGCAGGTACTGCCGTTATCTATCAGGGTCGCGTTACCCTTGCTGCCACTTCCCAGGGAAGCGAATCTCACTGGCATGCGCTCTGGTCCTGAATCACTAGGTGGAGTATTCCTTGATCAGCTTTAGTAACCGCTCTTTCAGGATCAGACTGTCGGTCTCCGACGCCGCAAGTTCGCTGGCAACGCCAACAGTAACTCTGATTTCTTCACCTTCTGACTCCAGCTGAACCGTGAACCTGTGTCCTGGATCAGCATCTTCTTTACTATCGCCGCCACCAAAAATCTTTGAAAAGAATCCCGGATCAGGATCATGGCGAGAGCTGTAGTAGACGTAATAGATAGCAGAAGTACGGTCCAGGTCCTCTACATCAATTCGGGCATCTTCAAGCGCAGCCCCAACCGTTGCCCAGGCCCGATCGAAGTCGAGTTTGTATTTCAGGACCATACCCTCAGGCTCGGCCACCAGGAACGCCTTGCTTTCCTGCAGGCCGGCGGCCAGTAACGACACACTCGGACCCTGCGCAACCCGGTCACCCAGGTAGTAAGCCAGTGTAGTCAGCATCTTTCCTTCAAGTTCAGGATTATCCGATTGGCCATCCCAATCGGTCCGGTCATCGGGATCAAATCCACCCAGAGGACGCTCTGCCTGCTCGATATAAAGTTCTGTGCTGGAGGCCCTGACCCCTGGCTCAACTCGCACAAAAAACTTGTACTGCTGGGCCATGGATTGCTCACCCCAAGCTGAGCCAGTGGTCAGGCTCTCGTAAATCTCATCAGGGTTGCCACTGGTACCAATGATCCACGCTGTTTCCAGGGTGCCGTTTCTTGGATCCAGCTGCTCCACTGGCAGATGGTTTTCTTCCCAGAAAAGGACTACCTGGGGCCATATCGTCGCGGTGGGCAGGTCGAGGAATACCCACCTGGACTCACCCAGCTTTCGGATCACAATCTGCTCTACACCAAAGGACGTGCTCAGTGCATCAGGAAGCCTCAGCTCAATCTCTTTGTCAGCCAGCCCCCTGTAGTCGACCACCTGGGGAATAGGCATCTGGTCATTAAAAGGAGGCTTGTCCAGGCTTACAGGTATTTCCGTTGGGGCACTGGATCCCGTCTCAAGCGTCAGTTGTTCATCGCTCTTGCCAAACCAGCCAAGCCAACCGCAACCACCGAGTAGCAACACCCCACATACCAACAATCCACGAACGATCAATTAATTACCCCCGCATGGTGCATCGCTGCACGTAGCTCAACATGATATTTTTCCGAAAAAGGCGTCATCGGTAACCTGATGCCTGCCTCTATTCTACCCATTTGGGACAGCGCCCATTTAACGGGAATAGGATTCGACTCAAGAAACAATTTCTCGTGCAATCCCTGCAATTCTTCGTCAATTGCCTTCGAGGTTTCTGCATCACCATTTACCGCGGCGACAGCCATCGCAGACAATTTAGCCGGCGCGATATTGGCCGTCACGCTGATCGTACCTCTGGCGCCTTCCAGCATCAGGTCACAGGACGTCGCATCGTCTCCCGAGTAAATCGGAATGTCGCACAGCTCACGAATTTGTTGCCCACGTTTAAGGTCACCAGTTGCCTCTTTAATGCCAATAACCTGAGGAACTTCAGCCAGGCGGGCAACCGTTTCCGGCAACATATCGCAGGCAGTTCGGCCAGGAACATTGTAAAGAAACTGCGGCAGCTCAACTGCCTGGGCAATGGCTTCGTAGTGACGAAACAAGCCTTCCTGAGTAGGTTTGTTGTAATAGGGTGTCACCAGAAGGCAGGCATCAGCACCTAGCGCCTTCGCTGAAGACGTTAACTCGATCGCTTCCGCTGTGGAATTACCGCCAGTGCCTGCAATGATGGGAACCCGCCCGGCAACCGTATCAACGGCGAACTTAACAATTTGGCAATGTTCATCGACTGTAACGGTCGAAGACTCACCGGTCGTGCCCACAGGCACGATTGCCGCCGTCCCCTGTTCAATATGCCACTCGAGCAGGTCACCAAGTTTCGCCCAGTCGATCTCACCATCTGCGTGCATGGGGGTGACCAGGGCGACGATACTTCCGGTGATCATGGTAGTGGCCTTTAGGAAAAGTGGCTCATATTACTGGCGTGCGAATAGCTTCACAAGCTCGGCGATTTCGGCAATTAACTCAGGCTTTCTTCAGCCAGTGAGTATATTGGCCGTCAGATTCTTCCTGTCGCAACAACTCGTTGCCACTTTGTTTGGCAAACACCTCAAAGTCTCGGACAGATCCGGGGTCTGTACAGACAACCTCGAGCACCAGACCGCTATCAAGACCGTTTAGCGCTTGTTTTGCTTTCAGCAACGGCAACGGACAGGTCAATCCACAGGCGTCCAGCTTTTGATCAATATGCATGGAAGGGATTATAACGGAATCTGACCGACCCTTGACCCTCTATAGGCGAAGATCTGAACGTAAAGTGAGATAATCTGTCCAAATAAGCTGGCACACCCTAACCTGAACCTGAAAAATGATTCGTATTTCTCTAATCCTGAGTAGCATCCTCTGGTGCCTGACCTTGTCAGCCAACCAGGACCTGCCGACGTTCGGGGACAGCACGTCAGGCATTATTTCGCTCGAGCAGGAGCGCAGGCTCGGACAACAGTTTTTGCGCTCGATCAGGGCCCAGGCACCTACACTGGATGACCCCGTCCTCCAGGACTTTTTAGAGCATCTCATCTATCGCCTTGCCTCACACAGCCAACTTGAAGATCGCCGACTCGACATTGTGATTATTCGGAATGGGTCGCTGAACGCTTTCGCGGCGCCGGGCGGGATAGTAGGTGTTCACCACGGCCTGTTTCGCTACGCGCAAACGGAACATGAAATGTCGGCGATCCTCTCCCACGAACTGGCTCACCTGAGTCAGCGCCACTTCGCCAGAAGAGTGGCCGAGGGTAAAAAAAGCGCAGCCATTAACATTGCCGGTTTGCTGGCCGGGGTCATTCTTGCAGCAACTGCTGGTGGGGATGCTGCGCTTGCGGCATTCACCGGAAGCCAAGGGCTGGCACAAAACCAGTCCCTCAAGTATTCCCGCGAACGAGAAGCAGAAGCTGACAGAATCGGTATTTATACTCTGGATGAAGCCAGCATGGACCCACGAGCTATGGCTTATATGTTCGAGCGATTGCAGCGCGCCAGCCGTTACAGCACAGGTAACAATATCCCGGAGTTCCTGCGAAGCCACCCTGTAACCAATGACCGGGTAGCGGATTCGTATAACCAAACCCAGAATTACCCCAAAAAGCAATTCCCTGCCAACCTGGAGTATCAATTGATGCGCGTCCGCGCTCGTGTGGTCACCAGCGGGAACCAGCCACAGGAGATAAAGCATTTCGAAGCCGCATTTAAGGAAAGCAGTAATGCCATCCAAAAAACTGCAAACCAGTATGGCCTGGTCATCTCGCTTACCAATTCATTAGCCTTCGACAAAGCCCGCACACATATCCGGGAGCTTCGTGAACAACACCCATTGAATATCCCCTTTCGAATAGCAGAGGCTGCGATCTACACCAGTGCCCAGCAACCGGAAATTGCGCTCGACCTTTTGGAGGAAGCTTTGGAAGTGTCACCCAACAACTACCCTTTATCCGCCACTTACGCGCAGACACTTCTTGCCGCACGCAAACCACACGCAGCGCTGGAGGTGTTGACCAGACTAAGCGTTAAACGACCTAACGATGAATATGTCTGGTACCTGCTGGCGGAAGCCTATGGGCTTGCCAACAATATTCCTGGGGTGCACGAAGCTCGAGCAGAATTTTTCGTGCTCAACGCCAATTACGACCAGGCGATCAAACAGCTCGGTTACGCACTACCCCTGGTACGGCATAACTTTCAGCAAACCGCGCGCATTAAACAAAGACTGGAGGATATCTGGATGATGAAGGATGGAGGCTGAATCCCTTAGATATCAATAGTACTTCGCCTTCATTTCAGGCTTCAGTTCTTCGAAAGCCGACACCACAAACCCAGCAGACTTTTCAATCCCGGACTGGCACCCGGCCGGGCATGCTCTGAAGCCAGGGTCTGATAGCAGGGTCGCGTGCCAGATCAGGCGCGGACCCTTTTCAGCTTCTTATGCGGATTTCCCCACTAGCCTGGAAGGCGACCATCCGCTGAAGTGGCACCAGTGCTTTCTGCCTGAGCTCTTCATCAATCAAAACTTCATTACTCGCTTCAACCAGCGATGACTCAAGGTTTTCCAGTACGTTCATTCCCATCCAGGGACAATGCGCGCAGCTCCTGCACGTTGCACCACTGCCTGCCGTTGGGGCTTCAATAAATATCTTGTCGGGTGCGAGCGACCGCATCTTGTAAAAAATACCCTTATCCGTAGCGACAATAAACTTCTCATTCGGCAGTTCCTGCGAAGCGCGAATGATTTGCGTGGTCGAACCCACCACATCAGCAAGATCGATCACTGAGGGTGGCGACTCCGGGTGCACAAGTACCGCAGCCTCAGGATAGACATGCATCAAGTCCTGAAGACCTTTCGCCTTGAACTCTTCATGCACAATGCAACTGCCGTTCCATAGCACCATATCGGCGCCGGTCTCCTTGTTGATATACGAGCCAAGATACTTGTCCGGCGCCCAGATGATCGGTTTACCCTCGTCCATCAGGTGCTCGACAACCTCCAGTGCGATACCGGAAGTCACCACCCAATCTGCGCGCGCTTTCACGGCAGCCGATGTATTCGCATAAACGACAACGGTATGGTCCGGGTGTTCATCGCAGAAAGCAGAAAACTCATCAATGGGACAACCCAGGTCAAGTGAGCAAGTTGCCTCAAGGGTCGGCATCAAGACTCTTTTTTTCGGAGAAAGAATCTTGGCAGTCTCGCCCATGAACTTAACACCGGCTACTACCAGAGTATCGGCGTTACACTCCGCACCAAATCGCGCCATTTCAAGCGAGTCAGAGACACAGCCCCCGGTTTCTTCCGCCAGTTCCTGGATCGCATCGTCAGTATAGTAATGAGCCACGATCGCGGCGTTTTCGCGTTTAAGCAGAGCTTTAATTCGATCCTTATAGGCACGAACTTCACCGTCACTCAGCAGATGGCTTTGATGAAGTGGTACGTCGAATGCAATGTTGGACATCAGTCTTATCGTTAACCGGGATAAATGGAGTAGCTATTATAGCGCAGCCAAAGCCGTTAAAGTCACCACTGCTTTATTCAAAATGCATAGCTTTCATTCCATGGCACGCATCGCACTGCTGATACAGGAGACACCGACACTAGAGGATGGTAATTATCTCAGGTTCGCCCGTGAACTGGATAAGTCAGGCCATAGCGTCGACATTATGTTTGTCGATTCCCTGAGACTGCTTGCGGGTCGGGTTACGGCTGACGCATTCTCCTGGCGCTCACACCTGAAGTCAGGCTCACCGTTGCCGACGAGTGCTGAATGTAAAATCGATCACGATGTTATCTGGATTTTTGGCCTGGGTGATCGAGAGAACTTCCTCGATAAATACCAACTGCTCTACTCCCTGCCCGAAAGATGCAAAATCGTTAACTCACTTGACGCCATCATGCATCTTAAGAGCAAGTATTATCTTGCCAGCCAGGGCGATCAGTTTCCGAGTCCGGAAACCTACGCATCAACCTCCGCTGAAGAACTGATCAGTATTGTTCAGGCAAATGAAGGAAAGTGGATTGTAAAACCGCCTGCAGGGAGCCTTGGCAGAGATGTCCACCTAACTCACGCCGGGGACAGTCAACTGACCGTGATTATCAAAAAGCTCTGTGGCGCGGCTAACAGCAGGTATACCATGCTCCAGAGATACATCCCTGAGATTGAGCAAGGCGAGAAACGGGTTTTATTGGCCGGTGGCCAGGTGATCGGTCAATACCTACGTCGCCCCTTGGGCGATCACCGAACCAACATCACTGCCGGTGCCAAAACTGAACCCTGTGGCCTCTCTGAGGCAGAGCGCGACTATTGCACCAAATTGGCCCAACAGATCCTGTCAAGAGGCGCCTGGTTCGCAGGGGTGGATCTCGTTTACCCGTGGCTTATCGAGGTCAATGTGATTAATCCAGGCGGAATTACCACCATTGATAAACTGACCGGTTGTGACCTGAGCGCAAAAGTCGTCGAAGCCGTAATGGCTAGCCTCGATCAAACCCGAGTTCCTTGAACTTTGGGCGGGAATCGGTATGATAGCGGCCTTTCCTTTCGGGCCGTTAGCTCAGTCGGTAGAGCAGTTGGCTTTTAACCAATTGGTCCCGCGTTCGAGTCGCGGACGGCCCACCAAAAATGGGGGCTCCACCTAGGAGCCCTTGTTTTTTTAGCCCACAAACAGGTCTAAAAACCCTTCTATAGTCGATTGCACCTTACGCAGGCAACCTTGCAGCTCAAAGACGTGCATTTCCACTGGCTGCATCCGATAGCAATAAGCGACTACAGTAAGTTTAAAAACTGCATGATGCGTGATACGTTTCTTGAAACTTCCGGCCTCACCGCACTACCTCAGAGAGACAACTTAAATAGTTGGATTAGTTCGATCTTACTTTCGGTGATAAGCACCCCACCGCCCCTTCACCAACGGGTAAATTGTATCTAAAATCTCGGCATCAATTTTAGCTGTCCCACCTCAATATGGCAGTAAAGTATAGGATGGGTTAGCCCCCTTTTCAGAGAAATCATTAAGTGAGGTCAGAATATAGGGTCAAAGTAAAACTGGCCATCTAGCACATTTACCGTGGCACTTTACTCTGACCCCAAAATAGCAAATGTGATTTTTACTCCGACGCCATTTATCTCAATCCAGATACCCGCCAGAAGTTAAACGTCGATGGTTTTCGATTTTATTGGGTTGTTGTGAAGACAACATATCGTGTGGGAACCCGGGAGAAATCTGGCTGATTTTGTTCAATCGCTCAATTGCTTCTTCGGGAAGTTCCAGTTCAAGGCAACCAAGATTTTCCTGCCATTGTTTGAGCGTTCGAGCGCCAACTAGCGGGATGATGTTCGCTGGTCCCTGCTGCACCCACTTGATCGCAACCTGAGTTGCCGAACAACCAATCTCGCCAGCAATGCCCATAACGGTCCTGGCAATTAAAAGCGATCGATCGTTGATCATCGCCTGATTTCGTTGGCCCCGGCCAGCCGCATTGGGATCGATATTGTATTTACCGCTAAGCATACCAGACCCAACAATTCCCCACGGCGTGACCGCCAGGTCTAGTGCACGTGCCATGGGTAACAATTCGCGCTCAACCGACCTGTCGATCAGGCTGTATCGAATTTGCAATGCTATGAATTGCGACCAGCCGCGTAACTCGGCAATCGTGTTAGATCGAGAAACCACCCAGCCAGGCGTGTCAGATACGCCGACATATAAAACCTTACCCTGGCTAACCAAATCATCCAGACCACGCATCAATTCTTCCGAAGGTGTTATAGGGTCCCACGCATGCACCCAGTACAGGTCGATATAATCAGTCTGCAATCGCTTCAGACTGGCATGCACAGACTCCATCATGTTCTTTCGTGAATTACCAACTGCGTTAACATCCCTTGATCGCATGCCGCCTGTGTATTTAGTGGCAAGGACAATTCGCTCACGTTCATCTTTCATGAACTCGCCAAGGAACGTTTCGCTAGTTCCGGCATTGTAGACATTCGCCGTATCGATAAAGTTACCGCCCGCTTCGCGAAAGGCATCGTAGACCTGACGGCTTTCATCCTTATCAACACCGATTCCTGTTTCAGTGCCAAATGTCATCGCGCCGAGCGCGAGCTCGGATACTCTAAGACCGCTTTTACCCAAAATTCGATATTTCATATCTGCCTCTCCTGAAGATGCGAGGATATCATCGGTAGTTGAATTTTTCCGAATCAGTCGACAGTTTACCGATCCCCAAAACCGAACCACTTCATGAATTCCAAAAACCGTAGAGAAGCAGAACCAAAAACGGTAGAAAGATTAGTAATCTATCCGCGGATTCCACCCCCGCGTTCCATCCGCACGCGGCCCGCTCCGTCCACCAATAACTCGGTTTTGTCGACCGACACTTGGCATGGGACCTACTAACCGGAAAAAGGACCCGTCAGGGCGAGGAACCCGGGTTCACGAGTCTGCCCGCACCTCGCTCAAACCACCAAAGATCTCATTGGAGTGACCCAAATCACAATCCATAAAGTGCCTGTTTTTTTTGGACTTTTACCCAGTTTGATTGACTCTCGTTCAACTGCTAACTTGCCTAATTGATAAATTGACCTTCAGGGCGAATCAATGACCACAGAATACGCAACCATAAGATACGAAACTACCGACACAGGCATTGCCCGGGTCACGCTTGCGATGCCAGAAAAACGCAACGCGCAGACACTGGAGCTGCTGTCCGAATTCAATGATGCACTGGACAAAGCCGCCCAGGATGATGCCATCAAGGTCATCGTGATCGCGGCTGATGGGGACCATTTTTCAAGCGGTCATGCCGGGCCCGGCAACCTGGATCTCAAGGAGTATGACACCCAGGGTACCTGGTCCATTTCCCAGGGCGAGGGCGCAGAGCAACACTGGGGGTTCGAACAGGAATTCTTCCTTGGCTACTGCTGGCGCTGGCGCAATATTCCGAAGCCGACCATGGTGGAGGTTCAGGGCTGGGTCATTGCCGGCGGACTAATGCTGGTGTGGCCGTTTGATATCATTATTGCTGCCGACGACACCAAGTTTACTGACCCCGTGGTCGCCCTCGGCGTCAATGGCGTTGAGTACTTTGCCCATCCCTGGGAGTTTGGAACACGTAAAGCCAAGGAAATGTTGTTCACGGGCGAAGTGATCATGGCCGATGAAGCCAAATCGCTAGGGATGGTGAACCACGTGGTAAGCCGCGAGGAACTGACCGATTTCACCATGGCCATGGCCGAAAATATCGCACGCCGCCCAATGATGGGGCTGAAGCTAGCCAAGCAGTCTGTCAACCAGGCCGAAGAAGCGCAGGGACTGTATTCGTCACTGCAGGCTGCTATGAGCCTGCAGCAACTCGGACACTCTCACTGGCGCATCGTCAATGAGAACGGTGCAGCAGTAAACCTCGAGGGTGGCGCTCTGATGAAAGAAATCTTCGATAAGCACAAGAAGCCGAAGAAGGCGGAGTAGCCGACTAGTAGATCACGACAGCATGTCCGATTTCGCGGTCGCGAAAACTTTAAAGATGAACAGGGCCAATTAGGCTCCACGCATAAGAAACTTATGAGAAAAACCTTGCGCTATTTTCTCCATTCTGGGGCTTTCCAGGTCTCACTTGCTGTCTTCATCAATCTGATCTGCTTGTCTGCATACAGTGCTGAGGTCAATAGCGGTAGCGCCCCAATCCATGATGCGAAACCCCGCGGACAAATCGTTTACGACGCTCATTGTGCAACCTGTCACAACGGCGGTGTTGCCCGGGCGCCTGCTCAGCAGATGCTTAGCTTTCTTCCTCCCGAAGTGATCTACAAAACACTGACCGAAGGCGTAATGCGCACGCAAGCAGCTGCGTTAGCCGATGAAGACAAAAAACTCATCGCTGAGTTCCTAACACGGCGCGAATTGGGGAGCATCGTTGCTGGATATGCTGCACCTGTTTGCACCGGGGTATCAAAAAATTTCGACTGGTCGAGCGCGATAAGTGCGCCTAACTGGGGTTTAACTTGGGGTAACACGCGTGAAGTGAGTGAAACCAACGCTGACTTGGGACCGAAAGATATTCCAAGACTCGAACTGAAATGGGCTTTCGAATTTCAAAATACACAGCGCGCACGCTCGCATCCACTCATTGCCGGTGGCGCAGTGTTTGTCGGAAGCCAGTCCGGGCACGTCTATGCTTTGGATGTGCAAACAGGCTGTGTCCGCTGGACATTTGAGGCCGCCGCCGAAGTCAGAACCGGCATTGTGTTCGCAGAAGTGGCAACCGGTTCGAGCCAGAACCAGAGAATTGTAGTCTTCGGTGATGTTCTGGGACGTGTTTACGCGGTTGATGCCGAAAGCGGTATAGCACTCTGGCGACTTCGCGCCGATGAACATCCAGCAGCAACTATTACCGGGACGCCTACTGTATTTGAAGGTCTTGTCTATGTGCCGGTTTCGTCATTGGAAGTCGTTTCAGCAAGATTTGATGAGTACGAATGCTGCAAGTTTCGAGGCTCGGTGTTAGCCCTCGATGTCTTGACAGGAAAACGTATCTGGCAGACTTATACGATAGCGTCGACGCCTGCCCCACAACAAATAAATTCAGCAGGCGCACAGAACTATGGTCCCTCAGGCGCTCCTATCTGGAACAGCCCCACCATCGACCGTAAACGGCGAGTGCTCTATGTCGGAACCGGCGAAAATTATTCCTCACCGGCGACGCTGACCAGTGACGCCATTCTAGCCATGGACCTGAAGTCAGGCGAGATCAAGTGGCACTATCAGGCGACAGTGGGCGACGCGTGGAATACAGCCTGTTCGTTTGGAGAGAAACAGGCGAACTGCCCGACAGAAGATGGCCCGGACCATGACTTTGGTGCATCCATTGTGCTGGCCGTTGATCAGGTAGGGCAGGACATATTGTTAGCGGCTCAAAAATCTGGGAAGGTGCACGCCGTTGACCCAGATTCAGGCAAGCTGCTCTGGCAGGTCCGCATCGGGCGCGGCGGCTTAAGCGGCGGTATTCATTTTGGCATCGCCGTAAGCCAAGGACGTGCATTTATTCCCAATTCTGACGTCTTCGACTACCAAACTCACACTGTTCCCGCAACTCCAGGCCTGTTCGCAATTAGCGTCGACGATGGCAGCTTTCTCTGGCGCGCACCGATGGCCAATGAATGTAACGGCCGCAAATTCTGTGACCCAGGGATTGGCGCTGCGATTACGGCCACACCATCATTGGTTTTCGCCGGGGCACTGGATGGTTACTTGCGCATACATGATGCAGTGACTGGTAAGGTACTCCGAAAAATTGATACGACCGCGCCGGTAACGACCGTTTCGGGTAGCACCGCAACAGGTGGCTCTATGGATGGTGGTACAGCGCCTCTGCCATTCGAAGGCCGGCTGTATGTAAATTCCGGATACAATTTCGCTGGCCACATGAAGGGTAATGTTCTTTTGGTATACGGCAAACCCGAGTAGGTTCTAGCGTTCATTTTAAAGCCCTGATCAAGTAGCTTATCTATTCAACGCGATCACCCTACTTGAAAAACATATGTAAAAACGTCAAATTACCCGGTCAGCATCCATAAAGGGGAAACAATGAGCGCCAATAAAGAAAGCTTAAACTTTGATGCCAAACAACTGCGAGACAAGTATCGATTAGAAAGAGACAAGCGCCTCAGAGTCGACGGCAACGAGCAGTATCAAGAGGTGACAGGGAGGTTTTCGCACTTCGTCACTGACCCCTACGTTGCCGGGGAATCGAGAGCACCGATATCTGACTTTGTTGAAATCGCCATCATTGGCGGCGGTTTTGGGGGGCTTTTAGCCGGGGCCAGGCTACAGGAGGCAGGGCTGACCGATGTAAGGATCATCGAGAAAGGCGGTGATTTTGGTGGCACCTGGTACTGGAACCGGTACCCCGGAGCCCAGTGTGACATTGAGTCCTACATCTACCTGCCACTGCTCGAGGAACTGAACTATGTTCCCAAGGAAAAGTACACCCACGCCCCAGAAATGCTGGCGCACAGCCGAGCAATCGCAGCGCAATACAACCTTTACGAGAATGCGCTGTTTCAAACAGAAGTGACCGGAATGTCCTGGAACGACCACGATAAAGAATGGAACCTTACCACTAACAAGGGTGACTCACTGCGGGCTCGGTATGTCTGCATGTCAAACGGACCACTAAACAGGCCAAAACTTCCTGCTATCAAAGGGATAGAAGATTTTGAGGGCCATACTTTCCACACCAGCCGCTGGGACTATGAATACACGGGCGGCGATACCGAGGGCGGGCTAACTCGCCTCAAAGACAAGAAGATCGGAATTATCGGGACGGGAGCCACAGCGGTTCAATGCATTCCTCATCTCGCGGAGGCCTCTAAATCTCTAACCGTTTTTCAACGCACGCCCAGCTCAATCGACGTTAGAGGCAACCGACCAACCGATCCGGAATGGGCAAACTCCCTCAATAAAGGTTGGCAAAAAAACAGAATGACCAATTTCAATATTCTGGTGACCGGAGGACAGCAAGAGGAAGACCTGGTCAACGACGGGTGGACCGACATCATTCGCAATTTGAGTATGTTCAACGCGAGCCGAGCAAGCGAGACGACTCTAACGCCAGAAGAGATGATGGCTCGCGTAGAGCTTGCGGATTTCGAGAAGATGGAGCAGATTCGCGCGCGCGTCGATAGCGTAGTCGAGGACCCAAAAACGGCCGAAGCACTGAAGCCCTGGTATCGCCAGTTTTGTAAACGCCCCTGTTTCCACGACGATTACTTGAAGGCATTTAATCAGGATAACGTGACGCTGGTAGACACAGACGGTAAAGGCGTACAAGAGATTACCGCTAAAGGTGTCATGGTCGAGGGCATTGAGTACGAGCTCGACTGCCTCATTTTCGCCACAGGATTTGAAGTGGGCACGGACTACACACAAAGGGCAGGCTACGACATCACAGGAAGAGGCGGGGTATCGCTATCGGACAAGTGGTCAGACGGCATGAGAACCTTGCACGGCTTCCAGACCAACGGCTTCCCTAACTGCTTCTTCATGGGCGTCGTCCAGGGCGGCTTCACGGCGAACTTCCCGCATATGCTGGACGAACAGAGCACCCACATCGCGCATATGGTTGCTCATGCCGACAACAACAATTACCACAGTCTTGAGGCGTCTGAAGAGGCGGAAAATGACTGGGTCGCAACCATGGAATCGATGGCGGTGATCAATCAACAGTTCCTAGAGGACTGCACTCCCGGCTACTACAACAACGAGGGCAAGCCCGGCAACAAGAGCTCGTTGGGAGCGAGTCAGTACGGGGCCGGCCCGGAAGCCTTTTTTCAATTGATTCGAGAATGGCGAGAAGAGGGAAGCCTAAATGGCCTCAACTTTTCTTAGGGGCGGCTCTTGAGTCGACTTGAAACGCCGAGCGACCTGTCGAGGCAACCCATCCTTACGATACCCCGAACCGCGACAGATGACACAGCTTTGCCATCCTGATACTTTCGGTCAGGATGGTGAGAGAGTCGATGAGCGGTAACAGGAGATATACATGAAATCATTCGAAGGTAAGACTGCCGTTATCACGGGCGGCGCAAGCGGCATTGGTTTGGCACTTGCCAACGCCGCCGCCGACAGACAAATGAATGTTGTTCTCGCTGACATTGAAGCATCAGCGCTCGAGGTGGCAGTACAACATTTCGAGGAAAGACAGTGCCAGGTCCTTGGCGTGATGACAGACACTCGACAAAAAACCGCCATTGAAAAGTTACTGGCCGACGCAACAGAAGAGTTCGGTAACATCCACCTTCTATTCAACAACGCCGGTGTCGTTAACTTCGGCGGAGCAACGCCTATATGGGATTTGCCTGATGCAGACTGGTCCTGGGTCATGGGGGTTAACTTTTACGGGGTTTTAAACGGTGTTCAAACTTTCCTGCCGCACATGATAGCCCATGGTGAAGAAGGCCATGTCGTCAACACCGCCTCGATAGCAGCGTTTCTACCCGGCGGTGGGCCCTACGGCGTAAGCAAATACGGCGTCGTCACCCTGAGTGAGGCACTGGCACAGGATCTCCAAACCGCCGGGAGCAACATTGGGGCTTCAGTGCTTTGCCCGGGCTGGGTCAACACGAAAATCGGTGATGCCGAAAGAAACAGACCGGGAGATCTGACGAGCGAGGTCAATCCATCAGGCCAGGGTCTTGGTATTGGAGACTTGCTCGCGCAAAGCAAATCTCCCAATGAATTGGCTGCACAGGTATTTGACGCGATTGAAAACAACCGGTTTTATATCTTCCCCCACACTGGCTGGGACTACATGCTGCGTGAACACACCGAGGCGATGCTCGCAAGGGAAGGCGTCTACGAGTTCGACCTGCAGGGTCATGTCGCTACTCGGTTTGAGGGCAAGGAAATCTGACCCTCAACCTGAGTCGCGACCACTTATGTGTCAACGATGGGTGAAATCCTAGAGCCGCCGGTCAAATAGAAAACTCATGACCTAGTTTCTCGCTGCCTGAATATTAACGGCCTTGATTCGATCAATATCACCGACTTCCTCTGGCACATAGAAATGTATCTGGTCACTGTTTTCGTCGGCCGCCCAAACCGCTTCG
The DNA here is from genome assembly GCA_937775265.1 of uncultured Pseudomonadales bacterium. Taxonomy (GTDB): domain Bacteria; phylum Pseudomonadota; class Gammaproteobacteria; order Pseudomonadales; family Azotimanducaceae; genus UBA9659. The sequence continues at coordinate 357,713 of CALKBV010000006.1, forward strand.
GCGAGAGCACTTTCTGGCATTAGTCGGTAGGGTCCTTCTTTTAGCAAGCTATCCAGCATGGACTCTTCAAAGAGCATAGGATGGATTAACGCCCTTTTTCAGAGAAATCATCAAGTAAGGTTTGATCGCTTAGGCTACGGCCCGGTAATTGGTATCTTCTTGATGTCTTTCTCCAGGGATAAATAACCATCGCTACTGGCAGGCAGTGAACCTTGGATAATTTTAAGTCATGAACATCTATTTGGGGTACCAGTAACTCAGGTATTCAGCATAGAGCGCATAATCAGGCTTGCCTTCAACCTCGACCTGGTGAGTGGTCGTCACGAGTCTTTCTCCATTCCCCTTGTCCACTGCGTTCAGCAGGGACACATGGGATCGAAGTCGAACGCCGTCCCCAATCACCACAGGATTGAGAACCCGTACTTTATCAAGGCCATAGTTCAGGGAATAAGCGCCGTCGATGGGGCGCAGACCCGCACTCTCAAAAAAATACGAACATAACGCAATCATGTGGAAGCCATGAATCAGCGTTCCACCATAGGGCGTGGTCTTTCCATACTCAGGATCGCAGTGTCCAGGCTTAGCCCATCGAGTCACTTCGCCAAAGACATTCACCTGGATCTGGTCGATGTCGACCCAATCACTGACACCCAGCAATTGACCAATAGAATCTTGGATGTTGCTCAAACGGAACGGCTTACTGTTTGTCTCACTCAAGGCTGGTCTCCTGATGTCCAACTATCTCGGTTTCGTAGCCTGCCTTGGTCCAGGCCTCAATACCGCCTTCCATGGGGTAAACTCTGGAAATTCCGAGCCGCTTTAACTTGAGCGCCACACGGGCGCTCGAGGCTTCGTTAGGTCAGCTGCAGTAAAGGACAATGTCGCTGTCCTTGGGGATACTCCCATTATGTCGATCAATTGACTCCATCGGCACACGCAGCGCACCAGGCAACAGATGTGGATACGCATCAAAATCATAGTCATGTCGAAGATCCAGGATGTGGAAATCATCCCCCTCATCGAGGCGCTGTTGAACGTCTTCAGGTGTTAACCTTCTCATTCGCAGCGAACGTAAAAATCGCTGCTGCGTAACAATCTTGTAGACAAAATACGCGGCGATAATTCCCGCAAAAAACAGACCTGCAATCAGACCGGCCTCCGCAGCCTTTTGGGCCATCAGTTCAAGCTCAGAATGAAAATAGAACCCGACCAGCGCAATAGATGCGACCCACGCCAAGGTACCAATTAGATCAAGAATAAAAAAGACAACGATACTCATTCCCGTAAGACCCGACATTGGCGGCGCGAGGGTCTGCAGACCAGGAACAAATTTTGCCAGGACCACTGACAGAGGCCCCAGCTTTTTGAACAGCGCTTCTGTATCTCGGACGCAATAATCTGGTTCAAGCGACAGAATGCAAAGAAGATGCAGTACCCGAACGCCACGCAGTCGCCCAAGCCAGAACCAAAACAGATCAATAGGCACTGTTGCTAGTGTGCAGACAACGAAGATTCCCAAAAGACTGAGTTCTCCCGTACCGGCGAGTGCCCCGGCGGCCAGCAGCAAAGGTAACGTGGGTAAAGGTAATCCCGCCTGATCAAGCGCGATCCAGGCAAACAGCACCAAGTAGCCATGTTCAATCAGGAACTGCAAACCTTCTGTCATTTGAATAAACCTTCCATCCCGACCAATGCTACCCTGACTGGGGGCGCAATCAAGTCATCCATGGCCAGACTTGCTCGTGATGATAAAGATGACAGTTTTAATGATAATAGTGACTCTATCGGCAAACCGTGTTTATCTTTGCCGGTGTCCATATCCTCGCCCCTAAGTTGGAACCCTTTCATTGTTTGAACCACAATCTGAAGCCTTCGCGCTTAACCCGTACAAGTTCTACGCAGACCTTCGTCAGCTGGATGAACCCTATTTTTATGAAGGCGCACAGGCCTATTTGTTATCGCGTTATGTTGACGTGGAGGGCGCCGCTCGAAACCCGACCCTGGTCAGGTCGCTTGACGCATTTATGGACCCGAACTATGTGAAAGCACAACAGCGAGCAAGAGGTTGGCACGACATGCCCAACCATGAGCGGTTTGTACAATTCAGCCTGCTGGAACGCGATGGCGCCACACATTTTCGCCTTCGAGTCATCGTCCTTCGCGCGTTATCGCGGCGTTTCATAGAACAACAGCGCGGGATGATCGAAACTTACGTAGACCGTTTACTCGATCAATTGCTGCAACAAAAAGAGTTTGATTTTGTTGCAGACCTCGCCTCGCATGTGCCTGGTCACATCATCGGTCACTTGCTTGGCGTTCCCGATAAAGACTGCCCACAGTTAAGAATATGGTCAGAAAATATCGTGCAATTTTTTGATGTTGGGCGCACACAGGCACACAAAATACTCGCAGAAAATGCCACTACTGAGTTCTACTTCTATTTGTCTGACCTCATTACAGAACGAAGGAAGAAACCTCAAGAGGACCTAATTAGCTCACTCGTCGCGGCTCAGGATGCTGGTGAAATGAGCGAGTCAGAACTCATCTCAACCTGCATGCTCATTCTCGCCGCGGGTCACGGATCGACAATTGACGTTCTCGGAAGCGGCATGCACACACTGGTGTCTTATCCCGAACAAATGCGCCTGCTGCGCCAGGAACCAGGACACATCCAGATGGCGGTGCAGGAAATGTTCCGTTTTGAGTCACCCCTGCCTTTCTTCCATCGCTACGCCAGCGAAGCACTTGTCTTAAATGGGCAGCACTATCCCAAGGGCACAAAATTCGGTTTGTTGTATGGCTCAGCGAACAGGGACCCGAATCAGTTCCCCGATGCTGATACGTTTGATATCACCCGCAACCCGAACCGCCATGTCGCATTCGGCCGGGGAGCTCATCTTTGCCTGGGCAACCATCTGTCACGGCTTGATATGGAAGTGATATTTCTGAGCATCCTGAGAAGAACCAGACATATCGAGCTCTCAGATCCCGAACCCGCCTATAAAAAGAGTCTGTCTGCGCGCGGCCCGGAATCATTGCGCGTGACGTTAACACCGAAGTAGGTATTTTTGACGTCGACTACATTTTTTGAAACACTCAAGGTTCGAGTTTTCAGCCACAGGTAAAGCACATGCTATATCCGATCTTTCAGCACGCCTATTTTGTAAACGATGTCGAAGAAGCCGCCCACAAATGGAACCGCCTATACGGTGCAGGTCCGTTCGTCATAGTGCCGCATCACAAGACAGACAAGTTTCAGTTTCGTGATACGCCCCAAGAGGCCGATGTTTCTTATGGCTTCGGATATCTGGGCAGCAACCAGATTCAGTTTATTGCTCAGCACGATGAAACGCCGTCCATCTACAGGGATATGTATCAAAAAGGTGAAGAAGGGTTCCACCATGTTGGATGCATGGTTAATGACTTCGCCGCCGCCCGGCAGAGAATGCTGGACCTGGGGTTTGTGAACGCCTGTGAACTATGGGCCGACAATGTTAACGCGGCCTATTTTGATACTCGTGAGGTGAATGGCGGGTTCACTGAGATTCACGGGGACCCGGTTCACATTCTGGCCTCATTCGCGACATGGAAGCGTGCCCACGATAACCTGAAACCCGACGACAGCCCGATTATGGATATGTCAGCACCTTTCCCGGAAGGTCGAGACCCAGACTATCTTTAGAGAAGTAAATCTTTAAACAAAAGGTGAATTAGAAAACCTATATCGGGAATGTCGCTACGACATTCCCGGCATATCGACTGCCTTGTAATACTCTTTGTCGCCAAGGGACATGACCTTGCCCCAAAAAGCTTCGCCCGCGGCAATACCTGTGTCCATCTTTTCACTGGTCTGGCGAAAGATATTCCAGGAGTAAGGATGCAGGTCGCGGCATTCCGAAAACACCTCATTGGCTTCATCTTTACGCCCGTTTTGTAGCAAGTATTGGCCTAGCTGAAATTTGGTGTGCGCCATCGCCATATCGTCAGTCATGGTTTCGACATGATCTCTAGCCGCATCGGGCTCGAAGGCATAGGGGCTTCCCTTGCCGTTAATTGCCCAGTCCTTTACGGCGGCCGTATAAGTCGCCTTAGCCGCAGCGGCTCTTTCCATCGCCTCGGGCTTGAAACCCATGATTTCCATATCGAACTCACGGAGGATATCAATGGACCCACCGCTTTCCGTCGGGCGAACAATTTTCCCATCCTCATCGATCCAGACAGCCTGGGGAACGTTAACCATACTGTAGAGAGACGAGAGCTGGTGATTTTTATCAATCAAGGTAACGAAGGTCGGAGACGCTTCATCGACCCAGGGTTGCGCCGCTTCAATCTCTGCATCCATTGCAACCGAAACAATTATGAAATCCTGGTTTTTTACTTCTTCAAACAGTGCCTGCCAACCTGACAGATCATGACGACATCCTCACCACGAGGCCCAGGTAATGAGCAACACCCGCTTGCGCCGAAAGTCGGTCAGCGAATGTAACTTGCCATTAAAATCCGGCAACGAAAAATCTGGCGCTTCCAAACTCAGCATCGCTTCATTTCGATCGTTAGCGGCTTCACCAAGTGACCAGACATCACCATCGTTACTGACTGCAGAAGGTTTGCCCATCAACTGCCAAACTTCAGACAGGTTAACCCTGCCATCAGCCATGAGCCCTTCTGACTTACTCGCCGGAACAGGCACACAGACTTCATCCTTGCAAAAGCCCTCAGTCTTGAGCGCCCATCCGGTGGCAGTCGTCATCTCATCCTGGCTGACCCAGAGCGCAGAACCCGCGGCGCCCTGCAGCACTGTCACATTGTTTTCGTTAAGAATAGTAACCATCGTCATTGTTTCCTTCACCATTTCACGAGTTTAGCACCGGTTGCTCAGCCATCGCGTCTTCACTGCTCGCTGCTACCGGGTCTTTGCCCAGTACCAGATAGAAAGTCGGTAGTACGAAAAGGGTGAACAACGTACCTACACTCATACCGGCTGCGATCATCAACCCAATAGCGAACCTGGAGTTAGCCCCGGCACCAAATGCCAGAACCAGCGGCAAAACGCCAAGCACGGTTGCAACGGTCGTCATTAAAATAGGCCGCAACCTGAGCGCGGCTGCCTTGAGTACCGCCGCTTTTCGGTCATAGCCCTCTACAACCAGGCGATTGGCAAAGTCTACAATCAGGATCCCATGTTTGCTGATCAGGCCAATCAGCGTCAGCAATCCCACCTGGGTATAGATATTAAGTGTGGCTAGCCCAAGGGCCAGCGGAACGATCGCGCCAAATACTGATAGCGGCACACTGATCAACACGATAAGCGGATCGCGAAAGCTGTTGAACTGCGCCGCAAGAACCAGGTAGATAAACACCAGAGATGTCGCAAATAGCAGCAGAAATCCCTGGGATTCCTGTATGAATCGCCTAGACGCACCCTGATAACCGACACGAAATCCCGTGGGCGCCACTTCATATAGCGCCTGCTCCAAAAACTCCAAGCTGTCTCCCAGCGTATTCGGCGGCAGCACAAATCCCTGGATCGTCGCACTATTTAATTGTTGGAACTGTTTGAGTGAATTCGGCTCTACCTTCTGACCAAGCGTGACCACAGTACTCAGCGGCACAAGGGACTCTCCAGTGGTGCGCACGTAGTATCGCTCCAACCATTCTTTGGTGAGGCGAAACCCTCTATCCGCCTGGGGAATAACCTTGTAGCTACGCCCTTCCATAGTGAACCGGTTCGTTTCCGCTTCACCGAGCATGATCTGCAACGTCTGCCCAATATCTTCCATGGAGATACCCAACCGGGCCGCCAGTTCACGATCAATGCGAACCGTGATTTCAGGCCTGGAGTAGCGCAAATCCTTGGTAACGAAAGCGAATATGCCTGACTGCCTCGCTTTCTGTAAAACTTCTTCTGAAACCCGGTCAAGCTCCTTGTAGTCGGCATTGGACGAAATCACAAACTGCAATGGCAGGCCTGAGTCCGCACCAGGCAGCCCCCCTGCCGCAAAGGTAAAAATCTCTAAGCCACTGATTTTGTCGTACTTAGCCTGGATTTCCTGGCGAATTTCTTCCAGCGAGCGTTCCCGCTCCGACCATGGCACCAACTCAAGGCCCCCGAATACGCTGGTGGGCGCATTAACCTGCCAGGAATGGCTCACCTCGGGCACTGTTCTCCAGGCATCAACCATCTGGTCCAGAAAATAAGTCGTGTATTCAAGGCTGCTGTAGTCCGGAGGAGTGGCAATCGCAAATATACTGCCGCTATCTTCGTCGGGTGCCAGCTCTTTCTGGGCCAGCTGGTAAAATATTGGCAGGCTGCAGAAAATCACTACTGCGAACAACATGACCGCGCCGCGATTGTTCAAACACATTCCAAGTACCCGTTCATACTGCTGGTGCAGCAGGTCAAACTTCCGATCAAGCCAGTTAGCGATTTCCCCCTGGTGATCGTGGTCAACCAACAGATAGGCGCACATCATCGGGCTAAGCACCAGTGCGATAACACCAGAAATTACCACAGCCCCAGCCAGAGTAAGGGCGAACTCACTGAACAGCACACCCGTCAGCCCTCCAAGGAACCCAATTGGCAGATACACTGCCACCAGCGTCAGGGTCATCGCTATGACGGGCAGAGCAACTTCCCTTGCGCCAATTAAAGCCGCCTCTCTCGGCTGTTTACCTTCTTCGATATGCCGATGTACGTTTTCCACAACGACGATCGCGTCGTCCACCACCAGACCAATCGCAATCACCATTGCCAGTAAGGTCAGGAGATTAATTGAGAAACCCATTAACCAGACCAGGAACAAGACTGTTATTAACGACAGCGGAATGGCGACAATCGGGATAGCAACGACTCGCATTGAACCCAGAAACAAAAGGATGACCAGCACAACAATGATGGACGCCTCGATTAACGTCTTTCCGACTTCCTCAAGCCCCTCGCGAATGGATATCGACAGATCGGAATCCAGGAAGATGGTCATGTCTGCGGGAAGTTGTGTTTCGATTTCCTTTACTTTGCTTTTTACTCTAGCGGCCACCTCGAGCGGGTTGGCACCCGGCGCTTCTGTTATCGCAATGAAGACCGCTTCCTTACCACTAGAATAAGCCGCCGACTCATAGGTATCACTCGCCAGTTCAACTTCTGCGACATCACCCAACCGAACCCGTTTGTCACCCTCCTGGCGAACGACAATCTCTGCAAATTTCTCCGGATCCTGTACATCGGTTTGCGCATCTACGCTCGTCCGTACGAGTTCACCCCGGGTCGTCCCGGCAGCGGAAATATAATTCTCCCTTCTAACAGCGTCGTTAACGTCTCGCGCAGTCACACCATAAGCGGCCATTTTCGCCGGGTTCAGCCATAGTCGAACGGCAAAAACACCGCCACTCAATATGCGAGCTTCACCCACCCCTTCTATAGTACTCAGGACTGGTTGAATCGTACGCATCGCATAGTCTGTCGTTTGCTGAACCGACATCTGGTCACTTAAAAAGGCAAGATACATCATGCCGTCGCCACCAGTTCTATTGCTGACGACCGGGTCCTCAACTTCTCGCGGTAATTCAAACCGGGCTTCGTTAATCTTGGTAATAACCTCTGTGAGCACATCCGTAGAGTTTTCACCAAGGCGGACATAAACATTTATCTGCGACAAGCCGGGATTACTTTCCGACGTCACATAATCCACACCTTTGGCCGCTGCGATTCGTCGCTGCAAAGGCGTTGTCACGAAACCCTGCACCGTTCGTGCACTCGCACCCGGGTAGATTGCCTGCACGAAAATCTGGCTTTTTTCCACTTCGGGATACTCACGAAGGGACAATTGTGTCCCAGCCTGTATACCGACCAGCAACATCACCGCGGCAATCACAATGGCGAGCACAGGGCGTTGAATGAAAATGTCAGTGAATTTCATTATTTATAGCGCCACTGTCTCGTCGATCAAAATCCTTTACACCCCTGAAGAGTTTATTCTGCCCCACGCTGACCACGCGCTCTCCAGGCTCAACACCAGACAGAATCGCCACCTTGCCGCGCCTCACCTCACCCGTCTCAACAATCCGCGCACTGGCAGTCAGACTTCCATCTTCAGTCTCTTCTACTATATAGACCGTGTTACCCTGCAAGGCATAAGTCATCGCTGTCTCTGGCACCGACACCACGCTCTGCTTTTCACCCAGGTCAACTACAAGCGTTGCAAACATGCCAGGTAGCAATCCTGTGGACTCTTTTAACATCGCCCGAAGCAGCACATTTCGTGTTGCGGTATCTATTTGCGAATCGACCGCACTGACCACCGCCTCGAACCGCCTGTCCGGGAAGGCATCAACTTCGACGCCAACCTCCAACCCGGCCCTTAATTTCGGTGTATAGCGCGCCGGCACAGTGAAATCTATCTCCAACTCGCTATGATCCTGGAGGGCTGCAATAACGGTACCCGGTGACAGGTAATCACCAACGTCAACCCGTCTGATTCCCATGATACCGGCGAATGGTGCTGCTATTCTTTTATTGGCCAGCCTTGCCTCGGTTTCGGCCAGCTGTGCCTTGGCGCGTTCCAGGTCAGCTCGGGAACGATCGTATTGGGATTGCGGAATGGATTTTTGTTTAATGAGCGTCTTGTCTCGCTCGAACAATATTTCGGCCAGTTCCAGACTTGCAATCTGGTTGTTACGGCTCGCTTCCTCTATCTCATCGTTCAGCACTACCAAAAGCTGGCCCGCCTGGACGGCATTCCCGGAATCAAAATGAATCTCGGTGATCTGACCACTGGTTTCTGAAGTCAAATCAACCCCGCGCACGGCTTGTATGGATCCAACGGCGTTCAGCACCTGCCCCCAGCTTTCACTAGTTGCAATTGAGGCTGCGATGGTAACCGGCGGTGGCGAAAAATCCATTGACGAAAAGGCACTAAATCGCTTGAAAAGGAATCCGCCAATAGCCCCAAAAATGACAATAAGAATGATCGTGACGACAATATAGGCTTTCAAATAGACCCCAATACTCGGAAGAAAAACGCAAGAACAGGGAATTAACCACCTTTTGGGTCAATGGTCAAAGTAATCGTACCTGAACAAAAATTCCGCCAGAGTCCTGCGGCCATGCTGCCATCGCGGGGTGACGTTTAAGAAAGCACGAAACTGGTGCACAAGCCCCAACCCCCTATGCGCTAACCCGTCTGAAACAGTTTCGGCAAATCCTCATCGGAAGTTTCCAGCAGCGTGTCGACCCATTGATGGAATCGCTGGCCACCGCCTTCGTTTTTACCAAAGAGCACATGATCACGCACGCCAACGTTAAGGTTTTTCTGCAGGGCAATTCCTGTAGCGTAATCTTCTTCCTGAACAACATATTCAAGAAACTCAAACTGTTGCTCTGCATCTTTTTTTAGCGCGTCCGTATCCGGCGCCTTCTCCATCAGGAATATCTGGTTAGTGTATGACGTCTCCGGCGTCGCTCCCGGGAACAATTGTGAAATCATGACCGACCGGCCACCACCGGCGAAACTTGCGATAGAAATATGTGGAAAAATAGTCCAGACGCCAGCAACCAGCCTGTTGGTTGGCCACTCGTCATCTGGCAGGCCTTCAAACTCTTCATAAGACGCATCAGGTCTGCCCATGTGAGTATGTGGACCCCAACTATAGTAGTTGGCCTTATTTCCTATCTCTGTGCCAAAGGTTTCCCTGTGCAAAATCGGAAGGTGATAGTAGTCAAGGTAACCGTCGTAGGCTATTTTCCAGTTGGGTCCCTCTACCCGCTGGTTTTTCGCATAGTGCCAGTTATCAAAACCGAATTGCGCCAGCAGTGAATCGTATCCTGACAGGAAGAGGGTAATGTCCAGCGTGGATTTTGGGTCAAGTGTCACCCAGATTAATCCTGCCTTCTCCAGGCTGGGTAATTCCGTAAGCCCATAATCCTGCTTGTCGATATCGCCAAAGTCGTCAGCAGAATAGATAGCAACCAAATCTCCGTCCGGGTTGTATGTCCATGCATGATAAGGGCAGCTGAATCGATGCGCGGTGCCACAGCCTTCATGCACAAGCCTGGCACCGCGATGGCTACACATATTAACAAACGCCTTTATACCGCCACCTTGAGTACGCGTAATAAACACCTGCACGCCCGCAGCCACCATCGCTTTGTAATCACCCACTTCCTTCAGCTCAGCCGTGGTGGCCAGCAGTAGCGGCATACGGCGAAAAATTTTTTCCTTCTCGCCTTCCCATCGAGCCTGATCGTAGTAATTCTCAACGGGAACCTTGTGGATACTGTCCGCCTGGTCCTGCGTGCCGTTCCTACCGTGCTCCAGGTCTTTTCGTGCCATTTCGACCAATTGCGCTTTCGACATTTGAGTTGTTCCTTAAGTTGAACTCACAGGTAAACCGTAAAACAGTTCACGAACGCTGACAAGCATTACGTACCTCCACCAAAGAGTTTTTGATCGGCAACTCAAGTCCCACCTGACGAGTCATTGACCGCTAATGTCCAGCCCCCCTGTTCAGGCCCATGTTCAGGCCCCTATTGACAGTTTCGAAGAGTAAAGTCACCATTTCATCTATATGATGTCAACAATATCACTTCAAGGTAGGTAACCCATGAAACTGATCGGGCTATTGCTCTCCCCTATTGCCTTCAGCATCGGGTTTCTAGCCCCCCTTCTTGCTCAGGTGATGCTGGCAATGAACACCGAACTCAGTATGCCAATCGCCTACGGCACTGGGCTCGCGATTTCTATCTCGTTTGGCATTGTGGCGCAGAGTCGAGGAAGCTGGCTCTGGGTAAAAGACCATGAGTTAGGCAATGAGTCAGACCATGAATAAAGCCACGGTAAGCCTGGATTCACTGAACGAGGCAGAACTGGATGCGCTCGAACGCAAAATTGCAGGCAAATATATGAACATGGTTCCCTGGGGAGTGGTTGTCTGGGGCATTGGCAACCTGATCGCTTGGCTTGCAGTCTGGCCACTAGTGCTGATGGACATTATTCCGCTCTGGCTGGGGTTTATCCTCGCCACCCTCAACGTTGCATTATCCTACCTGCCTTCCCATGAGGCGCAGCACAATATTATTGCGAGTAAAGGGCAACCACTTCGCTGGCTTAACGAACTTGTGGGTCATCTATCCACTATCCCGTTGGTCTCACCCTATCGCGTACTTCGGTATACTCACTACGAGCATCACTCACACACCAACGATCCCCAACTTGATCCGGACTTCAATGTCCACGCTAATTCTGGCTGGCACTTCCTGTGGAAAAGCATCATGAATCGCCAACCTGGATCCGGCACCGGCAAGGCCTATCCAGAAACACTAAAACGTACCGGTAAAGAGCATATGATACTGGATGCGGTCATCTACCAGGGCGTGTACCTGGTTATCATGTTTACCCTCGCCTGGGCTGGCTACGCGATTGAAGCCGCGCTTCTGTGGTGGGTACCGAAAGAAATCGCCACTACGTACATTGCGTACTACTTAAGCTGGGCTCCACACCACCCCGGCAAGGAGCAGGGCCGCTACAAGGACACAAGGGGATTTAAGAGTCGCCTCGGCAACCTCTTATCAATGGGCATGCAATACCACATCATCCATCATCTATACCCGAGAATCCCACTCTCACTGACACCGGCTGCATACAGGGAACTAAAACCAATCTTACAACGCCGGGCGTGCAACCTCGGTGAGTTGTAAATAAGGACCAATAGCCCAGGAACAGCAAAGGATAGCACCATATGAATTCACTGGCAGTAAACAAAGAAAAGATGTTAGCGCAGGCCTGGACCGTTCCGCTAGAGGAAATGGACATCAGCAACTGGTATCTCACCGAACATGATGTGGTCTGGCCTTATTTCGAGCGCCTGCGAAAAGAAGACCCGGTGCACTATACCGAAGATTCACGCTACGGCCCTTTTTGGTCTATTACACGATTTAACGACATCAAGTTCGTCGACCAGAACCACAAGCTATTCTCTTCGCAAGGATCAATTGGCATCGAGGACCAATTGGAGGAATTCACTACGCCGATGTTCATCGCGATGGACCCCCCGAAGCATGACGCCCAGCGCAAAGCTGTCTCTCCGGTTGTCGCACCAAGCAATCTTGCGGAACTGGAACCCCTCATACGATCCAGGGTTGGAACTATCCTGGAAGGCTTACCTATCGGTGAAACCTTTAATTGGGTCGATCGAGTATCGATTGAACTCACAACCCAAATGCTGGCAACACTCTTTAATTTCCCGTTTGAAGACCGTTACCTATTAACCCGATGGTCTGATATCGCAACCGGAGGGAAAAATAGCGGCCACGTGAACACCACGGAGGGTTTCCAGCGCGAAATGATGGAATGCCTAGCATACTTTACCCGCCTGTGGCGTGCCCGCGAGAATGAAACCGGTGGGTTCGACCTCATTTCCATGATGGCGAACAACGAAGATACAAAAGACGTAGTCGACCGCCCTCTTGAGTATCTAGGCAATCTTATCCTGCTTATTGTTGGCGGGAATGATACGACCCGAAATTCAATCTCAGGTGGTGTACTTGCGCTCAACAAGTTTCCGGAACAGTACGATAAATTGAACGCAAAACCCGCTTTGATCCCAAATATGGTCGCCGAGATAATTCGCTGGCAGACCCCTCTCGCTTTTATGCGAAGAACAGCCCTTGAAGATGTAGAAATGCATGGTAAGCAAATCAAAAAGGGCGACAAGGTGGTGATGTGGTACGCCTCTGGTAACCGTGATGAGGAAACCTTCGAGGATGCAGACAGGTTGATTATCGATCGCCCCAACGCGCGTAACCATGTCTCATTTGGATTCGGCATCCATCGATGTATGGGTAATCGTCTCGCCGAGATGCAGCTCCGGGTTCTGTGGGAAGAAATCCAGACACGATTCCGCAAAGTTGAAGTAGTAGGAGAACCTGTTCGCAACAGGTCCGCTTTCGTTCGAGGATACAGTGAGCTTCCAGTAAAACTAATTCCGCTAGACTAGTTCTCGATCTTGGATCAACGTTCTTATCAGCCACATGGGTACGCATAATGGAATTTGACTTGATGACAGGTGCAAACACCTGGAAAAAATCCGCCGAGCTTGCATCTAAGCTTGAGAGGGCAGGCTTCGCTGGCATGCTGTTTACTGAAGCTGGCCAGGTTCCATGGATGATGATCGCTGCAGCCGCGACCGCGGCCCCCTCACTAAACTTTACGACCGGAATAGCCGTTGCGTTTCCCAGAAGCCCAATGATGTCAGCTCAAATTGCTTGGGAACTCGCTCAAAACACCGAAGGTCGATTCCGACTGGGACTGGGAAGCCAGGTAAAGGGTCATATTGAACGCCGATACAGTGCCCACTGGGACAAACCCGCCCCCCAGATGAGGGATTACGTCAACGCTTTCAAGGCCTGTATTCGCGCCTTCAGGCAGGAGGAAAAACTCCATCACGAAGGCCCATACTACAATCTGTCATTGCTGCCAGGTCAATGGGCGCCTGGCCGACATGATTATGAAGATATCAAGATTGATATCTCGGCCGTCGGTCCCTACATGTGCAAAGTTGCAGGAGAGCTATGTGATGGGCTTCATGTCCATCCCATGCATTCAATGAATTATATCAACACGCGCCTTCTCCCGGACCTGCAGTCCGGCGCCGACAGATCAGGCCGCAGCGCCAGTCACATCGATTTGATCATTCCTGTATTCGCGATTCCCGGCGATTCTCCTGAAGAAAGGCAATCAATGATCAACCGGACCCGGACGCAAATCTCTTTTTACGGCTCAACGCCAAACTATTCATTTCAGTTTGATGATCTGGGGTATGAGGGTACAACCCAAAAACTCGGCGCGCTCATGAAACAAGGAGACATTCCGGCCATGGCTAATCTCATTTCTGATGAAATGCTTGAGCACTTTGCCCTGGTCGCCAAGTGGGATGATATGGCCGATACATTGATTGATCGATACCAAGGCATCGCATCCCGGGTGGTTACCTATCTGGCCAGCGAAGACATTCACCGCCACCCCGAAAACCTCAACAAGTGGGGAGAAATAGCCAGGGCAGTGCGGCAGCACTAGGGGCTATTTGGCGCATCCGTCACTGTAGTCCAGCCAGACACACAGGACAAAAACCACCGGTAGACTTTCATAAAAAGATACCAACTTGAGACCGCCAAAGTAAGTGACTTTTAGCCAGCATCAGTTGTCTATTATCGCACCTGTTTGAATCAGCGGTATCGTGTTGGGTCAGTGATTCCTGCGTCGGAGAAACCCACTTTGCGAAGCACACAGCTGTCACAATCTCCACAGGCTTCGCCTGAGTCAGTCAGACGGTAGCAGGATACAGTCTGAGCGTAATCAACACCCAGCTCTAGTCCTTTTATGATGATCTCCCTTTTTGATAGCTGGATAAGAGGGGCATGGATCGTCATCTTCCGGCCTTCCACGCCGGCGCGGGTCGCCAGATTCGCCACCTCTTCAAATGCACTGATGAACTCTGGCCTGCAGTCGGGATAACCTGAATAATCCACCGCATTGACGCCAAGAAAGATATCCCTGGCACCAAGCACTTCTGCCCATCCCAGCGCATAAGCGAGGAACACTGTATTCCTGGCTGGCACGTAGGTGATCGGAATCTCGCTGCAGACATCTTTTGCGTCAGGCACAGCAATACTGTCATCGGTCAGCGCAGAGCCGCCAAAAGCGCCTATATCAATGACCGCTACCCGATGTTCAATGGCCCCTAACGTCGTGGCCAGCTGCTCTGCATAACCAACTTCTGCGATCTGTTTTTGACCATAGGAAAAGCTCAGACAATAACAGTCATAACCATCGGCCCGTGCGCCCGCAAGCACCGTCGCAGAATCAAGACCACCTGACAGCAGAATGACGGCTTTCTTACTCATATCTCCTCATAGCTACTCACATCTCCTCATATCTATTCATACGCTACTCATACTCCGGGCGTATCGCCCCAAAGGAGCTTGTGTAATTGAACCTGCAGCCTAACCGGCAACTCATCTTCCAGTATCCAGTCCGCGAGCTCGCGTGATTCAAGTTCGCCGTGGCTGGCGGAAAACAATATCTCATCAACTTTTTTAGCGAGCTGCAACTCCTGCATCTTGAACCTGGCCCACTCATAATCTCCACGATGGCAGATAACAAACTTCACCTGGTCATCCTGTTTCAGCCTGGGGATATTCTCGAACAGGTTGCGCGATACCTCACCTGAACCCGGTGTCTTGAGATCAAGTACCACCGACACCCTCGCATCGATTCCTGTTATATCCATCGCACCACTGGTTTCGAGAGAAACCGCATATCCCTCGTCACAGAGCCGGGTCAGAAGCGAACGACATTCCGGCTGAGCAAGTGGTTCACCGCCAGTTACAGTCACAAACGGAGTTTTTCGAGCCTTGACTGCATCGATGATCGCGTCAATGGACATCTTCTCGCCACCGTGAAACGCGTATTCCGTATCGCAATACTGGCAACGAAGTGGGCAGCCGGTCAGGCGGACAAAAGCTGTGGGTAAACCGACAGTTCGAGCTTCACCCTGGAGTGAGTGAAAGATTTCTGTGATTCTAAGAGACGACATTTCAGTTGCCGCAATTCACCGATTCGCGCAGATAATTTTCTGCGAGTTTGGCGGCAGTTTTGCCTGGATATTGGTCCATAACTTGCTGTAGAAGATCTGTTGCCCGTTCGCAATCGCCAAGCGTGTAATAAACTTTACCCAAAGCATAAGCTGCATCAGGAACCTTACTATGGTCAGGAAAATAGCTGATGACTTGCGCTAGTGCCTGCCTGGCCTTTTCGAAATCCGGATTGGTTTTCGCGGCCTGGACCTGCCCGAGCCAATAGTAGGTATTAGCTGTGTACTCACCATCAGGAAACCTGTCAATCAACGCTTCAAGCTGAGTAATTGCCATATCATACTGTCTGTTGCGAATCAGTATCTGGGTGGTCTCATACAGGTCTTTTTCGCTGAGGTTTTCATCGATTACTGAGACTGCTGTTTCTCCGGGATCTTCCGCAAAGGGCTCTGGTACCTGCACATTTGCTTTGAGCACCTGCTGCAAACGGGCGTCAAGCTCAAGGTAGCGATCATCCTGAATCGATTTAAGTCTGCTCAGCTCATGTTGGAGTCGTTCAACCAGACCCCGAAGTTCCATGACTTCCTGTTGAAGCAATTGCTGCTGGTACTGGTTTTCCATCCCACCTGACGCTACCTCCTCCTCAATTGGCGGCTGATAGGTCACCACCGACTCTCTGCTTTCAACAGGAACAGGTGACTGGGCGGCGGAAACGAAAAGTGGCATGCTAACGACTACACTAATGGCAGGTATCAGCACACCACTTAAAAGCGGGTGACTAACTTTCATCAAAACCCTTATCTATAAACAATCTCAACGCGGCGATTTTCTGCCCATGATGATTCTGAATGCCCGTTATTAGCTGGCTTTTCTTCACCGTAGCTAATCACTTCGATCTGGTTTCGGGCTGCGCCTTGAGCAACAAGATACGCACGTACTGCATTTGCTCGACGCTCGCCCAGTGCCAGGTTATATTCCCGGGTTCCACGTTCGTCAGCATGTCCTTCCACTCGAACCCGAAGGTAGCGATCAGCACTCAGTACTCCCGCATGCTTGTTTAGCTCTTCATGACCTGTTCGTCGAACGATCGCCTGGTCGAAATCGAAGTAGAAGACACCTTGAAGCGTCTCACCAGAACCCATGTCATCGGCCGGAAGTACGATCTTACCGTTATTGACCATCGGCCCGGCAGGCTCAATCGGCTCATCGTCTGCGCTGGTATCCAAAACCTGTTCCATTGGCTCGATATCTGGACCCGAATCAGCAGGCTCCTGACTCGCACAACCGCCTAGCAATAAGGCTGCAAAGCAGAGCAGCAGTAGACCGCGTAACTTAAATATTCCCATGAGTAACTCCTTTACCATCTGTATTCTGAGTAGTTCTTCAAAGTTGGATTAAACCACAAAAAGCCCAAAATAATTACTCATCAAACGAAATATTCGATGAATAAGCCTCCGCCACACGGCGTAGTCATTGCTTTTCAGCGATTAACGCTAGTCATTCGACCATCTTAATGGTCAATTGTTACTCGACTGGCAGAAAGGTTTTGCGCTTTACCGGCGACCAGGCTGGCTCCCTGACATCACCGTCCGACGAAGGCAGATTAAACTTGACGCCACCGTCAATAGAAACCGCCGCTAATATGCCCTCTCCCCTCTCCTGGGTTGCATAGATCAACATACTGCCATTGGGCGCAACACTGGGGGATTCATCCAGGGTCGTCTCGGTCAGGACAGATAAGCGGCCCCGGTTCAGATCCAGTAGCGCGATATGAAAGATCCCGTTACGGCGGTGCACCATAACCAACCCGCTACCATCTTTTAGGACGCTTGCCTTGGCGTTATAGTCGCCTTCAAAGGTCAGACGCTGAATCTGAAAATCAGCCAGCCGCAGTTGATAGATTTGTGGCTGACCTCCCCGATTAGACGTAAACACCAATGATTTTCCATCTGCAGTCCAGGAAGGCTCGGTATCGATACCATAGTGCCTAGTGATCCTTCGAAGTCGGCGCGACTGCAGGTCCAGAATGTAAATATCAGGATTGCCATCTTTGGATAACACCAGTGCCATTTCCTTACCGTCGGGTGAAAAAGATGGCGCACCGTTTAGGCCTGCAAAGCTCGTTAAGATCTGTCGGTTTCCAGTTATCACTTCATGAAGGTAGATAGCGGGTCGACCATCCTGTTCAAACGAAACGTAGGCAACCATCTTTCCATCTGGTGACCATGTAGCGGAAAGGATGGGTTCTATTGACTCCAAAACCTTCCTGACCCTGTAGCCATCCGCATCCGCAATGTTGAGCGCGAAGTGTCGACCCTGGTCATCGTCCATTGCTGTGACATACATAATCTGGGTAGAAAAAGCGCCTTTAATACCGGTCAGTTCATTGAACACCACGTCGCTGACGTGGTGAGCCATATCACGAAGATCCATGTGGAGACCTTCAATTGTCTGCTTCGCCACCACGGTCTGCCGCAACACACTATATAGTTCGAAGTGCAGGCGCACGCTAACTTCCCGCGGCTCAAGATACCCAACAACCAGATACTCAACTCCCAGCATCCGCCAGTCTCGCGGTAGCACCTCAGAGGTATCGTTAGGAAAACTTAACATCTGTGATCGTTGGCAGGGCTTCGAATCGGCCCGACAACCCCAAATCGGATGAAACAACGTCACTGACGTCAATCGGCGGTTTTCGTTTGCCTCTCCATGCAAAAGGTACTACCGCCACCCTGACCGCATTATCCACACCCTTGGTAATCTCGATCCGCAGTTCCGCTGAAGCAGGTAAAGTAAACTGAAGGAGCAGTCCGATAAAAATAATTCGCTTTAACACTCGCACATATAATCCTTATAGCCTGAGATCATCCGGCCGAAACAAAACCGTAAATTCTCGAAAGTCCCGCTCAAACCGCTGCGAGTCAGTGGGTACAACAAACCTTCGCGCTTTGGTAACGGCAAGCACTGCTGACCGGTCAAACGCACCATTACCGCTGGAATCTTCAACCTTCACGTCAACAACTTCTCCGGTTGGAATAAGCAGAACCCGCAACAGGACTTCCATCCCGTTTCTGGCGCTGGGCGGTCTAGACCAGTTCTGCACTATTTCGCGTCGAATTTGCGCCACGTAAGCCATTGCTTTTTCGTCGTCGGTTACCGCCTTCCTTGCATTTGCCTCACGTGTCAGCGCCTCTGCCAGCTCATCTGCAAACTCAGACCTTACTGATTCGGGATCCACTTCAGTTTCCCCGGCTTCTTCGACCACGGGTGTTGGCTCTGGGAGCACCGCCGGCTCTGCAGGCTTAACATCAGTTTTTAACCGTTGTTGCCTGGCCCAGTTCACCTGCTCCTGCCGTAATCTGGCCTCAGTCTTGCGCCGCTCACGTAATTTTTTATCTCTTCGGGATTTTTCCTGATCGACCGCTCGTTCTTCTTTAGCCTTGTAAGGATTCTCGGCAACTATTGCAGCTTCAATATAATAGGGTTTCAACTCGGTGTAACTGCGCACCGACTCCTCCCAATTCAGGGACATCAGGCCAATGACGATGCCATGAACCAGCAACGCAAAAAGAATCGCTGTGACATAGGTCATCACTTCATTGGAAGAAAGGTTCATGACGGCCGGCTATTATGTCCTGGGGGGCTCGGTTATCAGTCCCACACTTTTCGCCCCTGCTGCCTGAAGCGTATTCATCAGATCAACAATCACCCCGTATGCCAGCTTTTTGTCCCCCTCTACGAGCACCTTGATGCCTGGGTTCGCTGCAATGATCCTGGCGGCTTTATCACCAATTTCAGATAATGGCACGGGCTCCTCAGCCTCCCCAAGATTGATATAGTAGGTAGCATCATCTTTGACCGATACAACCAGCATTGGTTCATCATCCGTCACATCGATCGGACCCGAAGCCGCCTCGGGCAAATCTACTTTGATACCCTGAGTCATGAGCGGTGCTGTCACCATAAAAATCACCAGCAACACCAGCATCACATCAATGTAAGGTACTACATTGATTTCGGACATCGGCTTCCTGCGAGCGGCTTTAGACATAACTAGCGCTGGTGACTCGCGCGATCAAGAATACTGCTGAATTCATCGCTAAATGCCTCAAATCTGTTCATGATAACTTCAACATAGGCGGCGTAACGGTTATAGGCGATGACTGCAGGAATCGCGGCAAACAGCCCAATGGCGGTCGCCACCAACGCTTCTGAAATACCTGGCGCTACTACCGAAAGGCTTGCCTGGTTGACCGTTGCAAGCCCGCGAAACGAATTCATGATTCCCCAGACCGTACCGAACAAACCAACGTAGGGGCTGGTAGAACCAACGGTGGCCAGGAATGGCAGGTGCGTTTCAAGACGTTCCTCTTCCCTGACCAGCGCAACCCGCATCGCCCTCTGTACATTTTGCATAACCCGCTCCTGATCAGCGCCATCCTGCTGGCCTGACCTCGAGAATTCCTTGAATCCCGATGCAAAAATACTCTCCAGGCCGATAACATCCGAATTTTCAGTATCGAGTTCCACATAGAGTTCACCAAGGTCCTTACCGGACCAGAATTCACTTTCAAAATCTGTAGCTTGTCGGTGGATCGAAGATAGCGCGAAGCCTCTCTGGAAAATCATGACCCATGAGGTCAGTGAAGCAAGGATCAGGAGCCCCATGACCACCTGCACAACGACGCTTGCATTGAGTACCAGATCAAGTATGGATAACGGTTCGTTCACAATTCAATTCCCAAGTTAGTCGTCAGGTTCGTTTTCAAAAAGTTCCTGCCCGGGCTTTTTTGGCATCTTCATACCGAAGTGCTCATAGGTCAACCGAGTAGCAACGCGACCTCTTGAGGTGCGCATGATGAATCCCTGCTGAATCAGGTAGGGTTCATATACATCCTCAATGGTGTTGCTCTCTTCACCAACAGTCGCTGCAAGGCTGTCTACGCCAACCGGCCCGCCATCATATTTTTCAACCATCGCCAGCAAAAGCCGTCGATCCATATGATCAAAACCATTCACATCAACCTTCAACATGTTAAGCGCCTGGTCAGCGATCTCCTGGTTCACAAACCCCTCTCCTTCCACCTGAGCATAGTCTCGCACCCGACGAAGCAGCCGATTAGCAATCCTTGGCGTACCTCGCGAGCGAACTGCAATCTCGCGAGCACCATCGGTATCACAACTTACCCCGAGCATCCTGGCTGACCGCTCAACGATAGTGGTCAGGTCCCTGACATTGTAGAACTCCAGCCGCTGAATAATACCGAACCGGTCACGAAATGGAGACGTCAGCAAACCGGTTCGGGTAGTCGCACCAACCAGTGTGAACGGCGGCAGATCCAGTTTGATGGATCGGGCCGCGGGCCCCTCACCAATAGTGATGTCTACCTGATAATCCTCCATCGCCGGGTAGAGCACCTCTTCAATCGCTGGATTGAGTCGGTGGATTTCATCGATAAACAGCACGTCACCTTTTTCCAGGTTGGTCAGTGCCGCAACCAGATCACCTTTCTTTTCGATGACAGGACCTGAAGTCGCCCTCATTTCGGCGCCCATCTCATTGGCAATGATATTCGCAAGAGTTGTCTTCCCCAGACCTGGCGGGCCAAAAATAAGCGTGTGATCCAGCGCCTCATCCCGACCTCTTGCAGCCCTGATGAACAGCCTCATCTGTTCGCTGACCTCATGCTGGCCACAATATTCATCAAACGTCCGGGGCCTGATCGCCCAGTCCTGCGTCTGTTCAACCTCGGAGGCAGCGGATGTCACTATTCGGTCTGATTCAATCATTCTTGTCGTTCAACTATTGTCGGCTTTGCATGAGTAACTTCAGCGCCTGCCTGATCAAAGACTCTACATCTTCGGCGGGGTCGCTCACCCCGGAGACCGCTCGAGCCGCTTCCTGTGGCCTGTAACCAAGCCCGATCAGCGCCGACTCAGCATCTTCTATTACATTAATCGTCATTGTACTGGGATTATCTGAACCAGATACATCAAATGAATCGACTTTATCGCGCATCTCAATGATCAGGCGCTCAGCGGTCTTCTTTCCGACACCAGGCAATGCAGTCAGCGCTTTTACATCATTACCGATGACAGCGCGCGCAAACGACGCTGAATCCAGTCCTGATAATATTCCGAGTGCCATGCGGGGACCTACCCCGTTGACCTTGATCAGGGTTCGGAACATCTCACGTTCACCCATACTCGCAAACCCGTATAGCAGGTGGGCATCATCACGAACCACGAGATGGGTATGAACGGTAACCGGCCTTTTGGTTTCGAGCCCCAGGGTTTCGAGCCCTTGGGTTTCCAAAATATGCGCATAGGTCGTGAGAGAAATTTCAATTTCGTAGCCGACACCACCAACATCAAGTAACAACTGACCCGGAGCGCTTTCAATCACAAGCCCTGTAAGTCGACCGATCATTTTTTTGTGGTATCTTCTGCAAACCTGCCACGTCGGAAACGGTTCGTATCGATAGCCGTCGTACTGCTATTACTCATCTTGGCCAGATTATGCTGCGTATTAACATGACAGATCGCAATGGCCAGGGCATCAGCCGCATCCTCCTGAGGACAAGAAGGTAGTTTCAGAAGCGTCATCACCATGTGCTGGATCTGGCTTTTACTCGCTGCGCCACTACCAACAACCGCCTGCTTGATCTTACGCGCTTCATATTCGAATACTGGCAATCCCTGGTTTACAGCCGCAACCATTGCCACCCCTCGAGCATGGCCAAGTTTCAATGCAGATTCCGCTGAACGAGACATAAAAATTCGCTCAATGGCGAGTTCTCCTGGCACATATTCATTAATAATCTGGGTAACGCCCTGAAATATGATATCCAGCCTTTCCGCGAGCGTTTCTTTCGCAGTAGTCCTGATACACCCGCTCGCCACATATTCCTGATGATTACCAACGGCCTTGATAATGCCGTAACCGGTAACCCTTGAGCCAGGGTCTATACCTAGAATAAGTGCCATCTGAATGAAGAATAGAAAGGAGAATCCAGTTTAGCATACCCGGGGTCAGGGGTTGAGCGCCACATTCAAATAGCGACGTTTGCACGATAAGCGACACGAACTATCCTCCAAAACCTGGCGCTTTAAGGCCGTGCTTAAAACTTTCGATGTAACTCGTCTTCCCCTGGTATTTTGGTCAAGGCACTGGACTGCAGGATACCGGCGCCCTGACAGGGGCAAGCAAGCAAAAATCACCGTAGACAGCACAACCTTTTATGATGTCAAATAACCGCCCCGTGGTTAAGTACACGTGGTTAAGCAAATGGCTCAGTGTAAGCTACTTCCGCATCGCCGCGGCATCACTGAACCCAACATTCCGGCATACGAGAGAGCCGGGGTCGGCTCGGATTTGTAATGTAAGGATGAAAATATGAATCAGAAAATCACCATACTGGACGCTGGGATGGGAAAAGCCCTCAAGATGCAGGGTGTCGACATTCCAGAGACGATCTGGTCAGCTAATGCACTGCTGGTGGCGCCTGAGAAAGTTCAGAGCATTCACGAGGAAAACATCCTTGCTGGTGCCAACATGATTACCACTAACACCTACGGCGTCATCCGATCTGACCTAAAAAAAGCAGGTATTGAGAACCAGTTTAAAACACTAAACCTGCAGGCCGCGGGGCTTGCCCGAGCAGCGATCAAAGCCACTGGCAAGGTCGTCAAGATAGCAGGCTCTCTGCCCCCACTAAACGGCAGCTTCCGTCCTGATAGAGTTCGGCCTGTCGAGGAGATCGAGGCGCTGTATCGCGAGCAGGCAGAAATTCTTGCGCCTCACGTTGATGTCTTCCTTTGCGAAACCATGTCACATATCAACGAGGCCATCGCTGCGGCCAGGGCAGCTAGCAGCACCGGCAAACCGGTGATCGTCTCCTTCACATTGCATGAACAGAATCCCGGCAAGCTGCGCAGCGGACAGTCCCTTGAGGACGCTATTAGCGGGCTTGGCGAAGTCGACCTGGAAGGGCTATCCGCAAACTGCACCCTGCCGGAACGAATATTCGACGCTATGCCTATACTCGCCAAATCAAACTTGAAGTACGTTGGGGGATACGCAAACGCATTTACCCATGTCCCTGAAGACTGGTTGCTAGACGGGGAGAAAATAACCGACGGACCGCTTGAGCTAAGAGACGATCTATCGCCAGAAATATACTCAAAGTTCGTTGGCCAATGGATCAATCAAGGCGCTACTCTGGTCGGCGGTTGTTGCGGTACGCTGCCCTCTCACATAGCCGCCATCGCAACAAGTCTCCGTTCTCAATAGCAATATTGGGCCGTTAAACCAGCGCCGCCAGCGCATCCAAAACAGCATTCGGCTGCTCGGACAACATGGAATGGCCGCAAGCATCTAACTCAACGACTTTCGTATTACTGATTGCCGCAGCAACAGACCGGCCAGCGCTGGCTTTGGTCATTCGATCTTCAAGTCCAAGGATAACAAGCGTTTCTGCTTTCACCTGGGTCGCAAGCATGTCGCCGTCGATAAAGTCATTGCACGCATTGAGGTCAGCGAAATACACCCCGGGTCCCGCTCGCTCCAGTAGCCTCTGACCCGACAAGGTCAGCGTGAGACCCGGGTTTTCGTTACCACCCTGATGCGCGAAACTGCTGTGGCTCCAGGTATTCGCCATGTCGATCGCCTGATGCTGATTGGCCCGGGCTGCATCCAGCAAGGGATCAGAAACTGGCATTGGTGTCGAAGTACCCAGAAGTGCCAGATTTCGAACCCTGTCCGGATACTTGGCCGCACAATTCAAGGCAACGAGAGACCCCATACTGTGACCAACGACAGAAGCCTGCCGGATATCAAGCTCATCGAGCACAAGGCACAACCAATCAGCCATTGCTTCAATACTCGTTAATGCTTCACCGCCCGACAGGCCACGACCGGGCAAATCAACAGCAATGACATTACGTCCCTGACGGGCGAAGTATCGAGCTGGCAACGTCCAGACGGTATGGTCAAAACCTGCGCCATGAACAAATAACACCGATTCGTTCTCCGCAACATGCTGTCCGCTGCCCGTACTGAAAAATGCTCTATGACCCGCTACTGATACATACATTAAGCTCTCCCTGCCGCACGCAAACCTTTCTTCAGGTCAGCGATCAGGTCCTTGGTGTCTTCCAAACCCACAGATAGCCGGATAAGGCCTTCAGAGATCCCGGCTTTTTCCAGCGCATCAGAGCCCATCCTATGATGCGTCGTACTGGCAGGATGTATCACCAATGATTTGGCATCTCCAACATTAGCAAGGTGAGAAAACACTTCCAGCGCCTCAATAAATCGAATGCCCGCCTGGCGACCACCCGCCAACTCAAATCCAAATACTGCGCCACATCCCTTCGGCAGAAGCGACTTCGCCAATTCGTGATCCGGATGACTCTCAAGCATCGGATGATTTACTCTTTCAACGCCTTCTTGCTGGGCAAGAAACTCTACAATTTCAGCAGTATTGGCCACGTGCTTCTGCATGCGCAGCGGCAGTGTTTCCATGCCCTGCAAGATATGAAAAGCCGTTGTTGGGCTCATGCAGGCACCGAAATCCCGTAACCCTTCCTTGCGGGCCCGAGTGATGAATGCCGCGGGGCCGAACTCTTCCGAAAAGTTAAGATTGTGGAAGCCTGCATAAGGTTCGCTCATTGTCGGGAATTTGCCCGAAGCGGCCCAGTCAAAAGTCCCTCCATCTACCAGCAATCCGCCAATAACAATACCGTGCCCGGAGAGGAACTTGGTCGCAGAATGCATAACAATGTCAGCCCCAAGGTCAATCGGTCGGCAAAGATAGGGCGTAGTGAATGTGGCATCAACCATCAGCGGCAATCCCGCGTCGTGCGCAACTTTAGAGATTTCCGGAACGTTCAGCACTTCAAGGCCGGGGTTGCCCAGTATTTCACCGAAAACCAGACGAGTATTGTCCTGAATAGCATTCGCGAAATCCTGCGAGCTTCTTGGATCGACAAAAGTCGTTTCAATGCCAAACCTTCTCAGCGTGTAATCCAGCAGATTATGCGTACCACCATAGATACTTCTTGAGGCAACAATGTGATCTCCGGCCCCTAGCAATGTCGCCACGCCTAAATGTATCGCTGCCTGGCCACTTGCGGTAGCGATCGCACCTACACCATTGTCCAGCATGGCGATTCTCTCTTCGAGAACTGCATTGGTTGGGTTTGAAAGACGGGAGTAGACGTGCCCGGCTCTTTCGATGTTGAACAGACCCGCCGCATAATCAGTATCGCGGAAAACATACGATGCGGTTTGATAAACGGGCGTAGCCCTTGCACCAGTCGTCGGGTCCGGTTGTTGACCGCCATGAAGTGAAAGTGTGTCGAAATGCAAATTATCAGCCATTACTGCGACGCCTTAGGGGAATTTGACTGCGCACCTTAACGCCTTTAAACGATCCTTCGCAACTTTCTGCAGCCAGTGACTGGAACACTACAGGCTTGTTTTTGCTCAAAAGGACTCTGTGTTCGGCGTCATTACGAGAGACAGAAAATCGACATTCCCCGCGGCAGTAAGCTACTGCGTCTCGGTGATTTGATCCAACCAGAGCAATATCGACCGGAGGCTCTTGGTTTTTTTGTACGGTAGATCATTCCTTATCCCTTATTGTTATCAGGTTGTCGTCGCTCCTTTGGGTCCGCCGTCCAGATTGAGAAAATGCCGAATGAACACTGCGACCTGATCAAAATAACCAGGCTCAAGATGAATGTGATGCGGCCCGGGCATTCGCTCAACCTGCAGGTTCGGGTGGTGTTCCCGCGCAAGGGAAATTTCTCCCTGATACCATTCATCACCCTGCTCCGCCACGATCAACAATGATGGGCTCGTGCTGTCCTTGAGTAGCAGATTGATCTGGTCACGGGTATGCCGAAGTGGTGTTGGGTAACGAATGCGGGGGTCAGAGCGCCATGTAATACCACCCTCCACCTGTTTGTGTCCACGAGCGACCAGCACGCTCGAAGCCTCTATTGTCTGGTCAGTTGCCTCAGTCACCCGCTTCGCCATTGTTTGCTGATCGGGGAATACCCTGGCCTGGTGGTGCGGTTTCAGAATCTTTTCAATCGCGACCCTGGTCTGCTCAATTCTCTCTTCCGCTGATACTCCTCCCGTCGCGAGGAAGCCATCAATCTGCACAGACGCTCGAACTCGATCTGGAAACAGCGCCGCGAGCTCTGAGGCGATCGATGCACCCATTGAATGACCGATGACGTTGAACTGGTGCCAGTTAAGCTCATTCGCAACCGCCAGGACTTCCTGGATATCGTAAATCGGATGGTAGTGAACACCTTCCGCGCGATGAGTTGACAACCCGTGTCCTGCAAAATCAAGTGCGACAAGGTTCAATTCGGGAATGAGCGGCGCCAGACGATCAAATGTGTTTGCATTATCCAACCAGCCATGGAGGGCAATGGTGGGTATACCTTCTGGATCACCCCATTGTTTGGCGTGCAACCGCAGACCAAGGACATTAAATGTAAGGCCCTTGCCCTCAATCAGGCCATCGTTCGACATTGTTAATACCTTTTGACATGGCGGGAAACCAACTCTGCTTCCTCATTTTGGGTCATTCAAATCGGGGCGCAGGTTAACACAACCCATAGCTGGAATTGACCAAAACCAGCCTCTGCTATTCCCACTCGCCTTCAAATCATGTAAAAGTCGGCCATGAAGATCCCTAAAAGAATCCAACCCCTGATTGATGACGGTATCATTGATGCAGTCATCAGCCGTCTGATGAGCGGTAAGGAAGCCGATGTTTTCGTCGTTCGCTGCGGTTCAGAGATTCGCTGCGCCAAGGTCTATAAAGAAGCCATGAAACGCAGCTTCAAGCAGGCGGTTACCTACCAGGAGGGCCGTAAGGTCCGCAACAGCCGTCGCAACAGAGCAATGGATAAAGGCTCAAAATATGGCCGCAAGCAAACGGAAGAGATTTGGCAGAATGCCGAGGTCGATGCGTTGTACAAGCTGGCCGGCGCAGGCGTGCGAGTTCCAACGCCCTACGGCTGTATCGATGGCGTACTGCTAATGGAATTGATCTGTGATGCCGATGGTGACGTTGCACCGCGTCTTGGCGACGTGACAATGTCGCCTGAACAGGCGCTCGAAGATCACAGCCTGGTTATGCTCTATGTTGTACGCATGCTCTGCGTTGGAGTAGTGCACGGAGACCTGTCGGAATTTAATGTGCTGCTTGATGAGCAAGGCCCTGTGATTATCGATCTGCCCCAGGCAGTCAACGCGGCCGCCAACAATCAGGCAGAATCAATGTTAAGCCGCGACGTCAACAACATGACTAATTACTACGGACAGTTCGCTCCGGAACTGCTGGACACTCGCTATGCAAAAGAAATTTGGGAACTGTACGAAGCTGGAGAGCTACACCCTGATATCGAACTAACCGGCGAATTTCATGAGGACGAGCAATCCGCCGATGTAGATGCTGTGCTCACAGAAATAAGTGCAGCGATAGAAGAAGAGGAAGCTCGGCTTGAAAGAATGAAACCGGATGAGCTTTAAGCCAACCTGGCTAAAGGCTAGCCCATCAGCTCGTCTGGGAAATTAGCGTTAGTGTAGACGTTAGTCACATCATCAAGGTCTTCAAGGGCATCGACAAGGCGTAATACTTTCTCACCCATGTCCACATCCAGCTCGCTGTAGTTTTGGGGAATCATAGCCACTTCCGAAGCTGCCGGTTCAAGGCCACCTGTAACCAGTGCTTCTTTGACTACGAGGTAATCATCTGCAGTTGTGGAGACAGTAATTGAACCATCGTCCTCCGTCTCAACATCGTCAGCACCGGATTCTATCGCAATCTCCATGACGTCGTCTTCGCTGGTACCGGGCTCAAAAAGAATCTGGCCCTTTCGATCAAACAAATATGCCACCGACCCATCGGTACCTAGATTGCCACCTGCCTTTGAAAAAGCATGCCTCACTTCGGCAACGGTTCGGTTTCGGTTATCAGACATGGTTTCAACGAGAACCGCTACGCCCCCAGGGCCGTAGCCCTCGTAGGTCAGAGGTACAAGCTCTACACCATCATCCCCACCCGCACCCCGGGCAATTGCTCGTTCCATCGTATCTTTAGGCATCTGCGATGCTTTGGCTTTATCAACAATGGTACGAAGGCCAGGGTTATCTTCAATATTACCGCCACCGTCACGGGCAGAAACGGTCAGTTCACGAATGATCTTGGTAAAAACCTTCGCTCGTTTAGCGTCCTGACCGGCTTTTCGGTGCTTAATATTGCTCCACTTACTATGACCTGCCATTTTCCTATTCCTTAGGCTGCTTTCTCACGGCAATACCGAGCTCTTTCAATTGTTCTGCGTCAATCTCGCTGGGTGCAGAGGTTAACAAACAGGTCGCTGTCTGAGTCTTCGGAAACGCAATGACATCCCGAATTGCAGTTGAACCCGAGAGCAACATCACGATTCTGTCGAGCCCAAAGGCCAACCCACCATGGGGTGGAGCACCATATTTCAAGGCTTCCAAAAGGAAGCCGAATTTAATGTTCGCCTCATTATCGGAAAGATTCAACACCCGGAAGATCGCTTGTTGAATCTCGGGTTCATGGATACGAATTGATCCTCCACCCAGTTCATAACCATTGACTACCAGGTCATAGGAAACAGAAAGCGTGTCCAGGGGATTAGCCTCCATGTCTGCCACA
The DNA here is from genome assembly GCA_937775265.1 of uncultured Pseudomonadales bacterium. Lineage (GTDB taxonomy): Bacteria > Pseudomonadota > Gammaproteobacteria > Pseudomonadales > Azotimanducaceae > UBA9659. Next base: position 387,011 of record CALKBV010000006.1, read on the forward strand.
TTTCCAGATGGCCTCGTAAAGGGATGATGCATGGCGGTCATACTACCGTCGTCATTTTCCTCAAACATGGGAAAATCCACCACCCAGCAAGATGCCCAGGGCCGTTCGAACAGGTCCAGGTCTTCCGCCAGCTTGCATCGCAGCGCGCCGAGCGCATCGCTTACAATTTTTGCTTTGTCGGCACCAAAGAAGATCACATCGTTTACTTGCGCACCCAGGCGGTCGAGTATAGCGGTGACCACCTCCTCAGGCAGGAATTTCAGGATCGGAGACTGCAGGCCTTCCATACCGTTATCCAAACTGTTCACCCGAATATACGCCAGGCCCCGTGCGCCATAGATACTGACAAACTTTGTCAGGTCATCTAATTTTTTCCGCGTTAGTTGATCGCCGCCGGGGAGCCGCAACGCAGAGACTCTGCAGCTATCATCATTCGCGGGACCACTGAACACCTTGAACTCTACATCTTTCAAAAGATCCGCGACGTCGACAAGCTCCAGCCCAAACCTAAGGTCAGGTCGATCCGAGCCAAAGCGCAGCATCGCTTCACTGTATGGCAATACAGGGATGTCTCCTAGGTCCACATCGATGGATTTCTGAAACAACCTGCGGACCAAGCTCTCACTAACATCCATGACGTCTTGTTGTTCCACAAAACTCATCTCTATATCGATCTGGGTGAATTCTGGTTGTCTGTCTGCGCGAAGGTCTTCGTCGCGGAAACATCGAGCGATCTGGTAGTAACGATCAAAGCCGGACATCATCAGCAGTTGTTTGAATATCTGGGGCGACTGCGGCAGCGCATAAAAGTTACCGGGGTGAACGCGGCTTGGAACCAGATAATCTCGCGCGCCCTCGGGTGTTGCTTTAGTCAGGATCGGTGTCTCGATATCCACGAATCCCTTGTCGTGCATAAAGGCTCGAACCTCATGCATGACTTCAGATCGAAGACGGAGCTTGTCCTGCATCTCTGGTCGGCGAAGATCAATAGAACGATTCCGCAATCGGACGTCTTCACCGGCACTGGAGTGCTCATCAAGCTGGAAAGGAGGCGTCTCGGATTTATTCAAGATATTCAGTTCCAACCCGAGAACCTCAACCTTCCCCGTGGCCATTTTTAGATTAACGGCCTCGCCATCCCGGGCCCGAACTTTACCGATGACCTGGATGACAAACTCATTTCGAACCTGGTCTGCCAGGGTAAATGCAGCTACCGTATCCGGATCGAAAACGACCTGGATAATACCGGTGTAATCCCGAACATCCAGGAATATAACGCCGCCGTGATCACGACGACGATGAACCCAACCACACAGGGAGACTTCTTCACCAATGTGAGAATCCCTCATCTGGCCACACAAGTGGCTACGCATTTTTTATACCTCTAAACGGCAAGAATTAACGAGTTACGGCTGTTAGCTAGCCGCTGCTGGGGTGGAAGCCTTGCTGGACGATGTACCGGTCGATTTATCGCTCGATGACGAACTTTTCGACGCGGTATCTGAACCAGAACCCGAGTCAGAACCAGACGATCCGGAACTGCCCGTGGAGTTAGGATTATCGCCAGCCACATTTTTCTTCTTACCGGTTTTAAAGTCGGTTTCATACCAACCACCGCCTTTCAGACGAAACCCGGCAGCGGACACTAGCTTATTAAGCATTGGCTCATTGCATATTGGACAAACCTTTAGCGGTTCATCAGAAAGCTTCTGAAGCTTTTCCATCTTATGGTCACAAGCCTCACACTGGTATTCGTAAATGGGCATGATGGTCCTCATCAGTTATTTGCCAGCTGGAGCCTACTCCAGCGGCTGCGCATTATAGTAACAATTGAGGACAATGGCGAACGCCCATCATTATTCTTGCTTTGCATGAATATAGGGCCATGACCCGATTTTTAAAGGGTTTTCCTTGAACCAGTAATGCCAATCGGATATAAAGCTCACCCAAGAGAAGAGGCCCAAAAGCCTTCTTCTCTTTTTTATTGATTTTGGATTTATCACACTAGACATATAAGGATTACTGAATGGCTGCTAAAAAGGCTAAAAAAACGGCTATCAAGGATAAGTACACCAAGAGCGCTATCCTTGCAGAACTTGCCGAGACCACAGAACTGTCCAAAAAACAGGTTAGCTCGGTACTTGACGAGCTTTCTTCACTCATCGAACGCCATGTTAAAAAAGGCGGCGCTGGTGAATTTACTCTTCCAGGTTTGCTGAAGATCAAAACTGTTAAGAAGCCTTCTCGTCCTGCTCGTAAAGGTGTCCCTAATCCTTTCCGTCCAGGTGAGTTGATGGATGTTGCGGCCAAACCTGCAAGCACCAAGATCAAGGTCCTGCCACTTAAAGGCCTTAAAGAGTTTGTTTAAAGTACAACTTTAATCGAACTGAAAAAGGCCGCAGATTGCGGCCTTTTTTATGGCGCAGAACCAACCGTCTTCATGGGAACACAGCTCTAGCATCCCGACCGACGCGGAGGGACCTTTACCCCGAACTACCCGGACCCAGATCTGAACCGCTCGAATCTTGACTCAGATGAGCCAACGCCCCAGCATTCTCTTCCCAATTCTGGCCATCAAAATCCGTAACAACGACTTCAGCAAAAGTGGCGGAATCAACACACCGAAAATTGACGCTATAACCATCGGGATTCGAACGGGGAAGATAGAACGGTTTTACACCACAAGTTTTGCAGGAATAGTGTTCGGCAACACCAGTATTAAAAGTATAGGTCGTTAACTCATCCCAACTTGTGATTAACTTAAAAGCACTCCGGGGAATGATAAGATGCAGGAAACCGACCCTGTCGCAGATTGAACAATTACATCGATGCACATGAACATCAGGCTCTGAGTCAAATTCGAACCGGACATTTCCACAATGGCAATCGCCTCGATGTAACATGAGATATACCTTTCCAAATACACACAGAGCAATAACAACATCAATAGGCAAAAAATACCATTATGAGAGCATCAAAGTACACTATCGCCACCCTGAAAGAGACGCCTGCAGACGCGGAGATCATCAGCCACCAGCTAATGATCCGTGCCGGTCTGATTCGCAAGCTCGCTTCCGGCATTTATTCGTGGCTGCCGATGGGTTTTCGTGTCCTGCAGAAAATTGAACATATCATCCGGGAAGAAATGAACGCCTCAGGCGCGCAGGAAGTGATGCTACCTGTGGTCCAACCCGCTGAGCTGTGGCATGAGTCAGGGCGGTGGAGCCAGTATGATGAAGGGCTTTTACTACAGTTCCGGGATCGTCACGATCGTGAATTCTGTTTTGGCCCAACTCACGAGGAGGTTATTACAGACCTGGCGCGTGGCGAGCTAAAGAGCCACAAACAGCTACCGGTTAACTACTATCAGATCCAGACCAAGTTCAGAGATGAGACACGACCACGGTTTGGTGTTCTTCGCTCACGCGAATTCACCATGAAGGATGCCTATTCATTCCATACGGACCAGGTGTCCCTGAATGAAACCTACGAGGAGATGCACGACGCGTACTCCCGAATTCTGACTCGTATGGACCTGGACTTCAGGCCTGTGCTTGCGGATTCCGGCAGCATTGGCGGCAGTGCCTCCGTGGAGTTCCATGTGCTGGCGGAATCTGGCGAAGACAAGATCGCATTTTCCAGCGAGAGTGACTACGCAGCGAACGTCGAAATGGCTGAAGCCCTGGCACCGGCATCCGAAGATGCGGGTCTGCTCGACACTGAGGAGCTCGCGACACCGGGCGTTAAAACCATAGAGGATCTCTGCAAAGCGTTAGATGTCGCCGCAAACCGGACTGTCAAAACGCTAATCGTTAAAGGTAGCGAATCCAACCTGGTTGCACTGGTGTTGCGGGGAGATCACCAGCTGAATGAGATCAAGGCGGAAAAAATTGATGGTGTAGCCTCACCGCTGACAATGGCAAATGATGCAGAAATCAAGGCAGAGATTGACGCTAGTACGGGTTCCATCGGCCCTCAGGGGCTAACGATGCCTATCATCGCAGATCGAAGCGCTGCCGCGCTCCGCAACTTCATTGCCGGCGCCAACAAGAATGACTTCCACACACGCAACCTCAACTGGGAGCGAGATGCCAGGGCAACTGCCATTGAAGACATTCGCGACGTCGTAGAAGGGGACCCAAGCCCTGACGGCAAGGGTGAGATCATGTTCAAGCGCGGCATCGAAGTAGGCCATATCTTCCAGCTCGGCGATAAATACTCCAAATCGATGAACGCAACCGTTCTGGATGCATCCGGCAAGGCCGTTGTGATGCAAATGGGTTGCTACGGCATGGGCGTGACCCGACTGGTCGGCGCCATCATCGAGCAGAACCACGATGAAAGCGGCATCATCTGGCCGGAAAGTATAGCTCCGTTCAGGGTGATCGTTATTCCGATTAACGCTCACAAGTCCGAGCAGGTTCGAGCCACAGCCGAATCCCTATATGCGGAATTAACGGATCAGGGAGTGGAAGTGTTACTGGATGATCGTGAAGACGTAAGACCCGGCGCAAAGTTTGCCGATGCTGAACTGATGGGCATTCCTCATCGAGTGGTGATAGGCGATCGCGGGCTTGATAAAGGCGTCGTGGAGTATGTTAACCGCCGCGATGGTAACAATAAGGACCTTACCCTGGATCAGGTCCGAGCTTTATTCCTCTGACATTCTTAGTTTCCTTGATACCCATTGCGGACAACAGCGACGACTCTGTCTGGGGGCCAACCAGGACGCCTGCAATCTTGCCCTCAGGGTCAATAAGAACTGTGGTTGGTAATACCTCGGGCATCTCGATGCCCAGGCGGGCCGCCGGATCTTCCTGGTAAACAGGGAACGTTATTCCCATCTTCTCGATCTGCCTTGTTATCTCCTCGCCTTCCGGGGCATCAAAGTTGACACCAAACACGACGACGTTGTCGTTATTTTCATCCAGCCTGATCAGTTCCGGGATTTCCCTAATGCAGGGAGCACACCAGGTAGCCCAATAGTTGATGACCTGCCACTTCCCCTGTATATCCGAATATCGGTAACCATTACCGTCAGTATCAACAAAATCCAGGGGCTGGCTACAGGCGCAAAGCACAACCAGCGAAACGACAACCAACGCTCTGAACTTCAACTCTCTTCTCCCTTGTACAACCGTTCCAGATCCAGTTCAAACACCGTGCGCCGCTCTTCATAGGATTTTGTTAGCTTCTCGTTGACCAGCTTCTCCCAAACTTCACCAGCGACGGTGAACCCTGCTGGTAGCGGCCAGGGCATATCCCGATAGAGCGACCAGAGTGTCACTTCATTTAAGTCCTTAGATAAAACAAGCCCACCTTTCTCGACTACACGTATCAGCCCAAGTGTCAGCAGTCGACTTTTGTAGTCGTGCCAGGCCTGCATATCAACCCGGTGACTGAGGCTGGTAATCGTTCTGTCGGTAACCACCTCACCCAACCGATGACAACGGAAGAATTCATGCAGAATGATCAGTATCTGTACCAGTGGCGGTTCCATCTGCGGACTTCGCTGCGACCTGAACAATCCAATGTTCTTGTTGAGTTCTGCACCGAAAAGAACAATTGTCCATGACACGTACAACCAGATCAGGAACAATGGAACAGCCGCATAAGTGCCATAGATCACCGCGAAATCGGTCATAGCCATGACACTCCCGAACAAATGCTTAACCAACTCAAAACAAACCGCAACCACTGCAGCAGCAATAACCCCATGCTTCACAGGCACCTGGCAGTTTGGAACAGCGACATACATGAGCGTAAAAAATGCGGTGCTCAGCACCAATGGGACAACCCCGAATAACTTTGACGCGCCAACGCCGGTAACAATCGGCAACGAAAAAAGGTAGGTCGTGCTCGCGAGGCCGAGAAGCATAAGAAGCGGACCAAGCGTCAGAATCGCCCAGTACATCAGAATGCGCTGGAAGCCCTGCCTTGGTTCGCGGATACGCCAGATATCATTAAATGATTTTTCGATCGTGAGCATCATCAGGAAAGCCGTGATGCCGACGACTATCAGACTAGGCCCTGACAGGCTCCTTGCCTGAGACGAAAATTGCTGGAGGTATTCCTGCACAACCGATACAGATTCCGGCACGACATTATCGAACACAAAATCCTGCAGCACGTCGCCCACGCCGCTGAAAGCTTCAAATGCCCCCAGCACTGCGTAGGTAATTGTGAGCAGGGGCACAACAGCAAACAAGGTCTGGTAGGTCAGAGCGGCGGCGGTCGACTGGCAACCATCCTCGGAGTAATTTTTTACCAGCAGTTTGAAAAAATCCCAGACTGCCTCAATCATTGGCATTAGCATACGAGTTGTTAACATTCAGCTATGAACTTCACGAGGAACGACTATGACTTTAGTTACCATTTATCACAACCCCAAATGCTCCAAATCCAGACAGACACTTGCTCTGCTGGAAGAACGGGACCTGGAATTGCGCATCGTGCCCTATCTTGAATCGCCGCCATCAAAAAGTGAACTCGCTGACATCGTGAAAATGTTAGGTGTTACGGCTGCTGACATTGTCAGGACTGGTGAAGATGAGTACCAAGAATCCGGGTTAACGGCAGATTCATCCGAGAGTGATGTTCTGGACGCAATAATAATAGCGCCAAAGTTGATGCAGCGCCCGATCGTCATCTGTGGAGAGCAGGCACGAGTCGGAAGGCCACCTGAGTCAGCCCTGGAGATTCTCTAAGCGATACTAGTGAATGATTTTTTCGCGTTCTTCTTCAATATGAACCGGTTCGGGATCAAAGTCCCCAGCCTCGAACACATCATTGCTGACTTTCACCTCATAGCGACGGCTTACTACCTGCCCATCGAGAACATCAGGCAACAGCTTCAGGAATTCTTCCATATGGTCTGTTTCAAAATGCCCCTGAAGCGCGTCTACAGACTCCCACTCCTGGAAAAGAAGCAATGTGTTGGGGTCAGTCAGACCAACGTAGAACTCGTAGCTGATGCAACCCTCTTCTTCCTGGCTAGCCTTAGCCATCTGGCGCATCAACTCGAGCGCGTCATCTCTGACTTCAACTTTAACGGGAAACGTACCATGAACAATAATCATCGGGAGCAACAAACTTGGATGGAGTGATCTCCAGTATAGCGCCAAACATGAGGTGTTTCACGTTGACCAGATAAACCGGCCCCACACTGCCTCTTCAGCTATCCCGATGTACCGCAAAGAGCGACCAGACTTGTGCCACAAGCATCACTACGTTCGTCTGGCAGCAAAGATCAGCCGATGCCCTTCGGCAGCAAATTTTCGTGCTCAGGCCTCACCAAACCCGGAAGACGCAACGGTGAGCAGGGCTGGTGACCGGGACCGGTGACCGAGGGTGTCTTTGTTGACATCAATGTTGCTGCGCAATATAGCCGATACCATTTTGTTTGAATGCATCAGCAATTTCTTCCAGGATTGCCGGATCATCAATCGTAGCCGGTATTTCGTAGGGCTTTGTATCAACAATTTTCCGGATGACCTGCCTTAATATCTTTCCAGACCGGGTTTTGGGCAGGCGTAGCACCCTGACAATTCGCTTAAAGCTGGCAAACGCACCTACGTCCTTGCGGACCATCGCCACCAGTTCATCTTCAAGTGTGCCTAATTCGATATTAACTCCATCCTTAATCACTACCATCCCTACCGGCACCTGGCCTTTGTCTTTATCCTCAATACCTACCACTGCACATTCCGCCACCGCAGGATGGGCGGCAACAACCTCTTCCATTTGCCCTGTCGATAATCGATGTCCAGCAACATTAATCACATCATCGGTCCTGCCCATGATGTACAGGTAACCATCACTATCGATATAGCCGCCATCACCGGTGTGATAATAACCTGGGTACTCACTAAGGTAAGACTCCACATAGCGCTGGTGATCCCCCCATACAGTTGGCAAGCACCCCGGAGGGAGCGGTAGCTTAATCACTACGGCGCCTTCTTCATCGGCATTTAAGGGCTCGCAGCTCTCTGAAACAACCTGAACGTCAAACCCCGGCACCGGCATCGCCACCGAACCCGCTTTGGCTTCGGCGGGCTCTAAACCCATCGGTATACAGGCGACAGGCCAACCTGTTTCGGTTTGCCACCAGTGATCAATCACAGGCACCCCCAGTATTTCGCACAGCCATTCATAGGTTGAGGGATCTGTTCGTTCACCGGCAACAAATAAGCTGCGAAGATGACTGAGGTCATACTTTGACAGCAGACTCGCTTCAGGGTCTTCCTTTCGGATCGCACGGAAGGCCGTTGGCGCGGTGAAAAAGACATTCACTTTATAATCAGACAGAATTCGCCAAAAAGTTCCTGCATCCGGTGTACGCACTGGTTTGCCTTCGAACAAAATTGTGGTGCAGCCAGCAAAGAGCGGCCCATAGACGATATAGGAATGACCAACGACCCAACCCACATCAGAGGCTGCCCAGAAGACTTCCCCAGCGGCCACGTTATAGAGGTTTTTCATGCTGTAGATTAGCGCTACGGCATGGCCGCCGTTATCCCTGACCACACCTTTTGGTTTCCCTGTCGTCCCGGAGGTGTAAAGGATATATAAAGGATGAGACGACGGGAGCGAAACAGGATCTACAGGCGCTGCCACAGCCAGCAGTGAATCCCAATCCCTGTCCCAGGGATTGGCCATTTCCGCGACTGACTCCGGGCGCTGGTAAACAAGACAATGATCAATTTTGTGCTCACTGATTTGAAGCGCCTCATCGATCAGTGGTTTGTAGGCGATAACGTTAGAAAATTCTACGCCACAGGATGCGCACAAAATTGCTTTAGGTGTTGCATCGTCAATCCTTGTCGCCAGTTCTTTTGCGGCAAAACCGCCGAACACCACCGAATGAATAGCACCTAAGCGCGCGCATGCGAGCATGGCTATGACTGCCTGCGGAATCATGGGCATATAGATAATGACTCTATCGCCTTTACTGATACTTAACGAAGCGAGTACACCGGCAAACGTTGCGACTTCACCCCTTAACTCACTATATGTGTAAGAGGCGGTTGAATTCGTAACGGGTGAATCATAGATCAGCGCGGTCTGGTCACCGCGGCCCTGCTCTATGTGATAGTCAAGCGCCAGATAAGACGAATTAAGCTCACCGTCAGAGAACCACGCATCATTACCGTTGGTATCTTTCCCAAGCATGGAGCTAGGCGACTTATACCAGGCCACACTAGTGGCCTGCTCCGCCCAATACTCCTCGGGGTGTACCAGAGATCGTCTAAATGCTGTCTTGTAGTCATTCACAATGGTTCACCAATTAAAAAAACAACATACCATTAGGCGCTAGAAATAAAAAAGGGGCTAAAAGCCCCTTTTTTATTTCTAGCGCCGTTTCCGGCGTTTCTTCATCGCATCCAGCTGAGCCTTATTGGGCTGGGCCCTCACTAGCTTCCGGTAGAGAAGAGACTTCTTGGAAATCTTCTTATGCTGTACATAAAAGTCGACCGCTTTCTGCCAGGCCCCCTTTAAGCCATGAAGATTGATTGACACCGTTGTATTAACGATCTTATCAAGTTTCGTTGACATGATACCAATTTGAAAAACAGGGGTACGCGTACCACTCTTTTCTGTTTTCATTCTGAACAGAATGCCACGAACTTTCCCTTTAGTATCAAACAGTGAAGATCGGGCGACTTCGGTTTTGGCTTTGGCTTGTTGCTTTGCCAAGACAGAATCTCTTGATTCCGCTTTAGCTTTTACCTTGGCACGATCTGCGCCTCTCATTCTTTTCCCGTTTGCCTTTAACGAGAAATATTCCTGAAAAGTTTTACCCGCAATCTGACGTCTAACTCGAAACCCGTGAAACCTTGTCGTGTCCAGTAGTTCTACGCTCATTTATTCTTCCTGTTTTTATCTGTTTTCGGGCGCGCCCATCCCCGCACTATCCCAGGACCGAACTTAATCCAAAGGTCAGGACAATTCGTTAAGGCGCAATAGTAACGCATATTTTCAGCCAAAGGAGAAAACTTCCGACCAATCATTGCGTTTTCCTACGCTATGCACCGGCGGTGTTTACCACCGCACCGGATTCAACCAGCTCTTTAATTTCTGCTTCGCCAAGGCCTGCTTCCTGCAACACTGTTAGCGTGTCCTCTCCGGGAATACGAGAGCCATGGCTGACACCTACTTCAGACCTGGAGAACCGGGGCGCTGGCGCTGGCTGGACAATACCGTCTAATTCAATGAACGAATCTCTCGCTACGTGGTGCGGATGATTAGGAACTTCATCCAGCGCCAGCACGGGAGCGAAACAGACATCCGAACCTTCCATAATGTCGCACCACTCGTCTCTTGTTTTTGTTTTGAACACTTCAGTAAGCTCAGCCTTAAACTCAACCCACTTGCCCTGCTCCATTTGCGCGCTGAACCTGTCGACATCAAGACCAGCCTTCTCAACCAGCAGCGCATAGAACTGGGGCTCGATCGAGCCAAGAGAAATATACTTGCCATCTCTGGTCCCATAGGTGCCGTAGAAGTGAGCCCCTCCATCCAGCAAATTGGTACCGCGCTCCATGCTGAATACACCGGCTGCGTGCATGGTAAAGAACATCGACATCAAGGTTGCAGCGCCGTCGATCATCGCAGCATCCACGACCTGCCCCGTCCCCGATTTCTGTGCTTCCAACATCGCGCACACAAGACCAAAAGCCAGGAACATGCCACCCCCGCCAAAATCACCAACCAGATTAAGGGGCGGCACGGGCTTACCACCGGCTTCGCCTATCGAATGCAGAGCGCCCGCAAGGGCAATATAGTTAATATCGTGACCGGAGGCCTGAGCCATCGGGCCTTCCTGACCCCAGCCAGTCATGCGGCCGTAGACCAGTCTTCCCATTGCGACCCATACATTCTTCCGGGCCAACACCGAGCCGCTCAGTTACCCCGGGGCGGAAACCTTCAAACAATGCATCGGATGATTCACAAAGCTTCAGGACGACTTCCCTGCCAGCAGCACTTTTAAGATCAACAGCAATGGACTTACGCCCCCTTGTCAATACATCCGTTGGTCTGCGCGCCGGAGCGCCTGCCCGGTCTACCCTGATGACCTCTGCACCCATGTCAGAGAGCAACATCCCGCAAAATGGTCCCGGGCCAATGCCCGCAAGTTCTATGATTTTAGTACCTGTTAAAGGTCCCATGTGACTGACTCCACTCTAATTGGCAAAGCTGTATTTAGTCACATCCAAATTTGCAGGGCAAACGAAGGATTAATGATTGATCAGCAGATGAGGTGGCGATCAAGATGGGCTATCATTGCCGCCCCCGTCTATCCACTAGAATAAGCGAATCCCAAGACCATGGACCTGTTAGAACACATTGAAATAGAACCCCCTGTCCCCGCCCGCTCAACTGTCATCTGGCTGCACGGCCTGGGTGCAGATGGTCATGATTTTGAGCAGATTGTGCCAGAATTGAAGCTTCCCGAAGACTCAAGCATTCGATTTATCTTCCCGCACGCGCCTATACGGCCAATCACCATTAACGATGGCGCTGAAATGCGCGGCTGGTATGACTTTATCCCTCATTCCGAAACAGCTGGTCATGACGACATCATTGAATCGTCAGGCCAGATCGCGGCTTTAATTGATCATGAGATAGAGCGCGGCATCCCCTCACAAAATATTTTGCTGGCAGGGTTTTCCCAGGGTGGGGTCATTGCATTACACACAGGCACGCGCTGCCAGCAAAGAATTGCCGGCATCCTGGCGATCTCAACCTACCTGCATGACTTCACCGGCACGGAAAACGACATGACCGATGCCAACCTTGCTATCCCAATCATGATGGCACACGGCACCCACGACCAGATGATTCCAATCATGCGGGCGGCAACATCACGAGAAAATTTGATCCGACTCGGCTACGACGTCCGATGGTTCGACTACCCAATGGAACATCAGATTTGCCTGGAAGAGGTCGAACAGATTGCCGCTTTCTTCCAGGAAGTCCTGCCGAAATGACGAGAGAAATCCAGCTAATACCAAGCTCTGGTGCCTGGCTTGAGTGTGTACTGGGTAATTTCGATGAGTTCCTCATAGACCATGCGGCTAACGAGCGCAAAGCCTCTTCCATGGCAATGTCACTCGTCGCCCACTACCCCGACAAGCCTGATTTGGTGCGTGAAATGGTAGACCTGGCGTTAGAAGAGTTAACTCATTTCAAACAGGTTATTCGCCTGATGCAGGAAAGAGGTCTTTTCATGACTCCTGACGAGAAAGACCTTTACGTCAACCAAATGCGCCACCACGTACGTGGTGACACAGAAGGTTATTTCCTGGATCGGTTACTGTCGGGCGCGGTTATTGAGGCAAGGGGTGAAGAACGGTTCCGCAAGCTTGCAGATCACCTGAAAGACGAAAAACTGAAGGTTTTTTATATGGCCCTCGCCAATGCCGAGAAAGGCCACCATCAGTTGTTTCTGCGTCTCGCTTTACAGTATTTCAACGACCAGATTGTAGACAAGCGATTAGCCGAGTGGATAGTGATGGAAAAAACCGTTATCGAAGGTATCCCCGTCCGCAGCCGCCTCCATTAGGAGACCTTCACCATGAGCCCTTCACCATGAGCCCTTCACCATGAGCATGGGTGCGCAGAACGAAGCGATCACCAAATACCTGGACCGATACGCAGAAGTGGAAGCAGCTATCAAGCTGCCAGGCAGGCAGTATGACTACAGCCTGGTGATTCCTGCGTTTAATGAAGATCACCAAAGTGTGCTCAAAGTGTGGCAACAGATTAAGCCGGGCACCTCTTTCCTCGTCATCCTCGTGGTTAACAGCCATGTTGAGGAAGATCACTCAGCCCGAATGTTGATTGACGGGTTGACGAGTCATCAGCAAATTAGCCAGCTAACAGATCACGCCCAACTGGTTGAAAAAACTGACGGTGCCATGGGTCCCGATCTATTGATCATAGATCGTTTCTCCCGCGGCTACAGCATTGATAAAAAACAGGGTGTCGGCCTCGCCCGCAAGATCGGGATGGATATCGCAGCTTCCCTGATTAACCAGGGGGTGGTTTCAGGCAACTGGCTGTTTACCACTGACGCAGATGCAGAACTGCCTGAAAATTACTTCAACGTTGAAACCGGAAGTGCTGACGCCGCTTTCATTTACCCTTTTAAACATGTCGCGCAACCAGGTCTGGAATTACCCATGCAGCTGTATGAGCTCAGCATGTTGTATTACGTCGCGGGACTTCGCTGGGCGAACTCACCCTATGCTTACCCCACTATCGGCTCCACGATCAGCTGCTCACTGGGTCGATACGCCGCAGTTCGAGGCTTTCCAAAACGAAACACTGGTGAAGATTTTTACCTGTTGAACAAACTGCGTAAAACCGGTGAGGTCAGACTGGCCGGTGGAGACCCCATCATCATCTCTGGAAGAATCTCAGATCGCGTCCCTATTGGCACAGGCCAGGCGATCAGAGCTATTCATGACCTGGATTCGCCCATCGCGGAATTCACGCTCGAACATCCCAGTTGTTTTTCGCAACTGAAGCGTTTCCTTGAATGGCTGAACGGTATCTCTGTCACGCAGCCAGGACGACTGTCCACTGGTGACCCCAACACCGATGACTATGTCCGACAGATTGGTCTGATTCCACACTACGAGCGCAAAAGGCAGCAGTCCCCAACGCCCGCGGTCATGCGAAAACACCTGAATGATTGGTTCGATGGCCTGAAAACCCGGCAGTTTATCCACCATTTCCGGGATCAGCACTTTGGACGGGTCACCGTCGCAGAACTGGAAAGCACCCCTTTCATGCCTGACTTGAAGGATGAAGCGCATGACCCTGATGCCGAGGTCGAAACAATAAGGGCCTCATTACATGCTTTTATCTATCACCAGAATGCTTGTTAAGTGGTAGAATTAGCGCCGCTTTTAGCAGCTAAAGCACTAAAAATGAACAGAATATTCATAGACGGGCAAGCCGGGACAACCGGCCTCCAGATTCACGAGCGATTATCGGTTCGAACTGACATCGAGCTCATCGAGATCGACCCTGCGGAAAGGAAAAATCCTGACGCCAAACAATCAATCATCGACCAGGCTGATGTCGTTGTCCTTTGCCTGCCCGACGATGCGGCCAGGGAAGCTGTCAGGAACACCAAAAACACCCATACCCGTTTCATCGACGCGAGTACCGCCCATCGTGTAAACCCTGACTGGACCTATGGCATGCCGGAACTGATGCCGGGCCAGCGAGAGGCCATCGCCTCAGCAAGATTGATCTCAAACCCAGGTTGTTACCCGACCGGTTTCCTCGCCACAGTAAAACCGCTGATCAGTGCAGGCGTTCTTGGACACGATGCACTCATGAGTATCAGTGCGATTTCCGGGTATAGCGGCGGTGGTCGTCAGCTGATCGAAAAATATGAATCAGAGGGTGCCAACTGGCCGGCAAGGCCATACAGTCTGGCATTGAAACACAAGCATGTACCAGAGATGGCACAGTATGCCGGTCTCTCAACCAACCCGCTCTTCACGCCGACCGTGGGTCACTTTTATAAAGGCATGTTGGTTTCCGTGCCCATACACAAGGACCAACTGGTTAAAACCAGTTCCATTGAAAATGTCCATCAGCTCATTAGCGATCAATATGCCACTGAGCCCTGCATCAATGTCATGCCACTTAACGACGATGCAGAACTACAGGACGGGTTCCTTAATCCAGAGGCAGCCAATGGTACAAATCGAGTCGATGTGTTCGTTTATGGCCATAACGATCAAATGATGCTGATCGCAAGGCTAGATAACCTGGGTAAAGGCGCTGCCGGCGCTGCCGTACAAAACCTGAACCTAATGTTGCAAGTCACAGAACTGGAGGGCTTGTCGCTATGACGGATCCTCGCGCAAGACAATCAGAATTACTGGATATTTTTGACACCTATATAGATGCTGGACTGAAGCTCGACCTCACGCGAGGGAAACCTGCCGCTGAACAACTGGACCTGTCCAACGACCTGGATGGCATTCTTGAGGGTTTCTACCTGTTGCAGGGTGGCACAGATGTGCGCAACTACGGCGGTATCCTCGGCATTCCAGAGGCACGGCAACTAGGTGCTGAGTTTATGGAGCAAAATCCGAGCAAGTGATGGTGGGCGGCAACAGCAGCCTTAACCTGATGTATCAATATGTTGAACACATGATGGCGCATTGGGGCGGTGAACCCGTCAAGTTTCTCTGCCCGGTACCCGGCTATGACCGGCACTTCACCATCTGCGAACATTTCGATATTGAAATGATCACGGTACCGCTGAATGATGATGGCCCGGACATGCAGCAGGTGAAGGAACTCGTCTCAAAGGATGCCGCTATTAAAGGTATCTGGTGTGTTCCCAAATATTCCAACCCGACGGGCAACACCTACTCGAAAGAAGTCGTTGAGCAGTTCGCGGAAATCCCCAAGGTCGCCGGTGATAACTTCAGGGTCTTCTGGGACAACGCCTACGCAGTTCATGATCTGGTGGAACAGGGTGATGAACTCCCCAGCCTAATGACTGCTGCTGAGAAAGCTGGCACAACAGACAATATCGTTATGCTGGGTTCAACCTCGAAGGTCACTTTTGCGGGCGCAGGCATTTCTTTCCTGGCCACCAGCACATCTCAGCTTGCCGCTTTTGAAAAATTTCTTTCGGACCAAATGATTGGCTTCGACAAGGTTAACCAACTGCGTCATGTTCGTTTCCTGAAAGACATCGATGGCATCAAGGCCCACATGGCAAAGCACCGGGACATTATCAAGCCGAAGTTCGACCTGGTACTGAAGAAGCTTGAGGAGCATCTGGCAGGAAAAAATATGGCAAGCTGGAACAGCCCACGTGGTGGTTACTTCATCTCACTGGACACACGCCCCGGGCTCGCCACGACCATTATCAGCATGGCCGCAGATGCGGGGGTCAAACTGACCCCTGCGGGGGCAACTTTCCCCTACGGCAAGGATCCGGAGAATACGAACATCCGCCTCGCCCCAACTTTCCCAGGGCTGGCCGAGCTCGAGAGCGCCATGGACGTGTTTGTCACCTGCGTGGAGCTTGCATCCCTGAACGCTGAACTGGATTAACCGGTGCTGCTTCAGCCACTAGACCAGGCAGTCTTAGCGCTATATTTCGCCCTCATGCTGGGCCTGGGCATCTACTTTTCCCGAACCAACAAGACGACTGAACAATACTTTTTAGGCGGCCGTAATTTCAGTGGCTGGGTGATTGGCCTGTCCCTGGTTGGCACTTCAATCAGTTCGATCACGTTCCTTGCTTACCCAGGCGACGCGTTCAAAACAAACTGGCTTCGTTTCCTGCCGAACCTGATGTTGCCGGTCGCGATCATCTTTGCGGCTTATTACTTTCTGCCGCGCTTACGAAGAAATAACAGTGTCACTGCGTACGAGTTTCTGGAAGGCAGGTTTGGACCTTCGGTCCGCGGATATGCTGCCACTGCATTCCTGATAGCACAACTCGCGCGGATCAGCATGATTCTTTACCTGATTTCCCTGGTGATACAAACCATCACAGGACTCGATGCCGAGTACAGTGTCGTGGTCGCGGGTGTCTTCGTCGCTGCCTATACAATCCTCGGCGGCATCGAGGCTGTTAT